>NZ_JAMBOF010000005.1 GCF_023715485.1 Mesobacillus subterraneus | reverse complement strand
GTTAAAATTGGACATGGATAAAGTACTCCTCTCAAAAGGTTATTGTGGTGATAACTCAGAGAGTACTTTGTCCTTTTTTCTTTGTCTAGAAAAAGGCCTTACACATACATTTATAAACCATCTATAAAAAATTTATATCCGTTACAAATAGGTTAGATTTCTACCTATCATGGTCCTTTCTCACCTGCAAGATAGAGGAAAAGTTAAGCAAATAGTTGGAATTTAAAAAAACAGCGGACTTTTAGCCACATTTGGATAAAAGTCCGCTGTTTTTTATAGAGGCTTACAAATGCGAAACAATCATTTCAGCATTTCCATCCAATTCATATTCACCAAATTCGAATGGAAGTAGGAAATGGTCACCTTTTTTGAACTCATACTTTTCTTCACCCTTAATGAGTGACCCAGCCCCTTCAATCACGCTTACCAGCTGGAAGGAAAGGTTTTGGTCCAGTTTAGCCGAGCCTTCTAATTCCCATCTATGGACAGTGAAGTAGTCGCTTTCTACGAAAGTAGTGATTTTCATATTGCCTGAGGTATTAACAACAGGCTTGCTTACCGGCTCAATAGACGGAATAGTCGTTACGGCAATGGACTGCTCGACATGAAGCTCTCGCAGATTGCCTTGATTGTCCCTGCGGTCATAGTCGTAAACCCTGTAAGTTGTATCCGAGTTCTGTTGAGTTTCAAGAATGACAATCCCTGCTCCAATAGCATGAACTGTACCGCTAGGAACAAAGAAGAAGTCGCCTGGCTTCACTGGTACTTTTGTAAGAAGTTCGTCCCACTTTCCCTCATGAATCATCGCTGCAAACTCTTCTCTTGTTTTCGCAGTATGGCCGTATATAATTTCGGCACCATCTTCACAATCGATGATATACCAACATTCTGTCTTGCCAAGGTCGCCTTCATGCTTAAGGCCATATTCATCATCCGGATGAACCTGGACAGACAAGTCCTGAGCAGCATCAAGAATTTTCGTCAACAGCGGGAAGCGGTCACCCTCGATATTGCCGAAAAGCTCTCTCTGCTTTTCCCATAACTCACCCAGTGATGACCCCTTAAACTCTCCGTTCTTCACAACACTCTGGCCATTGCTGTGGGCCGCGAATGCCCAGCATTCACCTGTCTGGCTGGAAAGAAGCTCATAACCGAATGATTTTAGCTGCTCTCCTCCCCAGATTCTTTCTTTAAATACCGGTTCAAAAAATAGTGGCTGTGTCGACATGTATTAACCTCCTAAGTAACGATTCACATAACTACCATATTAAAAAAGAATTCAAAGATGGGCAACCACGATTGGAAACCATCTGAGTTATTTATCCGTTTTTTTGCAGCGCATTCTTCGCAAGCAAAAGAGAACCTACAACCCCAGCATTATCACCCAAGCCCGGACTTACAATATAATCTGGAAGATTTGGCAATGTTACATAACCATTCAACAGCTCCGGCAAATATTTATAGACGGAGGAGAATACCTGCTCCTGATTCATGACTCCCCCGCCAAGAATAATCTTCTTCGGGGAAAGAATCAGGATATAGTGCATCAGTGCCTGGGCGATATAATAGCCTTCCATGTCCCAGACTTCAGCACGCCCAACCAGTTCCACACCCTTCGCTCCCCAGCGGTCTTCTATCGCTGGCCCAGCGGCAAGTCCTTCCAGACAATCACCATGGTAAGGACATTTTCCAGTGTAATGATCCTCCGGGTGCCTCCTTACCAGGATATGCCCCATTTCCGGATGTGAAAGCCCTTGAAGCAGTTTCCCCTGAACAACTGCTCCTGCACCAATGCCTGTCCCTACCGTGATGTATAAGCAGCTATCCAGTCCTTTTGCGGCACCAAAATTGGCCTCTCCCAAGGCAGCCGCATTAACATCGGTATTAAACCCCACCGGAACTTCTAATGCTTTCCTTAATTCCTGAACAAAGGGATAATCCTTCCATCCCAACTTCGGTGTCGATGTGATATTGCCATAAGTTGTGCTATCCAGGTTCACATCGATGGGCCCAAATGATCCAATTCCAATTGCCTCGATTTGAAATTTTCGAAAAAAAGCTACAACCTGTGGGATTGTCTCAGAAGGTACTGTGGTTGGAATCTGGATTCGTTCCACGATCCCCCCTGTTTCATCCCCTACTGCACAGACGAACTTCGTCCCGCCTGCTTCAATTGCTCCTAGCATAACCATTCCTCCAGGGCTATAAGATTTAAAACTACATTAGCATTAATTTGTTCCCAATCCTGGTTTTCCCTTTGGCTTTTTCCAAATGAAAAACAGAGTAGGAATCATGATAACATATACAATCGGAAAAATACTAAATGAGATAGGTAATAGTTCCTCCAGGTCAAAATACTTTCTCATCGTTAAAAATAGTACTACACCGATAATCCTTCCAACCCCAAGCGGAATCTCACGGATAATGATGTAATCGAGTCTTTTTTCCTTATAATCTGGATCTCTTTCAATCGACTCGTAAATCATGGCATTCATCGATGTGCCAATCATATTCATTGCTATTGGTGACAGGAGTCCAAAGATAACCAATGAAATAAAGATAGGATACGCTGAGATCAGTACAGAGCTCAATAACATTGTTACTGAACCAATCGCAAAAACTGTAATCCGGTCCTTGGCTTTTGAAAACTTCGCAAGCATATAGAAGGCAACAATCGACATGATTTGCGCCCCTGTATTATACAATCCGAGGTTCAGTTCCCCGCCAGCCACCTTGAAGGTCATCATCGTGATTAAAAAAGTAGTAAATGCACCTGATACGATTCCATCTGCAAACATGATCGAGTACATCTTTTTCCACTCAGGCGACGGGTTCTTGATGACTTCCCAAAAATGACTTTTGGTCGTAACTGGGTGCCCTTTTACTCGAAGAGAAACGATAAAAGCAATAAACAAAAATACACAGGTTGCCATAAAAACAATGTAATAGCCAAGCATGCCAGCAAATTGCGAGATCATAACGCCCGAAAGAAGCGGAGCAATTACTCCGCCAATTGTAAATAATATCCCCTGTATATATAAAAACTGATCGCGCTTATCATTTGTCGTCAAATCTAGCACTGCCATATGCATACCGACATAATACAAGCTCATGGCTAGTCCATTGGAGATTCCCAGCAGCATGATGTGCTCATCCAATGTGTCATGAAAAAAAAGCATGATTAAATAAGTAATCAGATAAAACACAAACCCAAGACGCATGGTGATCATAGGACTGGTTTTTCTGGCTAGCCATGCACAAAGCCCGAAACTGAAAATAATCGCAACGGACCAATACAGGCTGTAATACGCTAACAATGAATAAGTTTTATCGAGCTTCCAGAGAAACACGCTTTGAAAAACACCAGACAAGGATGTACCAAACGTAAAAAGTGCATTCATAAGCAGATAAAACTTCAATTCCGTGGAAAAAGATCTAAAAATAGAAAGCATCTATTATCTCCTATCTATAAAACTTTAATTAAGATAAAAGGCCAAAATCATCACTCGATTTTGGCACAATTATTGAGATTATTTTATATAAGTCAATGAGTCTAAGATTTCCTGAAGGCTTAACTCTGCACACGCCATTGAAGTATCTGCAACTCCGTAGTACATTTTCACAACGTCTCCTTCAACGACTGCGCCGCATGAAAAGACTACGTTTCCGAAGAATCCTTCGACTTCATAGTCTGCTTCAGGCTCAAGGATAGGCTTATCAGAGCGAGCGATGACTTTGGTTGGGTCCTCCAGGTCAAGCAATACTGCGCCCATGCAATAGCGGTGGTCCGTAGTTGCGCCATGGTAAAGCTCCAGCCAGCCTTTTTCCGTCTTGAACGGAACAGCTCCGCCACCCATGCGGGCACTGTCCCACATACCCTCGCGCAGGCCAAGTAAGTATTTGTGATTTCCCCAGTGCAATAGATTAGTAGATTCAGCAATCCACATCTCAGGTTCACCCACACTTCTTGGCACAGGACGATGAAGAGCATAGTACTTGCCGTTAATTTTCTCAGGGAAAATTAACACATCTTTGTTTTCTGGCGCGAAAATCATGCCATGGTGCTCAGTTGTGACAAAGTCCTTTGTAGAAACCATGGATTCGCCGACACCTACAGGTGATACGGCACTGAAGTAAATATAATAAGTATCATCAATCTTCGTTATTCTTGGGTCTTCAATCCCGAATGTCTCAAGCTCATTTGAAGGATAAACAAATGGCTTTTCATCAATTGTAAAGTTATGGCCATCCTTACTGCGGGCAATCCTTAAATACGATAATGAAGTCAGATAAGCGAAACGACTCGTCTCTCCTGCTTTTTGAATCGTCCTTGGATCTGAAAAATTGTACGCAGGATCATTCAAATTGAATTCAAGAATTTCGAGCTCATTCGTTTCTGGATTATAAACAGGTGATTTCACAATCTCAGGATTATCACTGATCGGACGCTCTGCGACACGCAGCAGCATGATGATTTCATCGTTAAAAGTCGTAATCCCCGCATTGAATGCGCCAATCACTTCAAAGTCCTCGCGATGCGGTTTTACATCCATTGGTGTTACTAACGGATTCTCTTCATATCTATATACATTCATGTTGTAATCCCCTCAATTCAGTCAGTTTTTTTGCTCGTATGGTAAAAATGGATCTGCAATCGTGATTTTTTGAGCTTCGGCATCACTGATTCCTGCATACATATCAGCTGTGCCGTCCGCTTTCCGTACAATTCCGCCACTGAACACAACGTCAGCCAGGTCAGGTCGCTTTGAGGCACCAGGAAGGAAATTGCTCCTTGTTGCAATTAACTCCATATCAGAAATCATGCCTGTTTCCGGCTCGAGCGCGAAAACCATCGGATAATAATGGCGATCTCCAGCTGCATCAAATGAAGCAACGTGGCCAAGTACACCAACCAAGCCATTTGCCAGCAGATGCGGCTCGTTCGCCCCGCCCCATTCTTCATCAATAAACTGACCATCAAATAAAGGAGCCTCATTGATGACATCCAGCGTCAATTCCTCCAATGAAGAAATACGAGCCCAGCCAATCTTTCCTCTTCCGCCCTTTTCACCCTGTGGCCTTGTTAACACACCGATGCTGCCATCAGCCAGCTCAACAAGGCGAAGATCCTTCATGCCATCTGGGCCCTTAGCGAATTCCTCTAAGCTAGCAATATTCTTTCCTTTATAAAAAACCGTACGCCATCCCAAAGCGTTTTCGATTGTAGGATGCGGGAATATCTGGACTCCTCCAAGGACTAACTCGCCAGCAATCCTTGTGTAAAAAGGATCCTGCAATTCAAACACAGGCGCGTTTTCGCGAGGAACCCATTCTCCTTCTTTCTCGACGAAGAAATAAACGCTGGAATGCTCACTGTCACGTGATTCCACGCGTCCGGCAATTACCTGCTCACCCTCATCTTCAAAAGGTGCTGTAATATTATAGACATCCTTATCACCAACACCAGAGAATACGATTTTTTCCGGATTAGCCGGCTGTGCCTTTGAAGCGAACTTCTCCAAAAGCTGTTCGCAAGTTTTTACATTACCTTTCGTTAAGACCGTCATTTCCTGCATCCTCCTTTAAAATAATGACTTCATTTCCCGATATTGTGAGAACATCACTGCTTTCTAGCGAATTCCGCTTGTTCGAAAGCAGCAGGTTCATGTTTTTAAATTCTAATTCAAGGGATTTCTCTTCTTCAGAAAAGTTCAGAGCAACCAGTGTCCGTTCAATCTCGTTGCTCCTTATGAAGTAAATCATTCCATCCTGGTAACGCAAGAATTCATATTCTCCTGTATGAAAGGAAGTATGTTCTTTACGCAGTTTCAACATTTTTTTATAGAAGGAAAGCATTGAATCAGGATTGCCTTCCTGGTTTTCAACATTTGTGTTGATGGCATCCTCAGGAACAGTAATCCAAGGTACAACTTCGGAAAAACCAGCATGAGAATCCGAGCTCCATTGCATTGGAGTACGTGATTTATCGCGGCACCGTTCGTTCGCCACAACCAGAGCTTCCTCAACAGATTTGCCAGCCTTCAGTGCTTCTTCATAGGCGAGGCGCCCCTGGATATCCATCATCTTCGTAATGTCATCTGTAACCCAATCCTTCATGCCAATTTCATCACCCTGGTAAATGAACGGCACGCCCTTCGCGGTAAGCATCAGCGCAGCTACCAGCTTCGCGCGCTCCTCGTCACCGCCAAACCGTGAAATATGGCGTGACATATCGTGGCTCGAGAAGAACAGAGTAGCAATCTGATCGGAACCATACGCTTTCTCAGTTTCAACTAATTGCTCGTAAATCTTTTCAGCATCAAACTCAGCAATACTACCAATGTTGAAGTTAAAAGACACATCCAGCTTGTTCAGTCCAGAATACCGTTTCAAAATCTCGATATCCTCAGAACCAACCTCACCGACAAGGAATTTATCCGGAGATTGATGAACCACATCGGCGATTTCCTCGATAACCGTTAAAATCCCTTCCTGGTCCTTGTCATACAAATGGATCTGTTCATTTTTTTCATGATCATAAGGATTATCGATAAAGGAATCGTTGATTGTCAGGAAGTTGATGACATCGAGCCTGAAACCATCCACGCCTTTTTCCAGCCAAAACCTCATGACATCATACATGGCATTTTTGACTTCCAGGTTGGCCCAGTTCAAATCAACCTGTTCCTTCGCAAAAGCGTGGTAATAATATTGGCCGGTTGCCTCATCAAATTCCCATGCTGAACCGCTGAAAAAGGATTCCCAGTTATTCGGCTCGTCTCTCCATATATACCAATCACGCTTTGGGTGATCCTTAGATGACCTTGATTCCTTGAACCATTCATGCTCAGAAGAAGTGTGGTTCAATACGATATCGACAATGACCTTGATATTGCGCTTGTGCGCCTCAGCGATAAAAGCTTCAAAGTCCTCCATCGTTCCGTAAGCGGGATCAATCGAATAATAATCAGAAATGTCATAGCCGTTATCAACCTTCGGAGATGGATAAAAGGGAGTGAGCCACAGCCCATCTACTCCCAGTTCCTTGAGATAATCCAACTTGGAGGTGATACCTGCAAAATCCCCCAGCCCATCTCCGTTTCCGTCCTTAAAACTAGGCATATATATTTCATAGAAAGCTGATTGCTTCCACCATTTAACCATTTGCCAGAACTCCAATCTCTGGTTACTTAAGTGTGAATTGCATTCCCTCTTGGAACTTCTTCGCGAAAAGCAAGAAGATGACGATGATTGGCAATGTCAATAACACGGATGCAGCATACATCGGTCCCGGGTAGCCGCCATATGGGCCGAACATTTGTGATAAAAGAACGTTTAGCGTAAGCATATTATCACTCTTCGCAACAAGCATATCCCATAGTAGCTCTGTCCATCTTTCCATGAACAAGAACAAGAAGATGACGGTAGTGATCGATTTTGACATCGGCAGGACAATCTTGAACATGATTTGCATTTCGCTTGCCCCGTCCAATTTTGCCGCCTCAATGAATGTATCCGGTATTGCCTTGAAGAAGTTCGTGTACATGAATACTGCCCATAAGCTCATCGCTTTTGGCAGGATCATTCCCCAATAAGAGTCGTACATTCCGACCTTTTGAATCACCAGGAAGGTAGGAATCAGCAAGATAATTGCCGGGAAGAACATCTGGAACAAGATCACGTTGTTGATCGTGTCTCTTCCTTTAAACTGAATCTTAGCTAATGCATAAGAAACCATTACTGCAGAGACCATCATCAAAATTGTCGAACCAGCTGATACTAAAAGGCTGTTAAAGAAGGCGTTGATCCACGGGCGCGGGATAACTGATTCTCCACCGCCAAGCAGCCATTCCCATGACTTCAATGAGTATTCAGTCGGGAAGAATTTCTTATCGACCTGACTCCAATCAGCAAAGGAATTCAACACCATATAGATATATGGATAAATCATGATCAGCAATAGTACGATCGCAAACAGGTAACGAAAAACCAATCCTTTTTTCTTAGGTCCAACCATTTCGTTTCCCCCACAATTCCAAGAGTTTTCGAATGATGTAAATCGCAACAAACGTTACAATCGATGCGATGATGGCAATTGCAGAAGCGTAGCCGGCTTGCAGATTAGAGAAGGCTTTTGTGAAAATCTCCATCTGCCATGTATTCGTGGCAAAATTCGGTCCGCCGCCAGTTAACTGATAAACCTCTGTGAAAATACCAAACGTAACACCAATCGATAAAATCAATACAGTAAACAACGCTGGATAGAGGAGCGGAAGGGTAATTTTCCAGAAACGCTGCCATGGTGTTACTCCATCAATCATCGCCGCTTCATAGACATCTTTACTGATGCTCTCAAAGCCCGATGTTAAAATCAGCGCGTAATAACCGGTAAATTTCCAGGCAATGATCAAGGCTACAACAAATAGTGCAGCAAACGGTGATCCTAGCCAGTCAATATCGAGGCCAAATGTTCCTCGCAGGAACTCATTCAGCGGACTGTTGTAGGACAAAATCCCTTTCACGATCAGCGAGGAAACAACTCCTGACGCCAGGTACGGAAGGAAGAATCCGATTAAAAACAATCCTTTAAATCTCGGCAGCCCTTGAACAATCAAGGCCACAATAATGGAAAAAGCAATAACCAATGGGACAAATACAGCCATGAATTTAAAGGTTACAAAAAAGGCACTCTGCACACCCTGGCTTTTCAAGGCCGCAGCGTAATTTTCCAAGCCGACAAAACTATATGTCGGCGATATTAAGTTCCAGTCTGTCACAGAGAGAAACAGTGACCAGACGAGTGGTATTAGGAAGAAAATAATTGCGTATAAAAGATAAGGACTGGCAAAAAGCCAGCCCAACCATCCTTGGTTCTTTCTCATTATTTGAGAGCCCCCTCAATGGCCTCTTGCATATCCTTCCATGCAGCTTTCGGATCTTTCTCTCCTTTTACAACTGGATTGAAGGCATGCTGGCCAATAAATGTCTGAATGTCATTGTATTTAGAGTTATCCATTGGCGGTATTGCATTTGGAACGGCAGCAGCGTATGGCTGTAATGCTGGGTTGTTTTCAAAGAACGATTTAAAAGTGTCGTTCGTTGTTAAGTCATCACGTGCCGGTGGCAGATTCGTCTTTTCAAGCCATTTCAGATCATTTTCAGGATTCGAATAGACCCATTTAATGAATTCGCTCGCAGCTTTTTGCTGTTCTTTCGTTGCTGAAGCATACACGACAAGACCCTTTGTATCTGCGAATGTCTTAACGTTTTCTGTGTCCATTCCGTCTGGAACAGGAGGCAAGGCTAACGCATACGTTTCATTCAATTTCATTTCTGGGAATTTCTCTGCCCAATAAGAAATTGTCCAAGGACCAATATCCGTAAAGATACCCAATCCACTTTCAAATGGATCTTTAGATTGTCTAGTCATTAAAGCATCTGCTTTTTGCAGCTCTTCTACAAATCCAAGAACTTTCTCTCCTGCTTTTTTATCACCAGTAAAATCAGTTCCCTCTACGAACTTGTTGCCATCAGACGCTGCGTTATAGAGCATGAAGAAGTCGAACCATCTTTTCCAAGCTGTTGGATCAGCAAGGTCTGGTTTAGCCCATACATATTTGTCTGGGTGCTTTTCTTTCAATTTCTTCGCTACTTCTAGCATTTCGCTGTATGTTTTCGGCGGTTCGTTATAGCCAAGCTCCTTCAGGACGTCCAATCTCCAACCAAACAACATCGCATTCGAGTAGATTGGCAATACATATTGGTGGCCGTCAGCAAACTCCCAGCCCTTCATCGTATCTTCCATATTTCTGTTTTTCTTAATTTCATCCCAGCCTTCTAGCTCATCCAATGGTAAAAGCGCTTTACTTTCAGACAGCTGAGCAGCAAAACCACGGTTAATATTCTCTGACATCGTTGGTGCACTGCCGCCAGCAATCGCTGATTGGATGCCAGCCTCTGATGTCGGGCTTTCCTTCATCGGGCTTACGTTCACCTTGATATCCGGATTTTCTTTCGTGAACTCTTCCGCTACTTCCTTCCAATACACTTGCTGTGTTGGGTTTGGAGCTGCCCAGAATTCAATTGTCGTTACTCCATCTTTTGTACTTCCGTTGCTTTTATCTCCATTATTACAAGCTGCAAGTCCAGAAACAGTTAGTGAAGCAGCAAGGACTAAAGAAGCCACTTTTTTGATTTTCATGCGATATTCCCCCAATTAGTATGATTTCCTAACTTTATGTTTTCAGTAATTTTCTCCATGAAAAATGATAAAAGTATTAGTCTAGCTTTTTGATGAGAACGTTTTGATAGCGCTATCATAACCTTACAAAAAAAAGTATAATCATTAGTATCTGGGTCACTTATATTGACGATTTAACCTTTACCCCTCATTTCTAAAGATTTTTTAAAAAATCATTACAAACAAATAAGTAATTAATAAATAATGATATTTGTAACTTTACAAATACATTATTACACCTTGCTAATTATATGTCAAACAATAATTATATAAAAAAGCTGTGTTAATCTTGTCTGTTGATTTCCGCTCCAGGCACTCGCTTTCCGCAGAAGAATTATGAAAAATTCCAAGAACCGACTTTTTCATAATTCTTCTTTGGCAGTTCACGAGCCTCCTTGTCGCTTAACCCACCTGCGGGGTCAAAGAATCTATCATGAGAATCCTTGATATATGTTCTCCACAGGCCAGTACATCTCACAGGAGTCTTGCGCCTTCTGCTACATCTAATATAGTATCAAATTACAAACATTACTTTTAGTTGCCTAATAAAAAAATGAGTAATTAAAAATATATCCTTATTTAATTAACAGAATAAGTTTATTGCTAAAATAAACTTGTAACGTTACAATAAAATTACAAAAATAATTACAAGTATTCACTTTCGTTAAGGAGAAGTTTTATATATGAAGAAAAAAGTGACAATGCAGGATATAGCTGATCGACTGAATATCTCTAAGAATTCTGTCTCGCAAGCCTTGACGGGAAAGCCCGGGGTTAGTGAAGAAACAAGGCTGATGGTTCAAAAAGCGGCAGATGAATTAGGGTATTCCTATTCCAATAATAGAAGCAGTCAAAAGACAGATGATAAAAAGGGAATCAACATTGCCCTTATTGCCTCTGACTTTGCTTTTTCTCTAAAAAGTTTTTTCGGGGAAATTTACCTCAGCGTGGAAAAGGAAGTCAGATCACGCGGCTGGAATTTATTCATTGAATCAATCGACCAGGATTCAAAGGATAAGTTAATCCTTCCCTCACTGCTATCGAATCATCAAATTGATGGGATTTTAATCCTATCTCATATTAGTACGGATTATATTTCAAAGATTATTGATACTGGAATCCCGACTGTGCTGATTGACCATCACTCACCATACCTGCAGGCGGACGCCATCTTGACGAACAACCGCTTTGGCGCTTATAAGGCAGTTGAACACCTAATCCAATTAGGACATCAGGAAATTGCGTTTGTAGGGGATATAGAGGTTTCCCCAAGCTACCAGGAGAGACTGGAAGGCTATAGTCTTGCCTTGAAAAAACATGGGATAGATCCAAATTCAGCCCTGTTATTTACAGACGCAGAGGAAACCCAAGAAGAAATAAGCAGGTTCGCCGACCGACTGCCTTATATGCCGACCGCATGGTTTTGCGTAAATGACGGACACGGCTTCCTAGTCCAATCCGTTCTGCAGCAAAAAGGATTCAAAATTCCTGAAGATATATCGATTTGCAGCTTTGACAACGGACAGCTATCCCAAATAGCCACTCCAAAAATCACAACAGTAAATATCGATTTAAACTACTATGGAAAAAAAGCAGTCGAACAGCTCAGTTGGCGGATTGAACATATGAATGAACCTATGCACGAAATCCTGCTGCCGACCACATTGATTGTTAGAGAATCAACTGCAGTCAATACTATAAAATCAATATAATTTTAAGATGTGGAAGCAAGGGACGTCTAGCGATGAAGTTCTCGTAGATTACAAGAAAAGATTAGTTTTACTTGCAGAATATTAATTAAGAATATTTATACTACAGAGCTATTTGCTTCTCCCAAAAATAAAGCCCCTTAAAAAGATCAATAGATCCTAAAGGGGCTTTATTTTATGATTAGATATAAGCTTCAAATAGCTGCCGCTACACTTAAATACACGCAGGTTTTCACCTCGTATAAAATTTATTCCTCTAACTCAATACTGATTTCAGTTTTAAGACTTTCATTCCCATTAATTATTACAAGCTCTTCCTTACGGTTGAATTCATCCGTTTTCGCCATCCACGGCTCTACACATATAAATTCATTTCCACTTTCCGTCCATAACACGATGTACTTAAACAGTTCTCCATAGCTTAACTTAATCCGTTTTTTCACTGCTGGATCGCCAAAAGAAATAGAAGGATTCTTTGATTCTAAAAAGACGACTGATTCTTTCAAGTTCGTTAAATCAATGCTCCCGGTAAACTCTTTTACTTGATCGTCATTGTAGTCATAATATTTCGTTGCATCTGTTTCATATGAGAGATTCTTTTCGCTTGTTTTAAAATAAGGATGAAACCCTGCATAAATTGGCATGGGCTGATCTCCCTGATTGTTATATTCTTGCTTGATCGTTAGTTTTCCGCCTTCTAATACATAAGTGAAAATAACAGTAAAGTCAAAGGGATATGAGAGTTTCGTCTGCTCATTGCTGGTGAGTCTTATCGATAGAGAAGCACTGTTATCCATCTCCTGACCAATAACTTCCCACGAGGCATTACGCGCAAATCCATGATTGTCCATGGAATATGTATTACCTTCCAATTCATACTTTCCATTGGACAGCTGACCAGAAATCGGGAACAGAATGGGAATGCCGCCCCTTACATTCTTTTCTTTATTATAAAACGTTTCTTCATTTAGGTAGAGCAGTTCTTCTCCTCGTACACCATATGAAAAAATAATGCCACCTCGTTCAGGAGCCACCTTGACCCATGAATTTGTAGCCGAATCTGATAACTCATAAATTTTGTAAGCTTGTCCTTCCAACTCTTTTACGTTGTACACTTTACAGACCTCCAAGATAGAGAGATTAGATTAAAGTCTCTTTGTATAATAACTTTTAAAAATTCACCACAGAATTACTGTTTATGTCTAAAATATTTATTTCATAATATAACTTAATTATCATAGCAGAATAATTCAACCACTTCTTTATCTAAAAAATTTTATTCTTTTCAACTCCTATCATTGAGACAGCCATTTGAAAAAAGATTGAAGCATGAGGATGTCCCCAGCTTCACATTGAACTCCTATTATCTTTATTTCATCAGTAAAAACTGTCCCATTCCTTTTTAAATTTCTCAACATCCCCCATTGTTGAAGGGTGATTAAGGAATCCCTCGATAATTTCTTCATTTGCTGTTACCGCATGCGCTCCTGCTAAACATACTTCTTGAACATAATGAAAAAAGAACCTTCTTGAATTATCAAGAAGGACCATAGTATAATCTAAGCTAACGGAAAATTGTGAACATTACCTTGTGGAGAACCTCCCTAGCTTCTTCAGCACATTCCACTTAAATATTCACCATCACAAGGAATTTAACAATAAAATTACCCTTCATAAATTTTATTTCCATTTAAATTAATATAATAGAACAATCGCTTATTATTTAAATCCTCGAGATAAATATACTCCTCAATATTTACATACCAACCAATATTATAATTAACGACATCAAGATCGCCGGTTATTTCAATACGAATTTTATAATTGCCATACTTATTTCGATCGAGATTGACTGATTCCAGTGTCAAATCTTGAAAAGCTTCTTCAGCTTGGATAACTCGATTAATTTCTTCGGAAACACCCCGCTTTATTTCAAGAGCTTTTTGATCACCCATGTAGTAGTCAGGATTTACACCATTGTATTCCTTCATATAATCTTCAATTAGATTTATTCTATTATCTAATGAAGTTAAATCTTGGCTTTGATCAGTCTGACCTTCTAATAAAGCAATTTTCCCGTTTGCTTTTTCCAACTCCGCCTGTAAATTATTAATTGCTATTTGCTGTTCCATTACCATATCGGGTAATCCTTTTCCGTCATTACCAGCAATGGCCCAATTGGAACTTGCTGTCACCAAAGCTACTCCCACTGCTACTCCTAATAAACTTTTACCCATTATACTCACCTTTTCTACTAAATTGGTCAAGAAAACCTCTATCTATTATAAATTCTTTTATTTAATTCATATATCCTTACTTTTTCTTTTACGTATTCATAGAAGAACCGTCCCTGTGTTTTCTTAATTAAATAAAGACCGGTTGAAATCATATGTATACTTCTCGAGATTGATAATTTCATCGCTAAATAGATTAATGGGAAATTAATCAAAAAGACTGCCACTTTTGTGACAGCCCTTTTTTATCTTTAATAATTTATTATATTTTCTCATGGAACATTATTCACCAATCAAACGCCAAAACATGTATAGAAATGGGATTTCCATTCATCCTTATTAATCCAGGCAATTAAAGTTAGCGGCTCCTCTAATAACCCGGAACTAGCTCCAAAAATGAGTTTGAACCTTTCGCTAAAGCTTATAACCAGATAATTCTCTTTTCATATATTGGGTAAAACCCATGCTTCTCCTTGTTCTTTCTTAAGCATTTTTTTCCCACGCAAAACACATAAACCGGGCATCAGCAGTGAGCCATTTTTGGGAGTGTGCCTTTTTAATCAACTCTTTATGTTCAATGAATATTTTCTTCGCATACGGAAGTTTGACCTCCCGAACTGCTTCATTTAACAAATTTAGAATTCTTTTATCCTTTTCACTTAGTGAAATAAAATCAAAATTCTCTTTTTCTTTAGCAATAACCTTCATAAGTTCTTTCGCTTCACTACTTAACAATTGATAATGCAAAGGCTCAGTAATCCGCATCCATTCTTTCATCATTACTTCCCTGGCGATTCCATACTGCTGTTTTCCCATTAAATTATTAATTACAATTACAACACTCTCTATTTTCAAATTATATCCCATCCATTAATAAAAATAGTAACTACTACTTATTTTATGTAGGGAATTTGTACTAGTCAATGTAAAATTTTTAAAATTTTCAATCATTTTTATCAATGATATATCTACTAATACTAATTCATCTATATTAAATTGCTCATTAAAAAAACTGGCGCCAAATGGCCGCCAGTTTTTACTCTGTACAAGTCTTTATATCTATAATTAAATCTTCCATAAGCTTCTGGATTGTGATTTCTTCGTTATTTTTACCTTTTTCATAGGTCTTCTTAATGACATCAAAAAACAGTTCCTGATTAATTTCTGCTGCCTTTTCATTAGATGATCTCACTTCATGATCCTCCTGTTTCTGTCTGCAATGACAATATTCTATTAAAAACGATATGATTTGTAAATAGTTTTCCAAAAAGATTGTAACAACCTCAGTCCTTTTTGTTATAAAATGTCATAATTATATATATAATACTATTTTTATATGATAGAATAATTATAAAATTTACAAGAAATGGAGTGTTGACGAAAGTTGAAGAAACAAGCCGCAACTCTTATGACCGCCGCTATTCTGACTTCTGCCTTCTCCGGTATTGCTTCTGCAGATACATACACTGTAAAAAAAGGGGATACATTATCCCACATTGCCTTTACCTATAAAACAACTGTTGTTGATTTGAAGAAAACAAATAAATTATCCTCTGATTTAATTTATGTGAATCAGACATTAACAGTTCCAGGTACTACAGCTGTGGCTAAGCCCGTTGTTGCGCCGGCAAAGCCGGCTGCAACAGCTGAAACAGCTTCTGTCTATATTGTTGTCAGTGGCGATACCCTAAGCAAGATTGCTTCCCAGCATAAAATTGCACTGAGCGATCTTATGAAATGGAACAACCTGAGCGGCTATTTGATTTATCCTGGACAGAAGCTTAAGATATCGAATGGGACGGCTGCTGTTACACCGGCTCCAGTAAAAACTCAGCCAACAGCGCCAGCCCAACCAGCTAAGGAGCCCGCTAAGTCTGAAGGTGCTGAGTACATAATCAAATCCGGCGATACACTGAGCGGAATTGGCAAGCAGTTCGGCATGACTGTTCAAGAACTTAAGAAGCTTAACAACCTTAAGTCGGACATGATTTTTGTCGGACAAAAACTGCTGGTTAGCATGAAGGGCGAAACAGCACCTTCTTCACCTGCACCAGTACAGCCACCTGCCAAACAGCCTGTACCAAGTGCGGATTCTGAAGTCCTTGCAATTGCCCAGGATCTGCTTGGTGTTCCGTACTCCTGGGGCGGAAGTACGCCTGAAGGCTTTGATTGCAGCGGATTTATCTACTATGCCTTTAACAAAGCCGGCATGAAGATGGGCCGTTATTCTTCGGAAGGCTATTACAATCGCGCTTATTACATAAACGATCCGCAGCCAGGAGATCTTGTATTCTTTGAAAATACCTATAAGCCAGGAATATCCCATATGGGCATTTATCTCGGAAACAATGAATTCATCCATGCCAGCGATAATGGTGTAATAATTTCCAACCTGGACAACCCGTATTATAAGAACCACTTTGATGGGTTTAAACGATTCTATTAATGAACAGGCACCTTAATTGGTGCCTTTTTTGTTTTTACCACAGGCAGCTATTTATAAAACATTTTAGTAAATAATAAACTTTTAGTAATCGCAATCGTCTAAATGTTAAACAGATGGTGGAGGTGAAGAAATGCATAAGCAAAAGGCAATCGCTGACCTGATGGATCATTACGGGACTGCTGTTCTCCAATTAGCCTACTCATACGTCAGGGACAGGCAGACAGCAGAAGATCTAGCACAGGAAATATTCTTTAAGTGCTACCAAAAGTACGATACCTTCCAGGGCAACGCACAGATTCAGACATGGCTATTCCGCGTGGCCTCCAACCATTGCAAGGACTACCTAAAGAGCTGGCACCACAAAAAAGTATTTGTCAGCAACTATCTATCATCTTTTTTAACAAACCACCAGTCCAGCCCTGAAAACGAACTGATCAAGAGTGCAGAAAACCAGGAGCTGACGGAAGCGCTGTTCAAGTTGCCGGTTAAATATAGAGAAATCCTCTTCCTCTTTTACTTTCAAGAATGCTCGCTGAAGGAGATCTCAGAAATTTCCGGTTTGAATCTGAATACGGTGAAGTCGAGACTTTCCCGCGCAAAAACATTATTGAAGGAAATTTTACAGGAAAGGAGTGGAGAAGATGGAGAAACAAATGAAGGAGTTAAAGGAGAAACTATTAAAGGAAGAATTGGCTGACTTTGTTTTTTCTCAACAAATGAAGGCAAATGTATTTACAAAGATTGAAGCAAAGCAGAAACAAAAATTCTCTTTTATCAGGTTATCCAAAATCGTGCCCATCAGTTTAAGCATTACTGCTTTTCTGATTTTCTCTGTTGGGATTTACGTGCTAATTACACGTGAAATGGTAACATTGCCGGACCCTTCTCCTAATCCAGGGCAGAATACAAATATAGAAGAAGATCCGGACACCAATCGCCCGAAGGAAAATTTCTCAAAACCTGAGCTAGTGCCCCTAGACTATCTTCCCGAGGGATATGTTTTCAAGCACAAACACATCAATGAAGACCTTTATGAAAATATTTATGAGAAAGAGGGAAATGCCATTGATTCTTTTTCATATGGAATACAGCTCACCAAGCCTGAAATTGACGGAGTATTGGAGAAGGATATAAAGTTCACAGTGGAATTATCAGGGCAATTATTTAAAATATCCGACAACCAGCTCTTGCTTTTATGGAAGGATGAAGGTGTATACCAATTCGTCCAGAAAACAGGCAGTTTGCCTGAGAGTGAATTTTATAAGGTCGTCGATTCGATTTTAAAAGAACAAGGATTCACCACTGTGCTCGGCCCATATATCAGCGAACTGGAAGCCTTGGAGCAACAGCAAGCAGCAATAGACGAACAGTTGGCCTTTAATGAGGAAAAAGCAATTGCTTTGCTGGAGAGGTTCAATAACACTATTAATTCAGCGTTCAATGATGCGACAGAGGATGAAAAATTTAACACTTATAAAACAAAGGAAGAATTCTATTCCTTGTTTACGGACTTTGTGGCACGAGAATTTGTAGAATCAACTTTCAGCTTTAGAGTGGATGAAAAAGAAGATGGATTGTATGTTGTACCTACTGAATATCCACCACATTATATTCCTGAATTCCCTTTTCAGCTGATCAGGATTTCAGAGACAGAATATACGTTAACTCAGTACCAGGAAACAGATTTATACGGACAACTAACCCTTACGATAACCTTCAAGAATCACTCCGGAACTTGGATGATTTTAAAACAACAAATAGATGAAGTTAGTTTACCTAAATCATAATACTAAAATGGTGACTGTCCGCAGTCACCATTTTAATTTTCTAAGGTAATTAGTTGGAAGCTTCCTCAGAAAGCAAGTTAGCAAAAAATGTATTAAACTTACTGGAATTATGATTAGAAAAGCTTCAACTAAAAGTAAATATATAGGAAGCATTAGCCTGAAAAAGTAAGCAAACAGAAAAAAACAAATGATGGTTAAGACAATTATTAAAGTCGCTTTCCAATTCTTGCTGTTATTAAAAAGGGTGGCGATACATGTGACAGTGCTGAGTATTATTGCGACGCCACTTAAAAAGTAACAGCTGCTTATATAGTCTTGGATAGCCGGAAAATAATCATCACGTATTGGTAAACTGAAAGAACAGATTAACACAGCAACGGACAATGATAATAGAAGCCAACCCCAAAAAATAAACCTTTTCATCCAACACCTAATCTGCCTATGGCCATTCTATACAACTTCATCAGCCTCGATTCAAAAATATAAAAAACCTCTTATTAAGGCTTCCTTGTTATCTCATCAATACTGAGTTGTACTTATGATTGCCAGTAAAGCCACCACAAAAATACCTATGCCAACGAAAAATCGCTTTGCAACTCCCGTCATTTCCTTAGCCCCCGTGTCTTATTTAACTAACTGCACATAATTAGTCGGAGGCTGCTTAGCTTTCGTTTCGCCCATTTTGTCGAGAAAGTATGGCGCTGGGCTAAGTCCACAAGTGACCTTCACAAACAGAAAACCAATTTAAAGGAGCAATCTATTTTTTTGACAAAACTCTGTGGTGACAGTGGCATTTAAACGATTCCCGAGTCGCGTTTAACTTTGCTTAATATTGAGTCCCAAATCTTAGTGATGATTCCTAAAATAATCAGCATCCATACTATTTGAAATGTGAATTTAAGTGCTCCGTTATTTATAAAGCCTCCTATCCAATTTCCTGCGTAATAGATTGCCAATGCAGAAAATAATAGAAGGGCTGCCAATGCCCCGACTACAATCAGCCTATTTCTTATGTTTACTTTCTTGATCTCTTCCTTGTTTTTAACTAATAAATAGATCACTACAGCAATAAACAAAAACACAGCAAACGCAATCGCTCCATCCATCCTGACCCCACTCCAATTTTGGATAATTTTACAATATACTATTCTTTGTGCATCGCTTAAATTCCTTCTAAGGGTAAAGTGAATTCCAAATAAAAAGGACCAAATGAACTGAACTTGGTCCCCCTTAACGTTATTTAAAAAATCCAACCATTATATGCTTAAAAATAGTACGATTGCCTTCTTCGCTGAATGTCTTTTTCTTTAACGAGTCTATGTTTAGCCTACTGAAGAATGGGCTGTTTTCTTGCTGGACTTTTTCTGGTTTACGGACTAAGAGTTCGCCTGGTTTGGCGCCCTTTGTGACTTCGACTTTCCCGTTAAGGTCCATGCCCTTTTTGATTTTGCGTTTCTCGACTACTCCCGCTTCATTCAATATATATATGTAGCTGTTCTTCTTGCCTTTTTCCACTGATTTCCCAGGAACGGTTGAAGCGTTGAGTACCTGATTTGTGACGATGCTAACTTCCACATGCGTACCTTTGATGATGTTTTCCAGATCTTGTTCAAGTTCAATTTCAAATGGGTAGTGGCTTTCCTTTTTCACAGACGGGTCTGTTTCCGGATAGTCGGCGATTTTCGTCAGTGTCCCGCCAACAGTCCCTTTGAATAAGTCTGATCTTACGTAGACTTCCATGCCTTCTTCGACATTTTTCAAGTCTCTTTCTGTAAACGTGCCTTCTACCTTAGGTGTGTCGGAAATGATCGTGACTATTGGATTCTTCAGTTCATAATTGATTTTTTTCACCGTGCCGTCGACTTCACTGGTCCTGCCAATTTGATCGCTGCCATCATAGGAATCAATCATATCATCATACTTGTCGATTTCGGACTTTACACGGCTTTTCTCTAGCTGCTTGTCGTAGATTTCTTTTTCAATCGACACTTGCACGAGGTCATTCGAGGAACTATTGCCGGTTGAGCCATCACCTAAAACCGGTGTGCTGTTATCCGATGCCGATGCGGATACAGACTGGAGATAAAGCAGCTGCTGAATTTGTTCATCAATCAGCGTCGCCTCCCTTACCAGCTGGTTTTTTTCCCTCTCAAGCTCAGCCAGATCCTCATCTATATTGTCGGAGGAATATTCGTAAAGTGAAGTACCGCTGTCGACTCGATCCCCTTCTTTTACAAGAAAGCTCTTAAATACTCCGGGCTTATCATTATAGTAAATGTGATGCTCTTCCTCAGGGGTGACAACACCTGACGCTTGCAATGTCTGCGTCAAACTCTCCTTCCCCACTTCTGTCCAATTATTGATATAGGAGGAGCGCACCGCTTTGCTGTCATCCTTCAATGCCAAATACAGGTTTGCTGAAACAAATAGTATGCCTGCAGACAGCAGGATTGTCGTCTTCTTTTTCATATGGTGCACCTCCCTTATAGGATCTTCTCAAATTGGATGAACGAAAAGAGTGCTGTAAACAGCCAGAAAACAAGATTTATGCCGATGACCATCAAAAGGACGATTCTGGGATTCTTTCCGGTCAGCATTTTCAAATACTTGTATTCTATGAAAATAGCCCACACTTTGAATATGGATATAGACGCGAGGAAATAGATGATAAAATCATTTCCTGTTATGTACTGGGCGATGATACCTAGCGAGAACGGTGAAGATACTTTTGTCAGTCCAAGAGCGATTGCCAGCGGGATGATGATCGCTTTTTCCAGCAGAAGGATCGGCATGACGAAAAATTGGACAGTCAGCAGTTTCTTCAACTCAATGTCGGACAGCGTCCAGAAAAACAACGCCGGCAAAAAAATCATCGTCGCTCCGAAAAACAATCCAAGTATTGTCTGGCCAGCCATGTACAGAATTTTATGCATTTCATACTCTTCCCTGGAAATGCTGGTCAACTTTTTCGAAAGATATTCGGAACCTATTCCAAAATAGGCACTTATTCCAAAAATCAAGCCGCTGAGCAATATCAGCAGAGCGGTATTTTTCCAAACGCCGGGAACATGCTCTGAATCCCTCAGCTTATATGTATAATAATTATAGTTAAAAAGTCCTCGAAGCACTTCTACTCGGTTATTCATCGTTTGTCCCCCAGGTTATGGTTATATCTATCTTTATTTTATATGAAAAAATTCCAATATTAAAATAATAACTTAATTATTTTTCGGATGTTTCTTTTCTCTTTTTTTGAAATCGCATATTCCCCTCCTCGAATAGCTCATTTTTGGGTATAATAGAAGAATATGTTTTTTTCCGTATTTTAAAAATTTATCTTATATAAGATTTTAACATTGCTTCTCCTATCGTCTTGTCGAAATATGGCTAAATTAATTAAAAACATGAATTTCACTTGGTGAATGAACGAGAGTTGCTGTGGGAACGGGAGGAATGGTTGTGGCTGTCATACCTGAGAATCAGGCTCCGATTTTAAAAGAAGCCGCCGCAAAACTGAATACGATGCTCAAGGCCGAGGTCGAAGAGGATGCGCGCCTTGTCCAGAAGGGTCTGATGCTGTATCGCCAGGGAACGGTCCACCACCTGAAGTATATGGTGAAGTCAATTTGGGCGACGGTCCAGGATGTGACACCGGTTCGTGTGTACATAAATGTGACCAACCTTCTTGAAAGTAGCTGCACCTGCCCTGCTGATTCATTTTGCCGGCATCGCCTGGCTGCGTTTTTTCAAGCCTATGGTGATGTGGCGAGCGTTTCCGACTGGGTTGAAGCCTGGCGCAAGCCTGCCAGGGAGCAGATCGACGCGGAAAAATGGGGACTGCAGAGGGCGAAGGATCTGGTTAAGAAGGACAGTCGCTCGGGCCATGATTATGAGCAGTGGATTGCTTCCTTTAAGGAAGGCTTCGATGAGATCATGAAGGGTCAGGGTGAGCCGAAGCCTTATGTTGTTCCAGGATTATTTCGGACTTATATCCGCCGTGTTGAAGTTTCTGCCCCGCTCGAGACGGTTTGGAAAAACCTCTATATGATAGCGGGTGCGGTTTATTCGTTTAATTTGCTTTCCGAAATGGCGCGAGAGCTCGGTCATGACGAGGACGTTACGATGGACCGGTACTACCGGCCGTTGTTTGAGGACCTTTTCAATGATGCCGAGGAATACGTTGACCGGCTTGCTTTTAACACGATGCCGTTTTCGTTCGACGCTTTTTTAGAGAAAATCAAGAATGAGTCGATTGGTTTGACTGTTCCGGTTTCTGCCGCTGGCTATGAGCGGATTGATTTATATCGTTTGTTATGGGAAAAGCTTTTTAAAAATGGCGGATGGCGTGATGAGGAACGGGGGCGTCTTGAAAGGTTCGGGGATGAAAAACGGGATATTATTGAAGAAATCGCGCTGATCCACCAGCTGATTTTAGCCAAGCAGGATGGCGAAGCGTTGAAGCGGTTTGCTGCTCTGTCAGTTGATTCGCTTCCTTATATGTTCTACTGGCTTGATGGCTTTAGGGCGCAGCGTGAATGGAGCAGGATGGGGCCGTTCATCGACTACCTTGTCCAGCAGCTGCGCAATTACCTGAAACATCTCGGTGAATACTACACCTGCAAAAAGTTCACCCGATATGCATTGAAGCTGATTGGCGCCTATACCCGGGAAATCGGCCGCGGCGAGCTGTATGACCGCGCGCTCGCACAGGCAATGCCTTACAGCTTTTACGAATATGAAGATTCCTTATTTGAAAAAGGCCAATACGAACAGTGGGGCGAATTGCAGTCGTATTTTGGGTTTGAATACAATTCAATCTCAAACGATCGTCTTAAAGTGTTACAAAAGGAAGCGCCGGAGGTTTTGATTCCGTTGTATCACCAGATGATCGGCGACCTCGTTGATATGAAGAACCGCAGCAGCTACAAGCAGGCCGCGCGAGTGCTGAAAAAACTGCGCACCGTCTATAAAAAGCTAAAGAGAACGCCCGAGTGGGAAGCCTTTTTTGACAAGCTGCTGGTGCGGACGAAGCGACTGCGCGCTTTCCATGAGGAATGCACGCGGAGCAAGTTGATTGAGGTTGAGTGATGAAGTGGTGTTGACGGTTATACGGCACCATCAAAACTGATAGAGGCAATACTGAAAATAAAACCCTCGACTAAAGGAGGTGCATTCGATGCTTGAGATTAAGCAGATCAGAATAAATGTAATGCCGATTGCTGGCGGGCGTTATTTTTTGAGTGCTGAGGATTTTAACGGCTTTGGCCTTAATATAGCTGAGTGGAAGAAGCTGCTTTTCTTCCGCCATAAGGAAAGTTATTACGGTACGATGATTGATAGTGACAAATGGGGCAGCACTGAGGGTGTGACGTTGAGTGCTTGGCAGCTTGTCACCCTCTTTGGCGAGGAGAGCTTCAACCGTCTTGTTGAGTGGGAATGGGATGAGCTTGGCGACATTTGCCTTTCTACGGCCCATTCTGTCTATGATGCGATTTTGGCGAAGGAATGGCATCCCGATTTTTCGCAGCTTGACGGCGAGGATTTTCGCTGGAAGCTTCCTGTGAGTGTGCTTGATGAGTTCCATGAGCCTTTTTGGGATGAAAAAATTAACGGTAAGGATGAAGATGTGGAGGTTCGTGAGTTTGTTGCGGATCTATTCCACAATGCTTTGGAATCCTACTTCCATGAAAATGAGACGATGAAGTATTTGCTTGGCGATAAGCTTGACGTGCTGCGCAATAAGCAGCTCTCAGGTTCGCAGCTGGCTGGGTATTTTGATGAGGACCGCTGGCTTGAGTGGATCGGCTTGAAGGAGAATCCGGCGCCGTTTTCGATTGGGATGCGCCTGGAGGAGCCGATTGATGATCTTGGCGATTGGAAGCTGGGGTTATTTTTGCGCGGGAAAGATGAGCCGATGATGATCGAGGCGCGGGATTACGAAAGTTACCCGGCTGGCTGGGATGATTTTAGCGAGAAGGTTGAAGATGAAGAAAAACGGCTCGCCAACATTTTTCCATGGATTGAGGAAGACGGGCGCCTGAAATCCACTCTTACTGAAGATGAAGCGTGGATGTTTTTAACGGAAGCGAGCGAGACATTGATTGCGCTTGGTATCGAGATTCTCCTCCCTTCCTGGTGGGAAGCGGTCAAAAATGCGAGCCTCAAGGTGAAGGCTCGCCTGAAGGGTCAGACTGGTTACCGCCGCTCGTTTGTCGGCTTGAATGCGATGCTCGATTATGACTGGCGTTTTTCTATGAATGGCGTTGACCTGAGCGAGGACGAGTTCCAGCGCCTTGTGAATGAAAAGCGACGACTTGTCTATTTGAAGGGTCGCTGGATCAAGCTTGATCACGGATTCATCCGCCAGATCCAGGATTTGATGAAGAAAGCGGATAAGGAAGGCTTGCACATTCGCGACCTTTTGCAGCAGGAGCTGTCTGAGGAGGATGGCGAGGCTGGAGACGGACTCGATGATCCGCGAGCATTCGCGAAAATCCAGATTGAACTGAACCGCCACTGGAAGCAGATGATGAAGCAGTTGTCTGAAACGAAGGAAATTCCGGATACGCCAGTGCCTGCGGGATTGCACGGCGAATTGCGGCCTTACCAGAAACTCGGGATGAACTGGCTATTATTCCTGCGTAAGTATGGCTTTGGCGCTTTGCTTGCTGATGACATGGGACTTGGGAAAACGATCCAGCTGATTTCGTATTTGCTGTCAGTGAAGGAGCAGGAAAACGACGGCCATCCGGCGTTGATCATCTGCCCTACTTCCGTGCTCGGCAACTGGCAAAAGGAAGTGGAGCGGTTTGCTCCGGATTTGCGAGTCCACCTCCATTACGGGCCGAATCGCCTGAAGGGCGCTCTTTTTAACGAAGAAGCGATGGAATCGGATATTGTCCTGACATCTTATGGCCTGACGCATCTGGACTTCGAGGAACTTGAAGGCGTCGAATGGAGCAGCATTGCGATTGACGAGGCGCAGAATATCAAGAATGCCGATACGAAGCAGTCGCGTGCAGTTAGGAAGCTTAAGGGCAAGCATCACATCGCCCTGACCGGTACGCCAATGGAGAACCGTTTGTCAGAGTTATGGTCGATCTTCGACTTCACGAATCGCAGCTATCTCGGCAGCGCTGGGCAGTTCCAGAAGCAATTCATTTTGCCAATTGAAAAGGAAGACAAGAAGGAAAAAATCACTCAGCTACAGTCATTGATCAAGCCGTTTTTGCTGAGACGGACGAAGAAGGATGAAGATGTAGCGTTGAATCTGCCAGACAAGGTCGAGCAGAAGGAATACTGCCCGCTGTCCGCTGAACAGGCTTCATTATATGAGCAGCTGGTTAAGGATACTTTTGCGCAAATCGAACAGTTATCAAGCTTCGAGCGCAAGGGGTTGATCTTACAGCTATTGAGCAGGCTGAAGCAGCTGTGCAACCACCCTGCCCTTTATTTGAAAGAGGAAAATCCGAAGCAGCTGATTGACCGTTCCGCGAAAATGGAGAAGATGATCGAGCTTATCCGTGCCGTGCTTGATCAGGAAGAAAGCTGCATCATTTTTACCCAGTACATCGGAATGGGCGAAATGATCCAGTCTGCTTTGAAGAAGGAATTCGGCATCGAGGTACCGTTCCTGAACGGCAGCCTTCCTAAGGCGAAGCGCGATGAGCTGATTACCAGGTTCCAGAACCGCGAGTTCCCTGTATTCCTGCTTTCATTGAAGGCTGGCGGTACCGGACTCAACCTGACAGCAGCAAATCACGTTGTCCACTACGACCGCTGGTGGAATCCGGCTGTTGAGAACCAGGCAACGGACCGCGCTTACCGTATCGGTCAGAACCGCTTCGTCCACGTGCACAAGCTGATCAGCACCGGAACACTCGAGGAAAAAATCGACGCCATGCTCGAGAAAAAGCAGTCCTTGAACGACCAGATCATCCAGAGCGACAGCTGGATCACCGAGCTATCGACCGATGAACTGCATGATTTGGTGTTTTTGTCATAGATCAAGAAAACCAGTACCTTGAATGGGTACTGGTTCTTGTATGAACTAACAAGATACTGGGGTGATCAAAATTTTATCAAGGAAAATTATTTCGGCATCTGTTTCCGGGTCTCTATTTGCAATTTTGTTGGGGCTAATCCTGCCAAATCCATTTGGCGAAACGATTACTTCAATACCAAATTATTTATTTTATATGGTAACAGTTACGCCTATTTATATGATGTATAGTTTTCCAGTTATTTTAATTTATGGGGTTTTCACCTCTATTATTAGTGATAAAGTCAGTGAATTTATTTCAACTAAAATAAAAAATGAAAAATCCGAAATAATGATCTCTGGTCTTTTGCACTTAGTTTTTGGCCTAGTATTTCACTTGTACAGTTTAGGTGCCTCTATATTGTTTTTTATTACAGATAGATTTTTACAAAAGAATAATAAAAATTATAATTGGTTGCAAGCTATTAAAAGTTTGGCCATGCCATTAACAGTATGGCTTGTTTTTATGGGTATTGTTTGGATAGAGGATCTTTTAAACGACAGTTAAGATTTCAGCCACACTAAGGTTTTTGATATAAAAATAAAAAAACCGGCTAACAAAAAGCCGGCATAAAAATGGAGGGTATATTGGAGATTGGTTATTGAATTTCTCTCTTGCAGATTTTTTTTGTGCAGTTTTTTCGAGGAAAATGTCTTCGTGCCTACTGTCTTGCGTATTCTTTCTTGCTTGAGTTTGGTCGTGGAGGTTCGGCTATGAAGGAGTAGACGCGGTTGATTTGCTGTTCTTTGGAGGCCATTTCGAGCTGGCGGACGCGCTTAGAAAGTTCGTCGATCTTCTCATTTGATTTTCCAACCATTTTAATCAGGCTGACCAGCAGCTTTTCGAGTGATTCATTTTCGCTATGCAAATGGAAGCTCCTCTCTTTGCAACGGTGGCGCAATGTTTTGCTCGCTTTCCCGTGTGGAATTTTGTTTTGAACTTAAGAATCTTACTCCTTCAGCAACGACTTCCGTTACATAGACTCGTTTGCCTTCCTGGTTCTCGTAATGGCGGGTCTGGATCCGGCCCGTCACTCCTATTACCGAGCCCTTCCTGCAGAATTGGGATGTATTCTCCGCCGTTTTGCCCCAGAGCGTGCAGTGGACAAAATCAGCTTCAATTTCCCCGTTCGCATTTTTGTAATGCCTGTTCACCGCAAGCGTTACGTTGGAAACGCCCTTTCCGTCTGTAGTCCACTTGAGCTCGGGATCCTTGACAAGCCTTCCGACTAGCGTTACTTGATTAATCACCTTTTCATCTCCTTTCTCCGTTATAGCACAATCATATTCCTATTTTTTTTCGGAGTAAAATGTCGAAAACCGTCATTTGTCCTGGTAAAAGGCCTGCCAATGAACCATAGTTCAGCTTATTTCTCATTTTTCACAGCAAGCAATGCGGGCAAAAATGAATTTTACTTATTCGGAAAATTTTCTTTCGACAAATGGCTTCTTTTCGCTTTCTGGTCACACTGTGATATAATTTGGACAAGTATTACGGGAGGTGGTTGACATGAAGACGTTTAAGTTGATTTCAATGCAGCTTGCTGATGATGATGCTTTAGTGGATATCGATATGGAGGACGGCCTTATTATCAACAAAGAGGATGATAAGGGTACTTGGCTCGTCGAGGCTTTTACCGACCATAAATACATTCCGTATTTCCAGGATGCGTGTGACAATGACAAAGAAATCATCGTCCATGTCGTCATTACCAAACGAGAAAATGACCCGGCTGCTTTTGCCACAAAAGTATGCTGCGTGAAAAAGCTTAGGAACCATGCCAGCATACTGCTGACCGGAAAGCTGACAAAACCAAAAACCGATTATCCGGAAAAGCTTTTGGAGTATCTGATGGATAAGGGTTTATCAGGCGAAGAGCTCCTTGCTGAATTCAGGGAAAAAATCATTTCCCGGCCAAAAATTCTGCAGCCTAAAAAAGTATAATATGGCTCCTGCTCTCTGGCTGGAGTTTTTTTATTGCAAAAAAAATAGGCAGGAAATCATTCCTGCCTATTCTCCTTACTCATCCTTATTGTCTTTGTCGTTCATATCCTTTTGGTCTTCAATAACATCTTCACCAGGCTCATTGTTATCTTCCATCATGTCGCCATCTGTATCAGTGTTAGTATCGCCATTGCCGTTGTTGTCATCGATCATGCCATCATCATCGACGTTACCATTATTGTCGTTCATGTCTCCGTTGTTGTCTGCTGGATTTTCGACATCCACATCATCATCCGGAGGAGGATCCTGGTCATTCGCGCAGCCAGCAAGGAACATAGCCGATAGCAATGAGCCACCGATTAGCATTAATAGCTTTTTCTTCATGAGTAAAAGCCCCTTTCATTAGTAGGTTTTTTAAGACCTGTTGCACGGGTCTGCTGTTATATTGCCCACCAATGAAAAAAACTTGCATGATTTTGAGGATTTTTTTGTTAAATTATGTCGTTTAAGTCTTTTGGCAACGCAAAAAGAACCCATACATACTAACGATGGGTTCCTGCAAAAAAGTTTTATTTAATCGCAAACGTAATTTCAGCTTCACACGCTAGCTCGCCATCAACGGTAGCGACGGCTTTGCCTTTTCCAATCGGTCCGCGCAGCTTGATCATTTCTACTTCCAGGCGAAGCTGGTCCCCCGGCTTTACTTGTCTTTTAAAACGGCAGTTATCAATTCCGGCGAAGAAACCGATTTTACCGCGGTTTTCTTCGAGCTTAAGAACGGCTACTGCTCCCACCTGCGCGAGAGCTTCTACAATCAGAACTCCAGGCATTACTGGATAATCAGGAAAGTGACCGTTGAAAAATTCTTCATTGGCAGTTACATTTTTGATGCCTACCGCTCTTTTTCCCTCTTCAATTTCAATGATTTTATCAACGAGCAAAAATGGATAGCGGTGTGGAATGATTTCTTTGATTTGTGTGATATCAAGCATATTTTAGTACCTCCTATTAATATTAGGTGCTTACAATCCATTGTACTAAAAAAAACAAATAAAAAGGAAGGGGAACTTCCCTTCCTTTGAAAATTATTCTTTATTAACCAAGTCCGTAATATGAGTCCAGGTTGATTTTTCAAAAATGTCTTTCGCTTCGCCGCCACCCATGACAGCATAGCCAAACATTGCTCCGAGCACGATGCTCGCAGCTAAAAGGATTACGACAACAATAATCCGAAGCCAGATCGGAATAAGGCGAACCCGGATTCTTTTCCTTTTTTCGCGTGTTTTCTTTTCTTGTTTAACTTGTTCACGCGTTGCCGCTTCTGAATTATTCTTGTTCAAAGCCATTTGATTGTTCTTCCCCTCTTAACGGATTCCGTTTACCAGCCCAAGCATTTGGTCCGCCATGGTAACCGTCTTGGCATGGAACTGGTAACTGCGCTGCACATTGATCAGATCCGTCATTTCTTTACTCATATCTACGTTCGATTGCTCGAGTACACCCTGCTGGATCGACACCTGATTCCTCAAGGCACCGTTCAGATTGGTAAGGATCTCGGCCTCTTCCATGATTAGCTCGCCCTTTTCGTTCCTGGGCAAGGCAAAAAGATTGCCGCCCGCCTGCTCCAAAAACTGTGGTTTTTTCACAAGCGAAACGCCAAGATTGAAGTCCTGGCTTGTTCCATCATATTTTTCAGCAGAAAATTGCCCTGTTTCGTTCACCCTGAAATTTTTCACGTTTCCGACAATCGTGATTGGCCGGTCATTTTCATCAAGTATAGCATGACCATCACTGTTTACAAGCAAAGTCTCATTATCTGACAGCGGCGACAGATAAAAGGCGCCGTTTCTCGTAAATCGGACTTCGCCATCCGCCATCACCCGGTAAAATTGGCCTTCAGCTGTAAAGGCGGTATCAAGGGAGCGATCCGTCGTTTTCAGGCCCCCCTGCGCTAAATGCATTTGTACCTGGCCAAGCTTTGCACCTGTACCCTGGCGGATATCGAAAGATGTCATCCGGTCCTGTGGCTCAAGACGATCATTAGGCTGGTTCCTGAATTCCTGCACAAGCAGGTCAGTGAACTTCGCTTCACGGCGCTTGTAGCCGGCCGTATCGATATTGGCCATGTTATGGCCGATGATGTCCATTTGCTTTTGCAGCTGCGATAGCGTATTTGTCGCGGTAATCATCGTTCTGTTCATATACATACCCCATACGGATGCTTTTATTTTTTTACCTAAGGCCTTACTTAAAGCCTGCCAATCTCATTCGCTGCCTTCTCCATACTGCGATCGTAAGCCTGAAGGATCTTCTGGTTCGCTTCAAATGCACGGTAGGCTGTCATCATATCGGTCATTGTTTTACTGATGTCGACGTTCGATTGTTCGAGGAATCCTTGCTGCAGCTTGAATTGCACCCCTTGTTGGTTAAAAGCGTTCGGAAGCGCGGCGTTGTTTTCAGACTGGAACAATCCGTCTCCCAGCTTGGTCATTCGGTTTGGATTATCCGAAAAGCCAATTCCAAGAACTGCACTCTCACCGTTCTCGCCTGTGAGGACGCCATTTTCACCAATGGTAAAACGGTCGCTGGATAGCTGGATTTTTTGTCCCTCTGCGTCAAGCACATAGTACCCGCTTCCAGTCGTCAAAAAGCCCTCCCCGTCAAGGGTGAAGTTCCCATTGCGAGTATAGCGGACAGGACCGCCATCCTCACTGACCGTAAAAAAGACCGAGCCATTGTTGGGCATATTTACATCAAGCAGTGCCACATCCGTATTCCTCCCAGTGTCGCGCAGATCACCCTGGATGAAATTCGGTACAGCCTCCTGCATGTATACACCAGTATTGATTGTACCGATTTTTTTGCTGAACGGCAGATCCAACCCATGCTCTGTCGGAATCTCTGCCTTGTCAAAGCGCTGGAGTTCCATATCTGGGAAGGCTCTCAACGCGGCCAAATCAGCTTTGAAACCAGGTGTATTGGCATTGGACATATTATTTGTCAGCATCTCCGTCTTGCGCTGCTGCGCAAACATTCCGGACGCTACTGTGTAAAAGCCTTTGAACATGATTCCCACCTCGATTGGAAAACACCTATGGAATAGGAAATTTTCTCACTACTTTCTATTATAAGAAATATATCGGCAAGAAACATTAAAAATTTGCAGGAAAATGTAGGATTTTGGGTTTTATTCCAGAAAAGTTGGGTAAAAAGCAAAAAAATCTGGAATTCCGAGGCCATTTAACCTTAGAAAATCCAGATTTTTTGTTTAAACTATTCTGCGGCGACCGGCTATGCGGTCGATATTATCAAGCATGATGCCAGTTCCAATCGCAACACAATCCATTGGGTTGTCTGCAATTAAAACAGGTACCTTCAATTCTTCCATCAGCAGCTGGTCAATGCCGTGAAGCAATGCGCCGCCACCTGTTAAAATGACGCCGCGGTCAATGATATCTGCGGATAATTCAGGCGGAGTCTTCTCCAGTACAGTTTTTGCAGCCTGTACTATTACGGCAACTGACTCCCTAAGTGCTTTTTCAACTTCTTCCGAACGAACAGTAATTGTCCTTGGAAGGCCGGAAACCATGTCGCGTCCGCGGATTTCCATTTCCTCGCTGCGTCCGCCAGGGAACACTGTACCAATCTGGATTTTGATATTTTCAGCTGTACGCTCACCGATCAACAGCTTATATTCACGTTTGATATAACTTAAAATTTCTGCGTCAAACTTGTCGCCAGCCATTTTTATCGAAGAAGAAGTGACGATATCTCCCATTGAAAGAACAGCAACATCCGTTGTTCCGCCTCCGATGTCGACGACCATATTCCCGCTTGGCTGGAAAATGTCCATGCCTGCGCCAATTGCCGCAACCTTAGGCTCTTCTTCAAGATAAATTTTCTTGCCGCCGCTTTTTTCAGCAGCTTCCTTGATTGCCTTTTGCTCAACGCTTGTGATATTCGTTGGGCAGCAAATCAAGATGCGCGGCTTGGACAAGAATCCTTTTACGTTCAATTTATTGATAAAATGCTTCAGCATGGATTCCGTTACATCGAAATCCGCGATGACTCCATCCTTCAAAGGACGAATCGCTACGATATTGCCAGGTGTACGCCCAACCATTTTGCGCGCCTCTTCCCCGACAGCCAAAACCTTATTCGTGTTCTTATCAATCGCCACTACAGACGGTTCATTCAATACAATTCCTCGGCCTTTTACATGAATTAACACATTGGCAGTACCAAGGTCAATCCCGATATCCCTAGCAAACATTCTGATTTTCCTCCTTGATAAATGGCTGGGCTGGTCGCGGCTGATTAAGCCTCGTTTTCTCCGATGATTCATTGACTTATCTATGTAACTAGATCACGTTGTCCGAGAATGCACAGACGCTGCCGCAATCTGCGAACCATATTCTACCCTAATTGTTTATTTTATCACAATAATAGGAAATAAGTAACTGTATGATGAAAAAATTGAAACAATTTGTTGAACTTTGTCTAATACACTGAAATCCGTGAAACTTTCCTGTAAAATTGGAAATATAGAGAAATTTGTTCGGAGGTAAGAAAATGGAATTCTTAATTGTTGTAGCAGTAATTATCCTCTTCGCTGCATATATGATTATCAAAAATGCCCGCGGCTCTGCCCACAGAAGCGATGGACCAGATATCAGCGACCCATCATCAGCACCTGACAGCATTGGAGATAAAGGCAACGATTCCGGTGACGGAGACAGTGGAGATTAAAGAAGGAGAGTGACCAGTGACTCTTCTTCTTTTTTCGTTTCGGATAAGGCAACTGCTATGCGTTTACCTTTTTGCCTGACTCTACTTCATTTCGGGGAATGCAGCACGCCTGCTCTACCATTTTCCCTCTTCCCACTACATTTTGGGCAATGCAACAGCTTCAAGACCCAAAAACAAACAAAAATAGGACCCGGGCTTCCCGGGTCCATCAACAAAACCTCATCCTTAATCCTATTCTTCTTCAACCTTCAACTTACGTCTGCGGACGAAAACAGTTGCTGCTGCTGCGAGCAGACCAAACGCTCCTGCAAGTGTTCCGCCCAACAGCGGCTTGTTTTCATAGAACTTTACGAGCGCTCCCTTTTTGACGATTTCGAATGGGAGGACTGCTACTTTTTCGTTGCCGGCATCGTCAATGGCTGTTACTTCGATTTTGTAAGACTTGATTTCTGCCAGCGTTGTCTTGATGACTTGGATGCCATTTTCTTCGATGACATCCCCTTCGAACAACTCTCCATTGATCAGCACTGATTTCAGGTCGTCGTTCGGGTTGTCGAGTCGGATGGAGATTTCGACTGGATCGTAGTATTTCTCCTTTTCTTTTACCCCTTCGAAAATGACTTTTGGCGCAGTCTTATCGATGATGAATTCGACGCTGAGCTGCTGGATGTTGCCTGCCTTATCTTTTACCTCGAAGAACATGACGTGCTTTCCTTCTTCCTTGATCGGATCGCCGGCTTCATATGGCTTTCCGTCAAGCATCATCGCGATGATGTCGTAGGCGCTCATGTCCTCGATCAGCAGCTGGGGCAGCAGGTCGGTGTTGAAGTACTGATTCGAGATTGGCTCCTTGAACTTGATGACAGGGGACGTTTTATCGATCGTAAACACGATTGTCCTTGTTGAAACGTTTTTCGCCAGGTCGGTTACGACAGCTTTTAAAATATAATCCTGTTCGTATTCAAGCTTTGTGCCGTTTTTAAATGGCTTTCCGTTAAGTGTTACCGATGTTTTGCTGCGATCAAGGTGGACATCCGAGTAAGTTACTTTTGGCGCGATGTCCTTATTGAAAAAGCCATCAAGCACTCCGGAAATGTTCAGCAGCGGCTTGGTTGTATCAAGCGTGAAGCTGATTTCAAGAGTAGATTCATTTCCCGCTTTATCACGTGCCAGTACTTTGTAGGTGTACGACATTTCCCTTGCTGCTACAGGGATGTTATTTCCCAGGTTCCCTCCATTGTTCAATGTCGCCGAAACGATCATGTCCTCTCGTTCATCCAAAGCAAACTCCGGTGTGAATACCTCATTAATGTATTCACCATTTTTAATCACACGGTTCTGGCCTTTGAATTTCGGCGTGATGACCGGCTTTGTCTTATCAATCGTGAATTTCATCGTCGAGCTAAAGCTGTTACCTGCCTTGTCGATTGCTTCAACCAGAATTGAATAGTCGCCTTCCTTGCTGAAATTATGGCTTAAGGACGCCACGCCATTTTTAACAGAGAAGCCGCCAATACCATACGCAGCACCGCTCCTTGTTACACTAACCCTGTTGATATCAAGGTTCACGTCCCTGATGGCAATGCTTACAGGCTTATCTACTTTGTAGTAGGCGTTATTCTCGACACCTTTAATCTCAATCGCAGGCTTTACTTTGTCGACTGTGAATGTCATCTTTTGCGAGATCGGACCGTTTCCGGCCTTATCCTTTGCGGTTGCAAGAATGGTATATAAGCCATCCTTGTTGAAATTATATCCAAGCTTAGAAAGCTTGCTGCCATTATTCCACTTGCCAATGTTGAAGTCGGCTCCGTCTTTTGTCGCTGAGATGTCAACATTGTTTGTTGTGAAATTCAGTTCGTCAACGGAGATGATGACACTTTTAGCAGCAGGGTTGAATGAATTGTTTTCCACTCCGTCGATTTTCACCACTGGATTTGTTTTATCAATGATGAACGCAATGGTGTCATGTACTTTCTTGTTCCCTGCCTTATCGACCGTGTTCAGATCGATTTTGAAGCTGCCCTCTTCAGAGAATGTAAAGCTCTTGCCAGCAGCTGTCTTGCTTGTTAGCGCCGGTTCGCCAATGCTATATACCTTGCCGTTTTTCTCTACCTTCAATTCGGTTCTTGAAAGGTCGATGTTGCGGTCAGTAATTTTTACGGTGACCGGTTTGTCTGTGCGGTAATTGTTGTTATCCTCGACACCAGTTATGCTCAGTTCAGGATCGATTTTATCCACGGTAAAATGGATCGTTTCTGTGTCGCCTTGATTGCCTGCTGCATCCTTTGCATTTACGGTAATTTCGTATTCGCCGTCTTGATCAAATTCATGGCTCAAGTCTGATACCTGATCAACATTCTTCCATTCGCCAATCGGGAAGCTGACCTTTTTTCCATCCACTTCAATCATTCGGGTGACGGCAATATTTACGTTGTTGTTCTTGAAGTTTCGTTCTTCTACCGCGATTTTTACGTTAGTGCCCTTATTGTAATAAGCATCTTCCAATGGACCGGAAATTTTAATCACCGGTTTTTTATTATCCACGGTAAAAGTAAGCTTCTTTGCTGCTCCGTTGTTTGCTGCTTTATCTTTAGCTTCAACAAGAATTTCGTAATCCCCATCCTCATCGAAGGTATAGCTTAATATTGATTCCTCAGCAGTATTTTTCCATACACCAATGTTATACTGCTTTTTCGGCCCCTCGAGTTCTTCCTTTCTTGAAACAGAAATTTTTACATCATTTTGTTCAAAATTGTGTTCCTTCACTTTAATCGTGACAGATTTACCTTTTTGTACAAATGCACCCTCGTCAATTCCGCTAATGTCAATAAGAGGGTTTATGCTGTCGATGGTGAATTTTACAGGGCCAATCTTATTTTCGTTGCCAACCCGGTCTGAGTTTATCAGGCTGATTTCATAATCTCCATCCTCAGTAAAGCTCAGCTTGCGAATCGCCTTTTTATATCCACCTTTTAATGGTGACTCATCCCATTTGCCTTCGCCTACTTCGAAAGGTTTGCCATCCTTGAGCACCTCGATCGCTGTCTTGTTCAGCAGGAATGTGAGATCTTCTATCGATAATTCAAGGTTTTCCAGCTTTTGATAATGCTCTCCATCCTCTACTCCAGAAATCTTCAATTCTGGTTTTGTATTATCGACTGTAAAAGTGATAGGCCCGAGGACGCTTCTATTTCCGGCTTTATCAGTCGCTTCCATTTCGATTGTATAAATGCCGTCTTCAGTGAAATCTTTCGGTTCAAACACTTTTTCTCCATTTTCCTTGAGATATTCATGGCCGTTTCTAGTGACATTCAAGTAGGTATTAGCCCAGTCAACATTTTTATCCACCAGGGTAGCCGTCACCTCGAGAGCCTCTTTCACTTCCTGGCCATTGGATATGTTTTTGATTTCCAGTACAGGTGCTGAATTATCAATCGTAAATTTGACAGGACCTAGCTTATTTTCATTCCCGAACAAGTCTGTTGTTTTCAAGCTGATTTCATAATTTCCATCTTCATAGAAACTCAGCTTTCGGAACGCCTTTTTCAGTCCGCCGTTGGACATTATTTCATCCCATTTGCCTTCTCCAAGATCGTATGGCTGGCCGTCCTTCAGCACTTCTATCGTCGTTTTGTTCAGCAAGAACGTTAAATCCTCAATTGATAGCTCAAGATTTTCTAGCTTTTGATAATACTCTCCATCTGTCACTCCATCAATCTTCAATTCAGGCTGTGTATTATCGATCGTGAAATTGATCGGATCATGGATGGTTTTGTTGCCCGCTTTATCTGCAGCTTCCAGTTCGATCTTATAATTTCCGTCATCCTGGAAAGAATGCGTTTTCGAAACTTCCTCACCAGTGATACCGGCGAGTTTTATTCCATTTTTTGTTACTGTTAAACTTGTATTCTTCCAATCGATATTCTTGTCGCTAATTGCCACAATTACATCTTTTACCTTCTTAGATTCATTTTCTTTCTCCACTACTTCACCCTTGATCACAGGTGGAGTTTTATCAATTGTAAAAATGACAGGCTCAATTGTATTTGAACGATTTTTGCCATCCTTTGAACTTAAGTTGATTTCATATGTTCCCTCTTCGGTAAAATTGTGCCTTACCTCTGCTTTGAACAGATTAAGCAATAGAGTGCCGATATTGTAAGTCTCTGCCCCTTTTTTCACCTCAAGAACTGTCTTGGCAAGGTCTAATGTAATGTCTTCAACTGCAATTGTCAGTTCCTTGTCTTCTTTAAAGTGCTTCCCGTTTACATCCTCTGAAATAGAAAGGACCGGTTTCTCTTTATCGATTTTAAAAGTGACTGTCTGGGGTTCTGCCTTATTGCCGGCATTGTCCTCAGCTGCCAATATTACTGTATATTGGCCTTCTCCTGCGGTTGTATATTTTGCCTGGCCGTCTTTTACCGCCACAGATACTGGCGTTGTTTTGCCAGTGATGTCTGTCTTCGTTACATTAAATTCTGCTGTACCGTAGTGTAGATCTTCCACTGTTACCTTAACTTCCTGATCCGATTCGTACGTTTCACCTTCAGCAACGCCATTGACTGCTAATTTCGGCGGCGTCTGGTCTGCAGTAAATTGGAATGGTTCAAGGTTGTATTCCTGGCCATTTTTATGGCTTTCCTTCGCCCATACGCGGAATTCATATTCTCCGTCTCCGCTGACCGGATATTTCAGGCTCGCTTCCCAGCCTGAAACCGTCATGTCCTGCGTTTCCACTTGTTTTCCGTCTTTAAAAATCGTTACCGTCGCGGTTCCAAGTGAAATTCCGCTTGTTACTTTAAGGTCAAGCTCTTTCGAGTTGGTCACTCCTGCCCTGGAAAGCTCTGTTCCATTGCCGGAAATGCTTAAAACCGGACCTTTTGTCCTGATGGAAAATGCTATTGTTTTTTCAGGGCTTGAGTTGCCGACCTCATCCTTAGCATTTACCGTTAGCGTGTATTCACCTTCCTGGGTGAAGGAATATGGATTTTTCGAAGTTTCGGCTGTATTTTTCCAGGCTGGCAAACTGGTATAACTCTTGCCGTTCCTGGTTGCGGTGACAGTTACCGTATTGCTGGCGAAATGCTTTTCGATTACTTCAACATCGACCGTGACGCCTAAAGTTGACAATGCTCCGTCCGTGATTCCAGTCAGATTGACTTCGGGGGCAGTCGCGTCCCTTGTGATACTGAAGGCATGCGTGCTTGCCTTTATGCTCCATGCATCGTTTTCGAGCATTTCGACTGTGAGGTCTAAACGGCCGTCTTCATTGAAAGGGACGTTTACAGTATATTTGCCGGCAAATTGGTCGCCACCCACTTCCTGGTATGTAACACCGCCAACCTGGTTCCGCTCATGGGCAGCGATCACGTTGAATGGCCTTACCGCCGGAGGAGTCAGCGCCGCGTTCTCAAAATCATCGGTAAGATCGACTGTAAAAGTGATGACATCGCTATTAGTCTTCCAATCTTTATTGAATGACCCCGAAAGCATATCCCACGCCTGGCCATTGAACTCGATATTCCTGCTGACGCCCCAAAGGTTTGACAGCACCCGTCCGTTGAACACCAGAATGGATGAAATCAATACAAGGACGACTGGAATGGCGATGGCCCACTTCATACTCGTTTTTTTCTTGCGTCTCGATTCAATCATTTTTGCTCTCCTTTTTATTAGTGATGTTTTCGTACAGATTGTTGCTTTTCGATTAAGCCAAATAGCCAGTTGCAGCAAAATTTACGATAGAGGCTAAATAATGGTATTGGAGTGGACAATCATGATATCCACCTGTTTCCTGAAGCGCGGTTCCTCCTCAGTCAGCAAGGTCGTTTCGTCCATGTCGTCCAGCAGCGTTGTTTCATCTGGGTCGGCTGTCAGGACGGTCGTTTCCTCCCAATCTGATAGAATCGTAGTTTCGGTTGGGGCATCAGCCAACAGGGTCGTGTCGGAACGCCCGGAGGCGGAGAGCAGCGCGGCAGCCGCTCCACCTGCTTTTTGCTGGGCGCCCGTGGCCAACAATGCGGTTGGCTCGAAGCTCTCGCGGTGGAGGAGGTCTGTCTGTTCCACTTTGCCATCCTGATTCAGGAGCGCAGTCTGTTCCAAGCCCTTCTGATTGAGCAATGCGGTCGGGTCGACTGAGGCGGTCGCCATATTCTCGGTAGGTTCCACATACTCGCCTGCCGCCACTTCCTTCTCAACATTCTTGCGGACATTGATTTCTTTGGTAATCGGCTTTGTGCTCGTGTTGGTATTTTCCTTGGATTTTTCCCGCGCCTTCCTGCCCGCCCCCGGGAAATTTCGTCCCGTCAGGTCCGTGATCACCTGAGCAATATTGAGTTTTACATAGACAAGGATGGCAATCACCAGCGCTACCGCTGCGCCCGCCATACCCCCGTAGAACATAATTTGGTATGCCAATCTTTTCACTGCCTTCCTGGAACGTCCTTAAAGAATATTTAGGTTTTCCATGCGTCTGGTGAGTTTTTTGAATGCTTCATCTTCTTTGGCACCTTGTAGGGTACTGGCTTTTTCGTAGGTTTTTTTCGCCTCTGTGTAGTTTCTTTTTCCTTCCTCTTTGTTCTGTTCGATGTCGAGGAGAAGGTTGCCTAGTTTTACGTGAGCAGAGATGCTGTCTGGGAATTTTTTCAGTGTTGTCTGGAAGTGCTCAGCGGATCTTGAGAACTCTCCCATTTCCTGATAGATGACGCCGATTTTGACGAAAATGTCCTCCTGGTCTGGCGCATTGAGAACGAGTAAGTTGTTATAGTGCTCAATCGCCAGTTCAAAATCGCTGCGGGCACTCGCTTTGTCCTCGGAATTCACGCCGCGGCTGTAGTAGGCTTGAGCAAGCTTCTGTTCAAATTCCATTTCGTATTTGAATTGCAGCTGCTCGTTCTCAAGCTTCGCCAGAAGGTTCTTCGCCTTCTGGACAATCTCGATTGCCTGGGTGTTCGCGTCAGGAATCTGGCTCTTATAGGAAATATAAATATTTGCAAGAGAGTTGTAGTTATCGATTTTCTTGCTGTCGTTTGCCAGGCCGTCATTGTATTGTTGAAACTCCTGAAGATCACCGGCGAATTTGTTGTAATCGATGTTCAGGCTGCTCAGCGTCGTCGCCAGCGCCTTGTAATACTGAGCGTCCGGCAGTTCTTTTTCATCGATCTGCTGGAAGTATTTCAACGCATTATTGTAGTCTCTTTTGACATCGAAATAGGTCATCCCCATCTTGAAAAGAACTTCATTATTCTCATGGACCGCCCCGTATTTATCCTGTATGTATGATTCCATCTTGGCGAGCCCTTCATCTGTCTGGTTTCTATTAATATATAAATCAAGCAGATTGATGTATGCTTCAGGGCGCTCCTTGTCAACCCGTGTGGCACTCTCAAGCAGCTTGATTGCTTCGGTTTGTTCGCCGTCCATCAAAGCAATGCTCGCCTGGTTTACAAGGTTCATATAGTCCTGGAACTGCTCGTTCTTCATGCCTTTGTAGCCGAGTGCTGAAGTCGTTGAGAACGCCAGGAAAAGTACAGCTGGGATTAGGAACATGGACAGCTTTTTGATCAGCATGTTCTTGTAGCCCTTTGTCAGCCGATTGATATGTTCGAGATCGTAGCTGAGCTCCTCGCAGTTCTGATAACGGTTGGCCGGTTCGGCCTGGGTGCATTTTTTGATGATATGCTCAAGGCCTTCCGGCAGCGACGGGTCCCATTCACGGATCGGCCTGATTTCAAACGGCGGCTCGCTCAGGCTCTTTCCGGTGACGAGGTGGTAAAGCGTGATACCCAGGCTATAGATATCGGTTTTCGCATCCGTCTGCCGGCCAGAAATCTGCTCGGGAGCGGCGTACCCTTTCGTTCCAAGATTCGTAGTATCAGAGAGATTCTCAGTTTTGAACTCACGGGCGATCCCGAAGTCAATCAGCTTTATTTTACCTTCAGGCGTGAGCATGACGTTATCAGGTTTCATGTCGCGGTAGATGATCGGATATGGCTTCCTTGAATGCAGATAGCCAAGAACTTCACTCAGCTGCTTCGCCCATTCAATCACCTCTCTGGCCGGGATTTTCCCGTCCCGCTTAAGCCGTTCCTTGAGTGACTCGCCTTCGATGTAGTCCATCACCACGTAAATGTCGCCTTCGGATTCGATGATGTCGTAGATTTTCGGCAGTGAACCGTGGTCAAGCTTTTTCAGCATGTTCGCTTCGACCACTAGGCTGTTGATCAGGAGCTCATTGTTGCCGTAACTGCGCTTGCGGATATCCTTGACCACGAGCGACTTGTTAAGCCGATTGTCCATCGCCAGGTAGACAACGCTCATTCCGCCGCGCCCGATCTCCTTCAATATTTCGTATCTGTCATCAATAATCGTGCCAATTTGTATCAAGGTAATTCCCCCAAGTTAAATCACTTTCGTCAGCAGGACCGAGATATTGTCCGTTTCCTGGCGTTCCTTCGCAAGCTCGACCAGCTCTACAATTTTGTCTTTCATTTTCGCTTCCTCGGTAAAATTCAATGGGTTAAGATTGGTAAGCATCTCGCTATCATTGATTTCATGGTAAAATCCGTCCGTGCACAGCATAAACATCGTGCCTTGTTTTACTTCACCAGAGGTAATCACGACGTTTATGTCCTTTGTTGCGCCAACGCACTGGAGCAGCACATTCCGTCGTGGGTCGATCCTCGCCTGTTCCGCGGTAATGTTCCCACGCTGCAGTTCGCGTTCAACAAGTGTCTGGTCTTCGGTCAATTTTAAAAGCTGGTCATCGATGCTGTACGCCCTGCTGTCACCGATCTGGATGATAAAGTATTGCGAGTAGAGGATGAAGAGCGCAGTGATTGTCGTCCCAAGCTTGATGCTTGAAGCTTCCCCGTATTCAAGGATTTTTGCATTCAGCTCGCGAACGCGCTTCTCAAGCATGACCGGGATTTCTTTTTCCATCATCGCCGACTCCAGCAGTTCAGGCAGATCATGATCGAACCAGTCGGACATTCCCCTGATCACCGTTGCGCTCGCCAGCTCCCCGTGGGAAAGTCCCCCCATGCCGTCACAGATGACAAACAGGCCGACTTCGCCCTGGGGAGTTTTCGCCGTCTTTAATAACAGGCCATCCTGATTCGTTTTCTTCTTGATTCCAATGTCGGTATGGTATGCCACTTGAAATGCCATCTTTGTTACCCCCAATTGATCAGGCTGAATTGATTTTTAATAAAGCCTGAAGATGAACTCCTCGTTCGCGAGCTTTATTTTATCTTCATGTTTGATTTTTACTTTTTCCTTGGGCGACACCTTCACGCCGTTAACGTAACTGCCATTGGTCGAGTGATTGTCCTCGAAGAAATATTCGCCGTTTGCGCTGATCACATGTGCATGCACACGCCCAATCACCTTATTATCTGCAGCAAAATCAGCCCTCATCGGATCGCGGCCGATTTTGAAATAGTCTTTCGCAATCGTGATTTTTTCGTTTTTGGACACCGCCAGTAAGAATGGCCTGCGAGTTGCGTGCCCGAGCGTCGTCGTACCTTCATCTTCCTCATCTGCAACGACCCCCAGCACGGTGGTTCCTTCGTATTCCGGCTCAAGGTTCGCCAGCGCCGGCTGGATGTTGATTGAGGTCCCGCCGCCGAGTGCGGTTGCTTCTTTTAACAGGGAGTTGTTCTCCCCGAGCTCGGCCCTGGTAATCCGCTTGTAATTGACTTCTTCCTCGATCTCCAGCTTACGGCCAGTTTTTACATCCCTCTTCTGGCTCGTGTACTCAGAGGTCAGCACGCCATTATCGACGCTAGTTTTTACCGTGTGGACCTCGCTGCCCGGGCTGTAAAAGTTAGGATTGAATGACGGGGTTTCGAGTTCAGGTGATTCTGGCTCGCTTTTCTCGGTTGTTGTTGCTGTTGCTGCTGTTGTTGTTGCTGTTGCTGGTGCTGGCGCTGGTGCTTTAACTTCATGCTGTAATTTTTCCGGCATCTGATAAGGCTTGCGCTCGATCGTTTCGTCTCCCGCCAGCTCATTCATTTTTTCTAGAAGGTTTTCCGGCGTGACGTTCTCTGTCTCAATCAAATAGTTATGGAGTTTTATGAAAAAAGCTGCATCTTCATTTTCATCGTAAGGAGCCGAAAGCATCAATTCACGGAGAAATTCTTTAAGTGATACCTTTTCAAAAATATTATTTTTTACAGGCATATAGATAAAAACTAATCTGTTTGAAAAATTATCAATAAAGATGTCGCGCTGGCTGAAGACGATGTTCTCGATATCCAGGCCGCTTTGCTGCGCATCCACCAGCGTTTCCGCAACATTAAGGAAGCTGTTGTACAGCTGCTCCTTCGTGGCTGGCATCGAATTCAGCATTTCAAGTGTATTATCCGAGATCATGTCATAGCGAAGGAAGCAATTGTCGCCCTCTAAAATCGCTGAGCACGGCAGGATTCCCGGAATACGGCTTGTTTTTAATAGTTCGACCTGCCCGCCATCGATGTCCGCCTTGCTGCCCGCATGAAAATACAGGAATTTTGAGATTCCGTAGCATTCTAATTTAAACTCCACATGTTTGATCATCGCATTTCGACTCCAATTTTGAATTTATGTATGATTTTAATCTCATAAAGCTCGTATATGAGGGTCAAATTTGTTCAATTTACTATTTAGGATTTTTTATGTACGGTTAGGACCATTTTTTATACGGTTGAAGAACTTTTATCTACGGTTGGGACCATTTTTTATACGGTTGAAGAACTTTTTTCAACGGTTGGCCTCATTTCACTCCCGGTTACCCGCATTGTTGAGGCAATACTGCCAGCAGGAGCATGGTTATTCCCCGTTGGAGGGCTTTTAATCCCCGTTGAACCACGGATAATCCCCGTTGGGTGCGAGATAATCCCCGTTGACTGCTGAATAATCCCCGTAGCGGCATTTCCTCGGCTGCAAGGAGTAAATTTTACAGAAGGGCAAACTGCACCAGCGGCTTGCCCCTTACCCTCTGTTAAAAGTGATTACTTAAAAGAGCTTGCGTTGTTGTTGATTGCTGTTTCTGCGGTGTTGTAGTTTGTGACAGTGTTATCCAAGAATTTGGCATAGCTGTCGACGACCTGGCGATATTCTTCAAATCGTGGTGCCAGTGAGTTGAAGTTGCCGCGGATTGTGTTGGAAGCGTCAGAGTTCCATGTTGACGCAAGTGCGTTCATGTCCTTCTTGATTTCTTCTAATCTAGTGGATAATTGCTGGTTCAGGGTGCGGATTTGGCCCGCCGTTTTGCTAACCTCGCCAAGCGAGATTTTGATTCCATCTCCTGCCAATGTATTTCACCTCCTGCTTATGTTAAGGATTAGTTGCTTAATCTCTTAGCCTGGTTAATGACTTCAGATTGAGTGTCGCGGTATGTCTTCGCGCTCATTTTCAAGAACTCAGAGTACTGTCTCATTAACTGAGTCATCTTCTGGAAGTCATCCATGAAGCCTTTGATTTGAGCCGTGTATGCCTGGTTGTCAGCACCCTGCCATGCAGCGGCCATTCCTTCAACCTCGCTGAAAAGAGCTTTATAGTTTCTTTCGTAATCAGCTGCCTGCTGTTCAATCTTGTTTGCAGTCGCATCAAGCTTAGCTGGTTCAACTGTGATTGATCTCGCCATTATTTTCACCTCCTTTAACGTCATGATTATATGAACTCTGATAGAGTCATATTCTTCTTAACTTGGAGCTTACATAGCGGTACTTTTCCGCGGAGCGGCGCAAGCCTGAAGCCGCCTTTGTAGAGCCGATTCCCTTGAATTCATGGCTGAGGCCATTCGAGATCTCCTCAAGCTCGCGGGCAATCGCAGTCGCTTCAGCTGCAATTCTGTTAATCTTGCTTCTCACTTTCGGATCCATAGTCTACCCCCTGATTGAACCGGCTTTTCCGGCAAGATACCTTTCACTCTGCTGTAAAAGTTCCGCCGTGCGGTTCAGGTAATTGATGCTTTCTGGAATACGGATATCGAAAGATGAGGCGATATCCGCAGCAAGAACATTATCAAGTCCCATGACACCCGCTTCCCAGTACAGATCGTCGATCATGTCGTTAAGCTGGGCGACACGCCTCTGTATTGCCTGGAGCCTGTTGGCGTAATAAAACAGCCTTGGGATGTCGACTTTGATAAAAGGCTCGACAGGGAAGCTGCCTCCTGAGAAAAAATCCATCGCTTTCGAGAAAAGGCTCCTGGCCCTGTTCGCGACTGTATCCAAAAACCTGCCAACATTCGAGGCCAGCTGCCGGCCGATATTAGCGAATCTCGAAACGAAGCGGACTGCTTGCTCCCTTACATAATTGGCGGCGTCAACCATCCCTTTCCAGGTCGTGTAGACGATGCCGACCGCTGCCGAGGCAGTCGCCATCGCCAATTCCCTGGCCTGCTGCATAGCCGCTGCCGCTGCTTCCCTGACCTCGCCGACTACTGCTGAAGCGGTTTCCCGTACTTTGTCAACCGCCCCATCCACCAGACTGACCGCCGCGCTTCCAAAGGAGTAGTAAAGGTCACGGGCAACATCCCTGATCATCCATTTATCCGGGTCGCGGGCATCAGCCAGGCTGCCATCCTCGTTAAAATTGACACTCGTTTCATAATGCGGGTAAAAAGGATCCCCATACGTTCCATGCTCTTTATTCAAGGCAACAATTTTATCCACATAAGGGCCATATCCAAGATGGGACACGAAGTCGCCTTCATATGTGATAAAAGTGAACCGGTCCCCTTTCAATGCTGCTTTTTGGTCGTCACTAAGATTGAACCACCATAATGGCGCGCCATTGACGATATAGGCGTTCACATTGTCCCTCAGGTCGTTCACATACACATGCGAGCCAAGGTTGCCGCCTTTTGAGTGGCCATAAATCGTGATGCCGCCTTCCATCATTGCGACATTTTTTTCATAAAACTCCAGTGCTTCTCTATGCTGCTGGGTTTCAATGCTGACACCCGCTTCTACATTGCCCTTCCAATCTGTCCTTAGATGGTCCCAATTCCCAAGGCTTTCACTGCCGCGGAATAATACCGCTCCATTGCCGTCCCCGTCCTTGATGGCATAGCCGACAAAACCGGATTCCGAGGTCCCGTTTGTGTTATTCGCCTCATTCGGGTTGTGGTTCTGGTAGCCAGTCAGGCGGACACTGTTGAGGGGAGAATTCTGGTGATTCTCCAAATAACTTTGAAGATTGGCGAGCCGGTCCTCATCAACAGGCGTGTTATTTTGTTCAATCTTGGTGATGATTTCCTGTAATGTGTAGGTGTTCTTATCATCAATTTTCAAGTTTGCCGGAAGGTCGATATACGATAATTGCAACAGAAGATTCTTTTCTTTATCGGTCAGTTGATCAAGAGCCATCTTCTCACTCCCCAAGTGGTTCGTAATGCTCTACAACAGTCTCTGGACTTTCCAAAATGAGTGAAGGGTCAACTCCCCCGCTAGGATTCTCAGGGTCATGGCGTTCATCGATCGTGACATTTCCATAGACCTTCGCATCGAGGTTCGACCAGGAAATATTGTTGATAAAAGATGTCCTGACATAATCCGAGATATCCTCTGATTCATCCACAAAGCCAATGGTCACTGAATAACCCGTTGTACCAAGCCCTTTCATCAGCTGATAAAGGTTATAGATATTTTCTTTATACTTCTCCACCTGAGGCTCGCCCGCTGTCTTAATGCCAGCAAGCAAAACGACCGAGACATTCTGGTTCACATTCTTCAAATAATCCTCGACAGGCATATCCAGCATCGATTTTTCAATATCATTGTTGGATACAAAAAGCTGAATTTTGTATGGAGTCCCTTCTGGCAGTTCCTTTTCGATGTCTGCAGAAAGCTGCTGCTTCAGCTCCTCCGCCCATTTCGCCTGGATAAAATTATCCTTGAAATCTCCTTCTGCCGCCTTCACTTCCTGGGCAAGGAAGACGAGTTCTTTGTTCCCTTCAGGATGCACAGTCAGCCGATCCTTCCCGTACATTTGGGCAAAAGCCTTGCTGCCTTCCTTGACGCCCTCTATTGAGAACTTTTGGTTATACTTTTCTTCTAATTTAGCTAGGACCTTACTCTCCGAACTCATACATCCCGCTCCTCCTATAACCACGAATAAAACTACCGCAGCCAGCATGATCCATTTCTTCAATTTCTCCACACCTTCCGTTTTAAAAACAGGGACGGCCCGGTTTTGATAACCGCCCCATGATCTTATGTTCAAATCCTGCGAGACACGAGAACCGTCCCTGCGCGCCGCTGTGTCGCGCTCTAAATCAACATCAACTTCGCACCGTTCAGCAACCCGATTTCTTCAACGGTCTGGTTGATGTTGAGAATGGTGCCGGTTTTGCGGTCACAGAGGATGGTGTCGTGTGTTGCTGAGAAGTATCCTTGTGACAGTTCGGTCATGGTTCCGGCTAGCAGGTAGACGACTTCGTGCAGTTTGCTTTCGAGCGGCAGGAAGACGTCGTATGATTTTTCAGAGGCGGGGATGAAGACCTCTACGAGCACCTTATCCATGGTACGCTACCTCCTCTTGCTTGCTTTCGACTGAGGATAACAGCTTCACGAGCGTTGGTTTTCCTTTCGTCACGACATAGCCGAAGCCTGGCGGGATTTCCTGGTACATATCGTTTGTCACCTTGCCGAGCTTCATGACGTACTGGTCGGTGATGCCGTTGCCTGCCCAGATGAAATCGCTTAGCGATACATGCTGCTTGAACCAGCTTTCGAATGAGACCGAGCTCAGTTTGTCGGCACTGTCGGCGATGATCAGGTTGACGTTGAGGCCATTGCCTTTTTCAAGAAAGACCTTGAGCTTATCCTGGCCATCTGGCGACAGATACATCATCAAATCGGTGAAGGAGTCGATGATGCAGGTGATGTTGCCGAACACCGGCGGCTGTTCTCCTGTTTCGATCGCGTCCTTCGTCGTATTGTTTCGGTGAACGAGAGTGTTGAACAGGTAGACAATGGCGTCTTCAAGTCCAGACGACTCGCAAATATACTTATAATCCTGCGTGCGGCCCGCCGCAAAGTGCTCGTTGGGATCGATGACAATCAGCTCCCTGCCTTCTGATGCGGTGAATATTTCAGTGACACCCTGCAAAAAGCCTGAGCACTGGTCATTCTGGAGCGCAGTAACCACGTTTACATAGTTGCCAAGGAAATCGAAGTGTGCGGTCTTCAGCGAGTTTTTCTCAATGCCGACCGGCACTCTATTGCTGTTCATATTTCTTGCTTCATCACGCAGATAGTTCAGATCGACTTTTTCAGGAAGAATCGGTACCCGCATTGCGGCCGGCTGCGTCCATGATTCACGCAGGTCCTTGCAATACTCGGTGATGAAGCTGTACATATTGTCTATATCGCTTGTGATATGGGCCGTCTGGAATTCATATGTTGTATCGCTCTTGAAAATGCCGCGGCCCTTTGATTTGGACGGATACACTCCGTCGGTATTGCCAAGCACTCCAGAGTATTCAGATTGGTCATTCAGCTGAAGCACATACATCTGCTTGAAGTTCTGCAGCAGCCTGTAGCGTATCGCTCCCGTATTGATTGCGGTGACGATGAAGTATATACCATACTTCAAGCCCTCGCGCGTCAGGAATGAAACACCTTCCTCCAGCTCCTCGAACATCTCGGAGAACGCTGCGTAATTGTGGATTGCCACCATGATTGACGGCAGGCTTTCACCGGACATCTGGTTATATGTGATAAAATCGCCGCCGTAATTCGAAAGCAGCTTCTTTCTCCGTTCAATCTCACTTGTGAGCATCTTGAACAGGTTATGGATCTTCTCGCTTTCGTGAGACAGCATGACATCGCCGACATGCGGCGCACCGCGGAACCAGGTCAGCGTCTCTGAGCCGAAGTCAAGCAGGTAAAAATTCACCTCGTTCGGCGTGTGCTCCTCCATCAACGAGTAAAGCATCGTCGTCAGGAATGTCGTTTTACCGCTGCCGGCGATTCCGTAAATGACCGCATTGCCATCATGGCTGATCGGCATCCGCATCACCATCTGCCTCTGGTTTGCCGGATCGTCGTATTCGCCGATGATCGGGTTCAGCTCGAATCCTTGCTGGCCGACACCGTATTTCTTCTTCAGCTTATCAACGTAAATGAGCTCAGGAATCGGCTCAAGCCACAGCTGGCGGACCTTGATGTTTTCCTGCTGCGCCATTTTCGAAAGGTATTCCGTGATTTCATCGATTTGCTTCGGCGGATTTTTCACCATCGACTTGCGCTTGTCGATGCGGGCATTCTTGATGACGCGGCCAAGATCATCGATGACCACTACGCTATCATCTTTGTGTTTTTCAACCCTGTCTGACGGATAGTATGGTGCGCCAGCCCATGCCGACTGCCCCAGCTCGAACAATTCGTTGAAGCCGACCTGGAGATAGAATCGTCCCGTCTGCTTCAGCTCCGCCGCATCAGGGCGTTTGATGACCTCCATACTGTCCGCTTTTTCCTGCACCTTCAAGCTGATGCGGAATTTACTGTTGCTCCAAATCTGGTCATCCACGACACCGGACGGCTTTTGCGTCGCCAGGATCAAGTGGACGCCAAGGCTTCGGCCGATACGGGCGGCACTGACAAGCTGATCCATGAATTCAGGCTGCTGTGCCTTCAGCTCGGCAAACTCATCGGAAATGATGAACAGATGCTGCAGCGGCTCTGTTACCAGGCCTTCGCGGTATAGTTTCTGATATTTATAGATATCGATATTGCTCTGGTCAACGACTCTACTCGTTTCGCTAAAAATAGCCTGACGGCGCTTCAATTCACTCTGGATTGAAATCAAAGATCGGTTGACGGCAGCTCCGTCAAGGTTCGTGATCGTCCCGGCAAGGTGCGGCAGGTCTTCGAAAGCATTCGCCATGCCGCCGCCCTTGTAGTCGATCAGGATGAATGCAACCTCATCAGGATGGTAATTGACCGCCAGCGACAGAATGAACGTCATGATGAATTCACTTTTACCAGAACCGGTCATCCCGGCAATCAAGCCGTGCGGCCCGTGGTATTTTTCATGCAAGTCAATCATGAAAGACTCACCCGTCGTATCGACGCCGATTTGCGTCTCGATTGAATGGACAGGATTGTTTTCCTTCCATCTTGTCAAGGCATTAAGGTGCTCGATTTTGCCGACGCCAAACATTTCCAGGAATGTCAGCATATCTGGCAGGGTATAAGCCTTCTGTGAGGTATTCAGCTGAATATTGGCCAATTTCACCGCCAGTTCCTCAGCATCCTCCTCTAGATAACTGTCCGCATTGAATCCTACATACTTGCCTGAAATATCATCCTTGTCATAAATCTTTGAAAAACTCTTGTCGAGCTCAATGACATTCGTACATTCCTTCGGCAGGTTTTTCAGCTCATCATAGAGGGCAATCAAACTGAACTTGATATGCTTCTTTTCTTTTAAAAGGAGATTCATCATCTCTGCCTTCTCTGCAAGACCCTTGTTCATCGAGAAGACGATATAATGCTGGGTGATTTCAGCAAGGTCTTCCTCAGCCAGCGCCTGGCGCGCGCTGATTTCTTTTTCAAAATAAGCGGAAAGCTCCTTGATCTCATTCGCATCCGTAGCAACGAAGCGGATTGTCTTGCCGTCATCCCAAACATGGGGCAGCCATTTCACGAAATTCCATGTATCATGCTCATGCTCATCGTAAATGAACACCAGCTTTAACTCGTCATAACTATGTAAAGCTGTAAGCTGAAAAATCAGCCCCTGAACGAAGCTCTTCACTTCATCCCTTCTGCCGATGATCCCGCTAATTCGTTCCTCCGTCAGGTCAACCGTGACAGGAACTTCCTTCAGGATCTGCGGCTTATCAACAATCTGGTAAAGCTCATCCTGAAGGTTATCGTCCTCGAGCATGAAGCGTTTTTCAGGATACTTGATTTCTGCGTTTAACGGCAGGTCACCGATTCCAAGACGCACTTTCAGAAAATCATTCTGTCCAATCCCGCGTTCCCACAGGTTCCGCTGGCGGCGCTTGATTCTCGTCAGGCAGTTTTCCAGCGTGACATGGTTTTCAAACAGAATTTCACTCTGGTGCTTGCACTCGTCCGCAATTACCTGCTGCATCTCAACAAGGTATTTCGAATATTTCTCCTGGCGGATGCCTTCGAGTTTGATGCGGCGCTTCTTTTCGTATTTTTTGGTCAGGATCGGCCAAAGCACAGTTCCGATCATCATGCTGAGCGACATGACCAGTGTTGGCATCGCCATCATGATGTCTCCGTCGGTACGCATGACGTTCTGCAAAGTCAGGAGTCCAGTGAACAGCGAAGCCATTCCCATCGTGATCGACGGTCCAAGAAGCAGCATCAGCGGTGTTTCATCCAAATTCGGCTGCTGCGGCGGCGGGTCAATTTTAATCGTTGTATTTTCGATATCCCGCTTGAAGCGCGGCGAGCGGTAAAAGAGCTGGTCGTTTTCTTCTTCAATATGTATTTCATCGAGGTTGAGTTCTTTCTCCACCACCGGTTTTTCAGCAATGAAGGAGTTGAAGGCATTCCGGTCCAGGAACACGGATTTATGCGGATTGTTAAGCGACAGCAGGCGGCCGTTAAAAATGATTTTAAGGCCCATGATGAAAATGACATCACCGACTGCCAGCACCCTTTCCTTGATTCTTTCTCCATTTACGTATGTACCATTTGAACTGTTGAAGTCCTTGATCATCGCATCGCCATTTTTGTCATACTCGATGACGCAGTGCGAACCAGATACCAATTTGTTCGAAAAACAAATCTGGCTGTCCTGGGAGCGTCCTATTTTAATAACATTTGTGTTTGCGATATGTTTTGTGAATTCATTTCGGTCGGCAGTTTGCGGCTCAACATACAGTAGCGCGGATTGATTGTCATTTCGATGGATCGTGTAGGTTTTGAATGGTTCTATGAGGACCTTTGATTCTATTTTGTTAGCAGAATTTTTTAGAAATGCATGTTTGTTAGACTTTAAGTACCAGTGTCCGTCATCACCCTCAACGGCCAGCATATCCGTCGGATTCTGGTCTTTATCTTCCGTGTTCAGTATGTATCTTCCAGTGACACGTTCAGGCAGCACGAGATCAAATGCCCGATTCCGGTCAAAAAGTGTGAGAATCAATTCGATAACCCCCAACCCTCAATATTTATATTCCAATAGTATGTATAGTGGTAATTACATATTTTTTACCATTTTAATTCAAAAAGTGTAATTTTACATCAATCCTTTGTTGCATTTCGAAGTATATAAATATCTTACAATATTAGTCAGTTTATTCAACTAATTACCCCCAATATTGGTAAAATAGGGATATTAGTCCCATTTCGAATTTGATTAATTATGGGTAAACTGGTTTATAAGTTTAAATCCCCTGTTAAAAAACCAGAAATCTAGTTCCATTTACCCTATTCAAAAGTAAAGTAAACCCAAATTTATCTAAAAGGTTATTTTTCTTCCAATTTATTCGTTTACATTTTTTTAATTTTAACAGGTTTTTGTTGGAAATAATTTCAATAAGCTTTTATAATCAAAGAATCAAAAAAAGAGCAGGTGATCCAAATGAAGATTAATGTCGGCCAGGCATATTCACAGGCTAATAGAATCAGTGATTACGCACAGGATTTGAACGATATTAAAAGCAGGCTGCAGGACTTCAAGGGGAATTTAAACAGCGGGTGGAAGGCTGAGGAAATGTCGTATGTCAACAATGCGATTGACAGCATCAGCAGGGAAATTTCCGAGCTGCAGACACTGCTTTTCACAATTGGGCCCGATATTGTTTCGGCAGCAAACGAAATCAAACGTGAGGAAGAAGCACGTGAAGCAGCTGAGCGGGCTGCGGCGGAAAAGGCGGCCGAAAGAGCAGCAAAAATGAAAGAAGCCGGCATGAAATAAAGATCTGCTATGTAAATTGCAGCATGAACTAAAATAGCGCGGACGGGGCCACCAAATGCCTTGTCCAATTTTCCGCATGATAAAAAGGCGGCAGCCTCCGCTTTTGTATTGAGCAGAATCATACACGCCTTTTGTGGCGATGCCCGGCTCTTCTGATCTAAGCTGGGCATTTTTCATTGTTATGTCGGCTATTATTACACAGCTGAATTACATTCCCTCCAATCTGCTGGTTTCATATTTCCGATTTTTTTCATTTTACCGGCTCTTCTTCCCTTTCCTCTTTGCGGTACTTCATTTTCGTGGCTTCTCCGCCTCTAAGATGGCGAATTGATTTATGATAATCGAGAATCTCTTTTACTTCATTGGCAAGGTCAGGGTTGATCTCAGGCAATCTTTCCGTCAGGTCTTTATGGACTGTACTTTTGGATACGCCAAACTCCTTCGCTATGACACGAACTGTTTTTCTCGTCTCCACGATATACTTTCCAATCTTGATTGTTCTCTCTTTGATGTAATCGTGCACACCACTCGCCCTCCCTAAATTGGATGTGAGAAGTGTGAAATGAGACTCGCTTTTATCGGCTGCTACTGCTTTCCGCAAAAAAATTCTATTGCGGCAGAAGGATATTCCTTCTGAATATTACTAAGATTAATCATGTCCCCGGCTGAATCCACATATGGTTCTAACGATTCCTCACCTCAAACACTCTCTTTGTCAGGTTTGTAACATTTTATTAGCTTGGTTGAGGATATATGCACGAAAAAAGCAATAGGGACAAGGTATTGTTAAGTTTTTTGAAAAATTCAACAATTTTATGAAAAAAACTTTCCTGTATACCCAGTTTTAAGTACATAAAAACCTATATCGTTGCGAATTTTTGTTAAGGAGTTTATTTTTTCATTGGGGGAGAAAACCTTGGTTACATACAGACAAACAAGAAACCAAAGGATCAGAGAACAAAAACGCAAGGTCGCACTGAAGAGAAGAAGGAAAGTAATCGGCGCAGCAGTCGCCGGTTCAGTTGCAACAGCATTGCTGCTCGGAGTCGGACAAAAGAAAACAGATGCATGCGGAGCGTTATATACCGTAAAGAAAGGCGACACGCTTTTCAGCCTGGCTAGACAGTTCGATACGTCCGTTGAACTGCTGCAGGAGGGAAATGCGCTGTCTTCCGATGTCATCAAAGCAGGACAGCAGCTTGAAGTGCCACCTGTAAACGAAGCCGGTGTATATTTTGTAAAAAAAGGCGACACACTGTTCTCTTTAGCTAAAAAATATGGTGTAACCATAAAGGAATTGATGAAGGAAAATAAATTGGCTGCTGAATCCATTTATATTGGACAAGCCCTTTCTGTTCCGACTCACGTTTATGATTTACATGAAGGAATGTATGTTGTAAACCCAGGTGATACACTATTCAATATCTCACAGCGCTTTGATGTAAGCCTGAAGGAATTGAAAGAAGCCAACGGTTTGAAGCAGGATATGGTGCTGATTGGCCAGAAGCTGATGATTCCGGGAGAAATAGAGTTTATGGAGGCAACTGTAGTTGGGGCAGCAGATAATTTCACCGTTGAGTTCGATATTGATGGAAAAGCGATTCCACTGAAAGTTTCTTATGGGACAGCACAGAAATATCAGCAGTTGTCTGGAAATCCATTGTTTGTTTCTTATAAGAATGGCGCTTTGATTAATATACAGTAATGATAAAGAACCCGTGAATTTCTTAACGGGTTCAGTTACCTGTCACAAATTTAATTATGTAAAGCAAATAGACCATCAATTTGTAATTGAAAATGATGGTCTATTTTTATTGATATACAGGCATTTATACTAATAAATTTTATTTTTTTGTTATAGAATTTGTATATCGATTTGAAGACTAAAAGACATTTTTTCATTCCGTATATTTATTTTTGTTAGCAAAATTTCCGGTTAAAATACACAAACTTCTATCAGGAATCTTACACGTATCTTCAATAAGGGGTAGCGTCAGGAAAATGCGGATTTACAACGATATGGAAATTCCAAATTAAAAAGTTCAACTTCTCTGCAAAACAAAATAGAGAAAGTGAGCTTTTCAGTTACTTCATTATTTTTATTTGAACTAATATAAAACAGCTAATTTGATTTTTTAGCTCAGCTATTTATTGAATTCATTAACTGAAAGTAGTATTCAGATTTAGGAGTCTTATTTAGGTTATACCAGGAATGTAATGTATCTGGTGCAAATACATCTAATTTTTTGAGTACTTCCATCGCAAATTCCAGAGGAGCTATTCCTGATGCAGTAACTAAATTCGTATCAGATACCGCAGATCCCACCTCATAGAACTTTTCTCCTTTATAGTTAGGACATACCATTTTAGTGTATTCTAAATTATTACTTGTATGCTTTCTAGTATCTAAGTATCCCATATTCGCAAGGGCCTCAGTTGCACCACAAATTGCAGCAACAACAGTGCCAAGCTTTAAAGCTTGGCCTATTCTTTCCAAGATAGGTTGATGAATTTCTTCACTCCAAGTAGTCCCTCCTGGTAAGATTAAAAGATCTTTACTCTCAAGAGTACATTCATCAAGGGAAATATCTGGTTTTATGCTCAGTCCTCCCATAGTAGTAATCATTTCCTTATTAGCTCCTACTGTAAGTACTTTTAAAGGTGCTAAATCTCTTTTGAAATATCTTCCTGAGTTTAGTTCAGCAATTAAATATCCATATTCCCAGTCCGACATTGTATTAAATACATATAGAAAAGCTTTTTTTGTTTGCATCCAATAACACTCCAATCACCAATTGATATAGCTAGTATAATAAAACTTCCCTGACAGTTAACGTCAGGGAAGTTATTATATTTGATGAAATTTTATTAATTCCGACAGAACTTCAATAAGTCTTTTCTTAAGACTTATTGGCTCAATAACTTTAATAGATTTATTGTACGGTAAAAGTAAATAAGGTACATATGTATGTATCATATCTTTTTCAAGAAGAAAAACTGCTTGATTTGAAGTCCGTTCTTGTAAATAATGTCCTAAAAACCAATGTTGGCAAATATCAGCCAATACACTTTTATCCCCATTAATAACCAAAGAAATAATCCCTTTCTTATCTTCCATTGTTGGAAGAAGACTTTTTATAAAAAAGTCACGTGCTGAAAAATCTTCTGGCCGGATAAACTTATATTCGGTTAGCATTAGACTTTCAATTCGATCTACTCTAAAACTACGTATATCATTCCTAAGTTGACAAAATCCAATCACATACCACTTATTATTCCAATAGATAATTCTGTACGGATCGACCAATCTATAATTTAATTGCTTTTCGCCACTTTTATGGTAGAGAATTTTTACTGAGTACCCGTCAGCAACGGCCTGCGACAACTCCTTCAAAAAAGGTTCCATAGAGAGTGAACTTAATCGACTTATTACTTCAAGACTAGTTAAATGTTGGTTTATCTTTGTTTCCTGCTCTTGATTTGAGTATTTACTTAGTTTTGAAATGGCCCTATTTAGTGCTTCACCTCCATAATATCCGGCTTCTTCTGCAAAAACAGCAGCGTGAAATAGTGAAGTTTGCTCCTCAAAATCAAAAAAAAGAGGAGCCTCAATAAAATTGTTCAATAAAGTGTATCCACCATTATGTCCTGGTTCTGAAATTATAGGTACGCCACTTGTTGAAATTGTATCAATATAACGATACACAGTCCTTATATTCATCTCTAACTTTTCTGAAATTTGTTTTGCAGTAATTTTTTCACCTGAACGAAGCATCCATAGAATTGCTAACATATTGTCAATCTTAGGCATATAATTCCACCTCAATGGTGCTGTATTCTATTCTTTCCAGCGTTTTTTTCATTTTTCTTTTTAAACCCCGCACCTTTTTAGTCCGCATAGTTTCTCTTTTTAAAGTATTATTTTTGTTCAACCTGCTTCGTTTGTTTAATAAGACTCTTGTTTATTCAAGAAAAATGCCAATTAGGAATAAAAAATATACAGTTGAAATTAATATTGCAAATAAAATTAAAGCACTTCTTTTAACTTTAGAAAGTTCCTTAAATCTTAAAGAAGTGTCATAAATCAAAAACAAATAAACTAGTTGAATCAAAATAGCCATAATTACTCTGTAAACATCCATAGAATCTAAAGCACTGAAGGGTTTATCGAAAACTTTACTTTCTCTGGCAAAAGTATTTGTTAAATCGAATAATCCAAACAATACAAAGAAGTATAAGAACGCTTTTATACTTTTCATTTAAATCCCCACTCATCGTTAATATGTCTTTGGTTATTCAATTTCTTATTAAGCTAAACTGCATCTAGTTAGCTTAATAAGAACTTCAACAAAGGGTGCATTAATCCTTTCTGGAATCAATTCACCCTTTGTTGGAGAGAAAATTTAAATAAATAATATAAAAATAGCTACAGCTTCAATACCTAATCCTAACAAGAATAAGAATATTCTTCTTACTAAAGAAGGAAATAGCTTATAAATTATCAGAAGGAAAAACTCAATTAAATCCGTTGGTAAACCTGGACCAAACTCCTTAAAGTCTTTCTTACTACTGAAAATTGCCATCCACATACAAAATATACCCAGTACAAATAATAAAACTGAAAATAAAACTATTCCCATTTTCTAATCCTCTAATTAAATTTAATTTTTAACTTTATTATCGTCTGTAAAATATCCTTCTTGAACTAAAATGCTCCGTTAGTGGGATAAGCACTATCCACTATGGATTTCAAAACAAAAATAACCAAAAGGTAAATGCTCTTCCTTCAAGTCCATTTCTGATTTTGCAATATCCATCATTTTAAGTAAAAGTTCATTTAAAATATCTTTATATTTTTGAAGGGCATTTTTAAAAGCATCTACATCTTCGTTTTTGCATAAAGGATAAAGGGCCGCCCCTATTCTCAAGTCGCTAAGTGCTCTAGGAGTATCAATAGGATCAACACATTCTAAGATATGCATTTCTTGAATCTTTTCGTCAAACCAATCTCTGCATTCTATAAAAAACATATATTCCTCAAACTCGATTTGTCTATCCAAAACTTCATTTATATAAAATGGTGTGATTCTAATGTATTCAGTCGTTGAGTTAGATTCTATAATTTCGTCTACTATAACCTTTAACCCTGTAATAGTCGGATAGTGTCTATAGTTTCCGTTGTAGTAAGCAGTGTTATTGTAAACTATTTCATTAATTTTTCCTCTATTTTTCTTTAACATGTTACTCACCTGCTTGCTTTTCTGACATTTCCAGTCTTTGTTCAACTGCTCCGTTAGCTCAATAAGGATTTCAACAAAAAAGGCGGTTAATCCTTCCTGGAACAACGCACTTGTTAGCTGAATAATTATACTTTTTTTACCATTCGTACTTGTTTTAAGATATGCCCATCGAACTCTAAATCAGACTCTTTAACTATTTCGAACCCTTTAGCTTCATAAAAGTTAATGCCAATCTTATTATTTTTTTCGACGTTTATATAAATTTCTTTTATACCTTTTAATTCTTTAACCGCTTGTTGTATCAAAGCAGTACCTATCCCTTTACCTTGGAATTCTGGATAAAGATAAATAGCCGCCAATTCGACCTTTCCACCATCCCTTACTGTGGAATAGTTTGCAAAACCGACAACTTTCTCCTCTACTTCTGTAACATAAACAATAGAACGTTCTCTACGTTGTATCATACTTTCATCACTGTAATTTGATTTTAAGAAGTTATTTTGTACTTCTAAGGGAATTATGCCTTCATATGTTGCATTCCAAGTTGTTTTCGCTATGCTTTGAACTTGTTTTGTATCTTCGTAGAGCATCTTACGAATGGTAAAATTCATATAAAGCCCTCCTTTTTAATACGTCTGTTTAAAATAATTAGACTAAAAAGTATAAATTCCTTTTTCAACTCTACTGCTTCTTTAGTTTAATAAGAAATTCAACGAAAGGAGGCTTAAATACTTCAAAGTAAAATGGTTTATAAATGTACACAAAAGAAAAGGACCAATCGCCGGTATAGCAATTTGGTCCACAATACCAATAACATTTTTACATTCAACAAACATTACTTTTCACATTGCAAATTAATTTTTTATGATAGGTATCCGAACCCGTTATGAATTTCTCCGGGTTCTTTTTTCGGATTAAAAAAAATTCTGGAATATAGCAATTCATGTCCGAATTAAACTTTCCGAAATATATCCCCAGCTATCGATATCAAAACTGAATCGAGCGCATCTGGCTGTCCGTTGCCTTTATAAGTTCGCCCCAGGTGGAATGTCCTCTGTCTTTAAATTGCTGGAGAAGTTCGGTAAACAAATAGGCGGTAGTCAGGGCATCGCCAATGGCGCTGTGGCGGTCATAGATCCGTGTGCCGAATGCCATTGCGTATCTTTCCAGGTCGCGCATATCGTATGACGGAGCGATAAAGCCAATCAAGTCGAGCGTATCAATGGTGAACAGCTTTTTCAGCGCGATTTTTTCCCTTTTCAGCTCACTTTTCAAGACGAGTGTATCGAAGCTGACATAGTGTCCTACCAGGCAGACTGCTTCGTGTGATTCAACATAGTCAAAGAAATCGGCGATGGCATCCGTGGCGAGTGGAGCATTTGCTGCCTGTTCATTTGTGATCGATGTAAGCTCAATTATTTCCCGAGAAATTTGTCGCTGTGGATTCACATATGTTTGAAAGTGGTCATTTTCAGTCACCTTCAGTCCCTTTACCGGAACTGCGCCGATTTCAATGAGCCTGTCAGTGGTCGCAATCTGAAATCCTGTCGCTTCCGTGTCGAAAATGATAAACGTTAAGTCATCGATTGGAGTCGATAAAGGAATAATCTCGTACTTAAGCGAGCAGGAAATATTCTTACGTTGAAAGAACATGCCAGCCTCCTTTCCATTCCATTCCGCCGCATTGTATGTGCAAGCTGGAACAAATACATTTGCAGCGCCTGTTTACTGCCACGATTTTGTCGGATGCTAGATTTAAATAATCTTTGCCCTAGTGCCTGTCACAACCTGATTATGTCGGATGCTAAGTTAAAAAATCCTTGCCCCCGTGCCTGTCACAACTCGGTAATGTCAAATACTAGATTGAGAATCTCGTGAATACCATTCCTTGAAGTTCCCGGAGTGTTCGCAGGCTTAGAATCAGCTCATCTTTTTGCCTGGTTGACATGGCGGCAAAGGACAGGACGGAACCCCCGCCTTTATTGCTCCATCTTTGCCTGATATATAGGCTGAGGACATGGCTGAAGGCTTCTTTTAAGTCATGAGTGAACTCCTCTGTGAAGATGCCCTTTTCCTTTAAGGCAGCGATTTTCTCCAGTGGTGTCCCCGGAATTCCTCCATAATATAGTGATAGAATTTGCAGGCTGTGATGGAAAGGAAATAAAATCTCCTTTTTCATGTCGATGCTTTTACGGCCAATTTTAAAGAGTGCCCTGATCGGTTCATCGAGCGTTGGGATTTCCTGCTCCCTTTCTGCCTGGGCCATTCGGTAGAGGAAGATTTTTGACCGGTCAAGCAATTCGGCAAGATTAGCCTCGAATTCCCTGTTGAGCTCATCACTCCCCACGGCAAATCGATAGGAGAAAAAGTTCTGTGCCAGCAAGAGATTCTCATTATTGGACTGCAGCATCCATTTCCTGACCCTGTCCTGCCATTGCAGTAACGTACCTCTCCATTGGGATTCACTCGACATCATCAAGCCTTTGCACCTGGCATACCCTGATTTCTCAAGCATGCTGGTGATTTCTTCTCCAAGCATTTTAAAATAAGCATGATCGCTCGTTTCACGATAGACAAGGAAATGATCCTGGTCGGTCAGCATGAATTGTTCCCCCCGGCCGCTTGATCCCATTAGATAAAACGCAAACGGAACAGGGGGCTCGTGTCCCTTCTTACCGAGCGCTTCGAGCGCTAATTCAACTGCCCGGGAAATCAAGCGGTCATAAAGTTTCGTGACGATATCAAGCAATGACAAAGCTGGAACGCGGTCTCTGAGCAGCGTCTCGGTTATTTCATAGATCGTTGCTTTTATCTCAGGCAAGGTCGCTTCATCCGCCTGCTCGATTTTCTTGATTGTCTTCATCACACTATCATTCTTTTTCCGCAGTAAATCAGTAAGCGTGACGACGCCTGTTATTTCACCTTGATCAACAACTGGCAAATGCTTGATTCCTTTTAAGAGAATCTCAGAAAAGGCATCATAGTAATAGGCAAACCTTGAGATGGTCACCGGATTCCCAGTCATGACCGCACTGGAAGGCTCGCTAAAAGAAAGGCCATTCGCCACAACTCTTCCGACAATGTCACGTTCTGTAATGATTCCCTTCAGCTCTTTCCCTTCGACTATGAGCACGGAACTCGTTCGGTTCTCTGCCATTTTTTGTGCCGCTTCCTGAATGCATGTATCCGGAGAAACAGACACAATATTTTCCGACATGAGGTCCTGCACCCTCGCTAGTATCGTTTCACCCTCACCGATTCCCTTGGCCATTTTCACCTGTTCTGCAAGCGATCCGTATACATCCTTAAGCCGGACGGCCACCTGGCTCAGCAAATAGTCATGGACATCCTGGTCGTCCCACCTTTTTGCAAGTACCGTAAAAGGGATGAGCAGTGCCTTGACTTCCTCTACTGCCCTTACCTCTACTGTTGGCTGCGTTTTCTCTGGTTTGGCAAAGCCAAGGAATTCTGCAAGACTGGAAAAACCGACGATTTCACCTGTTTGAATGACTTCCAGAACCTCTTCCTGTCCTGCGCCGTTTTTCACGAACACTTCGGCAATTCCTTGTAAAATCAGCAAAAGCCCCTGGCGAGGTGTATCTGCCTGGAGCATCATTTCTTTTTTTGCATAGGTTAACGCTTCACATTCCTCGACAAGGGAAAGGGCCGTGCCCTCGTCCACCCCCTGGAATAAAGGGTGGAACTGCACAGCCGTCAATATGTCCTTATAAAGCTTTTGTTCCATCGTCATTCATCCAAACTTCACCGTTCTTATATACCATCTGTTCAGGATAGCGAAGGTCGAGTACTTCCTCCTGAATTTTTTGCGTTGGTGCCGGTGTCGCAAGTGAAACAACAATGTTCGCAATGATCGCAGCAGAAGCTCCAAATACTCCCGCACCTGTGTCGATGATGCCGAGAATCGTGAAGCCGCCGTATTTAGCTGCAAAGATGTAAGCCAGTGTAACACCGAGACCAACGAGCATACCAGCGATTACACCTTGAGCATTCGAACGCTTCCACCATACACCGAGGATCAGCGCAGGGAAGAACGTACCGCTAGCAAGCGCGAATGCCCAGGCCACGATTTGCGTGATCGCTCCAGGAGGGTCAAGGGCAATCAGACCAGCGAACAATGTAGCAACAACGATTGAAATACGCGCCACATTCAAGCGAGTTTTTTCCGTAGCGTTAGGCTTCATGACACGGTAGTAGATATCGTGTGCAAAAGCAGAAGAAATCGCGATCATCAAGCCGCCGGCTGTGGAAAGGGCAGCGGCCATAGCGCCTGCCGCTACAAGGCCGATGACGAATACACCAAGGTTTGCGATTTCAGGCGTGGCCATAACGACGATATCGTTGGAGATGATCAATTCCTTCCATTGAAGGACGCCATCCCCGTTTCCGTCTGCAAGCTGAAGCTTGCCAGTATCCACCCATGTTTTTGTCCAGGCAGGCAGCTCTGTGATCTTGCTGCCAGCAACCTTCGTCATTAAAATGAAGCGTGAGAACGCTGCATAGGCAGGTGCAGAAAGGTAAAGCAAGCCGATGAAAAGAAGTGCCCAGGCGCCTGACCAGCGTGCAGCCTTCATCGTAGAAACCGTATAGAAGCGGACGATAACGTGCGGAAGGCCCGCCGTACCGGCCATCAATGTAAACATAAGGGCAAGGAACTGCCATTTCGTGCCGTTCGTGAATGGAGCGAAGTATTCAGAAATTCCAAGCTCACGGTCGAGCTCACCCATTTTCCCGACAAGCTCCCCGTATGAAAGCCATGGCAGCGGGCTGCTCGTGATTTGCAAGGACATGAAAATGACCGGAATCAAATACGCAATGATCAAAATGATATACTGAGCAACCTGTGTCCAGGTAATCCCCTTCATTCCTCCGAAAGCAGCGTATGTGGCAATCAGCACAACCCCAATCATCGTCCCAAGCTTCGCATCGATTTCGAACAGTCGCCCGATGACCACACCAGAACCGGAAAGCTGGCCGATCGAATACGTAAAGCTGATGATGATTGTCGTAATGGCTGCGATTACACGAGCAGTATGGCTGTTGAAACGGTCACCGATGAATTCAGGAACAGTATAACGTCCGTACTTCCTCAGCTGCGGAGCAAGCAGGAATGTAAGCAGCAAATAGCCGCCCGTCCAGCCCATGATATAGGCAAGGCCGTCATAGCCAAGAAGCATGATCGTACCGGCCATCCCGATGAAGGAAGCAGCACTCATCCAGTCAGCGCCGATTGCCATCCCGTTGAAGATTGGCGGTACGCCGCGTCCAGCAACGTAGAAATCAGATGTCTGCTTCGCAGTATTGAAAACCGCAATCCCAATGTACAAACCAAATGTGGCTAAAATAATAGATAATGAGACCAAGAATTGTGTATCCAAAGTTCTCCCCCTTTTTCATGTACTCTTTTTTATTTCACCAAACTTAGTGGTCCAGGCTCTTTCCCTCGCTCAGGCGAACATTCTTCTCTTCATCAATTCCATACTTCTTATCGATGCCATCGCTGACTTTCGCGTTAACGAACAGCAGGATGATGAAAGTCAAGACAGCTCCCTGTGCTCCCATGAAATAGTGGAACGGGAATCCGCCAATGGAAATCTCGCTTAATGGCTCGGCGATCATGACTGCACCAAACGAAACGAGGAACCAGATTGCGAAATAAATGATCATGTTACGGTTTTTTTCACGGAAATACGCGTCAGCAACTGACTTATCAATTTTCTTCACATTTACACCCCTTTGTGTTTGCTAATCCCCTTTGTAAAATCCTTAAAGAATAACGACAGAGACTTTCGAGAAAATCACGTACGGAAGCTCTCCACTCCTTTATTATGAATTTGGGTTATATGAACTTTGCGCCAGGCAAAGCCGATACCAGTATTCGTTAATCTTTGATGGATTTAGCTGAGGCTGAAGATGAATTTTAACGTTTCAAAAAATGGAGCTGGGACCATGATGATTTGGATGAGGAAATAGAGAAATATACTAAGGAATGGAACGGCAAGGAAAATCACCTTGTTTTTCTTTAAACCCAGGAACAGGCTGATACCGGTAATCACCAGCAGGCCAATTAATATAACCAAGTTAATTCCTCCATTTATACAATTTAACTAAATCTTTAGAAAATTTAATTTAATTATCCATATAATGTCCAGGCAGGTCAAGATACTATTTTTATAAAATGTAATCGCTTACTATGTCGATATTTTAACGGTCGTGGCAATTTCGTCAGTAGTAGTAAGGGTTGCAAGCAATATGATAGGGGAGAGATTGTCGAAAAAATTTTTTCAAGCTGGAAGTAAAAGACTTCCATAGATTTGGCGTGTCTGTAACGATTTTACAGAATAGTAAAAAGGAACACTCCATTATGAGTGTCCCTTCAATTTAAATATAATTTGTGAGCCATCCCACGTAATTAATTTACCAGCAGGCAATTGCTCCGTCTGTTCTCATTTCCGTTCCGCCGGTCAAAACGCCTGTTTCGGGATTGCGGACGATGACCTGGCCGCGTCCGAAGCCGCCGCCATCATATGCCACCTTCATCTGATGCCCTCTGGCAGCAAGCTCTTTGACGATATAGTTCGGGAAGCTGTGTTCAACTTCGATTTGTTTGCCTTCGATCCACTGCCAGCGTGGCGCGTCTAATGCTGACTGCGGGTTCAAACCGAAATCGATCATGTTCATCGCCACCTGGACATGGCCCTGTGGCTGCATATAGCCGCCCATCACGCCGAATGGACCAAATGCCTGGCCGTCTTTTGTGATGAACCCTGGGATGATGGTATGGTATGTTCTCTTGCCCGGAGCAAGTGCGTTCGCGTGGTTAGGGTCAAGCGAGAAGTCGTGTCCGCGGTTTTGCAGGCCGATGCCTGTTCCAGGAACGACAACGCCTGAACCAAAGCCCATATAGTTGCTCTGGATAAAAGAAACCATATTCCCTTCGCCATCAGCAGTCGCCAGATAGACAGTCCCGCCTTTTGGCAGTGATCCCGGTTCTGGCATTCTAGCTTCTTCATTGATTTTGGCACGCGCATCCTCACCGTACTGTTCTGAGAGAAGATCCGCTACTTTCGCTTTCATCGCTGCTGGGTCGGTTACGTATTCCTTGCCATCTGTGAAAGCCTGCTTCATCGCTTCAAGCTGAAGATGGACACCCTCTACATCTTCACGATGAGTAAACTCATAGCCTTTTAAAATATTTAATGCCATCAAGGCCACAATTCCTTGCCCGTTCGGAGGAATCTCCCAGACTTCATGTCCGCGGTACGACACAGAAATCGGCTCTACCCATTCAGGATGATAGTTTTCAAGATCAGACTTCTTGAGGAAGCTCCCCGCTTTTTCAGATGCTTCTGCAATTTTATCTGCGAGAGCACCTCGGTAAAAACTCTCTCCATTCGTTTCCGCTATTTCTTGAAGCGTATTCGCGTGATCTTCCGATTTCCACATCTCACCGACTTCAGGAGCCTTGCCATTCGGAGCGAAAACACGGAACCACTCATCGTATTCTTCACCCTGGAATCGATTCTGGTAAGCTTTGAAAGCACCCTTCCAATATTTTGCGAGAGTCGGAGTCAGCGGGTAACCATTGCGTGCATAGTCGATTGCTGGCTGCAGCACTTCGGTAAGCGGCAGGCGCCCAAATTTTGCGGACAGCTCTGCCCAGGCGGAAGGAGCACCAGGAACGGTAACAGGAATCCAGCCATGCGAAGGCATTTTATCATGTCCCAGCTCTTTCACCTTTTCAATTGAAATCGATTGCGGCGCAGGACCGCTCGCATTCAGGCCATACAGCTTGTCTTTTACCCATACAAGCGCAAACGCGTCGCCGCCAATCCCGTTTGAAGTCGGCTCTACCACTGTAAGGCATGCCGCTGTCGCAATAGCTGCATCAATCGCGTTTCCGCCCTTTTTTAAAATATCAAGCCCAGCCTGGGCAGCAAGCGGCTGAGAAGTAGCAACCATCCCATTGCGCGCAACAGTTGCCATGCGCTGAGAAGGATAAGGATATGTATGCAAAGACATTTCTGATTCCTCCTAATATTTTTCGTCTTACGAAATATTATATCAAAATAGCTGAAAATTCGAAATAGAAAACCACAAGTAAAAAGCCCGGCCTGTTTCGGCCGGACTTCGCTACATTCCACTCTGCAATCTTAACTCATAAAACTCTTTCAGCCTTGTGACGACATCCTTTGACCCCGAATCCTCGATCATCATCGCGACGATCATGTCGGCGGACTGCGGATTGTAGGCGACGAACCATCCTAGCTCTCGGCCTTTCCCGCCTTGCTTCTCCTTAATTTCCGCGGTACCTGTTTTACCGGCGAGCGGATTGTTTGCGATCAGGCCATTATGTGCTGTTCCTTTTGGATCGGTGATGACCTTTGTCAGCATGCCATTAAGAGCCGCAGCATTGTCTGGACTGACCAGACCTTCCTTCCACACCTGTCCCTGCTCATCCTTCATATTCAAAATCGGCTTAATCAGGTTGCCCTTATTTACGACTGGTGAATAAGTGGCTGCTAGATGAAGGATGTTCATTTCAATCTGTCCTTGGCCATAAGCTGAGTCCGCCAGGCTGAGTTCGCTGTCAATCTTGCCAATCTGCGACGGCTCGATTGGATAGAGATATTCCGGCTGATCCTCAAAGCCGAATTTCTTCAGGCCTTCTGTAAAATTATCCTGACCCATTCCCAGCGCTGCCTGTGCGAAGTAAATGTTATCCGAATAGATCAGCGCCTTTTCAAGGTTGATGCTGCCTACTACATTGGAATATCTAGTCACTTTGTAGCCGCCCCATGACGCATCCTTGCTCCACTGTTTCTCGGTTATTTCATAAGCAGTATCCAGCTGGAGTTTGCCGCTCTCAAGGCCAATTGCCGCTGTGATTGGCTTGATTACGGATCCAGGCACATAGGTCCGCTTGAATCTATTAAGGGTTGGCTTGAGCGGATCATCTTCTAGTATTTTGAGTTTGTTCTGCGAGATTCCGAGCGTCATTTCATTCGGATCGAATCCTGGAGCACTGACGAGTGCCAGAGTCTCACCTGTCGCCGGATTGATTGCCGATGCGGTGCCAGCTTTTCCTTTTAGCTGATCGTATAACTGCTGCTGGGCCACGACATCAATTGTCAGCTGGACATCTTCTCCGTTTTTGACAGGCTTTTCAGCAAGAGTCTTGACCGTGCCGTCTTCTTTCACAATTGAAATCTTGATCCCGTTTGTTCCTTTCAATTGTTCTTCGAGAACCTGTTCAAGGCCGCGGCGGCCGATGAGTTCGGTTGCGGTGTAGCCTTTTCCCTCCAGCTTTTCAAGGTCATCGGCATAAATCGGGCCGACATAGCCGATTAAGTGGGACAATGCCTCTCCGTATGGATATTCCCTCGCACCGACCATCTGGCTTTTGACACCATTCATCACAAAAATTTTTTCATGAAGACCTTTATCCGTCTTCGAAATTTTTTTGAGCGGCACGAACAGGTCAGGTTTTACCCAGCCTGCGTCCATTGCCTTGTTGATTTGCTCTTCTGATATATCGAGCAGTTCCGCCAGCTTCGTAATTGTCTGCTCTTTTTGCTCGCCCAGCAAACCAGGGACTACTCCGACCTGGGCAGCTGTCCCGTTGACCGCTAGTCCATTTCCCGAGCGGTCAAGGATGCTGCCTCGTTCAGCCTGGACATTTTTGAAGCTGATTTTATCCCCATCCCCAAGCTCAGGGAAAATATAGGTCGTATTCCAATCAATATACCAATTGGCTTTGTCTTCACGTTCTTCTTTTACTAAGGTGGCTGTGTTATCGAACTCGATCGGTCCTGCAGCGCTTTCCATTTTTGCTGAAAAAGGAAGGTCTGCCTTTTCTTCATATTCTCTTTCTTCCTTAGGCTTGTTATAGCTGACCTTCAGCTGGTCAATCTCTAAATCTTTGTAAATTTTATTATAGCGATTGACGAATTCCTCTTTCGTGATGGAACCCTTCGCTTTCTCTGATAAAAAATCATACATTTCTTCAAACTTCTGTTCGTTCCAAAGCTTTACATACTGTGAAAACCGTTCTTCCGGAGTAGGCTCCTTGCTGCACCCAGAAATGATTGCCGCAATTAAGACCGACATGATCATGAATATTGCTCGTTTCATATGTATCCCTCCTTCTGTCTGATTTTACCATAGATTTACTTTTTAATTAAACTAGAAGGATTTCGTACTATTCCAATAAAAAAACCCGCCTTTAAAGGTAGGCGGGTTCCGGAAATTTTAGATTTATTAAGAGTTGCTAGAAGTGTCAGAGTCGGTTGAAGAGTCTTTGTCTTCGCCTGCGTCCTTATCTTCCCCAGCTTTTTTATCCTGGCCGGCGTCTTTTTTATCTGAGCCGTCTTCAGCAGGCTTGTCTTCTGCTGGAGTTGTTCCGTCAACACCATCTTCTGATGGAGACGTTCCTTCAGCATCTTCTTCTGAAGCTTCTTCAGACTTTCCTGCATCTGCATCAGATGAAGCTTTTTCATCCGTAATCTGTGCTTCCTGCAATGCGCTTAGAGGCTTGTTGAAGTACTCATGCGGATTGACAGGGACATTGTCCTTACGGATTTCAAAGTGTACGTGGTTGCCAGCCTTTTCATTGATCAGGCTTGAACCGGATGTAGCAATGACTTGTCCTTGCTCAACTTGGTCGCCAACCTTAACTTGGTAGTCTTTAACCGACTGATATTGTGTTACAATACCTTTGTCATGCTCGATTTCGATGACATTTCCAAGTAAACTATCTTCCATGACTTTAGTGACAGTACCACTTAGTGACGCGATTACATCGAATTCCTTGCCGTCTTTTGAAGCAATGTCTAATCCAGTGTTCGGATGGTACGTATTATCATAGAACACTAGAGCTGCTTCTTGCTCGGCCGCATCGCTGTCATTATCATAGAATCCCATTTGAACGACAGCATCGTCTTCATTCACCACTGGCATTACGAAGTTCTCCATCGCGCGGTTTACTTCAACTGCTGGCTGTTCATTCATCTTTTTGCCAGGCATGTCAGTCGCTTTGTACTCGGACTGATCAAGTTGGTCGCCTGCGCTGTTTTGATACCATAGGACTCCAGTTAGAATGATTGCGGCACTAGCAATATAAACTGTTGGATACACCCACCGCTTCTTGAAAAAGCTGTTCTTTTTGTCTTGAGAAGATCTTTCCTCTCTCATTTTCATCACCTCAGCAATCAGTCTGAACAGAAGCGAAAAAATATATACATAGAGTTGAAAAAAATTTTACTGCTTATTTTTCGACAAAGATGATTATTTTATGCAAAAAAGTTTTTCGGGGTGGATTTGGGACTCTTTCAGGGTTGTTACTCGGGGATGCGTTTAGCATTCTGTTTCGGTTATTGGTTGGAGATGCGTTGCCATTCTGTTTCGGTTATTGGTTGGAGATGCGTTTGCCATTCTGTTTCAGTTATTGGTTGGAGATGCGTTTGCCATTCTGTTTCGGTTATTTCCTGGGGATGCGTTTGCTACCCTGTTTGAGTTATTACTATAAAGTGAGGTATTAGAATGAAAAAGTTACTTGTATGGTTTTTACGAATTCTTCCGCTCGCCTATATGGCAGCGATTTGGATCATGTCCAGCAATCCGTCTGATGCATTGGTCGAGCTCCCAAACCAGGGCGTGGACCGCTTCCTGAAAGAATCGCTCCATTTGGTTGAGTTCGGGATATTGTATGTGCTGCTCGTTCTGGCCGCATTGACGACCACGCGCTTCACACCTGTGCTGAGCTTTGCATTCATGGGTGTGGCCATCCTTTACGGCCTGCTCGATGAGATTCATCAGAGCTATGTCCCGTACCGATCCGCAACCATCATTGATTTTATAAAAGACGTAATTGGGGTTTTGGCTGCCTCGCATTTCATCCATCACGCGTACTTCAGCGGGAAATTTGTACGATTGGGAAGGGTTTTGCTCGGGATTGAGGAGAGAGTTCGGGGATTATAGCTGGATTTATTTTTAAGATAGTAATTAGTTACGGTTTTTGAGGGGCTGGCCTTGTGATTGAGGCTGGCTTTTTGAATTTAGTAGTGACTTTGGGCACTCATTTAGTCCAACCGTTAAAAAAAGTACTGTAACCGTTAAATTTTTTGTCTCAACCGTTTAATTATTGGCTCTAACCGTTTAATTATTGCTGCCAACCGTGGAATTATAATTCAACTGGTTAATTGGGACACAGAACTTTCATAATAAAACTGGTTTATCGGTAGGTACTTTCAGTGAAAACAAAGAATTTATATAAAAACTAATAAGGAAGTGACCATTTTGATTGAAAAGGAAAGGACATATCCAATTCGCCTACTCATGTATGAGGCACTAATGGAAAGAATCATACCAAATCATCCCAAACTCTCATTTATTAAACAAGATTACAAAGCCTGGCGTGCTGGTTACAAAGGTGAGCTGCAAACGGATTACCGATTAAGTTTTTTACCCGAAAAAGGGTTCCATGTCTTTCGGGATTTACGCCTTCAAGATGAAAAATGGCATTTCCAGATTGATACCCTCATTTTAACTCTTCGTTATATCCTTCTAATTGAAACAAAAGCCTATTCCGGAACCCTTTTCTTCGACAAACATTCCGAACAAATGATTCAAACAAAGGATGGTCAAGAAAAATCATATGATAATCCCATTAACCAGGTTCGTATGCAAGCCTGGCATTTGAAAAGATGGTTGAAGAACCATAGGTTCAGTGTTCCGCCCATATACCAAATAGTTGCTATCAGCAATGCTTCTACTATTATCAAGGTAAGTGACCGATCCCTGAATAACTTGATCGTAAAAGGAGATGTATTACTAAATCGCGTTCTTCAGATCGACGATTCCACTCCAAATCCAAGTTTTACAGACAAAGAAGTAAAAAAGTTATCAAAGTCACTTGTAAAGAATCATTCTCCACACCACCCTGACATTCTGAAACAATATTCCCTCACTCCAGACGACCTTCAAAAAGGAGTCCAATGTCCGTCTTGTTCAGCATATGGCATGTATCGCGAAAAATGGATATGGTGCTGTCCCGTGTGCGGACATAAGTCCAAAACAGCTCACCACAAGACTATAAAAGAGCTTTTCCTCCTAATTAGTCCAACGATTAAGAATCAGATGTTCAGAGAATTTTGCAGCGGTATTTCATCAAAAACAGCAAGTGATCTTTTAATTTCATTGAATCTCCCCTTCACTGGCACCACTAATGGCCGCATCTACCACATGCCACCTGACATCGAGACATTCTTCGACCCCGCGAAAAAATAAAAGTACACATGCCATACTGAACCCGTGAAGAAATAAAAAGTCAACTGCCGCACCGAATCGCGCTAAAAAGCCAGGGCGCTGTTTGCCCTGGCCTTGTCATTATTCTTTTCGTATACAGCCTCATCGAGTGACTGTGCCCTTAACCGGTTACTTCTTCGCCGTCACCTTATTAAGCATACTATCCGCATCACTGATCTCGACGCCTTTGTAATAGTGCTGGACGATGTCTTTGTAGGTCTTCCCTTCGGTGGCCATGCCGTTGGCTCCGTATTGGCTCATGCCGACGCCGTGGCCGAAGCCTTCGGTGGTGATGACGACGCTGCTGCCTTTAAGCTCCCAGGAGAAGTCGCTTGATCGGAGTCCGAGTTTTTCGCGGACTTCTTTCCCAGTGAGAACTTTTCCGCTGATGTCGATTTTCGCGACGCGGTTTCCGGCTGTCCGGGAGATGACTTTGCCGATGGTCGGGGATTTAGGCAGCTTGATGCCAAGCTTAGACTCTACCTGAGCAACCGTCATCACCGTTTGGCTGCGGAACTTGGGCGATTCCAAATCCCATGGACTTTCGACGCTGCGCAGGTACGGCAGCGAATTCGACCAGTATTCCTCTGAATTCTCTGTGAAGCCATTAGAAGTTGAAAAGAATGTTGCATCAATCGGGGCTCCGTCATAGGTGAGCACCTGGCCATCAGTTGCTTTAACAGCCTCCGCGATTTTCTTGATCTTCCATTTGTAGTCGACGCCCCATTGCTTTTTCAATTCTTCCTTATTTTTAAAAACCTGGTGAATCTCGGTATCATTCAGCTGAGCTCCCTCGGGAACGCCTACTTTATTCGGGAGCAGCATTTGTCTTACATAATAGGTCCTTGCAGACAGTGCCTGAGCCTTCAATGCCTCAAGCTCGAATTCAGCAGGCATCTCGGCGGCAACGACGCCAATTAAGTATTCATCAAGCGGAAGCTTCTCTGTCGCCGACAAAGCTGTCCGGTATACAGCCACTTCGACAGCCGAGTCTTCAGTCGGTGCTGCAGCGACATCCTTCGCTTCCCTTTGCAGCTCTTCGCCCAGTTTCCCGCCTGCCTTTTCTTCCATAAAAGGGAGGACGAGAATAGTTGGTATGAGGAGTGTGACAGCGAATAGGATTGCAGCTAGTAGGATGAGTGGTTTGATTTTTAACATAGAAAAAGCCTCCATTATGAAATTATTGCGGTTAATACCGTCTCATTTCATTCTTATGGAGGCGGACAAGCATTTATGACACAATTTGAAAAAGCTCTGGAAAATCCATTCGTATATTCTCGCAGTCAAAACTAATACTAAGAAACTGATTGCATCGTACCAAAACAATTTAAAACACGAAATTGGACAAGATTTTTTTAAAAAACAGTCATAGAACGTATTCCACACGGATAGAGCCTGTAAAAAATCAAAAAACCGCAGAACTATACGTTAAAGCACAATTCTCCGGTTTATTGAGTAAGATTATTTATGCGTTCATGTCTGAGACTAATTTTTCAGTTACTGGCTGCTCTTCGATTTCGCTGACGCGTTCGATGTCTGCACCAAGTCCAGCAAGCTTCAGATGGAAATCAACGTATCCACGGTCAAGGTGGTACAATTCTGTTACTCGAGTCATTCCATCGGCTACCAGGCCAGTCAGGATCAGTGATGCTGCGGCGCGCAGGTCAGTTGCTGCCACTTCTGCTCCCTGAAGGTCAGATGGTCCGTTCATGATGACAGAACGTCCGTCAATCTTGATGTTTGCGTTCATGCGGCGGAATTCTTCCACGTGCATGAAGCGGTTCTCGAATACAGTTTCCGTAATCATGCTTGTTCCCTGAGCACGCAATAGCAGTGCCATCATCTGGGATTGCATATCAGTAGGGAAACCAGGGTGGGGCATCGTCTTGATATCGACTGCTTTAAGCTTTTCAGGTCCGATGACACGAAGGCCTTCTGCTTCTTCAATAATGGTAACGCCCATTTCTTCCATCTTGGCGATTAATGAAGATAAGTGTTCTGGCACAGCGCCTTGTACAAGGACGTCTCCGCCTGTGATTGCAGATGCAACCATGAATGTTCCTGCTTCGATACGGTCTGGAATGATGTTGTGGTCTGCGCCAAACAACACTTCAACACCTTCGATACGAATTGTGCCCGTACCGGCACCAACTACCTTTGCTCCCATTTTGTTCAGGAAGTTTGCAAGGTCGACGATCTCAGGTTCTTTTGCAACGTTTTCCATAATGGTTGTGCCTTTTGCAAGGACTGCAGCCATCATAATGTTTTCCGTAGCGCCAACACTAGGGAAATCAAGATATATTTTAGCTCCATGCAAACCATTGACTGCTTCGGCTTCGATAAAACCGTTGCCTACCTTAACACTCGCACCCATTGCTTCAAAACCTTTAAGGTGCTGGTCGATAGGACGGGAACCGATTGCACAGCCGCCTGGCAACGCTACGCGAGCACGGCCGTTCCTGGCAAGCAGGGATCCCATTACTAATACAGAAGCACGCATTTTACGCACATACTCAAAAGGTGCTTCTATTTTTAACTCTCTGGATGCATCTACTGTAATCGTGTTATTTTCAAACTCCACTACGGCGTTTAAAGAACGTAATACTTCGTTGATGGTATATACATCGGAGAGAGTTGGCACATCACGAATTACGCTTTTTCCGTCACTTGCTAATAATGTTGCAGCGATAACAGGCAAGACGGCATTCTTAGCTCCTTCAACTTTTACAGAACCGCTTAGCCTTTGTCCGCCGCGGACGATGATTTTTTCCAAGTGTATTCCCCTCCGCGTCCAATTTCTCTATATTAATATTCAATCGTTATGATGGGTGTGCCAACTACGATGGTAGTCTTAGCGCCCAATCGTTCAGTTTTCCGTAATCCAAGCTGCATATTCATGTCATGTTCACTGCTCAATGAGTTGTCGAATAAAGGCGAAGAAGCTGAGACAGAAATAAATGAGTCCTCTTCTAACCCTTCTACTTCTTTAGCATTGAATGCCTTTAGCAGTTTACTTTTATAAACAGGTAAAGCCGATTTTATCTTATCATTGATTTCGCCTTCGATACAAGAGAAAGTTGTGGCATTTCCTCGAAAAATGTCAAATATTATGCTTGGTAAATTTTTACTTAAAAAGGCTTCTGTATTTTTATTCCAGAACTGACCTCTGACCTCATACATGACATACGTATGTATCTGGCCGTTTGTGTCGGTCGAAACAATTTTAATTTTCTCCTGAAGCCCTGGGGACTTTGATTCAGCAATGATTTCTCCATGGTTAGATCCATTGCCGCCTGTCCATGTCCAATCCGGAAGCTTAGCTTTCAGATCTTTTACCAGACCATTCACATCGTCTTTTTCCAGTGTTTCCCTTGCATATAAAGACCACCCAGTGATCAAAATATTTTCGTCCTGCAATACTGAGGCCAGAGTTTTGATTTCATGATTCGCGTCAGCTACAGTCGTTTTATTCCCAGCTTGGAGCACAATAAAACCAATAATGCCAAAAATTGATAAAATAAACGATATTTTCTTCATATCCGATTCACTCTCCCCTTACTACCATTCTTACCAGGAGAGCAAAACACATACTTGGGAATTCTCGTCACTTTTTGACACGATTCTGCTAATCAACTTAGCCGGGTGTCCAATGTTTGTGAAAAAATAAACATGTTTGTTCGCAAAAACAAACACAATGCCAATTTTACTTAAAAACTCTCGTTTTGAAAACATGTATGAAGACCTAATTTTTTACCAATTGACTTTAGTCCGATTTTTATGCATAAGCTAATAAAGCCCATGTCCTATAATCAGCTGAAAATCATCGGCAGCTGCTGTGACCATTGGAGATAATCAAGGAAGAAATTGCTTACTGTGGAGCCTAAGGCTATGGAAGCTAAAATATATAAGACACGGGCTTGAACCACATGGTTTGCCCTTAGCAGTTTCTCGAATTGGAATGCCTGTAACGCCCACCAGGAAAGCGCGATGAAAACGAGATGTGTTAGTATGCTGATCAGCGCGAATGGGCCAAAACCAGAAATCATTTGTTGTTCCCCCTTTTCCTCCATTCATTTTAACATAAAGGAGTTGCATACCTGTAATTTAGACGTTTCAGGTTACGGAAAGTTTCAACGTTTTTACTGGAAAAGTCTAATTTACCAGACAACTACACACCTACAACAATTTGCGTTGAAAACTGTTTTTCTAGCGGCAATTTATTTTTTATCCTGCGCATAAACCATTTTATATTGACCGTATCTTGATTCCCTCGCCACCTCGGTAGCATAATCCATTTTATGTGACCGGTATTTTGATTCCCTCGCCACTCCGGGAACATAAACTCCTTTTATGTGACCGGTTTCTCGATTTACTTGCCACTTCGGGAACATAAACCCTTTTTATGTGACCGGTTTCTCGATTTACTCGCCACTTCGGGAACATAAACCCTTTTTATGTGACCGGTTTCTCGATTTCTTCGCTTCTTCGGGAACATAAACCCTTTTTATGTGACCGGTTTCTCGATTTCTTCGCTTCTTCGGGAACATAAACCCTTTTTATGTGACCGGTTTCTCGATTTCTTCGCTTCTTCGGGAACATAAACCCCTTTTATGTGACCATAATCTTGATTCCCACGCCAATCCGATCACATAAACTCGCAACAAATCAAAAAAACTGGCCTGCAATTTTTCGCAGGCCAGTCTTATTTTACCCCTTTGTTTTCGAATAGATTTTCCCCAAAACCTGATTCAATCCGTAAATTACCTCATGAAATCGACGAACTGGTTAAAGTTCGTGTGCAGGAAGTCCAACGCCACGTTTGGCATAATTCCGAACAGGATTGTTGCGATCGCAGTAAATAGGATGACTGCGGTCGTTCCTGCCGGGAGTGAGATTTTCGCTTCGTCAGCTGCCGGACGGAAGAACATCTGCGTCATGATTCCAAAGTAATAGAAATATGAGACTACCGTTGTGGCAATCATGATCGATACAAGAACGTAATGTGCCTGGTCGACCATCAATGCTCCCATGAAGATGTTCAGCTTGCCGATGAAGCCTGCTGTACCAGGGATTCCTGCGAGTGACAGGATGAAGATTCCCATTGCGACTGCTAGAAGCGGCGCGCGGCGGTATAGGCCGGCAAAATGGCTGATGTCTTCTGAGCCTGTTTTCATTGTGATCAATTGAATGATGGCGAAAGCGCCAAGATTCATTAATGCGTATGCCAGCAGATAGAACCAGATCGCATCGAATGTTACGAATGACATTGCTGTCAGCGCAACAAGGATGTAACCTGCGTGCGCGATACTTGAGTATGCGAACAGGCGCTTGATATTGTGCTGTCTTAAGGCAATGACGTTACCGATGATCATTGTTGCTCCCGCAAGGAAAGCAATATAATCCTGGATAGCGAACAGAAGCGGAATTTGCTGTCCATCCTCTTGTGTAACAGGAATATATCCGAATACAGATAAAAGGATACGGAGGATGATCACAAATCCGGCTGTTTTTGAGACAACGCTCAAGAATGCAGTGACTGGAGTTGGAGCTCCTTCGTATACATCCGGCGCCCACATATGGAATGGAGCGGATGCAAGCTTGAATGATAGCCCGACAAAGATCATGAAGAATGCCAGTCCAAGAATGTAAATATGCTGAGCATCGGAAATGCCTCCGAAGACTGTTGCGATTCCCTTCAAGTTCGTTGTGCCAGCGATTCCATAAACATAGCTCATGCCGAACAATGTGATTGCCGATGAAATACCGCCGTTGATGACGTATTTCATCGCTGATTCGTTAGATTTAAGGTTTCTCTTTCTCATACCGGCCAGGATGTAAGAAGGAATTGAAAGCAATTCAAGACCGACGAACAAGGTAATCAAGTCGCCGCTTGATGCCATCATCATTGCACCCAGCAATGCAGCCAGGAACAGATAGAAGAATTCGCCTTTATACAGCTCGAGACCTTCGTTATGATTGAAGTCAATCGCTAAAAGCAATACAAGTGCTCCTCCGACGAGGAGGATCAGCTTGAATGCGATCGCGAATGAATCGAGCCTGAAGGTATCGAATAAAATTGATGTTGTTTCATGTCCAATCAAGGACACGAGTGAAACGAGCGCCAGGATGACACCGACAAAGCCAATCCAGCCAAGAATTTTCCGGTCGACATGCTTTGGCAGGAACAAATCAAGCACTGATAATAATGTCAGGATACCAAGGATGATGAATTCCGGAGTCATCGTCCCCCATTCAAATGATAGAAGTGTATCTAAATCCATCCTTCATCACCCCCCTATTCCCATCAAGATAGTCTCTAATGTTGCCTGTAGCGGTTCACTAAGAACGTTTGGATATACCCCAATTAATACAATCAAGCCTACAAGCACCAAGATCGGCGCCCATTCAAATGAGCGGACATCGGAAATCCCGACGAATTCGCGTTCAGCTTTGCCATATGTGATGGCAAGCACAGCGCGCAACAGGTAAACGGCAGTCATGATGATGCCAAGCGTACCAACCGCTGCAAGGACTGGCATTTCTTTGAATAGACCAAAGAACGCCATGAATTCGCTGACGAATCCGGACATGCCTGGCAAGCCGAGTGAAGCCATTGCGCCGGCAAGCAAGAAGCCTGATGCAATCGGCATGCCCTTCGCAAGGCCGCCAAGGTTCGCAAGTGTCGTTGTATGAGTACGCTCATACATTACACCAACAAGGAAGAACAATAATGCTGAAATCAAGCCGTGAGATACAACCTGGAAAATAGCCCCTTGAATTCCCGCTTCATTATTTGCCCCAAGTCCGATTAATACGATACCCATATGGGAAATAGAAGAGTAAGCAAGGACCATCTTGAAATCTGTCTGTATAAAAGCAAGGAATGCTCCGTATAGCAGATTGATGACCCCAAGTACTGCCAGCAGGACGGTCAAATCGGCAAATTGTTCAGGGAAGATTCCCATCCCGAAGCGGATCAAACCGAAAGCACCGATTTTCAACAGGATCCCTGAGTGGATCATGACGATTGAAGGCGGCGCCTCAACGTGTACGCGCAGCATCCAGCTGTGGAGCGGGAAGATTGGCAGCTTGACGCCAAAGGCAACAAGCAAGGCAATCAATAATCCCATCTTCAGTGACTCTGAAACCGGCGCTACTAAAGGCGCATTTTCAGTGTTTAAAATCATTCTTAGCATTTCAATGTTTGAAGTGCCTGTTCTTGAAAATAACACCATGATGACGATCAACAGGATGGCTGAGCCAAGACCGTTATAGATCAAGAAGCTGTAAGCAGCCTTTTCTTTTTCGTAATAGCCCCATTTCCCAATCAGGAAGAACATTGGAATCAGCGTGATTTCGAAGAAAAGGAAGAACAAAATCAAGTTTTGTGATGTGAATACGCCAAGCATCCCGATTTCAAGAAGCAGGAAAAGCATGTAGTAGCCTTTCCACTCTTTTTTGATATGGAAGGATGCAAGTGCCGCAAGCGTAGCGATCACTGCAGTGAGTACCACCATGACAAGGCCGAATCCGTCGATGCCAAGTTCATAATTGACACTGAACATGCCGGATTGTTCGGCACCCTGGCCGCCGAATTGGATCCAGCGGAATTTTTCCGAAAAATTAGCAAGGTCATTTCCGCCGCGATACGAAAAATATGCAATCAACGCAAGAATCAATGACGGAAGTGTTGCCAATACACCAAGCATTTTAATGCCTGACTCATTTGCTTTTGGCATGAATGCCAGCAGCAGGATACCTAGTAAAGGGGAGAATACCAGCAAGGTAAGAAAATAATTGAAATCCATTACAAATACCCCCCTGTTAACGCAAAGATGACCATCAATACTGCCAGGCCGACAAAGGCGATTGTGCCATATGTCTGTACTTGGCCGCTATGAATTTTCGCACCAGTCTTGCCGAGCGCCTGGACGGCAGCAGTTGTCAGCTTGACGATTCCTTCAACAAGGAAGATCTCGATGAAGCGAAGGAACAAGCTGATCGCTTTCGCACCAAACACGACGGTCTGGTTGTAAATTTCATCAATATAGTACTTATTCTTGACAATGCCATATACAATTGGCGCTCTGCTTGAAAGCCAGTCGCGTGAAATGGATTTCTTGCTGTACATCATCCATGCAAGCAGGATGCCAAGCAAGGAAACAGCTGTTGCAACAATCATGATCCAGCCAGGACCTGCGATATGTCCGTGTCCAAGCGCTTCATTGCCCTCTACAAGCCAGTCGCCAAGGAATGAGCCGAACCACGGTGTATTCACATAACCAGCTACAACAGCCAGTACAGCGAGGACAACCATCGGCAATGTCATCACTGACGGTGATTCATGGACATTCTTCATTTCGCTGCGTGCCTCACCAGAGAACACCATGAAGAACAGGCGGAACATATAGAATGCTGTGAAGAACGCCGCGATCACTGCGAGCCAGAACAGGCCGTAATTGCCATGTGCCCATGCAGCAATCAAAATTTCATCTTTACTGAAAAAGCCTGAGAATAACGGGACACCACTGATCGCCAGTGTTCCTATCAGGAACAAAGGTCCAGTGAAGGTAAGCTTTTTCCAAAGCCCGCCCATTTTTTCAATATCCTGAGTATGTACAGCATGGATGACGCTGCCTGCTGCAAGGAACAATAACGCTTTGAAGAAAGCGTGAGTCATCAAGTGGAATACTCCGGCAACATAACCGGCAGAGCCTAATGCAAGCATCATATAGCCAAGCTGGCTGACCGTCGAGAACGCGAGAACGCGCTTGATGTCAGTCTGCACAAGGCCGATTGTTGCCGCAAAGATCGCTGTGAAGGCACCAATGATCGCCACAGTCAACATAGCTGTCTCACTCGCATTGAACAGCGGGAACATCGATGCGACCAAGTAGACACCGGCCGCAACCATCGTCGCTGCGTGGATTAACGCAGAAACAGGTGTCGGGCCTTCCATGGCGTCAGGAAGCCATGTATGAAGCGGGAACTGACCTGATTTACCAACTGCCCCGATAAAAATCAAGATTGCAGTCAATGTAATCATTGTTCCGGAAACAGCGCCTTCTTCCACTGCGGCAAAAATTTCATCATATTCAAAGCTGCCAGTTTGCCAGAATAATAAGATCATTCCGATCAGCAGCCCGACATCCCCGATACGGGTCATGATGAAAGCTTTTTTCGCCGCCGCTTTGGCGCTTTCTTTGTAAAAATAGAATCCGATCAACAGGAATGAACCTACACCGACCAATTCCCAGAAAATATAGGTCTGCAAAAGATTCGGCGAGATTACGAGACCAAGCATTGCAAAAGTAAATAATCCTAGATAAGCATAGAAAACCGGAATCCGCTCATCACCATGCATATATCCTTTTGAATAGGTATGTACAAGGAAACTGACAAGAGATACGATCACCAGCATCAATGCGTTTAATTGGTTTACTTCAAAGCCCGCAGTCAGTTGTAAGTCCCCTATTGTCAGCCATACGGTTTCAGCTTTGTAGGTCGGCTCCGATAAGCGCTCGAGCAGCACAAGGATGGAGTAAACCAATGAGGCAAGCGTCGCCAGTATTCCAACGAAAGCACTCGCTTCTTTAAGCTTTTTACCGAACAGAAGAAGCAATAGAAAGGATACAAGCGGGAACAGCGGAATGAGCCAAGCATTCTCCATTAATATCACAATCCCCTTTTTTGAACGCGCGTTGTCTATCATGTATACGCCCGTCAGATTGAGGCCCGTCTTACACGGGGCAGTCCAGCTACAAGAAATCTTCTATACGTTTGTCAGCGGGTGCCAAGGCACCGCTGTCTTATGAATCAATTAATTTTTCAGCTGATTCATTTCATCAATATTGACCGTTCTGCGGTTGCGGTAAAGAGCGATCAGAATCGCCAGTCCCACTGCAGCCTCTGCGGCAGCGACCGCGATCGCGAACAACGCGAAAACCTGGCCTGTGATGGATGGGTTCACCCCGTATTTGCTGAATGTTACTAGATTGATATTGACGGCATTGAGCATTAACTCAATCGAAATCAGCACAATCACGGTGTTCCGTTTAGTCAAAGCACCGTACAATCCGATGCAAAAAAGAATAAGTGCAAGTGCGAGAAAGGCTGAAACTGGAACAGAACTCATTCCTTGTCACCCTCCTTTTCGTCATCCTTGCGCGCCAGCACAATTGCTCCAACCAGTGCGACAAGCAGGATCACGGATGTAAGTTCAAACGGGATGATATATTGCGAGTAAAGCGAAATCCCGATTTGTTCTGTGTTGTTTTCATGCAGCGTATTTGGCACTGCTTCGAAATTCAAGTCATAGATTCCTAAGTAGACAGCAGCCCCAAAGCCCAGGACTCCAAGGAACAACAGCAGCTTGCGCAACCCTCCGCCTTTAGGCTCCGCTTCTTCACCGTGATGACGGGTAAGCATGATTCCAAAAAGCATGATGATTGTGATCGCGCCGGAGTAAATCATTACTTGGACAACCGCTACGAATTCAGCGGACAGCAAAACATAAATCCCTGCAATACTGACGAATGTAAAGACGAGCGCTACGACCATGTGGATGACCTTTGTAAGGTTCAATAAAAGCACGCCGCCGATTACCGCCACTAAAGCAAGTGACATAAACGCAAAAAATTCGCCTGTTAACGTCATGCTTTATTCACCTTCCGTATGTTCTCATCATTTTCGTCAAGCCATTCCAGGTTCTTAAATAAATCATCCCGACTGTATTCAGCAAGCTCAAAGTTGTTCGTCATGATGATCGCTTCAGTCGGGCAAACTTCTGTGCATAGGTCACAGAGGATGCAAAGTTCGAAGTTGATATCATACGTATCGATGATCTTCCCTTTTTTCGTTGGATCAGGATGCTTCTTACCAGTCAAGTTAATGCATTCTGTCGGGCAAATATTGGCACACTGGTTGCAGACAATGCATTTTTCGGGATAAAACTTCTGAATTCCGCGGAATCGGTCCGGGAGCGGAATCGGTTGATTTGGATAATCATAAGTAAGCTTTTCGCGAGTCAATTGTTTAAGGGTATAAGCTAATCCTTTAGTCCATCCTAGCACGTTATTCACCCCTTTAATGCAGGAAGCGGCATGCTCCCTTTCCTATTTTAGAAAAATTTCTTTTATCAAAGCAGTCAGGAAGATGTTTCCCAATGCTACCGGCAACAGCACTTTCCAGGCAAACTCCATCAATTGGTCAGCCCGGATACGCGGGAACGTAGCACGGAACCAAATGAGAATGTATACCACAACGCTGAATTTAAGTGCGAACCATACTGCTCCTGGAATGAAGCCCATGAATGGAAGCGGCAGCCAGCCACCCAGGAAAATGACCGTGATCAAGGCAGACATTGCGAACATATACACATATTCAGCAAGCATGAACATTGCCCAGCGGAAGCCAGAGTACTCGGTATGGAAACCGGCAACAAGCTCATTTTCCGCTTCAGCAAGGTCAAATGGCACCCTGTTCAATTCAGCGGTAGCCGCAATGAAGAAAACAATGAAAGCGATAGGCTGCCATAAGATGAACCAGCCGCTTTCCCGCTGTGTTTCAACGATATCATTCAAGCTGAGGCTGCCTGAAAGCAGGATGACCCCAAGCACGCTCATGACAAGCGGGATTTCATAAGAAATCATCTGTGCAGCGGCTCGCATACCGCCTAGCAAAGAATACTTATTGTTTGAAGCCCAGCCAGCCATCAACATTCCGACAATCGTCAATCCTGAAACGGCGACATAATATAGGACACCGACATTCAAGTCCGCAAATTGCAATTTATCGGTCAGCGGAATCGTCGCCATTACCATGAAGGATGGAGCGAACGCGATGACCGGTGCGATAATGAACAGCGGTCTATCCGCTGCTTTTGGAATCAAATCTTCTTTTACAAGAAGCTTTACTACGTCGGCTACAGATTGCAAAAGACCCCATTTACCGCCGACATGTGACGGACCGTAACGGCCCTGCATAAACCCAAGCACTTTTCTCTCTGCCAATATCGCCATCGTAACGAAACCTAGGATTACGAACAGCAGAATGACAGCCAAAATGAAGAAGATTCCAAAGTTGAAAAGGCCTGCGCTTGATTCGAGAAGATCCTGAACCATTAACCGTCTACCTCCCCAAGAACGATATCAACCGCTCCTAAAATTGCAATCAGATTCGAGATACTTTCACCTTCTAGTAGTTTAGGAAGGATTTGCAGATTGTAGAAGGACGGTCTTCTGAACTTAAGACGGTATGGCTCTTTTTTGCCATCGCTGGAAATGTAGCAGCCGATTTCGCCTCTGGATCCTTCGATGCGGACAAACGCTTCCCCTTTTGGAGCCTTGATGATTTTCGGAACCTTGGCCATGATTTCTCCCTCTTTCGGGAATTGTTCCAAAGCCTGTTCAATGATTTTTAGTGATTCTTCGATTTCACCCAGCCTGCAATAGTAGCGGGCAAGTGCGTCACCTTCTTCGCGTGTGACAACGTCGAAGTCGAAACGGTCGTAGATCGAATACGGCTCATCCTTGCGCAAATCCCATTTCACGCCGGTTGAGCGAAGGTTCGCGCCGCTCAATGAGTAATTGATGGCATCTTCTTTTGTATATTTGCCGATGCCTTTTGTACGGTTAAGGAAGATTTCGTTACCAGATACAAGCTGGTGGTATCCTTTCAGCTGCCCTCTTAGGTAAGGAACGAATTCAGCAACCTTTTCAAGCCAGCCTTCCGGAGCATCCCATTTAACGCCGCCTACACGCATGTAGTTAAATGTCAGGCGCGCACCTGAAAGTTCATTCAGGAGGTTCAGGATCATTTCACGGTCACGGAATGCATAGAGCAATGGGCTCGTCGCCCCGAAGTCGAGGATGAAGGTTCCCCACCACAGCAAGTGACTGGCAACCCTGTTCAATTCCATTGCGAGAACCCTTAAGTACTCGGCGCGTTCTGGCACCTGGATGCCCATCATTGTTTCAACTGCATGGACGATTACGTAGTTATTCGTCATTGCTGATACATAGTCCATCCGGTCTGTATAAGGAATGATCTGTGTATACTGCAGATCTTCTGCAAGTTTTTCAGTCCCGCGATGCAAATAACCGATGACCGGTTTTGCTTCAACAATGATCTCACCGTCAATTTTAAGAACGAGGCGGAATACACCGTGTGTACTAGGGTGCTGCGGGCCCACGTTCAAGAGCATTTCTTCTGTGCGTATCACGGGCTACACCTCCACATCATACGGTTCATAGTCTTTTCTTAATGGGTGGCCGACCCAGTCTTCACCAAGCATGATGCGATGGAGGTTAGGATGGCCTTCGAATTTGATGCCAAGCAAGTCGTATGCCTCACACTCAGGCCAATCCGCTCCTGCCCATAGAGGCTGTACCGACTGGGTAACTGGGTCATTGCGGTCAAGCTTGACCTTCAGTGCGACAGACTGCCTGTTTTTGTATGAGTATAAGTGAACATACACTTCCATATGTGTCTGGAAATCAGTGCCGTGAAGCTCTGATAGATAATCGAATCCTAGCAATTCATTGTATTTCAGGAATTCAGCCAGTCGATAATATGATTCTCTCTTGGCGACAAGCGTAGGCACATCCTTTGAAAGAGGATTAATATACGAATCTTCCAAAATGTCAGCACCAAGATTGTCTGTGATTGTTTTTACATATTTATCTAAGTAAGGCTGGTTTGGAGAAGGCTTCTTCTCTTCAACAGGTTCCTCTGCTCCGGCTTTTGCACCGGCTGCTGATTTTGCTTTCGCTGCTGCTGCGGCTTTCGCCTTTGCTGCGGCAATCGCTTTCGCTTTTTCATCGTCAGCGGATCCGCCGCCAGATGCTGCGGCTTTTGCTTTAGCGGCCGCTGCTGCCTTCGCTTTCGCTACAGCTGCTGCTTTCTTCTTCGCAAGATCGTCATCGTCTCCTGATGAAGCGTCTGCTCCTTCGCCTGCCTCGGCCTTTGCTTTCAATTTCGCTTCCGCTGCTGCCTTCGCCTTTGCTACTGCTGCGGCTTTCTTCTTGGCTAGGTCATCGTCATCTGCTGCGTCAGTTGCTGCTTGTGCTTCTGACTCGGCGTTTGCTTCAATCTGGCCGGTTGCTTTCATTTTTGCAAGTGCTGCTGCTTTTGCTTTCGCTGCTGCGGCGGCTTTTTTCTTGGCTAGATCAGCATCTTGTCCTTCGACCGGAGCAGAAACCTCAGCTTTGGCTTCTGATGCCGCTGGAGCTTCTCCCGCCTGCGCATTCGCTTTCATTTTCGCCATTGCGGCTGCTTTCGCTTTCGCTGCTGCGGCGGCCTTCTTCTTCGCCAGATCCGCATCATCAGTTGCTGCTGCTGCCACGCTTTCTTTCACTACAGGTTCAGCGATTTGATCGGCAACCTGTTTCGGGTCGTTTCCTTCTCCCGCTTGTTTCGCGGCTAGGCGCTGTTTTGCCAGCTCCTTTGCTTTTTCAGCTGCTTCTCTCTTTATCTGCTCTAAATCCTTTTCCCCGCTCATCGGTTAGATCACCTTCTTCCCGGTTTTCGCCTCGTAACGGATTTTCTCTTTTAATTTATTAATCCCGTAAATTAAAGCTGCTGGATTTGGCGGACATCCCGGTATGTAAACATCGACTGGTACGATCTGGTCGACACCTTTTACAACTGAGTATGATTTTACATATGGACCGCCTGCTGTAGCGCATGAGCCCATCGCGATTACCCATTTAGGTTCTGCTAATTGGTCATACAGCCTGCGCACTGTCGGTGCCATTTTTTTCGTCACTGTACCGGACACGATCATGACATCGGATTGTCGCGGAGAGTTACGGTAAAAAGTTCCGAAACGATCCAGGTCATAGTGAGCCGAACTGGATGCCATCATTTCAATCGCGCAGCATGCAAGACCGAATGTCATAGGCCACATCGAGTTGCTGCGTGCCCAGCCTTTTACCTGTTCAAGTGTTGTCACAAATACGTTTCTTTGGAGTTCTGCCATTTCTTCAGGTGAAATATCATCCAATCTTAAATCCATTTTAGCACCTTCTTTTTCCATGCATAGATGAGTCCGATAAGAAGCATTACGACGAAGATCAACATTTCGATCAGCGCAAAGATTCCAAGTTTCTCATAGGCGACTGCCCATGGATACAAAAACACTGTTTCTACATCAAAAATAACGAACATAAGGGCAAACACATAATAACGGACGTTAAACTGAACGCGTGCATCGCTGAACGGTTCTATTCCGCTCTCGTAGGTGGTATATTTCCGCTCGTCCTGCTTGTACTTTGGCCGCAGAAGCTTAGCTGCGAACAATGCAACAACAGGAAGCAATACCCCGAGACATAGGAACACAAAGACTATCAAATAGTTATTTTGATATAGATTAAACTGTTCCATGCCCATCCCTCCAATGTTGTAAAATTTTCAAACTTTTTAATCTTGTAACCGATAACAATTATACCATTGTTGCAATAGTGTGTCGACAAGGCTTTGAACAATCTGGCAACCTTCTTCCAAGCCTTTTTGATAGAAAAATAATTTCATTTCAAAGGCAAGGATGGACTGCCTGGAGAGTCGTCCCCTCTCATACATAGTTCTTCAGAAGTCAATTTATTCACATTCTTTTTATCAGGCATTTTGTTGATATTGCAGCGCCGGGTTTTGGAGTGTGCAGCCTCCTTGTTTTGGCTTTGCGCTGCTCCTAAAACAAGACAATCGGTTACATTCTATATTTAACCCATTTGGATTTAGTTGTCAGTGATGTTTGTCAACATTTTTAAGTTCTGTTGCAGCAAAGGATATGGTGAAATTGTGGACTTTTTGATTAGCGAGATTTTTTGGGGATCATTATTAGAGAAAAGAAGGAGCAATCAATCTCTAAACAACCGTTTTTTGATAAAACTGTTGTAACTTGAGGAACAGATGCGACTAAACATGATTTATCAGCATGATTCAATGTCTTAAACACATCCGTTTTTTTAGAAGAAAATGTTTTATAGCGAAAATAAAATTTTTATAGCGAATTTCGATTTTTTATAGCGAAAAAATGATTTTTATAGCGATAATTCATTTTTAATAGCGAAATTTTAGTTTTTATAGCGAAACGGAAGCTGCTCCCAGATATGTAAATCTATTAGGCGGGAGATTTTCCACTCTTGATAATAAAAAACACCCTCCGGCGTCCCGGAGGGTGTTTGTCAAAACATTAGATTTTGCGTTCAGCCACTGAAATACGGTTGATTGCGCGCTGAAGGGCAAGTTCTGCGCGTCTGAAGTCAACGTTTTCCTGCTTTCTTTCATGCAGGCGCTGTTCAGCGCGTTCTTTTGCTCTAAGGGCACGTTCAAGATCGATTTCAGATGATTGTTCAGCGGACTGGGCAAGGATGGTTACCTGCTCAGGACGGACTTCGAGGAAGCCGCCGCTGACCGCAACGAACTCAGTATTGCTGCCATTTTTCAAACGGACAGCGCCAATTTGTAGCGGTGCAACCATTGGGATGTGGCCTGGCAGGATTCCAAGTTCGCCTGTGCGAGCTTTAGTGCTTACCATTTCTACATCCGACTCATACACCGGCCCATCGGGAGTAACAACACTGACTTTAATCGTCTTCATTTTTTACCCTCCTGGTCCGTTATTAGACCTCTACACCCATACGTTTTGCATTCTCGATAACTTCTTCGATACGGCCAACTAGGCGGAATGCATCTTCTGGAAGGTGGTCATATTTGCCGTCAAGGATTTCTGCGAATCCTTTAACTGTTTCTTTAACTGGCACGTAAGAACCTTTCTGACCAGTAAACTGCTCAGCTACGTGGAAGTTTTGAGATAGATAGAACTGGACACGGCGAGCGCGGTGTACGACTAGCTTATCTTCATCAGAAAGTTCGTCCATACCAAGGATCGCGATGATGTCCTGAAGTTCTCTGTAACGCTGTAATGTTTGCTGTACGCGGCGAGCAATTGAATAGTGCTCTTCGCCAACGATTTCAGGTGTCAATGCACGTGAAGTCGAAGCAAGTGGATCCACCGCAGGGTAGATACCCATTTCAGAAAGCTTACGCTCAAGGTTTGTTGTTGCATCCAAGTGAGCGAAAGTTGTAGCCGGAGCCGGGTCAGTATAGTCATCGGCTGGTACATAGATCGCCTGGATTGAAGTAACAGAACCTACGTTAGTAGATGTGATACGTTCCTGTAATTTACCCATTTCTGTTGCAAGAGTCGGCTGGTAACCTACCGCTGATGGCATACGGCCAAGTAGGGCAGAAACCTCAGAACCTGCTTGCGTGAAACGGAAGATGTTATCCATGAAGAAAAGAACGTCCTGGCCTTGCTCGTCACGGAAATATTCAGCCATTGTCAAACCTGTCAGGGCAACACGCATACGTGCTCCTGGCGGCTCGTTCATCTGTCCGAATACCATCGCAGTTTGCTTGATAACGCCAGAATCCGTCATTTCGTGGTAAAGGTCGTTACCTTCACGTGTACGCTCACCAACACCTGCGAATACGGAGATACCGCTATGCTCTTGAGCGATGTTGTTAATCAATTCCTGGATTAATACAGTTTTACCTACACCGGCACCACCGAATAATCCGATTTTTCCACCCTTGATATATGGAGCAAGCAGGTCAACTACCTTAATTCCTGTTTCAAGGATTTCAACCTCAGTAGAAAGCTGCTCAAAAGTTGGAGCTTCCCTGTGGATTGAATCACGGCGTGCATCAGCCGGCAGTGGAGCGTCAAGATCGATTGACTCACCCAAAACGTTGAATACACGGCCAAGTGTTACATCCCCAACTGGTACAGAGATGGCAGCACCTGTATCTGTTACTTCCACTCCACGCTTAAGACCGTCTGTGGAAGACATCGCGATTGTACGAACTGTATCATCACCTAAGTGAAGGGCTACTTCAAGAGTTAGTTCGATGTTAACATCCGCATCGCTACTTACAATTTTCAAAGCGTTATAGATCTCAGGAAGATTGCCGCTATCAAACTTTACGTCAACAACCGGACCCATAACCTGGAGAACGCGTCCTTTGTTCATCTTGTTCCCTCCTAACGTACTTGTTGAAATATATACATCATGATGGGATGTGGACATCATGCCACATCCCCGATAGTTTTAAAAAATATCAACTGGCTGCAAAAGCCAATGATTCCATCTATTCGAGCGCTGCAGCTCCACCGACGATCTCGGTGATTTCCTGGGTAATGGCAGCCTGACGCGCACGGTTATAGCTCAAGCTGAGGGAATTGATCAGCTCTTTCGCGTTATCCGTTGCGTTTCTCATAGCTGTCATACGAGCAGCGTGTTCACTTGCTTTACTGTCAAGCAGTGCACCGTAAATCAAGCTTTCTGCATATTGCGGCAAGAGAACTTCCAGGATCTCCTCAGCGTTTGGTTCGAATTCATAAGAAGTCAGTTTTGTTGAAGCTGTAATGTTCGTTAACGGAAGCAGCTTCTTCTCCTCCACTTCCTGTGAAATCGCGCTGATGTAATGGCTGTAGTAAATATATAGTTCATCAAATGTTCCATCTGAGAACATGCCAACTGTATTGCTGGCGATATCCTGGATCTCAGAGAAGGACGGCTGGTCTGCAATGCCGATGATATCAAGGACAACGTTCATGCCACGGCTTTGGAAAAAGTCCCGGCCAACACGTCCGATCGCGATGATTGCAAACTCATCATTTGATTTATGGCGATTTTTGATCGTCTGGTAGACCTGGCGAAGGACGTTACTGTTGTATGCCCCTGCGAGTCCACGGTCTGATGTTATCACTAGATATCCCGTCTTCTTGATTGGACGGCTTGTCAGCATCGGATGGTTTGCATCCTTGCTGCCCATTGCGATGGAAGCAGTCACTTCCTGGATTTTTTCCATGTATGGTACGAATGCTTTCGCGTTCATTACCCCACGGTTCCATTTAGCTGCTGATACCATTTCCATTGCCTTGGTAATTTGGCTCGTCTTTTTAGTCGAAGTAATACGGGATTTTATATCACGTAAAGATGCCATTTCGGTTCTCACCACCCTTTTTCAAAGATTGTTCCTGTACAAAGTAAAGCCTGGCCGGCATGTCCTCACTCTTTCCATTCAGAATCAGATATGGGCAGTCCGGCTATTGCTTTAAATTTTATTCAGATACTGCAAACGTCTTTTTGAAGTCGTTGATTGCAGCAGACATATCGTCGTCAGAAGGAAGTTCCTTCGTAGTGCGGATATGGTCTAACACTTCTTTGCGGTTGTGGTCTAACCATGTATGGAACTCAGATTCGAAGCGGCGGATATCCTGCAATGGAATTTCGTCAAGGAAGCCGCGAGTAAGTGCATAAAGGATCGCTACTTGCTTTTCAACAGATAGCGGCTTGTTTAGGTCTTGCTTAAGAACTTCTACCGTACGGGCACCGCGGTTCAGCTTCGCTTGAGTTGCTTTATCAAGGTCAGAACCGAACTGTGCGAATGCTTCCAATTCACGGTATGAAGCAAGGTCAAGACGCAGTGTACCAGATACCTTCTTCATCGCCTTGATTTGAGCGGATCCACCTACACGGGATACAGAAAGACCTGCGTTGATCGCTGGACGTACGCCAGAGAAGAATAGGTCAGACTGCAAGAAGATCTGTCCGTCTGTGATTGAGATAACGTTCGTTGGAATGTAAGCAGAAACGTCGCCTGCCTGTGTTTCAATGAACGGAAGTGCTGTGATTGAACCTGCGCCTTTAGCGTCGCTCAGCTTAGCAGCACGCTCCAGTAAGCGGGAGTGCAAGTAGAATACATCCCCTGGATATGCTTCACGGCCCGGAGGACGGCGAAGTAGCAAGGAAAGTTCACGGTATGCAGCCGCTTGTTTAGAAAGGTCATCATATACTACAAGCACGTGCTTGCCTTCGTACATGAATTCTTCCGCCATTGTTACACCAGCGTAAGGAGCAAGGTATAAAAGCGGCGCCGGCTGTGAAGCAGATGCTGTAACAACGATAGAATATTCTAACGCGCCGTGCTTACGGAGAGTTTCAACCGCGTTACGTACAGTTGATTCTTTCTGTCCGATTGCAACGTAGATACAGATCATGTCCTGGCCCTTTTGGTTAAGGATTGTATCGATCGCAACAGATGTTTTACCAGTCTGGCGGTCACCGATGATCAATTCACGCTGTCCGCGTCCGATTGGAACAAGAGCGTCAATCGCTTTGATACCAGTCTGCAATGGCTCATGAACTGATTTACGGTCCATAACGCCTGGTGCATTGTATTCGATCGGACGAGTTTTAGTTGTGCTGATTGGACCCATGCCATCAACTGGCTGTCCAAGAGGGTTTACTACGCGGCCGATAAGCTGTTCCCCAACAGGAACCTCCATGATGCGGCCCGTACGGCGTACCTCGTCACCTTCGCGGATGTCCGTGAAAGGTCCAAGAATGATGATACCGACGTTATTTTCTTCAAGGTTTTGTGCCATACCCATAACGCCGTTTGAAAATTCAACAAGTTCTCCAGCCATGACATTGTCGAGGCCATGAGCACGGGCGATACCGTCACCAACACTGATAACTGTACCCACATCACTCACTTGAATTTCCGACTGATAATTTTCGATTTGCGATTTTATCAGCGCACTGATTTCTTCAGCTTTGATGCTCATGAGTTTCACCCCTATCTACGAATCTTAGCCTAGCAATTTACGTTCTAAACGGTCTAGCTTGCCGCGCAAGCTGCCGTCAAAAATGCGGTTCCCAATGCGAAGCTTTACGCCTCCAAGCAAATTGGAATCTACAATGTTTTCGATTTGAAGTGTCTGTTTGCCAACCTGCGGCGCGAACGCAGCTGAAATAGCTTCAGCCTGTTCTGCAGTAAGCGGCTGGACACTGTAAACTAGCGCTTCAGCCACGCCTTTTGCATCATTTGCAAGGGCGATGAACTGGTCAGCGACTTCTGCGATCTGGTCTTCGCGGTGGCGGTCAACCAGAATCATCAAAGTATTAAGGACATATGTGCTTGCTGATCCAAATGCCTGATTTAAAACCTCTTTCTTTTTCTCATTGGAAAGTTTCGGAGACTTTAAAAAAGCAGTCAGTTCAGGATTGTTTGAAACAACTTCTTTTACAGTGCGAAGCTCTTCCTCAACTTGAGCAAGAACCTGCTTTTCAGAAGCAATTTGAAAAAGAGCCAGGGCATAGCGTTTTGCTACAGTCGAGTTGCTCATCGGGCATTACCCGCCTCTTGAATGTACTCATTGATGAGCTTTTCCTGGTCAGCTGCAGAAATTTCCTTCTCGATTACTTTAGAAGCAATCAATACAGATAGTGAAGCAACTTGTTCGCGGATTGCAGCGACAGCCTGCTCTTTCTGCTGTTCAATTTCAAGCTTTGCAGCTTCTTTGATTCTGTCAGATTCAGTGCGTGCAAGCGCAATGATTTCGTCGCGCTGTACATCGCCTTGTTTCTTTGCGTTTTCAATAAGGCCCTGTGCTTCTGTGCGTGCCTGCTTAAGCATTTCACGCTGTTCTTCCACAAGTTTATGCGCTTCGGTACGGCTCTTTTCAGCCGCTCCGATTTCGCCAGCAATGTGCTCTTCACGTTCCTTCATGATGCCCATCAATGGACCCCAAGCGAACTTTTTAAGCAATGCTAACAAAACGAGGAACATAACCAGCTGGAATAAAATATCTCCTGTGTTCAAGCCACCGTGTGCTCCTTCAGTAGCTGCTCCCAATACTAAAAAATTCATTGTTAACACCCTCGATTCACTCCCTTCAAGAGTTGTTCCGTGATAAAAAGGTCCAACATCGAGACGCTTGCTGCGTCCGGGCTGCCTGTCCCAAGAACAGATCTTGCCCTGCTTTATTTCAACGAAAATTCATTGCCTACATAATAGAATGGCGAAGGTTCGCGCGGAATGATCTTCGCCATTTCAATTTAGTTAATTATTCTGCACCGATAACCATGAACGCGATAACTACAGCGATGATAGGAATCGCTTCAACCAACGCAACCCCGATGAACATTGTAGTTTGAAGCATACCGCGAGCTTCTGGCTGACGAGCGATACCTTCTACTGTACGTGACACGATTAAACCGTTACCAATACCTGCACCAAGTGCTGCTAAACCGATTGCGATTGCTGCTGCTAAAAGACCCATTATAAAGTTCCTCCTTTAATGTATGAAAAAATATAGTTTTAAAAAGTTTTGTCCATTAAATGAACAGGTATATATTAATGGTCATGGCTCACTTTATGAGAGAGATAAACCATTGTTAACATTGTGAAGATAAACGCCTGGATTGCTCCAACGAATAAGGAGAAACCTTGCCATGCAAGCATCGGAACGATTGCGGCCAAGTGTCCGCCCACTCCTGTTGCTAGTCCGGCTGCCAGCAGGGAAAGTAGAATTTCACCCGCGTAGATGTTTCCGTAAAGACGCAGACCAAGAGTAAGCGTGTTTGCGAACTCTTCAATTAGTTTGATCGGGAACATAAACCAGAATGGTTTAAAGAATTCCTTGCCGTATTCAGCAGTCCCTTTAAGCTTGACGCCATAATAATGGGATAGCCCTACGACCATGACTGCAAGAGTCATCGTTACAACAGGGTCGGCTGTAGGTGATTTCCACCAGAGTACTCCGTCATAAGTGACCGAGAATGGAAGACCGAGCATGTTGGCAACAAAGACATACATCATCAAAGTGATGCCAAGCACGTGGAATCTTCCCCCGTCCTTCCAGTCCATCGTACTGTTGATGATCCCTTTTACGAAATCCATAACCCATTCCATGAAGTTCTGCATTCCAGATGGTTTCATCGCAAGCTTACGAGTGGAAAGAACTGCAATGATGAAAACGATAGCAGATGCTATTGTGATCATCAGCATATTTGCTTTGTTAAAAGTTAGCCCAAAAATATCAATTAATGGGGCTCCATGTGCCATAAAAATTCACCTCTCTTCCCCGCTATTTACGTTTCTGAAAAGACTGGACAAAAAAATCTATCATAATGACAATATAGGATGTCATTAATCCCAAAACCGTAAAGATCAGATTGATGCGATCAGGATATTCCATCGCAATGATCACAGCAAGCGCTCCGGTTGCGAGCCTCGATAGCGAACCGAGCGAACGCACCTTCTTCCCCTGCAACACCGAGTCCCCGAAGTTATTCATTTTCCTTGCAAGCAGCCACAAATTAAAAAGGCTTAGGCTTGTACCAATGATCAACCCGGCAAAAACAGATTGATAGCTTGTAAAGCCGTACCCAATTACATAGAGGGACAACAAGGTAAATATGTATTTACGCTGGCGGATGAACATGTCCTTGATTTCCATTGATGGCTTAGTCTCCCGAAAAGAAGTGTTGAACAAGGCGGAGCATGGCATACACACCTGCCGCCAATCCGATCAGCAATCCGAATATTAAGAAAAGTGGCTCTGTACCAAGGGTGCGGTCCAGCCATCTTCCGGAAAATATGCCAATTAAAATGGAGCCTACCAATTGAGATAGTATAGCGGACATGAGTGCCATCGCTTGAAATGGGTGGCGGTTGTTTCGGCGCATAAAAAACGCATCCTCACGTTTGAGAATGGATCATTCAGGGGGTGAAAAATATTTTTTGAAAAAACAATATTTTCACTTAAAAAAGCTTGCAAATCAACATTGAAAACCTTATCATTTTATGCCCTTTGTAAGCATACAATAGGCAATTGTCAATGTCAATCCATTGGGGTGAAAAAATTCACAAAGTTTTCACTGAAAAATTATACCAGTAACCCTATTGTAGAATTATAATTAAAGAACTGGGCCGGGAAGAATTTCACCTTCTTCCAGCCCTGTTTTCTGCTTGTTTTCTATTAATTGTAATAACCGCCTCTATTGTACTTTCTCGCCCAGCTTTCTTCGCAAAAACCTTCGCCAGATAAACACCCTCTTCTGGCAATTCTTCGACAGGAATTTCTTTGCCTGCCATCCCTTTTTTCAGCTTTCTACCCCAATCAAGGAAACCGACAAATCGGTACTGATCCGGATCAAAGAGGGCAATGCCAAACTCATCCGCTCCGCCAGGCAAATAGACTTCATAACGGTAGGCCTCCCCATTGTCAGCAGGCGCGAAGTCGAACCCCATGACGCGAGGGTAATCTGGTTCCTCAAGGACATATAAGTAAGGGATGCGAATTTTATTTCTTCCATCATCTAAAATCAGGCTGCCATCATGGAGTTTCTTTTTTAAAAACTCCGGGCTGACCTTCATCGCGATTTCAACTTTTCTCGTTTCCTCCGGTTCGAGTGCGAATGTCAATGGCAGCTCCCACTCTAAGCCGGGTTCCCTTTTAGGTATCGAGAATGAATAGTTTTTCCGGCTGGTGCTTGTGTTTTTGACTTCGAGCTTTGCGCTGTGACGGTGCATATTATCACTGAGCTGGAACTTTCCAAATTGGAGCGACCCTGGCATGACAATACTTTCTGTTTTGATCGCTGCTTCAGTCTGGATTCTTCCCGCACCTTGTTCAAACGCTTTATAAGCTTTTCCGTCTCTGTCGGCAATCTGTATTGCTGTGTTCATGATCGCCGCCTTGATTTCTTGAGGGCTCCAATCCGGATGCGCCTGTTTAATAAGGGCGGCAGCACCAGCGACATGAGGTGAGGCCATACTCGTTCCCTGTAAGCTAAGGTAGCCTCCTGGAATCGTGCTGTTGATCGCCACTCCCGGCGCGACGATATCCGGCTTGATTTCCCACGTGACCGTCACCGGACCGCGAGAGCTGAAATCCGCAAGTATATCTTTTTCTTCTATTAAATCTATCCTTAGTAGTGATTGTCCACTTTCAATCTGTTTTTTGAGGGCCAGCCCTTCTTCTTTGCTGATCGCCGCAACCGGAATCGGCATGCTTTCTTCAAGATTTCCGAAAAACGTTCCTTTCGTATTGTTATGGATGATGACGCCGATCGATCCCGCTTCAAGGGCATTCTTTGCTTTTTCGGTAAAAGTAAGCTTCCCCCGCTCCACCAAAACGAGCTTATCTCTCACGTTTTTCATTTCTTCCTTTGTGCCAAGACCCGCGAAAACAATCTTCTCGCTCTGGGTAATATTCCACTTGTCTGAACCCTGCAGGAGTTCAAGCCTGATTTTTTTTGCCTGCCCTGAGCCGATCGCATAGGGAACCTGCATAGGCGGTGTCGACGCACCAACGGAAATAGCCTTCGAGGCTGTTCCAGGTGATCCAACTGTCCATCGGTTCGGACCAGAGTTTCCTGAAGAAGTCACAGCTACGATTCCATTGTCCACCGCTTTATTCAACGCCAGGCTGATAGGCAGGTCCGGGCCATTGACATCATTTCCAAGCGAAAGATTCAGGATATCCACCTTATCTTTTATCGCTTCCTCAATAGCGGCAATTACCTGCTCGGTCGTCCCGCTCCCACCAGGACCAAGTGCTCTGTAAGCAATGATTTTCGCCTCAGGAGCCATCCCTCTCATTCTTCCGTTAGCAGCAATTACACCTGCCACATGGGTACCATGAAGCGTACTCCTTAAACCAACACCTTTCGTTTCCATCGGATCATCATCACCATCAACCAAATCATGCCCGCCGGCAAAATTCCTGCGCAAATCCGGATGCTCGTAATCTATCCCTGTATCGATAACTCCAATGGTTACCCCCTTGCCAGTCAGGCGATCCCCATTTTGATCAAAAATACCGCGGACTGCTTCAGAACCTATTAATTCGAAATTGTCGATAAAGCTGGAGCTTGAACGGTAGCGGGTGGGCTGGTGAGAATTAGCTCTCGGTTGTAAAAGCGACGAATTCTCTACCTTGTACGTTTTCACCTCAGAAACAAGTTTTATCTCGTTCGCCACTTCAAGCTGTCTTAGTTCAGAAATCGGTCCCTGAACGGAATAGCCTTCGATTGCATGCCTGAAGATGCGGCGTAATTTAGTGTTTTGCAGTTTTTGAAGCTGCCGGCTGATTTCTTTTTCTGTTACGGGGTGCTCAGTCAGGACAATCGCGATTTTTTCCTCGTGAGGATCTTCAGCTGGAAGCGGCGGATGCTGAAGTTTTGCCGGTTTGAAGGCCGCTAGCAGGAAAAATGATAGGAAAATGATGAGAAAAATACGCTTTTTCATTATGATAGGCCTCCCTTTTATTGCTTAGCGTTTCAAATTTGCTGAATTAGTATGCAAGCAAGGAATATTAGGAGGATCATACTGATGCTTCTGTAAAGCTCATTCACTATAGAATAAGCATGTTTATTTTTACATTCGTTAATGCGGTTTTTTCTTAAAGTTACTGCACTTATTCCTAAAAATCACGAGATTTCCCTATATCATCTCTCTAGAAATCTGTAGTTTTATCTTCATGAACATGGACAGAAAAAAGCACCCCAAAAATGAGGTGCTCCAAATTTGTATAATTCTCTTATTTCGTCCCGAATAAACGGTCCCCTGCATCTCCCAAACCTGGTACGATGTAGCCGTGGTCGTTCAGCTTCTCATCAAGTGCTGCAATATAAATATCAACGTCAGGGTGCGCTTCTTTTACTGCGTCTACCCCTTCTGGAGCTGCAATCAAACACATGAATTTGATGTGCTTGCCGCCGCGCTTTTTAAGTGAGTTGATTGCTTCAATCGCAGATCCGCCTGTTGCGAGCATTGGATCGACAACGATGAAGTCACGCTCCTCGACATCGCTAGGAAGCTTTACATAGTATTCAACCGGCATTAGTGTTTCCGGATCACGGTAAAGTCCGATATGGCCAACCTTTGCAGCCGGAATCAATTTTAGGATGCCGTCGACCATGCCGATTCCTGCACGAAGAATTGGAATGATACCAAGCTTTTTGCCTGAAAGCACTTTGGATTTCGTCTTGTTGACTGGTGTTTCAATTTCAATTTCCTCAAGCGGCATGTCACGCGTGATCTCGAACGCCATCAGCGTTGCGACTTCATCTACAAGCTCGCGGAATTCCTTCGTGCCTGTGCTTTTATCGCGGATATAAGTAAGTTTATGCTGGATCAATGGATGGTCAAATACGTATACTTTTGCCATGTGTATCGCTCCTTTTCAGGTAAATGAGTTGTGAACACCTGTCTGTTATATGTAAGATCTGCTGAATCACACTTCGTCTAATTTTACAGAAAAACCTTCTCACAAGCAACCGGTGCAGCCTAGTGATTTTTCCCAGAAAAAGCGGCCCTCATTCAATGAGGACCGCTGTGGCATTTCTTTGATGAAAAAAACCTGCTCTTAACGCTCTGGATACAATTCGAATTTGCTTGTCAATTCCTCGACACGCTTTCTTGCTTCTTCAAGTTTTTCTTCATCTTCATGATTTTTCAAAGTGAAGGCGATTAATGAAGCTATTTCATCCATTTCTTCATCACCGAAGCCGCGGCTTGTCACTGCTGCAGTACCGATGCGGATACCGCTTGTCACGAACGGGCTTTCAGGGTCGAAAGGAATTGTATTCTTATTTACTGTGATGCCGATATCATCAAGCACCTTTTCGGCTACTTTCCCTGTCAAACCGAGTGAGCGCAGGTCGATCAGCAGAAGATGGTTATCTGTTCCGCCAGAAACAAGGTCGATGCCTTCTTTCTTTAAGCCCTCTGCCAGGCGGTTTGCGTTTGAAATAATATGTTTCGCATATTCTTTAAAAGAATCCTGCAAGGCTTCGCCAAAAGCAACAGCCTTCGCAGCGATCACATGCATAAGCGGGCCGCCCTGGATGCCAGGGAAGATTGACTTATCGATTTTCTTCGCGAATTCTTCTTTGCAAAGGATCATCCCGCCGCGTGGTCCGCGAAGCGTTTTATGAGTAGTGGTTGTGACAAAGTCCGCATATGGAACTGGATTCTGGTGAAGGCCTGCTGCTACTAAACCAGCAATGTGGGCCATATCCACCATCAAATATGCTCCGACTTCATCCGCGATTTCACGGAAACGCTTGAAATCGATCGCTCTTGGATATGCACTCGCACCTGCAACGATCAGCTTTGGCTTGTGCTCGCGCGCTTTCTCAAGAACAACATCGTAGTTGATGACCTGTGTTTCTTCGTCAACACCATACTCAACGAAATTATACTGGATGCCGCTGAAGTTGACCGGGCTTCCGTGTGTCAGGTGTCCGCCGTGCGATAAATTCATTCCCAGGACAGTGTCGCCCTGCTCAAGGATCGTGAAATAAACGGCCATATTCGCCTGGGCACCAGAATGCGGCTGGACGTTAACATGCTCTGCTCCGAAAATTTCCTTCGCGCGGTCGCGGGCGATATTTTCGGCAACATCCACGTGTTCACATCCGCCATAATAGCGGCGGCCTGGATAGCCTTCTGCGTACTTATTCGTAAGCACAGAACCCTGTGCCTCCATCACGGCCTCGCTGACAAAGTTCTCCGATGCAATCAATTCGATTTTCGTGCGCTGGCGCTTCAATTCATCCTGCATTGCTGCAAATAGCTGGCTGTCCTGCTGTGACAAGTGCTTCACTTAAGTTCCCCCTCTTATATGTATTGCGTTGTTCCGTTATTAGAAAATTCATTCTTATTTTAGCCGATATTATAATGAAAGGAAAGGATGAACCGACCGAACTTCTCGTCCATGATTTATTTCTAACTCGGGAATTGGGAATTGTCCTGCATTATCAATCTTCCTAATTTATCTCCAAAAAATCAGCTTGCATCAGCAGGATTCATTTTCCTTCGTCCGCTCATAAACCGCACGCGCTCCACCAATCAGTTTAGGCCTCGTTTTAGCCATAGTAACATGTGCATGCCCTATGCTTTTTTGCGGAACGCGCACTGGCACGGCAACATGTTTCATATGCATGCCGATCAGAGTGTCACCGATATCGATGCCGGCATCGGCTTTTATGAATTCAACGACAACTGCATCCTCCAGGTTTTGATAGGCATGAGCAGCCATTGCGCCGCCAGCGGTCCTTACAGGGATGACCGTTACTTCATCTAAATCCCTCTGTACCGCAGTTGTCCGTTCGACTACAATTGCACGATTTAAATGCTCACAGCATTGGAAGGCGAGCTGGATCCCTGTTTTCACCTGAAAATCGCGGAGCTGCCTGAATACCATTGCCGCTACCTCTTCTGTCCCAGCGGTGCCAATCCGTTGCCCGATGATTTCACTCGTGCTGCAGCCAACAACTAGTACCTGGCCTTTTTTCAGCTGGACCTGATCATTAAAATCAGTGATGATTGAATTCAATTCTGCTTCCCATTGTTCGATTGCCAGTGCCATCGCCCCCATTTGTAGTTTTTAAAGCAGCGGACTGGACAGGAAACAGGAGTTCAAGCCAGCCTTTGCAGTGATCACAGAAACTCGAGGCGTATTCTCCACGCCTGCCGGGTAAATCAACTTTTATTTGTTTTCATAGTCCTTTATTTTGCCTACGCGGTTTTCGTGACGGCCACCTTCGAATTCAGTAGACAGCCATGCTGCCGCAATTTCCCGGGCAAGTCCTGGCCCGATGACACGCTCACCCATCGCGAGGACGTTGCTATCATTGTGCTGGCGTGTGGCCTTTGCACTGAACACATCATGCACCAAAGCGCAGCGGATTCCTTTTACCTTGTTCGCGGCAATGCTCATGCCGATCCCTGTCCCGCAGATCAATATACCTTTATTGAACTCGCCGTTTGCCACTTTTTCAGCAACCGGAAGCGCATAGTCTGGATAATCAACAGATGTACCGCATTCACAGCCAAAATCTTCGTATTGAATGTTCATTTCGTCCATCAAGCTTTTGATTTCCTCGCGGATATTCACTCCGCCATGGTCTGAAGCAATTGCAACTTTCATTGTAAAATCCTCCTATGTATTCCCTGCTTGCGGGGCGATCAATTCTACCGTTATTTTCTCATATTCGCTCGAATTTATAAAGAAATCGGGTCAGAGCGCCAACAAAGCTGGTTAAACCTGAAAACTTCCTGGTAAAATCCAGCTCTTTTCATTGGGTCAAAAATTTTAATAGCGAAATCGACGATTTTATAGCGATAATCAGGATTTAATAGCGAAAAAATCCTTTTTATAGCGAAAAACAATTTTTAATAGCGAAATTCTCGTTTTTATAGCGAACTGGAAATTCCACAGGATTTTTTCCAATTACAAAAAAGCCACAGCATCAGCTGCGGCTTCGTCTTATAAAGAAAACTTCGTAATCGTACCTTTTAATTTTTCCGCCTGGGTCTTCAGTTCGACGGCTAGCTCCTCTACATTTCCCATCACTTCTGCCTGCTGCTCTGCTGCTGAAGCTACACTCAAGGCTCCTGCCGATGTTTCTTCTGCGATCGCAGCCATTTCCTGTGATTGTGTTGAAGTATGCTGGATCGTTTCCATTTGCGTATCAACAAGTCCGGTGATGGTGTGGATGACCTCGGCCATCTCATTGATCGTTTTCGTCATTTCATCAATGACCTGATTTGTTTTTTCACCTTTTTTCGCTTCGCTATTTGCGGTTTCAACCTGTCGGCTGATCTGGCCGACAACACTATGAACCTCAGTTTGAATGTTCTGGATCAATTGAGATATGCCCTGAACGGCGTCCGCACTTTGATCAGCCAGCTTTCTTACTTCCTCGGCCACGACAGCAAAACCCTTGCCATGCTCGCCTGCCCTCGCTGCTTCAATTGAAGCATTCAGCGCAAGCAAGTTTGTCTGGGCTGCGATATCGCCTACGAGCTGGATGATTTGCTCTACTTTTGTCGCGTTATCTTCTAATCTTTTAACAGTACCCAGTGATTCGCGGTTATCGTTTGCAAGTCTTTCGATCCCGGAAATCAAAGAATGGATCGCATTTTTCGATTCCTGCAGGTCTTTTACCATTTCTACGGAAATCGATTCAGATGCCTTTGCTTTTTCCTGGACGTCTTCAGCAATCCTGATGACTTCATCAACTGATTCCGCTGTACTTTGGGTTGATAAAGCTGAAGAGTCAGCGCCTGCTGCAATCTCTTTAATCGTTGTCGAGATAATGGATGCCTGCTGTGAAGCAGCCGCTGACTGGCCGGAAATCCGAATGACTTTTTCATTTGTTTCTTTAAAATTCGTATCAATCTGGGTGACCATTTCCCGCAGGTTTGCCAGCATATTATTGAAGGCTAGTCCAAGCGAACGGATTTCGTCATCCGATTTAGAGACCTCGGCATCCTCGCCAATCTCACCCTGAGCGGCCATCAGCGCTGACTGCTCAAGCTTTTGCAGCGGCTTAATGATCAGTCCCGCTGCCATGTAAGCAAGGAAACCGGACCAAAAGATCCCCATTCCGAGAACCGCCCCCGTATAGACAACAGAATTAATCTCAATAAATTTTTGAACGTAAGGATAAAGAACATAAATAAAGAATGCGCTAGTTGAATAAGTAATGATTGCCAACACGGTTGTCAGCCAGACCATTTTCTTTCTTAGACCGAATTTGTAGCTGCGTTTAGACCCCACTGATAATCCCCCTGAAAAAGTAATAAAATACTGTTTTCGCACAGATTGTTGCTTTCGAACCAAGTATTAATCCCGTGTACTTCTTATAGAGAGGACTTCATACCCGTAAAAATCCAGGTGCCCTCATTTGGTTATAAAGCAACAAAAAATTCACGAAAAGAGCCTAATAGAATCTCCTCAAGGTTATTATCGGATTTTATCTATGATTCTTTCGATACTTTCTTGAATTTCTTTAAAAGCTTCGCGATAAATTTGTTCGTTCCCGCCAAAAGGGTCGGCCACATCAAGGTTGTGCTTCTCTTCAGCAAATTCTTTTAATGTAAAAGTTTTTTCGGAAGCGTGTGGATAATGGCTCAAGATCAGTCCCTTATGGCTTTGCGTCATGGTCAGAATCAATGTAGCCCAATCAAGTTCGCCCTTTGTTAAAGTCGTGGAGCGATGATCATGGCTGATGTCATTTTCCTCGAGTACTATTTTTGCGTTAATTGAAGCTTCTGCTCCATTTGCCGCATAAACTCCCGCTGACTTCACTTCAACCCCTGGAAGCTGCTTGCTTTTTAATATCGCTTCCGCCATCGGGCTTCGGCATGTGTTTCCGGTGCAGACAAATAATATGCGCGCCATGTTCTTCCCTCCTGTAACAGTTCTATTATTCTTTATTATAAAATATTTTTTCACATATATCATTTTCGGCCTGGCTAAAAGAAAAGCGCAAGCGCCTTGGTCAGCCCCGAAAAGCGCTGGAGAGCCGACCGGTGAAGTCGTTCTTTGACTCCACTCGAGCGAACCGAAGCGACTCGAGCTGCTCAAAGCTAACGCTTCTCGCAAGATACTCGAAGAAGCATGTCAGAGATGAAAACTGGCTAGGCGCTGGAGCTGGACATTTCTCAAAGTGAAATTTATACTTTCTTTTCTTATAAAAAAATACACCTGAAAATCAGGTGTAAGTTCCAAACCTATAATGGCAGAAGCAATTTGATCCCAAAAGCGAGTAAAATGCTGCCGCCAAGCGCTTCACTATATGTACCAAGCCATCCCTGCACTCTCCGCCCCACCAATAGTCCAGCCCAAGTGAGGACCATTGCTGCCACGCCGAAGCACACAAGCACAAGCAGCGTTCTTGCTCCGTAAATTCCCAGTGTAAGGCCGACGGAAAAGCTATCGAGGCTGACGCTCAATGCAAAAATAAATAAGCCTTTGCCCACCGGTGTAATGAGACTTGTCTCATCTTCTTTAAAACTTGCCCAGATCATCTGGACTCCAAGCAAAATCAGCAGCCCCCCGCCGATATAGCCAGCAATCGCTCCGAACTGCTCGGATAAGAACCTGCCTGCCGCCATTCCAAGCAACGGCATCCACACATGGAACAAACCGATGGTGACGCCGATTTTAAATATATGCCTTTTCGTCAGCCTGAACATGCCCATTCCGAGACCTACGGAAAATGCATCCATTCCTAACGCGAATGCCATCAAGATTAATGTGAGTAATTCGCCGGCTACTGCTGCCATGTCTTTCTCCCCCTCGGACTTGCTAATTCAGCATATGCACGTCCAAAAGGATTTAGAAGCATGTATTTAAGAGCCTTTTTTGTAACTATTTTTCACTTTGCTTCATAGTGACCGTAACCTGGATTTCCACTCTGCTTCGGTCACACAAATATAAAAGCGCCTCGAAATAATCGAAGCGCTCCAACTGATTGTTTATTTTTCAATAATCGGCAGTCCTGATGCCTTTGTTAATCTGTTCATGATGGCCTGGCCAACGCCTTGCTCAGGGAAAACTTCGCCAAAAATGATATCGAGGTTCTCCTGATTGAAAGCGCGCAGGGTATCATAAAGTGATTCAGCAACGGTTTCAAGCTTTTCTCGTTCCCCAGTGGCGATGACTACATCAGCGTCATAGAAATTCTTATTTTCTTTCGTTGTCATTACTCCCACTTTTAATCGTCCATTACGTTTTTCATTCACCATCTGCTGAATTTGTTCTTTTGTACCTTTTACAAGATAAAAAGGAGCATTCGGCGCATAGTGGCGATATTTCATTCCCGGTGATTTCGGAGTCTGATCCGAATCTTTAAGCGCGGGATCGACGCTTACCTCGCCGACTACTTCTTCGAGCTGTTCCTTCGTTACCCCGCCTGGCCGTAAAATGACCGGAATTTCAACGGTGCAATCCACTACGGTAGATTCGAGGCCTACACCTGTCGCGCCGCCATCGACAATGCCGGCAATCCTTCCCGTTAAATCTTCGGCAACATGCGCAGCTGTCGTCGGGCTGGGCTTCCCTGAAAGGTTTGCGCTTGGGGCAGCCAATGGCAATCCTGACGCTTCAATCAGGGCCAATGCCACCGGATGGTCAGGCATACGCACACCAACTGTCGACAGTCCTGCTGTTGCTTTTTCTGACAGCACACCAGATTTATTCTCCAGAATGATTGTCAAAGGTCCAGGCCAAAAAGCGTCCATCAATAAAATCGCTTTTTCAGGAATTGCTTTTACAAACGATTGAATTTGCTTTCGGTCGGAAATATGAATTATTAACGGGTTATCCCCAGGTCTTCCTTTTGCTTCAAATATTTTTAACACAGCTTCGTCACTTTTAGCGTTGCCGCCTAGGCCATAAACTGTTTCTGTCGGAAAAGCGATCACTTCATTTTTTTTGAGATTTTGTGCAGCTTCTTTGATTTGTGGATATGTTTTTAAATTATCCACATTCTTATCCACTGCCCACATTGTTGTTTCCATGTACATCCACCTTTTACTTCTGGGTCTTCTTTCCCTTATACTAGTTCATTAATCCTTGCTGGATAACAATATTTCTATGAAAGTATAAAAGAAGAAACAGGCGAACACAAGTTTTTATCCACAAATTGTGTATAATTTTAATGAATCGGTGGATAACTTTGTGGATTAATCCACAATTCACAGAATAATTTTCATAATTGCAGAGTTATCCACAGTTAAAACTTGTTTTAAATGATTTTTTTCCAAAAGGGATGGAGGAAGGTCTGATGGGTTCACCATCTCGAAACCCAGGCTGCCGAAAAAGGATACTGCACTCATTTTATTGGTAACAAGGTAGAGCGCTTCTAGTTCTTGATTTTTCGCCGTTAGGAATGCTCTTTTAAATAACAGCATCAAATCAGGCTGTGCGATTTGTGGAGAAACAACAAACGCTCGCAGTAAACCAGCGTTTTCCACAGGCTCGACTCCCAGGCATGCTTTCAATTCACCATCGTTGTTTTCCATAAGCGAGAAGTTTTCGATTGACTCGCTCAGTCCTTCAGGGCTAACCCCCGCTTCTGTCAAAAATGCCTCCAACTTTGGCAGGTCTTCTTTATTTGCACTTCTGATTTTCCATGTCATATCCTTCACCTCAAAAAATAGATTCTACTTAATTGTTATGAGAGATTTAAAAAAGTAGAACCAGGAAGGATAAGGTACATAGAAATGAATAGCTAAAATAAAAACACGGCAGCTCTCACATGGAATGAAAGCTGCCGTGCCTCTTCTTCGGGTCTTGGCCTTTTATGCCTGAATGTTAGTCGTTGTTATTGCCCCGGTTATTGCGGGCATTTCCGCCTTTTTCACCGATTTCTTCATAGAAGCTTCGGTCATGATTTTCAGAAGTCGCTTCGCCGCCTTTGCGGCCGATCTCCTGATAGAAGTCCTTATCGTGGCTTTCAGAAGTTGCTTCGCCACCTTTTTTTCCGATTTCCTGGTAGAATTCGCTGTCATGGCTTTCAGCAGTAGCTTCGCCGCCTTTGCGGCCAATTTCCTGATAGAAGTCTTTGTCGTGATTATTGGAAGTCGCTTCGCCGCCTTTACGGCCGATTTCCTGATAGAATTCGCTGCCGCGGTTCTGGCTTGTAGCTTCGCCGCCCAAGCGTCCTCGTTCTTCACGTGACATCTTACCATTATTATTGTTGTTATTGTTTTTAGCCATTTTACTCATCCTCCTCTGAAATCTTAGTTTTGATGTTACACTCCTTTGAATATCCGGGAACCGCGACTCTAAAACTAGATTCGGAGTAATGTAATGTGCTTGTACAAAAAATGTAATATTATTGGTAATTTAGACTGGGATTTTCCCTCAATTTCCAACTATTTCTTAAGAGAAGCCAACAAAAGATTCCTAGCTTTTCATAGTGAAAAATTCACAAGTGAGTGATTTATGTCACTACACCCTTTTACCAGATGGTTATAATAAAATTAAGTAAATGAAAACCTTTCTCAAAAGGGGGAACGGCATGGAGATTAAAACAATTTATGAGCGTATTGGCGGCGACGAAGCAGTCCGTAAAATCGTTGATACTTTTTATCCTAAGGTTTATGAGAACGAAGAGCTTAGCCCTTTGTTCGAAGGCGATATAAATGAAATCAAGAGGAAGCAATGGATGTTCCTCACTCAATTGACAGGTGGCGGCGCTTTATACAGCGATGAGTTCGGCCCGCCAAATATGAGAGCAAGGCATATGCCGTTTGAGATTACCCCGGTCCGGGCACAGGCATGGTTAAAGCTCATGCACGAAACACTGACCGAAACGGGCCTGATTGAAACAGAGGGCGGCAAAGCCTTATTTGAGCGATTGAGCCAGATTGCCCCGATCATGATTAATCGTCAATTTTAAAATAAATACACTGGAGGTCACAGAAATGGAAAAACTCTCATTAAAAGACTATCAGGAATTCAGCGAAGAACGCTTCACAAAGAGGATTGTTTTCAAAAAGGGTGAAAGCACCGTGTTTCTTTTAAACTTCATGCCAGGCCAGGAATTGCCTAAGCACACACATCCCGGTACTGAAGTCTATATTTTAACGATGCAGGGCGAAGGTACCTTTACAATTGACGGAACAGAAGTGCCAGCATCAGCTACTGAAACTGTCCATGTGACAGGAACGGAAGAGCTATCCTACAAAAATACCGGATCCGAGGCAGTTACACTTTATGTGATGCTCAACAAGATTCCGGATGAGAGATTCGCGCAGAACATATAGGCGGATGGCCTGGAGATGAATTCTCCAGGCCTTTTTACGACGAAAAAAGTGCTAATGGTTAAAAAGTGATCGATATATTTAAAATTAATTTTGGCCGATTCAAATTTTTCAGCAGGATAATTTCAAATAACCCGCTTCAATTACATAAAAAAATCACCCTGCAGCCATCGCAGGGTGAGCTTTTATCCAAATATCCTATTCCATATCTCAACCAGGAAGAAGGCTACCTCAACTTCTTCTTCCTCTCCATCTTCGTAAACTGGCTTCTTGCTTTCTTTCGTATCCTTCTTTGACTTTGTTCCCTCTTTTTTCTTTTCGTCCAGCTTTGCGTCTCCAGCTTGATCCTCGCTGTCTACTTTTACATCGCCTTTGTCATCATTCCCATCGAAGCCTTCGCTTGTTGCTTCTCCGTTTGAAAAATCAAGGAAGCATAATGGCGGATATAGGACGCACCACCAGTTCGCGCCTTCTCCTTCACCTAATGTAATAAGGATTGCTTCGTACTCACCAGCCGGATAAAGGAACTGTCCGTATAATTTAGTAGGAAACTGCACCTTATCAAACTCTGTTTTTACTGTTTGTGCTGAACCTTGCGATGCCACTACTTTTTCAGCGATTGTCTGGATTTCCGGAAGCTTTGACTTGATTACGTTCCTTGCATCGTCAATCGAAGTCAGATCCTGGACCCACTTTGTAATTTCTTTGTTCACTTCATCGCGGACGAGCCGCTTGATTTCCTGGTCTTTTTCCAAATCGCTCTCAGCCAGGATCCTCAGCCTGATGGCCTCGTTTGGAATGACCATTGCTTCCTTTGCTGTCACTTCATTTTTCGGTGTATATAAACTTAAAATTGTACCTGCACATAATAAGAGTATGTAAACAATAGCTGCTGATTTTTTCATCATCATTTCTCGCACCGTCCCTTCACTAGTCACAGTGTGGACAGATTGATAGATTCTTAAACTAGTAAGTTTGAAAAAAAATGGACCCTGCCTCCAGGGTCCATCTTTAAATGATTTCCGCAAACACCATCCGGTCCTTGCCGTTTATATCAAAAACGATTTCAACATTCGCCTTTGGGAACGTATTTTTCAACAATGCCGCAACTGCTTCTCCCTGGCCAGCGCCAATTTCGAAGCCAACCAGCGCCTTGTCTTTTAAAACCAGAGGCAGCTCATCCATGAACCGGCGGTATAGGTCGAGGCCATCTTCACCTGCAAACAAAGCCATATGCGGCTCATGATCGGTCACGATGTCTGACATCCACTCCTGATCTGCAATTGGGATATAGGGAGGATTCGAGATGACGACATCTGCTTTTTTCCCTTGTAAAATGAGCGGCTGCAGCAGGTCTCCATGGATAAACTCGACTTCTGCTCCAAGCTGGCTGGCATTTTCCCGCGCCACCTCGAGGGCATCTTCAGATAGGTCGATAGCCGTCACCTGCAAACCGGGCTTTTCAAGCTTCAACGTGATCGAAATCGCCCCGCTGCCGGTCCCGACATCCACAAGTTCAACTTGATCAACCGCTGGAAAAAGCTTATCGAGCCGCTTAAGCGTGCCATAAACAAGCTCCTCTGTCTCAGGACGCGGGATCAGCACATGCTTATTCACTTCAAACCTGCGGCCGTAAAACTCTTCCGACCCGATGATATATTGAATGGGTTCTCCAGCAGCATGCTTTTGTACCGCAGCCTGGAACTGGGCCCAGACTTCCCCGGCTAGTTCATCGCGCATCATCGCCAGCATCGAAGTCCGGGAGAGTCCGGATAAATGCCTGAGCAAAAGTTCCCCGGCAAACTCCTCGCGATTATGTTCTTTTAAAAAAGAAGAAGCCCAATTGAGGGCTTCATATATCTTTACATTACTCATTGTTTGCACTCTCAAGTCTTTGAGACTGGTCTTCCATAATAAGAGCTTCAATGATTTCATCTAGCTTGCCCTGGAGAATCTGGTCAAGCTTCTGGATTGTCAGGCCGATGCGGTGATCGGTCACACGGTTTTGCGGGAAGTTGTACGTCCGGATCCGTTCAGAACGGTCGCCTGTACCAACGGCAGATTTACGAACCTGGTCGTATTCAGCCTGTGCTTCCTGCTGGAATTTGTCATAGACACGGGCACGAAGTACCTTCATCGCCTTGTCTTTATTTTTGTGCTGTGATTTTTCATCCTGGCACGATACAACGATTCCTGTTGGAATGTGCGTCAGACGTACAGCTGACATTGTCGTGTTAACAGATTGTCCGCCGGCACCACTTGATGCAAATGCGTCAAAGCGGATGTCTTTATCATGCAGCTCGATTTCCACTTCTTCAGCTTCAGGAAGACATGCAACCGTAGCTGTTGAAGTATGGATGCGGCCGCCTGACTCCGTTTCCGGTACACGCTGAACACGGTGTGCGCCGTTTTCGAACTTCATTTTAGAATAAGCGCCGGTTCCGTTGATCATGAAGATGATTTCCTTGAAGCCGCCAACGCCAGTCGTGCTTGCGTCGATGACTTCCGTTTTCCAGCCCTGGGATTCAGCAAAGCGGCTGTACATCCTGTACAGGTCGCCGGCAAAAAGAGCCGCTTCATCGCCACCCGCTGCGCCGCGGATTTCCATAATAACGTTCTTGTCATCATTAGGGTCTTTAGGTATAAGCAGGATCTTGATGCGCTCTTCCAGCTCCTGAACGCGCGGTTCAAGCTCAGAGATTTCTTCTTTGACCATTTCACGCATTTCAGCATCAAGCTTTTCTTCGAGCATTGCTTTAGCATCTGTCAATTGTTCTTTGACTTCCTTATATTCACGGTAAGCCATGACAGTATCCTGGATGTCAGACTGCTCCTTTGAAAACTCGCGGAGCTTCTTCGTATCATTGACAATTTCCGGGTCACTTAATAGCTCATTCAATCTTTCATAACGATCCTCAACTGCTTGAAGACGATCAAACACGGACACTCACCTCTATTTTCATATCCATTACGGACCAATCGAATTTTTATCCTTAAATGCTTTTTATACTATCTTTAAAATGGCTTAAAAAAAGCTCATAACATTTTAATTATAGTATAGGTGATACACTCAGTCAAAGCCAATCTAAGGGAGAATAGTCAATCGGAAGAAGCATGCCCCTTTTTGGGCATGCTTCAGTCATGAAAAATATTTTCACTCAAAATCCACATTGATGTCATAGCGCGGCAATGCTCTTGTCAGCTTGTTCCTTAAAGCCTTCAACGCTGCATCGCGTTCCTTTTTTGTCATGCGTCCCTGCGCTTCGGCTGTCACATTCATTTCTCCGCCGTTAATCCAGATACTGCCGGGGTCGTAGCCTGCGTCAGCAATAACTTCTTTTGCTTTCTGGACATCCTGGGAAAAATTATTGCGATTCTCGTTATCTGTATTTAACAGATTCGGGTTTTGGTCGGTCATCGTCATGCCGTCGTCCTGGTCTCTTGCAAAGTTAGGGCCATCCCCGTGACGGACGCCATCATGGGCCGTATTAAGGTCCTGTCCTGCCCGATCTTGATTTTTTTCATAAGTGGACTCGGCATTGTCCTGAGCACAACCCGACACTATAATCACAGCCAAAATAAACAACAAGATTAATTTTTTCAAATTATGGCACCTCCCGTTGTTAGAATGCCCAGATATAGCAAGTCAATGCATGAGTCAGGGGAGGGAAAAATTTTTACTAACCGAAAATCATTTCCATTTCACCTTTTTCCTCATAGAAAAAATCCACCCGATCACTCGGGTGGACTCATCATTTATGTTAAGCTTTCAGTCGTTTTCTCGATCTTAAGCTCGTTTGGTGATTTTGGTACTTCGTGATGGTGCCTGCAGCGTGGTTCGTATGCTTCCGATGCACCAACGAGAATGATGGGATCGTCATAAGAGGCTGGCTTGTCGTTAATCAAACGCTGTGTACGGCTTGCTGGCGACCCGCAAACGGCACAAACTGCCTGCAATTTAGTGATTAATTCCGCAATGGCCATCAATGCTGGCATTTGGCCAAATGGCTCGCCGCGGAAATCCTGATCAAGGCCGGCTACAATCACTCGATATCCGCTGTCTGCAAGATGCTGGACAACCTGGACGATTTCCTGGTCGAAGAACTGGATTTCGTCGATGGCAATGACATCGATATCTGGGTTGATATGCTGGAAAATATCTGTAGAGTTGGCTATAGGCTTTGCAGTTACTGCAGTTCCGTTGTGTGATACAACTGATTCTTCGCTGTAGCGGTTATCAATTTGCGGCTTGAAAACGGCAATTTTTTGCTTGGCAAATTGAGTTCTGCGTACGCGGCGGATTAATTCCTCCGACTTGCCGGAGAACATACTACCGCAGATCAATTCGATCCAACCGCTTTGTTTCATAACGTACATGGTCGGCCTCTCCTTCCTCGCTGGACATAATTATTAGTAAGATTTGTGTGAGATAGCTGCATAGGTAAAGAAAAGAGCTATTCGACTTTTTTCAGCTTTTTCCATTATAACAAAAAAAGACGCTGAATCCAGACTGAAAAATGATGTTTTAAAAATTAGGTTCTGTTAAAGCTTCATGTTGTTAATTAACCCTGTTGATTGGAGTGGAAGGCGCGCAGACTCCTGCGGGATCAGCTGGACAGGTGAGACCCCGCAGGAGCTTGCGACGAGGAGGCTCACCGCCAGCCCCGCGGAAAGCGAAGCGCATGGAACGGAAATCAACAGTCTAATTTAACAGCACGAAAAATTAAGATTTATATATATGTACCCCAAAGTACAACTATTTATAGACAATAAAAAAACAGGCAAGTCACAAAGCTTCTTGCCTGTTTTTTGAATTCTGCTATTACTGTTGTTCTTGTTCGTTCTTAAGGCCGTATTTTTTGTTGAAGCGGTCAACACGTCCGCCAGCTTCAGCAAACTTTTGACGTCCAGTATAGAAAGGATGGCACTCAGAGCAAGTTTCAACGCGAATCTCGTTCTTTACAGAACCAGTTTCAAATTCGTTTCCGCATGCGCAAGTCACCTTAACTGTTTTGTAGTTTGGATGAATTCCTGATTTCATTCTTTTCATCTCCTTCCGCCCTGAATCATATCCGAAACAGAGTTATAATCAACGGCGAATCTAGTTCATACCGTTTTTGTAAAAACACACTGTACATAGTATAACAAGGACTTTTATATTTTTCAAGCTTGTTTTATATTCCACAATAAGGAAGTTAAGAACGCTTGGTGTTGCCTTTCATTTCCTCGCCAAGGACGGCAAAGAAGTCCTCATTCGATTTTGACTGCCTTAACTTGCGAAGGAATTTTTCCGAGAAGTCCGGTGAATCCGACATCGATTTGCGGATTGCCCAGAGCTTATCAAGGTGGTCCTTTGGAATAAGCAGTTCTTCCTTACGAGTTCCGGATCTGCGGATGTCGATTGCCGGGAAGATCCTTCTTTCGGCAAGTGCACGGTCAAGGTGAAGCTCCATGTTTCCTGTTCCCTTGAATTCCTCATAGATGACATCATCCATACGTGAACCTGTATCAACAAGTGCAGTCGCAAGGATCGTCAAGCTGCCGCCTTCCTCGATGTTACGCGCAGCACCAAAGAAACGCTTCGGACGGTGGAACGCTGCCGGGTCAATACCGCCGGAAAGTGTCCGACCGCTTGGCGGGATGACCAGGTTGTACGCTCGCGCAAGGCGAGTGATGCTGTCCATCAAGATGATGACATCGCGTTTATGTTCAACGAGACGCATTGCCCTTTCAAGCACAAGCTCCGCGACCTTGATGTGGTTTTCCGGCACTTCATCGAATGTTGAGCTGACAACATCGCCTGCTACAGAACGTTCGATATCGGTTACCTCTTCCGGACGCTCATCGATCAGCAGCACGATCAGTTCTGCCTCGGGATGGTTTGTCGTGATGCTGTTGGCGATTTCTTTGATTAGCATCGTTTTACCAGCCTTTGGCGGAGCAACGATCAAGCCGCGCTGTCCAAAGCCTACAGGTGCGAGGACATCCATGATTCTTGTCGAAACCTTACTATGGGTTGTCTCCAATTTCATCTGGCGGTCAGGATATAAAGGAGTTAATCCAGGGAAGTGCACCCTTTCCTTTGCAGATTCTGGGTCGTCGCCATTGACTGCCTCTACCTGAAGCAGGCCGAAATAACGCTCATTTTCCTTTGGCGGACGTACCTTACCGGATACTTTATCACCATTTCGTAAGTCAAAGCGGCGAATCTGTGAGGCTGAGATATAAATGTCCTCAGAGCTAGGCGAATAATTGATTGGACGCAAGAAACCAAAGCCTTCCGATTGGATGATTTCCAGGACACCTTCCATGAAAAAATAACCCTGTTGTTCCGCACGAGCTTTAAGAATGGCAAAAATCAGTTCTTTTTTCGATAATTTGCTGTAGTAAGAGACTTTATATTCCTTTGCCAGCTCATAAAGCTCTTTTAATTTCATATTTTCTAAGCTTGAAATATTTACTTCCATAATGTCACCACGCCTTAAGATATTTCGATTTCCTCCATAAAAAATGTATTAGAATTTTTAAGCGTATGGATGGAAAAAGAAGAAATGAGTTTCCTTTGAAGGATGTAAGAAGGATTTAATGAAGGTTTCATGAGTTTCTCTTTGTAATAATATTTTAAAACAATTTTCATTTTACCCTTAAACAGGAAAAATAATCAATATATTTTTAAATCAGCTCCCTCTATCTACAGAATGCGATAAAGGGAGCTTGTTTGTAAGGGTTTGCAGTTGACTTATAAAAAAATATTATTTCATTACTAAGTGCGGCTTTTTCTTCAAGCTGTGCTGGCCTTCGATAAAGCGGACTGTGCCTGATTTCGCACGCATAACAACTGAATGAGTCGAACCGTAAGAGCCTTTGAACTGAACGCCTTTAAGCAGCTCACCATCGGTTACGCCAGTTGCTGCGAAAATTGCGTCGTCACCACGGACGAAGTCTTCCATAAGGAGGACTTTATTGACATCGATGCCCATCTTTATGCAACGCTCGAGCTCTGCCTCATTTTGCGGAAGCAATTTACCCTGGATTTCGCCGCCGAGGCTTTTCAAAGCTACCGCTGCGATTACACCCTCCGGTGCTCCGCCTGAACCAAACAGGATATCAACGCCTGTAGTATCGAACGCCGTGTTGATTGCGCCTGCAACATCTCCATCGTTGATCAGTTTGATCCTTGCACCTGCTTCACGAAGCTGGGCAATGATGTGCTCATGGCGCGGACGGTTCAAAACTGTTGCAACGACATCTTCAATATCCTTGTTCTTCGCTTTTGCGACTGCTCTAAGGTTATCAAGAACGGAAGCATTGATATCGACCATTCCTACCGCTTCGGGTCCTACCGCAAGTTTATCCATGTACATATCGGGCGCATGCAGCAAATTGCCGTTGTCTGCCACTGCAAGAACCGCAAGCGCATTCCAGCCGCCAGAAGCAACGATGTTCGTTCCTTCCAAAGGATCGACAGCAACATCAAGACGCGGGCCATAGCCTGTCCCAAGCTTTTCACCGATATACAGCATCGGCGCTTCGTCCATTTCCCCTTCGCCGATAACGACCGTGCCTTTCATCGGAATCGTGTCAAAAACATCTCTCATTGCCGAAGTTGCAGCATCATCAGCTTCGTCTTTTTTTCCGCGTCCCATCCAGCGCGCCGAAGCAAGCGCAGCTGCTTCTGTTACCCGGACAAGCTCCATCGTTAAGCTACGTTCCATATGATCATCCCCTAATCATGAAAGGGGCTAATGCTAACCGAAAAGGTATACCATCCATCGCTTCCTATTCAGTCCTTTCCATAAGTCAGCATTCTCCTCGTTGCCGATTATGTCTCTGTAACTGCTTAGGAAGCAAAAATTTGATGCAGCCGCAAATAACGGCTCGATAGTCAAATAGGTTATACTATATTACCATTCGGATAAGCATTAGCTCCACTATTTGTATTGTACAGCTCTATTGTACTATACTTTTTATGATTTTTTTACCTCTTCTTGCTCTTCAGATGTCATATCTTCACGCCAAATTGTGGCACCAAGGCCATTCAGCTTATCAACGATATGGCTGTAGCCGCGGTCGATATGGTCAACACCGGTAATCTCGGTAACGCCTTCCGCCATCAAACCGGCGATGACAAGAGCCGCTCCGGCACGGAGGTCGCTGGCCTTCACCTTAGCTCCCTGTAATTTGACCGGACCACTGATGATTGCCGACCTGCCCTCTACCTTGATATTGGCATTCATTCTTCTTAGCTCGTCGATATGCTTGAAGCGCGCACCGTAAATTGTATCCGTTACAACGCTCGAGCCCTCTGCCCGTGTCAGCAGCGATGTGAATGGCTGCTGCAGGTCGGTAGGAAACCCTGGATAAACCAGAGTTTTAATATCAACGGCCTTATATTTATCCGCCGGACCGACGAAGATTTGTTCATCGCTGGCTTCAATATGAACTCCCATTTCCTTCAGCTTGGCCACAAGTGACTCAATGTGCTGAGGAATGACATTGTCGATCGTTACACCTTCCCCGATCGCAGCACCAAGAATCAAATATGTTCCTGCCTCAATCCGGTCAGGAATGATTGTGTGGCGGCAGCCGTGAAGCTCGTCTACCCCATCGATCCTGATTACGTCAGTACCAGCACCTTTGATTTTCGCTCCCATATTTGTGAGCAATGTAGCGACATCAATGATTTCCGGTTCTTTCGCAGCATTTTCAATGACAGTACGGCCTTTGGCACGAACAGCGGCGAGCATGATATTGATCGTTGCTCCGACACTGACGACATCTAAATAAATACGCGCTCCGCGAAGCTCCTCCGCGCGCAGGTAAATCGCTCCCTGCTCATTCGTCACGCTTGCACCAAGTGCTTCGAACCCTTTTATATGCTGGTCAATTGGCCTTGGCCCTAAGTGGCAGCCGCCAGGAAGTCCGATGACAGCCTTTTTGAAACGTCCAAGCATTGCCCCCATCAGATAGTATGAAGCTCGCAGCTTTTTCACTTTTCCATTCGGCAAAGGCATGGAAATCATGGAAGACGGATCAACCGTCATTTCATTGTTCGAAAATTCAACAGAACCGCCGATTTCCTCCATTAAATCCTTTAGCATGTGAACGTCGGAAATATCTGGCAAACCTTCAATGGTTACAGGCGATTCAGCTAGAATCGTTGCGGGGATCAAGGCAACCGCGCTATTTTTGGCGCCACTGACCCGAACTGTTCCTTTTAATGGATAACCGCCTGCAATCTTAAGCTTTTCCATTTATGACTCCCTTCTAAGCCGTGATGTCTCAAGGTCAAGCTGGAGATGCAAACAATGTATCAGCTAAGACCGGTATAGGCTCTTCTTTGATTAGAATTTAGATTGAATTTCTTCGGAATTTAATAGGAATATTTTTCCATACCATTAAGTCAGATTCCGACAGTTTTCTATTCCTCTAGTTTACACGATATTCCCAATTTCATGTAATAAAATGCAAAAAAGTTGAAATTGGGTAAAAGTTCCTAAACAAAAAGCGGAGGCGACTGTTCAACTCCGACAAGCGCTGGAGGGCCTGACAGTGAAGTCGTTCTTTGACTTCATTGGCAGGACCGAAGCGTCTCGAGGAGTTAGGAGCCACAGCTGGACAATTTTAATAATTACTGCCCGCGAGATTCCCAGTCTTTCAAGAATGCTTCGATTCCTTTGTCTGTCAGCGGGTGGCTGAACATTTGCTGGATGACTTTGTAAGGAACGGTTGCGATGTGAGCACCTCTTAATGCGGAATCTGTCACGTGCTGCGGATGGCGGATGGAAGCTGCGATGATTTCAGTTTCGATGCCATGGATTGTGAAGATATCAGCGATTGTGGAAATCAAATCTAAACCATTGTGACCGATGTCATCCAACCTTCCAAGGAATGGAGAAACGTATGTAGCTCCGGCTCTTGCAGCAAGCAATGCCTGATTTGCACTGAACACAAGTGTTACGTTTGTCTTGATTCCCTCTTTTGAAAAGACAGAAACTGCCTTTAGGCCATCTGGAGTCATTGGAACTTTGATCGTGATATTAGGAGCGATCGCCGCAAGTTCCTTGCCTTCCCTGATCATCCCTTCTGCATCAAGTGCGATGACTTCCGCGCTGACGGATCCAGGAACTAATTCAGTGATTTCCTTCAAGCGGTCTTCAAACTTAACATCCTTTTCTTTTGCTACAAGGGAAGGATTCGTTGTCACCCCTGATAAAATTCCCAGTGCATAGGCTTCGCGAATTTCTTCCATATTGGCAGTATCGATAAAAAACTTCATTTGTAAACGCCTCCAGTCGACAAAATTTTCAATCATATATAAATCGATAAAAACCGCCTTGGTTAAGGCGGTTTTAATTATAACAAAATTTTATTGCTTTTACGCTTTATTAGAAGAACCGAATTCGCGCATTTTGCCAGCTACAGTTTCTCTGATAGCATCACGAGCAGGTCCTAGGTATTTACGTGGATCGTACTCTTCCGGCTTAGCAGCTAGAGTTTCACGAACTGCTTTAGCAGAAGCGATTTGGTTTTCAGTGTTAACATTGATCTTAGCCGTACCGAAAGAGATGGACTTCTGGATATCTTTTGTTGGGATACCAGTTCCGCCATGCAATACTAGTGGTACGCCTGCAGTTTTGTTGATTTCTTCCATTTCCTTGAAACCAAGGTTTGGTTCGCCTTTGTAAGGACCGTGAACAGATCCAAGTGCAGGAGCCAGGCAGTCGATGCCAGTGCGCTGAACAAGTTCTTCACACTCTTTAGGGTCAGCATAGATCACGCCATCAGCAATGACATCATCTTCCTGTCCGCCGACTACTCCCAATTCAGCTTCAACAGAAACACCTTTTGAATGAGCGTATTCTACCACTTTTGAAGTGATTTCAACGTTCTCTTCGAAAGGACCGTGTGAAGCATCGATCATAACAGATGTGAAACCTGCATCGATTGCTTCTTTACACTTATCGAAGCTTGAACCATGGTCAAGGTGGATTGCGACAGGAACTGTAGTTTTATAGTCCTCCATCAAACCTTCTACCATTTTGACAACAGTCTTGAAGCCGCCCATGTAGCGTGCAGCACCTTCAGAAACACCAAGGATTACTGGTGATTTCTCAGCTTCTGCAGCCTGAAGGATTGCTTGAGTGAACTCAAGGTTATTTAGGTTAAATTGCCCAACAGCGTAGCCTTCTGCATTCGCTTTTTTCAGCATTTCAGTCATTGAAACTAAAGGCATTGTTTTTCCTCCTTCGTTATGATCAATATTCTTTTTGACTATGCTACCATTTTAAAGGTTTTCCTTCTCTGCTTTTGATTATGTACCCGAGATGGCAATCATCAAAACGAACTGATCCTGTGGAATTCATAAGTATCATACCAAAAGAAAATTAGAATTGCCATTGTTCAGGCCTTGTTTTTGCAAGTGTCATAAAAATGCTATAAAGCAAGCGCTATCAATAATTTTACTAGTCTGCAAACTCGATGATTCGACGTTTCAAAACCATTGAACGCGGAAAATCCAGACCTCTTTCACAGGAAAAATCCCCCTCAAAAGACTTGAGAGGGAGTAGCTATGTATTTGATTTTTATCGGTCTGCTTTCTGGAAAAATCTTTACGAGACAGGTTGCGAATATTTTTTTACAGCTGCACGTATATCGTCGATATCGAACGGCTTGGCAAAATGAGTGAGTGCTCCCAAATCCATCGCTTCCTGGATCATATCAAGCTCCCCATAAGCAGTCATGATGATGACACGGATATCAGGATCGATGACCTTCATCCTTTTTAAAATTTCAATTCCATCCATACCCGGGATTTTCATGTCCAAAAGAACGAGATCTGGTGGATGCTTCTTCACGATATCCAGGGCCTGGACGCCATTCGCAGCTTGATACGTTTGATAACCTTCTTTTTGCAGCACTTCGTTAAGTAGAATTCTGATGCCAAACTGGTCGTCAACAATTAGTATTTTTTCTTTCATGCCGCCTTTTCCCCCTAAGTAAGTAGTGTCATTTTAAATGTTTTTTGTCCAGGAAACGATCTTCGTTTAATCCCCACTTACATATTTCGTGAAATTCCTTAAAATTCCTGCCATATTTTTAAAGTTATTTTTCGACAGGACCATTTTACCTTCTCATTGTAGTCCTTTATAATCAATATTGGCAAAGACGGAGGTGCTTTATGTTAAAAATGTTTTCGACACAGTTAACTGGATTGTTTAATAGACTTCAGGAAAAAGAAGAATTCTCGATGGAAGACGCGGCCCGGCTGCTGGCTCAGGCTGCTGCTGGAGAGGGTACGATCTATTTTTTCGGAACAAAAGAAATGCAGGCGATTGGCCTTGAAGCAGTTTATGGTGAGGAACCATTGCAAGCTTCCGCTGTATTGACAGATGAAGCCGAGCTGGAGGCTGCAGACCGGGTAATGATTATAAGCCGCTATACAGATGATGAAGAAGCTGTTCATATTGCCCGCAAACTGCAGGAAAAAGGAATACCGTTCGTGGCAATTTCCACAATCCGCGGTGAAAACGATGGAGAAGGATTGCATAATCTGGCAGACGTCCACATCGATTTGCGGATTAAAAAAGGACTTTTGCCGGATGAATCAGGCAACAGAGTCGGCTTCCCTACTTCGATCGCCGCGCTGTATGTCTACTTCGGCTTGAAGTTCACGATTGAGGAAATTTTAGAGGAATACTAGTTTTCAACTACTGGTTAAAACTTCAATTTAGCTTGTGAAACCCTGTCGATTATTTTAAATAAGGCTGTGTGTAGGTTCCTGTTGATTTTAAGCTCTGTTGATTGAGTGGAAAGCGAAGCTGCTGGAAGGGAAATCAACAGTCTAGTTATTAATAGCCACCCCTTATAATAATGCAAAAAAAGCCGGTACATTTTTAAGAAATGTATCGGCTTTTTGCATATTTTCCCGCAAATTACTTGCGTGACTTGATTGATGCTTCAATGAAGTCTCTGAATAATGGCTGCGGACGTGTTGGTCTTGATGTGAATTCCGGGTGGAACTGGGATGCCAGGAACCACGGGTGATCTTTTAATTCGATGATTTCTACCAGGCGGCCGTCTGGGCTTGTTCCTGAGAATAGGAAGCCTTCTTTTTCCATTGCCTGGCGGTATTCATTGTTGAACTCGTATCGATGACGGTGGCGTTCATAAATCAAATCGTCGTTGTAAGCAGCGAATGCTTTTGTGTCTTCAGTAAGCTTACATGGGTACAGGCCAAGGCGTAGCGTTCCGCCAAGGTCTTCGATATCCTTCTGTTCTGGCAGAAGGTCGATGATTGGATAAGGCGTACTTGGCATGATTTCTGCTGAGTGAGCATCCTTAAGCCCAAGAACGTTGCGGGCAAATTCTACTGATGCAAGCTGCATGCCAAGGCAGATTCCGAAGAATGGTACTTTGTTCTCGCGAGCGTATTGAGTAGCAAGGATTTTACCTTCAATTCCACGGTCGCCAAAACCGCCAGGAACAAGGATTCCGTCAGCGTCATCCAGCAATTCAACGACGTTTTCTGTTGTTACTTCCTCAGAGTTTACCCATTTGATTTCGATGTCGCTGTCGAATGCATAGCCAGCGTGCTTCAATGATTCAACAACAGAGATGTACGCGTCTTGAAGCTCTACGTATTTCCCTACAAGAGCGATTCTTGTTTTGCCAGAAAGGTGAGTAACCTTTTCTACAAGCGCATTCCACTCAGTCATATCCGCTTGGCCGCAATCCAGCTTGAAGTGATCGCATACTAACTGGTCCATTTTCTGTTCCTGAAGTGCCAAAGGAATGGAATAAAGTGTATCTGCATCTGCAGCTTCAATTACCGCATCCTTGTCAATGTCACAGAACAGGGCAATCTTGTCCTTCATGTCCTGTGAAATCGGCATTTCTGTACGAAGCACGATGATGTTTGGCTGGATGCCAAGGCTGCGAAGTTCTTTTACACTGTGCTGAGTTGGCTTCGTCTTCATTTCTCCAGCTGCTTTGATATAAGGAACCAATGTACAGTGAACGTACATGACATTGTCGCGGCCGACATCGTTCTTAATCTGGCGGATTGCTTCAAGGAATGGCAGGGATTCGATGTCCCCTACTGTACCGCCGATTTCCGTAATGACAACATCTGCACCAGTTTCTTTTCCGGCACGGAATACACGGTCTTTGATTTCATTCGTGATGTGCGGGATGACCTGCACTGTTCCGCCAAGATAGTCGCCGCGGCGTTCTTTTTTCAAAACTGTTGAGTAAATTTTACCTGTTGTAACGTTAGAGTATTTGTTCAGGTTAATATCAATGAAACGCTCGTAGTGGCCAAGGTCCAAATCCGTTTCAGCACCGTCATCTGTAACGAATACTTCACCATGCTGATATGGGCTCATCGTCCCAGGATCCACGTTGATATAAGGATCGAATTTCTGGATTGTTACGTTCATCCCCCTGTTTTTCAGCAGTCTGCCAAGGGATGCTGCTGTGATTCCTTTTCCTAGTGACGAAACTACGCCGCCAGTAACAAAAATATACTTTGCCATAATGTAATCCCCCTCATCAAACAGTTTGTACAATATGTACCTGTTTAATTGATTTATTAATAAAATTTTTCACTTTTCCATGCGGCCCAATAAGGTAGTTCGGCTTTATATTTGGACCGAGTGCCGGGGGTTAAATTTGTTTTTTTGAAAAAACAAAAAAAACGCCCCACATACAGTGTATGGGGAGCGTTTTGTCGCTGTTTTAAATAATCGTCCTTTTTTAAGGAGCCCAAAAAGTATTCTACATTCGGGCTTATTAAAAGTCAAGCCGTGAATTAAAGATCTTCGTCTTCGTCCAATTCTTCGTCCTCGAGAGGAAGATCTTCTTCTTCTTCTTCCTCATCCAGGAGCTCATCGTCATCGTCGAAGTCTTCAGTGTCTTCGATTTCTTCGTCCTCATCGAGAAGATCCTCATCGTCATCGTCCTCATCGAGAAGATCATCGTCGTCATCTTCATCGAATTCGTCGATATCGTCGTAGTCGAGTTCGTCCTCATCGATTTCATCGAAGTCGATATCGTCCTCATCAACGGCCTTCTTAGATTTCTTCTTCTTAGGCTTGACTGTAGTGACGTTGTCTTCTTCCATTTGGTCAACCGGGTACCAAACGCGAAGCCCCCAGCGTGATTCACTCTGGGACATGAAACGTCCATCTATGTTTAAATCTGTATAGAACTGAACCATTTTTTCAGTTAGATCGGCTTTGTTCAGTCCAAGAATCTTCGTGATTTCATCCGTCAGTTCCTTGAATGTAACTGCCTGCTTCTTTTCTTTTAATAATTCGAATGCAACTTCAATAAATGACATTTCTTGAAGCTCTTCTTTTGAGTAATGTTTTAAACTCAATCTTCGCACTTCCTTTCTCTATTCCAGGCCTTACCCGGCCTTGCGTCCGATAACAAGGAAAATATCCCAGAATGCATATTCTACATTATAAACAAATTCCAAACCTTTATGCTAGTTTTATCTGTCGTTTTCTCCTCTTTTTTCGCTTCTCTTGACTGCCGTCTGCCAGCCAGCCTTTTTCCCTTTCGAAAGCTGGGCATACGCAAGGTAAAAGAAGAAAATCGAAAGAATGAAAAAAGATATGGCACCGAGCTGACGCTGATATAGATAGTATAAGGCCCCAGACAAGGTAACAGCGCCCGCAATAAGCAACACCGATCTCAATATATTCACATCCTGAAGTAGGTCGTATGTAACAAACTCTAGTTGAGTTTACGATTATAGATAATTATATAAGATATTTTTGGAAATTTGTATTTAAAAATATACTATTTCCAAAATGATTTCAGATAAAAGGAAGATGGCTTATAGTTTCCTACAAGCCATCCTGCCGTTTTGCGAATAAAAGATTCAGTGCAAGGTTATCGGTTGCCACGTTCTACTTTTATACACAATCTTCTCTAGTTTTAAACTCAGTTAAACTTGACTGGTGATTTTTAAAATAAATAATCTTCTATAACAAAATCTAGTTTAGACAAATTCCATCTTACATATTCCTGCGGAACTGCCCGCCAACTTCATAGAGTGCCCTGGTGATTTGTCCGAGGCTTGCGTATTTTACAGTTTCCATCAGCTCTGCGAAAATATTGCCGCCGCTGACAGCTGCTTCTTTCAATCGTGTAAGCGCTTCTTCGGATTGCTCCTTATTCTTGCCCTTGAATGATTCAAGATTGCGGATCTGCGTTTCTTTTTCCTCAGTGGTCGCGCGGGCAAGCTCCATATTGTCAACGTCCTCTTCTGATGGAGGGTTCGGATTCAAGTATGTGTTCACGCCGATGATCGGCAGCTCTCCGGAATGCTTCTTCATTTCATAATGCATCGATTCGTCCTGGATTTTCCCGCGCTGGTACTGCGTTTCCATTGCACCAAGCACGCCGCCGCGGTCATTGATCCGTTCAAATTCCTGAAGCACTGCTTCTTCTACGAGGTCTGTAAGCTCTTCAATTATGAACGCACCCTGGAGAGGATTTTCGTTCTTCGTCAAACCATGCTCTTTTGTAATAATCATCTGGATCGCCATCGCGCGGCGGACAGATTCTTCCGTCGGCGTGGTGATGGCCTCGTCATATGCATTCGTATGAAGCGAATTACAGTTGTCATGCAGCGCCATCAAGGCCTGCAGCGTCGTACGGATATCGTTGAAGTCGATTTCCTGCGCATGCAGCGAACGGCCTGAAGTCTGGATATGATACTTCAGTTTCTGGCTTCGTTCGTTTGCACCATACTTATTTTTCATCACTGTTGCCCAGATGCGGCGGGCAACGCGGCCGATCACTGAATACTCAGGGTCAAGGCCGTTGGAGAAGAAGAAGCTCAAGTTTGGCGCAAAGTCATCAATCTTCATGCCTCTGCTCAAATAGTATTCTACATACGTGAAGCCATTCGAAAGTGTGAAGGCAAGCTGGGAAATCGGGTTAGCTCCCGCTTCGGCAATATGGTAGCCGGAAATCGATACTGAATAGTAGTTTCTAACCTTCTCATCGATAAAATACTGCTGGATATCGCCCATCATTCTTAGCGCGAATTCAGTTGAGAAGATACAAGTATTTTGTCCCTGGTCTTCTTTTAAAATATCGGCCTGGACAGTACCGCGGACTGTCTGCAGCGTCATTTCCTTGATTCCTGCAAATTCCTCTTCCGTCAGCTTGCGGCCAAGCTCTGCCTCTTTCTTTTCCAACTGCTGTTCAACTGCCGTGTTCATGAACATCGCCAGGATGATTGGAGCCGGTCCGTTGATCGTCATCGATACGGATGTTGATGGATGGCAAAGGTCAAATCCTGCATACAGCTTTTTCATATCATCAAGTGTACATACGCTTACACCGCTCTCGCCAACCTTACCGTAAATATCAGGCCGGTAATCAGGGTCTTCCCCGTATAGAGTGACGGAGTCGAACGCAGTGCTAAGACGTTTCGCGCTGTCGTCCTTGGACAGGTAATGGAAACGGCGGTTCGTCCGTTCCGGCGTACCTTCACCTGCGAACTGGCGCTTCGGATCCTCGCCTTCACGCTTGAACGGGAATACGCCCGCTGTGTAGGGGAAGCTGCCCGGTACGTTCTCAAGGTATACCCAGCGTAAAATCTCGCCATAATCCTTGTATCTCGGCAATGCTACCTTAGGAATCATCAAGCCAGACAAACTCTTCGTCTTCAATTCAGTAACGATTTCCTTATCACGGATTTTCGTTACAAACTTGTCGGCACTGTACTTTTCTTTTAATGCTTCCCAGTTTTCAAGAATGTATTTTGATTCAGGTGTCAGCTTTTTCTCAAGCTCTGCTTTTAGTACTTCAAGCGAAGAAACTATTTCGTCATTCGCTGTGCTTTCCTTTACAGATTGGATCGTCCCTTCGATCTGGAAAAATCTGCGGGCGAGCTCTGCCTGCTCTGCCGCATGCCTGTGGTATCCGCGAACCGTTTCAGAAATCTCACGCAGGTAATAACGGCGGTCATTTGGAATGATGACATTCTGCTTTTCAACCACAGCACTAGTAGCGAAGGATGTCGTCCAGGTTGTTCCTGCTTTTTCATTGATTTTATTCACGAGGGCAGCAAACAGCGCATTCGTGCCAGGGTCATTGAACTGGCTGGCAATCGTGCCGTACACAGGCATCTCGTCGAGTTCTTTGTCCCAAAGAAGATGGCTGCGCTGGTACTGTTTCTGCACCTGGCGTTTTGCGTCCTCAGAGCCTTTGCGCTCGAATTTATTGATGACGATCAAGTCAGCAAAATCAATCATGTCAATTTTTTCAAGCTGTGATGGCGCGCCAAATTCGCTTGTCATAATGTACATCGATACATCGCAGACATCGGTAATCTCAGCGTCACCCTGGCCGATTCCGCTTGTTTCCACGATTACGAGGTCAAAGCCTGCCGCTTTTACCACGTCAATGGCATCTTTAATCGCCAGTGAAAGCTCAGACTTTGATTTCCTTGTCGCAAGGCTGCGCATATAAACGCGCGGTGAGAAAATCGCATTCATGCGGATTCGGTCTCCAAGCAGCGCGCCGCCTGTTTTTTGCTTAGTAGGATCTACCGACAAAATAGCTACGCGTTTTTCCGGAATCTCATTGATGAATCTTCTGATCAATTCATCCGTCAGTGAACTTTTTCCCGCGCCGCCTGTACCGGTAATCCCGACTACAGGAACCTGCTTTGTCATTGTTTTGACTTTTTCCATCAATGTTTCCACAGCGGCTGCCGTTTCTTTTTCCGAACCTACATGTTGTTCAGCAAGAGTAATGAGCTTTGCAACGGCATTGGGATCACCAGACTCCAGCTTCTCGATTTCCTCCACGCCTTCTGCTGTCACTGTCGGGAAATCGCATTCCTTGATCATTTGCTCGATCATGCCGTCAAGGCCATATTTTCTTCCGTCTTCCGGTGAAAAAATTCGGGCAATCCCGTATTCATGAAGTTCCTTTATTTCCCGCGGAATGATAACACCGCCACCGCCGCCATAAATACGGATGTGAGAAGCACCTTTTTCCTTCAAAAGGTCGTACATATACTTAAAATATTCGACGTGTCCGCCCTGGTATGAAGAAATGGCGATCCCCTGCGCATCTTCCTGGATCGCGGCATTCACAACCTCTTCAACAGAGCGGTTATGGCCAAGGTGGATGACCTCAGCGCCCATTGATTGGAGAATCCTTCTCATAATGTTGATTGAGGCATCGTGGCCGTCAAATAAACTTGAAGCTGTCACAAAGCGAATATGGTTTTTTGGCTTATACGTTTCCGGCATACTCATTTTGTTCCCCCTGTTCTTAATTTCATTTCCGACCCCTTTATCCCCTTAAAAAGCAGTTCGGTCTGAAGCTCTGTATACTCTTCGAGAGTGTACAATTTTTGCAGCGCCCATCGGCGGAATCCCCACATCTGCCCCTGGACGAAAATATCATGGGCAATGATTTTGACGTGCTTCTCATCCAGGTCAAGCTCGCCATTTTCGACGCAGCGCTGGATCACATCCTCAAACATCCCCACCATCTCGATTTCTTTTTTCAGCACGTAAGGAAGAGCATCCTTCGTAAGCGATTTTACTTCCTGGTACATGACAAGTACCTCATCCTGAAGGTCGTCCATGACCTTGAAGTAATTGGCAATCCCAACCTTGAGGCTTTCAAGCGTTCCCTGGTTTGTATCAAGGTTCTCCTGGAGACGTTCGCGGACCTCGTCATAGATGCTGTCACAGACAAGGTATAGCACATCTTCCTTCGTGCGAATATATTCATAAAGGGTACCGATGCTAAAGCCTGAAGCCCGGGCAATCTCTCTGGTCGTCGTGCGGTGGAAGCCCTTCTGCTTGAAAAGGGTAACGGCCCCTTTGATCATCTGGTCGCGCCTTTTTTTCACAAGTCGCTCGTCTTTTACCGACGCCTGCACTTCTCGCTTTTTCATCAACATCTACCCTCCATTTGATTCCATCAGGCCTTATTTCGTCAGCATCCTTGAGATGACAAGGCGCTGGATTTCCTGAGTTCCTTCATAGATTTGGGTGATTTTCGCGTCGCGCATAAAGCGTTCAACTGGGTAATCCTTCGTGTATCCGTAGCCGCCGAACACCTGGACTGCTTCAGTTGTGACCTTCATTGCTGTGTCTCCTGCAAATAATTTGGACATTGCTGATTCCTTGCCATACGGAAGTCCTTCTGACTCTAGCCATGCAGCCTGGTACGTCAACAATCTTGACGCTTCAACTGATGTCGCCATGTCAGCAAGCTTGAAGCCGATTCCCTGATTCGCTGCAATTGGCTTGCCGAATTGCTGGCGTTCCTTTGCATAATCAACCGCTGCATCAAGCGCTCCCTGTGCAATACCTACTGCCTGTGCAGCGATGCCATTGCGGCCGCCATCAAGCGTCATCATTGCAATTTTAAAGCCATCGCCGACTTCACCGAGGATATTTTCCTTTGGAACGCGGCAATCTTCAAAGATGATTTCAGTTGTTGGAGATGAACGGATTCCCAGCTTTTTCTCCTTCTTGCCGACAGAGAATCCTGGGAAATTGCTTTCAACGATGAAAGCAGTCGTTCCTTTATGCTTGCTGGATGGATCTGTCAACGCGAACACCACATAAATGTCTGCAACGCCGCCATTTGTGATGAATATTTTTGAACCATTCAGCACGTAGTGGTCTCCGTCTTCCTTCGCAGTCGTCCTCATTGCGCCAGCATCAGATCCGCTTCCTGGCTCAGTAAGACCGTAAGCGCCGATACTTTTACCTTCAGCCATTGGCCTCAAGTATTTTTGTTTCTGCTCTTCGTTGCCGAATTTGTAGATCGGCCAGCCTGCAAGTGATGTGTGAGCGGACAGCATTACACCTGTGGATGCACAAACACGGGATAATTCTTCAACCGCGATGCAGTATGCTAGATAATCGCTGCCAATGCCGCCGTATTCTTCAGGCCATGGGATACCTGTCAGGCCAAGCTCAGCCATCTTGTCAAAAATCTCGCGGTCGAAACGCTCTTCTTCGTCACGCTCAGCAGCTGTCGGAGCCACTTCGTTCCTGGCAAAGTCACGGACCATTTTTCGGATCATTTCATGTTCTTCGGATAATCGAAAATTCATTTTTGTTTCCTCCGTTACTGTTTGTTTAGATTGGTAGTTTTCAGGATTCCCAGCACAAATGCATGCCAAATCGGAATCATTGATGACCTCTTTTTTTCCATTCAGCCGTTTCGGGAGCCAATACGGCTCGTTGGTGACCTCTTTTTCGCCAATCAACCTTTTTTTGGCGCCAATAACCTCTATTGGTGACCTCTTTTTCGCCGATCAACCTTTTTCGGGCGCCAATAACCTCTATTGGTGACCTCTTTTTTACCATCCAGCCGGTTTCGGGAGCCAATACGCCTCGTTGGTGACCTCTTTTTCGCCGATCAACCTTTTTTGGGCGCCAATAACCTCTATTGGTGACCTTTTTTCGACTGATCTGCGGACTTTGGGACTCAATCCCTATTGATGATGCCTTTATAGCTGCTTGCTAATAACGATCTTCTGAATCTCGCTCGTACCCTCGTAGATTTCGGTTACTTTAGCATCGCGGAAGTAGCGTTCAACTGGGTAATCTTTTGTATAGCCATAGCCGCCGAACACCTGGATTGCTTCTGTCGTCACTTCTACTGCCGTCCTTGAAGCGAAAAGTTTTGCCATTGATGCTTCGAGTCCGCACTTCTGGCCTTCTGACCGAAGCTGGGCAGCTCGATAGATTAATAGTTTTGCAGCTTCAACTGAGGTAGCCATATCGGCAAGCTTGAAGCCGACGCCTTGCTGGGCGGCGATAGGTTTGCCAAACTGTACTCGTTCTTTCGCATAATCTGTTGCTGCCTCTAAAGCCGCTTCCGCAATTCCGAGTGCCTGTGCGGCAATGCCGATCCTACCGGAGTCAAGATTGCTCATTGCGATTTTGAATCCTTCGCCTTCCTGGCCAAGCAGGTTTTCAGCAGGAACCTTCATATCTTCAAAAGTAAGCTGGACTGTCCTGGAACCATATAGGCCCATTTTGTGTTCATCTTTTCCGACGATGAAGCCCGGCGTGTCTTTTTCGACGATAAAAGCCGAAACTCCCTTAGGGCCTGCGTCTGGATTAGTTGACGCAAAGACAATGTATACATCCGCTTCGCCGCCGTTTGTAATGAACACTTTCGAGCCGTTCAATACATAATGGTCATCTTTCTTGACCGCACGCGTTTTCATGCTTGCGGCATCCGACCCTGCGCTAGGTTCCGTTAGGCAGAATGCCCCGAGGTATTCGCCTGCTGCCAGCTTCGGCACATATTTTTGCTTTTGCTCTTCCGTTCCGAAGTAAAGAATCGGATTTGTTCCAACCGAAGTATGAACAGATAGAATGACGCCTACAGTCGCGCTAACCTTCGATATTTCATGGATCGCGATGATATAGGAAATAAAGTCCATCTCAGAACCGCCGTACTCTTCCGGCACCGGAATTCCCATCAGTCCCAGCTCACCCATCTTCTTTAAAATTCCCCTGGGGAACTCGCCTTCCTCCATTTTCTCGACAAACGGCGCAATTTCACTTTGAGCAAAGTCACGGACCATCTTGCGCATCATTTCCTGCTCTTCCGTAAATCTTAGATTCATTTTTAACCCTCCCCGTGTCCATACATAAAGCCACAACTAAAAGGTTTCTATGTATGGACCAACTAAAAAAGTAATTACTCGTAAGTATAGAAGCCGCGGCCTGATTTTTTGCCGAGCCAGCCTGCTTTCACGTATTTCCTTAATAGCGGGCAAGGACGATACTTGTCGTCGCCGAACCCTTCATGCAGTGTTTCCATGATGTAGAGGCAAGTGTCGAGGCCGATAAAATCCGCAAGTGTCAGCGGTCCCATTGGATGGTTCATACCTAGCTTCATGACTTCGTCGATCGCTTCCTTTGTTGCGACCCCCTCGTACAATGTGTAGATCGCTTCATTGATCATCGGCATCAGGATGCGGTTTGAGACAAAGCCTGGAAAATCATTAACTTCAACCGGAACTTTTCCAAGCGTTTTAGTGATGTCCTCGATTGTTTGATACACCTCATCAGCAGTCGCAAGGCCGCGGATGATTTCCACAAGCTTCATCACTGGTACCGGGTTCATGAAGTGCATGCCAATCACTTTTTCCGGACGTTTTGTGGCTGCAGCAATCTCAGTAATCGGCAGAGATGAAGTATTAGAAGCAAGGATGGCGTGTGCTGGCGCAATTTCATCGAGCTGGGCAAAGATTTTCACTTTGATGTCCATATTTTCAACTGCTGCCTCGATGACGAGGTCAACCTTTGCAGCATCCTGCAAGTCACTTGAAGAAGTGATTCTGCCTACAACCTCATCCAGCTGTTCGGAAGTCATCCGCCCTTTGTCTACCTGGCGGTTAAGGTTCTTCCTGATCCCTGCCAGTCCGCGGTCAACGAATTCAGATTTAAGGTCATTCAAAAACACACTGTATCCAGCTTGCGCGCACACCTGGGCAATGCCTGAACCCATTTGTCCCGCACCAATTACCATAATTGTTTTAACACTCATCGTTTCTCCTCCTGTTAAGCTCTTTTTGTTACGCTTGACGTTTTACTTTCTCTAAAAAAATTATTTCATGACGATGGAGGACAACTTGCTGCTGCCCTCCAAAGGTAATTTCAAAAGTTGGTTATTGCTTCGGAACTTCGATCATCACTGCATCTCCCTGGCCGCCGCCTGAACAGATGGCCGCAATGCCGACCCCGCCGCCGCGGCGCTTCAGTTCATGCATAAGTGTCAGGATGATGCGTGCCCCGCTCGCACCAATCGGGTGTCCGAGGGCGACCGCACCACCGTTCACATTCACTTTCTCAGGATCTAGGTTTGCAATGCGTCCGCTTGTCAAAGCGACAGCCGCAAAAGCCTCGTTGATTTCAAAAAGGTCGATTTCCTCGAGTGTCTTGCCTGTTTTCTTTAATAGCTCATTAATTACCAATCCTGGTGTTTTCGGGAAGTCCTTTGCTTCAGTTGCGATTGCCGCATGTGACAGGATTACTGCCTGCGGTGTCCGGCCTTCACGCTGAGCACGTTCTTCGCTCATGAGTACGAGGGCTGCCGCGCCGTCATTGATGCCTGGTGCATTACCGGCAGTGATTGTGCCGTCTGAATTGAAAACGGAGCCCAGCTTCGCAAGCTTTTCAAGCGATGTATCTTTTCTTGGCGATTCGTCGTGCTCCACAAGAATTGGTTCTCCCTTTCGCTGCGGAACTTCTACAGGAACGATTTCTTCAGCAAGCTTTCCTGATTCGATCGCTTCGATGGCGCGCTGATGGCTGCGGTATGCCCAGTCGTCCTGCTCCTCGCGGCTGATTTCGAATTCTTTCGCTACTTCGTTTCCGTACGTGCCCATATGAACACCTTTAAAGCTGCATGTCAGACCGTCGTGGATCATTAAATCCTTCACCTGTCCATCGCCCATCCTCAAGCCCCAGCGAGCCTTCGGCAGCAGGTACGGTGCGTTGCTCATCGATTCCATGCCGCCGGCAACAATCACTTCCCCATCACCTGCACGGATAATCTGGTCGCCGAGCGTCAAGCTGCGCATGCCAGAAGCACACACCTTGTTGATTGTTTCGGTCTGCACTTCCCAAGGAAGGCCCGCTTCTCTCGCTGCCTGGCGAGAAGGTAGCTGCCCCTGGCCACCCTGGAGAACTGAGCCTAGAATGACTTCTCCTACTTCCTCTGGTTTAACCTCTGCACGTGCCAATGCTTCTTTAATTGCGATACCGCCAAGCTGGCTGGCAGTAAAACCGCTAAGCGCTCCGCCAAGCTTGCCAAAAGGTGTTCTTGCCCCTGCTAAAATGACCGTTTTACCCATGTGCCATCTCTCCCTTGTAATCTATTAAATTTGAAAAATAAAAAATAAATTGGCACCCAGTCGTCATTGATTGACTGAACGCTCGCTCGAAACTGATCCAAAAAAATATGCTTGTTGTTGATTCTGAGAGGTTCAAAGGTGGTTTCTTGATGAAGAAAAATGAAAGCGCTTTATCATACTATTCATTTTACTTTAAAAATAGTAGAAATTGAAACACTTTGCTAAAAATTCTGTCTTATGTCGAATTTTTATGGTGAGTCAATTTCTACTATTCAGGTTGGAGTATTATTTTATCTTATGAAACAAGCTGTTTGATTTCACCGAAAACGGATTTTTCAAGCAGTTCTGCAACATCCAGTGTATCGACGTTTTCTTCTACTTCCTTCGCCTTCGTTCCATCTGAAAGCATCGTCAGGCAGTACGGACATCCGGAACTGATGACGGATGGATTTACTGACAACGCCTGCTCTGTACGGGCAACGTTGATTCTGTGTCCTGTTTCTTCTTCCATCCACATCAAGCCGCCGCCGGCTCCGCAGCACATTGCTGTATCGCGGTTGCGTTCCATTTCCTTCAGGTCCACGCCTGGGATCGCCTTGAGGATGTCACGTGGTGCGTCATAAACCTCGTTGTATCTTCCAAGGTAGCAGGAATCATGGAAGGTAATTGTTTCGTTCACTGCATGCTTCGGTACAAGCTTGCCTTCTTTCACCAATTGCGCAAGAAGCTCAGTATGGTGGTAAACTTCACCTTCAAAGCCGAAGTCAGGGTACTCGTTTTTAAAGATATTGTATGCGTGAGGGTCGATCGTTACGATCTTCTTCACTTCATTTTTCTCGAATTCTTCAATATTTTTGGTCGCAAGCTCTTGGAACAAGAACTCGTTGCCAAGACGGCGCGGTGTATCACCGGAATTCTTTTCCTTGTTGCCAAGGATGGCGAACTTGACGCCTGCTTCGTTCAATAGCTTAGCGAACGAAAGGGCAATCTTCTGGCTGCGGTTGTCAAATGAACCCATCGCGCCAACCCAGAATAAGTATTCAAATTCTTCGTCTGCCTTTTTCATTTCTTTTACCGTAGGAATGACAACATCATCGCGAAGCTCACGCCAGTTTTCTTTTTCCTTGCGGTTCAAGCCCCAAGGGTTGCCCTGGCGCTCAATATTGGTCATTGCGCGCTGTGCGTCTGCGTCCATTTTGCCTTCCGTCAATACAAGGTAACGGCGGAGGTCGATGATTTTGTCAACATGCTCGTTCATGACCGGACACTGGTCTTCACAGTTGCGGCAAGTCGTACACGCCCAGATTTCTTCTTCTGTAATGACATCGCCGATCATGCTTGGATTGTAAGCAAGGCCAGCAGCAGCTTCATTTGCACCCTGTCCAGCAGCCGCCATTGCGATCTGGTTGCCCTTGGTGTTTGAAAAAGCAAACGTCGGAACCCATGGCTGCTTGGATGTCACAGCTGCACCATGCAGCGTCAAATGGTCGCGCAGCTTGACGATCAGGTCCATTGGCGACAGCATTTTCCCTGTGCCGGTTGCCGGACACATATTCGTACAGCGGCCGCACTCAACGCATGCGTAGAAGTCGATCATCTGCTCATAGTTGAAGTCGGTGATTTTACCTGCACCGAACGTTTCCTGCGTTTCATCTTCAAAATCGATTTTCTTGATCTTTCCTGGCGCATCAACCTTGGTCAAATAAACATTGGCCGGGCCAGCGATTAAGTGTGCGTGCTTGGATTGCGGCACGTAAACGAGGAATGCCAGCAGGAACAGCAGATGAATCCACCATGCAATATAGAAAATAGTGATGGCAGCTGCCTGAGGAATTCCGCTGAATGCTGCTGCGATCAGTGACGCAACAGGTTCTGTCCATGTTCCTTCATGCCCATGCCAGATCATGCCCATTCCGTTACCTAGCAATACAGAGAGCATCAAGCCTCCGATGAACAGCAGCACAAGACCATTTTTAAAACCGCGCTTCAAACGGACGAGCTTTTCAACATATCGTCGATAAAATGCCCATACAACTGCAACAAGTATCGTCAATGTTACGATTTCCTGAAAAAACGTGAAACCTGGATATAACGGCCCAAGCGGCAAATGCGAACCCGGCTTCAATCCCTTCCAGATAAAATCAATTGCTCCGAACTGGACAAGGATAAATCCATAGAAAAACATAACGTGAATAATACCGCTTTTCTTGTCCTTCAAGAGCCTTTTCTGGCCAAATACATGAACCCAAATTCTTCTTACCCGCTCTTTTACATCATCATCGAACTCTGATTTCTTGCCGAGCTTGATGTATTCGATTCTTGTCTTAACCACATAAACAAACAAACTGACTGCGTAAGCGGTTACAATCAAGAACGCGATAAGATTGATCCAAAGCAAACCGTCCATAAAATCAATTACCCCTTTCGATGCTGGTTTTGGATGAAAATTTTTAAACAATCCAATTTTCTGAATATACCCTTATTTCCATTATATAATGAATGAGCATTCAGTCAACTCATTTCCTTTCATTTCTGAAAATTGTTTATACTTCCTCTTTTACAGGAACATAACATATATCAAGCGTTTTCGGCAAAAATAAATGGAAATACTTTAAAGGGAGCCGAATCGCTATGGGGCTTGGATCGATCATATTTTTGATAATAGCCGGGCTTGCCTTGTGGGTCTGCGCAGACTTCATGCTTGGCCGAAAAAAGCACCTGGCCAATGCTAATACTAATGTTTTACCAGTCCGGGAAAGTAACCTCGAAATCTTCACAAAGGGGCCTGAACTGTTCGACAACCTTTTTTCCGAAATAAAAAAGGCTAAGCAGCACATCCATATTCTGTTTTACATCGTCCAGGATGATAAAATTAGCCAAGAATTCCTCTCCATTTTAAAAGAAAAAGCACAGGCTGGCGTCGAAGTCCGACTCCTGGTTGACTGGGTCGGCAGCGGGTTGAAACGGAAAACAATCCAGTCGTTAAAGGATGCCGGTGTAGAATTCGCTTATTCCCAAACACCCAAATTTCCGTTCCTGTTTTATTCGTCGCAGGTGCGGAACCATCGCAAAATCTCTGTCATTGACGGCCGCATCGCTTACCTTGGCGGGTTTAATATTGGAAAGGAATATTTTAACCAGGATCCAAAGCTGTCGCCCTGGCGCGATTATCATCTCAAAATGACCGGTGAAGGAGTTATGGATCTGCAAAGAGAATTTTTGAAGGATTGGCGAGCAGCTGCGAAAGTGAACCTTCTTCAGGACAAGGCATATTTTCCTCCATTGGAAAAGGGGCCGTTCAGCCACAAGCTCATTCCCACTGAAGGAATTCTGCTAGAGGAGCTGTTTTCAGATTTGATCAGCCAGGCGCAGAAATCGATATTCATTGGCACACCTTATTTCATTCCAAGCAAAAGAGTTTTTGACCTTTTGCGTAATGCGATTAAAAGGGGGGTTTCCGTTACGGTTCTCGTACCTTTCACGGCAGATCATGTCCTTGTAAAAGAAGCATCCCTTCCTTATTTAAGAACTCTCCTTACGGATGGAGCCGATGTCTATCAATATCTGAAGGGCTTTTACCATGCAAAGATCGTGTTGATTGATGATAAGGTATGTGATGTCGGAACAGCCAATTTTGATAAAAGAAGCATGTTTTTAAATTATGAATTGAACTGTTTGATTTATGATCCTGATTTTATAAAAAAAATAAAGCACATCCTGACAGAAGATATCCTGAATTCGCAAAAGGCCAATCTCCAGGACTTTAACCGCGTCAATCCATTGCTATCGATCAAGGAGACAGCAGCGCGTACGATTTCTTATTTTTTATAAGTATAATAACCGGAGCCTTATTAAGCTGCTTCGGACAATGAAGGAGTTTCATTATGATCATTCGGCTTGGATATGTCTCCACTGCCATCAGCTTGTGGGATGCTTCCCCGTCGAAGGCACTGACATTTGCGCGTTACGGACAGCTGCCTAAAGAAGAACGATATGGAAAATTGCTTTCCGTGACCTACCAGAACCTGGTGAATACAGAAAGAATGATACATTACAATATTGCTCATGATATCCCTCTTTACCGGTTCTCCAGTTCAATCGCTCCGCTGGCCACACACCCGGAAGTGAAATGGGATTATGTAACGCCTTTTCGCGAAAAATGGCTTGAAATTGGAGCACTCGTAAAGAAGTATGGATTGAGGACAAGCTTCCACCCGAATCAATTCACATTGTTCACCTCGCCGAGGGAGGAAGTAACGGCAAATGCCATCCTTGATATGGAATACCATTACGGAATGCTCAAAGCGATGGGGCTTGAAAACGAGGCGATCATCAACATCCACATTGGCGGGGCATACGGAAACAAGGAAGAAACCATCGTGCGATTTCATGAAAACTTCGCCAGGCTCCCTGCCCATATCAAAAAAATCACCACTTTGGAAAACGACGATAAAACTTATAATGCTGAAGAAACACTTGCCGCGTGCGTTAAGGAAGATGTGCCGTTCATGTTCGATTACCACCACCATATGGCGAACCTGTGCGAGTCAGAGCTTGAGGAAATCCTTCCCGTCGGTTTTGCAACGTGGGAACGGACTGGCTTAAAGCCGAAAATCCATATCTCCTCCCCTAAATCGGAAAAAGCATACCGATCGCATGCAGATTATGTAGACCCGGAATTCATACTGCCGTTGATAAAAATACTTCAGAGAATCGGCCAGGATGTTGATTTCATGATTGAAGCGAAGACGAAGGACAAAGCAGCGCTCGCATTGGTGGAAGATTTGGGGAAAATCCGTGGAGTGAAGCGGATTGGCGGGGCTGTTTTGGAGTGGAAATAATCAAAAGCGGCTGCTGGAAAATCCAGCAGCCCTTTTCACCACATATTTAAATAATATCGGTAATCTTCAATTATTTGATCTTGAACCCTGCTATGCTGGGTCTCCAGTTCCTTCTGCATTTTTACTAAAATAACTCTATTCACCGCAGAGACATCAGGAATGGTTCTGAATTTCTCAAGGAGCTGTATACGATTGAATGTCGGCGGGTGAGTAGAATCCAATTTGGAAGACTCTAGCTGTGCAATGCGATAAAGCCTTTCTTTTTCCCGAACAGGCATGCTGTTGATTTGCTCCTTTACAGCTTCAAACAGGTTGATTTCCTTTTTCCGCACCGCCAGCTCCCTCACTTTTAAATGAAAAGCTTCTTCAAACTGAAATTTTTTCAGCGTGGAAATTAAATGCTGATAGCCCACTGCTTTAGCGGCTCTATTATCCGCCAAATATTCGCCTTTCTGAGAAGCATCGAACAATAAATGGACAAGCAAAAAGAAAATAGAGTAAGGGATTTGAGCAAGAAAGACCATAAAATAGTACACAGGGATTTCAAAAAGACCAAAGTTATCATATTCATCGATTGGTACCGGTTCGAGCAGTTCATACCATGTCTGGAGGGTATACAGAGCTGTCCCTATATAAAAGGACCTTGTCAAATCTCCATTTGAGATGTGCCCAAATTCATGGGCAAGGACTGCGAGCTGTTCCTCCGGTTCCAGTATTGAAAATAACGGGAGCCCTATAGTGACGATGCCTTTCCTTCTCCAGCCGATTTGAGTCACAGAGGCATTGAAGTCGCCAGTAATGATAATTCCATCAATTTTTGTTACCTTCATGGCATCCGCCAGTTGATCAACCACCTGGTATAAACCAGGGAAATCTTGGCGAGAAATAACCCATTCACCCTTCTCCAGTGCCGGTACCCGTGGTCTCGCCATCCAGGCAATTCCTAAGAGAATAAGCCCACCTGCCAATAAGAAATAATTATTATTATGAAAAATAACAAAGAAAATACCCAGTGTTAATGAACCGATACTGATTAAGTGGACAAGACTGGCCAACAGGAACGCCATACCTTTGGACAACGAAGGGCCCTGCCGTAATTTTTGCTGCCCGGACAATTTTTTATAGATCCCGTCTCCCCGCTTTTCGCCAAGCCGTTCATATAATTTTTGCAGTTTAGTTACCGTCTTTCCTGCTGATGGAGTGTCCAGATTAAATCCACAATCACACCAGGAAACATAGCCTTTATTAAACGGAATGACTGCATTGCACTCAGGGCAGACCTGTCCATTTTCTAAAACGTTTATTTCCCTCAACTCCAATCAGTAGCATATATTGATATATTAAGCGAATGGTAAGTTTTTTGAAATACAAAAATTCAAAATATTTACAAGCAGACTATTTTTGTTCGGAAATTAAGCCAAATAAACAGCAGGTGGAGGAATTGTGAGAGTGGACGGTATAAAAAGCAGGCAGAATACTTACAGCAGCAGCCTTTAAAGAGGTTTTATACCTCTAAATTTGGTTTTATAGCGAAAAATTTATTTTTATAGCGAAAATCAGGATTTAATAGCGAAAAATTTATTTTTATAGCGAAAATCAAAATTTAATAGCGAATTTCTTATTTTAATAGCGAATTGGAAATCCCTCTCGATTTTTTCCAATTTTTCAAAAAGGCAAATGCCGATATTTGGTTTTGATTGTGAAAGCAACAAAATTTACGAAAAGAGACCCAGCCGAGTTTGGCTGGGTCTCTTACATTTGATTATTACATCTTCTCAGGAGCAGAAACACCAATCAACGCAAGAGCGTTCTTCAAAGTGATCTGCGCTGACTTGATCAGTGCCAAACGCGCCAGTGTTCTTTCTTTATTCTCCATATCCAATACTTTTTCCGCATTGTAGAAGCTGTGGAATACGGACGCCAGTTCAAAAATGTAGTTGCTGATGCGATGCGGCATCCGCTTCTGAGCTGCTTCGGCAACTGCAAGAGGGAATTCGCCAATCTTCTTCAGCAGGTCCATTTCCTTCTCAGCCTGGATCAGTTTAAAGTCCGCATCCGTTCCTGCTTTGAAGCCTTGCTCTTCAGCAGAACGTAAAATGCTGGAAATACGCGCATGCGCATACTGTGCGTAGAATACAGGGTTTTCATTTGACTGAGATACTGCCAAGTCAAGGTCAAAGTCCATGTGAGTGTCCGCACTTCTCATTGCGAAGAAGTAACGTACCGCATCAAGTCCTACCTCTTCAATCAGGTCACGCATTGTGACAGCTTTCCCTGTACGTTTGCTCATCTTCATCTTCTCGCCGTTTTTATACAGGTGGACAAGCTGGATGATCTCAACTTCAAGCGTATCGCGCTCATAGCCAAGCGCCTGGATTGCCGCCTTCATACGAGGGATGTAACCGTGGTGGTCCGCTCCCCAGATGTTGATCAATTTTTCAAAGCCGCGCTCAAGCTTATCCTTATGGTAAGCGATATCCGGCGTCAAATAAGTGTATGAACCATCTTGCTTGATCAGCACGCGGTCCTTGTCATCGCCTAGTTCAGTCGAACGGAACCAGGTAGCACCGTCCTCCTCGTAGATGTGGCCGTTTTCACGCAGCGCATCCAACGCCACATCAATTTTTCCATTATGATAGAGCGAAGTCTCAGAATACCACACGTCAAACGGGACGCGGAAATTCTCAAGGTCCTGCTTCAGTTTGGCCATTTCATATTTCAGGCCATACTCACGGAATGCATCGAAGCGCTCCTGGTCCGGAACATTGACATACTTGTCGCCATGTTCCTCAGCCAGCTTCTTCCCGATTCCAATAATGTCTTCACCCTGATAGCCATCCTCGGGCATTGACTTGTCCATGCCAAGCGCCTGGAAGTAACGTGCTTCAACAGACAATGCAAGGTTGTTGATCTGATTGCCGGCATCATTGATGTAGTACTCACGTGAAACATCATAGCCAGCCTTGGCAAGCACATTGCACAATGAATCACCGACAGCTGCGCCGCGCGCATGTCCAAGGTGAAGGTCGCCAGTTGGATTAGCGGAAACGAACTCGACCTGGATCTTCTGTCCGTTGCCGACCTTCGATTCGCCGTAGTGGTCTCCAGCTTCAAGAATCGCAGGAATCAAGTCAGTCAAATAGCTGTTATCCATGTAAAAGTTGATGAAGCCTGGTCCAGCAATCTCGATTTTCTCGATCGATGCCTTGCTTTTATCAAAGTTCTCGATCAACAGCTCAGCAATCTGGCGAGGTGCCTTCTTTGCAACGCGTGCAAGCTGCATGGCCATATTCGTAGAGTAATCCCCGTGCGCTTTTTCCTTAGGGGTCTCAAGGATTACCGCAGGGATTTGTGCTTCCTCGGCAAGATTAGCCTTAAGCGCAGCCTGCTTGATTTCTTCCTTCAGCTTCAATTGAACCTGTTCAACTATATTCATTTGCCTTCCTCCTTATAATTGATCGTCAAATGGTATGTACCTGCACTCGAGCCCTGGATCGCCATATCATACAGCAAATCCACATGGCCCTCCTGCTTTTCATCGTTAAAATCTGTATCAAGCCGTTTCGTGGCTGCCGATGTTTCCAGCAGCCCATACGGCGTCTTATAATTGCCCGGAGTCTTTTTATTCAGCAGAAAATGAAGCCTCATCTTGATTGCGCCGCTCCGTAAAATCAGCACTTCACTTCCGGAAACCTTCACAGTCGTGTGAACATCCCCCTCCTCCATTACTTCGTCATACTGGAGGTATGAGCTGTTCGCCTTTTTATAGTATCGGCCAAAAGTGGTCAATTCAAAAGTCTCCTTCTCACTGCCACTATAAATCACCGTTTTTACCGTCACCTTGACAGGAATCTGATCAGCGGGTCCACTCGACACCGATAACACATCCTTTGCTGCATCTATTACATCTATTATAACTTTATAAGTATAAATATTCCGCCTTGAAAGTGCAAGGTTAGCAAGGGAATCAATCATGTTCTTTTTCAAGGAAAACAAAGGATTTTTCTAAGAGTTATTAGCTAAAATTAGGAATACGCGCAGGGGATTATCCTTTGTCCAAAAAGGGTATAGATTATCAAAACCTTTTAAAGGAGGTGCCCTACATGAAAATCGAAGTTAAATGCGAGGTAGAAAACTGTAAATACTGGGCAGAAGGCGATCAATGTGTCGCTGACTCAATCCTGGTAGTTGCCAATACCGGCAGACAAGCAGCAAACGAACGCGAAACAATCTGTGATACTTTTGAAAAAATGTAAGTTATGAAACTGGATGGCAGAAGCTATCCAGTTTTTTTATTTGATTTAAAACTACATTCCTCGAAGATTATCAATATAAAAAGGAGAAGCAGAGCGCTCCTCCTCTTTTCAGCTATCTTAGAAAAACAGCATTCCTGCTGAAATGACAATACCGCTGATAATCAGCATCAACACGCAATAGCCCATGATATCCTTAGCCTTCAGCCCGGCAATAGCCAGTGCTGGCAGGGCCCAGAATGGCTGGATCAAGTTGGTCCACGCGTCGCCCCACGCCACCGCCATCGCTGTTTTTGGAATCGATACGCCTAGCGTCTGAGCAGCTTCAAGCATGACCGGTGCCTGGACAGCCCATTGTCCGCCGCCAGAAGGTACGAAGAAGTTAACAAGACCCGCACTCAGAAACGTGAAAAACGGGAATGTGAATTCATTTGAGATGGAAACGAACCCTTCTGACATGACGGCTGCCAGTCCTGATGCCGTCATCATCCCCATGATTCCCGCGTAAAAAGGAAATTGAACGATGATTCCGCTCGCTCCTTTTACCGCGTTCACAACAGCCTCAAGGAAAAGTTTGGGTGTCCCATGGAAAAGTATCCCCAAAAACAAGAATAGGAAATTAACAATGTCGAGATTCAGCTTAAATCCATTTGTGGAAAGATAGTAAAATAAGAAAACAAGTCCAAAAATGCCGATAAGCAATGAAATAATCCGGCTATTTTCAAGCTTTTCAGCAGGCGTCATCGCCCCCTGCTCGATTGTTGCTGCCTGTACGTCATTTTCTAATAGAACGGGATCCACTATGATTGTTTCCTCTTTTGAAGGCATCATCATTCTATTAACCACTGGCAGTACCAACAGCAAGATTAAAATGATAATAAGGTTAAAACCGGCAAAAATCGTTTGGTCCGTCGGAATGATTCCTATCAGGTCCTGCGAAAAGTGCCCTTCAGTTGCAATCGTCAACGGGATGGACCCTGAAATGCCTCCATGCCAGACAATAAATCCACCGTAAGCGCTTGCAATTAACAGCCTGTAATCTACATTTTTTACCTTTTTCGCTAATTCCTTCGCAAACAACGCTCCAATTACAAGACCGAATCCCCAGTTAATTAAGCTGGCGGCCATCGACACGACGGTGACGATGATAATCGCCTGACCCGGAGACTTCGCAAGGGATGCAAGAGCTCCTAATCCTTTCTTAAAAATATGGCTGCTTGCAAGTACATGGCCTGTAACAAGAACCAGGACCATCTGCATCGAGAACGTCAGCAAGCTCCAAAATCCACTTCCCCAGTGCTGAATCATCTGGTACGGACCGCTGTCGGTAAAAATAAGGCCCAATCCAAAGACCGCAAAAGTTAAGATGATGACAAAAAGAAACGGATCAGGCAAGTACCGCTGCATGATGCGGTTGAAAAAAGAAACCAACATTTTCATCCTTTTAACCTCCTTATTAGTAGTAACACTCTTAATCAATATATTTTCTATACGTTTCTGAATATTCCTTCTATTTTTAGAGATTGTATTAACGGAAGTAGAGGGGGATGAAATCAATGTCGATATACTTGCTCAATCCCTTTTGAGCTATCGCAGCACTTAAATTGAAGCAATTTCGAAAATAAAAAAAGCCACCCCCTTTTGAAAAGAGAGCAGCTTCTCAGCCAAATTATTTTACAAACCCAAGCAGCATTTCACGGATGAGTTTGCTTGCAGTGTTTGCAGTCATTTCTGATGTGTCATAAATTGGCGCTACTTCTACTAAGTCAGCACCTACTACATTCACTTCTGAATTCGCGATTGCGTGGATGGATGCAAGCAATTCCTTAGAAGTGATTCCGCCGCAATCTACCGTTCCTGTTCCTGGCGCATGGGCCGGGTCAAGGACGTCGATGTCGATGGTTACATAAACTGGGCGACCTGCAAGCGTAGGAAGAATCTCTTTAAGAGGCTCAAGAACCTCGAACTTGGAAATATGCATGCCGACTTCTTTTGCCCACTCAAATTCTTCCTTCATACCTGATCGGATACCGAATGAGTAAACATTTTTAGGCCCAATGTGCTCAGCAATTTTGCGGATAGGCGTTGAGTGGGACAAAGGCTCCCCTTCATAGTGCTCGCGCAAATCTGTGTGTGCATCGAAATGGATGATTGACAGATCATCATACTTTCTAGCCACAGCCTTCATTACCGGCCAGGATACAAGATGTTCGCCGCCCATCCCAAGCGGGAATTTTTCTGCAGCCAAAAGCTTGTCCACGAATTCTTCGATCATATCAAGACTTTTCTGCGCATTCCCGAAAGGAAGCGGAATATCGCCTGCATCAAAATACTGAAGATCAGCCAGGTCCTTATCAAGGTACGCGCTGTACTCCTCAAGACCAATCGACACCTCGCGGATACGAGTCGGGCCGAAACGGGAACCAGGACGGTAGCTTACTGTCCAGTCCATCGGCATACCGTAAAGTACAGCCTTGCTTTCCATATAATTAGAATGGCTGCGGATAAATACATTGCCAGAATATGCTTCATCAAAACGCATTCCAAACACCTCTTTCGTATGATTTTTACATTGGCTGTGTTAACTTAGACTGTTGATTTCCGTTCCAGGCGCTTCGCTTTCCGCGGACGACTCGTGGAGCCTCCTCGTCGCTTCAATCCTGCGGGGTCTCCACTGACCCGTACACCCCGCTGGAGTCTTCGCGCCTTCCACTCCAATCAACAGGGCTTAAAAACAATAGTATAAGCTTTAACACAGCCTTTACATTAAAATGGCCCCCGGCGGACCGGGAAGCCATAAAAGGTCAAGCCGGCAGGACAAGCCGCCGACTGGTGACCGATATTTAACTATTATTTCAAAAGGTCGCCAACAAACTTAGGCAATACGAAAGCTGCTTTGTGAAGCTCTTTCGTGTAATACTTTGTTTCGATTTCGTGGAAGCGGTCCTCGCTCACTTCAAGCGGGTCATGCTTTTTTGAACCTAGAGTGAAAGCCCACAATCCGCTTGGGTATGTTGGGATGTTCGCTACGTAAAGACGAGTGATCGGGAAAATCTCCCTAACATCCTTTTGAACGTTGCGGATCAAGTCAGCCTTGAACCAAGGGTTATCAGACTGAGCAACAAAGATGCCGTCTTCCTTCAGCGCTTTGGAAATTCCCGCGTAGAAGCCCTTCGTGAACAGGTTAACTGCTGGTCCAACTGGTTCAGTAGAGTCAACCATGATGACATCATACTGGTTTTCACTTTCAGCGATATGCATGAAGCCGTCGCCAACCTGGACATCAACACGTGGGTCATCAAGCTTGCCAGCGATTTCAGGCAAGAACTTCTTTGAATACTCAATTACTTTTCCATCGATATCTACAAGAGTCGCTTTTTTCACGCTAGGGTGCTTAAGGACTTCACGGATTACTCCGCCGTCGCCGCCGCCAACAACCAATACGTGCTCAGGATTTGGATGTGTGAACAAGGGGATATGCGCAACCATTTCATGGTAAACGAACTCATCTTTTACAGATGTCATAACCATGTCGTCGAGCAAAAGCATATTGCCCCACTCTTCTGTTTCCACCATATCAAGCTTCTGGAATTCCGTCTGTTCTGTATGTAACGTTTTATTTACTTTCATTGTGATACCAAAGTTTTCTGTCTGCTTTTCTGTAAACCAAAGACCCATTTTTGTTCCTTCCTTTCGGCAAAAAAATTTCCGTTATGATGCGGCGAATTTTTAAGGCAGGCAGCATTTTTGCTGTCCAAATTTATATTGATCAAGCATGGCGCTTACATTTATTTGTTATACTTCCCCAACATCACAAATACAAACATCAGAAAAAGTATAGTTGAATCTAGCAAAAATGCAAGCAAAATTTAAATATCTTTGATTCTATGTTTAAAACTTGCTGTTATTTTTCATACTGATGGTATCTATCTTTTTAGGGGGAAGCAGTATGGAGCTGATGACCGACCAGCGGTTTCGCAAAACAATTAAATATTTGCGGGCTTTGATTTTTATCGGGCTTGCGGGATTGGCTTTGGCAACTGTCCTCTATTTTTCGCTGATTGGGTACGCGAAATTGCAGGGTCCGCCTGCGCTTGCCGTGCCGCAGTCAACCTTATATTATTCTGACGATGGAACCGTCATCGGTGAGAGCCATTCAGGCCAGAAGCGCTACTGGGTGGCGCTTAAGGATATTTCCCCTCACCTGATTGACGCAACCATTTCCATAGAGGATAAAAGCTTTTTTGCCCATAGCGGCTTTGATTATAAACGGATTGCCGGTGCTGCGCTGGCTGACTTGAAGGCGATGTCCAAAGTCCAGGGAGCTAGCACCATCACCCAGCAATACGCGCGGAACCTTTACCTTGCCCATGAAAAAACATGGAAGCGTAAAGCGATAGAAGCGCTTTATACACTGCGGCTTGAAATGAATTATTCGAAGGATGAGATCCTCGAAGGCTATTTAAATACAATATACTATGGCAATGGCGCGTACGGTGTCCAGGCCGCGAGCCGTTATTATTTTGGCAAGGATGCGAAGGATTTATCCCTGGCGGAAGCTTCCATGCTGGCCGGAATCCCGAAAGGTCCTAACATCTACTCGCCATTTGCTTCTTTGGAAAAAGCGAAGCAGCGCCAGCAAACAGTTCTTTACACGATGAAAGTCAATGGATTTATTGATGACCTGACTGCTCAGAAGGCACAGATCGAGAAACTCAAGCTTGTCGGCAATCATCAGAATGACCAGCTTGGGAAGGCACCTTATTTTCAGGATGCGGTCCGTAACGCGCTGAAAAACTCATTGAATTTTGATGACCGGACGATTTCGCTAGGAGGATTGAAGGTCTATACGACGCTTAACCTCGAGCAGCAGGAAATCGCCGAAAAATCGATCAGCAAATTGATTTCTGCTGACTCTGAAATCCAGGCCGGGTTTATCGCAATGGATCCGAAAAATGGCCACGTGAAGGCGCTAGTCGGCGGTAGAAATTATGACGAAAGTCCATTTAACCGGGCAGTCCAGGCTGTCAGGCAGCCGGGGTCAACGATGAAGCCGATTCTTTACTATGCAGCACTGGAAAACGGGTTCACCCCTTCGACGACCATGAAGAGCCAACTGACAACATTCATGTTCGATGACGGACGCTCCGAATATACGCCGCATAATTTCAATAACAAATATGCGGAAGAGGATATTACGATGGCCCAGGCCCTGGCTTTATCGGACAATGTTTATGCCGTTAAAACACATCTGTTCCTTGGCGAGGAGACATTGATTGAAACTGCGAAGCGCTTTGGGATCAAGTCAAAAATGAACAATGTTCCATCGCTTGCCCTCGGCACATCAGGTGTCAGAGTAAGCGAGATGGCAGGAGCCTACAGCATTTTGGCCAACGGCGGTAAAAAGGTAGAACCTGTGCTGATCAAAAAAGTAGAGAACCATAAAGGTGAAGTCATTTACGAGTATAAAGGTGAAGAAGAAGAGGTCCTGAAGCCGGAGCTTGCATCCGTCATGACCCATATGCTGACAGGAATTTTTGATAAAAAGCTGAATGGCTATTCTTCCGTCACAGGGAGCACGCTCATCAAAAAAATGACCCGGGCTTATGCAGCAAAATCAGGAACGACCGAAACAGACAGCTGGATGATCGGATACGCACCTCAACTCGTATCTGCAGTATGGACGGGCTATGATAAAGGAAAGCCGATCGAGCTGACAGTCGAAAAATCATACGCGAAAAATATCTGGCTTGATTTTATGGAGAAGGCGCTCGACAATGAGCCTGCTAAGAAATTCAAGGCCGCAAAAGGCACTGTTTCTGTCTATGTCGACCCTGCCAACGGCAAGCTCGCCGCCGATGGCTGCCCTGTAAAGAGGCTGACCATTTTTGAGGCTGGCACGGAGCCGACTGAATTCTGCACAGACCACCTCGACCATGAAGAGCATAAAGAAGAAAAGCCTCAAAAGAAAAAGGAAAAGAAGCCTTGGTACAAGCGGATTTTTGGAAGTTAGGACATACTGTCTAAAAAGAAAAACCCCGGCAGCAAGCTTCCGGGGTTTTTTCTCGTCCTAGCATAAAATGTGTTTTACGCTGTTTTCAGTTTACTTTTTTTATTCACAGTGAGCAAGCCAGATATTGTCACCTTGGAGAAATGTCACAATTTCGACAAATTTATAGGAGAATTATCCAAAATTCAAATTACTTAACAGACAGACCGGTTTTCAGCTCGTCTGAAGACCTTTCCCACATTCCAGAATCATGTTTTTGCAAGAAATCAGCAAGGATTGCTTTTGATTTTTCATCCATATGGTCAACAATGATATGGCGTTTGATAGACTTATCAAGACGGTTTACATGCTCTGGAAGCAACTTATAGCCGCGGCGGATTTCCCGGTTGACGGTCATTTCGCATGCAGTAACACCAGCGTAATAAGGACCTTCTTCCTTCCTGTCGATCGTTACCCAGACAACCCAATATAGTTTGGCATCTGGTACTTCATTGCGGTCTGGAAGAAACTTGATTCCTTTTTCAACAACACTTCGCGCGTGCATCGCACCTACATCGACTGTCGCCTCGCCTGCATCCACGTCGACGATGACCGGAGATACATTATCCAGTGTGAGGACACCTTTCCCAAAGCCTTTATGGCCATCCATAGGGTCATTTTTAATAATATTGAAACCGATATTCTTGCTCTTTTTTTCTTCCATGAAAAATAACCTCCTTAAACGGTTTTAGAAAAATAAACTCTGTATTCCATCAGTCACAGCCGGGATCAAATAATAGAAAATCGGCTGGATTGTATATTGGTCCAGGGGAGTAATCACCAGGATCAAAAAGATGATTGAACCGTACGCTTCATACTGAGTCATTTTCGCCCTGATTTTTGGTGGTGCCAGATCCTCAATGATCCGGTAGCCGTCAAGCGGCGGGAATGGCAGCAGGTTGAAGACGAACAGCATCGCATTCAGTCCGATGAAGATATTGAGGAAATCCAGGAAAAACTCCGGAACTCCCTGGGCCAACCCCAATGCGACGAATATGTACCAGATCGCAAATGCAAGGATGACGAGGAGAAGATTGCTGACCGGTCCGGCAACCGAAACGAGAACTCCGGCCAGCCTTGGATTTTTGAACATGAATCGATTGACTGGAACCGGCCTTGCCCAGCCGAAACCAGCGATGAAAATCAAGATTGTCCCAAGCGGGTCAAGATGCTTAATCGGATTCAGCGTCAATCGCCCCTGCCTCTGAGCAGTCGGGTCGCCAAATTTATAAGCTACCCAGGCATGCGCGAATTCATGCACCGCAAAAGCGATCATCAGCGCCGCAGCAACGTACGGTATTTGTTCTAACGAATAGGGTAAGCCCACATTCCATTCCCCTTTTTTGTCTTTTCTCTAAAGTATAACGTATTCTCGTTTGAATGTGAAAACGAGAATCTTCTGCGATACTTGCGTATTTTAGCGAATTATGAAAAACTCAATTTAGAGGTACATATTAGACATTCTAAGGAGGCAAAACACATGCCATACGTAACGGTAAAAATGCTTGATGGCCGCACTGAGGAACAGAAGAAAGCTCTAGTGGAGAAAGTAACAGACGCAGTCAGCGAAACAACTGGCGCGCCAAAAGAAAAAGTCGTCGTGTTCATCGAGGAAATGACGAAGAACCACTATGCAGTAGCAGGCAAGCGGTTGAGCGACGAATAAGGTGAACTAAAAGCTCAGAGATTTCTGGGCTTTTTCCTTTTATGTGACCGGAATTTCTATTCCGTGCCTCAACCGGGAACATATTTCCCTTTTATGTGCCCGGTTTTCCTTCTCCTTCCCTATTCCGGGCACATATTTCCCTTTTATGTGGCCGGTTTTCCTTCTCTTTCCCTATTCCGGGAACATATTTCCCTTTTATGTGCCCGGTTTTCCTTCTCTTCCCTATTCCGGGAACATATTTCCCTTTTATGTGCCCGGTTTTCCTTCTCTTCCCTATTCCGGGAACATATTTCCCTTTTATGTGCCCGGTTTTCCCTCTTCTTCACTATTCCAGGGACATATTTCTGTTTAATGTGCCCGGTTTTCCTTCTCTTCCCCTCTTCCGGGAACATAAAAAAATCGAGCACAAACCCCAATAAGGTTCCATACTCGATTAAAATATCCCTACGCCAGTTGCCTGGCCTTTTCTTTCAAGCTCGCGATATATGCGTAGGCGTCAGCAATCTCTTCATCGGTGTACTTCTGGCTCTTCTTCACGGTCTGGATTTTTTCTCGAACCTCATCACCTGGCAAGTTATCAAAATACAAAACAGTTGAAACAAGTTCAAGGAATCTTGCATTCTGGTCGTTAATATCTGTCAGGCAGTCGCCAAGGCATGGCATCTCGATGCTGTTTTCACCGAGGAACTCCTGGCCTGCTTCGGTCAATGTGTAGCGGTATTGGTAGTAGCCGCCCTTCTTTTCCTTGACTTCGTCCAAAAAGCCCATGTTGCAAAGCTCTTCCACCCGCAATGTAAGCTCTTCGGAATAGGGTCCGTAAAAATGGAACTGGAATCGTTCCTGGAACGGGAACTCCATCTTTTTCGCGATATAGATCATTTTCTGAAGCTTCTTCCTGCCGATGACCTCTCCAGAAACCGAAATGGCATGTATGATTTTAGCGTGGTCTTTTAACAAAACGCGTCAACTCCTGTATCAAATGGTCCCATTGTCTAAGTTCAGCTCAAGAATCTGTACAATCTGCTCGATTTCAGGACGTGCTTTTTCTTTTTCCAAGAAATCGGCAGGATAATAAAGTTTATGGTCTGTCCGCCTTTTACCCGAAATGGCGTCTACAATTTCCGACTCTCGCGAAAGCTCGCGGATTTCACCGTTTTTCTTTAGGAGGTGGATTGGAAGGCGTTCTTCCTCCTCGCCCGGGCGGTAAAAATCGTATGGAAGGTCTGATGATGAATCGACAACCAGGTAATATTCAGGATCCAGCCCTGCCTGCTCGAAAAGCACAGAAAGCTTTGCAAGCTTCTTGTATTCCTTGGCAGGATCGAACTCAACATATTTAAATAGATTACGGTTATTGAAGCGGCGGCACAAGTCACTCAGTATGTCGTCCTCTTCTTCCTCCCAACTCTGGAAATAGTAGAGGAACACGGCTTCATCCAATTTTAAATAGTCTTGCAAAGTCATACGGTCCTCAAATATTGAGTAAAAATGATGCGGTTTATGTTTGAAGGTGTAATTTTGCTCATGAAGGTGTTTTGCACGGTGCAGGATTTTCGTCAGAATGACCTCGGCACTCCTTGTCACTGGATGGAAGTAGACCTGCCAGTACATCTGGTAGCGGCTCATTATGTAGTCCTCGACAGCATGCATCCCGCTTTGCTTGATCACGACCTGGTCTTCCCGCGGGCGCATGACACGCAAAATCCGTTCCATATCAAAATGTCCGTAGCTGACTCCGGTAAAATAGGCATCCCTTTGCAGGTAATCCATCCTGTCAGCGTCGATCTGGCTGGAAATCAAGCTGATGACAAGCTTGTTTTCATACGTCTTTTCTATAACTTCGGCTACCTTCTTGGGAAAATCCGGTGCAACCTTTGTCAGCACCTGATTCACTTCTGTATCCCCAAGAATGATTTCCCTTGTAAAATCTTCATGGTCAAGGTCAAATACCTTCTCAAACGAGTGTGAGAACGGTCCATGGCCAAGGTCATGAAGCAGTGCTGCACATAGTGAAAGCAGTCTCTCACCTTCATCCCATTCCGGACGGGAAGCAAAGGCATTGTCGACAATCCGGCGCGTGATTTCATACACGCCAAGTGAATGGTTAAACCTGCTGTGTTCAGCTCCGTGGAAGGTTAAGTACGTCGTGCCGAGCTGCTTGACCCTTCTCAGGCGCTGGAACTCCTTCGTTCCAATCAAATCCCAGATCACTCGGTCACGGACATGGACATACCGGTGTACTGGATCTTTGAAAACTTTTTCTTCAATTAGCTTTTCTTCCGAATATTCCATCGTTCCCCTTCTTCCTAATCAACTTGTTACTATTATAGCCTGTTTCATTCGTCAAATCATCTCGATTTTCTGCAAATTTTTACAAATATTGCATGCGGATTTACAAATACTTTTCTAATACCTTTAATTCCAATATTGGAGGCTTTATAAACAATTTTGTAGTTTGCAAGTTTAGCGCGGAAAAAAAATCACCTCTAAACGTTTGTTTAAAGGTGATTTATATGAATTCTTTTAAGTTAGACGAAAGCACCTGAAGAAGAGTCAGGTTATTTAAGTTTTTTCTGGACTTTTTCCATAAGTTCTTCTTCAGTCAAAGCAGCGACTGGCCGGTTGTTTACGAAAGCAAAAGTTTTCTTTCTGCCTGGTCCGCAATAGGACTGGCATCCAATCTCCATTTTCGCTTCAGGATCCAGCTGCTTCAGCTTCGGAATCAATGTTTTAAGGTTTACGGCCTGACAGTCGTCGCAAACACGGAATTCGTTTGCCATTTAGGACAACCCTTTCTTTTATCAACTGCATAAGTTGACAACACTTTTAGACTAAAGCGTATTTTACCTCTTATCTCGTACGATTGCAAGCTGTTAAGAAGGTCGGTTTGCTTATCTATCTATATAAAAAACAAGCATTCATGCGAAAAATCTACTATCCTTCCATTTTACAATGTATAAGCTTTCCAAATTCAGGACATGATTGAAATATAGCTTTTAAATAGTTAACCAATGTAAAAGGGAGTTGAAAAAAATGAAAGTACGACAGGATGCCTGGACAGAAGAAAATGATTTGTTGCTGGCAGAAACCGTGCTGCGCCACGTAAGAGAAGGCAGCACACAATTGAATGCATTTGAAGAGGTGGGCGACAAGCTTGACCGCACTTCAGCCGCCTGCGGATTCAGATGGAACGCAGTCGTAAGGCACAACTATGAAAAAGCCTTGCAGCTTGCAAAGAAGCAGCGGAAACAGAGACAGAGAATCCTAGGAAAAGATCAGGGCGGCAAAAAGAAACTGTTATATGCACCGCCAGTGCCAGTAATGGATGAAAGTTTGACAGGTTCGTTGCCAGAGGTCGAGACGAGTGAATCCCAGTTTATGTTTGACCTGTCTTTGCTGGAGCAGGATGACAAACAAATTGATGCTGCGCTTATGGCCGAAGTAGAAGATTTAGTGAATAATAAACAAGAGCAAAAGAATTACTCTGCAGAGGCAGCTGCTGAAATGGCGGAGATGCCGGCACCGGCAGCCAGAGTACAGGCAGCACCTGTGAGATATACTGTCCCGCCGACAGGCATGACGATGGGACATGTGATCGCTTACCTGCAAAGCTTAAATGGTTCTTCGCTGCAAGTAGATATCTATAAGAGTGAGAATGAAAGATTAAAGCGTGAAATCAATAGTTTAAGGAAACAGAACGAAGAACTGCAGGGAAAAATAAACAGGCTCGAGGTAAATACGAATACGATGCAGGAAGATTATGAAACACTTATGAAAATCATGAACCGCGCCCGCAAGCTTGCCCTGTTTGAAGAAGAAGAACGTCCGGCAACCAAGTTCAAGATGGACCGTAACGGCAATCTCGAAAAAGTAGCAGAATAAACCTAGTTTTTCTAATTACTAAATAGATAGATGTTAGTTGTAGATGGAGAATTGGCAGCAACCCCCTCTTTGGAGAAAAGCCGGAAACCTCAGTTTCCGGCTTTTCTTTAATGGATTGGGTGATTTTTATCTTGAAACGTCAACACTGGTTATACTTCCGAAGTCTTGTTTTTCCAGTTAACTATCCAATGGCTCGAGGAATTTTTCGTTCCGTTCGATGATCCGGTTATAGTAATGGTCAAACAGCTCAATCTCTGTATTATTAAGATACCCCGATGTCAGCTCATCGCTGTTGGCGTTCAGGAATGTTAAAAACCGTAACATCACATCCTGAATCGTCATCTCGACACCAAACAGCTCAGAAAGTGAAGCCATCACCTCCGGCTCGATATCCGGATAGCTGAATTTCGTGCGTTCGCCTTTTTTTGCTCGAGAGTAGAACTCACGGATCAATTCTGCCCGCTCGCTTCCGCTTCCGTTCACGCAAAGATAGATTTGGACAGCGACCCCTTTTTTCAGGCGGCGCTGCGAGATTCCCGCAAATTTTTTCCCGTCGATGCTCAAATCATAGCTTCCTGGACAATATGAAGCGGAAATCTCCTTTGCGTCTATCTTTTTATTAAAATCAGCAAACATTTCTTTTATTAAAAACCACATTGCATCATAGCCGCGGTTGATGTCTATTCCCTTTTCCTTTTCAGGTAAAATAAGTGAAAGATTCAGGACTCCATCGTCAAGCACGACGGCCAGGCCGCCGGAGTTGCGGACAATAAATTGATAGCCTTGCTCTTCAAGGTAATCCAGACCCTCCTGAAGATGCGGCAGCCTTGTATCCTGGATGCCCAGGACAATCGTGTCATGGTGGACCCATGCCCTTGCTGTTGCCGGGGATTGGCCCCTGCCTACCGATTCGCATAATGTATCATCCGTGCCAAATGACTGGAGGGCGTGAAAATGCGCACCAAGCGCAGACTGGTCAATCAATCTCCATTTGTCCTGACGCAATAAATTGAGCGCCTCATCCATGAAAATTCCTCTTTTCTTTCTAAATCATTCCGTTGATATTATAGCATAATGGGCAAAATCGGCATTCAAAAAGCCGATCGAAAAAATCGACCGGCTAACATGTAAATCTTATTTAACAAGTGCCTGACCTGCGGTAATCAACGCGAGCTTATAAACGTCTTCCTCGCTGCAGCCTCGGGACAGGTCGTTAACCGGACGGTTCAACCCTTGTAAGATTGGGCCTACAGCTTCAAAACCACCTAAGCGCTGGGCGATTTTATAGCCGATGTTGCCTGCTTCAAGGCTTGGGAATACGAACACATTCGCATCGCCCTGAAGTGGCGAATCTGGAGCTTTCTTAGCCGCAACAGAAGGAACGAAGGCTGCGTCGAATTGGAACTCACCGTCAACAATCAGAAGCGGATCGCGAAGCTTAGCTTCTTCGACTGCTTTCGATACTTTTTCCGTTTCAGGTGAAACAGCAGAACCTTTAGTAGAGAAGCTCAGCATCGCCACGCGCGGCTCTACGTCAAACATTCTTGCTGTTTTCGCGCTTTCGATTGCGATTTCAGCAAGGTCCTGGCTGTCAGGTGCGATGTTGATCGCACAGTCAGCGAATACATACTTTTCATCTTCACGAACCATGATAAAGACACCTGATGTCTTACGGACGCCTTCTTTCGTCTTGATGATCTGCAATGCAGGTCTTACTGTATCTGCAGTTGAGTGCGCTGCGCCGCTTACAAGGCCGTCTGCTTTGTTTGCGTACACCAGCATTGTGCCAAAGTAGTTCTCATCAAGAAGAATCTGGCGGGCCTGCTCTTCCGTTGCTTTTCCTTTGCGTCTCTCAACGAATGCAGCGACTAGCTCATCCATCATCAGGAAGTTGGCTGGATCATAAATTTCAATCGCATCAAGAGACACGTCCATGTCATTCGCCTTCGCCTGAATCTGTTCGATATTCCCTACTAAGATTGGTGTTAACACTCCGTCTGCAGCAAGCCTTCCAGCTGCAGCTAAAATCCGTTCATCAAGGCCTTCTGGAAATACAATCCGTAAATTTTGTCCGCTTAATTTGGCTTTTAAGCCTTCAAATAAATCACTCATGCTGACTCCTCCTTTATTCTATACTTCTAGCATACTTTACCAACCTTAAAATTCAAGAATGTTATCGTTTACACTATGAAGTCTTTTTATTAAAAATTTTCAAGCATGTTAATATAACTTGGAAAACATTCCGGCTGCGGTTCCTAACTCGAGAGACGATTTAGTTCTTCTCGCCAAGTTAAAAAACGATTTCACCTTTCAGCCCTCCAGCGTTTCCCGAATTTAAGCAGTCGCCTCCGCTTTTCTTACTATCTGCAATCTTTAACAAAATATCCTTTTTATGTACAGTATAAACAATCCGGGTTTTATAAACATGACGGATGGAGAAACTATGATATGATAATGGTATATTTATGATTTTTAGGAGTGATATAAATGAGTGAAGCAGCACAGACATTAGATGGCTGGTATTGCCTGCATGATTTCCGCACTGTAGACTGGACAACCTGGAAGATGCTTTCTAGCGATGAGCGCCAGGCAGCAATCCATGAATTCCTTGGACTTGTGGAAAAATGGAACGGTACGCAAAACGAGAAGAACGGCAGCCATGCCCTTTATACAATCGTTGGCCAAAAAGCAGATTTCATGATGATGATCTTGCGTCCTACAATGGAAGAATTGAATGAAATCGAAACAGAATTCAACAAAACGAAGCTGGCTGAATTCACTGTTCCGGCACATTCTTACGTTTCTGTTGTCGAGTTGAGCAACTACTTGCCTGCTGGTGAAGATCCTTACCAGAATCCGCAAATCCTTGCTCGCCTGTATCCTGAGCTTCCAAAAGCTAAGCATGTTTGCTTCTATCCAATGGACAAGCGCCGCCAGGGCAACGACAACTGGTACATGCTTCCGATGGAAGACCGCCGCAATATGATGCGCAGCCACGGTATGATCGGCCGCCAATATGCCGGTAAAGTCAAACAAATCATCACAGGTTCAGTAGGGTTTGACGATTACGAATGGGGCGTAACTCTATTTGCGGATGAAGTCCTGCAGTTCAAGAAGCTTGTTTATGAAATGCGTTTTGATGAAGTGAGCGCACGCTACGGCGAATTCGGCGCTTTCTTCGTAGGAAACCTGCTTGAAGTAGACCGCGTTTCTGCGTTTTTACATGTTAACTAATAACTTTCCGCCTCAGGCATTTGCCTGAGGTTTTTTTATTTCAAAAACTTTGCCCCCAAAAGTACGACTTCCCAAGAAGGCAAGCACCTGTTGCTCAACAACGAAAATTCCTTCCCTGCCCATCCATTTTCCCTGTCATAAAATCAAGCTTTCCTCATATGAATGAAATAGTGAGGAATCATTTTACTTGTACACTCATCCCGTAAAAGATCAATTTCACCATTACATATATAAGGTGAAATGAAGGCAATGAATAAAAACTTTTAAGGAGGCTACACAATGACTCAATCCAATTATCCATATTATAACTACAGAACCTATCCACAAACCTACCAGCCATATACTGGTGCTGAAACCCAAATGCCAACAGGATACCCACAGGCCCAGCAGATGGGACAGATGGGACAGATGGGACAAATGGGGCAGATGGGACAACAGATGGGTTACCCAGATGCAACAGCATTCCCGGCACAAAATGGCGCAACCATGGGTGCTGGTGCTGGTGCTGGCTCAGGAGTACAGGTACCTGGCATGCTTCCAGCAGAACAATCGTATATCGAAAATATTCTCCGGCTGAACAAGGGCAAGCTGGCTACCATTTATATGACCTTTGAAAATAACCGCGAGTGGAATGCGAAGATCTTTAAGGGGATTATCGAAGCTGCAGGTAGGGACCACATTATCATCAGTGATCCGCAAACGAATATGAGATTCTTATTGCCAATGATTTATCTGGATTACATTACGTTCGATGAAGAAATTGAGTATGAGTATCCATTCGGTGCAGGAGCAGGATTGACTGCATATCCTCCTCGCTAAGAGATGCAAAAGAGCACGCCACTATCGGCGTGCTCCATTTTTTTGTATGCAGTTCTATCAGGTTTACAGATATTTAACAGCCGCGATCATCAAAAGCACCCAGGCTGCGAGGAAGGCTACGCCTCCGAGTGGGGTGATTGCTCCGAGAATGCTGATTTTTGTGACACTCAATACGTACAAGCTGCCGGAAAATAACACGATGCCAATCAGCATTAGCCAGCCAGACCAGGAAACTAGCGCATTTGCAGGAAGTTTCCCTGCAAGGATTCCAATAATGAAAATTCCTGTTGCATGAAACATCTGGTATGTAACGGCTGTTTTCCAGGTTTCTAAATATTTTGGTTCTACCTTGCCTTCGAGTCCATGCGCTCCGAAAGCTCCAAGCGCAACTGCCAGAAAAGCGTTGATTGCTCCAATTAAGATAAACAATTTCATTCTTTACACCTCATTTTTTTGTTAAAAATCGAACAGTGAATCGCCGTTTACGTTATCTTCCATTTCAAGCTTCCTTGGCTGGGGCATCATTGGTGATGGCTGGCTTACAGGCATCTGATGCTGCGGGATGCTCGGCTGGACTGCAGCAGCGTATTGCGGAGCAGCCTGCGTAGCGGCATTGCTGTAACCGGCCTTCCCTGCTCCATTCTGCACCGGTTCATCCAGTACAAGCTCGCACAATGTCTTGATTGAATGGATCCGTTCTCGCTGTGCGGTTTCGGATTCTGCCGATTTGGCAAGCCTTAATTCCTCTTCCATCTTCAATAATAATTTCCGCAATGAAATCTCCATGCATTCACCTCCATGAATCCAGTTATTTATGTAAATCCAATCCTTCTAACCATTTATTTATTCCGTTTTATTCTACATCAATTATTATATTTTTTCGACCACAGAGAAAAAATGATGTCAGTTCCACGTGGAACATGTCGATTTTTACGAATGGCTGTTTTCGTATAGATTGTTGTTTTCGTACCCATTTCTCATGCCGTATTTCTCTTGCCTTGGAGCTCCTTTCGAATAGGTTTTTGAACTGGGCAAGCTTTAAAACTCGTAAAAATCCAGAAGCCGATTTTTCCTTTTGATTGAGATCGCCACAAAGTTTACGAAAAGAACCTTACGAATTCATGGATCTGAATGTAAAAAACTCTGGTTTCCCAGAGCTGTTATTCTTCCATATTTTCAATTTGCCAATCAATCTCCTGATCGCCTTGCTTCTGTAAAATTTCATTCACTTTGGAAAATGGCTTGCTGCCGAAGAAACCTCTTCTCGCTGACAGAGGGCTTGGGTGAACGGACATGATGATTTTATGTTTGCTTTCATCGATAAGCTTAAGTTTGCTTTGTGCCGGTTTGCCCCAGAGGATGAAGATGACTGGCTTTTCGCGTTCATTCATCAAGGTGATGACTTTGTCGGTGAAGATCTCCCAGCCTTTTCCCTTGTGTGAGTTCGCTTCCCCTTTCCTCACCGTCAGGACTGTATTCAACAGCATAACGCCTTGGCCGGCCCATTTTTTCAAATAGCCATTATCGGGAATTTGGCAGCCAAGGTCTGCGTTCAGTTCCTTGAATATATTCCGCAGCGAAGGCGGTATTGCTACTCCGGGCTTAACTGAAAAACTTAACCCATGAGCCTGCCCTGGCCCGTGGTAAGGATCCTGTCCTAAAATCACGACTTTGACATCTTCATAATCGGTATACCGCAAAGCATTAAATATATCATCTTGTTCAGGATATACTGTTTCATTCGCGTATTCTTCTGTTAAAAATTCTCTTAACTCCAGATAATAGGCTTTTTCGAATTCTTCCGCTAAAAGCGGAGCCCAGCCATTATTTAAGAGTGCCATCTGGAATCATCTCCTTTCATCTCTATCAATCTACCCGTTTTTTTTAAAATAGGCACATAAGGATAGAGAATAGTTTGAACATTAGCGTTCATGTTTAATAGACCTAAGAACGGTTATATATATACTGTAGACGCGGAAAGCAAAAAATGTTTTCCCACCTAGTATAGTTAAACACATTTTAAGGAGGAAGATACTATGTTAAAAGTAGAAGTAGTTGAAAACGGCGTACAGGCAACGGAAAAAATCGGCTCACTGGAAGCTGCTGGTTTCGGCAAAGAAAACATCTATATTTTCGCACATGACGAAAACCGCAGTGAGCATTTAACTGATGCTACTGAAACAGGCGGAGTAGGCTTCAAGGAGCAAGGCTTCTTCGATTCCATCGGGAACATGTTCAAATCCCGCGGAGATGAGCTTCGTAACAAGTTCGAATCTCTTGGCCTTTCAAAGCAAGAGGCAGAGCAGTATGAAATGGAATTGGACAAAGGCCGTCTAGTGTTAGTGGCTACTGACGATGTTAAGTAAATTTCTTCCACGCAAAAGCATAACCGATCCACGGTGATCGTTTATATAGAAACCCCCTGCCTATAGGCAGGGGGTTTGCGCGTGCTTCTCGATATTGTTTTTTGCCTAGTTTTGAGCTCTTTTCGGACTGTGTCTGAAAAGCCAAATTTACTTTCAGGTGTAAAAATTGGAAGTTTTACAGAAGAAGCTTTACCCAAAAAACCTCTGGTAAATACTGCGTGCATGGGCAAGGTCCTTTGTTCCATGTATCAGCGCTCGTCCATCCTGGAAAATGACCATCCGGTGGTCGTCCATTTCAACAGACACCAGGTATGGATTTCCTTTGACCTGATAGCCTAAATCCTTCATCTTCTCTGCCGTTTCCTGCAGATTCAGCTGCTGTTGTTTAGGAGGCCTGATCTGCACTGTATCCCGGCCGCAAAGAACTGTCGTCTTCGTCATGTTCTCCGCGTCCAAATATGGATATTCAGGATGCTCGCCGCAGGATAGGCAGCCTGGATCCTTCGCTTTTGACATTTTCATGCTTGTGTATTGGTTCCGCCACAAATCAAAGCTAACGAAGGATGTTCTGACCGCATCCCAGTCCTCTACGAGAATTTTCAGTGCTTCCGCTCCCTGATGGGCAATGACCATTTGGACGGCAGGTCCGATTATTCCGCCCGTATCACAAGTCATCCCCTGCAATGGAACAGTTTTCAGCAGGCAATTCAGGCATGGTGTCTTGCCGGGAATAATCGAAAAACTCATGCCGAAGCTGCCGACACACGCACCGTAAATCCATGGAATTCTATATTTTTGTGAAATATCGTTTATTGCCATTCTTGTTTCAAAATTATCAGTGGCATCGATGATCAAATCAACGCCATCTGCCAGTTCAGCTAATTTTTCCGGCGTCGCATCGGCAATATAAGCACGGAGATCAACTTCCGAATTAATTGCTTGGAGCCTTTTTTCCGCCGCAGCGGCCTTTGGAAGCTTATCGGCAACGTCTTCTTCCGTATATAGCTGCTGGCGCTGCAGATTGCTTGCTTCAACATAATCGCGATCGACAATGGTCAGCCGCCCTATCCCGGCTCTCACCAATAGCTCAGCATTGCCAGATCCGAGCGCGCCGGCTCCGATCATCAGCACATGCTTGCTGCGGATTTTTTCCTGTCCTGCTTTGCCGATAGGAGGAAACAGCGTCTGGCGTGAATATCTTTCTGACATGGGGCATCCCTCCTCAAAGTTCAGGATTATCTCGAATAAAAATACAAGCGCCAAGACCGCAGGCAGCCATCGTGCCAGTGGAACAAGGCGCTGAACCATACTATTTTAATCAGCCGCCAGATACTGGCGGAATGAAGGCGACAGTATCTCCCTCATTGATGACTTCATCGTTTGAAGAGAATTCTTCATTGATGGCTGTCATCGAAGTATCTAGTTTCTGTACTCCATATTTTTCTGCAATGATTTGCTTTAACTCGGCAACTGTTTTACCAGCTGCTTCGATTTCGACTGATTCATGGCCTGCTTCATCTCGCAAATGGGCAAAGAATAATACTTTATTCATTGAGATCCTTCTCCTCCGGTTTTCCTGTCGGATATGGGACAGTTTCTAGTTGATTGCCAATCCATTCCTGGCCGTCTTCCCAATGTTCTTTTTTCCAGATTGGCACGATTTCCTTGATGCGCTCGATGGCGTATCGGTTCGCTTCATACGCATCATTTCGATGTGGCGTTGAAACGGCAATGACAACCGCGATGTCGGTGATGTCGAGTCTGCCGACACGGTGAGTAATCGCAACCTGGGCTCCATTCCAGCGCTCCTGGATTTCTGTTCCGATCTGCTCGAGCTTTTTGACTGCCATCGGTTCGTATGCATCGTATATAAGATAAAGGGTCTTCTTGCCCTTCGTCATTTCGCGGACGGTGCCAATGAATGTCGTGATCGCCCCGGCATCGCGCTGGACCACTTTATCAATGACTGATTGAACGTTGATTGGTTCTTTCGCTATTTCATAATTCATCAATATCACCTCAATAAATTGATCCGGATCAGGATTTAATTTTTAATGGACACTTTTCTCCAGGTTCTGTGCCGGTTTGTCCGTTAGAGCTCTTCTATCGGACACTTTTTCCGGTTTTTCTCGCCGGTTTGTCCGTTAGAGCCCTTTTATCGGACACTTTTTCCAGTTTCTCTCCCCGGTTTGTCCGATAGAGCCCTTTTATCGGACACTTTTTCCGGTTTCTCTCTCCGGTTTGTCCGTTAGAGCCCTTCTATCGGACACTTTTTCCGGTTTCTCTCTCCGGTTTGTCCGTTAGAGCACAAATATCTTAAAAATAAACCGGCTCTGGATTCTCGACGACTGCATAGCCGCCGATCTTTGCGACTTCGTCCTTGAACGCTTGTGATTGGATCACGGACCTTAACCAGATACCCTTTTCGCTTTCATAAAATGCTTTTGTCATCAGTAAATCATAGTTTTCGTCAGCAACCGGGATGAAATCCAGTCCCATTGCCCTTGCTGCCGGGAAGATTCCGAGGCCTGCTGCGTTGTCATTCCCCTTCACTTCAGCGGCGACGCTCAAGTGTGAAAACATTTCGCGGTCATAGCCGTTTACCTCGTCTGCGTTCAGGCCTGCTTCTTTTAACAATAAATCAAACAATATACGAGTGCCGGCGCCCTTCTGCCTGTTGGCGTAATCTGCGCCCTTGTCGGCAATGTCACTTACGCTCTCGATTCCAAGTGGATTTCCTTTCGGAAGCATCCAGCCTTGCGTTCTTTTTAAAAATGGATAAAGGACTGCGTCTTGCCCGGCAAGCAGTTTCCTTACATAGGTAACATTATATTCTTTCGTCTCCGGGTCAAGCAAATGAATGCCCGCTACATGGGCTTCCCCTTTTCTGATTGCCATTAAACCGGCCATGCTGCCAACATGGGAAGAAACAATTTTCATGTCTGTGCGCTGCTTTTTCAACTGAGATGACAACAGATCGATCGTCAAATCATGGCTGCCGCTGAAGACGATTGCGTTCTTAATCTCTTCTACTGGCCTATATAGCTCGACCTCGACGATGTCTCCCTGTTCGTACCCTAACTCCTCCGGCGGCACGACGAGCAAACCATCTGCGCGAACAAGCGACATGGTGACGCCCGCCGCACGTGTCAGCGGATTGGCGACAAATTGTCCATTCACATAGCCGATATTCATTCGGACAAAGTCCTCAGCCCCCATCGTGGAGACGATCCTGCGGCCGAGCTTGACCTGCAATGTCGGACGTTTAGGTTCCGGTATTCCTAAATATTTGCAAACCAGTGGCCTTACGAACCATTCAAGCGCAAAGTAAGCTGAAACTGGATATCCCGGCACGCCGACAACTACCTTATCTTTGATTTTCCCAAGGATGACTGGCTTACCCGGCCTTGTTGCAACGCCGTGGGTAAACACAGTGCCTAACTCCTCGAGGATATGCACGGTATAATCTTTTGAGCCTGCCGATGAGCCTGCATTGATGACAACGATGTCAGAAGTTTCAACTGCATTCAGTAAAGCTTCTTTAATCTTTTCCGGCTCATCCTTCACGATTGGATGAAGATAAGGCTTGCCGCCCCAATCTTCAACATACGCGCTGAAAACGGTGCCATTGAATTCAATGATCCTGCCTGAAGACAATGAAGTATTGGCACTGACGAGTTCGTTTCCGGTCGGGATGATCGTAACGAGCGGCTTTTTGACGACTGGGACTTCCGTAACCTGGGCAGCCAAAAGTGCCCCAAGGTCTGCGGGCCTTAATTCATGACCCTGAGTGAACAGCATTTCCTCCTGGACGATATCCTCTCCAATCGGGCGAATGTGCTGCCAGGGTGTTGCCGGTTCGATGATTTCAATTGTATCTTCGTCAACGACATGGATATTCTCGACCATGATCACGGCATTGAATTGCGGCGGGATCGCATTCCCGGTATCAACGTACTCGAACTGAACACCCTTTTTCAAATGGAGTGGACGCTGTTCATGTGCTTCGTAAGTTTCCTCAGCATTTACGGCAATGCCGTCCATCGCGGATGCATGGTAAAAAGGCATGGAGACATTGGCGAAAACAGGTTCAGCAGTAATGCGGCCAAGGGCGCCGGCAGCCGGGATCCATTCTTTTTCCTGAGGCAGGTCAAACGCGGCCAGAACTTCATTCCTGGCTTGTTCGCGCGGCTTGTCTTCAAGATAAATTTTTCGGTTGTATCGTATTCGGTCCATGATGCGGCTCCCCCTATCTCGTCAAAATTACTGGAACGTATTCACCTTGAGAAATCCCCTCTTTTTCGGAAACAATCTCTACAATTCCATCGCTTTTTACTAATGTTGTTATCAGGCCTGATTTACCGATGATCGGCTCAGCCCACCATTCGCCATCCTTCTCCTCGAGCCTGACCCTGATGTAGTCAGACCTACCTGGTGAGGATGCGATATTTTTTACAATCCGGGCAAAAATCCGTTCAGGCTTATGTTCAATTTTTTCGCCCTTCAGTCTTCTGAAAACCCGTTCGCCAAACAGCTTGAAGATAATCATCGCTGAAGCTGGATGCCCAGGCAGTCCGATGACCGGCTTTCCATCCGCGACTGCCAGAATCGTTGGCTTGCCTGGCTTGATGGAAATGCCATGGACAAAAACACCTGGATCACCGAGCGATTGGATGACCTCTGTCGTAAAGTCCTTTGTGCCGACAGAACTACCGCCGGATAGGATAAGGCAGTCGGACTGTTCGTACAATTCACGGGCTTTCCTGGAGAACTCCTGATAATCATCGCGCGTAATGCCGCCATAGATGAGATCGATGTCCCACTCATTGACAAGGCCCTTGACGGTTAAGTAATTTATATCGCGAATCTGTCCAGTTTCAAGTGTTTTCGTTTCATAAGGAACGATTTCGTCCCCTGAAGAAAGGTACGCAGCTTTCAGCTTCCGGTAGACTTTCACCTCAGAAATACCAAGTGCCGCCAGTGCCCCAAGCTCCTGCGGCCGCAGTTTTGAACCTTCGGATAATAGCACTTCGCCCGCTTTGATGTCCTCACCAGCACGAATGACATTCTCGCCTGGCGCAATCTGCTTATACGTATTCAAGAGGCCGCCGATTTCCTCGCAATGCTCGATCATCAGCACACTGTCGCTGCCTGGCGGGAGCATCCCGCCTGTCGGAACATAAATCGCCTCTCCTCTGCCAACCGGCTTTACAGCTTCTTCGCCCATATGGACTTCGCCGGCAACATTCAAAAAGCCTGGCATTGATTCGGCTGAACCATAGGTGTCCTTGGCGATGACGGCATAGCCATCGACAGTTGACCGGTCAAAACCCGGGACATTCTCTTCCGCTGTCACATCCTCTGCCAGGATGTAATGAAGCGCATCATCGAGCGGACGAATCTCGGTTTCTTTGATCTTGCCGATTTTTTCATCAATTAGCGCAAAGGTCTCCTCAACTGTTTTCACTTTGAAAAATTGCATGCTGCCTAACTTCCTTTCTAGCACCTGAAAACTATTCTCCGGATTCTGCCCATTTCTTCGCATCTTCATATTCTTCAGGACGATTCATATTGAAAAAGACGCGTTCCAGGCTGCGCTCGCAATAAAGCCGTAAATCTTCCTCAGCCAAATAACGCACATTCAGGTTCTCGAGCATATGCTTCAATCTTAAAGTGCCCTCTTCGATACAAGCTTTTGCATCGCCTGCGACCCTTTTTTGATAAGCTGCAAAAAGCGGATGCTGTCTCCCGTCGCTTACCGGCACGACTGCATCATGGTGCTTCAGCGCTTTTACAAGGCTTGAGGCCAGCTCTGCCGATACAAACGGCATGTCACAGGCAACGACAAAATTCTCTTCGTAGTCAGATGCCTCAAGCCCGGCGTGGATTCCCGCCAGCGGACCGGAACCCGGATATTGGTCAGTAACCGTTTTTATATTTAAAAACTGATAGGTTTCAGGATCATTCGTTACTAGAATTATATCATCGAATACGTGCTTTAGCTCATCCTTAATTCTCTCAATATTCGTTTTTTCGTGAAATTTCAGGAGAGCCTTGTTCGTTCCCATCCTGCTAGATTTACCGCCTGATAAAATGATCGCTCCGGCTTTCATCCCACAGCACCTTCTTTTAATTTGTCTGTTTTGTTTCTCCTGCCGATTTGTAACCATTCTCCTGGGCCACAAAATCGAGGTGGATCGTATTCAAGTCAAGCATCGCTGACGTTGGCTTCACAATATACTGCCTTGTATCAATAACCTTAGTATAACCCTTGCATTCCTCACAAACCTGGATCTGTGCAGCAGCATCCCCTTCGATTGTCAGGAACTGCACTGTTTCGTGATCTTCATTGCCGCAATGTGAGCAGGTGATGCGCTTATCATGCCAGTGAGCAAGGCAGCGCGGGCAGTGAAGGACCTTCTTTCCTCCATCTTCAAGCTGTGCAAGGCGCACCGGTTCTCCGCAAACTGGGCAGCCAGCGCCATGCACTCCATATTGTATCTCATCCTGGACCTTTTCGGCGGTGAGCTGCAAATATGGACGCAGCAACGTTTCGGCAAGAAATTGCGGGATCCATTCATCAACTTCATTTTCTTCTGCAAAACTAGCAAAATATATATGGTTAAAAGCAAAAGCTTCATCGATCCATCTTTTAGCTGTTTCTTCATCTAATAATTTTTTAATAGACTCCATCACTTTCTCGAGCTCTGGTTGATACTTCGATAAAAGCTCGCCTATATCCTCTATCCACTGTAAGAATAGGGAAATATCAAAGTCAATAGCCGCTAAAGCAGTGACAGGCACACCCGCCTCCATTGCCGCTTTATCATGGTTTGGTCGGATACAGTCAGGATCCAGGGAAGTCTTCCATTGTTCCTGCAATCTGATGATATCCTTCTGCAATTTCTGGTACTCTTTTGAGACAACCGACTTTTTCATTGCTGAAGCCCCTCTTTCAATATTAATCTAAGCTCTTTTTGTAATGTAAAAACAGCCTCGATCTAAATTTTGAAGGGAATGGAGCCCGGGCTGGGCAGCCATTCCCTTTATTAAAGGTCTAAAAGAAAAGTGTTAAGCGCCTTTTTTCTTGTTCTTGTTTTTATCGAGGTCTGGGAAGTTGCCTTTTTTGACTTCTTCTTCATACCACTCTGTATAGTGTTCCTTTGCCCACTCTGCCGGAACCTCACCTGTAATGACGCCAGTGTATCCTGGTCTTGAGTTTTTGTGGATGACACTCAGGTAAATATGGCCGACTACTACCGCGATGGCCAAGCCGAAGCCGACATTGTGCGCGACATATGCCCACTGGACCATTACCTTCGGGAACAGGGCCGGGAACCACATTGGGAAGCCGGAACCGATGATCAGAACCGCAGTAAGGATTTGGATAATCGAGTTGATTTTTTCACCAGCATTAAAGAAGGTTTGTTTAACATGCTTGAATTTGAATCCGAACAGTTCCTTTACGAATTCAGTGAAAAACTGGATATCTCGCTTTTTCCAGGTAACAAGCTCTTTTCCCCAGCGCAGGAAGCCCTTTGGATCCATGATCAGCCAGATGAAAGTAGGTGTAATGAAGGCAATCGCGAAAATCCTGTGTAGCAGGCGTGCTCCTTCTGGTCCGCCCAGTACCGGATAAAGCCAGTCAAACCACTCTGTATACATTGGCAGGGCCGTGATATACAGCGCAAAGAATGAAATGGCGTTCACAGCATGTGAAATTACAAAGCCTTTCGAGAATCGCTTTACCTTCACACCTGAATACTGCGTGTTACTCATGGCTGCCACCTCCATCCTCTTCATGGTCCTTGCCTTCTTTATTGAATAACTTATTGGATACGAAAGCACCTACTAGCGCCATGCTTGTCGCTCCAAGCATCATCTTGCCGATTGGCTGTGCGTAATCCTTCCAGACAACCGCTGATGTCGGAACCTTTGGCTTTTCAGGCAATCCATAAACAGATGGCTTTTCTGCAAGCACATAGACTGTATGTGTTCCGCCGACTCCTTCTGGGTTGTAAATCATGGCGTTAGGGAATCTTTCCTTGATTTCGCCCAGACGCTTTTCAGCTTTCTTAAGCATTTCTTCTTTTGTTCCGAATTCCATTGCATCTGTATGGCAGGTTGTGACACAAGCAGGCTGCATGCCTTCTTCAAGGCGATCGACGCACATCGTGCACTTTTGAGCCTTCTTGTACTCCTTGCCGTTCTTGTCTTTGTAGGTTGCCAATTGAACGACATCAAATGGGCAGTTCTGCACACAATAGCCGCAGCCTACGCACTTATCTGCGTTTACGTCGACAGTGCCAAATTCTGTGTAGTGCATTGCATCCTCAGGGCAAACCTTAACACAGGCTGCTTCAGAGCAATGGAAACAGGACGAATGGCGGAAAAGGTATTCAAGATTGCCTTTTCCGTTTTCGTGTTCAATGAATGACAACACGTTCCATGTATTCGCCGTTACATTCGCATGTGACTGGACGCTGCCCTGGAAAGCTTCCGGTTCAGCCGGAAGGTCGTTCCAGTTTTTGCAGGCGACCATACAGGCGCGGCAGCCGTCACACTTGGTTACGTCTACAAACTTTACATACTCCGCCTTTGCCATTAGTCAGCCCTCCTTACGTTGCAGAGGAATGCCTTATATTCAGGAATCATCGTATTTGCGTCCCCGATATGAGGTGTTAAGCGGTTTGCTGTATCCCCTGTTGCATATCCTTTATATCCGAAGTGCCAAGGCATTCCGATCTGGTGTACTATCTTGCCATTGATCGTATGCGGCTTGAAGCGCTTTGTCACCATCGCGTACGCTTTGACCTCTCCGCGGGCGGATGTAACGATGACCTTATCTTTATTCTTGATGCCTTTTTCCTTCGCAAGCTCTTCGCTCATTTCGATGTACATATGGCCAGCCAGCTCTGATAGCCATTGCTGGTTCCGTGTCATCGATCCGGACTGCCAATGTTCACTTACACGGTAAGTCGTCGCTACGATTGGGAATTGTTTCTTCGTTCCTTTAAGGTTGAAGTCACCATCCCAAACCTTGATTGTCGGATTGAATTCCTGGCTTGAGAACGCATTCGGCACTGGGCTTTCAAACGGCTCATAGTGCTCTGGGAACGGTCCGTCGTTCAGGGTTGGAGCAAACATGCCGCCAACTCCATCCTTTGTCATGATGAATGGGTTCGTTCCGCCTGGATCGGAAGGCGCTACGATTGCTTTAAAGTCTGGAACATCGTTTCCAGTCCATTTTTTTGCAGCAGCATCCCACCAGATGACAGCCTTATCCTTATTCCATGGCTTTCCGCTTGGATCGGCAGAAGCACGATTGTAAAGAACGCGGCGGTTCATCGGCCATGCATATGACCAGTTCAGGAAGTTGCCCATTCCTGTGTCTTTGTTGTCACGGCGCTTAGACAAGTTGCCTTCTTCAGGATAGAATCCAGAATAAATCCAGTTGCCGGAGCAAGTAGATCCGTCATCAGCAAGCATTCCGAAGTTTTCAACCTGTTTGCCTGTTTGTGTGTAGTAGCCGTTGATTTCCCTGGCAACGAGGTCGAATTCAGGATGGTCATGTTCACCATAATTCCAATACAATGCGTTCATTGCTTTTGCTGCAGGTGAACCCTCGTTTTTATACATTCCCTTCAGGCGCCGCATCAGCATATGGATGATTTCCATATCTGCTTTTGCTTCACCTTTAGGTTCAATCGCCTTCCAGCGGTATTGCATCCAGCGCCCGCTGTTTGAAACGGTTCCTTCTTTTTCATAAGAAGATGCTGCCGGAAGCAGGAATACTTCTGTATTGATCTTTGATGGGTCGCTGCCCGCTTCTTTTTGCCAGAATGATGCAGTCTCTGTTTCCCAAAGATCAATAGCCACGAGCCAATCAAGGTTGCTGAGAGCTTCTTTTTCTTTGCCTGCATTCGGCCCGCCTACAACAGGATTTGTTCCAAACAGGAATGCACCTTGCAGCTCGCCTTTGTACATCGCATTGAAGAGCGCAATATGGGAGTAATTCTTGTTGCCTTTTGGAATGTATTGATAGCAGAACTCATTTTCTTTTGTAGCATTCGGTCCATACCATGCCTTCAATAAGCTGACAACAAACTTAGGTTTATTGCTCCAGTAGCCTGTCTTTGGTGTTTCTTTTTCCAGATATGCTGCAAGTGTTGCATGTTCAGGCAGCTCTTTTGGTGCTCCAAGATATCCCGGAAGGTCCCCGAACAGCAAACCGAAGTCTGTTGAGCCTTGAACGTTCGATTCGCCGCGAAGTGCGTTTACACCGCCGCCAGGCATCCCGATGTTACCAAGTAGAAGTTGAAGCATTGCGTAAGAACGAACGTTTTGAGTTCCTACTGTATGCTGCGTTGTACCCATTGCATATAAAATGGTACCTGCTCTTCCTGGTTTTCCAGTTGAGCAGAAGGTTTCTGCTACCTTCATATACTCTTCCTTAGGTGTTCCTGTTACCGTTGTTACCGTATCAACGTCGTATCTTGAATAATGCTTTTTCATCAGTTGGAAAACAGATCTTGGATGCTGCAGTGTCTCATCTTTTTCTGGTTTTCCGTCTTCAGTTGTTTCAAATGACCAGCTTGCCTTATCATAAGCACGGGTTGCTTCATCATATCCACTGAACAAGCCGTCCTTAAAGTCGAATCCTTCCTTGACGATGAAGGATGCATTTGTATATTTAGCAACATACTCTTTGTGGAAAAGATTATTTTCAATTGCGTAATTGATCATTCCACCGATAAATGAAATATCAGATCCCGAACGAAGCGGAGCATAAATGTCAGCCTGTGAAGACGTTCTTGTAAAACGCGGATCGACAGACAGAATTTTGCCTCCGTTTTCCCTTGCCTTCAATAACCATCTGAAACTGACCGGATGGTTTTCAGCAGGGTTTGCTCCAATGATCAACGCACAATCGGTATGCTGCAGATCATTCCAATGGTTAGTCATTGCTCCACGACCAAATGTAGGTGCCAGACCGGCAACCGTAGAACTATGTCATATTCGTGCCTGGTGCTCTAAATAAGTGACACCAAGCCCTCTCATCATTTTAGCTAGCAGATACGTCTCTTCATTGTCAAGAGCTGCACCGCCTAGGCTGGCAATTGCCTCTGTTTTATTGACAAACACTCCGTTTGATTTTTCCACGAATGTTTTGTCGCGTGTTTCCTTCACACGTTTGGCAATGGTATCAAGCATCCATCCCCAATCTTTTTCTTCCCACTTATTGCTTCCAGGAGCGCGATAGCGCGGCTTCATGACTCGTTTCTCTGAAGTGAATAATTGTCTGATCGTCGTCCCTTTACTGCAAAGACTTCCTTCATTGATGGGATGATCCGGATCCCCTTCCGTATATACCACATCATTGTTTTTCGTATGGACTAAAATTCCGCAGCCCACAGCGCAGTATGGACAAATGGTTGGTGTAACAGTAGCTTTGGCAATCTTGAATTCTTTTGTTTTCGCTTGGACTTCATTTTCATTGAAGCCTAGCTCGACAACCGCCAGGGTAGCCGCAGTGGCACCTGACAGCTTCAAGAACTGCCGGCGATTCAGGTTGATTTCAACCATCTCTCTCTCTCCTTCCCAATAGTTGCTATGAACATCCCTAATCCCACAGGTAGCATTAATTCAATACTTGCTGGGCTTCCCCCCTTTCAAGTAGATCCTCTGCAGCAGCCGGCGGGTTTAAATCATCATTGATTCTCCCGGCCGATGTATAGACTGTCGCCATTTTCCCGCGCAAGTAACCAACAACCTCAATGTTCAGGAACCGGGCTAATTGAACGGCCTGCTTTGTGGCCGCAGTGCGTGAGCCAATGACGGCAAAACCAAACTTTGCTGCTTTTGAGAGCATTTCATATGAAACCCTACCGGTCGTCAGCAGGACAAGCCGGTCAGGCTGCAAACGCTTACGTATTGCATGGCCAATGATTTTATCTACGGCATTATGCCTGCCGATGTCTTCACGGACCTCAATGCTGCCATCCTCAAGGATGATGCAGGCGCCATGCATGCCTCCTGTTTCCAGGTACAGCGGCGAATTCTGGGCAAATTCAGCCCGTTTTTTTAACAAATATGTCAGCGAATAAGTTTCATCGGAATTCACTTTGTTGAATTTCTTTACATCCGTCATCGAAAAGAAGGTCACTCCACGGCCGCAGCCAGCTGTATAATGCTTCTTCTTCGAAAACATTTGTTCAGGATCAAAAGAATTGCACAGACCCACATTCAATGTTCCAGCTTTTTCATTAAAATCAACGCTGACAACATCTTCAGCCCTGTCAATCAATCCTTCGGAAAAAAGGTAGCCATACACCCAGTCTTCAAGGTCCTGATTGGTCAGCTGGAAAACAGCGATTTCATATCCGTTCAGTTTCAGGCTGATTGGATATTCTTCGGGACAGCCTTTCTTGATCATTTTCTCCACCCCTTATCTGGTCAATAATCCTATGGGATACGGTGCAACAATCGATTTCCATCCATCCATCTTAATGACTATGGAATCAAAAGACTGTTATTATTCTCACAGTCTGGTTAATTGTTATATTAAAAAAACATTCCACTATGCAAAAAGGGTTAATACCCCTATGCCTTTAATTTACTGGAAAAACCGAGTTTGTAACCGCTTCAATTGTTACAATAATATAGATGAAAATTGTCTATTTCTTTAACAAACTACGAAGTCAAGATTTTCTGGTTACGAAAAAACCCTTTTTCTTGGCTAAGCCGAATTTCCCATACCTCATCCTAAACGAATTCAATTTATCCCTCAGTAACTTTCATCACGTCAACGTGCTAATGCCACAAAATCGCCATAAGTTAATTTTTCCCAAACTGTATTTTACTGACTAAAAATAAGCTACAATCTTTGTCTAATCCATTGGAATTGGTATAATCATAAACAAGTGATGACAAAGGGGACCGCCGGCTGTAACAGCACCCGATACAATTCGGGGAAATTACAGGGCAGTCGCCACTTTTTGAAATGGAGGCTTTAAAATGACTTTAAAAAAGGTATTGACACTCGCAGGATCTGATACAAGCGGCGGAGCTGGCATCCAGGCTGACCTGAAGACATTCCAGGAGCTTGGAGTTTATGGCATGACAGCCCTAACGACAATCGTGACTATGGACCCTAAAAAACATTGGCACCATGAAGTTTTTCCTCAACCCGTTGATCTGGTTGAAAAACAGCTTGAAACAATCCTGTCAGTAGGAATAGACGCAATGAAAACGGGAATGCTTGGAACAGTCGAAATCATCGAGCTAGCCGCCCGCAAAATCGACGAGCATGAACTGGACAGAGTGGTCATCGACCCAGTTATGGTGTGCAAAGGAGAAGACGAAGTTCTTATGCCTGAAAACACAGATGCAATGAGAGAATTGCTTCTTCCACGGGCAACGGTTGTCACCCCGAACCTGTTCGAAGCATGGCAGCTGGCACAGACTGGACCAATCCGCACAATTGATGATATGAAGGAAGCAGCGGTCAAGATCAGTGACCTTGGTGCAAAGTATGTCATGATCAAAGGCGGCAATAAGCTGAATCACGAAAAGGCAGTCGACCTTCTTTATGATGGAAAAGACTTCACTCTTTTCGAATCTGAAAAAGTCGAAACAAGCTTTACACATGGCGCTGGCTGTACATTCGCATCTGCCATCACTGCACAGCTTGCAAAAGGCAAAACAGTCCATGAAGCAGTGGCTGTAGCGAAGGACTTTATCACCGAAGCCATCAAGCACGGCTTCAGGCTGAATGAATATGTAGGGCCAACTGCGCACCTTGCGTACAACAAGTTTGCGAATGGCAACAGAGGCGAATAAAAAGATAAAAAAAGGATGGCGGCCGCCATCCTTTTTTATATTTCATTCTCTACAAGCGTACATTTCGCTTTCAGAAGAATTTTTTAGTAATATAGGTATATCCATTTTAAACATAGAGCCCGTTCATTAGGCTAAAATAAAATATTCAAATTTGGGATGAAGCCAGCTTATTATGGCGGCCGTAATTTCCCGGAAGGAGGATTGGAGATGGATCCGGTTATACTGCATGAAGTCCAGGAGGCGTTGGATCGCTTTAAGGATAAAGAGGTTTATATTCATTTGGAAACAACAAATGGGGCGTACGCTTCCCATAACAACGAGTCATTCTTCTCGTCGGGAGCTTATATCCGCAATGCGAAGGTTACATATGAACGTGCGAAGATTACGGGTGAAGGACCTTTTCGTACTGGATTGAAAATACCATTTGGCTGGGTTTATGCTGAAGGAATCACTCATTTTGAAATAGATGGCAAAGGAAGGCTGCTGCTGGCAGGCCATGATTTTAACGGCAAGCTTGCCGTCGCCCTGCAAATAAGCGAAACACCTTTCGACTAATGAACAATTGGCTTCGAACAGGCTACTGAAAGGGGAGAATTTACGTTGGAAAAAGAAAGACATGTACTAGTCGTGTTCCCTCATCCTGATGATGAGGCATTCGGTGTTTCCGGCACGATTGCATCCTATATAAATATGGGAACGCCTGTCACATATGCCTGTTTAACGCTGGGGCAGATGGGCCGCAATATGGGCAACCCTCCGTTTGCGAACCGGGAAACACTTTCTGCTATACGCAAACAAGAATTAAAGGACGCAGTCCGTGCACTCGGTATTTCTGACTTGAGAATGCTGGGATTCCGTGACAAAACAATTGAATTTGAGGATGAGAATAAATTGACCAATCTAATGTCCTCACTAATCACGGAATTGAACCCTTCTCTGGTCATCACCTTCTACCCAGGCTACTCAGTCCATCCGGACCATGAAGCAACTGGTGCGGCAGTGGTGCGCGCAGTCGAAAAAATTCCTGAAGCAGACAGACCGAAGCTTCATTGCGTAGCGTTCTCACGAAATTGTGTCGAAGAATTGGGACAGCCAGATATAGTCCATGATATCAGTGCCGTTTCTGATATTAAGCTTGATGCAATCCGGGCACACCGCTCCCAGACAGAGCTGATGCTCGCTGAAATGGCAGAAAAGCTAAAAGAGAAGGATCCAAAAACTCTGGCCTGGCTCAACAATGAACGTTTCTGGACGTATAAGTTTTAAAAATGGCTGTTTTCGGATAAATTGTTGTTTCCGAACCAAGTTTACATTCCGCTATTTTTCTTAAATTCGAGCTCTTATCGAGGAGGTTTCTGATTAGGGAATGCAGTAAACTCGTAAAAATCCAAATGCCGATTTTTACTTTTGGCTGTAAAAGCAACAAAGTTAACGAAAAGAGCCTAAAAAATAATCCACCAATTGGTGGATTATTTTTTGATTTCATACACTCCTTCAATCCTCAAACCTTTTACAAATACAACTTCGTCCGCTGGTTTACCCTCGATCTTCCAGACAGACTCTTTGAAACCAACGAATTTGCTGTTATTCGTCTTGCCTATCAATCTTTCAATTTTAAACTTCTTTTCGCCATTCACATAATATTTTTGATGGGTTTCGTATCCCCTGTGGAATTCCTTATCTTTATAAACCAAGATCCCCTCTGTACTATTAGTATACACATCCAGGTTTGCGTCATAGATAATAAGGCAGCTCACTAAAATCATTGGTGCAAATATAAGTGCCAACCTCTTCTTTTTATTATTAAACAAGAGATCACTTCCTTTATTTTTAGGCTATGTAAAAGGTCCCGCTCTGAAATCATCATGGTAATATACTTCAATTCTCTTCAAATATTATATTTTTAAAATTTTCACACTTTTACTTAATCATAGCATAATACTGGGTACCCCTCACTCTTTGAAGATGTCGAAATTCAGAAGAAAATGTGAGTGATTACTCACTATACAAATGTTATCGAATGAGTTACACTAAAAGTGAGTGATTACTCACTTATAAAAAGGCGGTGAATATTTAGTGATTGTTTCTATTAATAATGTATCTAAACGTTTTGGCAAGCATGAAGTTTTAAGAGATATCAATCTTGAGATTCAAAACGGCGAAATCTTTGGGCTGCTTGGCCCTTCTGGAGCCGGTAAAACCACTCTTGTCAGGCAGCTGGTCGGCCTTGAGCTGCCAAGTGAAGGAGAAAATCATTTATTTGGCCAGAAAATGCCCTCACTAAAGCTCATTGAAAAAATTGGCTACATGGCTCAGTCCGATGCACTCTACACCGAGCTGTCCGCAAAAGAAAACCTTGAGTTTTTTGCATCCCTATTCGGATTGAACGGCGCTCAGAGGAAAAAGCGTATTTTAGAAGTAATGGAGCTTGTTGACTTATCCGAGCATCTCAACAAACTTGTAACCAATTATTCTGGCGGAATGAAGCGGCGCCTATCGCTTGCGGCCGCATTGCTGCATGAGCCTGAACTGCTGATCCTTGATGAACCGACTGTCGGGATCGACCCTGTTCTTCGCCAGAGCATCTGGGCAGGATTCTATGATTTGAAAGCGAAGGGCAAGACACTGATCGTCACTACACATGTTATGGACGAAGCCGAGAAATGCGACAGACTTGGATTGATCAGGGATGGCAGGTTAATCGCTGTCGGCACACCGGATGAACTGAAAACGAGGACTGGTTCTTCAAGTGTCGAGGAAGCATTTTTAGCATACGGAGGTGTTCAGCATGAGAATTAAAGCATTAGTAATCAGGATTATCCGCCAATTTCTCAGGGATAAAAGGACACTTGCCATGATGCTTGTCGCCCCGCTGCTTATCCTGACCATGCTCCACCTTGTTTTTAATGGAGATAACTATATCCCGAAGGTCGGCCTGGTCGATGCCCCGGACGCGGTTATTGAGAAGCTTGATTTGGATGATGCAAAAATTACAGAATATGATTCTCTCAGAAGTGCCAAAGCGGATGCAACAGCCCAAGAAATCGATGGGTACCTTGTTTTTGACGGACCTATGCCCGATCACATTGTCCTTGAAGGAAGCGACCCATCCGTTAACGGCGCTGTGATGAAATGGATCCAGCAGGCAACAAAGTCGCTGCTCCCCGCTCAGGGACAAATGGAATTATCAGTTGATTACTTGCATGGCTCGAAGGATATGGGGCAATTCGATTATTTCGGCCCGGTCTTGTTAGGCTTCTTTGCCTTCTTCTTTGTGTTTATCATTTCGGGTATTTCTTTTTTGCGCGAACGAACAAGCGGTACGCTTGAAAAATTGCTTTCCAGTCCGCTGCGCAAGTGGGAAATCGTGATTGGCTACGTGCTTGGATTCGGGATTTTCACGATGCTTCAGGCTACACTGATCGCCTGGTATGCGATCTATATTCTTGGGATGCTGATGGAAGGATCCTTTATCTATGTTTTATTAATTACCTTAATGCTGTCAATGACGGCGCTGACGCTCGGCACTCTGCTGTCCGCATTCGCGAATAACGAGTTCCAGATGATCCAATTCATCCCGATCATCATTGTGCCGCAGTTCTTCTTCTCAGGCCTGATCAATCTTGACACGATTTCCGATTGGCTGAGCTGGCTCGGTCCAATCACTCCGCTCTATTATGCTGCAGAAGCTTTGCGTGATATCATGGTCCGAGGATACGGCTGGGATGCCATATATGGTAACATGTTGATGCTGGCTGGATTTTCAGCTGTATTTATCGTGCTGAATATTTTAGCATTAAGGAAACATCGCGCTGTTTAAATGACCGAGATATACGGCGGAAGGAGTAAACGATGACAGATCGTGACTTAAAAATTGACCAGTTAATAGATGCTGAAGAAGAACTGACAGACAAGCAGAAGAAAATTATCGTCTCTGCAATCGAGTCTTTTGCCGAAAAAGGGTATTCTGCAACCTCGACAAGTGAAATCGCAAAAAAGGCCGGTGTAGCTGAAGGAACCATTTTCAGGCACTATAAAACGAAAAAGGATTTGCTGCTTGCGATTGTTGCACCAGTGATGGCAAGGTTTGTCGCACCTTTTATCATAAAAGATATTCAAAAAGTCCTCCATCAGGATTATGAACAGTTTGAAGACTTCCTGAGAGCGATGCTAGAAAACCGCCGGGACTTCCTGATCAAAAACCTGCCTACTTTGAAAATCCTGATGCAGGAGATACCGTTCCATCCTGAATTGAGGGAATTGTTCAAGGAGCATATCGCCCTTAAAATATTTACTCAATTCGAAAAGCTTGTTGAGCACTATCAGGCAAGAGGCCAAATCATTGAGATGCCTGCATACAGTGTAGTCAGGATGACGTTTACCTCCATTTTTGGCTATCTGATTGCCCGCTATATGATCCTGCCGGAAGCCGACTGGGATGACGAAGCAGAAGCGGAGCGGACCATCCAATTCATCATGCATGGTTTGGCAGGTACAAAAAGCTAGACACTGATCTTATTACATTTACAAAGCCATTAAACCGGGCGGGTGCCCGGTTTTTGTTTTGCGAACTGGAAAAAATCGCTCATAATTTCCAGTTCGCTATAAAAATGCAGATTTCGCTATAAAAGTCAGATTTTCGCTATAATATTCGCTTTTTCGCTATTAAATTGGGATTTTCGCTATAAAAAATGGATTTTCGCTATAACCTTTATGTTATGGTTCTCTTTTTATTGTTTAACCAGCCTATTTTCCAGCTTTTCAGATCCTTTTTTTATGAAAATGCTTTAGAAAACCAAAAAAATCTCACTTAATTACCGAAGCCCAGCAATTTTCACTCGAAAAAGCTTGTCATCGCCTTCACTCGGGGTGCCGCGGCCGTCTGTATTGTTGCTGATGAAATATAGATAATCACCCTCCACGATTACATCTCGTATTCGCCCTAATCCAGTGACAACTTCTCTGGTTGTTTTTGCAGCGGGATCGAACTCACGCAGCGCATTGCCCCTCAATGTTGCGACATACAGCTTCCCATTATGCGCCGCCATGCCAGATGGTGCCCATGTATCACTGCCTGATTGAAAAATCGGCGCTTCCATGCCCTGCTTCGTATCATCACCAGTGATCTCCGGCCAGCCATAGTTTTGCCCTGCCTCAATCAGATTGATTTCATCATGTGCGGAGGGTCCGTGTTCGCTGGCATAAAGCGTTCCATCCTCCGACCAGGCCAGCCCTTGCGGATTGCGATGGCCATAGCTGTATACGTAGGAGTTTCCAAAAGGATTGTCCGCCGGAACAGACCCATCAAGATTCAACCGCAAGATTTTTCCTCCAAGAGATTCTAAATCCTGGGCAATTTCGGGACTTGTTGCCGCATCCCCGGCCGTGGCATATAGCTTACCATCCGGGCCGATCTTAAGCCTGCCGCCATGATGGAACCGGCCGCTAGGGATTTTATCAAGCAATAACCTGCCTTCAGACCATTCATCATTTTTCAAAGTCAGTTCAACAATCCGATTGAACTGGCCGGTGCCATTCTCGTATGTGTAATAGGCAAATGCCTTATTGGTTTGCTCAAAATCAGGTGCCAGCACGAAGCCCAACAAGCCGGCTTCAGCTGCCTGTGACAGTCTCTTTTTCAACGATATACGCTGGCGAGTCAGCCTCCCATCCTCCACTTTGACAATTGTTCCTGGTCGTTCGCTGAGGTAAAAGGTGTCGCCAGACTTGTTGATTGACCAAGGTACTTCCAGGTTTTCCGCCACTACTTCCATATTACTGACCTGTAGCAAGACTTCCTGCTCTTGAGTTATTTGTTCTTCATCAACCGGCTTCGTTTCATCCCCACCGCCAGTACAGCCTGCGAGAAATATCAGCATCGCAAACAACACATACAAGAATCTTTTCATGACACCCGTCCTTCCTGATCGTCAGTCTTCCAACACCTTCATTATAGCCACTCCAACGCCGCTTTCTTCATTAGTAAGTGTGACTTCCCCGCATAATTCCTTGATTTGGTCGACAGCATTGCCCATCGCGACCGGCTTGCCGACTCTTTCTAGCATCGATGCATCGTTAAAATTATCTCCCAATGCCATCGTTTCCTCCATGCTGATTCCCCGGGACGAAAGGAACTTTTCAAGCGCGATCCCTTTTTGGGCGTCCAAGCTTGTGACTTCGATATTCTCACTGCCGGATGAGCTGATCGCAAGACCGTTGATTTCCCTTAATGCAGCGTTTGCAGCAGCAAGCTTTTCATCATCAAGCGAAAAAGCCAGCAATTTGTAAATTTCAGATTGCCCATCCTCAAAAAGCTTGTCGTAATGCTCAATGGTGCGGACAAGACCTTTATGAAGCCTTTCCTCTGCAGCTTGAGCTATTTTTTCAATTGGCACTTCAGGATTCGCCGTAGAAAAAATATCAACAATGATTGAGATTGCTTTATCTTCATCTTCAGTAAATGTGCCTTTGTTTGTGTAGACCTCGAAATATACACCGTTTTCGACCAATCGTAACGCTGCTTGACGGGCCTGATCTTTATTCAAAGGACTGGAGGATACGATTTCCCCTTCCTCTGAGCGCGCTTCAGCCCCATTCACACAGATCATTGGCAGCTTAAGGCCGGCTTCCTCGAGTACAAACTTCGCTTCCTGGTAAGAGCGTCCTGTAGCGACAACGACCTCCACTCCTTTTTCCTTCGCCTTCAAAATTGCTTCCCGGTTCTCAGGCGTGATCTGCTGGGTTACAGTCAATAACGTTCCATCCATATCAGTTGCTATGCATTTAATCATGATTTCACCTTCTGAAATAAGTCTTGTCTTCCATGATAGACTTTCAAACATATGACTTCAAATAATACGTGTATATACTAGTTCTTCACTTATTATCGCCCTTAAAGTATATCTTCCTATCACTTATCCGCATCTTTAAACAATACAACTTTTGATTTTTGGTTGTTTTTAAGGATATTTATAGGATGTTATTTTGTTTTTTCAATTGTCGTTACTAAACTATTAGTCCTTTAAACAAGCCTTTAACAGAACTACCAGAAATTTCTCCAAGAGAACACATCCCCTTTTAACAGTATTAAAAAGGCACAATGCCCTTATTGCACTGTGCCTTTTGATTTAATATGGAATATTTGATTGTTAGCAGTCAGGTTTTTACTCCAGTATCCTCCAATATAGTTCCTGCTTATCTTGCTAAGCGATAAATTCCCAATTATTATTTACTCTTTATTTATTTCTCTTTTTATTAAAATTGAGATGATTAAAGATGTATGCAAAATTAAAATAACCATTAATCCTAATATATAAGATGTATCGAGTGAGGCATTAAAACTAATACCGAAAAATAAAATTGCAGAAACCACAAGAACTAAAATAAAACTAATTACTATTTGTTTCATATAAGTACCTACCTCCCTTTATGACTTATTTAATTTTATTCATATCAAACTAAATTATTTAAATCAACATTTATTAAAATTTATACAAAATATTAAAAGAAGATCTGATAAATTACTCAGACCTTCCCTTCCGAAAATTAATAACTTAAAGTTAATGCATATGAAGCTGTGTCAACTGAACTTGTTGGTGTTATCGCCAAACCTGCTGGGTATACGGACACAGTCGGGGAACCTGAATATAATTTGTGCCCATATTCGATTTTAATATTAATAGTTCCGCTCTTCGATGTAGGTACATATACATATTGACCCATATATCCTTTATGTTTTGTGAGGCTGGTTGAAGAACGCAAATCAAAATCTCCAGCTACACCTGCACTCGGTTCCCAATCGCTTGGAGAATAATCAATAGCGTAGTCAATCCAATTTCCATTACCTTGTGGATCTTGTGAATATCTATGTTGATGTTGCGTTACCAGACCACTACTAGTTGGTAAATATAGCCCTGAACTGGATGGAAAACCAAATGTCATTTTATCTACTAGAGTATATGAAGGTGTTTTTAACCACGTGAAATTACCATAGATGTAAAATTTATCATTATAGGCTTTGTCACTAGTTACTTTATAAACTGTTCCTGATAATTTCATAGTTGAAGAAGAAATAGAACCCATTGTAGAGATTTGACCAGGTTTAGAAGGAGAACTTTCCAAAAACTGAACGATATCATAACCCTTATCATTAATTACAGCTTTTTCTTTAACTAACTGCTTAGCAACTTCCACTGGTAAACTTTCGATTTCCTCAACAGTATGTCCAGTTTCAAGTAAATAGGTTTTCTCGAAATCCGTCAAAGAAGTTTCCACGTTTTCCTCAGCAAAAGCTCCCCCTCCAATACAAATTAATAATAGGAAAATAAAACTGCTAACCAATTTTTTCATATGAAACACTCCTTTTAGAATATATTTACAGGATGAATATGATTGAGAATTTATCCAAACATTCTATTAACCATCTTAAAAAATTAAATTTTAATTTTCATACGGCAAATCATAATCAGGCGGAGAAATAAATGCCATAGGTGACAACAGGAGCAATACATTCAAAGCCACTAAAAGAAAGATCCCTTTCTTCATGTTTAAACCTCCAATCTATAAAATGGTATATTATGAGTATAAAGTAACCAAATTTTAGAAGTTTTTTAGCAATAGAGATGTATTTACCCATAACCCCCTAAGTAACTATCTATAGCTTTATTTATCAAATTAAATTATGAAATTTTTCATATTTTGTTCGGAGGTGAAATTATGTCTTCAGAAAGATTAGGAGAGGAAATCCATTTTTATAGAAAGAAAGCAGATTTATCGCAAGGAGAACTAGCAAAAGGAATTTGTTCTCAATCAGCAATTAGTAGAATCGAAGCTGGGGAGGTTTACCCGAGTATAGATGTTTTATATTTGATTGCATTAAAATTACACGTTCCGATCGAACATTTTCTAAATGTAACCTTTCATGATTATACTTACTACATTAAAGAAACTATTAAAACAATCGAATCACTTAATAAAGCTAAAAGATACCAGGAAGTTTATGAAATAACTTCACTTGAATTAAAAAACAAAAAAACTAAAAACCATATTTGGTTCAATCAATTCTTATATTGGAACTTTTACATGAGTTGCTTTTATATCAACAAGATAGATTATCTTGAATGCATACATAATTTAGAAAACCTTTGTGTAAACGAAGACACTATTACTAAGAAAAGCTTTCAAGAGTTGAGAATAAAAAATGTTATTGCTAATCTCTATGCAGAAAATAAACATTATCCTGAAAGCATACAGTATTATAACGATTTAGTCGCTAGCCTTAATTCTTCAAATCTAGCTTTTGATTATGAAGGAGAAATTTTGTTAATTAAAATTTATTACAATTACGGAAAGACATTATATGCTGCAGACCTTATTGGGGAGGCAATTAACATAATAGATAATGGGATTAAACTATCAAAAGAGCTGGAGAACATTTCCTACTTAGGACAACTGTATTATCAAAAAGGATTATGTTTAGAAACGAAAAAAGAAAAAGTTACTAATATTTCGGAACTATACATAAACGCCTATCGGATTTTCGAGATCTTAGATAAGAAGGAATACCTAAATATAACATTGGAAAAGAAGAGAAAGTTTATCGCTCCAATACTTAATTGAAATTTTGTCTAACTGAAACCTTCTTATTATTAAAGTGGCTTTATTATAAAACATTCATTGTCCTTATCTATATATGTATTCAGATTTCATCTTCCGTTTATATTGTTCCTTCTCCTGAAAAATCGAATTGCCTTCTCTTTCCAAGGGAGCCTGACAATACCGTATTAATTAAATTCCTTGCATTTGCATGGTTTCACAATGTCACACCTACCTTATGCTTGGGTCTTTTTGATTTTATTTTACGACAAAAATGCAGTTAAAGGGCCACTTGTCCACGATTGGTGCAAGAAAAATTTAGAAGCTTTATACAGAACGGTTTATTTTAAAAAAACATAGATTTAAGAATTCATTTTGACGTCCTGCAATAGAAATGTTGCAGGATTTTTTTAGATAGTTTAACCAAGGGAAATGGGTTTAGTATATTTTTACCTAACTTCAAAATTCTTTAAGGTATAGGAGACTTACAGCCACATAATCTCAAAATTTAATTTTCTCATAAGCTTACATATTGTCATCCTAAAAATCATATGCTATTATGTATCCACAGCTGCAATCGTTTGCATATAAAGATAGCATAAGGGAAATATTGTCCAGGAATCCATCTGCATCAGTGTTTTCCTTATTTTCATCCCATATATGTAAGCGTTTTAAAGGTGTTGTATATGATTATTATCTTCTGAGTATCTATGCAAATATATGCAAACGCTTTCGGAACGCATGTGGTTGCATGCAAAAAAACAATATTTTTGGGGGTATCTCAACAATGAAAGCAAAAAAGCTATTTCCAGCAGTTCTTTCCCTTGGGCTTTTGATCGGCGGAGGTCTTGCAGGATGTTCATCAAGCGATGACAAAAAATCTGGAGACAATGGAAAAGACGGAGACAAAGTAACCGTTGACATTTTCCAATTCAAGGTTGAATTCAAGGATCAGTTCGAAGACATCGCAAAGGCTTACGAAGAAGCTAATAAAGATGTTGACATCAACATCACCACTGTCGGCGGCGGTGAAGATTACGGCGCCGCACTGAAATCCAAATTCGCTTCTGGCAATGAACCTACAATTTACAACGTTGGCGGACCTCAGGACGTTGCTGACTGGGAAGATAAGCTGGCAGACCTTTCTGACACAGACGCTGCAAAAGCTGCTCTTAGCGGAACTCTTGAAGGCGTAACAAAAGACGACAAAGTACTTGGACTTCCATACAACCAGGAAGGCTATGGCTTCATCTATAACAAAGGCATTTTTGAAAAAGCTGGTATCGATCCGAAGAGCATCACTAGCTACAAAGCTTTAGAAGATGCAGTAAAGACTTTAGACAGCAAGAAGAAAGACCTTGGCCTTACATCTGTATTTGCTCTTCCAGCAAAAGAAACTTGGGTAACTGGACTTCACCTTTCAAACGTGTTCCTTGCGCCTGAGTTTGATCAGAACGTAATCAACGCTTTCGAATCGAAGGAAGTTACATTTGAACACGGTGATGCATTCAAGAAAATTCTTGACCTGCAGAACAAATACTCTGACCAGCCTACTGTAAGCCTTGACTATGCTAAGCAGGTTGAAGAGTTATTCTCTACTGGCAAAGCAGCAATCATCCAGCAAGGCAACTGGGTATCCGGTTCAATCGCTGGAATCGATGAAGAGCTTGCTAACAGCGGCGTAGGAATCCTTCCTATTCCAGTTGAAGGCTACAAAGAAGATTCAATCCCGGTTGGCGTGCCAATGTACTGGGCTGTAAACAGCAACAAGGACGAAAAAGAAGTAGCAGCAGCTAAGGAATTCTTAGACTGGTTATATACTTCTGAAGAAGGTAAAACTGCAGTAATTGAAGATTTCAAATTCATTCCTGCTTATGAAGGATACGACGCTGGCAAGATCTCTGATCCACTTGCAAAAGAAATCTATGAATACTCTTCAGCTGGAAAAACATTGGCTTGGACTTTCATGGGTTACCCAACAGGATGGGGACAAGAAAAGCTTGGTGTTAACATCCAAAAATATGTAAGCGGTGAAATGAGCTGGGATGACTTAGTAAAAGAGTCTTCTAAAGCTTGGGAAGACGCTCGTAAGTAATAACTTTTACAAAGGGGGAAACAGAACGGCTTAGGCTGTTTTGTTTCCTAACTTTTTTTCTAGAAGTTACAAACAAGAAAAATAGCTCGTACAAACGTTTGCACATATAAACATTATTGCTTTCTACCAACTAGTGTAATCAGCTTCCAGGCGATTACAAAGACAGGAGGATTTACAGATGCGCAACCGGAACCTCTGGTACTGGCTTTTCCTGGCTCCAGCTTTGCTTGCTCTTGCTGTGGTTGTTCTTATGCCGCTTGCTTACGGCGTTTATTACTCATTTACAGACTGGAACGGGATTAAGACCCCATCTTTCGTTGGCCTTGAACATTACAAAGCTCTTCTTGATGAAAAAGAATTCAGAGATGCCTTATGGTTCACCACAAAATTCACTGTGGTTTCTGTGTTCCTGATCAACTTTTTTGGCCTATCATTGGCATTGCTTGTTACGCAAAAATTCAGAACCAATAATATCCTTAGAACGATTTTTTTCATGCCGAACCTGATCGGCGGACTGATTCTTGGATTCATCTGGCAGTTTATTTTTATAAAGGTATTCGCAAGTATTGGCGAACTGATCGGTGTGGAAGCCTTGGAGGGATGGCTGTCCACTGAGGCAACAGGCTTCTGGGCAATGGCGATCCTGATGAGCTGGCAGATGGCTGGTTACATTATGGTCATCTACATTTCATTCCTTGAAGGTGTACCGCAGGAATTGCTTGAAGCCGCAGAAATCGATGGCGCGAACAGCTTCCAGCGTTTTTATCATGTGACTTTCCCGCTGGTTATGCCGGCATTCACTGTCAGCTTGTTCCTGACACTTTCAAACTCCTTCAAGCTTTATGACCAAAACCTGTCGCTCACTGGCGGTGGTCCGTATAACTCCACCCAGATGGTGGCGATGGAAATTTTCAAAACAGCATTCGTGGAAAACGCGATGGCATTTGCTCAAGCGAAAGCGGTCATTTTCTTCCTGATCGTTGCGGCTATTTCACTTACACAGGTTTACATCAATAAAAAACGGGAGGTCGAGATGTAATGAAAAAGAAGAAGCAGAGCAGAATCATATTAGAAATTCTCGGCATCATTCTTGCGCTGATCTGGCTTTCCCCGTTCTATCTTATGATCGTCAACTCTTTTAAAACAAAAAGAGAAATGTTTGAGGATACGTTAAAGCTTCCGGATGTTTTTACATTCGAAAATTATACCGTGGCCTTTGAGCGTCTTGATTTTGTCAAAACCTTTTTCAACTCCCTGCTGATCACTGTGCTCGCTGTAGCTGTCATCATCATCTTTTCATCAATGGCTGCTTATGCCCTTTCAAGACGAGGAGGCAAAACGAGCGGTATCATTTTCATGCTGTTCGTGGCTGCGATGCTCATCCCTTTCCAGTCGGTTATGATTCCACTCGTGTCTATTTTTGGCAAGCTCGAAATGCTCAATAGAGGCGGACTGGTTTTCATGTACCTTGGTTTTGGGGCCAGCTTATCGATCTTCCTCTATCACGGGACATTGAGTGGAATTCCGAAATCGCTTGATGAAGCGGCAACAATTGATGGTGCGAATCGATTCCAGATTTTCTGGTATATTATCTTCCCGATGCTAAAGCCTGTATCCGTTACAGTCGCAATCTTGAATATCATTTGGATCTGGAACGATTATCTCCTTCCTTCACTAGTTATCAACCAGCAGGGAATGGAAACAATTCCGCTGAAGATGTTCTTCTTCTTTGGGGAATATACTAAACAATGGCATTTGGCATTGGCAGGATTGACAATCGCAATCATTCCAGTCATCATCATATACTTCTTCCTCCAAAAGCAAATCATCAAGGGAGTATCAGAGGGTTCGGTAAAATAATCGATACTACAGGAGAGACGACCAATGGCAGTCACAATCAAAGATGTAGCGAAGGCAGCCGGTGTGTCGCCTTCTACCGTTTCCAGGGTGATCGGCGATCATCCTCATATCAGTGAAGAAACCAAGAAGCGTGTACGGAAAGAGATGGCGAAGCTGGGATACCACCCTAACCTGCAAGCCCGGAGTCTGGTTGTAAGGAGTACCGAAACGATCGGCATCGTCATGCCCAATTCGGCAACCCAGGCATTGCAAAACCCGTTTTTCCCTGAAGTGCTAAGAGGGATCAGCATGAAGGCCCATGAGGATAAGTTCGGAGTATATTTGACGACTGGCATTACCGATGATGAAATCTTCCAGCAGGTTGTTTCAATGGTCCAGGGCCGGCGAGTTGACGGCATCATCCTTCTGTATTCGAAGACGGATGATCAGATCATGAACTATTTACTGGATGAAAAATTTCCTTTTACAGTCATCGGCCGCCCCTATAAGAACGCTGAGCGGATTACCTATGTTGACAATGACAACATCTATATCACAAAGCAGGTTACCGATTATTTAATCAATCTTGGCCATAGAAAGATTGCTTTTATCGGAGTCAATCTGGACCATGTCTTTACGATTGACCGGCTCGAAGGATATAAACACGCCCTTCTCGAAGCTGGTATCGCATATGACGAAACGTATATTATTCATGAGGAATGCTTAAAATCAGAAGGAAAAGAAGGCATCACAAAATTCCTGTCCTCCCATGAGCCTCCTACTGCTCTTGTAGTCGCCGATGATTTTACGGCAATCGAACTCATGAGTTATTCAGAGGAATTGAATATCAAGGTGCCAGAGGAGATTTCAATTGTGAGCTTTAATGATGTCCCACTTACGGAGCATATGAGGCCGCAGCTGACTTCCGTGAATATCGACATCTTTCAGTTGGGCTTTGAAGCAGCTAACTGTTTAATAGAAATTATTAAAAACCCAAAGGCTTTGCCAAAGAGGATCACGATTCCAGCGCGGATGATCGAACGAAAATCGTGCTCCGTCATCAATAAGTAAGCCTTGAACAGAGCAATACTACTACTAAAGTAATTTAACTGGATATACATCAGGTCTATACAAAGAAATGAGGGTTCAAATGAAACACACATGGTGGAAAGAAGCTGTCGCATATCAGGTTTATCCAAGAAGCTTCATGGATTCAAATGGCGACGGAATCGGCGATTTGCAAGGAATGATTTCAAAACTTGATTACTTGAAGGATTTAGGGATCGATGTCATCTGGATTTGCCCGATGTACAAGTCACCTAATGACGATAACGGCTATGATATTAGCGATTATCAGGATATCATGGATGAATTCGGAACGATGGCAGACTTCGACCAGCTGCTCGCCGAGACGCATAAGCGCGGCATGAAGCTGATCATCGATCTTGTCATCAATCACTCAAGCGATGAGCATGCATGGTTCCTTGAGTCACGCGAGTCAAAGGACAGCCCTAAGCGCGACTGGTATATTTGGCGCGACGGAAAAGACGGCGCTGAACCAAATAACTGGGAAAGCATCTTTGGCGGTTCTGCCTGGGAGTATGACGAAAAGACAGATCAATACTTCCTGCACATTTTCTCCCGCAAGCAGCCTGACTTGAACTGGGAAAACAAAGAGGTCCGTACAGCACTGTACGACATGATCAACTGGTGGCTGGATAAAGGAATCGACGGCTTCCGTGTTGACGCGATCAGCCATATCAAAAAGGAAGATGGACTAAAGGACATGCCAAATCCTGAAGGCCTTCAATATGTTTCTTCCTTCGATAAGCATATGAATGTCAATGGAATCCAGACATACCTTGAAGAGCTGAAGCAGGAAACCTTCTCTAAATACGACATCATGACTGTCGGAGAGGCAAATGGCGTCAGCATTGAAGAAGCGGACCTTTGGGTTGGCGAGGAACAAGGAAAATTCAACATGGTATTCCAATTTGAGCACCTTGATCTTTGGGATTCGGAAAAGAAAGCACTTGACCTTGGGAAACTGAAAAAGACTTTCACACGCTGGCAAAAAGGCCTTGAGGGCCATGGCTGGAATGCCCTTTTCATCGAAAACCATGACAAAGCGCGAATCGTTTCTACATGGGGAGATGACAAGGAATACTGGCGTGAAAGTGCGACAGCACTCGCTTCAATGTACTTCTTGATGCAGGGGACTCCTTTCATTTATCAGGGCCAGGAAATCGGCATGACGAATGTCCAATTCCCTTCTATCGATGATTATGATGATGTTGCCATTAAAAATCTGTACAAAATCCGCCGTGAAAACGGAGTTCCTCATGAAGAAATCATGGATTTCATCTGGGCAACGAGCCGAGATAATTCAAGGACTCCAATGCAATGGTCCGATGCGCCTAACGCCGGCTTTACAACAGGAAATCCTTGGCTTGGCATGAATCCGAATTATCCAAATGTGAACGTCGAGCAGCAGATGAATGATCCTCGTTCGATCCTTCATTTTTATAAAAAGATGATTGCGATGAAGAAGGAGAACGAAATCTTTACGTATGGCACCTATGATTTGGTTCTCGAGGACCATGATCAGATCTATGCCTATACACGTACAATGGACAATGAGCAAGCAGTCGTCATTTCAAACTTATCCAGTGAGCCGGCAGCAATCGATTTTGACGCATTCCCGTTAGAATCAAGCAAGCTGTTGCTCAACAACTACGAAGTCGAAGAACACGGACCAGCTACAGCACTAACGCTTAAGCCTTACGAAACAAGAGTATACGTAAAATAAATTAATGGGAGTGCCTGATATAGATGGCACTCCCTTTCTTATTTACTATTTTCTCCATCTCATGGTTTGCAGCATATAAGATACTTCTTTATTTACCTTTTTCCACAATCAATAGCGTTTTGTGGCTGTTAAATCTCTCTTCTCCAGATAAATTAAGGTAATAGTCCTATTAGATTTTCATCCTCTACAGAAGGAATCCCTCAAAAAAGTATTGAATTTATTTTAAAGACGGTTTCTTGTTTAAGCTGTTTGCTTTAGGAGAATATAACACAGGAAGGAATTGGGCTAAGAAAAGTGTTGGCAAAACAGGGGTTATGCATTAAAATAATTTTTGGTTTATAAATATGTAATTTAAGGGTGAGTTTGTTTTGGAAAAATCGTTACGTAAATCAAGATCCACAGGGGATTTATTAGCATTCATCATTCCCTCATTAATAGGAATATTCTTTTTCATGATACCAATCTCCTATAAAGGAGAAATAACGATCCCAATCGCGGTTCTATCAGGCTGGGTTCAAGACTTGCTTGGCGGCTCGCTGCCGGCGATCATGACTTTCATCATCGTTTTGACTTTGATTGGAACGCTTTTAATTAAAACCATCAGGCCAGAAATCCTTAATCGCAATCATTTCTTAAAAGCATTATTCGACGTACCGGCAATCTGGCTGGCTGCAAGGATTTTAGGTGCCATTTTTGCGGTTATGACCTTATTCAAACTAGGACCTGAAGCAGTTTGGTCACCAAATACAGGCGGACTGCTGCTTAATGACCTTTTGCCAATCCTGTTTGCCGTATTCCTGTTTGCTGGCTTGTTCCTGCCTTTGCTGTTGAACTTCGGCTTGCTCGAATTGTTCGGTACATTGCTGACAAAAGTGATGCGTCCGATCTTCAGATTGCCAGGCCGATCTTCGATTGACTGTATTACCTCCTGGCTTGGTGATGGCACAATCGGCGTATTGCTGACCAGTAAGCAGTACGAAGAAGGTTACTATACAAAAAGAGAAGCAGCGATCATCGGCACGACATTCTCTGTGGTATCCATTACTTTCAGTCTCGTGGTCATTGCCCAGGTTGACCTTGCCCATATGTTTGTTCCTTTTTACCTGACTGTAACTGGTGCTGGTGTTGTTGCCGCCATCATTCTTCCCAGGATCCCTCCACTTTCAAGGAAGCCGGATACGTACTATGGTGAACAGAACACAGACTACTCCGAAGAAGAGATTCCAGCAGGCTATACTCCTTTCTCCTGGGGTATGGCACAGGCTGTGGAAAAGGCTAGCAGCAATAAAAGCATGAAAGATTTCTTCATTGCCGGCATCAGAAACATCCTCGATATGTGGATGGGCGTGGCTCCAATCGTCATGGCGCTCGGAACACTCGCGCTGATCGTCGCTGAATATACACCTGTTTTTCAATGGCTCGGAATGCCGTTCATCCCGCTGCTTGAGTTAATGCAGGTTCCTGAAGCAAAGGCTGCATCTGAAACATTGGTTGTCGGCTTTGCAGATATGTTCCTGCCTTCTGTTATCGGGGCAGATATCGCAAGCCCAATGACAAGATTCATCGTCGCAGCTGTTTCCGTGACACAGCTGATTTATATGTCCGAGGTTGGCGGACTATTGCTTGGATCAAAAATCCCGGTAAGCTTCGGGGAATTATTCATTATTTTCCTTCAGCGTACACTTGTAACATTGCCAATTATCGTATTGGTTGCCCATATGATTTTTTAAGCTAAGTTAAAAGAGAGCTCCTGACGCCAGGGGCTCTCTTTTTGCGTCTATGTTCAGCACTGGAAGGAACGGATTTGTCTTAGGTCAATGCCGTAGTATACCCAGCCTCTTCGGCGGCTCCATCTCCAGCCAGCTACAGAATTCCGGCCGACGAAGACTGGATAGAACCAGAAGCTGCTGCCATTGTTTAGCCAGATATACGTGAATCGGTACATGCATCTTCTGATTCCGCCTGGGTCAACAGCAAACGCTGTAACCTGTTCTTGTGGCGTGTATGGCGGTGGTGCAGTGGTTGGTGCCCCTCCTCCTTGCTGGCCTCCGCCAGGCCCGCCTGGCCCTCCAGGGAATCCACCGGGTCCTCCTGGAAATCCGCCTGGCCCTCCTGGGAAGCCGCCTGGACCACCTGGGAAGCCGCCTGGGCCACCCGGAAAAATCCTTGCATCATACTGCGGATAAAATTCATTTTCATAAAAACCATAATCGTCATCATTTTGCTGGTATGGTCCATATGGGTAGAAGTTATTGTAATACAAACTCATATCCCCTTTCTAGTTGTATTCCATCTAATGTATGCAAAACGCCCAAACAGGTGCTAGTCAGCACTCAGGGTTTCAATTTCCTTTTGGATCTGGCTGGCGAGAGCATCGACCTTTGTGAAATCCATTGCTTCAATATAGATTTTCTCAAGCTGGTCGCGAAGTACTTTTGCATTTGCCAGTGAAGCAATTGCCTCACTCATCTTTGCCTTGTATCTGCCGCCAACATCCTCGATTTCAGAGGCATATTTTTCATCTGTGCCTGGAGTAATCAGTTCGTCATACATATCAATGATTTCATCTGTTTCCCTCTCAGGGAAGTATTCATGCGGCGCCGTACTGTCAAAAATCGCAAAATCGAGCTCGCGGACAATCACCATGTCCAAGCTGTGAGGGTCAAAGCCGCAGTGATAAACCTCTACGTCGTAACCGCGGGACTGTGCTTCCGCAGCCAGCTTCTTCAGCATCGTTGACTTCCCTGAACCAGGACGGCCTTTAATGAAATACCTCTTGCCCACTGTTTCAGTCAGGTTTGGAACAAAATCAACCGCACCAACCGGGGTGGCGGCTCCGAGAAAACGATCGTGCACTCTGCCATCTCCTGTCGAACTTTTGTCGCCAAAGAATCTCTCTATCAATCTGTTCGTCAGATCATTCGCTTTTTCAAAGTCCATGTTTTCGATATAAATTTTTTCCCATTCATCATGAATTCTTAATGCTTCCGCAAATTGGCTGTATGCCGTATTGAAGGCGCTGCTGATTTTTTCGCTAAGCTGCTGGATTGTCACTTTATGCTCTTTTAGCTTGCCAGAATCCCACGCCTCTCCGAGATTCACGTACTCCTCAACCGCACCAGGTGCCTTAGGCTCGATGACATGCGGAGCGGTGCCATCAACGATGCCTGCGTTCAATTTAGGAATGAGTACTCCATCAATCGATTTGTTATCAGATGAGCAGTGCAGGAATTCAATATCATAGCCCTTTTCAAGCCATACATTGCCGATTTTTTTCATAAGCGAGGATTTACCCGTTCCTGGTCCGCCTTTCAATATGAATAAACGGGATAACCCTTGCAGGTTTGAATCATACAAACTGTAAAATCCTCGAGCAGTATTGCCGCCGGCAAAATAATTCAGTATCTTTCCAGACATTTATCGCACTCCCTCCAGCCGTTCGTACAAACGGCATGTTGTCGCTTCCCCATTACTATATGCAGCTTAAATGTACTGGGTGAATGCCCAGCTAAAATCGTTCTGCTTCTATTTCCAGTTTATTTCCCGGGCAAGTGATATTCTTCACAGCTCCACTTTCTGCTTTCACAAATCATTCACAATAAACACTTAAATGTGTGCAGTACATCACACTGCCGATTTGGCTGAGAAGTTAGGATGAAATTGTAAAACAATCAAGGGGGGAAAAAAGTGAATAAACCAGTCATCCATTTCATCATCAGTGCTCTTCTTGGCTTGGGCATAGGATATGTGGCCTTCGATGTCATTCCTGCCGGTGATAACCAGGAAAAAGAAGTTACAGCTGTCAAGGAAGATTCCAAGCCTGTGGAAACAGCCACAGAAGAGAAAGAAACGACTGATACAGCTTCAACTGCTGCTGGCGAAGAAAATATCCTTCAATCGAAAGGCTGCCTTGGCTGCCACTCCGTCGAAGCATTGAACCTTAAAGGCGGAGCTACCGGACCGGATCTTTCCCAGGCGTTTAACAATGTCGAAGGAAAACATGGCAAACCAGTCGCTGAATTCCTTAAAGAACCTACATCAGCAGTCATGTCCGGCGTAATCGGCGGCAACCCGCTGACAGAGGAAGAAATAAATCAAGTTGTCAACGTTTTGAAAGAAGCTTCTGAAAAATAATCCAAAGGTGGTGCAGTGTTAATGAAAAAATGGGTTCCCGCAGCTTCCGGGCTGCTAGCCGGCTTCATGGCTGCGACGGTATTTTTTGCAGATTTTTCAACAGGACCTAAAGGAACGGCAAGCAACGACACCGCAAACAAGTCAAACGCTGAAAAGGTCTATGTTCCTTATGGCGAGCTAGACGAGTATTACATGCTTTCATCAGGCGGCCACTCAGGCCAGCTATTCGTATACGGACTGCCTTCAATGAGAAAGATCCGTACGGTGCCTGTATTCTCCCCAGACCCGGCAACAGGATATGGCTTTGACACAAAAACAAAAGAAATGCTGGGCGGCTATACATGGGGAGATTTCCACCACCCTGCGATTTCAGAGACAAATGCTGAATATGACGGTAAATTCGTGTTCGCCAATGACGTCGCCAATAACCGGATTGCTGCTGTCGACTTAAGCTCCTTCCATACAGCGGATATCATGGAAATGCCAAACATGGGCGGGCCGCACGCAGGGACATTCGTGACACAGAATACGGAATACATCGTCATGCCTACCCGCTTCTCTGTTCCAATCGGGAAGGAATACGCTCCACTGGATGAATTTGAAGATAAATATAAAGGTGTCGTCTCAATGGTCAAATTTGACCAGAAAAAGAAGGAACTCGATTTGGCATACCAAATCATGCTTCCACCTTGGTCCTACGATTTATCCGATGCCGGCAAGAAGGTTTCTGGCGACTGGATCGTCATGACGACCTACAACACTGAATTCGCAACAACGAACAACGAAATCAACGCTTCGCAAAATGACCGTGACTATATTGTCTTGCTTAACTGGAAAGAGCTTGAGAAAAAAGTAGCAGACGGTGAGTATGAGGAAGTCAATGGCGCGAAGATGATCGACCCTCGCAAGCATAAGGGCTCGATCTACGCAGTGCCAGTAGCTAAATCACCGCACGGCGTTGACGTCACTCCGGACGGAACACGCTTTATCGCGTCAGGTAAGCTTGCACCTTTAATGACTGTGTTCTCATTCGAGAAAGCTTTTGAAGCGATCAAAGCTGGCAATTTTGAAACAGAAAAATTCGGTATACCTGTATTGCCTTATGACAAGGTTGTAGAGCGCGAGGTGGATCCTCCAGGAGCATTAGGGCCGCTTCACACTCAATTCGATGACAAGGGCAATGCGTACAATACGATGTTCATTTCATCCGAGATCGTCAAATGGAAAATCGCGACTGGTGAAATTCTTGACCGCACACCTGTCCACTATTCACCAGGACACTCAACTGCCACTGAGGGCGACACAGCATCTCCAGACGGCAAATGGATTGTATCCTTGAACAAAATCGCGAAGGATAACTTCTTATCCGTTGGACCTTCACACCCTGAATCAATGGAATTGATTGATATTTCAGGTGAGAAAATGTCGCTGACCTACACGGCTCCGGTCGATCCTGAACCGCACTACGCGCAGACGATCCACCGCGACAAGATTAAGACAATCAAGATTTACGAGAAAGATGAAAAACGTGAGCACTCCGTTTGGAAACAGGAAGACACGCGCATCGAACGCAAAGGCAATGAAGTCCATGTATATGGTATCGCAATGCGCTCTAAATTCGTGTTTGACGCAAAGGCAAAGCGTCCTGATGAAATCAAAGTCAACCAGGGAGATAAGGTCACTATCCACTTAACGAATATCGACCTTGACCAGGATATCACCCACGGCTTCGGCATCATGGACCACGACCTGAACTACGAAGTCCAGCCTGGCCAAACAAGCACAATTGAATTTACCGCTGAAAAAGCTGGTACTTTCCCAATTTACTGCACAAACTTCTGTTCAGCCCTCCACCAGGAAATGAGCGGCTACCTGTTGGTCGAACCGAAATAACCTGGCAATGCTGATGAGGAAAAGGGTATTGAGCTAAAGCCATACCCTTTTCTCCCTTTATGAAAGGACTTTTATTATTTTTATATACAGCTTCGCCATAGCAATATTTAACCCTTTAAATTAAGTAAACAAAGAAGCTGAAAAAAGATAGTTCAATATGGGACTGCCTGAAAAAATAGGGCTTTTCCTTTAGGAGATGATTCAGATGGCAAAGAAATTTTCTGTTGGTTCCATGGCTAGTCTTATCGGGGCTGCAGCATTCCTATTTGCCTCTATCAAGTTCCCCTGGTGGGGGATGAAGTTTTACGCACCGCAATATATGGAGGGGCTAGATATCATTGTTTATCCTAGCAAGCTTGAAGGAGACATTGATATCGTAAACGGCTTGAATCACTATATCGGCATGGCTCCCTTTAGCAATGAAAGCTTTCCTGAACTGCAATACCTGCCTGGCCTGATTATTGGAATGGCAATCCTTTTCATCATCATTGCGTTATTGAGAAGAAAAGCGCTGCTCTATGTGCCTGCCGTACTGCTAGTAGCTGGCGGGGCCATTGGCATTTATGACATGAACCGCTGGCTTACAAAATTCGGGACCGAGCTTGACCCGAAGGCACCGATTGAGCTTGAACCGTTTGTACCGCCGATTATTGGAGAAAACATCCTCGCGAACTTTGTAACGCACAGTTATTTTACGACAGGTTCATTCCTGTTAGGGGCTGCCTTCCTTCTTACACTTCTGCCCTTCTGGCTGGAGCGGCGGAAATGAATAGGCTATTAATCTTATTTGTTGGGATAGGCGTCTGGATTTTCTCCACCCTGCCTGTCTCGGCAGATGTATCCCTGCAGAAGCTGATTGATGCAACTCCAATAAATGGCGAGCTTAAACTTGATAGTCAGAAATATGAAGGCAACATCGTGATCACAAAGCCAATCGCGATTATCGGAAAGAAAGGCACGACAATCCGAGGCGATGGCAAAGGAAATGTCGTTCTGATCAAAGCTTCAAACGTCACTCTGAAAAATTTAACAATCGAACATGGCAGCCTGAACAGGAGCTCCGATGAAGAATATTCGGGGATTCGCACGATGGGTGAACATAACCAGTTTATTAATCTAGTTATCCACGATGTTTACCATGGTCTCTATATTAATAGTTCAAAACACAATCACGTTAACAATGTAAAAGTCACTGGCCAGGGGACCGGAAAACTGGGAAGCCAGGGGAATGGCATCCAGCTTGTCCGCACCTCCCATAACATCATTGAAAATAGCACGATCGCCAACACTCGCGACGGCATCTACGTTGAATACGCAGATAAAAATGAAATCCGTAATAATCTTGTTAGTGAAACACGGTACGGCCTGCACTATATGTACTCAAACGATAACACCTTTTATAAAAATCGCTTCAATAAAAACACTGGCGGTGCGGCAATCATGCACTCCCAGGGAATCATGCTGAAGGAAAATCAATTTTCCTTTAATCAGGGATCCCGTTCATTCGGGCTGATCATCCAAACAAGCAGCAACAATACTGTGCTGGACAATGAATTTTACCTGAACCAGCGCGGCATATATCTAGAGCAATCAACACAAAACCGGATTGAGGGAAATAAATTTTTCCACAATGATATCGGAATTGAGCTTTGGACCACCTCTACTTCCCAGGTATTCACAAAGAACCATTTCAAGCAGAACGTTGCCAACGTACTGACGATTGGCACCGAATCCTATAACCAATGGAATCAAAACGGGAAAGGAAACTACTGGGGAACAGAGCTTTCTGTTCTTGACTTGGACCAGGATCAAATTGGCGATTCTCCCGTTGAATATAGATCATCCCTTTACAAGCTAGTAGAAGAAAACGAATTAGCATACCTATTTTTGAAAAGCCCAGCCATTAAAATCTATGAAAAAATCAATGAAGTATTAAGCACCCAGAAAGTAATGGTCGTGGATGAATTCCCGCTGATCAAGAAGGATGAACAGCCTCAAGCACCATGGATTCCGGCAGCAATCCCGGCCATCCTGATTGTGGGCTGGATTTTTATCAAGAAGAGAAGGAGTCGTTTATCATGAACTACATTTGGAAGGAATGGCTTGAACAGTCACGCGGGAAAGGTCTCTGGCTCGGCCTGGCCATGGTCATACTGTCTTCCATGTTTCTTATGATGGAAGCTCGTTCTTATCCAGATGAACTCGGATTTGACGCTTTTCTTCTCTCGCTGTATGACATGAATATTTACCTTGTCCCAATTTTTGCGCTCTTCATTTCCTCTTTTTCAATCTTTCAGGAAAAAGAGCTGAAGACATCGATGATCCTGCTGACGAAAAAGGAATCGAACCGCAGCCTGATGATGAAAAAGAGCATTGCCATCCAGACGGTCGTTATTGGTGCCTTTGTCGGCTGGTACTTCATCTTAGCTCTGTTGATGAAATGGTTTCTGCAATTCCAGCTTTCAAGCTTTCTCTATTTTGTCGCAACCGTTGTCGTACTGCTGCTAATCTTTAACCAGCTGGGCCTGTTTTTGGGAAACATCACGAACACCAAGATGCAGCTGATTGGCGCAACAATTTTTACCTGGTTCCTGTTCGTGTTCCTGATCGACCTGGCCTTTATCCAGTACGTTCCATCTGTTTCCTATCAAAATGTCAAACTTTTTTCATGGCTCTACTTCCTGGATCCGCTGCACACATTGCGCTTCTATCTTGAGACATCACTCGGCTTATTCTCGCTCAACAACATGTCGAGATTGATGGAGAAGATGATCTGGATGGCCCCATGGAAGTTTCTATTAATCGACCTGGCCTTCTGGATGACCCTGTTTTTCGAGCTTTCCATCCTGTTCCGCAGCAAGGGGGATAAATCATGATTGAGATCAAGGATCTATCGCAATCATATAAAAAAAAGCAAGTCTTGAAGGATATAAATCTAACAGTTGAAAAAAACGAATACTGCGCACTCGTTGGCCGGAACGGTGCTGGAAAGTCGACGCTGATTCGCTCGATCCTTGGCCTCCAGCCTGTTAAAAATGGCAGCATCACTTTAGGCGGCTATTCTAATAATAAAGGTGACTGGAAGAAGATTGTCTCCTACCTGCCGGAAAAATTCCACCTCTACCCTCACCTGACAGGAGAAGAGAATATGAGGTTTTTCGCCTCACTCGGCTCAGGTGAGATAGATGAAAAGAAAATCGAAGAAAAGCTGAAGCTTGTCTCGCTTTGGGATGACCGCCACAATCAGGTGAAGGGCTACTCAAAAGGAATGCTACAGCGGCTTGGGCTCTGCGTTATGCTCTATTACGATACAGAAGTGCTGATTCTCGATGAACCAACGAGCGGACTTGATCCGCTTGGCCGGGAGGAAATCCTGCAGATCCTGAAGTCACTGTCTGGAAAAACGATTTTCATGGCATCGCATCATATGGATGAAATCAAGCAGATCTGCACTCATGTAGCATTTTTGGAAGATGGAAAAATGACAAAGTATACCGTTGATGAATTTCTGAATGAACATTTAAAGGGAGCGGATACAAAATGAAAAAATGGATCGCAGGCTTCATGTTGCTGATGGTTCTCCTCTCAGGCTGCAGCGAAGGTTCGGATTATGAAATTACTTTAAAACAGGCACCTAAATATAAAGCCGGAGAAAGCTACCCGGTAGTAATTGAAATTTCACAGGATGGCCAACCCGCAAGTGGCCTTGAATTCTCAGCTTTCCTTGAGATGGCAAAAATGGACCACGGATCGATTGAGCTGAATTTTGAGGATAAAGGAAACGGCATATACGAATCAAGCGTCGAGCTTCCAATGGCTGGCGAATGGGTTGCCAATATCGAGGGAGAAGCCGATGGCTCAGCTTTTGAACATGTGATTACATTCGAAGTTGAAAAGGAATGATCAGCATGAAACGAAACATAATTTTTATACTTGGCCTGCTGTTGATTGGGTTAGTCCTGACCGGCTGCCAGGAGAAGCAAAAAGATTCCGTGCAGGAAAGCAAGCAAGCTGGAGAGTCAAAAGCAACTGCTGAGAAAAGCAAGCAGGCTGATGAAGCTGGATTCACTTCTGAAGACAAAGTAGTCACAATCAACGGCAAGGTCCTTACCTATGAAGACTTGCAATTTTACCAGCTGATGAACAAGGTCGATATTGAGCTGAACCGCGAGCAGGATCAGCAGAAGCTAAAGGACGCTGAACTTACCGATAAACTGGCCTACTGGGACGAACAGCTCAAGTATCATGATAACTTCAACGTAAATCTTTCAAAAATGATCGAGCAGCATGCGATGTACCTGCTTGCCAGGGAAAAAGGGCTGGATGTTGAAGTTTCTGAGGTTGCGAAAACAATTGAAGAATTCACGGTCAGGCTGGAGCAGAACGAGCCTGCTTCACAGCTAGTCGCAGCTTACCCTGACGATGCTTTTAAGAACAGATTGAACAGCTATTTCACCGAAAAAATGCTCACCAAGCAAATATACGAAACCCTCAAGACCGATGTTCGAAAAGAAAAGCCAAATGCATCTGAAAAAGAGGTCGTATATGATACATCGAAGAATTATGATGGCCTGTATCAGTCACAAATCGCAAGCTTGGAGATAAAAATCAATGCGGCGGAGAAGGAATAGCAAAAAGAATTGCCTTACAATTAAATTTTTGTTGCCTGAATAGCATCTTAAATGACAAAACCGCCTTGATTTAATGATCTTTTGCCCCTTTTGTGCAATTGAAAGACCACAGCCCATGTGTGCTGTGGTCTTTTTCATTTCGTTAATTCTGCGTATTTTCCATCTGCTGCATTGATCAATTGGTCCGGTTCCAGCTCGACCTGAAAGCCGATTTTGCCGGCGCTGACGATAATCCTGTCCATTCCCTCGGCACTTGCATCCAAATACGTTGGATAGTTCTTTTTCATGCCAATCGGTGAGCAGCCGCCGCGGATATAGCCAGTGAATTTCTGGATGTCTTTTACCGGCAGCATCTCCACACTCTTTTCGCCGGCTTCCTTTGCTGCCTTTTTCATGTCCAGCTCATCTTCGACCGGTATGACGAATACATAAAGATTCTTGCTTGCCCCTACTGCTACAAGCGTCTTGTAAACCTGTGCCGGATTTCTTCCAATTTTCCCCGCCACAGCTACTCCGTCTATTTTTCCGTCATTCGCGTCATATGTGAGAATCTCGTACGGCACCTTTTGCGTATCGAGAATACGCATTGCATTTGTTTTAACCTTAGCCATCCTGTTTCCTCCTCAAGTGAAGGTGTTTAGGTTAATTTTACCTTATTCAGGCCGCCACGAGCAATCCTGTCAACGGCCCAGGCTCTCAGAATGATGGCTTGCAATGATCGCCTTCCTGCCAACCGAAATATATGTCAAACCAGCTTTCTCAGCCATATCAAGGTCATAGCAATTCCGCCCGTCAAAAATGACCGGATCGCGCATGAACAAATTGAATTTCTGCAACTCATACTGAACAATTTGCGGCCACTCTGTCATGATGAAGACTACCTCTGCTCCCTTGATTGCAGCATCCACATTATCTGCGTAATATAGCTGACTGCCGAAAAGCACTTTCCCCTTTTCTGACGCAGCCGGATCAAAAACGGAAACATCAGCATTCTCTTCAAGCAGCTGTGCAATCAGTTCAATTGCTGGCGCCTCACGGATATCATCTGTATGCGGCTTGAATGCCAGACCCAGAACCGCCGTCCTCTTCCCTTTCAAGCTCCCAAGCATCTCTTTCGCCTTATGGAACAACTGTTGTTTTTGCCTGCTGTTCACCTCAATGACCGAACGGAGGATTTTAAAATCGTATTGATAGTAATCTGTCAGCTTTTCGAGCGCCTTTGTATCCTTAGGGAAACAGGATCCGCCATAGCCGATTCCCGCCTTTAAAAACTGGCTTCCTATCCGCTGGTCCATTCCCATGCCTTTTGCCACATCCTCAATATTCGCGCCGGTATGCTCGCAAAGATTGGCCACTTCATTAATAAAACTGATTTTTGTCGCAAGGAATGCATTTGATGCATATTTAATCAACTCTGCACTGCGGATATCCGTCTGTAAAATGGGCAGGCCAAACGGTTCATATATTTTTGCGACCGCACCGCCCGCCTCACGGTCATCAGCACCGATGACAATCCTGTCAGCATGAAATGTATCCAGGATTCCCGAACCTTCACGCAGAAATTCAGGATTCGAGACTACTTTTACATTCAGGCGACTCGAAATGATCTGCTGCAGCTTTTGAAAAATCCGTTCGTTTGTCCCTACAGGCACAGTACTTTTAATGACAAGCATCGTATCATTGACGAGATTTGCGCCAATTTCCGCTATTGCGGCATCCAGATAATCAAGATTGGCCGAGCCGTCTTCATTTTCAGGCGTCCCTACTGCTACAAAAATAAAATCAGCCCTTGCGCAGGCACTTTTCGAATCTGCGGAAAAATGAAGCCTTCCTTCCTTGAGGTTCTTTTGCAGCATCTCTTCAAGCCCAGGCTCATAAATCGGGCACTTCCCTTCAGAAAGAGTGTTGATTTTATTTTCATCTATATCAAAACAGGTCACATTGTACCCAACTTCAGCAAAACAAACTCCCGTAACCAGGCCAACATAGCCTGTCCCTACTACTGTAACTTCCATATTGGCCTCCCATTCTGTAATGCTTTCATTTTATCACGCACAAAGTACATTTCTGCTCAATCCGCTCAATTTGGTAAAAAGTTGTCTATGAAAGTTTTCGTCAGGGTAAAGGAAACAAGCATGATTTTCACTTAAGAAGGAAAAATTAGTTAGTATGAAGATTTTTAAGGAGGATTGTTCATGAACGATTATACTTCAAAGCTGCCCCGATTCCCTGAACCTTATTGGCGTAAAACGGCCGACCTGCCAACATTCCCAAAGCTGAAGGAGGATTTGAAGGTTGATGTCGCAGTCGTTGGCGGCGGGATTACCGGTTTGACATCAGCTTACTTACTGGCCAAAGCAGGAGCAAAGGTGGCCGTTATTGAAGCCGGTTCTCTCCTGAATGGCACAACCGGCCATACAACCGCAAAAGTAACCGCACAGCATGGAATGATTTATGATGAGCTGATCAGCCATTTTGGCGAGGCAAAAGCACGCCTCTATTACCAGGCAAATTATGATGCGATGCAATTTGTAAAAAATATCGTCAAAGACCAGCAGATTGATTGCGATTTTACCGAAGAGGATGCCTATATTTACACAAATTCCGATAAGGAAATGGAAAAGCTCCTGAAGGAATTCAAGGCATATGAAAAACTAGGCGTGGCAGGCAGCGAGTATGTTTCAGAGATTCCGATTCCCGTTGAAGCGATGGCCGCGATCGTCATGCGCAACCAGGCCCAGTTCCATCCGCTCAAATTCCTAAAGCATCTGGTAGAGCGTTTCACAGAAATGGGCGGCCAGATTTTTGAAAACACAACTGCAGTCGATATGGAGGAAGGCTCAGAGCCTGTCGTCACCACCAGGGATAATCACAGGGTCCGCTGCAACCAGATGATCATCAGCACTCACTTCCCTTTTTACGATTTAAAAGGCTTCTATTTTTCTCGAATGCAGGTAAACCGCTCGTATGTGCTTGCCGTCAAGACGGAAAAAGAGTTCCCAGGGGGGATGTACATCAATGCCGAGACACCGACACGTTCATTAAGGTATACGGACTGGAATGGCGAGAAACTGGTGCTCTTTGGCGGAGACAGCCATATCACCGGCCAGGAAGAAAATACCCATCAATATTATGAGGCACTCGAGGCATTCGCTGCGCAAACGTTCGGCGTAAAAGAAATTCCCTATCGCTGGTCAGCACAAGACCCGACTACCCTGGATAAAATTCCTTTCGTCGGCAAATATTCTTCGAGCACGGAAAACATCTTTGTTGCCACAGGCTACCGGAAATGGGGAATGAGCAACGGCATCAACGCTGCCATTCTGATGTCTGACCTTGTATTAAAAAAGGATAACCCTTACAAAGAGTTATTTGAGCCGCAAAGATTCCATGCCCAGCCTGACGTAGCGACATTCGTTGCCGATAACGCCCTGGTTGCAAAAGAGCTGGTTAAAGGGAAATTTGACCGCCCATCCACCAAGCCAGAGAGCCTGGAAAATGAAGAAGGTGCCGTAGTTACTGTAAACGGAAAACGTGCCGGAGCATATCGCGATGAAACCGGCCAGCTGCACGTCGTCGATACAACCTGCACCCATATGGGCTGCGAACTGAAATGGAACAATGGCGAGCGCTCATGGGACTGCCCGTGCCATGGCTCAAGATTCTCCTATAAAGGAGATGTCCTCGAAGGACCTGCAGAGCTCCCATTGCAAAAAGTGGATTTAGAATAATAGAAAGCCGCCATTCATATGAGTGGCGGCTTTTAGTATTAAATTTCTGTCCAACAGGGAGAAAAACTCCGCCAACGGGGAAATTATTGAACCCAACGAGGAGAAAGTCTCCGCTTAAGAGGAAATTATTGAAATCAACAGGAAGAAAATCTCCGTTTAGGGGAGGAGAATCATCCCTCAGCCAGGATAAAAATCCCGCTGACTCCCTATTTTCCCCCAGCCAGGAGCGTCTTATGGATCCAGATGCTGGCCTGCATGCCGTCCCCCATCGCAATCGTGACCTGTTCTGAATGGGCGACGACATCCCCGGCGGCCCAAACATTCTCGACATCGGTCATTTTGGTTCGCGGGTCAACTAACACATGCTTGTTTTTATGCAGTTCGACACCAAGCTGCTGGGCAAGCTGCGATTTTACTTCATTGCCGCCGAAGGCGATGAAGCCTCTCTCAGCAAAGAGCTCCTCACCGTTCGCCAAAGCAATGCCCCTGAAGTCAGGACCATCCGCAAGGACCTTTTCGATTGGCCCTTCTGCATACTGGATGCCCTTTCCCTTCATTGCAGCTGCTATCTCCTCGTCTACCTTTGTATTTTCATGATTAACATACGTAATTTCATCGGTAAAATAGTTCAAGGTCAACGCCATGTTCGCCCCTGCATTGCCTGAACCCATTACTATAGTGGACTTGTCCTTCACCTCACGGCCATCGCAATCCGGACAGACGTAGACACTGATCCCAAGCGTCGGCATCAGTTCCGGGAACGGAGGAATGCGGTCCATGATGCCCGTTGCCAAAAGCAATGTCTTCGCTTTATAGGTTTCCCCGCTATCCGACTCGATTTCAAAACCGCTCATGGTCTTTTTCGCATATGCTGCCTTGCCAATCACAAACTCGACGCCGTATTTCCCTGCCTGCTGGCGCCCGATTTCTCTTAATTCAGGTCCGCTGATCCCGTCCGGATAGCCAAGAATATTGTGATAACTATGGCAAATCGCCGAACGCCCGTCCCCCGCATCCAGAACTAATGTTTTATGATTATAACGTCCAAGCTGGATGGCTGCCTGCAGCCCGGCTATCCCGCCGCCAACAATTAAACAATCGTACATACTGCTCCACCGTCCTTTTAAAAAATCCCATAGTAGCATATTTCCCTGTTAAAGGACGGATAATCCGAATAATGATTTTTTCCAAAAAGGAGGGCGACCAACAAGTCTAGATTTTCAACTATTCTTATTAACACTAGTTTTGTCGAAGAGATTTAAATTACTACTTAAGCACTATGAAATCAATTATAATAAAAACGAGGTGGATAATAATGACAAGTTCAGTCGTGAAAAAACCAAGAATACTGCCATATGTAGTTTTAGCCTCTTTAATCCTGCTATCGAATTATATTTTTTATCGGACTTCCGTGTTCGGCCCTGTCCCCGAGGGAGCCGTCATTGGTTCTTTGCTGGACTTATTAATCATCCTGCCTCTCATGACATACTTCCTGATCATCCGTAAAAGATATTCCTTAAAGTACCTTGGCATTGTAATTTTAGCTGGTTTTGCTGCCGCATACTTGATCGTTCCGCAGCAGCATCTATCAAAGTACTCTTTCCTTCCCTATCTCTTGATGATGTCGGAAGGAGCCTTCCTGCTATTTGAGCTTTACATTGCCTTTACTGTCATCACAATGCTCCCAAAACTGCTCAAGGAATATAAAAAGTTAGCTAAAAAAAATTCCATTTTCCTGTTTAATATAAGAACAGTGGTCGATAACAATCTGCCTGGCAATACGGCAGCGAAAGTACTTGTTAGCGAATTTTCGATGTTCCATTACTCGCTATTTTCTTGGAAAAAGAAACTTAATATTGAACACGGACAGCCTTTTACCTATCACAAAAAAACAAGCGTGAACGCGGTCTATATCATGATCATTCATGCGATTGCGATTGAGTCGATTGGGCTCCATTACTTCCTGCATAGCTGGAACTCCAATGTCTCGTACATCCTGCTGTTCCTGAACATTTACGCTATCCTTTTCTTCCTGGCAGAGCTTCAGGCCACACGCCTCACTCCATTTTTGCTGACAGAGGACCACTTGCTATTGCAGACGGGATTCTCGAAATCGATGCATTTGCCATTGAGCAAGATCAATGAAATCAAATATTATGATGGTCCGGAAAAATTCAGCCGCAAGGAGCAAACAGATCTCTATGATGCCAGGGTGCCTGATTTGATTCAGGAAAAACCAATGTTTGAAATTACCATCAATGAACCACATGATGTCCATTTTATGTATGGATTGAAGCGGAAAGTAAACCGAATCGTGCTGAATGTTGATGCACCGGATGTCTTTTACAACGAAATAAAGCGGTCACTCCAGGAGTGATCGCTTTTTTTGATTTTCGAAAAATTGATTTCTCACTGAAGCAGGTATTTCTCGGCTGTCCTCCCTGATTTCTCACCAATTTACTAAAATCTCTCGCAAACACGCTAAACTATATGATTTATTCGGAAATAGAAAAACCCGGCCGAATGCACGACCGAGTTCCACATTTATTAAGCATTATAAACTTCTATGATTTTTTCCAATGAAAGCTCAGCTGTACTTGAGTAAACGAGATCGGCCTTCTCGAAGCTTTCTTTCGGCCCTACTGCAACGGCGAACATGCCGGCTGCTTTAATCGCCTGCACGCCTGCTGCTGCATCCTCGACACCAATGCATGCCTCAGGCTCGACTTCAAGCATTTCCGCTGCGCGCAGGAATACTTCAGGATGCGGCTTGCCGTTCACAACTGTTTTCGCGTCCACGATGATATCAAACTCAGATTTCATTCCTAGCGACTCCATGACTGTGAAGGCATTCTTGCTCGCAGAAGCCATTCCAAGTTTAAGTCCTTTTTCCTTGATATCAGTGATCAGTTCTTTGATTGCCGGCAAAAGATCCGACGGAGTGATATCCTGGATCAGCTTTAAATAATGATCATTTTTCTTGTCAGCGAGCGCATTTTTTTCCTCCGCAGTAAAGTCAGCTGCGCGACCGCCAATCTCGAGGATTTTCTCGAGGGAATCCATACGGGAAACGCCTTTCAGCTCCTCGTTGTCTTCACGTGTAAAAGTGATGCCCAAATCCTCGGCCAGCGCTTTCCACGCTAAGAAATGGTATTCTGCTGTATCAGTGATGACGCCATCAAGATCGAAAATGAATGCTTTAATTGGTCTAGTCATAGATACTCCTTTCATGAATCATTCCTGCAGCTACGGCTGCACATTTTCGTTATATTAGACATTTTGACTTCATCCACACTACAAAATGTCCATTAAATACTGTTTCTTAGGCATTTCGACTCCATCCACACTACAAAATGTCCATTAAAACCCTTGATGCATTTTTGCCTCTTCAAAAGATTCCTCTAATGAGAGAGACCCTCAGGCTGCCCTGAAGATCTCCCGCTTTCTTAATTCAATTTTATCGTATGCTCGCCATCTGCAGGAATCATGACTTCCACGCCGAAAAGCTTCATCGCAAGCTCTGGGCCTTGCTGCGTGAGAACGACGTTTTCCTGGTTCACTTCCACTTTGATATAGTGGTCGCGGTAGATGATGTTGAAGCTGTACTGATTCCAAGCCTTAGGGATGAACGGTGCGAATGACAATGTGCCATCAGCCGTACGCATGCCCGCAAAGCCTTGGACAATCGCAAGCCATGCACCTGTCATGCTTGTGATGTGCAGTCCGTCTTCCGTGTCATTGTTGTAGTTATCAAGGTCAAGGCGCGCCGTGCGGTTGTACATTTCGTATGCCTTCTCTTCCATGCCAAGCTCTGCAGCCAGGACTGCGTGGATGCTTGGAGACAATGAAGATTCATGGACTGTCATCGGCTCATAGAATTCAAAGTTGCGGCGCTTCTCTTCTTCAGTAAATTCGTGATTGAAGAAATATAATCCCTGAAGGACGTCCGCCTGCTTGATGAAGCAGCTGCGAAGAATCTTATCCCAAGACCAGTTCTGGTTGATTGGGCGGTCTTCCGCTGAAAGCTCATCAACAGTCTTCAAATCTTTATCAAGGAATGTATCGTGCTGGACGAAAACACCTTTTTCTTCATCGTAAGGGAAGTACATTCTTTCGATGATATCCTGCCACTTCGCAAGCTCTTCATCTGTAAAGCCAAGACCAGTAAGTCGGTCCTCATGGCCATTCTGCTTCAAGAAGTCGATGACTTCAAGTGTGTAGCGAAGCGTCCAGACTGCGATCCGGTTTGTATACCAGTTGTTGTTGACGTTGTTTTCGTATTCATTTGGACCAGTGACGCCGTGTATCATATAGACATTCTTGGACTTGTTGTAGTGGACGCGGTCTGCCCAGAAGCGGGAAATTCCAGCGAGCACATCAATTCCATATTCATGAAGATAATTTTTATCTCCAGTGTAATTCACATAATTATAGATCCCATATGCAATCGCGCCGTTACGGTGGATCTCTTCAAACGTGATTTCCCATTCATTATGGCACTCAACGCCTGTGAAAGTAACCATTGGGTAAAGCGCGCCCTGCAGTCCCTGCTGCTTCGCGTTGTGGTATGCACCATCAAGCTGGTTGTGTCGGTATATCAACAGATTGCGCGCAACCTCTGACTCTGTAGTAGAAAGGTATAGCGGAATTGCGTACGCCTCTGTATCCCAGTAAGTTGCACCGCCGTATTTTTCGCCTGTGAAGCCTTTAGGTCCGATATTCAAACGGGAGTCTTCACCGTAATAAGTCGCAAACAACTGGAACAAGTTGAAGCGGATTCCTTGCTGCGCCTCGTCATCGCCTGCGATTTCCACGTCAGCAATTTCCCAGCGGCTTAACCAGCCATTTTTGTGCTCTTCCAAAAGCTGTTCAAAGCCTTTTTCAACAGAGCGTTCCAACACTTCGCGGCCTTTTGAAACAAGCTCACCTGCTTCATAATCGCGGTCAGTTGTAACGGCAACATACTTGTAAAGGGTTACAGTTTGTCCCTGCTCAGCTTTTACTTCAATAACATTTTCAACATATTCCTCTTTTTCGTTCACTTCCACTTTCGCAGCTTCGCCATCGACAACCGTTTGCATGGTTGTCGCTACCTGGAAAGTCGGAGTTCCGAATGGATTATCTATCGTCTTCATTACAAGGCTGCCAGCGTATTCAGAAGCATCTCTGCTCACTTCATACCAGAAGTCCTCATCATAGTTAGAGTCTTCATTGCGAACGTCGCCATCCAAATAAGGAATAAAGGTAACGTTTCCATTATAGTTTTTAGCTGTTACGGAATAGCGGATTGCAGCTAGCTCTCGGTCGGCAACTGACAGGAAGCGCACAGCTTCTACTTCCGTTTCCTTGCCATTTTGAACGACTGTGAATTTTCGCGTCAGGACACCATGCTGCATATCAAGCTCACGGTAGTAATCCTTCACTTCTGCCTTATGAAGATCAAGTTCCTCTCCATCAACCAGAACTTTTACGCCGATAAAATTAGTGGAGTTGATGACTTTTCCAAAATAATGAGGATAGCCGTTTTTCCACCAGCCAACACGCGTCTTGTCTGGGAACCATACACCTGCGATATAAGAACCACGGTGATAGTCGCCACTATATGTTTCTTCAAAATTCCCGCGCATGCCCATGTGGCCATTTCCCAGGCTCATGATGCTTTCAGCAAGACGGAAATCTTCTTTATGAAGTTCAGTTTCGATGATTTTCCAGCTATCGATTCCAAATAATCTTTTCATAGATTTATCTCCCTTTAAGAAGTTGTACAAACGTTTGCACTATTATATCATGAATTTCCGCAAAAATGATAAAACCATCCGTGTTATTTTTGTGGCAAAGTGAAATGATTATTATATCACTATTATAACCAAGGAATTTAGGCCTAAAAATCGTACTGTTTTTGCCACAGACTGGAAGCTGTATCAGCCAATAACGGATATATAATATTTTTAATAGAGGAATTTTCTATGCCACATTTACCGAAGGAGAGAATTCATGAAACGCCTCGGACAGATTATTTTAATGAGTTTACTCATATTTGCCGGACTTACTGTTTTCGCTTTCGCAGAGGAAACAGGCATTAAGGATTTTGATTTCAGCAGACCTGACTTTCAGGCAGTCGTTAGCATGCTCTCGATGGAGGGACACGGCACCCATGATGTCAGCAACTGTTCGGTTAAACAAATTTATTACGATGAAATTGCTGAGATGATGCAAAAAGGAATGACAAAGGATGACGTGATTGCCTATTATGTCGATAATCTTGGTGAACAAGTCCTGCAGGCTCCACCGCAAAAAGGCTTCAACCTGACATTATGGATCACCCCTTTTGTGATCTTGCTTTTAGCTGCACTGCTTATTATCCTCTTGATGAAAAAGTGGAAAAAAGGGAGCATGCCGATTGCTGAGGATCCTTTCCTTTCTGGGGCTGCAGAAACGGAGGCTGAAATCGTTTCATCGATGATTGAAGCCGAACGGAAAAAATATTTGTAGAACAAAAAGCGCAAGCGCCTCGTTCAGCCCCGACAAGCGCTGGAGGGCCGACCGGTGAAGTCGTTCTTTGACTTCACCTGAGCGAACCGAAATCGAAATGTATAGCCGACTGTCCAGAAACGCAGAAACTGGAGACTCCACCAAAGAAGCGCTTTTTGCTTCTGCCGGGGGAGTTGAAGTTTCGGAGTTTCTAGGAGGCGACACTAGACAAGCGTCTCGAGGAGTTAGGAGCCGCAGCTGGACAAGCGACTCGAGGGGCTAGGCGCTGGAGCTGGATTAGGAAAACTACATGTGGTTATCCATAACTAAATAATTTTATAATTTCCTAAACAAGACCAAAAGCCTTAGGGCTTTTTTTTTATAAGTAAAATCTATTTTCATAGGAAGTATGTTATATTTCTGAAGATTTTTTATATAATCTAAAAGAACTATTCAGAGAGGAGGAAACAAATGAGTATAAGATTCTTTAAAGTGGCCGCGGTCTATTTTGTTATTGCAATTATACTTGGAATTGTTATGGGGATCATGCATGATTTTTCACTGACTTCAGTCCATGCACATTTGAACTTGCTTGGCTGGGTGTCTATGGCGCTGTTCGGAACAATTTATTACCTTTTTCCTGCGGCAGGGAACAGTAAGCTGGCAAACACTCACTTCTGGCTGCATAACCTGGGTGTACCAGTAATGCAGGGCGGAATCACATTGACAATGCTGACTGAAAATGACTTTTTCACCGTTTTTGCGATTATTGGCTCGCTTGTCGTCGTCCTTGGCGGTATTTTATTCGCGGTGAATGTGTTTAAGCATGTGAAATCTTGAGTTTTCGCCAATAAAAAAGTTCGCCTGATTCATAGGCGAACTTTTTTATGACTATGCAAGCTCTTTTTGTTTAGTTTCAGTACCCCAGAAAAATACCGCGGCTGCTCCAATCAAAATTGAAATGCAGAAAATCGTAAAGATTGTGGTAATCGACAGATTTTGTGCCGATAAATATGGCACCATAAGCGGACCCAGAATTCCGCCGACACGTCCAAATGAAGCGGCCATCCCTGCACCTGATCCACGGATGGTTGTTGGATACTGTTCAGGTGTGTATGCATACAATGCACCCCACGCTCCGAGGTTGAAGAATGACAACAAAATCCCAGCAGTAATTAACAGTGCGAGGGAGTCTGCTGTCCCAAAGAAATACGCGCTGAGAGCTGTTCCAATCAAGTACGTTACAAGGACAAATTTCCTGCCTGCTTTTTCAATCAGCCAAGCCGCTGTAAAATACCCGGGTAACTGCGCGAGCGTCATGATCAATACATATTGGAAACTCTTAATCAGTGTGAAGCCCTTCATGACCATCACGCTTGGCAGCCAGAGGAACATCCCGTAATAGGAAAAGACCACACTGAACCAAAGAACCCAGAGCATCGCGGTTTTTTTGAAATGTTCCCTGGACCATACCTCGGCGATGCTCTCCATGATTGTCAGTCTTTCCTTCTTCTCAACCGCAAGAAAACGCGGGGAATCTGGCAGGTTGATACGGAGATACAGAGCATACAATGCCGGCAGAGCGCTCAGGATCAAGGCCATTTGCCAACCGAACTTCGGGATGATGAAGTAAGAAATCAATGCTGCTACAAGCCAGCCTGCCGCCCAGAAGCTCTCTAGCAATACGACGACGCGGCCCCGCTTCTCAGCAGGTACACTTTCGGACACCAGAGTTGAGGCAACCGGCAGTTCCCCGCCAAGTCCCATTCCAATAAAGAATCGTAATAGTAAAAAGAATGACAAGGTCGTTGCCATCGCGGAAATCCCGCTGCCGACTGAGAAAAGCAATAACGTTATAATAAAGACATTTTTCCGGCCAATCCTGTCAGCGAGCAATCCGAATACAAGTGCCCCGACCGCCATACCAATCGAGTTCACACTTCCGATCCAGCCCATCTCTTTGCCTGTCAAGCCCCAATCAATCTGCAGGGCAGCGATGATAAAGGACAAGATTCCTACATCCATCGCATCGAACATCCAGCCCAGTCCGGCAATTCCAAGCAGCTTCTTTTCTGAAATCTCCTGTGACTTTTTCATAAAACCCTCCTACGACACTGCTGCGATACAAATAGTTTCCCTAAAATGGTTTGTATTAACATATTAATTGTGTTGCTCCTCTATATTACCATTTGTCTTGACACTAGTCATGATATAAATTCACGAAAAAGGGCCCGGTAAATATTTTCAAAGAATTAGCGAATATTATAGCTATATACTTTGAAAAAGCTGGAGTGTTGGATATGAAAAAAAACAAACTCGCAAAAAAGAACGCCCTTCCCTTTCTGCTGCTGGCTGTCGTTCATGTCTTGCTTTTTTTCATATTCACGAAAAGAAGCCGCCAGAAGAATATATGGACCCTGCTGCTCTCCAATATCGGAATGGCCTATTTATTCGAGTACCCGGTCCTTAATTTGTTCAAAGGATATTCCTATAAGCCAAAAATCCTTAAGAAAAAGGCTCATGATCAAATTCTTGGGGCGATTTTATCGCAGGGGTTTTATGTTCCGATCACGGCTACCCTCCTTACTTTGTACCGGAAAAATGGGTACTGGAAGCTCGGCAGCTCGCTGTTTTATTATGGCATTGAACGATATTTCCTGCGCTTGAAAATCTATAAAGCCTACTGGTGGAAACCCTCCTATACAGTATTCTTTATGAATATTTATTTTTACATCAGCGATTGGTTTTATAAAGCGCTGAATGCAGAAAAAAAATGGGCCCTTGTTACCGCCCAATACTTGGCAACTGAGGTCATCGGTGTTACATTGCTCTTTATATCTGCGGTCGGCAGGAAGGTCCGCTTCGGTAGGGGAATCTACCACACATGGCGCGAGCATTTTATCATTGCACCGCTCTATAGTCTGGTCCGGGCGGTTTTCTTCGTCATCAACTCTCCCAGGCAAGGAGTACTTCCCAGGCTGACCATGTTCTTGGGATTGACCGGCATGGATTGGATGCTGGAGAGGACCGGCCTCTTGAAAATGCGATTGAACAAGCTCTGGAATATCTATTTCAATGCAGTGATGGTCCTGCTGTCAAGGTATCTGTATATAAAAATCCGCCAAAAACAGTGAAAGCCCCCCTCTGCATAACAAAGGGGGGTGTTGGTGTTAAGCTAATCGATCAAGGACGACCGTTACCTTGAACAGGTCGCCGTCGACTTCGATGTCAAGCGAGCCTTCGTGCAGGTCGACAATCGATTTGGCGATTGCGAGCCCAAGCCCGGAACCATCTGTATGGCGCGACTGATCACCGCGTTTAAAACGTTCGAACAGTTCATCCAGATCTTCTCCCAGCTCGTATTTAGTGATATTTTTAAAAGTGAGCACCACCTGGTTTTGCTCTTCTTTTACCGAAATATAGACCCTCGTATTCTCCAGCGCATACTTCAGGATATTCCCGATCAGGTTATCGAAAACTCTCCAAAGCTTTTGCCCGTCAACAAAGGCATAAACCGGATGATCCGGCTGGGAAACGCGCAGCTTTAGTGAAGACTGGCTCAGTGCTTCGTTATGCTCGGCCAAAGCCTGCTGCAGCAGCTGGTTGAGGTCGACCTTCTCTTTATGCAGTTCAATATTGCCACTCGCCATTTTCGTTGCCTCGAACAGGTCGTCGATCAGCACTTTGAGCCGCTTCGATTTACGGTCCAGGATTTCAATATAGGAGTCTCGATCCCCGGGTGCCAGGTCAGGCGTTTTGAGAAGCTCCGTATACGTGATAATCGAAGTGAGCGGAGTCCTGAGATCATGGCTTACATTCGTGATCAATTCCGTTTTCAGACGTTCACTTTTAGCCTGTTCCTTGTTTGACACGTTCACCGCAGTCCTCAGGTCATTGATATTAGCTGCATGCATGGCGATTGCAGATTTCCCTTTCACCGGTATGTCCGCACCTAAATGGCCTGCAGTCAGTTCTTCTGTATGCTTCATTACTTTATTCAGATAGCCTGCTTTCCTCATGATCATGATGAAAATTGGAAGACTTATGACTCCAAAGACGAAAGCAATGACGATTATTTGCCCTCCGCCTGCTACAAGGACTGCAACTAACAGCATGCCCATCATAAAGGCGATCCCAAGGATGACAAGCAGTTGGAATCCGATGCTCTTGATTAAAAACGCATTAAGAATGGAGTGATATGCTTTTACTAAAAGGCTGTTATTCACATCCTCTTTCAGATTTGGCCAATCCTTACGGTACTCCGAAAGGAATCTTAGCTGGATCCACCCGAATGCCAGCAAAGAAGCTGCAGCAACCAGGCTGATGATCAGATCGGTAAGGGTAGCGAAGACATTTGAATGATAGTAAACAAATTGTTCGCTGATCAGAGTCATGGACAGCAAAAGGAAAAACATTGTCGTTAAAAGCAGCACAGCTCTTACATCCAGCGGAATCCTCCCATAGAATGGCTTTAGATGTTCAAAAGAGTCAAAAACAGTTGTCGGTTTCCGTTTTGCCAGGAAATAGCTCGCAATCAAGGCAGCGATACTCGCTAAGAGATAACCGAAAAAGAGCTTTTGCCCTTTCTGGTAGTCTTGATAATTTATGATCGCGATGTTTTTTTCTGATGCGTGCTTAGAAAGCCCGATTTGACCGGTCAGATTCCGGTCTTTTTGATTCTCAAGGATGGTTTCAGCCACTTCATTATAGGGCAGGAAGTTTTCATTATAACCAGTGAACATGTAATTTCTCTGCACACCTGCGTAATCCAGAACATAATACATGTCTTTTTTATTCAGGTAGTCAGATGCTGATTCACCTTTTGATAGATTGAGATTCGTAATCACTTCTCCTGTTGTATTGTCTTTTAGATAATATTTAAATGCATTCCCTAGATTGGTGAACTCGTGGCGGTAATTTTCTAGGTTCCGGTAAAATTCATCGATCTTCTTCTCTTTTTCTTTGACGATTTTTGCGCGTACATATTCATCACTATTGAAATTTTCGGTTATATCCTCGATTTTTCCGTCTCTTTCCTTCTTCAGGATCTCTTCAGCCGCCTTGTTTTCCGAATCGATTGCAGCCTGTATTTGATCCTCATATTGCATTCCGATATTGGAAATTTGATCACCGAGATTGCCATACCTCGTACGATGTTCTTCAATTTCCTCATCGGAAACAGTGATCTGCTTTTTCATTTCTTCTTTTGGCATTTTATAGAGCTCAAACATATTCAGCATGGAAACAAATTGGTCCATTTGTGAGTTATATTCATCTGATTCAAAATAATCGCCTTGCATAAACCGGCTGCCATTTGTCAGGACCGAAAACAGTCCGCTAAGGCCGAATGCAATCAAAAGCACCCATACCACAAACAAATACTTACTTTTCGATTTTATATCCAATCCCCCACACCACCTTCAAAAATCTTGGATTCTTCGGATCGATCTCTATTTTTTCGCGGATTTTGCGGATATGGACGGCGACTGTGTTTTCGGCATTGTAGCTCGGCTCCTTCCATACACGTTCATAAATATCATTGATGGAGAACACTCTGCCGGCATTCGTCATCAGCAGTTCGAGGATCTTGTACTCGATTGGCGTCAGTTTTACTGGTTCGCCATGGGCGGTGACTTCCTTCGAGGACTGGTCAAGTGTCAGGCCATTCAGGTCGATCACCTTCGCCTTACCTTCGTATGTACCGAGCGTGACATACCTCCTGAGCTGCGATTTCACCCTCGCGATCAGTTCAAGCGGATTGAACGGCTTCGTCACATAATCATCGGCACCGACCTGAAGCCCGAGGATTTTATCGGTATCCTCCGCCTTGGCGCTCAAAATGATGATCGGGATGTTCTTGTCTTCCCGAATCCGGAAGGTCGTCGTAATCCCGTCCTGACGCGGCATCATTACATCTAGCAGGATCAGGTGGACCGGCTGCTCATTCAGCTTCTCGATCGCCTCGATTCCATCCGCCGCCTTGATGACCTTGATTCCTTCGTTCTTTAAATAAATCTCAATCGCATCTCTTATCTCTTTCTCATCATCCACGACAAGCACATTGTATTGTTCCAAGTTTGAAAACCCCCTTCCCTAACAGGCAAGCTTTGATATTTTCTATTCTAGGCAGTGAACCTTAATATTCACTGAGCATAAATCTTAAGATTTTCTTAATAATGGTAAAAGTGGTGTGTGAATCTATTATATATTTTTATGAAGGTTGAGAGGGAAGGTAATTTTGGTGATGATTTTTATAAAAACGAAGCTTTCCTGCAGAAGAAATCGGCTCAATCTCCTGGATATTGAGCCGATTGGGTGAGTTTCATGCCTGCTTTTTATTCTTGAATCTTTTTATTGGCGGTTTTCACAATTTTATTGGCGATTTTTGAGTTTTATTGGCGAAAAAGTTATTTTATTGGCGATTTCACCCTACTTATTGGCGAAAATCAAATTTTATTGGTGAACTGGAAATTTCGGGCGTTTTTTTCCAGTTTAGGCTCGGTACTTGAGAAACCATTTTTACCTGTATTTTAGGTCTGGTAAATATTCACTCGGTTACTTTCGCAGCGTAGCGATCAACCGCTTCGGATTCAGCAGCAAATCCAAACCATCATTGATATCTTCAATCATCAGATCGCTTTTCAACAATGTTGCCGTTGCGCAGCCTTCTCTTCCGATTATGGCAATGGCGAGGTCGGATTCTGCGAACATCGCTTCATCATTCGCCCCGTTGCCCATACAAATCACGCCATTCAGCCCACGGACAAATTCTCCCTTCTCGTCTGTATGATTTTCTGACTGTAGAATTTGTACGGTGACAGGCAGTCCCTCACACTGCCGGACCACACTTCCGTTTGTATCGGCTGTAATGACATGAATTTCTATTTCCCTGCTAAGCAGCTGGATTCTTTCCTCAACGCCAGAGATCAGCACGCCGCCAAAAGCAATCGTTCCGTTAAAATCCAGTACCAGATGATGCAGGTTGAATTGTCCTCTCCCCGGGATGTTCAATTCAAGCATGTATATGCCCCCTCATTTTTGATAGAATAACGTTATTATACACCTGCATGGAGGATATCAATGGAAAAGAACAAAGTCATTCTGTATATCGCAATGAGCCTGGATGGCTATATCGCCAGGCCGGATGGGGCCGTTGACTGGCTGGATGATGTCGAAGGGGAAGGAGATAATGGTTACGGTGAATTTTACAGCCAGGTTGGAACAGTCATCATGGGGCGGAAAACGTATGAGGAAGTCCTGAAACTGACGGATGAGTTCCCTTATGCCGGTAAAAACTGTTATGTTCTATCGCGGCAGTCCCAGGAAAGCACTTCTCATGTCACATTTACAGATGAAGACCCGGAAAGCCTTGTACCCCGCCTCAAAAAAGACTCAGATGGGTATGTCTGGCTTGTCGGCGGCGGCCAGCTTGTCCAACAATTCCTTGAAAAAAAGCTGATCGACGAATTGGAGCTCTATATCATTCCGAAATTGATTGGTGAAGGAATTCCGCTGTTTCCGGATGGCACACCGCCTTCGGATTGGGAATTAATCAGCACAGGGCGCCGTGGTCAGATTGCGGCACTGAAATTTAAATTGAAAAAAGGCGCTGGATGATGTCCAGCGCCATTCCTTTATAATTCGATTCTGACTGAACCTAGTTCTTCTCCTGATTCCAATACCGGCTGGACTTCAATAAAATCCGAATCAAGTACCATTGGAATTGTGATCCGTCTCTTCTCTATCACTATTCCATTTTCGGTTTTCTTTTCAAGCTTTGCATCCGAAGTTCCGCCGATGATTTGCTTACCCTTACTATCGAAAAGATCAAGCATCACTCTCTGGCCGCCTTCAGGATAGGTCAGTGTATATTCGATTGCCGTCGAGGATTTCCCTGTAATCAGTTTTTCGAGCGTGACTTTATGCGGGCCAAGCTCAGTTGCCAGCCCCAGCGTGATTGTTTCATACGGCAGCTGCAAAATCGGCACGTCGAAATTCCATTTCCCCTGTTCGTCCTTCCAGCTGTCATCGATTTCACCGATTCCGAGGAAGTTCAAGGGCAATTTCATTTCTGCCGGCAACTCGCTCCTCGGGTAGCTCAGCTGGATATGTCCTTTATAGCCCTCTCCATCCGGCACCAATTTCACCAGTTCCATCGTTTCTTCTATATTCGGGTCACGGTCGAAGATTTCATAGAATGCGTAAATCTCGTCCTGATCCCCTTTGACGTCCCCCCTCACATCGAAGGTAACCCCGATAATCGCTCCATCATAGTAGGCTTCTATAACTGTCACATCAATGCCATCATAAGTTGTCTTTTCGTTCAATTCGGTAATTAGCTGTTGAGAGGCCAGGTTCTCAGCTACCTTGTCATGCTCATACAATTTTGCCAGCAAAGGGATCTCAGCCATAACTTTTGCCATTGACGGGAACAAGAATCCTGATGATAGGAAAAGGGCAGCAGCTGCTGCTGATACTGCCGCTGTTTTAAAAAGCGGTTTCCGTTTTGGCTTCATTCTGCTTCCTTTCCGTATACCAGCCTGAATTGCTTTAACGACATCTTCCTCAGGAACTTCAATCTGGCCGACCGATTCATGAAACATTTTCTTTTCCATCTGGCTCGCCTCCCAATCTATTTTTCAATTCCTTCCTGCCTCGCTGCAGATAGGTCTTCAATGTGTTTTCAGGAATATCCATCGTTTTGGCCGCATCACTGATTGTCATGTCATGATAATAGAATAGGATAATCGCTGTCCTTTGCTGCTCTTTTAATTGAGTGATAGCCTCCATCAAATCCAGGGTTTCTTCGGCCTCTCTGTTGCTGCTGGAGGGCAGTTCAACCAGTTTGTCTGCCGGCAATTCTCTTTTCCTTTTTTTCAGTACATCGTACGCACAATGGATCAGGATTCTCGTCAGCCAGGTTAAAAAATACTCCTCATTCTTCAGCTGGCTAATAGCCAGGAATGCTTTATACGATGCTTCCTGTACGATATCAAGAGCATCCTCCCTGTTTCCGGCGTATAAATAAGCGGTTCTGTATAATCGGTCACTATGTAAAATCAGCAGTTCCTCAAATGCCCTGCCATTTCCCTTCATCGCCTTTTTTACAAGCTTTGCTTCTTTCATTTCCTGACCTCCTTTCACTCTTTAGAGATGAATCAGGTAAAAAAAGTTTCAACTTTTTGAGAATTTTTCCTAGTACTAAAGTAATATAGTTATAAATAGTTGTTTTTCCATTTTTAGTATATCGAACGAGGTGAAAATATGGGCTTTTTCTTTCGCAAGCCTGATTTCTACATCCCTGAAGGCGGCATCGATCAAATCGAACCTATTAAAATCGGTGGAATCCAGCAGTCAATCCTCATCCAGTCCTACTCACCAAAGAACCCAGTGCTCCTGTTTTTGCATGGCGGACCGTCGATGCCTCTCCCAGGCGTCTCCTCAAGGGGTAAAAATTATACTGTGGCCACCAATACCAAAGAGCTGGTCAAGCATTTTACCGTTGTATTCTGGGACCAGCGCGGCAGGGAAATCCTATCATAAACATATCCCTCAACATACGATGAACTTTGAACAATTTGTTTCAGACGCAGTTGAATTGACTGATTTTCTACGAAAAACGTTCAAGCAAGAGAGGATTTTTCTCGCGGCCCATTCATTCGGGACGCTGATTGGCATGTATCTCGTTAAAAAACACCCCGAAAAATTCCACTCCTATGTAGGGTTGTCCCAAATCATCAGCTGGGCTGAAAATGACAGGGCTGGCCTAGCCTGGGCAAAAGATGAAGCAAAACGGCGTGGAGATTATAAAGCTCTGAATGAGCTAGAAGAGGTTGGAGAGCCACCCTTTACCGAGGGCTACAAGCAGTGGGGAGTGCTGCGAAAATGGCAAATGAAATACAGCACGATGGTCTATAATGATGACAAAATCAAGCATCCCGGCCTTGCAAAGGTAACGCTGGATATGCTCACCTCGAGGGATTATCGATTAGCAGATGTATTCCATACCTTTTACAGCGGATTCAAGCTTATCTATTCTGACGAATTCATCAGGCAGATCCCGAAGATTAATGTTCAAATGGACGTGCCTGAAGTAAAGATTCCAATCTCCTTCATTTATGGCAGAAAGGATGTTCATGTACATGCCTATCTGGCACAAGACTATCTCGACACAGTAAAAACAAGCCAGGAAAAGAATTTTATATGGGCAGAGAAATCCGCACATCTCTTTCACCCTGATGATGCAGAATTGATTGAGCAGCACCTTATAAAAGAATTAAAACATATAAAGCAAGAGGTAATGAATCTATGAAAACAATCTATAAAAGCCAGGAAGGGAAAGAAAAAATCCTTAGCCAGTATGAAGAGTATCTTGCTCAGTTCGATTCTCTCCTTGAGCGGGAGTATGTCCAGACAAGGTTTGGCAGTACCCACGTCCTGAAAATGGGAAAAGAAGACGGGAAGCCTTTATTTATTTTCCAGGGAGGAAATTGCATCAATCCTGTGACTTTATCATGGTTCAAAGGCTTATTGAAAGAGTACAAGATTTATGCTCCTGACACCATCGGCCACCCAGGATACAGCGATGAAACCAGGATCTCGGCGTCAGACAAAAGCTTTGCTCACTGGATCCACGATTTGATGGATTATTACCAGATTGAAAGATGCGGCTTCATCGGTCCTTCCTACGGTGCCGGCATCATCCTCAGGCTTGCGGCTTTCATGCCGGAGAAAATAGAATGTGCGGTGCTTGTTGCACCTGCTGGAGTAGCCCTTGGCTCGAAGCTTAAAATGATTAAGGATATCCTCGTGCCGCTGCTTATTTACAAAATGAACGGTTCAGCCAAAAGCTTAAAACAGATTGCCAATGTCATGTCCTTTAACACGATGAACAGCCTTGATGAAAGCATCATCGGCAACATTTTCAAATACACCTATCTTGAACAGGAAATGCCCAAGCTGACGTCGGCTGAGGAGTTAAAGAAATATGGTGCTCCTACCCTTGTCATTACCGGGACTGAGGATGTTTTTTTCCCTGAAAAACAAAGTTCCCAGAAAACGGCAGGACTATTCGGCGATCAACTAGAATTAAAGAGATATAGCATGGGACATTTTCCATCAGAAGAATATCTTGAAAAAATCGATACTGATATTAAGACTTTTTTGAAAAAAAACTATAACTAGGGGGTAACAATGAGTTCAAATCCAATCCAAAAAATCGGCCAAATCGGTGTTCCGGTTCAAAATATTGAAAGAGCTATCCCATTTTATGAGGACCTATTAGGGCTGCCCTTATTGTTCAACACGGAAACTATGGCTTTTTTCGACTGTGATGGTGTCCGCCTTCTGCTAAGCCTTCCTGAAAAAGAGCTTTTTGCGCATTCGAGTTCAGTGATTTACTTTCAGGTAGAAGATATCAAGGCAAAGTTTGAGGAGCTGCTCACAAAAGGAGTGAGCTTCGTTGATGAGCCCCACGTCGTGGCTAAAATGGGGACAACTGAAACGTGGATGACATTCTTCAGGGACCCTGAAGACAACATCCATGCGTTCATCAGTGAGATCCAGGCATAATCAAAAGAAAGTAGCAGGTTTATACTTACAAAAAACAAAAAGGATACCGCCACTTCTGCAGTATCCTTTTTATTGAATTGCCTTCAATTCATTCTTTTTCAGGAAAAGCTCGATTTGGTGTGCAGCCATCATTCCCGCGGTGCTGTTCAAATGCATGCCGTCCGTCAATAACAAATAGCCATTCCGATGAGCGATCCGGTCAAGGCTGTATCCGTACACGAAATGGTCGATAATCGCCTTTTCATACAGCTTCGATCCGTTTTTCAACGAACGTCCTCGCGTATGCCCTTTCCCCTTTAAATACGCCTTCAACTTCTCATTAAAAGGCAGGTAGGAGACATTATTCATTTCCGCGATTTTTTTAATGACTTCGTTGTACTGGTCAATCTCTTTATTCGCTTTGGAAAATAGGTTTTCACCCGCGACAGGAAGAGATAATAAAGCAATTTTTGCTGAGGTTTCTGTTTTAAGTCTGATCACAATTTGAGCCAGGTTTTTCTCATAAACTAATAATGATGGTTTCTCGGATTGCTCATCCATATTAATTTTCTTCTTCGCAAGATCCGGAGCAATTTTAGCCGAAGCATCATTTAATCCGACCAATATGACCGCGAAGTCCGGATTGCAGGCAATGACATGATCCAAACGCTGCAAAACATCGTAAGACGTGCTGCCATTTACTCCGTCATTGATGAATTGATACTCAATGCAGCCCTTCCTTTTTGAAGCATCTTCGACAAAATTATAGCTAATATTGCCTTGTACGACATCACCGCCGATAACAGCAACAAGTTTTTTTCCATCCTGACGCATTCCATTCTGAAGAAATGCCTGAGGATTGTTAGAGGGCAGCTGTTTAATCCTACTTTTTCGTTGATGAAATATGGACAAACCTGCCACAGCAAGCAGCAAAACGACAACAGTCTCGCCATATAAAAGATCCATATATGACCCCTCTCTTTTTTATGATTTATCAGTAGGTTAAATTATTAATTAAAAATTCTGAATATATATTACATATTATTCGACAAATGTGCAATATTTCCTTTTAAACATTATTTTCTCATTCGAAAAATTTTTTCTCCCTACATCCATTATAGCCTTTTATGATACGCATCAGACAAAATGAGTGATACAAAAATTTTCACAAATCAAAAAATTACTTTGCAACTAGATTCATATGTAGGATAATATTAAATGGTAGAGTTTGGGAAAGGGGGATTTTTTACCTATGCTGAAGGCTAGGTTATACGATTTTTCATTATTTTTTACTGCTATTGCCGTGGCTTTTGGATTAGGTACCTTTTTCATAGATAAAAAGACATTTTTAATAGCTTTATCGATTTATTTTTTATTTGCCAGCCTGTATAACCACTTAAGAATCACCGCGCAAAATGGAACGCTTAAGTTTGACTATGGAATTAATTATAGTTTATCTTTTGGCATTTTTGCCGGTCCGATGGGTTTGTTCATATACGAATCGCTCTATAGATTCTACGTCTATTTAGAGAGGAAGCGCACCAAAACGGATGATCCGGGGGAGTTCCTGGATATGTTTTATAATATTGGTGCCCATGTGCTGATTTATTCAATCGGCTATTATTTATATAAGTACCTGTATCCTTTATTTGACGGAGTCACTTTTGGATATTGGATCCTTATGTGTCTTCTTGCGGTCGTAACGGTGCTGATTTCCTATACATTCTTGTCGACAGCGTTTTATACGATGGGTGAAATTAACAGCGTTCGTGAGGCAATCCAATTTTTCATTGAGAGCAACAATGTTTTGGACCTCGGTAAAACAGCTTTCACAAATGGCCTGCTGCTGCTTTTCCTGCAGGAAAGGCAGTGGGAGATGATGGTCAGCCTATTCATTCTTAATTATCTGGTCAGCCGCTCCTTCCACTCAAAGTCGCAGAGCATCCAGAACAAGATTGAGCGGGACAAGTTTGAACAAATGGCCTACACAGACTTCCTGACTGGAATTCCAAACCGTGCATTCATGGATAAAAAAATATCTGAACTGAACCAGACTGCTGAAAGACTGGGTATTGTCGTAGCCGATATTGATAAATTCAAACAGATAAACGATTCTTACAACCATGCTGTTGGAGACCGTGTGATCCAGCATTTTGCCAGTACGCTGAAAAGCTACTTATCAGATGACGATTATCTGTTCCGGAGCGGCGGAGAAGAATTCACGCTCATCCTCAGGAATAAGTCCTTGGGGCAAACAATTGATCTGGTGGAAAAAATCCGTCATGGAATTGAGACAAGTTCGGTCTCAGTGGATTATAAATCCAATCATCATTCGGTTTCAATCACATCGTCCTTTGGATTGTACTACTTTAAAGTGAACCAGTATACCTCAATGGAAAAAGGATATATATATGCCGACCAGCTCCTGCTCCAATCGAAAGAATTTGGTAAAAATAAAGTTACCTTCAAGAACGAACTTTCGAAACAGACGGGATTAGCAGCCACTACTTAAAGACAGAGATCATATTCTCTGTCTTTTTTGTTCCCTTTACTTAGCATTGATTATTGCTTATCGATTTTTAAAAAAGTCTGTATTTTGAACCTGTATAGTATGAAAGAATCTGCTTAAAAGTGCATGAACAAATCTGCGGAGGCAGCTTCATTCAGAAGCCACTTAATCGGCACTTGTTCTGCCGGGTAAAGAAACTCAAAGTTATCCTTTATATCCAAATCGACAACATAGAGCTGAGCGCCCATTTCAACCGCGATCCCCAGAAGTTCATGGACAGATGATACCCCGAAATCGTTCAGCGCATTGGATAAGTATTCAAGCTCTTCTGATGGTACGGATACATATCTTTTATCGAGGATATTGACTCCTCTGCGGGAGAACGCCAAAATCACATCTGCTCCTGATGACGCAGCACCTACTGCGACGTTCAAAGGAGGGTATGCAGATTCCAATTCGTCATGAAGAGCCATAACCACCACTTTTTTCTGGTTCATCAGTCTGCCACCTCCATCAATAACTTAATACTGCATCTGCTTCATAGGCAGTCTCTAAAAATGTTGCGACCCCAGATAATTCCGCACCTTCTACCAGTTCAAGACCGTCTGCAATCAGCACATTCATCTGGCAGCCAAAAAATTTAACTCCCATACCCAATGCCTTTTGCATCAAATCCTGCAAATCAATGTTATGGGTCCTCTCCATGATCTTCAAGTAACGTTTATCCAGCACTCGCGCCCCATCAAGGTCAAAGAAAATAGCTGCCTTGTCATCCTGTTCTGCATTCTGAAGCGCTTGTTTTATAACGTATGGCACATTAGAGCTTAAAGAAACAAAGTAAACAAACTTCTTGTTCGCCAATGGCCTTCCCTTCTTTCTTTCCTATTTGCTATACAGCAAGTTATTTTGTCCAAGGAATCATTAAATATGAACATGTTCCATTTTTATTATATACCCATATAGGTATAAGTAAAAACTAATAACTTATGAACGACAAAAAAGGTGTGTGAACGAGTCACACACCTTAAATCTATTATTCAACTTTTTATTTTACCCACTTTTCGAGCAGCGGTCCGCTTTCCCCGAATACTGGGTCAGTTTCGGGCAAGGGCACATTCTTGATTTTTGATAATGCCTGTGTACGTTCTCCCGGGTCTTTTTCCTTTAAGTCTGGTTTGCTTCCATTTGGATAAGCACCAACTACTTCAAAATCCTCACTGCTGTCAATTTTTTTATGGCCAGTCCCTGCTGGCAGGACGATTACGTCACCTGCTTTGAGTACAAGCTTCTCTCCAGCATCACCGCCGATTAGCACTGTTGCCTTGCCTGACTTTACGCCAAGCACCTCATGTGTATTGGTGTGGTAATGGTGATAATCGTACACATCACCTGTCCAGGTGCCTGTCCAATTATGCAGCTGGAATTGTGATTCTATATTGAGATTGTCATTAAATACACCTTGATAAACAATTACCGGCAAATCCGGGTTATTGGGAATATCTCCTGAGTCGTTGATAAAAAAAGATTTTACCTGCGTTTCCATGGTGGAATCTGCTCCTTTCTTTAACAAGGCTCTTTTCGGAAACATTTCTTTCACAACCAAATGTAAAATTCGGCATTTGGTTTTTTACGAGTTTTAGTGCATTAAGGCGCTCTTCTTCATCCGAGAACAGCTTGACGGGTGCAATTCGGTACCTGTTCACAAAATGGCTTGGTCCATAAAAAAGTTTCCATGCCTAACTGTACTCAAAATTCTCTTGTGTTAAACGTATCTCCCTCTTTCAGGTTGCCTGCTTTATAGCCTTTATAGAACCAGCTTTTTCTCTGTTCAGATGTACCATGTGTAAAGCTCTCCGGTACAACATAGCCTTGTGAACGCTTCTGGATCGTATCATCACCGACAGCACTTGCTGCATTCATGGCTTCTTCAAGGTCGCCTTCTTCAACTACACCCATTCCCTGGGCATGGTGGGCCCATACGCCCGCTAAATAATCTGCCTGCAGTTCAAATCGTACTTGATACTTATTAAATTCTGTTTGGTCAAGCTGCTGTCGCTTTGCATTGAGTTTATCTGATGTCCCCAGTAAAGTCTGGACATGGTGACCTACCTCATGAGCAATAACATAAGCCATCGCAAAATCGCCTGGCGCCTGGAACTTTCTTTGAAGTTCATCATAGAAGCTCAAATCAATATAGAGCTTTTGGTCACCAGGACAATAAAATGGACCTACCTGGGAGCCAGCGACACCGCAAGCGGACTGTACACTGCCTGAATATAATACAAGTGTTGGTTCTTTATAAACCATTCCTTCTTTTTTAAATTCTTTCGACCAAACCTCTTCAGTATCAGCGAGGACAACCGAAACAAATTGGGCAAGTTCCTCTTCCTCCGCAGTTTCCTGATATGGCGCAGGGGACTGGTTCCCTCCATTTGTTATGTTCGTTACAACATCGCCCATATCGCCGCCGCCGAGGAATGTCATGACCACCAAGAGGATGATTCCGCCCAGTCCGCCGCCCATAAGCATACCGCCGCCGCCCATCCCTCTTCTATCTTCTACATTACCGCTTGCTCTTCTGCCTTTCCATTGCATGATCGTTCCTCCCTGCATTATATTAAGCAACTGAATAAATTAATTTGAGATATTTCCTTAGTGTTATACCCGCTATTAGTAGATTTATTTGTCCTTCTGCGAATATTTTTTTTTAGCGGCAAAGGTTACGAAAAAATTTCACTCCCTGAAGAACCTCTTTTAGAAGAAAAGCGCAAGCGCCTTGGTCAGCCCCGACAAGCGCTGAAGCCGGACATTTTCCGAAGCGAAATTTATACTTTCTCATAAGAAAAAAGGTCATACCCTTGTATGGTACGACCTGTTTCATCCTTTCATTGCCTAGGAAATATCATCGCTAATCGCCCCGGCAATATCATAATCTTCAAGGTTGATATCGAGAGTTTCATTTGCAGCCAGTTTTGCGAGCTGGCAGCCAAGGTATGGTCCAACAGTCAACCCTGAGGATCCGAGTCCGTTTGCTAAAAACAGATTATCGAAACGTGGAACATTCCCAATGATCGGCAGGAAATTTGGGGCGACGGGACGGAATCCGACCTTTGTCTCTACATATGTTCCTTCAGCCAATCCAGGTGCAACCGTCAAGCCTTTATCGATAATTTCATGCAGACCTCCGAGCGTCACCCTTCGGTCAAATTTCAAATCATCTTCATGCGTCGCTCCAATTACCAGTTCCCCGCCCTCGAAGGCTAAAATGTACTGGTTATTTGGCGGCATCACGACAGGCCACTTGCCTGTTTCCGTGTTTTCAAGCTTAAGATGGACAATTTGTGCTTTTTGCGGTGAAATCAATAGTTTCAATCCAAGTGGTTCTAATAGTTCAGGAGCCCATGCACCTGCCGCCACAATCACGCCGTCGGCAGCATATCTTGTATCCCCTACTGTTACACCAGTCACTAATCCATCGGAATAATCCAGCTGCGCATTTCCGATTACGAGGCTGGCACCATGTTTTAGTGTTGCATTCACAAGAGCCTGCCGCAACGCTCGGCCATTTACGCGCGCCGCGCCGCTGATATGGACCGAAGCATATTCATGGGATAATGGCGGAAATAATTCTCCAGTCTCTGCCTGAGTGAGCTGCGTGATCTCGCCAATCTCAGGAGCATCCTCCCTCCTTAAAATCGCTCTCTCTTCCATTTTCACAAGCTTTTCCGTATCAGTATGGAGACTGACAGCACCTACCTGCCGATAACCCGTTTCAGTTTCTCCATCTTCTTCAAGCTCTTTTATAAGAGATGTATAATACGCTGCGCCATTTTTAGCCAGCCTATACCATGCTTTGTTCCTCCGCTGGCTCAGCCATGGACAAATGATTCCAGCGGCAGCATTAGTCGCCTGACCTGGCTCCTCGCGGTCTATTATGGTAACGCTAGCTCCTGATTTAGCTAAGTGATATGCAGTAGAAGCACCTAAAATGCCTGCCCCTATTATGATGAATTTTTTCATATTAACACCTTTTTCATATTTACTTGTATCCATTCTACATAAGTAAGGAGACAGACTTCAATGGCGAGTGTCCTGATCATATAAGGAAAATAAAATTAACCTGTATTAATCATTAAAAACATCTCATAAAATTAAACACTTGTCCGATGAGAAAAGGAAGCGATGATATGTCTACTGCTGTGCAAAATAAAAAGCTCTATGGGTTAGCGAATCTTCTATTTCTCTACTTAAATGTATTTGTGGCATTCAGTCTGGTCTATTTCTTTCTGGATATGTTCAGATTAGGACCATTACTAGACCCCTTCATCCTGAAGGAAAAACAGATACTGCTATCTGAAAAACTGGGAAATGCGCTCCATTTAAGTGCTGCCGCCCTGCTTTTCGAGGGTTATGGCAACATCATTCCCATTGGCTGGTCAAGAGTGGTCGCCTTTATCGAACAGACGATTGGATTTCTGCTGCCTGCCTTCATAATGGTTAAGTTCATTCCTTCAAAGGATGAATACCGTTCTAGAAAAAGATCATCGGCCTTTAAACTGCTAGTAAAGGCTTTCTTTGTGATTGCCGGAGCTCTTTTTGTTTCATTCAGTCTGGAAATGTTCTTAGTTCCCAATCATATCATTGATGGCGGTATTGTAGGCATCTCCATCATCATGTCCTACTTAACAGGCTTGAAACTGGAATTATATTTATTGCTACTGAATCTTCCATTCCTCTATCTTGGCTACTTAAAAATCGGCAAAAGATTTGTAGTTACCACTCTTTTAGGGATCACTGTACTCTCCCTGGGTACACTGCTTCTATACAATGTCCCTGTCCCGACTGAAAATCCGCTGCTGGCTTCCGTCTTTGGCGGATTCTGTTTAGGAATTGGCGTTGGGCTGGTCATTCGGTATGGCGGCTCACTCGATGGAACTGAAATATTGGGGATTTTATTAACCCGCAGAACTTCATTTTCAGTAGGAAAGGTCATTATGTTCATTAATATTTTTGTATTTTCCTCAGCAGGTTTTATTTTTGGCTGGGACAAAGCGTTGCTGTCATTAGCTGCTTATTACATCGCATCTAATATGATTGATTTTACGATTAAGGTATATGACTGACCTTATTAAAAATAGGCTGTGTTAAACTTGGCTGTTGATTTCCGTTACAGGCGCTTCGCTTTCCGCGGGCGGCCCGGGGAGCCCACAGGAGTCTTCGCGCCCTCCACTGCAATCAACAGAGCTTAAAATCAACAATGATCTTTAACACAGCCTAAAAATAAAAACTGAGAATTACCATTCATCAAGGCTCTTTACGAAAACTCGGCTGCCATCACAACGGAAATTTTCACAACTTTTAATGCACTCCTTTTTCAGATATATCCTCGAAATGTGACCGAATTCAAGAGACATATGAAATGAAAAATCGGACCGAAAAGCAGCAAAACGAAAACAGCCTTCAAAAAAATCGTGCATACAGCCAATACGAAAAAGGATGCTCCACAGCATCCTTTCTGTTAGCTTATTTTACTTTCAGTGTTTCTTTATAGGCAATTTCCTGCCCGTCAACGGTAAAAATACCATGATTATTTGCATTAAGGGTAACCTTAACCTCGTATGACCCCTTCTCTAACTCGCCTAAATTGAAATAGTTTCCATACAGCCGATTCACTTTTTCCCCATTAATATAAATGTGTGCATGGCCCTCAATGTAGCTGATCTCATTTAAACCAGCCTTTTCAGGAGCAAAAGAAAAATTGTCCGTCTTTATGTGCAGCAGCCATGAACCGGAAGGGTCTTTTTTCACAGTTCCCGCAATAGATGGAACTTTTTCTCCTGCTGGTATTGCTACTGCTTCATGTCCATGTCCTTCTCTGTGGTTCATTGCTTGATAATGACTATTTTGATTATGGAAATATAACATTATCGAAACTAATGAGAAAATCACAATAAAGCTTATTAATCTGTACATAATGTTCCTCTCCTGATATTGCTCATTATATTTCTGCCGTATTTTCCGGTTCAGGTCGTTTTTTCCTGACTGCCTCACCTATGATTACCAGCAGCAAACCGATGGCAAGGAACGCAAGGTCGTACATCAATGCGTTAGGATCACCTGGTTTTACACGGTGTATTTGCAAAAGGTGGTGATTGACTATCCCCTCTAGTAAATTAAAAATTCCTGCTCCAGTTAAAAAGCCGCCAATAAGCCGTCTTAACCCTCTGCTTATATCTGTTGGCCTCCCCGCAAGCCATAATAAAACTCCTCCAATGATCAGGGCGATGGTTACCCCAAAATGAAAGACTCCATCGCTCACAATTTGTCCCGGCCGGTCAGTCTGCATGATGACGCTGTGCCATTGCAGCAGCTGATGAAAAATAATCCCATCCATGGCTCCCATAAACCCCAATCCAAGAACAAAACTTCCCGTGCTCAGGAAATTCTTTTTCGTTTTTGAGCTCATAAAAACTCCTCCCCGTATTTTTAACTTTTGAATACTATATCCAAATTAAATAAAGGCTAACCTTTTAGGTAAAAAACATTCATGAAAAATACGATCTGCTATTCCTTGAATTTTTTCAATTCTCCTTTAGGTATACCGTAGGGGTTTCTGATATAATTTTTATTATTGCTGTTTTTCACACAGGTCGTTTTTATCGTGTTGGACTATTTTTCCTTATTCTAATTAGATTCGTACTGTTTGTGAAAAAAGCCAACTACTCAGCTGAAGTAATGGAGTGAACTTATTAATGAATACAAAAAAGGCTCTGCCTATATTATTTTTAGTCATGTTTCTGGTAATGGTCGGTTTTGGGATCATCATTCCGGTCATTCCTTTTTATGCAGAAGAAATTGGCGCGACCCCAACGCAGTTAGGATTATTGATGGCGGTATATTCGTTGATGCAGCTGTTGTTCGCACCAATGTGGGGCCGTGTCTCTGACAGGATTGGCCGTAAGCCTGTCATTATGATTGGCATATTAGGACTATCCCTTTCCTTTTTCTTGATGGCTATATCTACTGAGCTTTGGATGCTTTTTGCCGCAAGAATCATCGGCGGGCTGCTGTCTTCGGCTAATATGCCAACTGTCATGGCATATGTCGCGGACATTACATCAGAAGAAGACCGCGGAAAAGGCATGGGCATTATCGGTGCATCAGTCGGACTCGGCTTCATTTTCGGTCCGGCGATTGGCGGTGTTTTTTCCCAATCAAGTCTGAACACTCCATTTTATCTCGCAGGTGCTACTTCCCTGTTAACCTTTTTACTTGTTACATTTGTATTAAAGGAATCTCTGACGGTGGAACAGCGCAACAGCCATGCAAAGGAAAAGACTTCTTTGCTGAAAGCCTTTAATGGCCCTGTATCTGTATTGTTTGTTTTGCAATTGTTCGTATCCTTGTCATTATCAGGCCTTGAAGCTACCTTCGCATACTTTGCCGCTGAAAAAGCAGATCTGGGGGCGGTTGAATTAGGCTATATTTTCATGATCATGGGACTTGCCGGAGCAATAGTCCAGGGAGGTTTGGTCGGCAGGATGACGAAGAAACTCGGAGAGGGAACTGTTATCCAGCTGGGAATCGTTATTTCGGCAATTGGCTTTGCCCTGATTCTTCTGATAAAAGGCTTTGGAACAGCTGCCCTCTTCCTGACGGTTTTCGGGGTAGGGAATGGACTTATCCGTCCTAGCGTATCATCATTGTTAACGAAGAAGTCAACTGCCGGTCATGGCAGCACGACAGGCTTACTTTCTTCCTTTGATTCGCTTGGCAGGATCATCGGCCCTCCATTAGGCGGGTGGCTATTCTCAATCGCCATAGGCATGCCTTATATTTCAGGAATTTTATTATCAGTGATAGCATTGATTCTTTATCAAATCTATCAGGCACGCACGAAAAATTCCCATTCGTTTACTTCATAAAGAAGGAGGGGTGTCCCAAAAGTGTATAAACTTTTGGGCGCCCTCTTTATTTTTGTCCAGCTATAAAAAAGTCCGTTGATTTCCATTCCAGGCGCTTCGCTTTCCGCGGGGCTGGCGCTGAGCCTCCTCGCCGCCGTTGGCGTCTGCGGGGTCTCACCTGTCCAGCTTGAGCCCGCAGGACATTGATTGAGCTTCCCCGAACCTGCCCACGCACGATGGAAATGCGTTAGCATTTTCGGAGGAGTCTTCGCGCCTTCCACTCCAATCAACTCAGGTTTCTAAATTCACTTTTTTCGCAAAATAAGCGCGTTAAAACAATAAAATGGTTAAACAATAAAAGAGGCGACTCTTAGGTCGAATTTGTTCAACCTTTTGAGTCAGCCTCCTTTTTTTTTACAACCATGACTTATAAAATTTTCTCAGTTGCCAATGGCAAGTTTATTTCAATCAATGTGCCCTCATTCAGCTTGCTGTGGTAAGTTATGGTCCCCTGGTGCTGTTTAATAATTTTATGGCAAATCATTAATCCAAGCCCTGTTCCCTTTTCTTTCAGCGTGTAAAAAGGTTCACCCAAACGAGGAATCAATTCTTCCGGTATTCCACAGCCCTGATCCTGGATAGCAATGATACAATCACCTGCCATGCCATTACGAATGCTTATTTTAATGTCTCCACCCTTTGGCATTGCCTCCATCGCGTTCTTCATAAGATTTAGGAAAACTTGCTTTATTTGGTTTTTCTCACAGGTTATAAAGAAATTAGCGTCATCATAACTCCGGATAAATTGAATATCTTTCATATTTGCCTGTGGAGATAACAGCTCTACCGTATTTTCTATCAATTCCCGTAAATTTGTATGGTTAAGTTGAATTGCCTGAGGCTTTCCGAGTGAAAGCATTTCACTTGTAATGGTTTCAATCCGGTCCAGCTCGCTTAAAAGCAAATCATTAAATTCAATCGAACTATTTTCTTTTTTATAAAGCTGTACAAAGCCCTTGATCGTTGTCAGGGGATTTCGAATCTCATGGGCAACCCCTGCCGCCAATTCGCCTACTATCGATAGCTTCTCAGATTGCAACAGAATTTCTTCCGCTTTTTTGCGCTCGGAAATGTCTCTGCTAATGATAACAATGTACTCTAGCAACCCTTCTCCACCCGTAACCGGCATACATTTGGATTCAAATTCAATCCATTTCCCATCTTTGTGCAGAAATCTAAATTCCATAGAAAGAGATTCCTTGTGTTCCATAATTTTTTTAATCGAAAGACGGAAGGTATTTACATCATTCGGGTGAATCAGCTCGCACAGATCCACGCTTTCCAGCTCTTCAATTGTGAAACCTAAAGCCATCTCGTGAGAAGGCGAGAAATATCTAATACCGTTGGCCTTATCCATTACCATTATGAGATCGGATGTGTTTTCTGCGATAAGCCGGTACTTTGCCTCACTTGCTTCAAGTGTTTTTTCCATCTTCTTTTTTTCGGTAATGATTCTATATAATTTTTCATATGACTCTATTATTAATCCACCCAGGAGCACCCCAATGGCAACAAAAAGTAAATATTGCAAGTGAAATACTGGACTTTCTCTAAATACGTTAAAAATAATCGGTACAGTAATGATATAGGCAACAATGTATGATCCCATTAGAATCAGGCATTTTCTAACAGGTTTAAGGTTTAAAGTGAGTTTGTTCACCAATAGAAAAACAATCATGATGACTATCCAGCCAACTATGGCTGGCGGCCAGTTTTCACTTACCAGTAATCTGGAAACCAAGGCAAAGCTGCCTGTAATTAAGCCTGGCACTGTTCCAAGATAAGCAAAAACCAAAAGAATAACAGAGTAACGGATATCATAGGAATAGCCTTGATCCTGGATTGACAGGCTAACGAGAACAGAGGAAACAATCCCCGCATATACTCCTGCCCAAAGACGCAGCTGCTTAAGCGACTTATGGTTTATGAAGGAACGGATAATTAATGGAGTACTAACCATTAAAGAAAGAATTGATAGATTAACAATGTAGTCTAAAATAATCAATGGGCTCCCACCTGTTTTTGTAAAATTCGTAATATTCCTCCTTATCATAAACCAGAGATTTTAGCTTTTCCATATATTTAATTGTGACAGCTAGTGTTTTTATAATATTTAAATTATTCAACATTTTAACTGCATTTATTTCGCAATTCGTAGTAATATTAAAAGAAAACTATTTTCGCTTTGATTGTTGCTTTGCTAATAAAGCATTCAATCCGCTTTGATCTTGATTTCGAGCTCTTTTTCGAGCTGTTCCTGAAATTCAGAGCTATTTGAGACCGTAAAAAATCCAGAAGCCATTTAGTGCAAAAGCAACAAAGTTACGAATTGAACCTAAAAGAAAGAGGAGATCATGTTGAATAAAACAGTAGAAAAACGTCTTGTTCGCTCGGAAGTGCCTGTTGAGTTGACTTGGAATCTTGATGATTTATTTGTTTCCGATCAGGCTTGGGAGGCTGCGCTTGAAGAAATTGAAGAAGACATTACAAAATTTTCCGGCTATAAAGGCAAATTACATACAGGTTCTAAGGTTTTATTGGAATGCCTTACTGCCCAGGAAGAGCTGACGATGAAACTGGTAAAAGCTCGTACTTACGCAAGCTTAAAGCAATCAGCTGATGGTACCGATTCAATTAATCAGGCTAATTCTGCAAAGATTTCTGCGATTGGCACGAAAGCGCTCACTGCTCTATCTTTTATATCTTCTGAAATTCTTGCATTCGAAGATGGAACGATTGAGAAATTCTTTCAGGAAGAGTCCGAACTGGAGCCTTTCAGGAAGAATCTTTTAGAGCTTTTAGACACAAAAAAGCACAGGTTATCGCCTGAAACAGAAGAAGTTCTTGCTGCTTTGGGTGAAGTCCATACCGCTCCTTATAATATCTATGGAATGGCTAAGCTGGCAGACATGCAGTTTTCCTCAATCAGAGACAAGGAAGAAAATGAGCTACCTGTTAGCTTTGCACTCTTTGAAAGCCGATATGAATTTTCACCGGATACTCATGTGCGCAGAAAGGCATATGAATCATTCGTTTCTACACTTAAACAATATAAAAACACAATTGCTGCCACATATGCCACTGAGGTTAAAAAGCAGGTTACCCTATCAAGGCTTCGGAACTATCAGTCTGTCACACATATGCTGCTTGAACCTCAGCAAGTTACGTTGGAGATGTATAACAACCAAATTGACATCATCTACAAGGAACTGGCCCCACATATGCGCCGATTCGCACAGTTGAAAAAGAAGGTATTAGGCTTAGATAAGATGATGTTCTGCGACTTGAAAGCCCCTTTTGATCCAGACTTCGACCCTGAAATCACCTTTGAGGAAGCTAGCAAGCTCATCACAGATTCCTTAAAGGTAATGGGACCAGAATATACTTCGATGATAGAAAAGGGCTTTGCAGAAAGATGGGTAGACCTTGCTGATAATGTTGGCAAATCAACCGGAGCATTTTGCTCTAGCCCGTATGGTTCACACCCCTACATCCTGGTAACCTGGGCAGACAATATGCGCGGCTGCTTTACGCTGGCCCATGAATTCGGCCATGCAGGACATTTTTACTTGTCGAATAAAAGTCAACGGGTCATGAACGTACGCCCTTCGATGTATTTCATCGAGGCACCATCGACCATGAACGAAATGCTCCTCGCACAGCATTTGCTTAACGAGAATAAAGATGACCAGCAGATGCGCCGCTGGGTCATCCTCCAGCTGTTAGGCACCTATTACCATAACTTTGTCACTCATTTGCTTGAAGCAGAATACCAGCGCCGCGTTTACGCTCATGCTGAGGCTGGTAAAGCCCTTACCGCAAAAACTCTGACGGAAATCAAAGCTGACGTTCTAACAGGTTTCTGGGGTGATACGGTTGAGATTGATGAAGGAGCCAGCCTGACCTGGATGCGCCAGCCACACTACTACATGGGCTTATACCCGTATACTTACTCTGCCGGACTTACTGCATCAACTGCTGTTGCCCAAATGATCCAAGAAGAAGGCCAACCAGCCGTTGAACGCTGGCTCGAGGTGCTCCGCGCGGGCGGTACCATGAAGCCTCTTGAATTGTTGAAGCATGCCGGACTCGACATGTCGACGCCAGAACCAGTACGCAAGGCTGTTACTTATGTTGGCTCGTTGATTGATGAGTTAGAAAATTCTTATAAAGAATAACAAAAAACCCCTGGAAACTTGTAATTTCCAGGGGTTCATCTATTTATTGCCGGACTACTTGTTCATTTTTGCGAGAAAATCTCCCAGAAGATCGTCTAAGTCCTCTTCTATTTCTTCATTTTCTTCCGCATGTTTAATAGATTCCCAGACAAAAGAGTCAAGATCATCATCTGTTGCATCTAACTCAACTGTTGGAGCAGTCTCTTCGGCTGCTATTGAATCACCAGGGTCCTCTAATGCTGCAACACTAGGGTATTCAATATCTTCCTGAAGGTATAAAGCCTCGTCAATTTCCGTGGACTTGCTATTCAATGAGGCCAGCAGCGATGCAGCCCGTACCGGATCGGTCAGCAAGTGATACACGATATTTCCAAGCAAGGCCTCCGAATGCTCATGTTTTATCCAATCCCGTTGCGATTTACTCAAATTCCGAGGAAGAGGAATCGTAATCGTTTCCCGTTCTCTTGAATATGAATTCCCAACACCCTGCATAACATAATCAGCAATCTTGCTAGAGAAATTTCTTCTCTCTGTTTCTTTCAATTTTTGCAGATGCTTTAAAATATGGTCAGGTGCATCAGAAGGTACACGGAACGATAATGCTTGTCCTCTCTTAATCTCGTTTGGGCTGGTTTTTTTCATAAGATCACCTTATTTTAGCTTTTGACAGGTTCAGAAGCAGGTTTACTCTTCTCTGATTTTTTCACATAATCCATGATTAGCTTATAATAAGCATTTGCCATCATCCAGATGCTCTCTTTTTCGTCTTCGAAGAATTCAATATTATAGCCGTCAAGATTATTGTTCAATGTTTTGATATATTCTTTCAGTACTGTCGCGCCACCGCCGACAAAATAGCAGATTTCAGTCTGTGAATTTTTCGCCCATACGTTACGAAGCAAGCGATATTGTTTTTTCGCTAATTCTAGAAGGATACGATCAGTGATATCATGGACGCTTGTACGGCTTCCTTTGACCATAATGTGATTGCGGTCATTTTTGCGAGTGATAATCTCGACAACATCTCTGCGGCTGTCTAATTCCACACCATGCTTGCTGCGGATTTCTTCCCGGATTTGCTCTAATGCTTCTGATACTCCAAGGTTGAAGCCCTGAGCCTTATCGTCATCTACGTTGCGGTTTTTGATTACTGCGATATCTGTCGACAAACCGCCGATATCCTGGATTAAAATCCTTCTATCAATTAGATCTTTGTTGATGATCTTGAGGCTGTTATCCATAACTAGATTGATATAAGCCGCGAAGCCTTCAGGATAGACCTTCACTTCATCAAACTTAATATTAACCTTGATGCCCTGGTACTTTGGAGTAACAAGGAATTCAACCTGGTGAACTGAGCCTACTAATTTAGAGCGGTACCCAGCGTCCTTACCTTCTTTTACTTCACGAAGCGGCAGACCTGTACCAAGTGTATAGTTCGCATCAATTACATTCTTATTTTTAGGGAAAACTTTTGCGTTTTCTTCCTTAACAGCGTCCAAAGCTAGGGTAGCAAACAGCATGATCAATGTCTGGTCTTCCTCTGACTTGCTGCTGCCCGGATCCAATTCCGTTGCATTGTCACTTTTTGTCGCCAAGTTGCCCACCCGGTATATCCCATTATTTTCTTTCAGGGCAGGGGAGTGGACACGAATATGAATTCCATCAAGTGGATCCTTCGTATCCAGCTCTTCAATTCCGATTACAGGACGGTCTTCTGTGTCCCTCGCAACAATATTGGGGATATTTAATTCATTATCAAATTCTCCGAAAATAGCTTTAATAGAATCGTTTCCTACATCAACAGCCGCAATTCTGGATTTTGTCATTCATATCATTCCTTTTCATTATTATAAGTAATTATGTATACTCACTTCCTATTTTAAAGGTAAAGGGAAATAATAGATACTGCAAGAAAAACAGATGAAAAGAAATATATTTGTAAACATGTAAACAGGCTGTAAACCAAACTTGATTTGTATACTTAATTGTACACATTGATTACAAAATTGTATACATGTTGATGTAACTAATTGTTTACGAGTTTGTAGACTTGTAAACAATATTGTATACAGATTGTTTACAAATTGTATACACGTAAACAAATTTGTAAACAAAGATTTTAGAACAGAAAAACTTCCTCGATTTTCCATTAGTCTCCCCTCCCCTCTTAGGAAAGAGCCATAAAAATTTCCTTTATATCTCGCTTTTTAATCGCTGGGAAAAACTTATTAGCCTTAAATATGTAATTCTGCTCCATGCATACCCTTTTAAAGAAAACAGCAGCATTTCCAGAAATCTATTGCTGGTCTTCCCTGCAGAAGGATTCATGATGGATAAAGATAAGAAATGGCTGAACTTTTACATGATTAAAATAAGATCGGAGTTCTTTCAGTGGATTAAGGAGAGGTAGAAGTATTCGTTAAATGTTAATCGGAGGGGCTAAACTGCTAGCTAAAGGGTCCCTTTTCTGTAAGACAGGTAATAATTAAAAAAGCCAGACAAAACGTCTGGCTTTTTAATTATATCTTTTTAACAAACTCTGACTTCAGCTTCATCGCGCCAAAACCATCAATCTTACAATCAATGTCATGGTCGCCATCCACCAATCGGATGCCTTTAACTTTTGTGCCGATTTTAATGACCGATGAAGTTCCTTTAACCTTAAGGTCCTTGATAACAGTTACTGAATCACCGTCGTTGAGCACATTGCCGTTTGAATCTTTATCAATTTTAACGTCCTCATTTTCCTGATTAGTCTCTCCAGGATTCCACTCGTGCGCGCACTCAGGGCAAACCAGCATGCTCCCATCCTCGTACGTGTATTGTGAATTGCATTTTGGGCAATTTGGTAAGTTAGACATGTTCTTTCCTCCTCTTAATTCAAAACTTATTATACGTAAAACGAATGCCTGCTGGCTATTCGCACAGTACTAAAACACAAAAACACCGCTGGATGACTAGTCATCCAGCGATGTTAATTGTTTAATTTTCTTCCGTTTCTCTACGGTTCTTTTTGAATACTTTAGATAGTACTTCATACACGATTGGTACTACAATCAATGTTAATAATGTTGAACTTGTCAATCCGCCGATTACGGTAATGCCGAGACCTTTTGAAATCAGGCCTCCGCCGCCAGAACCGATTGCTAATGGAATGAGAGCACCGACAGTAGCGATTGCTGTCATCAGAATTGGACGAAGACGGGTTGCGCCAGCCTCAAGGACTGCTTCACGCATTGTCATACCTTCACGTTCCATATGGATGATTCGGTCTACAAGTACAATGGCATTCGTCACTACAATACCAATTAGCATCAATAGACCCATCATAACCGAGACCGAGATGGTTTCATCAGCAATTAGCAATCCGGCGAATGAACCTATCACCGCAAAAGGCAGTGAGAACAGGATTGCGAATGGCGCGACACCCTCACGGAAGGTTACTACAAGAATGAAGTAGACAATGGCAATCGCTGCAAGCATAGCGGCACCAAGCTGAGTGAATGTCTCAGTCATATCTGCCTGGACACCGGCAACCCCGACTTCAACACCTTTGGGTAAATCCAACTTATCAATTGCTTTATCTACTTCCGATGTGGCCTTTGAGATATCATCATCGATGACTGTTCCAGAAACGGACGCATAATACTCACCTTTGCTCCGTGCAAGGGTATTCATTGTAGTCCCCTTCTCGACTGTTACAAGCTCAGACAATGGCATTGTAGTACCCAATGCGGTCGGCACTTCTGTAGCCAGGAGATCATCGATAGATTCAGGCTGTTCAGCTTGCTCCTGCTGGACGATCACTTCGAGTGCTTCACCATCTTTTTCAATCGTTGTTAATACATCCTTGGTCTTTGATGGGTTAAGCATCATGACAATTTGTCCAGCAGTGTGCCCATACTGCAGCAGTTCATCCTGCTCTACTTTAAAGGTGTACTCGACATATGCTTTCTCAGCACTAGAAGATACGTCCTTTAACCCCTCATTTTCATTCATTTCTGCTTCTACCATATTCACAGCTTTATTGAGTTTCGTTAAATCTTCACTGTAGAATGTGTAGCTGAGTTCATTTTCAGGCATCGACATTCCGCCGAAATTCTGGCTCTTCCATTCACCGCTTTGTCCTATATTGAATACATATTCTTCAATTTCATCACGGACTTCCGGGAAATTTTCCATTTCCGGGTCAAAGATCAGGTACATTAATGCACCGCCTGAACCTAAGCCCATCATGGCTGACATCTGATCTGCTTCTTCTGTAACAGATATTTGAACGATATCAATTTCATTACGTTTAAGCATTTCCTCTTCGACTTTTTCTACATTCCTTAAGGTTTCATCCTTAAGCTCACCTGCTCCAGGTGTATATGTTAAATACATGACTTTATCTTCTTCGCTGCCCATGAAGCTTAAGCCAATGATTGGTGTCAGTGCAAGGCTGCCAGCCAGTAAAACGACAGCAATGAGTGAAGTGATGATTTTATGGTTAAGGGATTTATTAAGTACGCCTTTATACCAGTTAGCTAATTTTCCAACATCTTTATGGCTGCTTTCTGTCTTTTCACTATATAGCTTTTTCTTGAATAAGAAGTGAGACAATGCGGGTACAATCGTAATCGCCACGATGAGTGATGCACCCAGCGCGAACGTCATCGTTAATGCGAATGGCGCAAAAAGCTCACCTACCATTCCCCCAACAAAAATTAGCGGTGCGAATACAGCTACGGTAACTAAAGTTGATGAAAGAATAGGCTTGAACATTTCGATCGTCGCTTCCCGTACAAGGGCACGGCCTGTCAATCTCTCTTCTCTTAAGTGCAGGCGGCGATAAATATTTTCAACGACGACAATGGAATCATCAATGACTCGGCCAATCGCAACCGTGATGGCACCAAGCGTCATGATATTAAGCGTGATATCCATCCAATTCAATAACAGCAGTGCCATGAAAATCGAAACTGGGATGGAAACAATCGAGATAATCGTAGATTTAAAGTCCCTCAAGAATAAAAGGATAATCAAGACGGCGATTAATCCGCCAAATAATGCTTTTTCAATCATGGTTGAAACGGATTCTTCAATAGGTTTACCCTGGTCAAGAGAGACATCGATGACCAGACCGTCAATCTTCTTTTTCTCTTCCTTGATCAAGCCCTTAACTTCATTCACGACATCAACGGTATTTGCCTGCTGCTCTTTTACGATTTGAATCGCAATGGCATCATCACCGTTTGTACGTGATACAGACTGTACCTTACCTGCCAATTCAACCTCGGCAATGTCGCTAAGCTTCACAAATGGTGAGGGATTGCTTGCAGAAGGCGTAACAGGGATCAACATGTTCTTCAACTCATCTTCGGTCATGAACTTGCCATCCACAGCTACAGCCTGCTCTCCTTCTTTAAACTCATAGAGTCCTAGAGAAACAGCCAGGTTGCTGGCCTTGATCATTTCTTTTACCTTATCCTCAGTCAGGCCGAACTCAGCCATTTTAGCTTCGTTATAAGTAAGATTGACTTCTTCGATATGTTGGCCTGTAATTGTTGCGGAAGCAACACCATCGATTTTTTCAATCTTAGGAACGATGATATCCTCAACTGTTGACGTTAGCTCCACAATATCCTCTTTCGTACTGCTGACACTAAGCGCTGCAACAGGCATCATATTCATGCTGATGGCTGTAATGGCAGGTTCCTGTGCGCCCTCAGGAAGCTTCACTGCATCTAATGCAGATTGCAGAGCACGCTTAGCTTCATCCATATCAATGCCGTATTCATATTCCACTTGGATGCTGGACATATTGGAATACGAATTTGAATAGACGAATTTAACATCCGCTAGTCCTTCCACCGCTTTTTCGATTGGAATGGACACATCCTCCATCACTTTCTCAGGAGTCGCTCCAGGATAAACATCCATAACCATTAAGTAAGGAATCGATATATTCGGGATTGTCTCCATGTTCATACGCGTTCCAGAGTAGATACCCGATACGGTGATGATAATCGTTAAAAGCCAAACTGCCAGTTTATTTCCTAATACAAAATTCACTAAACCCTTCACTAGTACACCTGCCCCATAATGTCTTATCTAATACAATATAATGTTACTGACTGACCGGTCATATGTCAATAATTATACAAAATAAATACAGGAGTCCACGAGATTAAACAAAGAAAAGAGCAAAGACTTTGAATCTTTGCTCAGATAATCACCTTTGCGTGTAATTCCTGCGACTATGGTTATTATGTTGGCATAAATGAAGCATGGCAAGTGAAACTAATAATGCTACTCATCATCCACTTCGCCGTCACCAATTTCATCCTCTTCCTCAACATCCTCTAGCTGTTCGTCCTCTTCCGGCGGTGCATCGTTACCGCAGCCAGTGATAGAGAACATGGAGAACGCCAGCAATAACATTAATAAGAACTTTTTCACTTTGAAAACCTCCTTTTGTTAAAGTTTTTCCCAGCTGTTTTTTTATATGTATCCGTCTGTTAGAGAGATTACAAAGAATTAACCATTCTGTTAGTAATAAATTTTTATTTAAAAGTAACACTATAAGGAAAGGAGTGTGTGGAATGTCTGAGACAACAAACAAGTCCCATCTTGAGTTGACCGCGACAGAAATTTCCAATATATGGGCAGGTTATTTAAAAATCACGATGGAAATGCGTTTTTATGAATATTTTCTTGCAACTGCAGATGATCCAGAGGTGAAAAAAATTGTTGAAAAGTTATTGGATTTCGCTCAAAAAAACCTGCAGGATTTGAAGGAGATTTTTACAAAAGAGAAGATTACGATGCCTTTAGGATTCACTTCTGATGATGTGCGATTGGATGCAGGCAGGGTATTTTCCGATACGTTCATTTTATATATTTGCCATGATATAACGATGCTTTCCATGATTACATACCCAAGTGCATTTTCTGATTCTACCAGAAAGGATATCCGGGCTATTTTTCAAGGGGCTATTGAGTCCGTCCTGCAGATTCAAAATGAGATGACTGAATTGATGCTGTCAAAAGGCGTATACTTGAAGCCGCCTCAGGTTGCCATGGACCACACAATCGATATGGTTGGACACATGAATTATCTGAATGGGCTGTTCGGCGGTTCAAGACCTGTAAATGCTGCAGAAATCGCCAATCTAACCCGAATTATCCATAGAGCACAATTTTCAAAAATGATTCTCGTAACGTTTGGAAAGCTCGCCAAAACTAAAGATCTAAAACAGCATCTCAGCAAAGGGAACCAGTCACTTGAAAAAGTCACCAGTTCCCTTCAAGAGCTTTTTGATAAGGAAAATATTCCGGTTTCATCATCTGGTGATTTCAATATATACGATGCGAAAGAATCTCCGTTTTCCGATAAGCTGATGATGTTCTTTGTGAATACATGCCTCGGAATGTTCTGTTTCATCATGATCAACCAGGCGATGACCTCTAGCTTACGGTCTGATATCGTCACCACGTTCACCAATATCTCTGATGAAATGAAGAAGTTTTACGGTAAAGGATTGATTTTGACGATTACGGAGAAGTGGCTGGAGCAGCCTCCTCAGGCGTTGGACAGGAAAATTTAAGTTTAAGAAACGACGAAGTTGATAGGATAATGGATGTTAGTAATCCATTTTGATCCTTTCCGGGAACTTCGTCTTTTTTATGGGCTGGTATGCATAGAGTGTTGTTTTTCGAATCAAGCTTTCATCCCCTATATCTCTTGGTTTCAAGCGGTTTCTGAAGAATGCATTAAAACTCGTAATACTTTTGGTTGTGAAAGCAACAAAGTATACGAAAAGAGCCTTTTATTTTCACAAGAACAGAACTTCGACCTCAGCAAATAAATCCGCGCTTCAATTTTAATTCTTTTCCTATATGTCCAAGTCCTTTTTTTCAAACTTCATAAACTATATACGAACAGCTACGTTATATAGGAAGGAGAAGTTTTGATTGAAAACTGTTATCCATTTAAACTTGCGAGTCGATCCCACTCAATATATTCCCCAGATACGCGAAGTCCCTGGTTACGATTATATCCATATGATACGCCAGCCAAAGTACATGACTGACCTGTCACTACTGAATGAAAAGGTTCACTATCTTAGTGAAATTTATTCTCCAAAGAAATTCGTTAAGAAAAATAATGTTTCTCTTTTACATGCCCACCACGGTCAGCTGGGCATATTACTGCTCCCTTTCAAAGAAAAGACCAATCTCCCGTTGGTAACAAGTATAAGAGGCCGGGATGCAACCTTAGCCAATCAGCCAGTTGGATATTTGGAACATATGAAAATGCTATTTGAACAAGGAGACCATTTTTATCCAGTTTGCAATTATTTAGCTGACAGTATCAAATCTTGGGGCTGCCCTCCAGAAAAAATCAAAGTGCTTTACGGAGGGGTTAATCTAAACAAATACCATTACAGAGCGCCTGATGTTCAAGGCTCAGGTCAGAATATTCTTTCCGTAGGCAGATTGGTGGAAAAGAAGGGACATCATGTTTTAATGAAGGCTTACAAAAAAATAAAAGATAAATTTCCCAATTCGACTTTGACCATTATTGGAGGAGGCGAACTTCAAGAAGAGCTTATATCGTTAGCCAATCAACTAAATTTAGGTGATTCTTTTCGTTTATTAAATCATCTCCCAAAAGAACAAGTTCAACAGCATATGATGAATGCTGATTTGTTCTGTGCTGCGAGCCTTGAAGCGTCCAATGGAGACCTTGAAGGTATCCCTAACACATTAAAAGAAGCCATGGCGTTAGGAGTACCCGTAATTTCCACCTATCATGCAGGGATTCCTGAATTGATTACCCATAATAAAGAAGGCATCCTGGTACAGGAGAACAATGTTGATGAACTTGCAGCAGCCCTTGAATATATGCTGAACAATAGGAACCATTGGACATCTTATACAAAAGCAGCTCGAAAAAAAGTTGAACGGTTCTTTGATGCTGAGCAGCAACTTCTTTTACAGGCTAAATACTACGATGAATTGTTGGGAGGGAAATGAAATGAAGGATTTTAAATCAATTAAAGTAACAAAAGGTTTAAAAACCTTAATAATCGATAACCCCACTAACTATCCACTAATTGGCATGGGCTCTCAAGGAGCTGTATTTAAGCTATCTGAAGACAAATGTGTGAAAGTCTATACAGACCCACTACAAGCCAAGATGGAGGCAGAAGCTCTTAAAGCAGGACAACAATTATCCTTTTTCCCTAAATTATATGAAACAGGCACCAATTTTGTTGTAATGGAGTTTTTTAACGGCCCCACATTGAAGGAATATCTCAGAAACTGCACCTATATCCCCGAATCGATTACAATAAAACTCCTCTCAATTCTACAAGCAATGAAGGAAGCAAAGTTCACGATGATCGATGCACCATTGCGTCATATTTTTGTCCTTGAAAATGAAGAACTAAAACTAGTTGACCATGTCAATGCGTTTAAAAGGCAACATCCAGTCCCCCTAAAATTATTAAGAGATTTAAATATCATTTTATTAAAAGACTCTTTTTTATCCCGCGTAAAAAGTATAGAGCCACAAACCTATAAAACATGGGAAAAGTACTTTGCCGAAAACAATTTTGACTACAGAAATATTCCGGTCACATCAGGCGGCTCTGGAAACGCAGTCAAGATAGCAAGCTCTGTATCACAGCCACTCATTGGCAAAGGCCACCAGGGTGCTGTCTATCGAATAAGTGAAGACAAATGTGTAAAAATTTATGGAAAACCGGATCATTGCAAACAGGAAAAAGACGTTTTATTATCGAACCAACATTTATCCTTCATTCCCAAGGTTTATGAAACAGGAACGAATTACATTGTAATGGAATATTTAATGGGACCTAATTTAAACCAATACCTGAAAAAACAAAATAAACTCTCAGAGGATATAACCAGGCACCTTTTAGACATATTATCTACAATGAAAAAAGAAGGTTTTACCCAGATTGATGCGCCTTTAAGGCATATTTTCATCACAAGCAAAGGTTTCAAATTAGTGGATCATGTCTATTCTAATTTTCGTGCACAAGATAGGCCCCTGGAGTTATTCCAGGACCTTCACGAAAGAGAGTTCCTCAACTCATTCCTTGATCAGATAAGAGTAATGCATCCTAAAACATATGCTAATTGGACCAGGGAGCCCATTCCGTTTTCCAAGAAGGAAAACGAAGTACTTGAAAGAGTTGAAGTGAAAAAGGAACGACCAGTAAAAAAAGAAAAACAGGTTGTGGGAAAGAGCAGAATGGGCTGGTTTAGAGAAACCTATAGAAACCAGGTAAAGGATAGTAGAAAATGAGTATTGTCGTAACAGGTGCGGCAGGGTTTATTGGGTTTCATCTGTCAAAACGGCTGCTATCAGAAGGTTATGAGGTAATAGGTATAGATAACCTTAATGATTATTATGATGTTCTTTTAAAAACAGAGAGGTTAAAACTGTTAGAAGCAAACTCCAAATTCACTTTCTATAAAATAGATTTGGCAAATCAGGATGAATTACACTCCATCTTTAGGAACCACTCTATCGATATTGTCATCAATTTAGCTGCTCAAGCGGGAGTTCGTTTTAGCCTTAACAACCCACATTCATATATTCATTCAAACCTGTCAGGATTTTTAAATATTTTAGAGGCGTGCAGGCAATATCCTGTTGACCACTTGATTTATGCCTCCTCGAGCTCGGTTTATGGTTCAAATACAAAAACACCCTTCTCCGAAAAAGATCCAGTTGACCACCCGGTAAGCATTTATGCTGCTTCAAAAAAGGCAAATGAATTAATGGCGCATACGTACAGTCATTTATACAGTATTCCCACAACAGGGCTTCGTTTTTTTACCGTGTATGGTCCCTGGGGAAGACCAGATATGGCCTACTACTCATTTACCAGGGATATCATTGAAGGCAATCCTATAAAGGTATTCAATAATGGAGACATGAGCAGAGATTTTACTTTTATTGACGATATTGTTGAAGGAATCGTAAGGCTGCTTCATCGTCCGCCAAAGCCTAATCCTGAATGGGATCGTGAAAATCCAGACCCTGGTTCAAGTTATGCTCCTTTTAAAATCTATAATATCGGCAACAATAATCCAGTAAAGCTCCTCGATTTTATCAAAATCCTTGAAGAGAAAATCGGTACAAAGGCAAATATCGTCTTAGCACCAATGCAGCCTGGAGACGTAAAAATGACCTATGCAGATATTAATGATTTACAAAAGGATACTGGTTTCTCTCCTTCTACACCATTAGAAGCAGGTCTAGGTTCTTTTGTAGATTGGTACAAAGAATTTTATTTAAAACAGTAAAACCAGGCTATGACGGACAATCCGGATTCGGTTCCATCAATGCAGTAAGTGCATTGAAATAACAGTTTACTAACTTTCCATCTAACTTAATATAAAAATAGTGTAAAAAGGATCTGGCGACGGATCCTTTTTACTTTCCTCATCCAAAAACTTTCCTTCCTGGCACATTGATTGCCATTTCTCTATTGTTTGTTCCCTGCAACAAGTGTAGTTTAATAATAGGTGAATTTTCACTTGAAATATTCTTAAAATTTTAAGCAAAGAGGCGGTAAAAGAAGTGAACATATGGAAAAAATATAAGAATTCTTCCTTTATTTTAAAAATGACGTCGGGTTTCATCCTCGGTATTTTAATAGGGATCATTTTTGGACCGGACGCCGCAATAGTAAAACCTCTTGGGACGTTATTAATAAAACTGCTTAACATGATTGCTACTCCTGTTGTATTTTTGACAGTTGTCCTGGCAGTGAACCAAATGAATCCCGCACAGTTGGGCAGGACTGGCGGAAAATTAGTCCTTTATTATGCCGTTACAACGGCTTCAGCTGTTTTAATCGGTCTTGGCATCTCCTTATTGATCAATCCTGGCAAATCACTGTCGTTACCGAAAGCAGAAGTAGCTAAACCGGAAACGCCATTAGCTTCTGATGTAATATTGAGTATTGTTCCAGACAATATCCTTACTGCTTTTACTACAGGCAATTTAATGGCCGTCATGTTTTTAGCTATCATAATCGGGTTTACGATTTCCGGAATGCGATTCTCAACTGATGAAAACATCCAGAAATACGGAGTCCAATTGCAATCATTATTTGATGCGGCAAATGTACTTTTCTTCCGGATCCTTAAAGGAATCCTGCTTTATGCACCAATCGGTATTTTTGCCATTGCAGCAACAGCATTTGGCACGCAAGGATGGGATACCTTCACATCATTATTGAAGTTCACGGCTGTATTTTATATTGGGATTATTATTCTTTGGGTCTTTGTTTATAGCGGTATCCTTAAACTATTTAAAATCCCTGTAAGGAACTTTTTCATGAATACAAAAGATGCCTATACGACAGCGTTTTTCACCTCCAGCAGTCTTGCAACACTTCCTGTCGCAATTGATAGTGCGAAAAAAGCTGGTATTTCTGAGAAGATTACTAATTTCAGTTTACCGTTAGGAGCGGTATTTAATTCTGATGGTGGAGCGTTAAGAATGGGGGCATCAATCGTTTTTGCAGCCAATGTTTCCGGAGCACATTTTTCGACTATGGATTTTCTGACAATTATTCTAGTCGGCACCCTCCTTTCTATTGGTACAGCAGGAATACCCGCTGCAGGTCTTGTAACGCTTGCAGCCGTATTGACGATGTTTGACCTCCCGCTTGAAATAGTGGCCCTGATAGCAGGTGTTGACGCTATTATCGGCATGGCTGGCACTGCTTCAAATGTGATCGGTGACGTGGTTGGTGCCGCGGTAGTCGATCAATCTGAAAAAAAGAGGGAAAGCCAAGAAGTAATTGCCAGTTAAATATTTTTGTACAAAAAACCGCATCCTCTATCAGATGCGGTTTTGGTTTTATATTATAAATCCAGCACTAGTTTGCCCTTTCCCCTTGAAACACAGCTTAGCATGATTCCTTTTGAACACCGCTGTTCCTCAGTCAGGAATGAATCATAGTGGAAAACTTCCCCCTCTGCTACTTTCACTTCACAAGTCCCGCATCCACCGACACGGCAGGAATACGGCACGTTGATTCCATATTTACGAAGCACATCTAGCAGTGAAGTGTTGGCTGGCACTTCAAACTGCCTCCCGCTTCTTTGCAGGTTTACCGAGAACGGTTTATGTTCCCTGTTTACTGGAGGCGCGAATCGTTCCCAGTGGATATTGAAGGAAGGATAGCCATAGCTTTTTGCAGCATTGGTAAAATCCTCGATCATCCTTTCAGGGCCACAAAAATAAACATGTGTCCCGATCCGATGATCCAGAAGCAGTTTCGGCGATAAACGTTTTGTACCTTCACTATTAGAAAAATAAAAGCGGCATCGATCTGGATAGACGGTTCTTAAGTGTTCGTAGAAAGCACACTGCTCTTTTGAATTTGCTGCATAATGAAGTTCAAAGGAATGTTCCTTTTCCGCCAGCTCCGCCATCATTGATAAAAATGGTGTAATCCCAATCCCGGCTGCATAAAAGACATGATGTTTCGCCTGGAAACTCAACGGAAAGTAATTCTTCGGGAAGCTTACAGTTAAAGCATCCCCTGCTTGAACATTTTGGTGCCAAAAGCGGGAGCCGCCAGTTGAATCTTCCGCCAAACGGACAGCTATTTCAAACAGCCCAGGCTCTAAAGTCGTGTTAAACAGAGAATACTGTCTTTCCAATGTACCTGAAGGAAGTGACAAAAAGGTTGTGATATGGGAACCGCCGCTATATGGAGGCAGCTTCGAGTAATCCATTGATTCTAAAGTGAATCTCTTAATTGTGGAAGTCTCGTCTTTAATATTTCTTACACGTACTCTTAAAGTTGAAGTTTGATTCAAGCCAACGCTCCTCCATTATGACCTTTAATTATAGGCTGTTTTCACATAGATGGTTTTTTTAAAGCCAAAAATTCATCCCCTATTCCTTATGGTTTCGGACTCTTTTCGAAAAAGCTCCTGAACAGGGATTGCATTAAAACTCTTAATCCTTTTGGTTGTGAAAGCAACAAAGTTTACGAAAAGAGCCTATTTATATAGATACATAGCCAAGATAGGCTTCCAAACGAGGCGAATAATGGGTTGATGCCTCTAGTTCTGCTCCACAGTTTCTACAAGTTATGTATGCTTCATCCTCGATTGGATTGCCCGCGTGACATGTACAGCAAATCAATTTCTTTTTAAAAGGCCCAGTGACTTTCATTTGCATTTCTTCGTGTGAAAAGCCTGCTGCCAAAGCGATTTTCTTCACTCGATTTACAAAATCCCACCCACCAGAAATGTATAAATAACTGCCCATTTTTTGCTGATTGAACCACATGTCGAGAAAGGAGTCTGGTTCCTCTCCTACTATATGAAAATCAAATTGGATACCTTCCTCCATTGCTTGATGGACGAAATCGTGAAGCGACTTCTCCTCTGTTGAATCGGCACAAAATAAAAATTTCCTCTTCCCTTTACTGAACGAAAGCTCTTTTCGAATCATCGCTTTCTCATTTCCTCTTCTAGGTATTCAAGGACCTGTTTCCGATACAGGGAAATACCTTTGTATCCGGCAATAAAATCAGGAAGTTCATCTAGGATTGAATAAAATTTTTCTAGCCAGGGGGGATGTTGAACGAATTTTTCTAATGGCAGCATATGCGAATGAATCGTAAATAAAATTCCATTGCTCTTTGGCAGACGGAACAGTTTTTGTACTTCTACTCTCAAATGCACCAGTTCTCCGGCATTCTCCTTTGTCACCCGTTTCCGTGCCTGGCCCCAGTCAGCGAAGGTTTCCAGCGATGTGTCCAGCCTGTTTCCTGCCAAGAGCGACCAATTTTTTCTCCACCAAGGTGATCCCGCCTCAATTCTCATTAAAAATTGCAGGATTCGGTCATCAAGAGACTGATCTTTAAAGCCTGGAATAGGTGAATGGATTTCTTTAAAAGACATCCCCGCGTCAAAGTACAACGACCAATTCGCGGGAAAACATAGTTGTCCAGCATCTAAAAACAAGTTGCCATCCCGCTGCATCATCAATAGCAAATCCTCTTGGACATGGCGGCCGATAAAATCCAGTGGTTCTATCTTAAGAGAAGTACTATCACCAAACGTAAAGGTGATGTTTTCATTTGTCTGAACGTTAGAAAACACCCACTCATCATCTTTCTTTTCTAATTCAAATCTATCAGGATAATGGGTTACCAGATTATCAATTATTAAATCTACAACCTCCCACTGCGCATCCAGCGTATGAGGTGCCGAATGATAACATCGTTCTGGATGCTTTGTAAGCAGCTCCCTCTTTAGACTGATTTCGTCAAAGTAAGAATCCGTCAACTCGATAGGATTCGGAGGATCTAAAGGAATCGCATTATTGGAATACCTATAGACATCACTATCCCCAAAAGGATAAGGGAAAGCCCGCAGGTCAGCCATTGAGTTCATACTCTCTCCTCCTTTTTTCGGAATTTTCCATTTAATTAATACTATACAGAAAATCAGGAGTGAATTCACTTTGAATCATTAAAATAAAGTGGCTAACTCCCATGGATTAGCCATTTTTTTGAATAACAGATCATCTAATGGCACACCATAAACCCTTGCAATATCAGCCATAATTTCCAAAGAAACAAACAAAAAAGCTTTAACTTACGTATCAAAAAAAGAACCTTCAATCTAAATAGATCAAAGGTTCTTACTCATTAACTATCATTTATCCTAGTCCAAATAATTAACTATAGACAAATTCTTTTCCGCTTAGGCCAAGCACCTCTGCTGTTGAAGCATGGATTTCCTGGAAAAGCTCTGGGTTATCCACTAGTGACACACCATATGACGGAATCATTTCTTCTATTTTCGGTTTCCACTTAAACATTTGTTCCGGGAAGCATTTTTCTAACACTTCAAGCATTACGTGAACCGCAGTTGATGCTCCAGGAGAAGCTCCGAGCAATGCAGCTACCGAGCCATCAGTGGCACTGACAACTTCTGTGCCAAATTGAAGTGTCCCTTTTCCTGATTCAGTATCTTTGATAACCTGCACACGCTGGCCCGCTACCACCATTCCCCAATCCTCGCTTTTGGCGTTTGGAATAAACTCACGCAGCTCTTCCATTCGCTTTTCATGTGATAACATGACTTGCTCGATCAGGTATTTCGTCAATGCCATTTCCTTCATGCCTGCTGCCAGCATCGTGGTGACATTATTCGGTTTTACGGTACTGATCAAATCTAAATTTGAACCGGTCTTTAAGAACTTCGGCGAGAAGCCCGCAAATGGTCCAAACAACAATGATTTTTTGTTGTCTATAAATCTCGTATCAAGATGCGGAACAGACATAGGAGGAGCACCAACCTTAGCTTTACCGTACACTTTTGCATGGTGCTGCTCTACAACTTCCGGATTATTGCATACCATAAATAATCCGCTTACCGGGAATCCACCAATATGTTTTGATTCAGGTATACCCGTTTTTTGCAATAAAGGCAGACTTCCACCGCCACCGCCGATAAAGACGAATTTCGCATGATGGTCTTCAATTTTACCGCTATCTAGATTTTTCACTTTAACTTCCCACGATCCATCGCTAGCACGTTTGATATCTTTTACACTATGATTATAGTTTATCTCGACATTTTTTCTCTTCAAATGTTCAAACAACATTCGTGTTAAGGCGCCAAAATTGACGTCGGTTCCAGAATCGATTTTCGTTGCAGCGATCGGTTCATTTGATGTACGTCCTTCCATTACAAGCGGAAGCCATTCCTTCAGTTTCTCAGGGTCCTCGGAATACTCCATCCCCTGAAACAGAGGAATAGCTGAAAGCGCTTTAAAACGATTGTTCAAAAACGTTACATTTTTTTCCCCTTCAACCAAACTCATATGAGGAATTGGCATGATAAATTCATGGGGATTACGAATTAGATTGCTCTTAACAAGATAAGACCAAAACTGTCTTGAAAGCTGAAATTGCTCATTCACTTTTATCGCCTTGCTTATATCAATCGATCCATCAGATTTTTCGGGTGTATAGTTAAGCTCGCACAGTGCAGCATGGCCCGTACCTGCATTATTCCATTCGTTAGAGCTTTCTTCTCCTGGAGTTGCGAGTTTCTCGAACACTTTGATTTCCCATTCAGGTGCTAACTCTTTCAGTAATGATCCCAACGTTGCGCTCATGACTCCGGCACCAATTAAGATAACGTCTGTTACTTTCTGTCCGTTGTTCATTATAACCTTCCTTATCACCGTTATTTTCAAAAAGGAGTAAAGACTCCTGCTTAGGTGTAATAAAAAGCAAAGGGCGCTACCTAGGCACACCCTTTCTATCCCAATTAAAACCACATATAATCTATTATAATGATTAATATATTAAAATATCTACTATTATCTGATAATTATAAACTATATTAAGCTGGTTAAAAAGTGATAAGTCCTTCCACAAAACTTTATGAACACACAAAAAAGGCCTTAACTCCGCTTCTTGCAAGGATTAATTAGATTATCCGATATCATGGCACAACATTACGTTCTTGGGGTATGGTTCACCTTAGAGTCTTTAACAGCGATCATCGTCTATTTAATATTTAAAATTCTTCATCCATCGTTCTAATTTCACTTTTCTGCAAAAAACATAGAAATGGCGCCTAAGCCTACATGAGTCCCGACAGACACGCCCATTTGCATAATATGGATGTCCCCAGAAAAATCGGTATCCATTTGAATTTTTGCTTTAAGATTTTCGGCAACTTTCCTATCAGATGTATATCCGATTATAAGAAATTCCGTTATTTCTCTGTCATTTCTTTTCATAAACTCTTGAGTGTAATGCTTAAGAACTCTTTTCAACCCTCTTTCCTTTCCAACTATGGCTCCTTTTCCATCCTTCATAGTCATTATAGGTTTCAGCATTAAGATCTTCCCGATTATGGCACTCGTATTGGTCAGTCTGCCACTTTTAATCAAATGGTCTAAATCATCGACGGAAAGGAAATGTTTTATCTTCTTCTTATAATTCTCATTAAAACTGACTATTTCTTCAAATGAGGCTCCCCTTTCCCTCATCATCGCACTTTTCATGATTAGCCAGCCGCTGCCATGGCTCATGCATTTTGAATCCACTACATGTATCTTTACGGCTGAATCAGGGCTTTCATCATAGAAATAATCTTTTGCCAATACAGCTGATTGATATGCTCCGCTCGTTCCACTAGACATACATATGCATATTATTTCCTTATATCCAGCGTTAACGGCCTCTTTGATTATTTCTAAGTATTCCACTGGACTTGGCATACCTGTGGTCGGAAATTCAGGCAATGCTTCCATCATTCCATAAAAATCATCTGGTTGGATATCTACCCTGTCTTTGTAGATTTTACCCTCTATATTTATTGTCAGCGGGGCTATGCTGATATCGTACAATTCAAGCACTTCATCAGATAAATCACATGTTGAATCAGCCATAATTTTTATCATCAAAATCCTCCAATATGGATTATTTCTTTCTTTTTCAATATCGACCTATTAAGATACATAAACACCTAATAAAAAAAGGTTATGATTCAATTATACATTGGACCTGCCTGAACAGGGAATGCCTTAAAACTCGTAAAAATCCAGAAGTCTAAAAATCCATATTGTTTATTTAGAAAGCCCTATGTATCTCATTTTGATAAAGAATGGTGATGATCTGTTTATAGATTAACCTTCTCTATCTAGAAAAACTAATAATAAAAGGGTCTTATCCTAAGCAGATAAGACCTTTGTTCGTTAATGATTGTAATTATATTGTTCGATAATTTTACTTGTCTTTATTTTTTCTTTTCCCCTTCAGCACCTTGAGGGGATTCCTCTTTAACCTTCTTGGAATTGGTACTATACGGAACATCATCTGGCGCATCGCCATTCGGCCAATCATTTGCTTTTTCAGCAAAATCAGGGCGAGGTTGGGAGAGAATGAAGGCGGCTAAATCCGCTGCCTGTTGTTCAGTAATTTCCCCTTTATTCAGGCCCCCCATTTCTACAGGCGGCATATTTCGTTTAATGTATCCAGCCATTGTCCCCGATCTTGCCATCCCAGCACCATTATTGAATGAGTTGTCTCCCCACAGAGCAGGACCCGTTGTTGCTCCACTGCCTTCTCCATTTTGGCCATGGCAAGTCACGCATGATTGTTTGTAAAGCTTTTCTCCATTGGCGGCATTAGCTTCCGGCAATTTTTCTATTCTATTTTTTTCCATCCACTTTCGTTCTTTGATGCTCGTTGGTACATCTCTTGAAATATAAGTTAAGTAGGAAACCATCGCTCTCATTTCATCGCTGTTATAAGGCAATGGTTTCCCGTTCATGCTTCTATTAAAACAGCCATTGATTCGGTCCTCGATTGTAAATACCTTTCCTGCGCGGGCATTATACTGCGGGTAAACTGCGGTTACGCCGATAAAAGAAGAAGTGGAATCAAGGCCCGCATTACCATGGCAACTTGAACAGGAGAGTTTGTTACCCACATATTCATCTAATAATACAGAAGTATCATTCATTAAATCATAACCTCGTTTAACTGACTTACTATATGGATCATTTTTATCTTTAAGATCATCCATATCGGTTTTGGTGTATCCCAAATTTTCTTCCGTTGGCTTTTCTGTTTTTTCATTTTCTTTATTGCAAGCTGCCAAGAATGAGAGAAAAATGAACAACAATATAAAACGGCGCTTATATCTCATTTCCATCTAACCCCTTTTTTTAAGTTCATTGATTACGGTTTAGTATTTTTTATAGAGTGTTTTTTATACGGATATAATTTTTTAATAAGTTACTACTGGATTTTTCGTTACTTGAAAAAATAAAAAAAGTCCAATCTGACTGGACATCGGAAAGGACCTCATGTACTAATTCAGCATATAGTGGTTCACTTATCTGTAATTTAATGCAGTTTCTTAATTTAGCAGTACAAATGCCTTTTTAATTTTGACCTACTGTAATTTTGCGCAGAGATTATATGGTCGGTAAAATCTAAATCCAATTAGAATTTGACTGTGATGATCTTCCTAAATGGAACACAACTTGGCATTAATTATCTACATTCACTTAAGGTTCATCCGGATTGGGAAAAGAAAAATGCTAAATATTATTTATCTCTCTTACTTTTAAATAAGATGGCTTGTCCTTATTCAGGAACCAAGGTAACCAGCGAAAATTAAATAAACGGAGATTTTTCTGTTAAATGCAGAATGGAGCTCGTTTCGGGGTAGATAAGCGGAGGTTTTCCGGTTATGCAAAGCAAATTCCCTCATTTTCTCAGTTTTCGAGTTAATAGGCGGAATCTCTCCGTCTAAATAAGCTATTTTCAATTCAATTTACTAATTTAGAGGAATTTTTCCTTCTATTTATCAGACCGGATTCTTAACCTCCTCCCCCAACCTATAAGAGCGGATCCTCATTGTCCCAGATGCGGGAATCAACTTCTTTTTATCGACTAGCTGAGAGAGTACTTTTTTTACCGTCTTGTCACTTAAGTTCAGATAATCCTCGACTTCTATAGGGAATATGGCTTCCCCTTTTCGTATCGCTAACCTAAGCACTTCCTTTTCAACAAGTGACAGGGAGGTCTGATCCAGCTCATCACCCAACCATCGGCCAATCACTTGCTGGACAATCTGTTGGCACCGACGAGGTTGCTCTTTAACTTGGTCATAAGAAAAGCGGATTACTGTCCATCCGTCAATGACCAACTGGTTTTGACGTTCCAGGTTGTCGGCAAATTGCCATCTGCTTATGTTTCTCATGTGGGGGCCATATCCGTCGATCTCAAGGCAAATCCGAATGGCGGGACGAATGTAGGCAAAGTCCAAATACCTTTTGCCATCCTTGAAATCATTGACTTCATATTCCGGATGAAGGTAGCGAAAATGATAAAATAAAGGCCACCACACTTGTCTCAAAAACATCCTTTCAGCCTCGTTGTGCCCTTCTTGCAAACGCCGTAACCGTTCACCGTTTCTTTTCTGCAAGTGAGCATTCATAAAGGTCTGGTATTCTTCTTCAAATCCCATCAGTTTTCTCCTCCTATCCAAAGGTAATTCTCCTTTACTAAATGAGCGCTGCATTGGGGTCGAGAAAATAATCATCTACACAACATCTCATACAAGGTGTATTGCTCATGAGTTTTATAAAAATAATATTAAAATGCAGAACTTCCACAACATGATCATTTAATATACAAATCTATTGGTTGCAAGGATGAATCATTTGAACTTCGGATATATTTTTGAAATTAAAAGATTTTAATGTGAAGTAAAAAAAGAGGTTTATTGTGGTCTTGATTGGAGAAAGTACAAGGTTAATTAAGAATAATAATTAAAAAAGAATCTCGGTAGGAAAGAAAAGAAGAATGTGTTGTAGAAGAATTTGAGGATAGAGCTATTTTTAGTTTAAAAGGATTCTTAAGTTTGTCAATCTATTTCCCATAAAAATTTTGAGAATAAAACCCATTTATTATTTTTCGGCTAAGAATCGCTTTTACCTATTAGCCTCCCCAACCATCAGGAGAGGCATTTAGCTAATAATACCTCATTTACTTGTGATACGGTTCACCGCGATTAATCCGAAATGCGCGATACACTTGCTCCACCAAGATCAGCCTCATCAGCTGGTGTGGAAACGTCATCTTTGAAAAGCTCAGCTGTTCGTCAGATCTTTTCAATACTTCGTCACTTAGACCGAGGGAGCCGCCGATGACGAAGGCGATTTTGCTTTTCCCGTATGTGGCCAATTTATCAATGGTGTCAGCTAGCTCTTCGGATGATTTCAGTTTTCCGTTGATGGCCAGGGCGATGACATATGTATCAGGATTGATTTTTGCCAGTATGCGTTCTCCCTCTTTTTGCTTGACCTGGACCATTTCCGTCTCGCTTAATTCCTCCGGTGCTTTTTCATCAGGCACCTCAACTACATCTATTTTTGCATAGCTTCCAAGGCGTTTTAAATACTCTTCAATTCCTTGCTTTAGGTACTTTTCTTTCAATTTGCCAACCGTCACGATTGAGATATGCACAGGTCATCCCCACTTTACAAACAGATTACAAACAGTTTACAAACAAGATATCCACAGTAGTTATCCACATATTCACATCGATATCCACATTTAGTAGGCGATCATTCGTTCGCCACCATATATACAGCTGGTTGTCCACAGTATCCACAAACAAACTCCGACTTATCAACAGCCTCTAACTTCATTAATTGTGGTGCTGTTTCAAACTCATCAACCGCTTCATCCAGCGCCAATTCTACATGTTCACCGCAGCAATACTTCATATATTTCCATCCCTTCATTATCTTTTTTATCATTTTATCTTTTACTTAATTCCATTTTATAATTATCCTCAGAGACCATTTTAACATAAAAAAACAGGAAGCAATCCGCTTCCTGCTGTTGTCCACATGTCTATAAAGTTTCTCCGCCTAATTTCATGGTCGTTTCTGCTAGCTGTCCATTTCGATAATACTTAACCTGCATATCATCGCCGACCTTCTTTTTATTATAAAGATGTTTGCGCAAATCGACTACATCACGAATCTCTTCGCCATCCATTTCAACAATGACGTCAAGTTCCTGCAATCCAGCCTGAGCAGCAGGCGAATCTGGCTGTACACCTCTGATGGCGACGCCATAGTTAATTTCTTTAGGCAGCTTTAATGTATTCTGCTGATGGTTGGATGAAATTTCATTCACAGAAGCTAACTCCACACCCATGAAAGGCCTCTTTACTTCACCGGACTTCTCTAAATCGTCAATGATCGGTGACGCATAATTGATTGGAATCGATAAACCAATTCCTTCAACCGCGTTCTGAGCAATTTTCATGGAGTTGATGCCAATTACCTGTCCCTCTATATTAATTAATGCTCCTCCGCTATTTCCGGGATTAATCGCAGCATCTGTCTGAAGGACTTCCGCCTGCCAGTCTGGTGTTCCATCCTGGTTAATATCTACCGGTATCGCTCGTTCTGTCCCTGAAATAATGCCCTGTGTAACAGAACCTGAAAAAGTAAGTCCTAATGGATTTCCAATCGCAATGACTGGTTCACCTGGCTTAAGCTTATCAGAGTTGCCAAATTCCGCGACAACTTTAATTTGATCGGCCGGCACTTCAAGAACAGCAAGATCAGTCCATATATCGCTTCCCAAGAGCTTTGCAGGAATTTTCGTTCCATCGCTCAGGCTGACCTCCAACTCTGAAGCATCTGCAACAACATGGTGATTCGTGACAATGTAGGCTTTGTCGCCTTCCTTTTTATACACTACCCCGGAACCTGTTCCGCCTGATTCCTGGCTTTGGCCCCAGAAGCTGGTGCTTTCCTGGATATTCGTGATGCCGACTACTGCATCACCAGCTTTGTCGACTGCTTTGGTGATTTGCGAGTATACATCAAGCGATACATTTCTGGTAGCTGTTTTATCGTTATCATCAGAGTCAGATTGTTCTTCTTCGCTTACAGCTGGTTGATTATTCGGTTCAATTTTGTATGGCAGCACATCAAAGTTAGATAACAACGGTATCGAGAATATAACTAATAATCCACCTATGATTGTGCCTGCCAGGCTCGCTAAGAAGTAACCGCCTTTTCTCCCGTTTTGCGGTTTATAACGGCCTTGATAATCCTGATCATAATAACCCAATGTTCACCAATCCTTTCATTGACCAAATAATAACTGTTAATCTTTCTTATACCGCTATTATACTACCAGTTGCTACAATATCTAAATCATAAGTTCTTAAAACAAAAAGGAGTAAAAGCAATCTTTAACAGATGCCTTTACTCCTTTAGCTATAAAACAATTGCCACAAACTATTTAAATTGCTGTCAATGCTGTTGGAGTCTTCGGATCTGTATCAATTAAATCGAATTGTTCACCTGCGATGATGCCCCGGCTTTCCAGCGTCTGGGCCACCGACATCCTTGCAAGCTCCTTCATATTGTTATCGAGGCTCAAGTGCGCAAGGTAAATCCGTTTCGTGTTGTCCCCTGCCACTTCACTCATCGCGACAGCAGCATCTTCATTGGAGACGTGACCATAATCACTCAGGATCCGTCGCTTGACGCTCCACGGATATCTCCCCATCCTCAGCATCTGGACATCATGATTGCTTTCGAATACATAAGCATCCGCGTTCGAGATGATGCCTTTCATCCTGTCGCTGACATAGCCTGTATCTGTGATGAGCACCAATTTCTTGCCTTCTTTATGGAACACATAAAACATCGGCTCAGCTGCATCATGGGACACGCCAAAGGATTCAATATCCAGGCCGCCGAAGGATTTCACGGTTTCCATGTCAAAGCTGAACTTTTGATCAAGCGGGACTTCCCCAATCAGACCATCCATTGCTTTCCACGTCTTTTCATTCGCATAGATTGGCAGCTTATATTTACGGGCAACGATTCCTATGCCTTTTATATGATCGCTATGTTCATGCGTCACTAATATTCCAGAGAGGTCTTTCATATCGCGGCCAATTTGCTTAAATAATGCATCCATTTGCTTACCGCTCAACCCGGCATCAACCAAAAAGGATTGGCCCTCCGTCTCCACATAGATCGCATTTCCCGTACTCCCGCTGGCGAGAACACTAAAATGCAAACTCATATCTCTTCACTCCGTAATCTTATTTTCACCATCGGTCAAAGGAATGACTCGTCCTTCGAATGCGTGCACAAAAAGGTTTTCTTTACCGTTGACTACAAGCCTCCACGTTGGCGTTACAACATGGGATGCTGTCAGTGAAACGAGCGTAGAATATCCCAATTCGACTTCGGTGATTTTGCTCTTTGGCTTCAGCAAACCTTTCTTATAGAGAGTTTCCATCGCTCTTAACGGGGGCAGCAGCTCTTCTGCATCCGAAAGCTCATCGATGATTTCCAGGTACGTTTGCTTATACGAAGTCACTTCATTATTTTCATTGAAATAAAATGTCAATTTCGCGTTGCTGTTGTAGTAGAAAGTTTTATTATCGAACTCTTGGTAATAGGTGATGGTCCTGTTTTCATCATCTTTTTTCCAGAACTCATACTGTTCACCGGCAAAGATATTCATTTTTACAAAAGCTGAAATTTCCGCCGGCTCGAATTTGCTGGACAGTTTGATCGGCTTTTCAAGCTTGGCTTCAATTGATGTCCCATCCCCAAGGCTGACAGATTGTCCCTTGATTTTCTCAAGCTCTTCAGTGGCGAATACTTTCGTCGTGACACTGAGATATTGCTCTTTTTCTTTCGCTTCAGGGAGCTCACCATAGCTTATATCATCATTTTTCAGCATTTCTTCCAGGGTCGCTTCTTTTAGGATTTCATATTGGGCCGCGTCCCTAGTATTCATGAACTGATACACCAGGTAAATATCCAATACGAGGAAGGTCAGAATAAAGATTGTTTTGATTCTACTCCAATCCATTCTTCAATTCCTCCTCCCAGACTAGCTGGCGCCATTCCTGATCATATAAATAAAACCAGCCTGGCTCAAGCAGGATCAATGACACTTCTTCTCCCTGCGCCATATAATAACCCGGCATAAGGTTCTGTAACAATTCCGGTTTAAAGTCCTTCTTTTTCTCCAGTTGTTCCAGCGCTGCATATCCGGATGGCAATATTTCTGTTATAACATCGGGATTCAGCGGCAATTCCAAATGGAAACCGGGACGTATATACCGGCTGATTTCTGTTTGTCTCCACTGTTGGAGAATTTCGGACTTTCCAGTCTGATTGAAGACAGGATAGCCCTCCTTGCTGTAAAGCCTGAATAAAACTTTTTGGTTAAAATCGTCCTTGTAAACATACCGGTATGCTTCAGTCCAGCCTCCGTGCTCATTGACAAACTCGATGCTTCTTTGGAGAACATTGCTGGTACCAATAATCGAATCTTGGTCCCGTACAGGATTTATATAGTAAATCATGTTCGTTTTAGTGTCTACAGTCATTTTTGTGGCATCATCCGTATATTCCTCAATGCCATCGGAAATGCTGCGCTGCACAAAACTCGGGTCCTTGAACAGAGCTCCCTTAAATTGTTCTGAGTCCAGCGGATTTTGGTAATAGGTGTATTTCACCATTTTAGTTTCTTCTGCAGGCAAATAAAACCACTTTATGCCTGACACAGTATGCAAGAAATAGGGTGTCAGCCTTCCTGCTGTCTTATAAAATTTATTTGTAAATTCGTTTATAAAGGAAGGATTGACATTACTCTCGTAAACCTGCTGGTTTCTTTGGGAGTAAAAATAAATAATCCCATCTTGCTTTTGCTGGGTTTCAGTATTGATAATAATGCGGTCAAAATCAAATTTCGGCAAATCTTTATCGTCAATATTCAAAACCCTTTTATAAATTTCAATTGGCACTTCATCCGGGAAGATTATTTCCGTATTTTCACCCTGGGCGATTTTTTCATTGAAGTCGGTAATCCGGCCCGGAAATTTTTTCACATCATAAAACTTCCACTTCGAAATGGCTGAAATAATATCATCTATATAGCCATTGCTTACTGACCCAAACTGCTTGCCTTCAACATGGTAAATAATCTGGTGTGGTTTGACGATCTTCTTCAAATCCCGCTGAGTGGAGATACTGACTTCTTCAACTGTCTTTGGATTATTTTCCACACTTTCGTAGTTTGGCTGATATGTCCAAATATTCCAGGTCAGAATACCACTGAGAAGGACAAGGAACGTTAAAATCGCTGTTTTGATATTTTCATATGTCATGACCAATCATCCTCTGCACTACGGTCATAAGGAAGGGTGAAATGAATTGTCGTTCCCTTACCCTCCACACTTTCTGCCCAGATTCTTCCCCCGTGGGCATTGACCATTTCCTTCGCGATGGCAAGTCCGAGGCCTGTTCCGCCCAGTTTGCGAGTCCTGGCTTTATCTACACGGTAGAAACGATCGAAAATTTTATCTAAATTATCTTTTGGAATACCAACACCTTCGTCGGAAATACTGATGGTGATCCTATCTTCCGATTCCTTTGTCCGGAAAGTGATCGTCCCGCCTTCAGGTGAATACTTCATTGCATTAGATATAATATTGTATAGGACCTGAGTGATCTTGTCCTCGTCTATTTCAACAAATACTGCATCTTCTGGAATCTCCCTGATAAAAGTGACATTCTGATTCTTTGCCAGTTCAAAACGGTCGATGATCAGGTTGAAAAAAACCGGGAAATTCACCCATTCTTTTGAAAGGTGATAATCGACACTGTCCATTTTGGAAAGCTGGAGCAAATCATTAACAAGGCGAATCATCCGCTCTGTTTCAGTTTGGGTGATTTCAAGGAAGTTAGGAGCAATTTCTTCATCTTTCCATGCACCTTCAGCCAATGCCTCCAAATAACTCCTCATTGTCGTCAATGGCGTCCGCAGCTCGTGGGAAACATTCGCAACGAATTCGCGCCTTTCTAGATCGATTTTTTCCTGCTCAGTAATGTCATACAAAACGGCAATCAGTCCGTTCACAAAGCCGCTTTCCTTTTGGATGACTGAGAAGTTCGCGCGAAGAATGAACGGCTTGCTTTTTGTACTGTAATCAAGAACGATTGATTCTTTTTCCTGGAGAAGATCTTCGAAAGTATAATTTTCGTCGAGGCCCAGTAATGATACAAGTGGCTGTGAAAGAATTGTTTCACGTGAAACACCCAGCATCTGTTCCGCAGGTTCATTAATCAAGATGACGCGCCCTTTCCGGTCAGTAGAAATGACTCCATCAGTCATATAGGAAATGACGGAGGACAGCTTTCTTTTCTCACCTTCTGTTGTTGCCTGGGCTTCCTGAAGTTTTTTAGTCAGGTTGTTGAAGGTGATTGCCAGCTGTCCAATTTCATCATAACCATAAACCTTAACCTTTCGCGAAAAGTTCCCCCGGGTCATCGCCAGTGCCTGCTTGCGCATATCTGAAATCGGCCTCGTGATGGTCTGGGCAAGCAGTACACCGAGAATGGCAGTGAAGAGCAGTGCAATTGCTGTACCTGTTGCAAGAATTTTATTGATATCCTTCATCTGGCTGAATATATCCTCAATCGCAGCAACCAGATAAACGGCCCCAATCGCTTCGCCGTTATGCATGATTGGAGTGGAAAGGACCCATGCTCTTTTTCCCGATTTAGTGTCCATCTGTATGACATCTTCATCTTCTTCAAAAATAATCGAGCGTTTGATTTTTAAATCCGTTGTTCTCTGGCCTACGATTCCCTGGTTGCTAATACTCGTGCCAAGAATTTTAAAGCTTCCCCCATCGATGACCCTGATTTCAGATATGTCTTGGGATTTATAGTCTTTTAAAATGTCTTTAATCGCTTCTTCCTTTGTCGGATCTTCCTTGCCCCGCTCCTTGATTAGTTCCTCTTGAATATCATAAACCAGCAAATCCACACGAGATTTTACAGATTCCTGGTAGTTTGTCATCAGGGTGGTCTCGAGTTTACGGACAAAATATACACCTATTATTTGCATTGCAACTAATATAAGCAGTACATATATAAGCACGAATTTAAGATGTATGGATCGAAAAAAACCTACTTTCTTCATTCGCTCTCCTTACTCCTGCTCAGAGTTTCTCAAGTAGTAGCCTACTCCTCGTCTTGTCACGATCCATGTCGGGTGGCTTGGGTTATCTTCAATTTTTTCACGGAGACGCCTTACCGTTACATCAACCGTACGGACGTCACCATAATAGTCATAGCCCCAAACCGTTTGCAGTAAGTGTTCCCTTGTCATGACTTGTCCGATATGTTTCGCGAGGTAGTGGAGAAGTTCGAATTCACGATGCGTTAATTCAATTGTCTCGCCTCTTTTAGAAACAACGTAAGCATCAGGGTGAATCGTCAGGGAGCCGACGCTAATCTCATTGGACTCCTCTTCCTCATCAGCCTTAACTGCATTTTGCTGGTGGCGGCGCAGGTTGGCTTTTACCCTTGCAATCAATTCCCTTGTGCTGAATGGCTTTGTGACATAATCATCCGCCCCAAGCTCAAGTCCCAAAACCTTATCAATTTCAGAGTCTTTAGCCGTCAGCATGATGATTGGCATTTCATGTTTTTTGCGGACTTCACGGCAGACTTCCATGCCATCACGCATCGGCAGCATGATATCCAGCAAAATCAAATCTGGGCGGATTTCCTCTACCATTTCAACTGCCTGGTTCCCATCGTATGCGCAATAAACGTCATACCCTTCTTTTTTCAAATTGAACTGTAGAATATCTGCAATTGGTTTTTCATCGTCTACAACCAAGATTTTTTTCTCCATACCCATTCTCCTTTTTAAAACCAGAATATATATCCTATATAATTTTTTCTTATCTTTATAAAATTCCTATCCTACCTATTTTACTTTAAATCAGTGAAAAACTGAATTTATCTGTTATATAACTTCTATTTCTTCTCTTCCCAATTGTACCAATCCTGCCCATAACAATAAATAAACTGCAAAATTTTATGATGCTCTTTTCGTAAACTTTGTTGCTTTCTCAAACAAAAGTAAAAATCGGCAACTGGAATTTACGAGCTTTAGGGCATTGCAGGTTAAGGAGCAGCAAGAAAAGAGCCCCGATGTCTATCTTATACTGCAAAGAGGTTTTGTACGAAAAGCAACCATCATTGCAAAAACAGCCTTTAATGAAAAAAGTCTCTAGTTCGCCTAGAGACTTAAATTTTATTATTTACGGTTCAGTTTGGACATTGGATCGATCAGTTTGCCATTTTGATAAACTTCAAAATGAAGATGGACGCCAGTTGAATTTCCTGTCCTGCCCATAATTCCAATTTTGGATCCGCGTGATACAGTCTGGCCAACGCTCACAGATATGGATGCAAGGTGTGCATACATTGTGCGATAACCATTTTGATGGTCGATGATGATTTTATTGCCGTATCCGCCATTATCATACCCAGCAGAAACAACTACTCCGTTGTCGGCTGCTTTGATTGTGTAATTGCTAGGTCTTGCGATATCAATGCCTTTATGCATCTTGTTCCAGCGGTATCCCTGCTGGCTGGATACATACCCTCCATTAGTCGGCCATACGAAAGTTCCGTCACCGCGTGAAGGGACAACCTTTGTGCCTTTGACAACGATCTCTTTGACGGGTTCCTGAAGGACTACCTTTTTAAGCGTTTCCTTCTTTACAACCTTGCCATTTTGTTCAGATATTCCATAGATGACACCATTTATGCCAATCTTGCCTTCTTGTTTCTTTTTCGTGTCGCCTTTGAACATGCTGGCGTCAGCAACGACTTCCTTTTGGAAAGCTACTTCTTCTTTTACATATGTCTGGCGGTCAACAATGACCTCCACGAAAGGCTTTAGGACTGTTACGTTCAATTCCTGGCCTGGCTTTAAAACAGAATCTTCTTTAAAGCCTTCGTTCAAGGTAAGTAATTGAGCCAGCTCCAAGTTATGTGAGCTTGCGATGCTGCCCAGAACATCTCCATCTTTAACCTGATATTTCTGTTCTTCTAACGTACCCTTTTTAAGCAGCTGTAGTGCTTCCTCAACTGTTAAAATTTGCTCAGGATTAACTTTTTCAGCAGAAGTTGAAACATTTTGGGTGAAACGAACGTCTAATATACGAGTTTCATTTTCTTTTACTTCGGGTATTGGTAGATTAGGAGATTTCCTTCTGTTCTCCACCTCAGCTAATTCTTCTTCAGTAACGTATTCAAGCATCAATGTTTTAACGACTTTCTTGGAAGCTTCTTCATCTTTCAAGTATGCTACCGGCTTACCATCAATGGCAAGCGCTGATGCTTCCGCCTGAACGGTCATTTGGTTTTTTAGAACATTCAATACTTCTGATGTATTTGCATTGGCGGCTGAGCTGAACACCTGCTCAGGAACAAACGAAACGTCTAAGCCAAGCTCAACATCAAGATCTTTATATTCTTTTTGAACTGATGCTAATTTATCTTCTACAAGCTTTTCAACTTCAGTTTTATCAGCCACAGTCCCTGCGAACTTATCATTTACATATACATAATATACGGTTGTTAATTTAGAATTTGCCGCATGTGCAGCACTTCCTGCACCAAAAGACAATGCAGCTACAGTTACTGCAGCCATTATTGACTTCCTGATTGCCGGCTTCATCTCTCTAGATGTTTTGCCCGCAAGACTGGACAGCTTATTTTTAAAATTTATCATCCTGATCCTCCTACGACGGTCAAACACTATTATATTAATCTAGTACTATATAACTATTATCAGAAAATTGTACCTCTATACTTTACCATAAAATGTATCAATAAAAATACTAGTCTTCATTATGTAACAAAATTGTATAATAGCTGACATTTTATTACGATTTTTGTCAGTAATATGGGAATGATACGTCGTAAAAATTACCTATTTTAATTTTTAAAATAAGCCAAAAACCCAGTAATAATAGGATATTCCCCTACTTTTGGAGGATTATTGACGATCATTGCTGTTATTTATAGCACAATCATGTTAATAATAGGAAAATTATCAGGAATATTACAGGAATGTAACAAAAAAAAGGAGCATGTCAAATGACACGCTCCCTTTTTTAATGGCTCAGGACGGAATCGAACCGCCGACACAAGGATTTTCAGTCCTTTGCTCTACCGACTGAGCTACTGAGCCATGATAAGAAATGTTCCCTAATCCTTGTTTGGTTTAGGTCCTTTGCTCGAATGACCTCTCGGTCTTTCTCGCAGGTTGCCGCTGATGCTTAGTCGATGATGTGAGCAACCTGCTCTACCGACTGAGCTACTGAGCCGTATTAAGATTGTTTTCGATCTGTGCTCAAAAGACCTTCGGCCTTTCTCGCAAGTTGCCTAAGATGATTATGCGAGGAAGCGAGCAACTTACTGAGCCGTATTAATACGGTTTTAGATTTATATGTATAAAAGTGACCCCTACGGGATTCGAACCCGTGTTACCGCCGTGAAAGGGCGGTGTCTTAACCGCTTGACCAAGGGGCCAGATATAGAATGTAAGTTATTTTCGCTTTTTTCGCTATTGAAAAAACCTTGGTGAGCCATGAAGGACTCGAACCTTCGACCCTCTGATTAAAAGTCAGATGCTCTACCGACTGAGCTAATGGCTCGTATAATTAGGATTATTACCTTGTATGGTTTACCCTAAATTGTTTTGTTTTTCGCATCTGCGATGCTCGAACGACCTTACGGTCCTTCTCGCAAGTTGCCGCAGAAGATTATTCAGGGGTGTGAGCAACTTGCTCTACCGACTGAGCTAATGGCTCTTAATGAAATTGATTCCAAACAGAGTTTTGCTTGGATACTGTGCTCAAAAGACCTTCGGCCTTTTTCGCAAGTTGCCGCTAAAGCTGATTCATGGATGCGAGCAACTGACTGAGCTAATGGCTCTTATAAAAACTTATGAAGCTTATCGTTTTTTGTCGAATCAGTGACAACGTTGTTTATATTACCATAGCATTTTACTATTTGTATATGTTTTTTTAAAATTTTTTTTTGATATTTTTTCTTTTCTATAATGAAGCTGTTTTTGCTGCTTTTTTTCTGAAAAATTCTTTATTTAAAATCAATATCGTGCAATTACCTTATACTGACTTTTAAAATAACAATTATAAAAATCCCCCGCTCATTCCAGCGGGGGATTTTTATAAACTATTATTATGATCTCCAAGGGCTGCGCACGACGTTTGTCTGTGTGCGGTCAGGGCCTACTGAGAAGATGGACAATGGGATGCCTGTAAGCTGTGAAATACGCTCCAGGTAATGCCTTGCGTTCGCAGGAAGCTCATCGAGGGTTTTTACTCCTGTGATATCTTCTGTCCAGCCTGGAAGCTCCTCGTAAACTGGCTCGCATTCTGCCAGCATCTTCAGGCTTGCCGGGAACTCTTCGATCAACTCACCTTTGTAACGGTATGCCACACAAATCTTCAGTGTCTCAATTCCAGTCAATACATCGATTGAGTTTAATGAAAGATCAGTGATTCCGCTGACACGGCGGGCATGGCGGACAACGACACTGTCAAACCAGCCGACACGGCGCGGGCGGCCTGTCGTTGTTCCGTATTCACGGCCCACTTCACGGATCTGGTGGCCGATTTCATTATCAAGCTCTGTAGGGAATGGGCCATCGCCTACACGTGTTGTATATGCCTTAGATACTCCTACAATGTGGGTGATTTTCGTCGGCCCTACTCCTGAACCAATCGTTACTCCGCCGGCAACTGGGTTGGATGAAGTAACAAATGGGTATGTCCCCTGGTCAATATCGAGCATGACACCCTGGGCACCTTCGAACAACACGCGGCGTCCTTCATCGAGTGCATCGTTCAAAACAACGGATGTATCGACAACATAATGTTTGATCTGTTGTCCATAGTCAAAATACTCTTCGAGGATATCTTCAATCTTAAAGCCTTCTGTTTCATAAATACGTTCAAATAGGCGGTTTTTTTCCTCAAGGTTGCGTGTGAGCTTTTCTTCAAATGCTTCACGGTCAAGCAGGTCTGCGATTCGAATGCCGATACGCGCTGCTTTATCCATGTAAGCAGGTCCAATTCCTTTTTTAGTCGTGCCAATTTTATTAGCCCCTTTGCTTGCCTCTTCGACTTCATCAAGCTTCAGGTGGTAAGGAAGGATGACATGTGCGCGATTGCTGATGCGCAAATTATCAGTTGAAACACCCTTATCATGTAGATATGCCAGCTCTTTTATGAGCGCTTTTGGGTCAACGACCATGCCGTTGCCGATTACGCTGATTTTCTCTTTATAAAAAATTCCTGATGGAATTAAATGCAGTTTATATGTTTCACCATTGAATTTTATGGTATGGCCAGCGTTATTTCCACCCTGGTAACGGGCAATCACTTCTGCATTTTCAGACAGGAAGTCAGTGATTTTTCCTTTTCCTTCGTCTCCCCATTGTGTCCCTACTACTACTACTGATGACATATAAAAAGCACCTCCAAAGGTATACGGTAAATTCTTTTCCGCTTCAAACATATAAAGTTTACCAGCATCACGGATAAAAAGTCAACTAAACACGAACATTTTAATCTGTATTTAATTTATTTGTTCGTAATATCCTATGCATTTTTTAGGCAAAAAAAAAGAATCAATCCAAAACGGATTAATTCTCATTATGCCCCTGGTGGAGCGTATGATTCATCATACCTTTGCTCGATATTGACGAATTTATTATATTCTTTTACAAAAGCAAGCTGTACTGTACCAGTCGGTCCATTACGCTGTTTAGCGATGATAATTTCAATGATATTCTTGCTTTCTGATTCTTTGTCATAATAGTCATCACGGTATAGGAAAGCAACAATATCGGCATCCTGCTCGATGGATCCGGATTCACGGATATCCGACATCATCGGACGCTTATCCTGCCGTTGTTCCACTCCACGGGATAACTGGGACAAGGCAATAACCGGGACCTGCAGTTCACGAGCCAATTGCTTAAGTGAACGCGAAATCTCAGATACTTCCTGCTGACGGTTTTCTCCAGCACGGCCGCTCCCCAAAATCAGCTGCAAATAGTCAATCATAATCATGCCGAGGCCATGCTCCTGCTTTAAACGACGGCATTTAGACCGGATATCGGTAATTCGGACACCAGGTGTATCATCAATGAAAATCCCTGAGTTTGACAGACTGCCCATTGCCATCGTTAGCTTTCCCCAGTCTTCTTCTGTCAGGGAACCAGTACGAAGCCTTTGTGCATCAATGTTGCCCTCAGCACAAAGCACACGCATAACCAGCTGTTCTGCGCCCATCTCCAAACTGAAAATCGCAACGTTTTCCCCTGTTTTCTTAGCAACATTTTGGGCAATATTCAATGCGAAAGCTGTTTTACCCACGGATGGACGGGCACCAACGATGATAAGATCGTTTCGCTGGAAGCCAGCTGTCATTCGATCCAGCTCGGTAAATCCAGTCTCCAGTCCGGTTATATCGCCTTTGCGGTTATGCATTTCCTCGATATTATCGTAAGTCCTTACAAGGACGTCTTTTATATTATGAAAGGCTCCGGCACCTTTGCGCTGGGCAACCTCCATGATGTTCTTTTCTGCTTCAGCAAGCAATGCTTCCACTTCATCTTCACGCATATAACCGTCTTCGGCAATGCCTGAAGCCGTACGGATCAGCCTTCTCAGCAACGCTTTTTCTTCTACAATTCTAGCATAATACTCTATATTTGCTGCAGTCGGGACCGATGCAGCCAATTCACTTAAATAACTGACGCCGCCAACATCTTCGATCAGTTTGGATGAAGCCAGTTCTTCTGTCACTGTTACCAAGTCGATGGCTTTTCCTTTGTCACTTAAATTCAACATGACATTGAAGATCTTCTGGTGCGCTACACGATAGAAATCTTCAGGAATTAAAATTTCTGAAGCAAGAGTCAAAGCTGATGGCTCTAAGAATATTGCACCAAGTACGGCTTGTTCCGCTTCCATATTTTGCGGCGGAAGTCGATCCGCGAATAATTCACTCATCTGCCTGCCCCCTTACAAAGGAAATCTCTCTTTTAACAGAAAAAAAGTGACCAGCAGTACCGATCACCAATTTTCTTTAACTATATTATTTTATCATGTTTATGATTATATGGAACTGTAAATTATTTACCTTCTTTTACATGTACATTCAAAGTAGCTTGAACTTCTTTATGAAGTTTGACCGGAACCTTAGTGTAGCCAAGGGTACGGATGGCATCCTGAAGTTCGATTTTTCTTTTGTCCAGCTTGATGCCATGTGCTTTTTGAAGCTCATCAGCAATCTGCTTACTCGTGATTGAGCCGAATAAACGGCCGTCTTCTCCAGATTTTGCGGTTAGCTCTACAGTCACTTTTTCAAGAGTTTCCTTTAAAACTTTTGCGTCTTCTATTTCCTGCTGGGCCATTTTTTCTTCTTTTTTCTGCTGTGCAGTTAAAGAGCTTAATGCTCCCTGGTTTGCTTCGACAGCCAGCCCCTGCTTAATTAAGAAGTTATGTGCATATCCGTCTGCAACGTTTTTGATTTCGCCTTTCTTGCCTTTTCCTTTAACATCCTTCAAAAAGATTACTTTCATTGTTTTTGTCCCCCTTCTAAATAATCATCTATCGCACTTTTCAAAAGAGTCTCCGCTTCTTCGATTGTCATATCATACAGCTGGGTGGCTGCATTTGTTAAATGACCGCCGCCTTCCAGGTGTTCCATGACTACCTGGACATTAATCTCGCCAAGAGACCTGGCACTGACTCCAATTGTATGGTCGGTCTTTTTTGATATAACGAATGAAGCTGTCACTCCGTCCATTGTAAGGAGAGTATCTGCAGCCTGCGCAATCAGCACCTGGTCACAGTAAACATCATCCTTGCCCTTCGAGATGACAATTCCACCCCTGTAAAAATAAACATTCTCGATGATTTTGGCTCTTTTAATATACGTATTGATATCCTCTTTTAAGAACTTTTGTACAAGGACCGTATCCGCGCCATGACTGCGCAAGTATGAAGCAGCATCAAATGTACGCGCGCCTGTTCTTAGCGTAAAGCTTTTAGTATCAACAATGATTCCTGCCAATAATGCTGTGGCTTCAAGCATCTGTATTTTGCCGTTCTTCGGCTGGTATTCAAGCAGCTCTGTCACTAGCTCCGCTGTCGATGATGCGTAAGGCTCCATATAGACAAGCAGCGGATTTTTAATGAACTCTTCACCTCTCCGGTGATGGTCGATCACGACGACGTTTTCTATACGGTTCAGCAGCCTTTCATCAATGACAAGAGAAGGCTTGTGAGTATCAACTACAACCAGCAAAGTGTCATCCGAGGCAATTTCATATGCCTGCTCCGGTGAAATAAACCGCGAGTATAATGCCTCATTTTGCTTTATTTCTTCCATCAATCGATGTACGCCAGTATCAATTTCATTTTTATTGTAGACAATGAATCCTTCACGCTTATTCATTTGTGCTACTTTGAGGATTCCGATGGCAGAGCCGATTGAATCCATATCAGGATTCTTATGGCCCATTATTAAAACTTTGTCGCTTTCAATGACTAACTCTTTCAAAGCATGGGAAATGACCCTTGCCCTGACCCTCGTACGCTTTTCAACTGGATTCGTCTTGCCGCCGTAGAACTTCACTTTTCCATTTGGCTGCTTAATAGCCACCTGGTCTCCGCCACGGCCTAAAGCAAGGTCCAGGCTGGACTGTGCCTGTGAACCAAGTTCCGGCAGAGATGAGTATCCGGTACCTACACCAATGCTCAATGTAAGCGGCACATTTTGCTTGGAGGTAGTTTCCCTTACTTCATCAAGAATTGTGAATTTGCCCTTCTCCAGTAATTGCAGAATATGTTCACTAAAAACTGCGATAAATCTTTCCGAAGAAACCCTTTTAAGGAACACACCATTATTCGTTGCCCATTTATTTAAAATGGATGTTACGAGGCTGTTCAGGCTGCTTTTTGTCTGATCATCCATTCCCTGAGTCAGTTCTTCATAGTTATCGAGATAAATAATCGAAATAACTGTACGCTCATCATGATACATTTTCTCTATTTCTGCCTGTTCTGTAACATCAAAGAAATAAAGAAGACGTTCCTCAGGCTTGTGGATGACCCTGAATTTCCGGTCGTGAAGGCTTATGATCTCTGTTTCGACCTCTTGCTTAATAAGCGGAATGACTGCATCTGCGACATCGTACAAAGATCTGCCGACAAGCGTGTCTTCATTAAAACATGAAGCGATGAAAGGGTTGGTCCATTCGATATAATAATCGTCGTTGATCAGCATGATTCCGATGGGCATTTCCATCAGTGCTTCTTCGCCGACTTTTTTCACCCTATAAGATAAGGTTGAGATGTACGCGTCCGTCTCTTGCCTGATTTTATGGTTCACTTGAAAAATAAGATATATCAACAGGCCGGTGAGAATGAAGCCCGCTGCCCCTATAATCCAGTTATAGTAAGACAGCAACCCTATCAGCACCAGTGTTACGGCCATCAATCCATACAATGGATAACGTATTTGCCGCCTCTCTAAATAAGAAGGCATGTGCTCAGCTCCTAAAGCGGTAGTTTCTGATTACTTCTTCTCCCCAAGACGTCTTCTTAAGTCAAACCCTAAATCAATTATACCTAATATCCTAACAATATAAAGAACAAAAGGCAGAAGGAAAATAAGGACAGTCACGACAATTGGCACAGCCTTAGGATAGCCCTTAGCATGAGTAAAATAGAACACCAAGGACAAACCCTGGAGTACCATGAGCATCTGCAAGATGAACGATAGGTTTGAAATCACCCAAAACCAATATGTTCCCTTCTCCGGTTGGATGAGAATTGCAGCAATCATCGTAAAAAGGTAATACCATAAAATACTTTTAGGCAAGGTCAATTCCCTGAATGGCCGCCATTTCGGCACATTTACACCGAAGCGCTTAAGAAATGGAAATGATACAAGCTGAAGAATGAAAACGACCATGAATGATGCCATGACAAACATGCTTGGCATTAAAGTTTCCATCATATCAACCATTTGCTCAAACTGCTTGATCAGCTTTTCATCAGGCGCCTGCCCAAGTTGTTCAAGCATTTTTATCGATTGGTCTACTGAAGAACGGAAAATGCCCAACAATTCTTCAATAAAATTAATTTTAAACAACACAACGGATACGGCATATTGTGCCACAATATTAACAAGAAACACGACTGAACCAGCAATAAAAACAGCCAGTTTACTTTTCCCTTCCCTGACCATATAGCCCATTACTGCACCGGTAGTACCGTATGCAAAAGCAAGGGGCATCGCCAAAAAGGAACCAAGAATCATTGACAGAAGGACAGCAGCAAGGGTAAAAACAGCTGTGCTTTTCCAATCATGTTTTGCACCGAAAAGCAGGAATGGCAGAGACAAAAAGAAATTCACCACTAAGCCAAGTCCAGGGACGTATAAGGTAATCAATAACAAAACAGCGAAAATCGCCAACAGTATGGACCCTTCTGTCAGCTTATATGTATTTTTCATCATCCACCTCTTACTAGAAAAGCACAAGCACCTGGATCAGCCCCGAAAAGCACAAGCCGGCCACGCGGTGAAGTCGTTTCTTTGACCTCATTGAATGGACCGATGCGAACCCGAGGGACTAGGCGCTGGAGCTAGACAAAATAGGTATACTTTAATATAAGTATAAAATAACCGTTAAGAACTATTTTAGCCACAAAACAGTCGACAATCAACCGATGCGCCAAATGCAATAACCCAAATACTAATATAAAAGGCAGCGGGATGCCCCGCTGCCTTTTAAAAACCGATCATTATTCGCCTGAAACGTATGGCAGTAATGCCATTTGACGAGAACGTTTGATTGCAACTGTCAATTTACGCTGATATTTAGCGCTAGTTCCAGTTACACGGCGTGGTAAAATCTTACCGCGCTCAGAGATGAATTTTTTCAAAAGATCAGTATCTTTATAATCGATCTTAGTGATTCCGTTTGCTGTGAAGTAGCAAACTTTACGGCGTTTTGCACGTCCGCCTCTGCGTCCACCCATTGCCATGGTCATTTCCCTCCTTGTTTTTTATAATAAGTCCGAGTTTATATTAGAATGGAAGATCATCATCTGAAATGTCGATCTGGCCGCCACCTGCAAATGGATCCTCATCTACTTTTGTATAACCTTGATTTTGTTGGCGTTGATTCTGATTCCCAAACGGAGAACCCTGATCATTTTGGCGGGAATAGTTATTCCCTCCGTCTGAAGCTTGACCTTGGCCTTTTGGTTCAAGGAACTGAACACTTTCAGCCAAAATTTCAGTAACGTAAACACGCTTGCCATCTTGTCCATCATAGCTGCGAGTTTGTACACGTCCGTCTACACCTGCAAGGCTGCCCTTCTTCAAGAAGTTAGCAACATTTTCAGCAGGACGGCGCCATACTACACAGTTAATGAAATCAGCTTCTCTTTCACCCTGCTGGTTGGTAAATGCACGATTTACCGCAAGAGTAAAAGTAGCAACGGCCACTCCATTTGGTGTGAAACGTAATTCAGGATCCTTAGTCAAACGACCTACAAGAACGACACGATTCATCATCAGAATCAACTCCTTTACTTCAGCACTGTTTCACGTGAAACTTTCAGCTGGAAGTCTATATCAATTTTAATTTATTCTTCTTCTTTAATAACGATGTGGCGAATGATATCTTCGCTGATCTTAGCAAGACGAGAGAATTCCTCAACTGCTGCTGGCTCTGCATTAACTTTTACAAGTTGGTAGTAGCCATCACGAAAATCATTGATTTCATAAGCAAGACGGCGTTTGCCCCATTCTTTAGCTTCTGAAACTTCCGCACCGTTTTCTGTTAAAATTCCACTGAAACGCTCAGTAAGAGCCTTTTTAGCTTCCTCTTCAATATTTGGGCGGATGATGTACATAATTTCGTACTTTCTCATCACTGTCACCTCCTTTTGGTCTGACGGCCCCATTACAGGGCAAGGAATAATTGTTTAATTACTCACAAGTTGAAATTATATCATAGATTTTTCCCAAAAGCAATGCTATGTAAAGTGTTTATACTTTTCATAATTCAAAGCTATTATCAATCTATAATTAAACACTAACATATGTTCGTGTTTTTGTCCAAGCTAATCGTACGATTATATTAAAATTTAAAATTTCAAGCAAAAGCCAAAAAAAATAAAAAACCCTGCATTTTAGCGCAGGGTTCGTGATATTAGACGTTAAAACGGAAGTGAATGATATCTCCGTCTTTCACTTCGTATTCTTTTCCTTCGAGACGGACTTTTCCGGCTTCCTTGGCACCAGTCATAGATCCAGCTGCAAGCAAGTCATCATAATGGACTGTTTCAGCACGGATGAAACCACGTTCAAAGTCAGAGTGGATGACGCCGGCACACTGTGGCGCCTTCATGCCGTGGCGGAATGTCCATGCACGCACTTCCTGTACACCAGCAGTAAAGTAAGTAGCCAGTCCAAGCAGGCTGTATGCCGCACGGATCAATTGATCCAAACCTGACTCTTCAATTCCTAGTTCCTCAAGGAACATCGCTTTCTCTTCGCCTTCAAGCTCAGCGATTTCTTCTTCGATTTTCGCACAGATTACGATGACTTCAGCGTTTTCCTTTGCTGCGAAATCGCGGACCTTCTGGACGTATTCATTGTTGTCTGGATCTGCAACTTCATCTTCACTTACGTTTGCAACATAAAGCATAGGCTTGATTGTCAGCAGATGAAGGTGTTTAACAACTTTCATTTCTTCATCAGTGAATTCAACCGCACGTGCTGGCTGTTCTGCTTCAAATGCTTCACGAAGACGAGTTAAGATAGGGAATTCAATAGCTGCTTCCTTATCTTTTTGCTTAGCTAACTTTTCAACACGGCCAATTCTTTTTTCAACTGATTCAAGATCAGCAAGAATCAATTCAAGATTAATAACCTCTATATCAGAAATAGGATCTACTTTTCCTGCAACGTGAGTGATATTGTCATCTGCAAAGCAGCGCACTACCTGGCAAATTGCATCTACCTGGCGGATATGGGATAGGAACTTGTTGCCTAATCCCTCACCCTTGCTCGCGCCTTTAACGATGCCGGCAATATCAGTGAATTCGAAAGCTGTAGGCACAGTCTTCTTCGGCTGTACAAGCTCAGTCAATTTAGTTAAACGATGGTCAGGAACTTCAACGATTCCTACGTTCGGGTCAATCGTACAAAACGGATAGTTTGCTGATTCAGCACCCGCCTGTGTAATCGCATTAAACAAAGTCGATTTCCCAACGTTAGGAAGTCCAACAATACCTGCTGTTAAGGCCATCCATGTCACTCCTCTATAATAAAAATGTATCTATTCAAGCTAGTATCACCTAAACGATTTTTTCCTCTCACAATTATAGAGATTACCGGGGGAAAAGACAAGCTTGTAAAAAAGAAGCCATAGTTACAATTACTCTCAATATCGGGACCCCTATTGGTGACCTCTTTTTCAGTTTTCTTGTATTTCAGGGTTCCAATAAGCCACATTGGTGACCTCTTTTTCGGTTTTCCTGATTTTTATGGCGCCAATTAGCCACATTGGCGACCTCTTTTTCGATTTTCCTCAATTTTAGGGCGCCAATAAGCCACATTGGCGACCTCTTTTCGATTTTCCTGTATTTTAGGGCTCCAATAAACCCCATTGGTGACCTCTTTTTCGATTTCCCTGTATTTTAGGGCGCCAATAAGCCACATTGGTGACCTCTTTTTCGATTCCCCTTAATTTTAGGGCTCCAATAAGCCACATTGGCGACCTCTTTTTCGACTTTTTCCTGAATTTGAGGGCTCCAATAAGCCACATTGGTGACCTCTTTTTCGTTTCCCCTGAATTTTAGGGCGCTAATAGGCCACATTGGTGACCTCTTTTTCGATTTTCCTCAATTTCAGGGCTCCAATAAGCCACATTGGTGACCTCTTTTTCGATTTTCCTGAATTTGAGGGCTCCATAAGCCACATTGGTGACCTCTTTTTTCAGTTTTTCCCTGAATTTTAGGGCTCCAATGTGCAGAATCCGGTTCACCTCAAAAGAAACGCCGCACTCTCAATAAAGTGCGGCAGTGCTTTCATTAATCTTTTTCAAGTTTTTCAATGTTCACCAGGCAATCGTAGAGTGTGCTGCCGAGGCCGTTATCTGATTCCCTGCTGGAGGTCAGTTGGTTGACGGATCCGCCAAACCGGGCGCTCAATCCTTCGTCAATATTCACGGTTCCCGGGTGGGCAGCCTTTAGGACTGCAACCTTTCCATGGATCTCGCCTCTGTCATTCCACACGCGGACATGGTCCTGCTCCTTCAACCCCTTTTCAGCAGCCACGCTACTAGCTATTTCCACTTTCACATATGGCTCAGGCTGAAACAGGTGAAAATGCTGCGAATGATTGGATCGCAGCGGATGGATCGTCAGCAATGAATAAGGGTACTTTTCAGCAAGCGCTGGATTCGTCCATTTTGATTCTGATGGCAGCGACAGCTTGACTTTTCCGTCAGGAGCAGCTGAAGCTGTGAATTCATACTTGCCGCTTGGCGTTTTAAAGTTTCTGTCTGCCCACGGAATTTTATCTACTGGCAGCTCCGCAAATTTTTCCGTGCGGATTTTCTCCAAAGTAATTCCCTTTTCCGCCAATGAAGACAGACCCATCTTCATGAATTCTTCTCTTGTAAAATTAAATTCCTCGCCAAAGCCCAACCGATTCGCCAGCTCAGCCCAAATCCAGGCATCCGGTTTTGCTTCACCAGGGGGTTCGACGAGCTTTGGACCGTGGTTCACATAGTGATGGTACATCGAGGAATAATACACATCTTCTACTTCGAAAGCCGTTGCAGCTGGCAGGACATAGTCTGCAAGCACAGCTGTATCAGTCATATACTGGTCAATGACCACCAAGGTTTCAAGTGATGAAAAAGCCTCTTTCACCTTATTTGTATCCGGAACCTGGGTCAGCGGATTTCCGCAAGTGACGATTCCCATTTTAATTTCAGGATCAATCGCAGATAAAATCCCTTCCGCCTGCCTCATCATAGTGAATGAACGTGCTGCTGTCTTCCGTTCAGGCAGCGCCATTTCATTATAAGCAAAGCTTTGCCCCACCTGCTTATTTGCATAATTGGCGCCGCCTCCAGGAATACCAATGTTGCCGCTGACTGCTGCTAATGCATCAAGCAGCCGGATCGTATTTCCGCCATTTTCATAGCGCTGCATCCCAAGGCCCATGATTGTTGATACCGGACGGTCAGCGTAGATTTCAGCCAAATGGGTGATGACATCAGCCGATACTTCAGTCACTTCACTGATATATTCTAAAGTAACGCTGTCTAATAACGCCTTTAAATGTTGGAACCCAACTGTGTAATTCGCCAAGAATTCCTCATCCTGCAAATTCAATCTCAGTAATTCCTTCATGATTCCTGCGGCTAAAAGTCCGTCGAACCCTGGTTTGATTGAAATATATTCATTCGCAAGTTTCGCAGTCGCATTATAAATCGGGTCGATGACATAAATTTTTGTTCCATTCTTTTTAACTGCCTGCAGGTTTTGGAAAAGGTGCATATTTGTCCGGGCTACATTCCTGCCCCAAATGACCACATGCTTGCTGTTTGCCAAATCTTCAGGTGCATGACTGTAAGCATCACCGAAATCCCAGTTTTGCGCTTCGATTCCTGCTCCCCAGCAAATTGATCCTGTCAATTCCGTCACTCCGCCATACAGATTGAAAAATCGGCTGTCCAAATTGGAAAGCAGGCCGCTGTTGGCATAGTCATGACTGTGCAAAACCGATGTCGATCCGAGTGATTCTTTATAAAAAGCTAGTTTTTCAGCAATTTCATCGAGCGCCTGTTTCCATGATATTCGCTGAAAACTGCCGCCAATTTTTTTCAGTGGATATAGCAAACGATCTTCTGAATTAGTCCGATTCTCAAGCATCCTGCCGCGGCCGCAAATCTTTCCTTGTGTGATTGGATGCTCAGGGTTGCCCTCGACCTTCGTTACTTTACCATCCTCGACGGTCACTAGGAATCCGCAGCTGTCCCAGCAATTCAACGGACAAGCTGAGTGATGTACTGTTGCCACTGCCTCATCTCCCCATGTTTTATCTATTTGTCTAACTTTTTAAGTGTCGATTGTTTTAATAATAAGAATAATATAAGAAAGATAAAAAAAGAAGCAGGATTAATCTTCCTGCTTCAATAAAAGCTTCTTCACTTTTCGCGTGAATTCTTTTCTTGGAATTAAGACACTGTGCTGGCAGCCTTCACATTTGATTCGGATGTCCATGCCAAGACGGATGATTTTCCACTTGTTGGTTCCGCAAGGATGTGGTTTTTTCATTTCAACAACATCATTAAGTTGAAACTCGTGATCCAAATTCAAAACCCCCTGTTTATTTTCCGAGTTCTTTCTGCCCAGCGCCTTCCTGGCGTGAGTACATGACCATTCTTGGGAATGGAATCTCAATTCCGTGTTCATCAAGGACCAGCTTGATATCCTTGCGAAGCTGTCTTCCAATATACCAATGCTTCATTGGAAGAGTCTCGGCGACAATGCGAAGAACAACCTCAGAAGCACCGAATTGCTGGACACCCAACAGTTCTGGATCCTTTACTAGCTCTGGGTATTTTTCTGTAGTAGTCTCCAGATATTCCTGCAGCACTTTTTCAGCGTATTCAATATTTCCTTCATATGCGATGCCAATATCAAGAACTGCGACACTGTTGTAAAGCGAGAAATTCGTAACTTCTATAATGCTTCCATTTGGCAGAATATTAATTTCTCCCGTAAAGCTTTTAATCTTCGTCGTCCTAAGCCCAATTTCCTCCACAGTTCCTTCAAATGGGCCAATTCTTACATAATCACCTACTGAGAATTGATCTTCAAAAATGATGAAGAACCCGGTAATGATGTCCTTGACCAGGCTTTGCGCCCCGAAACCGACAGCCAGACCCACTATACCAGCCCCGGCAAGCATAGCCTGGACATTTATGGTTAGTGCCGAAAGAATCATCATGATCGAAATAAAGTAAACTGCGTAGGAAAGGATATTTTCCAGCAGCTTCATTAATGTTGCTTCACGACGTTCGGAAATCCTTAAAGGTGCCCTAGTCCTAACCTTGAAAAAGTTATGGATTGCAATCTTGCCGATACGGATCAGCAATCCGGAAATGATCAGGATTGCGATTATTTTAAGAACACTTTCACCAATAGCGAACCAAAGATTTTCATCCATAAGCTTTTGGCTGACTTTATTAAAAAACGCTTCCGTCTTTGTCAAACTTTCTTGTGCCGTGCTCATATTTTTCACCTGCCTGAAGATAATAATGCTGTTTGTTGCCCATTTTAACAAGAGTTATAATAAGTAGAAGACTGCTTCACAGTAAAGAGTCTTAAAGAAATATTAACAGTTAACCATAAAGATTTCATTCATTTACTTCAAAAAACATTTTTTGCTGGCAACCGTGTCTAAAAGCTAACATAACCGTTAAATTACTATATTACAATAACAAATCCATTTTCGAATAGACCCAAAAACAATATTTTTCTTATAGACATATAATAGGTATTTATACCTTGTCCCCAACACCTCTACTCCAAAAGACCCTGTTTAAATCTTTCTGTTAACAGGTATGTATAGATTACAAAAAAAGTCCGTATACTAATAGTACGAATTTTTAAGGAGTGGATCCAATGAATCTCAAAAACCATTTTTTCGAGCGAAAAAACAGCGTGGCAAAGATTAACCACGAAGATGACCTGGCTGCAGAAAAGCTGGCTGGAGAGATCCTGGACCTTTTGCCTAATCTTAGCGCTCGTCCCATCGTTTTTGTCTGTATTGGAACCGACCGCTCCACCGGTGATTCATTGGGTCCGCTGATTGGCACTCTGCTGCAGGAAAAAGATATTGCCCCTTACCATGTGTATGGGACCCTCGATGATCCTATCCATGCAGTAAATATGGAAGAAAAATTAGCAGAAATCAAACAAAAGCACTTCAATCCATTTATCATTGGCATTGATGCGTGCCTGGGCCGTTTAAAAAGCGTTGGTTCCATCCAGGTAGGCAACGGGCCTGTCAAACCAGGTGCCGGGGTAAATAAGGATCTTCCAGAAGTGGGAAATATGCATATTACCGGAATCGTCAATGTCAGTGGCTTTATGGAGTTTTTCGTTTTGCAAAATACAAGGTTGAATCTTGTTTTAAAAATGGCGAAAACCATCGCAAACGGTATTTCAGAAAGCAGCCTGCAATTCCCAAAGAAGCAGGAATGGCCTAAATTGAGCTGGGATTTGGAAACGGAACAACCCACCGTTGCGGAATGATAAAAAGGAAGGATCAATTCAATGATTCCTTCCTTTTTATGTGCCAGTCAAATCACACGCCTATCATGTAATGAGTAATGGTGACAAGTATAGCTGTCACCAGGATCCCTGGAAGAAGGTTCGCAACCCTGATTTTTGTCAATCCAATCAGGTTCAAACCAATAGCTAAAATCATTACGCCCCCTGTAGCGGTCATCTCCAGGATGAAGCTGTCCATCAGTGCTTGTGGAATCAGCTTATCAATTTGTGTCGCAAATAAAGCGATTATTCCCTGATACAGCATGACTGGTATGGCTGAAAAAAGGACACCTATTCCTAGTGTTGTTGTGAGGATCAATGCAGTAAAGCCGTCAATGATCGCCTTCGTATAAAGGACATCATGATCGCCGCGAATACCGCTATCCAAAGCGCCGATAATCGCCATCGCACCGATGACAAAAATAAGCGTAGCCGTAACAAATCCCTGCGATATGCTGCCTTCCCCTTTGGATCCCAGCCTGCGTTCAAGCCAGTCACCAACTGAATTGAGCTTATCTTCCAGCTTCCAGGCTTCTCCCAGGACCGCTCCTATTACAAGGCTTAAAATAACAATCAGGAAATTGGCACTCTTAAAGCCCATTTGCAACCCTAATACAATTACTGATAGGCCAATACCATGCATGACAGTCGCCTTCATGTTTTCAGGAATCCTCGTCAAAAGCCTTCCCAGCAATGTTCCGATGATAATCAATAATCCATTTACAATGGTGCCAAGTAAAAACATTTCTTTCACCTATTTTTTATTATTTATTTGGAAGGGTAGTATTCAATGTTGATTTTAGAGCTTGTGGAGTGGGAATTCTGTTCTACAAAAGCTTTTTTCTGACTTATCCCCACAGCCTTTTTAAGAAGCTTTCAAAATGAAATTCCAACAAAACTATTAAAAAAAGAAGCCATCATATTGATAGCTTAGGAGTTTTGCTGGTCCAAAAGTTCCAGGATCCTATTAAGATCATCTTTTGAGAAAAACTCGATTTCAATTTTCCCTTTATTTTTGGATTGCTTGATATTGACAGTCGTGCCGAACCGCTCGCGAAGCGAGGTTTCCCGTTCACGGATAAACACGTCTTTTGTTTCTTTCGGTTTTGATGTTTCACGTGGAACAATTTCGTTCATTTGCTGGATCAGCTGCTCCAGCTGACGGACATTCAATCCTTCTTTGAGGGTTTTTTCCACAAGGACCGGCAGTTTGTCCTTCTTTCTTAAGCCAAGCAGCGCGCGTCCATGCCCCATTGAAATCTTGCCATCTGAAATGAGCTGCTGGATTTTTGGCGGCAATGACAACAGGCGGATATGGTTCGCTAAATGCGGTCTGCTTTTTCCGAGTCTCTTGGCCAATTCTTCCTGCGTAAGCTTCAGCTTCTCGATCAAAGTCTGATAAGCAATCCCCTCTTCAATTGGGTTCAGGTCTTCTCGCTGCAGGTTTTCAAGTACCGCAAGTTCCATCATCTGCTGCTCGTTAAATTCACGGACAACAGCAGGGACAGTTTCAAGTTTAGCTTCTTTTGCCGCTCGGAAGCGTCTTTCACCAACGACGATTTCAAATCCCTTGATTGTTTTTCTCACAATGATTGGCTGAAGGATTCCGTGTTCCTGGATGGACAGCTTCAATTCTTCTATCGCTTCTTTTTGGAAAACTTTCCGCGGTTGATAAGGATTCGGCCTTATTTCATTAATGCTTATTTCCTGGACCTTCTCTTCTTTATCAGCTTCCATGTTAAAGAAAGCATTCAATCCTTTTCCTAAGCCTTTAGCCATTTGCAACCACTTCCTTTGCAAGATCTAAGTAAACCTCGGCCCCGCGGGACTTCGGATCATAAATGATAATTGGCTCACCATGGCTGGGAGCTTCACTTAGACGGACATTCCGTGGAATTATGGTTTTATAAACCTTGTCTTGGAAGTATTTCTTTACTTCCTCGATTACTTGCAGACCTAAATTCGTACGCGCATCAAGCATGGTCAGCAATACACCTTCTATTTTTAAGTCCTGGTTCAAATGCTTCTGGACTAGGCGAACTGTATTAAGAAGCTGGCTCAGCCCTTCGAGTGCATAGTACTCACACTGGACCGGGATAATGACTGCATCAGAAGCGGTCAAAGCATTCAGCGTCAGTAATCCCAAGGATGGCGGACAATCAATCAATATATAATCAAAGTTATCTTTAACTTCTTCGAGCGCTCGCTTCAAGCGCACTTCCCTTGAGATGGTCGGAACAAGCTCTATTTCTGCCCCTGCGAGCTGGATCGTTGCAGGAATCGTAAACAGGTTCTCAACAGAAGTCGGATGGATCACCTTATTGGCCTCGACATCATCAACGAGGACATCATAAATGCATTGTTCTACGTCAGCTTTATCAATTCCAACACCACTTGTCGCATTTCCCTGAGGATCTGTATCGACGAGAAGCACTTTTTTTCCTATGTATGCAAGGCATGCACCCAGATTAACAGAGGTTGTTGTCTTTCCAACTCCGCCTTTTTGATTCGCAATCGCAATAATTTTTCCCACTTTGTCACCTACTTTCAAACCCATAAAATAACTTATATAGTTTTTCCAAGCAAAAAATACTAATAAAATAGACTTTTCCGCCGTTCAATGAAGGAATTAACTCCTTCGAACCCGAAAAAGCAATCATGTATTCTATTTTATCATGAATTAAGAATGTTGATAGAATTTTTCTGAAAAAGAAATAATGCAGTAATATTTCTCTATTTAACCTTGGTGTCTTCTTTTAAGATACTCGGGAAATTCACTCGTTTTCCGCCGGCTATCCCCCAAAATTTGAAGATTTTCATTTAATAGAAATGCAAAAAAAAAAGCGAAGGACAGCTGTCCTTCACTTTCATTAATGTTATTTCTTTTTCGGTATACGAATCGTGAATTGGTAAAAATCCTCAAACTCTTCTTCTTCAGAAGCGAGATTGATCCCGCTGTCAGATACCATTGTTAAGGATTGGCGAATGGTATTGACCGCAATCCGCATGTCCTTGCTGAACGCCTTCCGCTTCGGTTTAGGCTTTTCATCATTATGGCTCAAAATCTTGACCACACGTTCTTCAGTCTGCTTTACATTCAGTGACTTCTCAATGATCTCTTCCAAAAGCTGTACCTGCAGCTGCGGATTTTTCAATGGAATCAATGAACGCGCATGTCGCTCAGTAATCAGTTTATTCAAAAGTGCATCCTGGACTTCCTGAGGAAGCTTAAGCAATCTAAGCTTATTCGCAACTGTCGATTGACCTTTACCCAATCTTTGCGCAAGCGCCTCCTGGGTAAGATTATGAATTTCCAGCAATTTCCCATACGCCATTGCTTCTTCAATCGGGGATAATTCCTCACGCTGAAGATTCTCGATCAATGCAACTGACGCTGTTTCTGAATCAGATAGATTTTTGACGATTGCCGGAACTTCTTCCCACTCTAGCTTTTTCATTGCCCGCCAGCGGCGTTCCCCGGCAATGATTTCGAATTTATCGTGATCGTATTCACGGACGACGATTGGCTGGATTACTCCATGTATGTGAATGGTACGGGCCAATTCTTCAATTTTTTCATCGTCAAATACAGTTCTTGGCTGGTATCTATTTGGAGTAATATGGTCAATTGGGATTTTCCTTATTTCTTCGTTCTCAACGATGTCAAGATCCTCAACTGTCTGTTCCTCCACTTGGTTCTGTTCTTCCACTTCGTTCCGTTCTTTTTCCTTTTCCTTTTCCCCAAGGCCAAAAAAGCGCGAAAAAGAAGGCTTCATCACCCTACACCACCTTTATGAACTCCCTATTACATATTCTCTATAAAAATGACAAGTTCCTGCCTATAGACTCTATTATAAACTAAAATTAATATTCAAAATAGACCAAAAAGCATAAGCGCATTGGTCAGCCCCGACAGGCATAAGCCGACCTGCGAGGAGGCAGTTCCCCAGCCAGGCTACTTCCCCGAATCTACATCATCGAAAGCCTTGCGACGCGGCGACAGCCGTGGGAGCAGCCAGCTCCTTAGAAAATTCTTCTGAAGGGGCGGCTTATGACCCGAGCTGCTCAAAGCTGACGCTTCTCGCAAGATACTCGAAGTAGCAAAATCACGGATGAAAACTGGCTATGCGCTGAAGCCTGGATTAGGACAAAAAGCGCAAGCACGATATTTTGGACCAGAACTGCCCATACAGCAGCACATCGACCTGCAGGCGCAGAAACTGAATCAGGAGACTCTATTCTATTGGCGTTTTATTTGGAGTTCCCGGTTTTCTAGGATATAGCTTAGGTGTTGGCTTTTGTTTTTTTATGATTAAAATATTCCGTTCGCTTTCTTCCACGGGGAGCTTGAAGGAATGTACTGATTCCAATTCCCCGCCCAGCACCTTGATTGCTTTTTCACCAACCTGAAGCTCCTCGCCAGCCTGGTTTCCTTTCATAGCCACAAATGTCCCGCCTACCTTAACCAATGGCAGACAAAGCTCGCTCAATACGGACATTCTGGCTACTGCTCTGGCAATCACGACTTGATATTTTTCGCGATGAGCAGGATTTTTTCCAAACGTTTCTGCCCGATCATGGATAAATGTCGTATTTTCAAGCCCAAGCTCTTTTGACAGATGCTCCAGGAAAGTAATCCGCTTATTCAAGGAATCAACAATCGTCACTCTTAATTCCGGAAATGCTATTTTTAACGGAATGCTCGGAAAACCCGCTCCAGCCCCAACATCACACAAATTGAGCGGCTTATTGAAATCAAAATAGAAAGCTGCAGAAATGGAATCGTAGAAATGCTTTAAATACACTTCAGGTTTTTCAGTTATTGCAGTTAAATTCATCTTTTCGTTCCACTCGACGAGCAAATGATAGTATTTTTCATACTGCTCCATTTGTTTTGGAGAAAGATCGATCCCCTTCTCGGCAAGCATTAATTTAAATTGATCTGTATTCATAAGCCAACCCTTTCTGTCCTTGCTGCTGGATTAATTGCTGGAAATGCGCGCGATGCGTCCCTGCTCCAAGTAAACGAGCAAAATCGAAATATCCGCTGGATTTACTCCTGAAATCCGGGATGCCTGAGCCAAAGTAAGCGGACGGACATCCTTCAGCTTTTGGCGGGCTTCAGTCGCAAGACTTGAAATCGCATCATAATCGATATTCTCAGGGATTTTTTTATCTTCCATTTTCTTCAGACGTTCTACCTGCTGTAGGGATTTTTCAATATACCCCTCGTACTTGATCTGTATTTCTGTTTGTTCTGCCGTGTCAAAATCCAATTCAACATCCGCAGGAACAAGCTGTTTAATATGCTCATATGAAACTTCCGGACGCTTAAGAAGGTCAGAAGCACGAATTCCATCCTTCAATTCGCTTCCTCCCATCGAACGGATCAATTCCTGAACCCCTGCCGAAGGCTTAATAATGATGGAGCGCAGGCGTTCCTTCTCCGCTTCGACGGCTTCTTTTTTCGCCAAAAACTTCTGGTAGCGCTCTTCAGGAATCAAGCCAAGCTCATATCCCCTGTCTGTCAAACGAAGGTCCGCATTGTCATGACGGAGAAGCAAACGGTATTCTGCACGCGAAGTCAATAAACGGTATGGTTCATTCGTTCCTTTAGTAACAAGGTCATCAATAAGAACACCGATGTAAGCATCTGCCCTGCTGAAGATGACTTCTTCCTTGCCCAATGCCCTTCTTCCTGCATTGATACCGGCCATAAGTCCCTGGCCTGCTGCCTCTTCATAACCTGAAGTACCATTAATTTGGCCTGCCGTATAAAGGTTCTTCACTTTTTTCGTCTCAAGTGTCGGCCAAAGCTGGGTCGGCACGACAGCATCATATTCAATTGCGTAACCTGCCCTCATCATCTGGACTTTTTCAAGGCCAGGGATTGTCTGTAGGATTCTCTGCTGAACATCCTCCGGCAAGCTAGTGGATAGCCCCTGTACATACACTTCCTGAGTATTCCTTCCTTCTGGCTCAAGGAAAATTTGGTGGCGCGGCTTATCGTTAAATCGTACGACTTTATCTTCAATAGACGGGCAATAGCGCGGTCCTGTACCTTTGATCATTCCTGAATACATCGGGGAACGATGCAGATTCTCGTCGATCAATTGATGAGTGCGCTCATTTGTATAAGTCAGCCAGCATGGAAGCTGGTCCGTAATATACTTTGTTGTTTCATAAGAAAACGCACGGTGGACATCGTCACCAGGCTGGATTTCTGTCTTTTCATAATCGATTGTATCGCTATGCACACGCGGAGGCGTTCCTGTTTTAAAACGGACTAAATCAAAGCCAAGCTCCTCAAGGTGCTCCGAAAGCTTGATTGACGGCTGTTGATTATTCGGGCCGCTTGAATATTTCAATTCCCCGAGGATAATTTCACCGCGCAAATATGTGCCAGTCGTAATAACGACTGTTTTTGAGCGGTATGCAGCACCTGTCATTGTGACTACCCCTCTGCATTCGCCGTCTTCTACAATCAATCGTTCAACCATACCCTGTACCATCGTCAGGTTCTTTTCATTTTCAAGTGTTTTCTTCATTTCATGCTGATAATCAAACTTATCAGCCTGCGCCCGCAATGCACGTACTGCAGGGCCCTTTCCGGTATTCAGCATCCTCATCTGGATGTAAGTTTTATCAATATTGCGGCCCATTTCACCGCCAAGGGCATCGATCTCACGTACAACGATTCCCTTTGCAGGTCCGCCGATGGACGGATTACATGGCATAAATGCAACCATATCAAGATTGATCGTGATCACTGCCGTTTTCGCGCCCATACGAGCCGCCGCGAGGGCTGCTTCAACACCTGCATGTCCGGCACCGACTACAACCACATCAAAATTCCCGGCTTCATATTGCATCCTGCTGCCTCCTTTTATTTAGTCCGCTGCCAATCAGCTGACTTTATCACATGATGTATATAGTAAATGATTATTTTCCAAGACAGAATTGCGAGAACAGCTGGTCAATCAGGCTCTCATGGACACTTTCACCGATGATTTCACCAAGCAGCTCCCATGAACGCGTCAAATCGATCTGAACAATATCAATTGGTGTACCCATTTCCACTCCGTTAATCGCTTCCTCAATCGAATTGACCGCCTGGTTAAGAAGCGCAATATGGCGGCTGTTCGAAACGTACGTAAGATCCCCGGATTCAATCGCACCGGAGAAGAACAGGCTGGAAATCGCTTCTTCAAGCTCATCGACACCCTTATCTTCTAATAAAGATGTCGTAACAAGCGAATAATCCTTCCCAAGCTCTCTTACTTCATCCAAATCTATCTTTTGAGGCAGGTCCGTTTTATTGACAATAACAATGACATCCATGCCTTCGACTGCTTTGAAAATGTTTCTGTCCTCTTCCGAAAGCTCATCCGAATAGTTCAGAACCAGTAAAATCAAATCTGCTTCCTTCAGAACCTGGCGTGAACGTTCCACACCAATTCTTTCAACGATATCTTCGGTTTCGCGAATTCCCGCTGTATCGAGGAGTCTTAATGGCACTCCGCGAACATTTACATATTCCTCAATGACATCCCTTGTCGTACCAGGGATATCAGTAACGATCGCTTTATTTTCATGAACAAGACTGTTAAGTAAAGAAGATTTACCGACATTCGGACGGCCTACAATTACGGTAGACAGGCCTTCCCTGAGGATTTTCCCCTGCTGTGAAGTCTGCAGTAACTTTTCTAGCTCGCCTTGTACATACTTCGCTTTTTCCAAAAGCATGTTATGGGTCATTTCTTCGACATCATCATACTCCGGATAATCTATGTTCACTTCCACATGTGCAAGGATCTCGAGGATTTCCTGGCGAAGCTTCTGTATTAGCCTTGATAAACGCCCTTCCATCTGTCCAAGCGCCAGATTCATCGCCCGGTCTGTTTTCGCCCTGATCAAATCGATGACGGCCTCAGCCTGCGAAAGGTCGATTCGTCCATTTAAAAAAGCCCGTTTTGTAAATTCCCCCGGCTCCGCCAGCCTTGCTCCCTGATTGAGTACAAGCTGAAGCACACGGTTTACAGAAACAAGACCCCCATGGCAATTGATTTCGACTACATCTTCCTTCGTAAATGTTTTCGGGCCTCTCATGACAGAAACCATTACTTCCTCAGCAACTTGTCCGCTTTTCGGATCAATAAGATGTCCGTAATGGATGGTATGGGATGCCACCTCGGTAAGCTTCTTGCTTCCCATCCCTTTAAACAAACGGTCTGCTATTTCGAAAGCCTGATCTCCGCTCAACCGGACAATCGCAATCGCTCCTTCACCCATCGGCGTCGAAATCGCCGCAATCGTATCAAATTCCACTTGTTTCACCCCACTTCACTTCAAATTTATTTATATTAATTTTTACGTAAGTTTGTTTTCTACAAATTACTAGAATACCACATCATTTTATTGAAAAAAAGAAACACATACTTATTCTTAAAATTTATCCACAACTTTTTAAATACACTTCTTTAATTTTAACTTATCCACATGTGAATAACAATAAAACCAGATGAGGAAATAATTGAATTCCATGCAGGCTGTGGAAAAGTGAAAATAGTATTTTAAAGAAGGAGTGGATCAATAAACTCGGTGTCGCGGGGACACGGTTTGGAATAGGATTAAAAAGTAGTTTTACAAGATGTTGGTAGAGCCAATTGTGAGTAAGATGAATTGAAGTCTACTTCGAGGTAAAAACAACTTACAGGGTTTCAGAATGGGTAATTAAAGTGAAACCAAACCTAGGAGTGTTGCAAATCAGGAGCTAAACCTTGAAAATTCCGCAACTTTTTGTCGAAATCCCGCAACTTTGCCTCGAATTCCGCGAATAATTAAGCTTATTCCGCAGCATTTTGTCGAAATCCCGCAACCTGGTAATTCTCCTTAATTTTTTCCAGCAGACTCAAGAGTTACATAAAAAAGCTCCGATTCGCAAAGAATCGGAGCTTTTCACTATTATCTCGATGGAGCGATCACGATATGTCTGTGTGGTTCTGTGCCATCTGAGTATGTTTTGATTTTCTTGTTTGACATCAATGCAGTATGAATCACTTTGCGTTCATACGAAGGCATAGGTTCGAGCGCTACGGTCTGTCCCGTTCTCACTGCTTTTTGCGCCAGGCGTTCGGCAAGCTGCACAAGCGTATCATTCCTGCGCTGCCGGTAATCCTCGGCATCAAGCAATACAGTGGAATACTGGTCAGAATAACGGTTCATCACGAGTTGAGTTAAAAATTGCAGAGAATTCAGCGTCTGGCCGCGCTTTCCAATCAACAAAGCGATCTTTTCGCCTGTCATTGTCAAAAGTACGGTCTTCCCTTCTCTCTTCACTTCAACCTCGATTGGAGCACCTAATTGGTCTCCAACTGCTTTCAAATAATTGGCAGCTTCTTCAACAGCATCAATTTTCACTGTCACTTTAACGACAGCTGGTCGTGTGCCGAAAAGTCCAAAAATCCCCTTTTTGCCTTCATCAATTACATCAATCTCTGTGCGGTCTTTGGTTGTCTTTAATTGAGCTAAAGCGGATTCTACTGCTTCGTCGACATTTTGTCCTGTAGCAGTTACCTGTTTCACTTTTTTGCTCCTCCCGCATTGCCGGCAGCCTTTGCTTTTTTAAGATCCGGCCCTTTAATAAAGTACGTTTGACCAATCATAAATAGATTTCCTACTACCCAGTACAATGAAAGAGCTGCTGGGAAGTTGATGGCAAAAACAACGATCATGATCGGCATCAGCCAAAGCATCATTGCCATTTGCGGATTGCCTTCCTGGCCAGCCATCATCATTTTTTGCTGAATGAAAGTAGTGATACCGGCTACAACCGGCAGAATGTAAAATGGATCAGGTGAACCAAGGTCAAACCACATGAAGTTATGCTCGGCAATCTCTCTAGTTCTTGAAATAGCATGGTAGAAACCAATCAAAATCGGCATCTGTACCAATAGCGGGAAACATCCTGCCAGCGGATTAACACCATGCTGCTGAAAAAGAGCCATTGTTTCTTGCTGTAGCTTTTGCTGTGTCTTCTGGTCCTTCGAGCTGTATTTTTCCTTTAATTTAGCCATTTCCGGCTGTAATGCCTGCATCGCTTTTGAGCTTCTCGTTTGCTTGATCATAAGCGGCAGGATTGCAAAACGGATAATCAAGGTAACAGCAATAATGGAAAAACCGAAGCTGCCTCCGAGCCATTCTGCCATCTTCACGATCAGCAGTGATAAAGGATAAACGATATATTCATTCCAAAAGCCCTTGCTATCAGGTGTGATCGGCTGGTTATACTCCGTACATCCAGTCAGTACGGACATCACTAAAAGCAAGCCCATTATCAATAATATTCTTTTTTTCAAGCTTCATTTCCTCCTAACTTCCCGAAACGTTCATTTATTTCAAGTGTTTGTCCCATATTTTTATGTACACTTCGCCTCATAAAACTAGCAATATGCAATCAAGTGTATTTTAACATTTTTTATAGGGAAGCGCTTTTAAAAAATGCAAATCAAGAAATTATTTTTACCTCAACCATTATCTCCAGCTTTCGGCTTCTTCAAAACCTTCCCGACCTTCAAAACATGCTCCAGGCTTTTCTTTATGTCATGCATGCCCATATCTGCGGTTGGCTTACGGGCAATAATGATATAGTCATTTCCGGTATGTACGCGGTCCTCAAACTCATGAAAGGATTGGCGGATATATCTTTTGATCTGGTTGCGCATGACGGCATTGCCGATTTTCTTGCTCACTGAAAGTCCGATACGGAAATTTTCCTGCTCCGGCTTTTTCAGGACATACACGACGAATTGCCGGTTCGCAACAGACTTTCCTTTCTTAAAAGCCTCTTGGAACTCTTTATTCTTTTTAACTCTGAATTCTTTTTTCATCTATTAAACACCTTCAATTCTCTATGGATCGGCTTGTTTTCATTGGGACCAGTGTTAAATGGCCGACAAGGGACCTATTTCTTCATTATTTCCAAAAATAAATCCCCTAAAGCCAATTTGTCAGCATACATAGTTCCCAAAATTAGTATTGCCCAAAGAGAAAAAAGACCACTGACATTTCAGTGGCCTAAGCTGATAATACTTTTCTTCCTTTTTGACGACGACGAGCAAGAACCTTACGGCCATTTGCACTGCTCATGCGAGCACGGAATCCGTGAACTTTGCTGTGTTTACGTTTATTTGGTTGATAAGTGCGTTTCATATATGTTACACCTCCCTGAGGAATAGCTGTTACAGACAGTCTTTGTAATTATAAAGATGAGCAGTGGAAATTGTCAAGTGTCTATTACGAAATCAGGAAGAATACTGTTAGAAAATAAATTCCTCTCCAGCTGATCGATCCTTATGCTTGAACTTTTAACGAACCATCCAATTCGACTGATAAAAAATTTTTTTCGGCATAAAAATCGATCCAGAATCAAATCTGGATAATTTTTAATTGGAAGGAAAAAATAAAAACCTCCTTAAACAAAATTATTTTTGTGCCAAATAAACGCGTATTTAAAGGCCTGTGGACAAAAATCGACAAGGTTTTTATTATCCACAACCCATTTTCACTACTTTTACACAAGTCAAGTGCCTGTGGACAAATTAACTCCACAGCTTTAGCATATTGTGGATAATGTATTAAAAAGCGTTGCGCCATGCTATATTATCTGATATTATATTTGTGTTTTCACTCTTAATAATTCGAAACCGAAAATATACTTATCCACAAAATGTGGATAACCTGTGGATAGGTTATTAAGCGCTGTTGTAAAACTTTGTCCACAGGAAGTGGATATTGTCGAAAAGCTTCTTTACTTCCTTATTATATATTTTTCCACATTAATAGTTTCGTATATTTATGAATTCAAGGGTTGTACAACGTGTATAACCTTCAATTTTTTAAAAAAGAACAGAAAAGGAGGGATACTTGTTGGAGAACATTGCAGATTTATGGAACAACGCTCTCGCCAAAATCGAGAAAAAGATCAGCAAGCCAAGTTATGATACATGGCTGAAATCAACTAAAGCACATACGCTTCAAGGTGATCTACTTACTATTACTGCTCCTAACGAATTTGCCCGCGATTGGCTAGAAGAGCGATATTCCCAGCTGATCAGCGGAATCCTGTATGAAATTACAGGTGAAGAGCTTTCAGTAAAATTCATTATTCCCCAAAACCAGAATGAAGAAGATCTGGACATTCCCTTGCCGCCTAGAAGGGTGAAGAAGGAAGATGAAACACCTGATTTGCCCGTCAGTATGATGAATCCTAAATATACTTTCGATACTTTTGTCATCGGCTCAGGCAACCGTTTCGCCCATGCCGCTTCCCTTGCCGTAGCAGAAGCGCCGGCAAAAGCCTATAATCCTTTATTTATCTATGGGGGCGTAGGACTTGGAAAAACCCACTTAATGCATGCAATCGGGCATTACGTCCAGGATCATAATCCAAATGCAAAAGTGGTTTATTTGTCTTCTGAAAAATTCACAAACGAATTCATTAACTCGATTCGAGACAATAAGGCAGGCGATTTCCGCAACAAATACCGGAATGTCGACGTGCTGCTTATTGATGATATACAGTTCCTTGCAGGGAAAGAACAAACTCAGGAAGAATTTTTCCATACTTTCAATACATTGCACGAGGAAAGCAAGCAGATTGTCATCTCCAGTGACCGTCCGCCAAAAGAAATTCCTACATTGGAAGACAGGCTCAGATCACGTTTTGAATGGGGCTTGATCACGGATATCACTCCGCCTGACCTTGAAACGAGGATTGCCATCCTGCGCAAAAAGGCAAAAGCAGAAGGACTGGATATTCCGAATGAAGTCATGCTTTATATCGCGAATCAAATCGATTCCAACATTCGTGAGCTTGAGGGAGCATTGATCCGTGTCGTGGCTTATTCTTCTTTGATTAATAAAGACATCAATGCAGACCTGGCAGCTGAAGCGCTAAAGGATATTATCCCTAGCTCCAAGCCGAAGGTGATCACGATTCTGGACATCCAGAGGGTTGTCGGACAACATTTCAATGTGAAGCTTGAGGATTTTAAAGCGAAGAAGCGGACGAAATCTGTCGCATACCCTAGGCAAATCGCTATGTACTTATCAAGAGAGCTGACAGATTTTTCGCTGCCTAAAATTGGCGAAGAATTCGGGGGCCGTGACCATACGACGGTCATCCATGCCCATGAAAAAATATCTAAGATGATTTCAGTTGATGCGAACTTGCAAAGGCAGCTGAAAGATATAAATGAACAATTAAGGGTTTAGGAAAGTGTGAATAACTCACCATTGGTTACGCACAGTCTGTCCACATGTGGATAGGCTGTGTTTCCTTTGAATAAATCCACTTATCCACAAATCCACAGGCCCTACTAGTACTTCTACTATTTTTTAAAACATATTAATATATGCATTTAAGATAAAAATATTCCTAAACGGAGGCTTAAAAAATGAGATTTATTATCCAACGCGATTCTTTATTGCAGAGCGTCCAGGACGTTATGAAAGCAGTAACTAGCAGAACAACAATTCCAATTCTGACTGGCATCAAGATTGTTGCTAATGAAGAGGGAGTAACTCTGACAGGCAGCGATTCCGATATTTCCATCGAATCTTTCATCCCTAAAGAAGAAGCCGGGGATGAAATTGTAGAAATTAAACAGCCAGGATCTATTGTTTTGCAGGCGCGTTTCTTTAGTGAAATCGTTAAAAAGCTTCCAACAGACACAGTTGAAATCGAAGTACACAACAATCTGCAGACCGTAATTCGTTCTGGCAGATCTGAATTTAACCTTAATGGCCTGGATGCAGAAGAATATCCACACCTTCCGCAAATTTCGGAAGAACATGTCTTCAGAATCCCGACAGATTTATTAAAAGGCTTAATCCGCCAGACTGTCTTTTCAGTGTCCACCTCAGAAACACGCCCCATCTTGACAGGTGTCAACTGGAAGGTTGAAAACAATGAATTAGTCTGTATTGCAACAGACAGTCACAGGCTTGCGTTGAGAAGAGCAAAGCTTGAAGCTGAAAATACGGGAAATTACAATGTTGTCATTCCCGGAAAAAGTCTTACTGAATTGAGCAAAATCCTTGATGACAGCTCAGATACTGTAGATATCGTCATTACAGAGAACCAAGTTTTATTTAAAGCAAAGCATTTATTGTTCTTCTCAAGACTGCTCGAAGGAAATTATCCTGATACAGCAAGATTGATTCCGAATGAGAGCAAGACAGACGTGGTCGTGAACACGAAGGATTTTCTACATGCGATTGACCGAGCTTCACTTCTTGCAAGAGAGGGCAGAAACAATGTCGTTAAGTTTTCCACAATTGAAGGCGGAGCGATTGAAGTTTCCTCCAATACGCCTGAAATCGGGACTGTAGTCGAAGAACTGCAGAGCCAATCAATCGATGGCGAGGAACTGAAAATTTCATTCAGCGCGAAGTATATGATGGACGCTCTTAAGGCTTTAGAGGGAACAGAAATCCAAATCAGCTTTACTGGAGCGATGAGACCATTCGTCATCCGACCGCTTCACGATGACTCTATCCTGCAGCTGATCCTGCCGGTTAGAACCTACTAATGACCATATCGCCACCAGTTTTATTGCTGGTGGCTTTTTTTATACGAGGATAAACTGAAAAATCCACTTCGAGAATTGTCCAGCTCCAGCGCTTGTCGGGGCTGACCAAGGCGCTTACGCTTTCTTTAATAAGAAAATTTGTTTCTATGGAAAAAATTTAGTAAAATAAAGTATTAAGTCCTTTTGGAAGAAAAGGGTGAGACACGTGAATGAAGAAATAAAAATCGACACTGAATATATAACACTTGGCCAATTCTTGAAATTAGCCGAAGTAATTCAATCAGGCGGAATGGCGAAATGGTTTTTAAGTGAACATGATGTTTTTATCAATGGTGAACAAGATCAGCGAAGAGGAAGAAAGCTTCGTTCCGGAGACCAGGTCAGGATTCCTGGATTTGGCGAGTTCAGCATAACGCAATAATCCAGAGGATGAACTGTTCATGTATATAGAGGAATTGGAATTAAGGAATTACCGCAACTATCAAGGGCTTGAGGCGAGTTTTGAAAACAAGGTCAATGTGATTCTCGGGGAAAATGCCCAGGGAAAGACGAATGTCATGGAATCGATCTATGTGCTCGCGATGGCGAAGTCGCACCGGACGTCCAATGATAAAGATTTGATTCGCTGGGACGAGGAATATGCTAAAATAGAGGGACGGATAAAAAAAAGCAACGGATCTTTGCCGATGCAGCTTGTCATTTCGAAAAAAGGCAAGCGCGCTAAGGTTAACCATCTGGAACAGCGCAAGCTTAGCCAGTATGTTGGCAATATGAATGTCGTGATGTTTGCGCCTGAGGATCTAAATCTTGTAAAAGGGAGTCCTCAAGTAAGGCGCCGTTTTATAGATATGGAAATCGGCCAAGTATCTGCAATTTATTTGCATGATATCAGCCAATACAATAAAATCCTTCAGCAGCGCAACCATTATCTTAAACAGATGCAGATCAAAAAAAGCACAGACCATACCATGCTTGATATCCTGACCGAACAATTCATCCAGGCAGCTGCCAGGATAGTCGTGAAGCGGTTTGAATTCCTCAATCTGCTCGAAGAATGGGCGTTGCCAATTCACCAGGGGATTTCCAGAGGACTTGAAAGCTTAAAAATAGTCTACAAACCCTCTGCAGAGGTATCAGAAGACGATGACTTGTCGAAAATGATAGCTGTGTATGAAGAAAAGTTTGCTAAAATAAAGATGAGAGAGATTGACCGAGGCACCACCATGTTCGGACCGCATCGGGATGATCTGCTATTTTTCGTGAATGGACGGGATGTCCAGACATTCGGATCGCAGGGTCAGCAGCGGACAACGGCACTCTCTGTAAAATTGGCAGAAATAGAGCTTATTAATTCTGAAATCGGCGAATATCCAATTTTGCTGCTGGATGATGTTTTATCTGAACTTGATGATTATCGCCAATCCCATTTATTAAATACCATCCAGGGAAAAGTTCAAACATTCGTCACCACGACAAGTGTGGATGGAATTGACCACCAGACGCTGAGAGAAGCGGCCACATACAAAGTGAAAACAGGCGAGATGTCAAGAATCCAATGAGGTGGACCGATGTATTTGCATGTTGGTGAAGAAGTCCTTGTCAGAACAAGGGATATCATTGCAATTTTAGATGTTGACAGCACAAGCACTTCTCCATTCATGGAGGAGTTCATCGCGCACCAGGAACAGCAGGTTGTCCACTTGGCAAAAGGGACGGTCAAGTCGATTGTGGTAACAGGAAATCATATATATTATTCCCCTCTCGCATCAGGAACATTAAAAAAACGCTCCCAAAAATTATCCGTTCAGGAGTTTTAATAGATCGGCGCATTCGCAAAAAATGTCGAAAAACAGTGTTTTTTGCGAAAGCCCACTGGATAAGAAGTTGTAAAAAGACGATTCAAAATGAAAGTGTAGGTGATCGATATGGCAATGGATCAACAAGCCATGCAGGGACAAGCGTATGATGAAAACCAGATACAGGTGCTCGAAGGCCTGGAGGCAGTACGAAAACGTCCGGGGATGTATATCGGTTCAACGAGTGCAAGGGGCTTACACCATCTCGTATGGGAAATCGTTGATAATAGTATTGATGAAGCGTTGGCCGGCTATTGTGACGAGATTAATGTCATTATCGAAGAAGACAATAGTATCACTGTAAAAGATAATGGCCGCGGAATCCCGGTTGGTATCCATGAGAAAATGGGCAGGCCAGCAGTTGAGGTCATCATGACAGTACTTCATGCCGGCGGAAAATTCGGCGGCGGTGGCTACAAGGTTTCCGGTGGACTTCATGGTGTTGGGGCATCGGTTGTAAATGCCCTTTCCACGTATTTGGAGGTCTTTGTACACCGTGATGGGAAAATCCATTATCAAAAATTCGAACGCGGTGTAGTTGGTCCAGATCTTAAAGTGATCGGTGAAACTGATCTCACTGGAACGACTGTCCACTTCCAGCCCGACCCAGAGATCTTTACAGAAACCCTCGTGTACGATTATGAAACGCTTGCCAACCGTTTGCGTGAGCTTGCATTCTTAAACAGGGGCCTTAAGATCACGATTGAGGATAAGCGTGATGAAGGTAAAAAGAATGAGTATTACTACGAAGGCGGAATTAAATCTTATGTAGAGCATTTAAACCGTACAAGAGAAGTACTTCATGATGAACCGATTTATATTGAAGGTGAAAAAGAAGGCATCACGATCGAGGTCGCCCTTCAGTACAATGACAGTTATACCGGAAATATTTATTCGTTTGCAAATAATATTTCCACCCATGAAGGCGGTACGCATGAATTTGGCTTTAAGACTGCTCTGACAAGGGTGATCAACGATTATTCACGTAAGCATGGGGTTTTTAAAGAGAGTGATGCCAACCTCTCCGGTGATGATGTGCGCGAAGGATTGACAGCAATTATTTCTGTTAAACATCCGGATCCACAATTCGAAGGCCAGACGAAAACAAAACTTGGCAATTCGGAAGTCCGGACAGTTACGGATACACTTTTTTCAGAGCACTTTGAGAAATTCCTGCTCGAAAATCCAACAGTTGCAAAGAAAATCATTGAAAAGGGCCTAATGGCTGCAAGGGCAAGACTTGCCGCGAAGAAAGCACGCGAACTGACAAGGCGCAAAAGTGCTTTGGAGATTTCCAGCCTGCCAGGAAAACTCGCAGACTGCTCTTCCAAAGATCCATCTATCAGCGAACTGTATGTCGTAGAGGGTGACTCTGCCGGTGGTTCTGCTAAGCAAGGCCGTGACCGCCACTTCCAGGCGATTTTGCCTTTAAGAGGTAAAATCCTGAACGTTGAAAAGTCCCGTCTGGATAAAATTTTATCCAACAATGAGGTAAGAGCGATCATCACTGCTATCGGCACAGGTATTGGAGAAGATTTCGACATATCAAAAGCTCGTTACCATAAAATCGTTATCATGACAGATGCCGACGTCGATGGTGCTCACATCCGTACTTTATTATTGACCTTCTTATACAGATATATGAGGCAGATCCTTGAAGCAGGCTATATTTATATTGCTCAGCCGCCTCTGTACAAAATACAGCAGGGAAAACGCATTGAATATGCTTATAACGACAAACAGCTTGACGAGATTCTAGGCCAGCTTTCGCAGCAGCCAAAGCCAGGAATCCAGCGCTATAAGGGTCTTGGTGAGATGAATCCAGAACAGCTATGGGAAACAACGATGAATCCGGAATCAAGGACACTTCTTCAGGTAAGGCTTGAAGATGCGATTGAAGCAGATGAAACCTTCGAGATTTTAATGGGCGACAAAGTAGAGCCTCGCCGTAACTTTATCGAAGAAAATGCAATCTATGTAAAGAACCTAGATATCTAATATATGTCCAGGATAGCAGGTTTTGCCTCTATCCTGCTTTTTCTGATTTGACCAATAGGCTGGCGGAATCGCTCGCCTTTAGATGGTAATGCTGAACAGAGTCCTAAAGGAGGTTTCTCTTAAATGGCTGAGACACCACATTCTAGTGTAAAAGAGATTAATATTAGCCAGGAAATGCGTTCATCTTTCCTGGATTATGCCATGAGCGTTATCGTTGCTCGTGCACTTCCCGATGTGCGTGACGGCTTGAAGCCGGTGCACAGAAGGATTCTATATGCAATGCATGACCTTGGCATGCACTCGGACAAGGCCTATAAAAAATCGGCGAGAATTGTCGGTGAAGTTATCGGTAAGTACCACCCTCACGGTGATTCTGCTGTATACGACACCATGGTGCGTATGGCACAGGACTTTAACTACCGCTACATGCTAGTAGATGGCCATGGCAACTTCGGCTCTGTCGATGGTGATGCAGCTGCAGCGATGCGTTATACAGAAGCCCGCATGTCCAAAATTTCGATGGAACTTTTGCGTGACATCAATAAAGACACGATTGATTATCAGGATAACTATGACGGCTCCGAAAGAGAACCAGTCGTCATGCCAGCAAGATTCCCTAACCTTCTTGTCAACGGAACATCCGGAATTGCCGTTGGGATGGCAACGAACATTCCTCCACATCAGCTAGGTGAGGTTATTGACGGGGTTTTAGCGGTTAGTAAAGATCCTGACATAACGATTCAAGAGCTGATGGAGATCATAACAGGACCAGATTTTCCAACCGCAGCAATGATTCTCGGCCGCAGTGGGATCCGCAAAGCGTATGAGACTGGACGTGGGTCAATTACACTCAGGGCCAAAGTGGAAATAGAGCAAAAAGCTAATGGCAAAGAAGTTATTATCGTTAGAGAACTTCCTTACCAAGTAAACAAAGCTAAGTTAGTAGAAAAAATAGCGGAACTTGTCCGCGATAAGAAAATTGATGGCATTACGGACTTAAGAGATGAATCTGATCGTAAAGGGATGAGGATGGTCATCGAAGTTCGCAAAGATGCCAATGCAAACGTGCTTTTAAATAACCTTTATAAGCAAACTGCATTGCAGACAAGCTTCGGGATCAACTTGCTCGCCCTTGTCGATGGGCAGCCGAAGGTTCTGAACCTGAAGCAATGTTTGAAATATTACCTTGACCACCAGGTTGTCGTCATTCGCCGCAGGACAGAGTTTGAACTGAAGAAGGCGGAAGCTCGTGCCCACATTCTCGAAGGGTTGCGAATCGCACTTGATAACCTGGATGCCGTCATCAGCTTAATCAGAAGCTCACGCACTACAGATATAGCAAGAGAAGGCTTAATGACTCAATTCAACTTATCCGAGAAGCAGGCACAAGCGATTCTTGATATGCGTCTTCAAAGGCTTACTGGTTTAGAACGTGAGAAGATTGAAGAGGAATTCCAAAACCTGATGCAGCTGATTGCAGAATTAAAAGCAATCCTTGCAGATGATGAAAAAGTGCTTGAAATCATCCGTGAAGAGCTTACTGAAATTAAAGAGCGCTTTAACGATACACGCCGGACTGAAATTGTTTCTGGCGGATTAGAAATGATTGAGGATGAGGATCTAATCCCTCGAGAAAATATCGTCATTACCCTAACTCATAATGGCTATGTAAAACGTTTGCCTGTATCTACATACCGGCAACAAAGACGCGGCGGCCGCGGAATCCAGGGAATGGGAACAAATGAAGATGATTTCGTAGAACACCTGATTACAACTTCTACGCATGATACGATACTTTTCTTTACAAACAAAGGAAAGGTGTATCGTTCGAAGGGTTACGAAATCCCGGAATTCAGCCGTACGGCTAAGGGGATCCCAATCATCAATCTTCTTGAAATCGATAAAGGGGAATGGGTAAATGCCATTATTCCTGTTGAAGAATTCGTAGATGATTGGTCCTTGTTCTTTACAACAAAAGAAGGAATTTCAAAGCGTTCACCGCTCACTTCCTTTGCTCATATCAGAAATAACGGATTGATTGCCTTGAACTTGAGAGAAGGCGACGAACTTATTTCTGTACGCTTGACTGATGGAAGCAAAGAGATGATAATCGGTACGAAGAAAGGCCTTTTAATCCGTTTTCCAGAAACCGATGTCCGTTCAATGGGCCGAACTGCCACTGGAGTGAAAGGAATATCCCTGTCAGAAGACGATGAAGTCGTTGGCATGGAAGTCCTTGAGGAAAGTTCAGAAATCCTTGTCGTAACCAAACATGGATATGGAAAGAGAACACCTTCCGAAGAGTACAGGAGGCAAGGGCGCGGAGGTAAAGGAATCAAGACCTGCAATATAACAGAAAAGAACGGGGATCTCGTTACGATGAAGGTCGTAACCGGTGAAGAAGATCTTATGCTGATCACAACTGGCGGAGTACTAATCCGCATTCCTGTCAGCTCCATCTCTATGACTGGCAGAAACACGCAGGGTGTCAAATTAATCAGCCTCAACAAGGCAGAAAATGAATATGTTGCTACAGTTGCAAAAGTCGATAAAGAAGAAGAGAAAATCGACGACCTAGAATTGGATGAAAATGTAGATTCTACAATCGATCCTGAATCCATTGGAACTGAAGAAGCAGGTGAAAGAACAGAATCTACTGAATTGCCTTCTGAAACAAATGACGAAGGAAATGAATAAAAGTTTTGAGAGGAACACAAAATTTGTGTTCCTCTTTTTTGGTAAAATAAAGTAAACTAGATAGTATGAAATTAAATTCTGGGGTGGAGAGCCTTGCGCGTTAATGTAGACAATCTTAAAGAGGGCTGTATCCTTACTGATGATGTTCTAAGTAAAACGAATAGACCAATCATGAGCAAAAAGACAGTGCTGTCAAACCAATTAATCGACATTCTTAAAATTTTCCTTGTAAAAGAAGTAGAAGTAGAGAAAACGCTGGTGAATGGAATGCCATTCAATGCACCTGCAATTGGTGTTGACATAAAAGCTGGGGCAAGTACCAATTCAGCTGATTATAATTTCATCGATCTATTTTTGCGGACCAAACAAGACTTCAAGAAGGAATTTATATCCTGGCAATCAGGGATGCAAATCGATATTGCCAAATTGAGAGGCATCATCGTTCCATTGATTGAACAGACAGATATAAACTCATCAGATATATTCCACCTGCATCATTATTCGACCAAAACCGAATATCTATATGACCATCCACTGGCTGTTGGCATAACCAGTGCGTTCATTGCTAAAAAGTTGAATTACGGTAAGGGAGATGTTACTCAGATTGCTCTCGCAGGCTGTTTATCAGATTGCGGAATGGCGAAAATCAGTCCTAACCTTCTTAATAAAAAGACCACTTTGACTGTAGAAGAATTCGAGGAAATAAAAAAGCATCCTACATATAGCTACCAAATGGTTAAAAATAGCCCATTGCTAAAGGATGGAGCTAAAATAGCAATCCTGCATCATCATGAAAGGCTAGATGGCAGCGGTTATCCTTTTGGTGAAAAAGCGAACAGGATCCATCCGTTTGCAAAAATACTGGCTGTGGCAGATTCTTTCCACGCGATGACGTCAGAACGAATTTATAAACCAAAGCATTCTCCATTTAAGGTACTAGAAATGATTAATGAGGAACTCTTTGGCGAATTCGATATTACTGCCTTAAAGGCATTGAGTTCAGCAATCATGAATTTTTCGATTGGCAGCAAAATCAGGCTATCGGATGGCCAGGCAGCAGAAATCATCTTTGTTGAAGAAAAGAATCCAGCCAGACCTTTAGTAAGATTAGTAGATTCGGATGAAATTCTTGCATTAGAAAAAAACAGGCATTTACATATTGAGGAAATCATCCAGTAGGCCGGCTTAGCAGCCGGTTTTTTTGTTCTTTAAGAAATTATAAAATTATTTATTTGTGGAGAACTATATGTAGTTTTCTTAATCCAGCTCCAGCGCCTAGACCCTCGAGTCGCTTCGGTTGGCACTTCAGCGCATGCGCTTTTTGTTCAGAATGCAATTCTTTTTAGAAAGTGATTGAAAAGTATTGCTTTATAGTAATATGCCTGATATAATCTTCAAAGTCAGTAACGAAAACAACAACTTGAACAAATAGTTTTTCGAAAAAGTTATTGACTTATATAGCTGTAAAATGTTATATTAATAAAGTCGCTTCTGGGCGACAAGCTAACTAAATTGCTCTTTGAAAACTAAACAAACAAGCGTCAACAAACAATAAATAATCATGGCTTCTATTATAGAAGACCATGAGCCAACGTTTTAACTTATGAGCTAACTCATAACTCTTTATTGGAGAGTTTGATCCTGGCTCAGGACGAACGCTGGCGGCGTGCCTAATACATGCAAGTCGAGCGGATCTTCATTAGCTTGCTTTTGAAGATCAGCGGCGGA
>NZ_JAMBOF010000049.1 GCF_023715485.1 Mesobacillus subterraneus | reverse complement strand
CCCTTCATCCGTTTCGAGAAATCCGAGTCGTAATCCTTGCCGCCGCGCATGTCGCGCACGCGGTTCATCACGCGCTCCGCACGATCGGGAAAATGCGCGGCAAGCCAGCTCTTGAACAGCGGCGCGACCTCCCACGGCAACCTCAGGATGATGTAGCTCGCATGCGTCGCACCGGCTTCCGCGCACGCCTCCAGCACGCGCTCCATGTCCGGCTCGGTCACGAACGGAATCACCGGCGCGATGCTCACGCCGACCGGCACGCCCGCATCGCGCAGCGCGCGGATCGTGCGCAACCGCCGCGCCGGCGTGGCCGCGCGCGGCTCGAGCGTGCGCGCGAGTTCGGCATCGAGCGTCGTGATCGTGACCGCCGCCATCACCTGCCCGCGTTCGGCCATCGGCGCAAGCAGGTCGAGATCGCGCTCGATCAGCGACGATTTCGTGATCGCCGCGAACGGC
>NZ_JAMBOF010000048.1 GCF_023715485.1 Mesobacillus subterraneus | reverse complement strand
CAAACTCTCCAATAAAGAGTTATGAGTTAGCTCATAAGTTAAAACGTTGGCTCATGATCTTCTATGATAGAAGCCATGATAATTAATTGTTTGTTGACGCTTGTTTGTTTAGTTTTCAAAGAGCAATGTATGTTGTTGTTTCAGTGACAACTTTTATATCTTATCATCTGCCAAGTTAGCAGTCAACAGTTTTTTGAAAGTTTTTTTCGAAACTTTTTTACTGTTTAAAGCACTGTGCAGAACAAGATAACTTCGTTATTAAAACAACTGATCTCTATAATATTTTCAATTATAGGGATTAAAAAAGACAGGGATATGAATCTCTGTCTTTTCGCCCGGCGGCGTCCTACTCTCACAGGGGGAAACCCCCAACTACCATCGGCGCTGAGAAGCTTAACTTCCGTGTTCGGTATGGGAACGGGTGTGACCTTCTCGCTATCGCCACCAGACTATTTGGTTT
>NZ_JAMBOF010000047.1 GCF_023715485.1 Mesobacillus subterraneus | reverse complement strand
CAGCTCTGATTTTAACTTCCATAGTGTAGTTTTTATAGATTTGGCCTTTTTTCGGCATGTTAATCACCCCTTAAAATGGTTTCCAAACTAGTTGTTTTTCAACCTCTACTTTAAGGGGTGCACATCATCCATCTCTCGTCTCAAATCTAAATAAGACTGATTACAAAGCTTCTAAAACAATTCAGTCTTGATATATTGTTAGGTTAAAATTTGTACCGAATCTTCGCCTAATGATAAAGGAGTTTTTTGTTTCCTCGCATCATCTGCTTCTGGAAATTGGCGGGTAACTAATGTAGCACAACTGTTTTTTAAACTTATCCGCTGAGTTTTAATTAGACTCATTGTGTCCTCTATTGAATTTTCTATAGCACCTTGACGACGTTAAATAGCGCTTGATTGTGCTTTTGATATTCAACTTTAACAGTATAAGGAATCATTAAATGTGCACCAACTTTTTTAAACAGTCCAAGCAAAATTGGCAAAGTTCGGAGAAAATCGGAAGAGACACAGGGACGGTGATGTGCACCCCTTAAAGTAGAGGTTGAAAAACAACTAGTTTGGAAACCATTTTAAGGGGTGATTAACATGCCGAAAAAAGGCCAAATCTATAAAAACTACACTATGGAAGTTAAAAT
>NZ_JAMBOF010000046.1 GCF_023715485.1 Mesobacillus subterraneus | reverse complement strand
TCTTCCGCTCCAAAAGTTCTTAAGCCGGGGTGGCGGAACTGGCAGACGCACAGGACTTAAAATCCTGCGGTAGGTGACTACCGTACCGGTTCGATTCCGGTCCTCGGCACCACTTTCAGTTTCAACATGATTCTAAAATATGCGCCCGTAGCTCAATTGGATAGAGCGTCTGACTACGGATCAGAAGGTTATGGGTTCGACTCCTTTCGGGCGCGCCATTATTTTTCTCTATATCGGGGAGTAGCTCAGCTTGGTAGAGCACTTGGTTTGGGACCAAGGGGTCGCAGGTTCGAATCCTGTCTTCCCGACCATGCTTCTTATTATATTATGGGGCCTTAGCTCAGCTGGGAGAGCGCCTGCCTTGCACGCAGGAGGTCAGCGGTTCGATCCCGCTAGGCTCCACCAAAAAAACTTATTGACACAACTTGAATAATCATGGTAGTATACTTAAGCTGACTTGATTAGTTGGTTAGTAACTTGCTCTTTGAAAACTAAACAAACAAGCGTCAACAAACAATATTTTATAGTGACTTCTATTATATAGATGATCACTAGCCAACGTTTTAACTTATGAGCTAACTCATAACTCTTTATTGGAGAGTTTGATCCTGGCTCAGGACGAACGCTGGCGGCGTGCCTAATACATGCAAGTCGAGCGGATCTTCATTAGCTTGCTTTTG
>NZ_JAMBOF010000045.1 GCF_023715485.1 Mesobacillus subterraneus | reverse complement strand
TCCTGCATTTTAAACTTCATAGTAAGGGTTCCTCCTAAGTTTGAGTTAGAGTCGTGTCTTACTCATATCTTACTGAGGAGCCCTATTTTTTTCAAAGCTCAAAAATAGCGATCTACAGGAATGCTAAGCTTTAAATTTAATAGTGTCATACTAATCAATGATTAAGCATATATAGTGGTTATATATATATAAATAACCATAAAAAAACTAAAAGTGTTATACGATTTAGGCTTGAAATATTAATAGTGTTATATTATTATATATTTAAAGGTGATAAAGCGCTTTCAAAAAATGAAACGAAAAGGGGTTTGAAAAGATGGGTACAATCGTTTGTCAAACTTGCAATTCTACAATTGACCATTTCGAGGATGAAAAAGTAACGGTGTTATATTCAAAAAAATGTAACTGCTGCGACCATGAAGGGGCAGAGGAAAGATAAGAATAGATAAAAGGGCATGCAGAGCATGCCCTTATTTTTTATATATGAAAGTGTAAAATTTTACTTCGACAAATGTCCAGCTCCAGCGCCTAGCCAGTTTTCATCCCTGAGAGTCTTCCTCGAGTATCTTGCGAGAAGCGTTAGCTTTGAGCAGCTCGAGTCGCTTGTCTAGTGTCGCCTCCTAGAAACTCCGAAACTTCAACTCCCCCGGCAGAAGCAAAAAGCGCTTCTTTGGTGGAGTCTCCAGTTTCTGCGTTTCTGGACAGTCGGCTATACATTTCGATTTCG
>NZ_JAMBOF010000044.1 GCF_023715485.1 Mesobacillus subterraneus | reverse complement strand
AACCAAATAGTCTGGTGGCGATAGCGAGAAGGTCACACCCGTTCCCATACCGAACACGGAAGTTAAGCTTCTCAGCGCCGATGGTAGTTGGGGGTTTCCCCCTGTGAGAGTAGGACGCCGCCGGGCATATATATGGAGGATTAGCTCAGCTGGGAGAGCATCTGCCTTACAAGCAGAGGGTCGGCGGTTCGATCCCGTCATCCTCCACCATATATCTTTTACCAGTGAAGATAGTCTTCATTCACCTGCCGGTGTAGCTCAATTGGTAGAGCAACTGACTTGTAATCAGTAGGTTGGGGGTTCAAGTCCTCTCGCCGGCACCTTTTGTACGAGCCATTAGCTCAGTCGGTAGAGCAAGTTTCTTGCTTCATTGATTTTGCTTCTATGGAAACTTGCGAGAAGGACCGCCAGTTCGTTCGAGCATCGTGGATGCGATAATCCTGAATTTCTGGTGAGTGCTAAATAAGTTATAAATAAAATGCCGAGCCATTAGCTCAGTCGGTAGAGCATCTGACTTTTAATCAGAGGGTCGAAGGTTCGAGTCCTTCATGGCTCACCAAAGTTTTTTTGCACTAGCAAAATAACTTTCAATATAATATGCGGGTGTGGCGGAATTGGCAGACGCACCAGACTTAGGATCTGGCGCCGCAAGGCGTGGGGGTTCGACTCCCTTCACCCGCACCATATTTGTTTGAAGATGATAAAAGAATATATGCGGAAGTAGTTCAGTGGTAGAATACAACCTTGCCAAGGTTGGGGTCGCGGGTTCGAATCCCGTCTTCCGCTCCAAAAGTTCTTAAGCCGGGGTGGCGGAACTGGCAGACGCACAGGACTTAAAAT
>NZ_JAMBOF010000043.1 GCF_023715485.1 Mesobacillus subterraneus | reverse complement strand
TAGCATTCCTGTAGATCGCTATTTTTGAGCTTTGAAAAAAATAGGGCTCCTCAGTAAGATATGAGTAAGACACGACTCTAACTCAAACTTAGGAGGAACCCTTACTATGAAGTTTAAAATGCAGGACAAACAAAATCAACTAATAGAAAGAATTACTGATAAACATCTTGTGGTTGGTGTGGATATTGCACAACAATTTCACGTAGCCAGAGCAGTGAATTTCCGTGGGATTGTCGTAGGAGATCCAATCACTTTTCCAAACAACGAAGAGGGATTTTCGTCCCTATTAATCTGGATTAATAACCTTAAAAGATTACATAAACTTGAGGCTGCCATAGTTGGTATGGAACCTACCGGTCATTATTGGATTAACCTTTCTAAATGGCTGATGAAACAAGATATTGAGGTAGTGACAGTTAACCCTCATTTGGTGAAAAGAAATAAAGAAAACCGTGATAATACCCAATCAAAGAGTGATAAAAAAGACGCTCTTGTAATAGCCGATATGGTGAAGAACGGTTACTACGCTTTTGTAAGGAATACTTCTGAGTCGTTTGAAAAGCTCAGAGTACTCATGTCAAATCGGGATGTCATTGTTAAGAGACTTGTAAGCTCGATTAATCAATTGAATCGCTGGGTGGATATTGTCTTCCCCGAGCTTAGGCAAGTATTTAAAGACATCACTGCTAAAGGGGCCATCGCAACACTTCGGCTTTTCCCATCTCCAATGGAACTGGGTTCCATGAAGCCTGAAGAGATCGTGGCCGGGTGGAAGTCACTCATGAAGCGACAGCCTGGATTAAAGAAAGCCTATTTACTCCTCAATGTAGCCAGGAAATCAGTTGGTACAAGACAAGCATTAGATGCTTATAAATTTCATCTTGAACAATTACTCGAAGAGTATGACCTTGCGATTCAACAACTTGAAAGAGTTGAGCTGGCAATCAAGGATGAACTACCTAAAATTCCTTTCGCGAATAAGTTACTTATGATTAAGGGAATTAGTGAAATTTCGTTAGCTGGTAT
>NZ_JAMBOF010000042.1 GCF_023715485.1 Mesobacillus subterraneus | reverse complement strand
GAAAACTTCTTACGGAAGTTAACAGGAGACTGCCGGTCCAAACGCTTTTGCCTTCTTGTGTGATTATAACGGTAGATAAAATCGTGTATTTTGGCTTTTAAATCCTCTATATTTTGTACAGAATAAGGATGAATAGCTTCGCTTTTCAAATGGGAAAAGAAACTTTCGATACATGCATTATCGATAGGATTCCCTGGCCGGGACATACTTGCCTTTATCTCATAGGCTTCAAGCGTGTCCTGATATACCTTGGATGTGTATTGTCCTCCCCGGTCGCTATGGAGAAGGACACCTTGCACATCCTTTTCTTTTTGGACTGCGCTATATACCGTCTTGATTACCAATGATGATCCTGCTTTACTTCCCATTTCATACGCTAAGATTTCATTTCCGTATAGATCCATCAGGGCAGAGAGGTATAAACTGTTGTTTCCCACTTTGAAGGTGGTAATGTCTGTGACCCATTTTTCATTTGGTTTTATGGCAGTAAAATCCCTGTTTAAAAGGTTTTCTGCGATTACTTCAGTCTCTGTCTGTCTATGAAGGTTAATATTCTGTGACTTTCGCTTTCTTCGAATAATAGATTGAATACCTAGGTCTCGACAGAGACCGGAAACTCGTTTGTGATTGATCACCATCTTATATTCTTCCTGAAGCTCCATGTGGATCCTTCGATAGCCCCACTGTTTGTCTGATGCCTCATAGAGTTCTATGACAAGTTTCTTCAAATCCGAATCCTTATCGAAGGCTAAGTTCTTCTTGAATTTGTAGTAACCACTTACAGACACACCAAGGTAGTGACAAAGCTCTTCAACAGTGAATTGTCCCCTTAAGGCTTCTATAACTTTGAATTTTATTTTCTTCCCTCCTTGATCAAGATTTCCTCTAACTTTTTTAGTACGGCATTTTCCAACTCCAGCTTCCTGATATATTTTTCCTGATCCGATGTTTGATTTTTGTGTCCTCTTTTATCAAGGAAGAATGTATTTCCATTCTCTTGATATCTACTCCACCAAGTCTTCACGGTACTGGTATTAATATTTAATTCATTGGCAATCTGAGAATAAGAACGACCTTCCTTTTTTAGTTCAACAGCTCTGATTTTAACTTCCATAGTGTAGTTTTTATAGATTTGGCCTTTTT
>NZ_JAMBOF010000041.1 GCF_023715485.1 Mesobacillus subterraneus | reverse complement strand
CGGTCTGAGGAACACGAACTTCATATAAGGCTAGGTACCATTGGATGAGTTTGCGTAACAAAACAAAGTCCTTACTGCCCAAGATGGTACAGAGTAAATGAAGCAGATAGATGGAGGGAAAGACTGTACTCTTACCCGGGGAGGTCTGGTTGAAATGCCAAGTACACTTGGTAACCTATCTAGCAATAGATAGCTGAACAACCAGAAGTCAGCAGAGGTCATAGTACCCTACCTTCTCGAGACGGTAAGGGAAGGACTGAACAATTAGGAAGAACGAGAACTAGGCATATAATTCCTGTAGAGAAGCAGACAATCCGAAAGGACTTACTTGAAGGAGGAAGTGGTGAATTCCACAGGGGACTTCATGAGGGTGGAGCAGGAATAACATAAATAGATTTCTACGTTCACGTCGAAAGGAAATATCACAATGTTAATGGATCTGATTCTGTCACGGGAAAACTTAATAGAAGCACTTAAACGTGTGGAGAAGAACAAAGGGAGTCACGGCATAGATGGAATGTCCGTAAAATCCCTACGAAGACATCTTTATGAGAACTGGGACACCCTTTGTGACTCTTTAAGGAAAGGTACCTATCAACCTAACCCAGTCCGTCGAGTCGAAATCCCGAAACCGAACGGTGGAGTAAGGTTACTAGGGATACCTACCGTGACAGACCGGTTCATCCAACAGGCTATCGCCCAAGTTCTAACCCCGCTTTTTGACCCAACCTTTTCAGAACATAGTTATGGATTTAGACCAAACCGAAGAGGTCACGACGCTGTTCGTAAAGCTAAGGGATATATAAGTGAAGGTTATAGATGGGTGATTGACATGGACTTGGAGAAATTCTTTGACAAAGTGAATCATGATAAATTGATGGGGATACTGGCAAATAAAATCCAAGACCGATTGGTCTTGAAATTGATACGGAAATATCTTCAAGCAGGAATCATGATAAATGGTGTAGTCTATGATGCAGAAGAAGGAACACCACAAGGAGGTCCACTGAGCCCTCTTCTTTCGAATATCCTTTTGGATAAGCTCGATAAAGAGTTAGAAAAGAGAGGTCACAAGTTTGTCCGCTACGCCGATGATTGTAATATTTACATGAAATCGAAGAAAGCTGGAGAACGAGTGATGAACTCGATTACATGCTTCATTGAGCGGAAATTAAAGCTCAAAGTAAATAGAGGAAAATCAGCGGTTGACCGCCCGTGGAAACGAAAGTTCCTCGGCTTTAGCTTTACGGTTAATAGGATACCGAAGGTTCGTATAGCAAATGAAAGTATCAAAAGGCTTAAAGCTAAAATACGAGAACTAACCTCCCGTTCTAAACCAATTC
>NZ_JAMBOF010000040.1 GCF_023715485.1 Mesobacillus subterraneus | reverse complement strand
CTTCAACGCCCTTAGAACGCTCTCCTACCACTGACATCTAAGATGTCAATCCACAGCTTCGGTGATACGTTTAGCCCCGGTACATTTTCGGCGCAGAGTCACTCGACCAGTGAGCTATTACGCACTCTTTAAATGGTGGCTGCTTCTAAGCCAACATCCTGGTTGTCTAAGCAACTCCACATCCTTTTCCACTTAACGTATACTTTGGGACCTTAGCTGGTGGTCTGGGCTGTTTCCCTTTTGACTACGGATCTTATCACTCGCAGTCTGACTCCCACGGATAAGTCTTTGGCATTCGGAGTTTGTCTGAATTCGGTAACCCGATGAGGGCCCCTAGTCCAAACAGTGCTCTACCTCCAAGACTCTTACTACGTGAGGCTAGCCCTAAAGCTATTTCGGAGAGAACCAGCTATCTCCAAGTTCGATTGGAATTTCTCCGCTACCCACACCTCATCCCCGCACTTTTCAACGTGCGTGGGTTCGGGCCTCCAGTTGGTGTTACCCAACCTTCACCCTGGACATGGGTAGATCACCTGGTTTCGGGTCTACGACCACATACTCATTCGCCCTATTCAGACTCGCTTTCGCTGCGGCTCCGTCTTCTCAACTTAACCTTGCATGTAATCGTAACTCGCCGGTTCATTCTACAAAAGGCACGCCATCACCCATGAACGGGCTCTGACTACTTGTAGGCACACGGTTTCAGGATCTATTTCACTCCCCTTCCGGGGTGCTTTTCACCTTTCCCTCACGGTACTGGTTCACTATCGGTCACTAGGGAGTATTTAGCCTTGGGAGATGGTCCTCCCAGCTTCCGACGGGATTTCTCGTGTCCCGCCGTACTCAGGATCCACTCAGGAGGGAACGAAGTTTCAACTACAGGGTTTTTACCTTCTCTGACGGGCCTTTCCAGACCACTTCATCTACCCCGTTCCTTTGTAACTCCATGTTGAGTGTCCTACAACCCCAAGAGGCAAGCCTCTTGGTTTGGGCTATGTCCCGTTTCGCTCGCCGCTACTCAGGGAATCGCGTTTGCTTTCTCTTCCTCCGGGTACTTAGATGTTTCAGTTCCCCGGGTCTGCCTTCAATACCCTATGTATTCAGGTAAAGATACTGTTCCATTACGAACAGTGGGTTTCCCCATTCGGAAATCTCCGGATCAAAGCTTACTTACAGCTCCCCGAAGCATATCGGTGTTAGTCCCGTCCTTCATCGGCTCCTAGTGCCAAGGCATCCACCGTGCGCCCTTTCTAACTTAACCGTTTGACAATAAATTGTCGTGGTTGATTCTCTATTAAATAGAGAGAAAAACTAAAATGGCGATCACTCGGTTTTTCTTGGTTCTTCTTACTTACGATTATCTAGTTTTCAAGGAACAA
>NZ_JAMBOF010000004.1 GCF_023715485.1 Mesobacillus subterraneus | reverse complement strand
CTTTATGTGCCCCGTTTTCTCTATTCTCACTTAACGGGGCAGATATCATTACTTTATGTGCCCCGTTATTCCCTTTCCTCCCTTAACCGGGCACATATCTTTTCTTTATGTGCCCCGTTTTCTCTATCCTCACTTAACGGGGCAGATATCATTACTTTATGTGCCCCGTTATTCCCTTTCCTCCCTTAACCGGGCACATATCTTTCTTTATGTGCCCCGTTATTCTCTATCCTCCCTTAACCGGGCACATTACTCTTCTATATGTGCCCCCTTTTTCAGAATGCGAGAAAAGAGGTCACCAATGAGCCGTATTGGCTCCGTTTTTTATGAATTCTGTCCCCATTCAAGCTAGATCATTGTTTATTCGGGCAGTGAAAGACCATTTCAGTTCCCTTACGAGCTCGATTCATGCTAGTTCGAGCGTTGAAACCCGATTTCAGATCCCCTTGAAGCTCAATTTCTGTTAGTTCAGGAAAATAATCTTGCTATTACTGGTTATCCAAAAATGTAATAATAGGAAAAGCGTGAAAAATCATATAAAATATAATCATTCACAAATTTGTCACAAGGGGTAAAGAGAATGGGTCAGACAGTTGCGCAGCAAGAACGGAAGCTTCTTGGAAAAATATTATCACTTTATAAACTTATTCAGACTAATAATGATGAGGATACAGCAGAAAAGGTAAGAGAGCTTGGAAGGAAAGCGATTGAAGAAGAATTTTCAATCGCTTTTTGCGGCCATTTTTCAGCAGGGAAATCGAGTATGATCAACAGGCTGATCGGCGATAACATCCTGCCATCAAGCCCAATTCCAACAAGCGCAAATTTGGTGAGGATAAAATCGGGCGATGAATATGCAAAAGTCTTTTTCAAACATGGAGGATCAAGGATTTATCCAGCCCCCTATGATTATGAAACGGTTAAATCATACTGCAAAGACGGTGATCAAATCCATGCTATAGAAATCAGCCATAACGGCGCTGAATTTCTGGAAGAAGCAGTCATCATGGATACGCCAGGAATTGATTCGACTGATGACGCTCACCGAATTGCTACTGAATCGGCATTGCACCTGTCAGACATAGTGTTTTATGTGATGGATTATAATCATGTCCAGTCTGAGTTGAACTTCCTGTTTACGAAAGAATTGACAGACGCTGGGAAAGAGCTGTACTTGATCATTAACCAAATCGATAAACACCAGGATGCTGAACTGTCATTTGAACAGTTCAGAGAAAGTGTTAAAACTTCTTTTGCTGATTGGGGAGTCAGACATTCAGGAATCTTTTACACTTCTTTAAGGGATGAGACTTCACCATACAATCAGTATACGGAGCTCAATAATTTCATCATAGATCGAAAGAGCAAGAGGAAAGAAATCCTGCCAGTGTCAATATTCAAATCAATGGAAAAATTGGTAGAGGACCATTTGGCACACATGCACCAACAGGTTGAGGAAATGCTTAGGGAACTTGAGTCCGTCCTTGAAGGCGTTCCAGAAAGCGAGCGTCAGCAGCTTTCAATAAAGCTTGAGGAGATACGAGAGAAAAAGCAAAAGCTGGAACAAGAAAGAAATCCGGAGATGGAATTTGTATCCGGAATCAACAACATTCTTAAAAATGCTTATTTGATGCCATTCCAGACTAGGGAGCTGGCTGAAGCTTATCTTCAAGCTCGGCAGCCGGATTTTAAAGTTGGCTTGTTTTTCTCGAAACAGAAAACGGAACAAGAAAGAATAACCAGGTTGGAAAGTTTTTATCAAGACCTTGAAGAAAAAGTGCAATCCCAGCTGGATTGGCATATCAAAGACTTTTTGACCAAACTCTTCAGGAAGCATAATCTTAACCAAGCAGAGCTGCAAAGGATGGTTAGTGGCTTCCAGGTGGAGTTTGATAAAGAATTGCTTTCCAACTCAGAAAAGCCAGGAGCAAGATTGTCTGGCGAATATCTATTGAACTATACAAATGATGTTGCAGAAGCGTTGAAGAATCTCGCCCGCAGAAAACTTGAACCAATAAAGAAAGCCTTCCTCAACAATGTGAAAGTAAATGATGATGAAGAACTAGAAACACTTTCAAATAAAGAAACTGAACTAGAGAAACTGTTGGCTGCATGGGAAGGATTAAGGAGAATACGAGATGTGCTTAATGAACAAAGACGTAATGTAACCGAGTTATTATATGGCGATGTAATCATTGAGGATAGGAAGGAAGATTATAGTATTTTCCAGCCAATAGATAGTGAATCAGAAGTTGTCACAACTATTGATCCAGCCGAGGCAGATATTGAAGTGAAGCGTCCCAAATCAGATGATGCCAGTCAAGCTGCCGAGGAAAAACATGTTAACGGAATCGATCATTACCATGAAAAACATCAGCACTTATTAGATAAGCTGGAAGTTACATCGGCAGAGATAGAAAATATCCCGGGATTGAAAAAAATTGCACGGGAATTGAAAGAAAAGGCAGCCAGAATAAAGGAAAAAGAATTCACTGTAGCCCTGTTCGGTGCTTTCAGTGCAGGGAAGTCGTCTTTTGCCAATGCCCTTGTAGGTGAAAGGATATTGCCCGTATCACCGAATCCGACGACAGCAGCGATTAATAAAATAAAGCCCGTAACAAAACAGAATCCACATGGAAGCGTGATTGTCAAAATCAAGAATGGCGATACCATACTAAAAGAGGTTGAGCGTTCGCTCGGTTTGTTCGGCCAGTCATCACGAGATTTCCAGCATGCTCTTGAACAAATAAATGGCCTGAAATGGGAAGATACCGGCTTCAGTGCTGTTGAAAAGACCAACTATGCGTTCCTGCAGGCATTTGCAAAAGGCTTTGCTGATTTTAAAGACCTTTTTGGAGAAACGTTATTTGTGGATCTGGATTCCTTCAGAGGATATGTGGCGGAAGAAGAGAAATCTTGTTTTGTTGAATGGATAGAAGTTTATTATGACTGTGAACTGACGAGGGAAGGAATCACCCTTGTTGATACTCCTGGAGCGGACTCCATCAATGCCCGCCATACTGGGGTCGCATTCGATTATATCAAAAACTCGGATGCAATATTATTCGTTACTTACTATAACCATGCATTCTCGAAAGCAGACCGAGAATTCCTGATTCAATTAGGGAGGGTCAAGGACACCTTTGAGCTTGATAAAATGTTCTTCATTGTCAACGCGGTTGATTTAGCGTATTCCGATGAAGAGCAGCAAGCCGTCCTTGATTATGTTGAGGGCCAGCTCGTTCAATACGGGATCAGGAAACCTCATCTATTCCCTGTTTCCAGCTTGAAGGGGTTGAATGCAAAACTTGAATCAGCATCTGGCGGGGACCAGCTTTTTAATCGGTTTGAACAAGCATTTTATTCGTTTATCGCCCAAGACCTTATGAATATGGCTGTTGAAGCTGCTGAGGGAAAGTGGCAGCAAGCCGTTCATTTAATAGAGGAAATGATCAGGTCTGCCAAAGAAGACAATGCAGCCAAGGCTGAAAAACAAAGAAAGCTGAAGTCTGAACAAGAAGAAATGCATAATATTTTATCCAGAAAGACGGCGGATCTATTAGGAGAGCGCCTCGTTCAGGAAGCGGATGAACTGGCATTTTATATTCGCCAGCGGGTGTTCATCCGATTTGGAGACTTTTTCCGGGAATCCTTTAACCCTGCTCTCCTGAAGGATGATGGCCGTAATTTAAAAAGAGCCTTAGAGACTGCGCTTGATGAATTGATCGAAAGCATCGGCTTTGACCTGGCTCAGGAAATGAGGGCGACTTCTTTAAGAGTTGAAGCGTTCATTGACCGCAATTTAAAGGAACTTCAGCAGGCTTTTATTGCGGAACTATTAAAAATCAATCAAACTGTTTCGATCACATTAATAGATAATAAATCATTTGCAGGACTCGAATTTGAGACTGCCTTCCAAAAAATTGACCGCGGTCAATTCAAAAAAGCACTCGCTATGTTCAAAAATCCTAAATCATTCTTTGAGAAAAATGAAAAGAGATTAATGGCTGAAGAACTGGAAAGGCTTTTACAGCACCCGGTCGAAGATTATCTAGAGACAGAGAATCTGAAGTTAAAAAACCACTATATCCAAGAATTGAGCTCTGCTTTTGAAAAAATTCAGGAAGATTTTTCGGAGCAAATCAATGAATATTTCGAAGGAATTACTACTGCGCTGGAGAACAATTTTTCAATTGACGAGGTTAAATCAGCACTGGAAAAGATTAAAAATGATTGATGAGGGTTGTATTGTAGGATGAACAATGACCGATTCCATGCGTGTGCTACCTGCATTAATTTTCGGACGGAAAAGGCTGAAGGGCGAATGAAGTATTTTTGCGGCAGGCTTGGATTTGAAACAAAAACCACTTATCGATTCGACTGCTGGGATCCAAAAGAAAACGTTAAAAGATTAATGGCGAAAAATAACCCGAAAACAGGGGAGTGATTTCCATGCAATACTATGTAGATTCAGACTGGTTAAAAGAGCATCTCGAAGACAGCGATGTAAGAGTCATAGACTGCAGATTCCAGCTTGGCAATCCTGATGCAGGCAGGGTTCAGTATGAACATAGCCATATAACTGGCGCTGTATATTTTGACCTTGAAAAAGACCTTTCGGGAACCGTTGGAACACATGGGGGCAGGCATCCTCTGCCAAATTTCAGCCAATTGAAAGCCAGGCTGGAAGAGTCAGGGATTAATAATGATACGACTCTCGTGGCATACGATGCGAAGGAAAGTGCATTTGCATCAAGATTCTGGTGGCTGTTGAAGTATCTTGGCCACGATAAGGTATATATTCTGAACGGTGGTTTTGAAGCATGGACGAAGGCTGGAAATCCAGTTAATGACCAGATTCCAAAATACTCACGTTCTGAATTCATCATCTCGAAAAATAAGGAAATGCTTGCTTCATATGAAGAAGTGAAAGATCTCGCCCTCAATGGGAGTAAATCTGCAATCCTTATAGATTCACGGGAAAATAAGCGCTTCCTGGGCATAGAGGAACCGATTGACAGAATCGCTGGCCATATACCGACGGCCATTAACAAGCCGTGGATGGAAGGTTTGGAAAATGGATATTTGAAATCAAAACTACAACAGGAAGAAAGATTTGCTGGTCTTGATAAAGAGCAGCCAGTCATCGTATATTGCGGATCAGGTGTAACTGCGACGCCAAATTTCATTGCTTTAAAAGAAGCAGGTTTCAAGAATGTCAGGCTTTATGCTGGAAGCTACAGCGATTGGGTTTCATATGAAGATAACCCAGTAGGGAAGGGAAATGCAGGGAGCTGAGGGTTTTGAAAAAAATAGCGGAAGTTTTATGTTATAATAGAAAAGTTGAGCCACATGAGAGTCTGCCGGTTTATGGCACCGGAAGGCCGATTCGGAAAATTAATCATAGATGGAGGTTTCAGCTTGGAAACTAATAATAAAACTTCACTTATGCTCGTAGACGGAATGGCACTATTATTCAGAGCATTTTTTGCCACAGCCGTTTCCGGACAATTTATGATAAATTCTAAAGGTGTTCCTACAAACGCAATCCATGGTTTCGTGAAGCACTTTGCGACAGCGATGTCTCAATTCAGACCGACACACGCAGCAGTATGCTGGGACATGGGAAGCAAGACGTTCCGCACGGAAATGTTCGAATCTTACAAAGCGAACCGGCCGGAAGCCCCAATCGAGTTATTGCCGCAGTTTGACCTTGTAAAGGAAGTTGTAGAGGCGTTTGATGTCCCTAATATCGGGCTGCCAGGATATGAAGCGGATGACTGTATCGGTACAATCGCCAGGACGGCGAAAGAAGTCGAATCAGTTTCGATTCTGACAGGTGATAAGGATATTCTCCAGCTGATTGATGACCGTGTTTCGGTTATCCTGCTGCAAAAAGGCTATGGAAACTATGTTGTTCACAATCGCGAGACGCTTTACGCGGAAAAAGGGATCTGGCCAGAGCAAATGATCGATTTGAAGGCTTTCATGGGTGACCCTAGCGATAACTATCCTGGAGTTCGCGGAATTGGTGAAAAGACCGCAGTAAAATTGCTTCAGGATCATGGAAATGTCGAAGGTGTTATAGCGAATTTGCATCAACTGACAAAATCGCAGCGTGCGAAAATTGAAGCAGACCTGGAAATGCTGCATTTAAGCAGGCAGCTGGCTGAAATAAAATGCGACGTACCTGTTGAATGCCGGATGGATGAAGCCTTCTTCAGGATTGACCGAGAAAAGGTTCTTTCCAAGTTTAATGAAGTGGAGCTCAAGGGCCTTCACCGCTTGTTCGAAAATGAAACAATGTATGCATAAGATGGAAAACGGCTGGATTTTAAACAGCCGTTTTTTTATTTGCTTCATTTTTCTCATCCCATCTTATGTTCGGACCCTCACAAGACGGCCTCAATTACGCTGTCCAAAAGGATGATTCAATCACTGATCGTGAGCAGACCGATTTACTTTGTGTTCTTTTTTTTGGCAGCATTCTCCAGCTTTGATTTCGGCTCTTCAGAAAACCCTGCATCCTGGCCGTAGCCCTGCGGATTGACTCCTGGAGCCTTTGTTCCTCTGTTTCCCTTTTTGCTCATAAAAACACCTCCAGAAATTTTTTTGTTTAAAAATCATTAGAATTGTGAATTAACCTTTATAGGTTGTCTAATTAATACAGCTTAATTCTTATTATGAACTGCCAAGAATAAAAGCACTCATTTTTCTTCAAAATAAGATGGAGGTGACTGACGATGAATAAAGGTGTAGCTATTGCTCTATCAAGTATCGGGCTTGCACAAGCCTTAAAAATACCTGTTCATTATGCAAAGACAAAGGAATGGAAACCTGATTTGTTTTTTGCGTCCGGCGGCATGCCAAGTTCCCATTCAGCCGGTGTATCATCATTAACTACTTATATCGCCCTTCAAAAAGGCGTGCGGACAGTGGATTTCGCCCTGTCCCTTGTATACGGCATGATTGTTATGTACGATGCCCAGGGCATCAGAAGGCAAACAGGGGAGCTTACCTTAAAAGTGAATGACCTTGATGAATTAATCGACAAAATCAATGAAGACGATCCAGTCGAGTTCGAAGAAAAAGCTCCTGATCCACTAAAGGAGATGCTTGGACATCAGCCAAAAGAGGTTCTTGGCGGCGCACTGCTTGGCATGCTCATGGGATTTGCTGGTTACCAATTTTCAAAAAAACGGTAGAAAAACCATGAAATTTAGGGTAAGATTTTATTAGAAGATGGCTTGAAGAGAGGATTGATTCAGTCAGTGCGGACAGTTGAAGATTATTTGCTTCATTTAAAGAGCAAAGGGTTTCAGTTGCGTGAGGACGCGGTGGGCTTTATTTATTTCGGGCAGCAATATACGAATTCAACGGATGAGGTCACAAATGCAGCAATTGAAATCACCCTTAAGGCTCAAAAGGATTTTGATGGAAGCTTTTATATTTCATTGCTGGAAACGTTCGCTTCTAATAAAATAGAGTCCCGGAAAGCAGCACTTCGATTCGTAAAAGAAATTGAACTGCTCGCAGTATAAGAAAGGGCTGGCTCCTTAGCAATCATGCTTTGGAGTCAGCCTCTTTTTTTGTGATTCTTTTTCTAACCAAATGTTCAAGCTTGCCTGATGGCAATTCGGCGAATACCATACCTGCGAATATCAAGGAACAGCCAACCAAAGCAATGTATGTCAGCCTTTCACTTGCCCAGAAATAAGCAGTAATCGCAGCAAATACGGGCTCCATAGCAAAAATAAGGGCGACACGGGTCGCTGTTGTGTGCTTCTGGAAATTTGTCTGGATAAAAAACGCCAGTGCAGTAGCCAGTATGGAGGTTATCAATAAAGCCACAAGGACATTAGCTGAATAAATGACCTCCGGATTGAACACCCTTTTCCAATCTTCGAAAATCACGGAAAATATGGCTGATAAAACCGCAACAGTAGAAATTTGCACTGTCGTCAATAGGAGTGTAGGGTAGCTGCTGCTGAATTTTCCAGTAAACACTATATGGAGTGCGAATCCCGCGGCACAGATAAGTACGAATCCATCTCCGATATTTAGGCTTGATACATCCGACATTGTCAAAAGATACAACCCTAAAGTAGCAGCAGCGACTCCGGTAATCGAATTGACGCCAGGCCGCTGCTTTAAAATCCCGATCATCAGCAAAGGGACAAGCACAACGCTAAGCCCGGTGATGAAACCCGCTTTAGACGAGGTGGTATACAAGAGGCCAAGTGTCTGGAAAGCATAGCCGATAAACAGCCAGAAGCCGAGCATCATACCTGATAACATCAATTTTTTATCTAGTTTCTTTAGCTGGTCCTTCTCGAACACTATAAGCCAAAGGCCGAGAAGGACGGCAGCTGCAGTAAAACGGACTGCGTTGAAGGAAAATGGCTCAAGAAATGAAATGGCACTTTGGACGAGCACGAAGGTCGCTCCCCAGATGAGAGCAACAAATAATAAACTTAAATCTGCGAAGATGGATGCTTTAATCATTCTTCTGTTCCTTTCATACTGTTGTCTCTGACTGCCTTTCTGGCCAGTTCATCTGCTGTTTTGTTCTCTCCTGATGGAATCCATTTCATGAAGAACAGGTCAAATTGTCCGGCAAGCTCCAAAGCTTGTGCCAGAAGAGGAGCATATAGTTTATTCTTAACAAATTCTTTTTCGACAGCTGCATTTACGAGCTGAGAATCGGTCCTGAATGATACGACATTGAAGCCTTTTTCCTGGCAAATTTCCAAAGCTTTTATAAAGGCATAATATTCAGCTTCGTGGTTAGACATGACGCCAAGAGGAATTGAATACCTGAAAACCTCTCCTGAACTTTTTATGAAAATGCCTGCTCCGCTGGGACCTGGATTGCCGGCACTTGCGCCGTCAATGTATACTTCGATCAAAAAGATCCCCCCTTGTTGTTTATACACATAATAGATAGTGTATCATAATAGCATTATTATCATATAAAAAAATGCAGATGATCCTCAAAGTATTCATGGTACGTTTTCATTGTAACTGGCATAAAAAATGGGTAAGATAACTAAAAATATAACAAAAATGCCAGGGAGGACTTAAATCCTGATGAGATTGGGGTTGAAAACATGAAATATAAATTAGAATGGGAATTTAAATCTAAAGGAATCGAAACGATCCTGTTCAGCTCCGATTTCCTGGATGGTGAACTCGCTCTGCAAGCTGCTGAGGATTTGGAGAAATCGGGTAAGGCCGGCGGAATTTTTTTCATAGATGAAATTGGGACTTCATGGAGTATTAAAGAAATGCGTAAGCTGCTTGCAGAAGTAGAAGAGGAACCCCATGACCTGACTGTTTATTTCGATGGAGGTTTTGACAGGGACTCCAATAAAGCAGGACTTGGTGCGATTATCTATTTCAAGCAAGGGAAGAAAAAATACAGGCTCCGTGCAAATGAAGTTTTTGATGAGCTTGAAACAAACAATGAAGCGGAATACGCCGCACTTTATTTTGCTTTGACGATTCTCGAGGATATGGGCGTCCGAAATATGTCTTGTGAATTCACGGGAGATTCCCAGGTAGTATTAAAGCAGCTTGAAGGAGAATGGCCTTGTTATGAGGAGACTCTGAACCGCTGGCTCGATCGGATTGAGAATAAGATTAAGGAGCTCGGCTTACACCCTAAATATCATCCCGTTGGCAGGAAAGAAAATAAAGAGGCGGATAAATTGGCTACGCAGGCCCTGCAGGGAAAAATGATCAACAGTAAAATGCAAATATTATAAGCCAATGGGAAAGGCGGGAAGAGATTGACACGGAAGGAAATCCTTGCAGAGGTAGAAACATTGCTCAGTACGTATTGCAATGGCTGCTTCCTGAAGAAGCACCACCAGCTTGAGAATGGAAAAAGATTTGCTCACAGATTCTGCATCACGGAATGTACGGTCGGAAACCAAATAAAGTCATGCGGAAGCAAACTGAAATAATGTATTTAATATGCAATGAAAAAGGCTGGCGCAAGCGCCAGCCTTCAATTTTTTTATTTATAGTTTCACTACGTTTGCAGCTTGTGGTCCACGGTTTCCTTCGACGATTTCGAAAGAAACTTCCTGGCCTTCTTCTAAAGACTTATAGCCATCACCCTGGATTGCTGAGAAGTGAACGAATACGTCGTCCCCGCCTTCTACTTCGATGAAACCGAAACCTTTTTCATTATTGAACCATTTTACTTTACCATTTTGCATGTTAAACTTTCCTCCCATGTCTTTCGAGACACATTACTGTGCCAAAGTTGAATATTATCATCTAATGGAAACACCTGCACTTTGACATGGCAAATATTTATTAAATGATGTATTAAATATACAATATTGGGCAATATTCAGTCAAGAAATGTAAGCGTATTCTAAATAAATAATCAAAAAATTAAGTTAATTTAAAATAAACAAATAATATCTCGTCTAAGTTTCTATTTACGGAAAAATTTGTTATTATTTCTTTAATAGTCTATTTCATATTATTGTTTCTACACAAAAAACTTTTATGAATTTTTACGATGATTATAACTTGCTATGTTCAGTAAACATTTAAGAAATCTATTACTGCTTGAAACTAAATATCCATCTGTAATACAAATAATCTTCGCTATAATAGTTTCTTAATAAAAAAGCTCAGAGGAGGGTATTTATGAAGAAGACCACTCCATCAGCGTTAACGTCCTTAACTGATATCGAAATAGAAAATTTATTAGATTCAATCAGGAATGGGAATACCATTCGGGACCATACACCCCAGATTGCAGTAAATAACAAGCTTGAAGAGATTTCTAAGAAGATTGATGACGCTTCGAGGCAAATTGAAGAAATCTTTGACATCGTTGCCAAAACAGGTGTTGTACCTGTAGAGGAAATCAAAAATGAGATTATGCCGGTAATCAGGCAGGCTGCCGAGATTCCGCATATTTATCACTTATTCTATGAGTTGAAGTCTAAAGATGAATATACATACAGACATACTGTCTGTGTCGGGATAATTGCAACATTGATCGGCAAGTGGCTGAATTTGAGCCAGGAGGAGCTGCTAGACCTGTCTATTGGCGCAACCTTGCATGACATTGGGAAAGCGCGTGTGCCGGCAGATATCCTTAATAAACCGGGCAGGCTGACACAGGAAGAATACAGGGAGATGAAGCGCCACACAGTCTATGGCTACAGGCTGCTTCAGGATATTCCGGAAATTAGTGAGAGAGTGGCATTGATTGCCCTTCAGCATCATGAACGTGAAGACGGCGGGGGTTATCCTTTCAGTTTACGCAGTGAAAAGATAGACAAACTGGCAAAGATCGTTGCAATTGCTGACGTCTATCATGCAATGTCGTCGTCAAGAGTATACCATCAGGCAGAGCCTTTCCATATTGTCATTTCTCAGATGCAAAATGATGTATTTGGCAAGTTTGATCCGCAAATCATGCTAGTTTTCCTATTTCGGATTATGGACAGCCTGGTAGGCCGCAGGGTACTTCTGAGCAGCGGCGAAGAAGGGACAATCCTGATGGTCGATCCGTATGAGCCATTAAGAGCACTGATCAATACCGGGGATTCACTGATCGATTTGAGGCTGAATCGAGGGTTAAGGATATCCAGAGTCCTAAATGATTCCATCGTCGGGGTATAATCCACGGAACCTTGTCATATCTTTTAATAGTCAATTATGATTTTAAAAGGGTGAGGGCATGTACCGTTTTTCGATTGATGATGAGGATTGGATCATCATATTTTCCCCGCATCTTTCCCTTGATCAACGTGAGAAGGAGGAAATCATTCGTTCCATTGCCATCATGGGTCCTCAATGGGCAGCATTCAGCCATGGCGAATCATTCGTGATTTTTCAGCAGCTGGTTGGTGCAATAGTGGTGCGGATTGAAAAAGTTCCTTCATTGATCTTGACCGTTTCAGCAGTCGTTTCCAGGGATCGATGGTACATCAATGACCAAAACATAATAGAGCCATATGAGAATTAACATTTTGAAGGCAGCTGAGCAATCAGCTGCCTGTTTATATTTTTTTGCTGAGTGAAATTACTAGAATATTAGAGGACATATTTTTTTACACTTCTTTATCCTTTATTGCAATATTGGTGAAAATGAATATGAGATAAAAGTCCTTTACGCACATATCGACAAACATATAAAATAGAGTTCGAGATTAAAAATCCGCCAAAACTTTTCAGGGTTCTTCATTAACTTTGGCATTGCAAACAAAAGGTAAAGTTGAGCTCGGAATAAAGTAATATTGCAAACTGCGTAAAGTAACCCTTTGTAAAAGGACACAAATAATTTCCTAGAGGGTTATCTTGCGAAATCTGTCTTTATTAAAGAGCCACAGGAGGAGAATATGAAACTGATCGTTGCGGAAAAGCCTGACCAGGGCAGAACGCTGGCCTCCGTCTTCAAAACGAAAAAGAGGGAAGGATTCATAGAAATCCTGCCCAATGATATCTTTCCTAAAGGTGCCTATGTTTCCTGGGCGATTGGCCACTTAACAGAACTGTCAGCCCCGGAAAAATACAATCCTGTCTGGAAAAAGTGGTCACTAGAAACATTGCCGATCATTCCTGAACAATTCCAATACGAAGTAGTCAAATCAAAAGCGAAGCAATTTGCCATTATAAAAAAGCTGGCAACAGACCCGAACGTTTCTGAAATCATCCATGCAGGCGATGCTGGGCGTGAGGGAGAGCTGATCATCAGGAATGTCCTCCGTCTTGCGGGGTGTACCAAGCCGATGAAAAGGCTGTGGATTTCCTCACTGACCCCGAAAGCGATCAAAGAAGGATTCCAAAAGTTATTGAATGAATCGGATACAAAGAACCTGTACTTTGAGGCTTATACTAGAGCTTGCGCAGACTGGGTGGTCGGTATGAATGCTTCCAGACTGTATACAATCTTACTGCAGAAAAAAGGGTATTCGGACGTGTTTTCCGTCGGCAGGGTACAGACACCAACTCTAGCATTGATTGTAAAAAAAGAACTTGAAATAGAAAAATTTGTTTCGGAACCGTTTTGGGAAGTGAATGGCAAGTTCAATATCAATGGCAAGAAATACAGCGGCAAATGGGAAAAGGATGGAGACTCAAGAATTTCTTCAAAGGAAATGGCCGAAAAAATCGCCGCTTTTTGTAATGGTAAAGCAGCGGAAGCGGCCGAAGTCACTTCTGAAAGGAAGGAATTCCTTCCTCCGCTATTGTATAATCTGTCAGCAATTCAGGCGGAAGCCAACCGCCGGTTTAAAATGTCCCCCAAAAAAACCTTGGATATTTTACAGGGTCTCTATCAAAGGGGCATTGTCTCTTATCCCCGTTCCGATTCAAGATATGTAACTCCTGGTGAAGCGGAAGGGTTTCCGTCGATTATAAACAAACTGCAGGCAATCACTGATTATCAGCCGTTCTTCCCGCTGCCAGTTGCCTCTATCAAAAATAATAAGCGCTATGTGAATGAAAAAAAGGTTACTGATCACTATGCGATTATCCCAACGGAACAAGTGCCAAACCTGAGCAGGCTTTCAGGTGATGAGCTAAGACTCTATGATTTGCTCGCAAGGACCTTGATTGCCGCCCATTATGGACCTTATGCAGCTGAGTATACAACAATCAAGACCGTCGTCGATGGCAGGGCTGAATTCATTTCAAAGGGGAAGGTCCAGCTGGATGAAGGCTGGAAGAAGGTTCTTCCCCAAAAAGAGTCCGATAAGGAACCAGAACTGCCGGCTGTCCAGCAAGGTGAAACTGGAACTGTTTTGAAAACAGAGGTAAAAGAAAGCAAGACACAGCCACCCAAAAGACTGACAGAAGGCCAGTTGATCACCTTAATGAAGACAGCAGGCAAGCATATAGAGGACAAGGAACTTGAAAAAGTTTTGATGAAGGCTGAAGGACTTGGAACGGAAGCGACAAGAGCGGGAATCATTACAATGCTTAAGGACCGAGCGTATATCGAGGTGCGTAAAAATCTTGTGTATGCAACAGCCAAGGCGAAAATCCTGGTTACGGCTATTGGTGGACAAGTTCTGGCATCACCAGAAATGACAGCCAAATGGGAACAAAGACTGCATCAAATTGGTGAGGGAGAGGCTTCTCCAAAGCAATTCATTGAGCAAACATCAAAGATGATCAAACATCTGGTAAGTGAAACTTCTGAAGGATCAGCTGAGTGGACATTTTCAGATGAATTGACTAGCGCCTTCGTCCCCGGAAAAAAGAGCGGAAAGACTAGACGGAGCAGCAATCTGGGCAAATGCAAAAAGTGCGATGGGATGGTCGTGGATAAAGGATCATTCTATGGCTGTTCTAACTATCAAAAAACAAAATGCAATTTCACTCTTAACAAGCAAATCCTTGGAAAAACGGTTACTCAACAAAATATTAAAAAACTGCTTGCAGAAGGAAGCACTGAAGTGATCGAGGGCTTCCAGAGCAAAGACAAGACCTTTGCCGCTAGACTACATTGGGATGCACAGGAGAATAAATTAAAATTTGATTTAGCAAATGAGCCTGTCAAGCAAGAACGTTAGCGCCTTGTCACATATGGCCTTCTATAGTACACTTTAATATGGCTATTGTTTATGCATTGGAGGTCCAGGGATGCCAACACCTAGTATGGAAGATTATATTGAACAAATTTTTATTTTAATTGAACAGAAAGGCTATGCCCGGGTGGTGGATATCGCTGAGGCATTGTCGGTCCATCCCTCCTCGGTAACAAAAATGGTTCAGAAGCTCGATAAGGACCAGTTTTTAGTCTATGAAAAATATCGGGGGCTGGTGCTGACCCCTAAAGGGATCAAAACGGGCAAAAGGTTAGTTTACCGCCATGAATTACTTGAACAATTATTGAAAGTGATAGGCGTAAAGGAAGAAAACATATACAATGATGTCGAAGGAATCGAACATCATCTTAGCTGGGATGCAATCGACAGAATTGGCGACCTTGTACAATTCTTTGAAGAAGACGAATCGCGGGTCGAATCATTAAGGGCCATCCAAAAACAAAACGATGAAGAATAAATTAAACACCTGACAGCCGTCAGGTGTTTAATTTATCTTGGCTGTGTAAATGCGAATATTTAGTGGGGCAGAAATCAACAGGCAAGCATATCACCTTCATTGTTTACTGCTTTAATAAATATCAGGAAAATGGTCAAAATCGACTCCAGCCTCAGACACTAGAGATGCAGAGCCTTCAGCATCTTCATTTATATTGACCCCGGATATCGTGCCAGATGAGGCTTCGAGCAATGCCTTGCGATAGGAAATGATCCTCCCGCTTGAAGTTTGGAAGCTAATGATTTCACCAGCATGGTTTTTATGTATGGCAACTAACTGTTCTTGTTCCATTTGGAATCTCTCCTTTCACCCTCCTAGTCTTGCACTTTATCAAGAAAAATAAACTTAAGAGGAATTCATGTATCCATAGCGAAATAACTATTAGGAGAACAGTATTGATATGGGCAGGTGAGCTTATGAAATCTTTCAATTGGGAAGTGGAGTCAGAGAAACAATGGGACGGATTGGCTGCATCCTGGAATTCACGGAGCAGGGGGATGTGGCAAACAGGCAGTCGAAAAGATATTGTCCCATTTATAAGAAAATTTGTTCCTCCAGGTTCCCATGTCTGTGATTTAGGCTGCGGGGATGGCATCGGCTCTGAGAAATTAGCTGAAGCAGGTTATGTTGTCACCGGGATTGATGTATCTGAAGAAATGCTCGAGAAAGCAAGGCTGAATCCGCTCAATGGAAATATTACTTTTTGTAAAGCCAACATATCGGACAGTGGAAGTCCGGACCACGCATTTGATGCAGTCATGGCAATCAATTCGCTTGAATGGACAATCAGTCCCTATGAATCTTTGGAAGAAATGGGGAGAATCCTTAAACCGGGCGGTTATGCCTGCATAGGCATCCTCGGTCCGACTGCAGGTCCCAGAGTGAACAGCTACAGGAGATTATACGGAGAAGAAGTGATTTGCAATACTATCATGCCTTGGGAGCTTGAAAGGCTAGCAGAAGAAAACGGCTGGAAAAAGACAGGCGAGTATGGAGTCTTCAAAAAGGCAGCCTCAAAGCATTCGCTCGGGTCCCTGCCAGTTGAGCTTCAGCAATCTCTCTCTTTCATGTGGGTGTTTATGTTTAAGCTTTTGAAATAACTTGTTTTCAGGCGTGGATTTTTGTCAAGAATTCCCACGTCATAAAGAGTTCTTACTCAATCAAATAAATCGAAAAATTTCTGAATCAATTTTGCTTTGTAATGTTAAACGACAATGTTAAGGGTAGAGCTTTTAAATAAGGAGGCAGTTAGTATGAGCCGTTATTCAATCGAGGACTTTGTAAACAACACAAAACAACAAGATAAGGGTGAAGGATTGTTTGAAATCGAAACACCTCGGATGCTTGAAATCAATCTGAACGGACAAGTATGGTCCAAGGCAGGAGCGATGGTATCCTACCGGGGAAATATTAAGTTCGAGCGGGAAGGCATCCTCGAGCATGGTCTTGGCAAGATGTTTAAAAAGGCATTAACTGGTGAGGGAACTTCTCTAATGAAAGCGGCTGGAAATGGAAAGCTTTATTTGGCTGACCAGGGAAAGAAAATTTCCATCCTGAATTTACAGAACGAAGCAATATATGTAAACGGCAATGATCTGCTTGCATTCGAACCATCTATCAGTTGGGATATCAAGCTGATGCGCCGTGTTGCCGGAATGATGTCAGGTGGATTATTCAACGTCAGGCTGGAAGGTACAGGGATGGTAGCGATCACATCACATTATGAACCATTGACATTGCTTGTCAGTCCGGAAAATCCTGTCTATACAGATCCTAATGCCACAGTAGCATGGTCAGGCACTCTCCAGCCAGAATTCGTCACGGACATCACATTAAAAACTTTCCTTGGCCGGGGCAGCGGAGAATCGATCCAAATGAAATTCAGTGGGGAAGGCTTTGTCGTCGTCCAGCCATTCGAAGAAGTTTACTATGCCCCGCAAAGCTAGAAAATGCAGTATACTGTAATACTGCCAACTTAAATGTTTGCAAAAAGAACCTTATAGAAAGTGAAAGGCATCGAAAAGAAATCGATGCCTTTTTTAATCCCATTTATAAGGGGTTTCCTGGTATACATAGTAATTGAGCCAATTGGAAAAGAACAAGTGGGCATGGGATCGCCAGAGATTAAGTGGCTGTTGTTCAGGATTGTCTCCCGGAAAATAATTTTCCGGCATATTGATACTAATGCCTTTAGCCCTGTCACGCGCATATTCTTCTCCAAGGGTTGATGCTTCATATTCTAGATGGCCGGTGATCATGATTCTTCTTCCATCCCTTGAAGAAATAATCAAGGGTCCCGCTGCCTCAGACGACGCCAGCAGTTTCAGTTCTGCTTTATTAGTTAACTCCTCTATTGAAACATCAGTATTCCGGGAATGAGGTGCCAGGAATTCATCATCAAATCCTCTTAACAGTTTTTCCTTCTTATCCAGTACCTGATGTTTGTAAATGCCAGAACACTTTGTAGGAAGCTCGTATTTTCTAATTCCATAATGATAATATAATGCGGCCTGGGCACCCCAGCAAATGTGCAAAGTGGATGTAACATTAGTGATTGTCCAGTCCAGAATCTCTCTCAGTTCACCCCAATAATCTACTTCTTCAAAATTCAAAAGCTCAATTGGCGCACCGGTAATAATCATTCCGTCGTATTTCTTTTCTTTTACCTGGCTGAAGGTCTGGTAAAACTCCTCAAGATGGTATTGTGATGTGGTTTTAGATTCATATGTAGCAGTTTTCAAGAATGTTATATTCACCTGAAGAGGTGTGTTTCCAAGAAGACGCAACAGCTGTCTTTCGGTTTTTTCTTTTTCAGGCATCAAATTTAAGATAAGTATATTAAGTGGGCGGATGTCCTGCCGTTCTGCGCGGCCTTCATCCATGATGAAAATATTTTCATCCTCAAGTATCTCTCTCGCGGGAAGATGCATGGGAATTTTAATCGGCAAAAGATTACCTCCCTTTAGTGAGCTGAATTTTAGTAATTTTTATTATAATCTGATTTCTTTTGCGGAGCAATTGACTAAAGGGAAATTTTTATGACAGTAACATTTTTTTTACCAGATTGCTTTGCTGTGATGGTAAAATATAAGGTGGTAAGCATATAGAGAATATCTGGGGGGATTGGGAATGGAAACAAATATTCAAGTTAAGTCAGATATTGAAATTGCTCGTGATAGTAAAATGAAGCCAATTGTTGAAATTGCAGCCAACATTGGCCTTGATGCCGGTGAAATTGAGCTGTTTGGAAAATATAAAGCTAAGCTTTCCTCGGAAGCTTTAGCTAAACTTAAGACAAAAGAAAGCGGTCGGGTCGTTCTTGTTACCGCGATTAATCCAACTCCAGCTGGAGAAGGAAAATCCACAGTGACTGTAGGACTTGCTGATGCATTGAACAAGCTTGGACGGAAAACAATGATTGCGATGCGCGAGCCTTCTTTGGGCCCTACGATGGGGATCAAGGGCGGAGCTACTGGAGGCGGTTTTGCACAGGTTCTTCCAATGGAGGATATCAACCTTCATTTCACAGGAGACCTTCATGCGATCACCACTGCGAATAATGCCCTGGCAGCATTGATTGACAACCATCTTCAGCAAGGAAATCTGCTTAATATTGACCAGCGCAGGATTGTATGGAAAAGGGCGCTTGACTTGAATGACCGCGCGTTAAGAAAAGTTGTCATCGGTCTTGGCGGACCCTTACAGGGGGTTCCGCGGGAAGATGGCTTTGATATTACCGTTGCTTCAGAAATCATGGCAGTCCTTTGCTTAGCCAGCGATCTGAAGGATTTGAAACGAAGACTGGCAAAAATGGTTGTAGCCTATAACTATAACAGGCAGCCAGTCACTGTTGGCGATTTGGGAGTTGAAGGGGCATTAACACTCCTGCTTAAGGAAGCTGTAAAGCCAAATCTTGTACAGACAATCGAGCATACTCCGGCATTGATCCACGGAGGGCCGTTTGCGAATATCGCCCATGGCTGCAATAGTGTGATTGCTACTGAAGCTGCATCCAAGCTTGCAGACTTTGTCGTGACAGAAGCAGGATTTGGGGCTGACCTTGGAGCAGAGAAATTCCTGAACATCAAAGCTAGAACTGCTGGAATCGAGCCTGCAGCAGTTGTGATTGTTGCAACGATACGTGCACTGAAAATGCATGGCGGCATGAAAAAGACTGAGCTTGTAAATGAAGATGTCCAGGCATTAAGAGATGGTTTTACGAACCTTAAAAAGCACATTGAAACGATTTCAAGCTTTGGTCTGCCATATGTAGTGGCGATCAATCGATTCATCACAGATACTGAGCTTGAAACAAATACCTTGATTGAATTGTGCGAAGCAGCAGGAATACCGGCTGCACTGACCGAAGTATGGGAAAAAGGCGGCGCCGGGGGCGTTGAACTTGCTGAGAGACTGTTGGATGTGATCGAGCATAGCGAGAATACATTCGCTCACTTATACGATTTATCAGATTCACTGGAAGAGAAGATTCAGACAATTGCTCGCCAGGTGTATGGTGCTGATGGAGTCGAATTTTCACCAAAAGCGAAGAAGCAGCTGGCAGAATTTGAAGGACATGGCTGGGGCATGCTTCCTGTATGTATGGCGAAGACTCAATATTCGTTATCCGATGATCCGCAGAAACTTGGAAGGCCATCTGGATTTACAATCACTGTTAGAGAATTGAAGCCATCTGTAGGTGCTGGATTCATTGTCGCTTTGACGGGTGAAGTAATGACGATGCCTGGGCTGCCAAAGCTGCCAGCAGCATTGAATATGGATGTTGATGAGGATGGAAACGCAGTAGGATTGTTCTAGGAAGAATAGGAGTGGAAACTCATGTTTGACCCGACAGCATTTGAAAACATTAAGGTCGTAGTCGAAGGTGAAATTTATGACAGGGATTTAAGCGGAGAAATTGTCGTTACTGACCGCAATGATTGGATCAATACCGCAAAGCTGTCGCGTAAATATGAAATTTCATTCAGTCTTGCCGGTTATGAATCTTCTTCATTGTCAGCCACGATGACGATCCAAGCAGGTCTTGAGAATCTCGCTGCTGAGCTGTTGGGAAGTGAAAGTGCAAATCAGCTGGCGGGATGTATGGTCGGTATTTCTTTTTCACTCATTCATCATAATGAAATGAGCGTTTATCATGCTGTCCAGGAAGTACTTGAAGACATTTGGGGCAGGGACCGGGCGATTAACCAAATCGCCCAGCTTGCTCCGCTTGAAAAAAAATCACTAGTAAAAAATAGAGCGACTGTCTCCTTCAACCGCCTGGTTTACGAGGATCAAATCGATGACCTGACAGAAATGATTGACTATACGATGGCTTCACTGGAAAACCTGAAAAAATTATTAGGTGAATAATATTTCCTGCCTCTCCAGGCAGGAATTTGTGTGTAGTTTTCAGAATAATCTATTAACGTTACGATTTTAGACAAAAATGAAAAGGGGGAGATTATTTGAAGAAAATCGCATGGGTTACCGACAGTACAGCCTATCTGGATGAGGAGTTAAAGAACCACCCGGACGTTTACCAAGTCCCAATGACGATCGTATTAGATGATGTAGAGTATTTGGATGGCAAGGACTTGACTGCAGATGAATTATATAAAAGGTTAAAGACACTGAAAAATCCAGCTAAAACTTCACAGCCTCCTGTAGGTGTTTTTATGGAGTTGTACGAGCAGCTCCAAAAAGATTATGATGTAGTCTTTTCAGTCCTTTTATCTTCAAAGCTGAGTGGTACTGTGGCATCAAGTGTCCAGGCTTCACAGGCTGTTAATATTCCTGTCATCAACTTTGACTCAAAGGTGTTGTCTTATCCGCTTACATCCCAACTAAAGAAGGGAATCGCTTTAGCGGAACAAGGTCTGGAAATTGAGGAGATTAAGGAGAAGCTTGAGATCCTGCGGGATTCCAACGAGACCTATGTTATGATCGGCAGTTTAGAGCAGCTTCATCGAAGCGGACGCATGTCGGGAGTACAATTTTACCTGGGGAGCATGCTGAGTGTTAAACCAATCATCAGTATCGAAGATGGCGGGTTGAATACGAAGGACAAGGTCCGAAGCGATAAAAAGGCAAAGGAAAAAATATTTGAGTATTTGAATTCAGCCCATCAAAAACATCGAATCAAAGAAGTTTACATTCTGTACGGCCTGCACAAAGAGGTAGGCGATGAATGGCAGAATCAGCTTGAAACCCAGTTTCCTGACATTAATTTTTTCAGCTGCCCAATTGGCGCCGTTATAGGAGTCCATGCCGGCGAGCATACCGTTGGAATCAGCTGGAATAACGCAGAAGTTTAAGTGCCATTTTGGCACTTTTTCTTTTTTTCGAGAATTCCAATAGGTTATGTACGGTGGCGAAGAGTTGAAATTGCCAGGCAGCAGCCTCTTATCGTACTAAACGTTACAAATCATAGTCGAAAATGTCAGATAGGTTGAGAGAAAACCATTGCAGGATGGACAAAATTCTCTTAAATCACTTTATCTAAATACATTCAATACAGACCTGGGCCTTCTATATGGTAAAATGATTTCGGTAGGAAAGAAGGTGCAGTAATGAAAGAAATAATAGATGCAGCAGAATTGTTTGTAAAAACAGAGCTTGGCAAGGATTCTTCAGGCCATGACTGGCATCATATCGACAGAGTCAGGAAGAATGCCCGCCTCATTTGGAGCAAAGAACAGGTTGGCGATTGGTTCATTATCGAAATGGCAGCCTTGCTACATGACATTCCGGATGAGAAATTGAATGAGTCAGAAAAAGCAGGATGGGCAAAGCTTGATTCCTTTTTGCAAGGACTTAAACTGGATAGCCATACTGCGCAAAAGATAAAAGATTGTATTGAAACCGTCTCCTTTAAAGGTGGCAGGGAGATTAATCTGAATAGCATCGAGGCTGAAATTGTACAGGATGCTGACCGGCTGGATGCATTGGGGGCAATCGGGATTGCCAGGACCTTTGCATTTGGCGGCAAGAAGGGACATCCGATCTTTGACCCTGGCTTGAATGTCCGGGAGGAAATGACGCTTGAAGAATATCGTACTGGGAACAGTTCTTCGGTCAATCATTTTTACGAAAAATTGTTGAAGCTAAAAGATAAAATGAATACTGCTCATGCAAAGCAACTGGCGGAGGAGAGGCATCATTTCATGGAAACCTTCCTCGCCCAATTTTACAGTGAATGGAATGGTAAGGCATGAAAATGATCACGATCGAAAACGTGACGAAAACATACGGAGAAAAAGAATTATTTAAAGGAGTTTCCTTTACGATTGGCGAGCGGGAGAGAGTCGGCCTGATCGGAGTTAATGGAACCGGCAAATCTTCATTGCTGAGAATTGTCGCTGGCCTTGACCAGCCTGATTCAGGCAATATTATTTTTCCGAAGGACTATAAAATTTCATTTCTATCTCAGCAGCCAGAGATGGAACCTGACCGCAGTGTCCTCGATCAGGTTTTCAGTGGGGAAGCTCCAATTCTTAAATTGATGAGAGATTATGAAACGGTCCTATCACAACTGGGCAGCAACCCTGATGATACAGCGCTACAGGAGAGGCTGTATCATATTCAGAGGCAAATGGACAGTTCTGATGGATGGGATGCCAATACTGCTGCTAAATCAATTTTAATGCAGTTAGGTATCACTGATTTTTCATGGAAAATGAATGAGCTATCCGGCGGACAGAAAAAAAGAGTTGCCCTGGCACAAGTTTTGATTGAGTCGCCAGATCTGTTAATTCTGGATGAACCTACTAACCATCTTGATTATGAAACAGTCAAATGGCTTGAGGACTATTTATCGAGGTATTCAGGTTCACTGTTACTTGTAACCCACGACCGCTACTTCCTGGACAGGGTGACGAACAGGATGTTTGAACTGGACGGCGGCTCTTTATACAGCTATAAAGGGAACTATGCGAGCTTCCTTGAGGCGAAGGCCGTCCGCGAGGAAAATGAAGCTGCTACCTTTGAAAAAAAGAAGAACTTATTCAGGCAGGAGCTTGAGTGGATCAGACGTGGAGCGAAGGCGAGGACGACTAAACAGAAAGCCAGGATCCAGCGTTTTGACCAGCTTGATGAAGAGGTATCAAATGTCAAATCATCTGAAAAGCTTGAAATTTCTTTAAGCGGGAGCAGGCTAGGTAAGCAGGTGCTGGAGTTAAAGGAAGCCTCCAAGAAATATGATGGCAAGGTCATCCTAGACCGTTTTAGTCTGTTGATTAAACCGGGCGACAGATTGGGGATTATTGGGCGGAATGGCACAGGGAAGTCGACGCTGCTGAATCTCCTGTCCGGCAGGATCCAGCTTGATTCTGGCGAAATCATTACTGGTCAAACAGTCAAAATAGCTTACTATACACAGGAAAACGAAGATATGAATGAGAGCAAACGGGTGATCGAATATCTGAAGGAAACGGCTGAGATTGTCCAGACAACTGATGGCAAGACGATATCCGCTGCCCAAATGCTCGAAAGGTTCTTATTTCCCCCATATGCACATGGTACTCTCATCAGGAAGCTGTCAGGCGGTGAAAAGCGCAGGCTTTATCTGTTAAAGCTTTTAATGGAGGAACCGAACGTCCTGTTGCTGGATGAGCCGACGAATGATCTCGATACTCAGACACTGACTGTATTAGAAGATTACCTTGAAGACTTCCCAGGGGTAGTTATCTCAGTTTCGCATGACCGGTACTTCCTTGATAAAGTCGTCGACCAGCTATTGGTACTTGAAGGGGAGGGCAGGACAGCCCTGTATCATGGGAATTATACAGAATATCTCGAAAAGCGGCCAAAACCAGAAACGGAATTCTCTGCTCCGAAAAAGGAGAAAGCTGAACCTGTCGAAAAACAAAAGAAGAAGAAAATGAAGTACATGGAGCAAAAAGAGTGGGATGAAATAGATGATAAAATTGCTGAAACGGAAAATCGCCTTAAAGCAATAGAGTCAGAAATGGCGAACATCGGCAGCGATTTTGAAAAGGGACAGGCATTGGTGAATGAAGAAACGGAACTAAATGATCAGCTTGAACATCTGATTGAAAGATGGAGCTATTTGAGCGAACTTGCTGAAAATGAATAAGGCCTGGATTCCAGGCCTTTTCTATTGTCTAGAGTACAATGTCAAATACTTTTTTAAGTTTTTGGCAACTCAATGTCCGTCATAAAAGTAATGACGGATGATAAAAGAGGAAATCACGGAAATACTGTCCCTCATCAAGGCGATGACAATAATTTAAGAAGCGTCTTGAACGGAAATCAACAGACTAATTTTCAAAGAATAAAAGCCTGTAGGCAGGCTCGATATTCATCGAATTTTGTCTACAGGTGAGGCCATCTCTTCCAGAGATGGCCATTACTTAATCATTATTTCGCCGTTGGTCCGTTTTTTTCTTCAATCTCGGACGGTAAGTTAGGGATCTTCATTCTGCGGCCAAATGTATTAAGTGGCTTCGAATGCTAACTAATTCCTGTTATGTTAAAATGGCTTCATTCCTGAAAAATGAAAAGGGGTGGGAATATGAAAATTTTATCCATTGAACCAACACCAAGCCCGAATACAATGAAAATAAATCTTGATAAAGAGCTCCCGATGGGGAAAAGCAATAACTACAAAAAGGATTCTGCAGCTGGAGCACCAGACGTGGTTGTTAAAATACTGGACATTGAAGGGGTAAAAGGTGTTTACCATGTAGCTGATTTTCTTGCGGTCGAAAGAAACGCTAAATTCGACTGGAAAGCAATACTTCCTGAGGTAAGAAAGGCTTTTGGAGAGGAATCTGAAGGGTCAGGAGACGGGGCACCTGCGATTAATGAGCATTTTGGAGAAATAAAAGTGCTTGTGCAGGTGTATAAAGGAATCCCGATGCAATTGAAATTGACCGACGGAACAGAAGAAAAGCGATTTGGCCTTCCCGACCTATTTGTCAAGAGTGTCGGCCAGGTCCAGAGTCCTGAGGATAATATCGTTATGGTCAGGAAGTGGAAGGAACTTGGAGTCAGGTATGGGGAGTTTGAACAGGTAGGCAATGACGTTGTCGAAGAGTTTTTAGCAGCGTATCCTCCTGAAAGGCTGGAAGAACTGGTCAAGCTTGCGCAAAATCCAGCCGTGGAAGCTCAAGTTAAATCTGCCAAGAAGAAGCGGAGGATTTCAGAAGCTGATTTAAATAATTCTGACTGGCGTGTAAGGTACCAGCTTCTTGAACAAATGGAAGATCCGACAGTTGATGACCTTCCTATGCTTGAAAAAGCATTGAAAGATGAGAAGGCATCGATTAGAAGGCTGGCAACAGTATATCTTGGCATGATCGAGGATAAAGAAGCTTTGCCTTTATTGTATAAAGCGTTAAAGGATAAAACTGTAACTGTTCGAAGAACTGCAGGTGACTGCCTGTCAGATTTAGGACACGCAGAAGCGGTGAATCAAATGATGTCAGCCTTAAAGGACCCAAGCAAGCTTGTGCGCTGGCGTGCTGCCATGTTTCTTTACGAAGTGGGAGACGAACAGGCGCTGCCTGCCTTAAAAGCAGCAGAGGATGACCCTGAATTCGAGGTAAGCATGCAGGTTAAATTGGCAATTGCCCGCATCGAGCAAGGAGAGGAAGCGAAGGGCTCAGTGTGGAAGCAGATGACAGAGGCAAGGAAACAATAAAGATATTATGTTAACAGCCGGGCGTTTTAAGCTTACCGGCTGTTTTTATTTTAATTTTGAGACCCAGCTTATGTATCCGCTTACTTATTTTTAACAATTGAAATTTTTAGAAAATTATTGCAAATCATTTTAAAAAAGGTTATTGTAGTGAATAAAAAATCGGGAGGGACATCTAATGGAGAAAGATTTAAGGATAAAAAGCCATGTATTCAGTGATGATGCCAGAAAGGCGCCAAATAGGGCGATGCTTAGGGCGGTAGGTTTCAAGGATGAAGATTTTAAGAAGCCAATGATTGGGATTGCGAGTACATGGAGTGAAGTAACTCCCTGCAACATACATATTGATAAGCTTGCAGTAAAGGCAAAAGAAGGTGCAAGAGAGGCTGGGGGTGCGCCGCTGATTTTCAATACGATCACCGTATCTGATGGAATATCGATGGGAACAGATGGGATGAGGTATTCGCTTCCTAGCCGTGATTTGATTGCTGATTCGATTGAAACGGTTGTTCAGGGAGAGAGCCTTGATGGTTTTGTCGCCATCGGGGGCTGTGACAAAAATATGCCTGGCTGTATGATGGCGATTGCCCGGATGGACTTGCCATCGGTCTTTGTATATGGCGGAACGATCAAGCCAGGGAAACTCGATGGCAATGATATTGACATAGTTTCAGCCTTTGAAGGGGTCGGTCAATATAACAAGGGAGCGATAGGTGAAGCAGGACTCCATAAAATTGAATGCCACGCATGTCCGGGATCTGGTTCGTGCGGAGGCATGTATACAGCCAATACAATGGCGAGCGCAATAGAAGCCCTTGGAATGAGCATGCCGGGTAGTTCATCGAATCCTGCAGAAACCGAAGCCAAACGCGAGGATTGCTTTACGGCTGGGGAGGCGGTCTACAAGCTGCTTGAACTTGACCTGCGCCCAAGACAAATTTTAACGAAAAAGGCCTTTGAAAATGCGATTACGGTGGTGATGGCTCTGGGAGGCTCAACAAATGCCATCCTTCATTTAATGGCGATTGCCCATGCAGCCGAGGTCGATCTCAGGCTTGAAGATTTCAACAGGCTCCAAGAACGAGTTCCACACATCGCTGATCTAAAACCGAGCGGCAAATATGTTATGCAGGACCTGTTCGAGGCTGGGGGCGTTCCGGCTGTGATGAAACTTTTGTTAGAAGAAGGATTGCTGCACGGTGATTGTTTGACGGTCACTGGAAAGACGATTGAAGAAAACCTAAAAGAGTTCCCTGATCTAAAGCCTGGCCAAAAAGTCATTCACCCCGTTTCTCAGCCGCTTAGGAAGGATGGGCCACTTGTTGTATTAAAAGGAAACTTGGCACCTGATGGAGCTGTCGCTAAAGTATCTGGATTAAAAGTTAAGAGCATGACAGGGCCAGCAAAAGTATTTGATGATGAAGAATCAGCATCCAAAGCGGTTATGGCGGATAAGATCGTCGCAGGAGATGTCCTGGTCATCCGCTATGAAGGGCCTAAGGGAGGGCCAGGGATGCCGGAAATGTTATCACTATCCGGAATCCTTGTAGGTAAGGGTCTCGGTGAGAGTGTTGCACTGCTGACGGATGGCAGATTTTCAGGGGGTAGCCATGGTCTTGTTGTCGGCCATATTGCCCCGGAAGCACAGGTTGGCGGTCCTATCGCGTTCATAAAGGACGGCGATATGATTACGATTAATAGTGAGCAGAAACTATTATCCGTTTCGTTAAGCGAAGAAGAGCTTGAGGCTCGCAAAAAAATGTGGAACCAGCCTGCGTTGCCTTCAAGGGGAACACTGGGTAAATATGCAAGGCTGGTATCCTGTTCCTCCAAAGGGGCAGTAACCGATCTATTCGAAGAAAAAGCCGTTGAACAGCCTGTCCATTCCTGACCAGGTAGGTTATTTTATTGCGTTGCACATTGATAATATAGTATGCTAACACTGCAACTATCGTTGGGAGGGATCCTTTTATGTCAATGGCATATGAAGAATATATGAGACAAATGGTCAAGCCGATGCGCGAGGAACTAACACGCGCTGGCTTTAAAGAATTGCTTACTTCGGATGAAGTTGAACAATTCGTTGACAATGCTGAAGGGACAACACTTGTCGTGGTCAACTCTGTATGTGGCTGCGCCGCAGGACTTGCCCGTCCTTCAGCTACACAGGCAATTTTACGAAGCGAAAAGAAACCTGACAATCTTGTTACAGTTTTCGCTGGACAGGACAAGGAAGCTACAGCAAAAATGCGTGAATACTTCACAGGTTTAGAACCGTCTTCACCTTCAATGGCCCTATTGAAGGGAAAAGAAGTAGTCCATTTCATTCCCCGACATGATATCGAGGGACAGCCAATGGAAGCAATCATGGATAACCTAATCGCTGGATTTGAGGCTAACTGCTAAAACTAATGGAAAGGATGTCATCTGACGTCCTTTTTCTTTTGATATGAGGTGTGATTTGTGTTTGTGACAACGGCAGGGAGGACAAACGAAGAAATGATAGCTCAGGCAAGGGAAATTGCTGATGAGCTGAAAGCAGATTTTGTTCCCAGAAAGAAAAGGTCTGTCATCGCCATACAAAAAATTATCCAAGAAGACTGTCTTGTAGTTGGAAAGGAGCGTCTTGAACTATATCCGTTTGGTGAGAAAGAACCCTTCTTTTTTCATCCGAATTCCGCCATGTTCCGGATCAAAAGGCTGATGAAGGGGGAAAGTGATCCCTTAATTGAAGCTGGAAAGCTGGAAGCAGGGATGAGTTTCCTCGATTGTTCCCTCGGCCTCGGCTCGGACAGTATTGTAGCCAGCTTTGTCGCGGGTAAAACCGGATCTGTTATAGGCATTGAAGCAAGACAGGAACTAGCCTTTTTAGTAAAAAGCGGTCTCAAGACATGGGACTCCGGATACAAATCGATTAACCAGGCAATGTATAGAATCAAAGTTAACGAGGGGTATTCATTGGAATTCCTGAAAAAACAAGAAGATAATAGCATCGACTGTATTTACTTCGACCCGATGTTCGATGAATCGATTTTAGAATCGGATGGGATTAGAGGGCTTACACATTTTGCAGTATATGAAGGACTCTCAAAAGAAACCATTGACCATGCAATGCGGGTAGCCAGGAAGCGTGTAATTCTCAAAGACCACTTTCGGAGCAAACGATTTGAAGAATTCGGTTTCCAAGTTTATCAGAGGAAATCAGCAAAATTCCACTTTGGGGTAATAAAAAAAGAATGAGGGCTGAAACCTAACGGGTTCGGTTCAGAAGTACACAGTGATAAATAACAGCAAAAAAAGTAACTTAATTAGCAACAAAAGTAGCAGTAAAAAGGAGCATATTCGTTATGCTCCTTTTTTCATTATTGATTTAAGTTCATCAATTGACTTGAAAATTCTTGAATATACATCTTTGATATTATCAGTAGTTTTTTTATCATTATACAAACCGTAATTCCAACTTTTTAACGTGCCATCTTCTTGTGATTTAAGAACTCCAACCGCATAACTATTGCCAGCAGCCCAACTCCAATTCTCATCGTACTTTGTTTCCTTCACAGTAAAAGGAATATGATTTTTAGCTGAAATGAAAAAGAATGGAATAGTTGAATTTAAATAAACATCCGCATAATGGCTTTCAGAAGCCTCTGAAAGATTATCTTCTCTAATAAAGACTGCATCATAAGACTTCAGTTCCTCACTTGTCATTTCATCAAATGAGACTTCTGTAAATATAATTTGTTCCTCTTTTACTTCTGGTGGTTCCCCAACCACTGCTATTCTTAAAGAGTTTCCTTCATACAGCTCGAAACTTGGGCTTGAAGTACAAGCTGTAAGAGCTACCGTTAGAATTAGTAAGATAAAACATAAATATCTCTTTCCTTTTAATCTTTCCATATGCAACCCCCCTTTAACATATTTTAACATAATATCCCAAACACCTTGTTAAATAGATTAATAAGTCGAGCAGTTTACTCGACTTATTGCATATAGATTATTTCTTTTAAATTAAACTATTTTTTTGCAGTAGAAGCACTGTTGATTGGAGTGGAAGGCGCGCAGACTCCTACGAAAATGCTAACGCATTTCCCTCGTGCCTGGGCAGGTTCGATGAAGCTCCACCAATGTCCTGCGGGCTCAGCGCCGGCCCCGCTGAAAGCGAAGCGCCTGGAACGGAAATACAACAGCCCCGTTTCTCCTCCAACCAAAAAAGACTGTAAACAAACACGATTTTTTTCATCGAGTTTGCCTACAGTCTAAAAGATTAGGGTGAAGCCTCATTCTTTATTTTTGACATTGGTTGCGGCAATTACCATTAGTTTTAAAATGAGGTTTGTCCATAACTCTTCATAAATGCTCTTATATTAATCCGCAATTGACAAATAAACAAAATAAGCTAGCATGATAAAACTTGTTGCAACTATGATCCATGTCCACTCCATAAAATTACCTCCCTATCATTTGAAGTTCAGTTCAAATAACCTAATATTTTCTTTTATCCATTATCGAAAAATTTGAAACCCTTTGCCCATTTTTACGTATAAACAAGTTATAATATTGCTATAGAATATATTTTTCTTTTTATCCTTGCCAAAACATCCAATAATTAACCGTGCTCTTAAATATTTTAAAGTAATAATGCAGCTTGATAGTTTAGCTGATAATTATTTATTCTGATACGTAAGGAAGTGATCCACATGCCAGCATGGCTGCGCAAATCGCTCGTCGTCATGATCTCCATCTTTACTTTTGGGATGGTATCGCCTGCCCAGGCGAATGGATTCCTGACAACTACAGGTGAACGGGCTGAAAAATCCTCCTCTGCCGAAACATCTTATTTTGATAAGCTTGATACCCCAGTCGATGAGGAAGCAGAAAGGGATAAATTCATAGGCTGGGCGATGAAAGAAGCCGAGCAGCAATCTTTTCAAAAGTTTGGTACAAAGATTGGCCCTGTCATTGAGGACGAGTTCAGGCAGACAATCCTGCCCAATATCGAAAAGGCAATTGAAACGGTATCGATCCAGTACCCTGGGGAAAAATTGAATTCCCTTCGAATTACCGAGATGCCTGGCGGAGGAGAATCAGAAAAGATTTTCCACATTATCGACGACAATGGCAAGGATATCATCCGTTTCCATGTGAGGAGGGATCAGCCGCCGAAGGAAGGTTTCTGGTTTAATTTCCATTACCACACTTATCACGACAGCTTCCAGACTCATTATGAACTCGGCAGGATCTTCTGGGATAAAAATACGCCGCCTAAGTGGAAAAGCTAATATATTTGAATTTAGGACGAAATTGTGAAAAAATATTTATAGCAATTACGAAACCTTAATGAGAATTAACCGTATGTATAACGAAATAAATTTTTGGAGGTAGAAAAAATGGCAATCAGTTTATCAAAAGGCCAAAAAGTAGATTTAACAAAAACTAACCCTGGTATGACAAAGGTAGTTGTTGGCTTAGGATGGGATGTTAATAAATATGATGGCGGAAATGACTTTGACCTTGATTCATCTGTTTTTTTATTAGGAGAAAATGGCAAAGTAACTTCTGAAAGCGACTTCGTATTCTACAACAATACGACAGGTGGAAACGGATCCGTTGTACATACTGGTGATAACCGGACAGGAGCAGGGGAGGGGGACGATGAAGCAGTCAATGTTGATTTGTCTGCAGTGCCGGCAGAAGTGAAAAGGATTGCGTTTACCATCACGATCCATGACGGAGAAGGTCGCCGCCAGAACTTTGGCCAGGTATCTAACTCTTATGTAAGAATTTTGAATGCAGGTTCTAATGAAGAACTTATCCGCTATGACCTCGGCGAAGACTTCTCGATTGAAACAGCAATCGTTGTTGGAGAGCTATATCGCCATAACAACGAATGGAAATTCAGTGCGATTGGCAGTGGATACCAGGGCGGATTGGCAGCACTTGCTACAGACTTTGGGCTCCAAATAGGGTAAAATTAAATATGCTGGTTAATGAAGGCCCGGCCGATGCCGGGTCTTTCTATAGAGAATATACACAACAAAGTGGGAGGAACTACAAGAATGCCTGAAATATTACAAGGATTTATAGATACTTATGCCCAGTTTTTTGATTGGGATATGTGGGTTAGAGTTTTAAGCGACCCAGTTAGCTGGGGATTGATTGGTACACTGGTGATCCTGGAAGGGCTTCTCTCAGCAGACAATGCACTGGTTCTAGCGGTTATGGTTAAGCATTTGCCTGAAAAACAAAGGAAAAAAGCATTATTCTATGGATTGCTTGGTGCTTATATTTTCCGTTTCATCGCAATCGGCATTGGTGTTTATTTAATAGAATTCTGGTGGGTTAAAGTACTTGGAGCTGGCTACCTGGCCTGGCTGGCAATTAAATACTTCATGGATAAGAGAAAAGGTGAAGACCCAGATATCGAGGAAATTGAAGGGGTTAACCAGGGCGGTTTGCTTATCCGCTTGTTCGGTACGTTCTGGGGAACAGTTGCTGCTGTTGAGATAATGGATATCGCGTTCTCAGTTGACAGTGTCCTTGCAGCATTTGGTATCAGCCAGGAAGTCTGGGTGTTGTTGCTTGGGGGTATGCTTGGTGTCTTGATGATGCGAGGAGTCGCCGGTATATTCCTGAAATTGATTGACCGCGTTCCTGAGCTAGAAACGACTGCCTACATTTTGATCTTGATCATCGCTGTCAAGATGTTCGCTGGAGTGTTTGGTATCCACATTGATCACATTTACTTCTTTATTCTATTGCTTGTTACATTTGGAGCTACATTCGTGGTCCACTATATGAACAAGAAAAAAGCTGAAGAGAATGAGCAGCAAAAGAACGTACAATAATTAAAGACTTACTTTCCGGGGAACTGACTTATGTCTGCTCCCTTTCTTTTTATCTATATCACCCAAAAAGGGGAATTTTTCCGTGAAATTGTTCTCGAATCTTTATGAAAAAGAATTAGACAGCCTTTTCTTTGTAAAACCAGCCAGGTTCAATAAACATACTCAACGAGATGAACTTGCATATGCCCTAGGAGCAACCTTGTACATGCCAGCAACACGAGAAAATATCCATCAGGAATTGCTGCTGAAAAAGCATGATGGACTTGCATCTATGGTTATTTGCCTTGAGGATTCTATTGCTGACCATGAGGTTGACAAGGCAGAAAAGCAATTGGTTGCAGAATTAAACCACCTAGCCGATGCACTTGGCAAAGGATATCTATCTCAGGATGAACTGCCGCTGATTTTCGTCAGGATCAGAAGCCTTGATCAACTCGAGAATATCGCAGAGGCAGCTGGTGAAGCGTTAAAGGTACTAACCGGTATTGTCATTCCCAAGTTCGAACCTGTCGCAGGAAAAAAGATTTTAAAATTTATCAATCAATTAAATACTACTGGAGACCTTTTATATGCAATGCCAATTTTAGAAACAAAGAAAATAATAGAAAAAGAAACTAGATTGGAAGAATTGCTCGCAATTAAAGCAGCTGTCGATGAATTCAGGGAACTGATTTTGAATGTCCGCATCGGCGCAACCGATTTCAGCGGCCTATATGGGATCAGGAGGAACGCAGATACAACTGTTTATGATATCGGTGTAATCCGCGATTGCATTTCAGATATCGTCAATGTCTTCCTCCGTTTTGACAGTCCATATGTGGTGTCAGGTCCTGTTTGGGAGTATTTCTCCTCGACGCAAAGAATATTAAAGCCGCAGTTGAGACAGACTCCCTTCGGACAGGAGGGCTTGAAGTGGCGAACTGAATTGATCGATAGGCATATGGACGGATTGATCCAGGAAATCATGATGGATATCGCAAATGGATTAACTGGAAAAACAATCATCCATCCGAGCCATATTAAAACAGTCCATGCATTGAATGCTGTCAGCTACGAAGAGTACATTGATGCGAAAAACATTGTAGAAGAAGCTGAGAATCACAATGGAGTCAGAAAAAGTGCCTTCGCAAATAAAATGAATGAAATTAAACCGCACTATTATTGGGCACAAAAGATTTTGCGGAAATCACAGGTATACGGGGTGCTTCAAGATGGAATCACAAACATCGACTTACTTAAACAGGAAATATTCATATCAAATTCTTGATAGCCTTTCAATCGACTTGGAAATTGCCGAGAACCCATTCAACCTCCCCATTGAGGAGTTGTTTGTCATGGCTGCGAGGAGGAATAAAAAGCGGTCGTTCTTGTTTGTCAGCAAAATTTTAGGAAAGCATATGCCAATCGATCCTGCGAAAGGCATGCTTACAGGATCGCTGCTTGCCGACCAATATGCCATCAAGACGACAGGAATGAGTTACTCAAAAGAATTAAAGCTTCAGGAGCAATTTATGAAAGATAACCCTAGTATACCTGACGCATTCATACCTGAAGAAATCTCTCCTGTAATTATTGGATTTGCCGAAACCGCAACGGCTCTTGGACATGCTTTTTTTGCTGCATTCACAAAGGCTGATTATTTTCACACGACTAGGGAAATAGTTGCTGAAGAAATCCCGGTAATCACATTCGAGGAAGAACATTCCCATGCGACGTCCCATCGTTGTTATATTGCCAGTGAGCTATTGGATAATAAGAGGGAAATTATCCTTGTCGACGATGAAATGTCTACTGGGAAAACGGCAATTAACATAATCCGCTCCATCCAAGCCGAATTCCCCCGAGATGTTTACTCAGTTGTTTCCATTCTTGACTGGCGGTCGGATGAGCATGCAGAGAAATTTAACGAACTCGAGAATGAACTGGGAATTAAAATTAACTGTGTAAGCATGTTAAGAGGGAAGTTTTCAGTATCGGGGCATTCTCCGGAAGCGGAAATCCTTTCGGAACAGCAGACATTCAATATGCAGGAGCCGGTAATTGAAAAGATACATGTGGAGCAAATGTCTTCAGAGGGCATTTCCAGTTTTTACGGTGGAAAACTTGAGGGTATCCCTTTTTCTGCTCTAAGCGGAAGGTTCGGAATGAATGAGCAGCAAAGAGTTTCACTAGACAAGACTCTTTCCAATCTGGCAATCAGGCTATCGCAAAAGTCCCTGGGAAAAAGGACTTTGCTTGTTGGCACCGGTGAATTCATGTATATCCCGATGAAAACGGCGGCCTTTATGGAAGGAAATGTAAGCTATCAGTCTACGACTAGAAGTCCTATCCATATCGTCGATAAAGAAGGGTATGGTGCTCGCTATGGTATGGCGTTCCCTAATCCAGAAGATCCTGAGATTCAGCATTACCTGTACAATGTGAGACCATTACAGTATGACGAAGTTTTTATTCTCTTTGAACGGGAAGTACCTGATGAGTGGCTGAAGCCAATGCTTGAAGAGTTTCGAAAAACAGGCATTCCTTCTATTAATATTGTTTTCTATCATAGCCGGATGGTGAAAGAATGATGGATGATGTTAAGTTTGGATCGTACGAAAAAGAAGATGTGACTTTTCTGCTTAAGGATTTATCAGGAATTGACTTGGAAGGGTCCGCGGAGATCCGGGAAAAACAGGTGCAGAATGGCAGGCATTATAGTGAAACGCTGCCGATCGAAGAGAAGCCAAGCGATGAATATATGGATTTATTCTGGAGCCTCCTCGGTTCTTCCAAGATGGAAGTTGCACTATTGACAGGCATCGTAGCTGAGCAGATTTATAAGACAAAAGGCAAGAATACGGTCCTAGTATCATTGGCCCGTGCTGGTACCCCAGTGGGAGTGTTAATTAAAAGGTATATCGAATGTAAGTACGGTGCGAGTCTTCCTCACTACAGCATTTCAATCATCAGGGGCAGGGGAGTGGACGAAAATGCCATCCTTCATATACTTGACCAGCACAAGGGGAGGGAAATCCAATTCATTGATGGGTGGACAGGAAAAGGTGCAATTTCTCGGGAACTCCAAAAATCGTGCATGGAAATTTGTGAACAATACGGAATCCATTTGGATGACAATATCGCCGTCCTTGCAGACCCAGGACACTGTTCAACCTTGTATGGCACAAGGGAAGACTTCCTTCTCCCGAGCGCTTGCCTGAATTCAACGGTCTCAGGCCTGATCAGCAGGACGGTGCTGAATGAAGATTATATTAAAAAGGGCGACTTTCATGGAGCAAAATACTATAAAGAATTCGAGGATATAGATGTTTCAGCAGACTTTGTAGAAATCATCAGCCGTGAATTCCCCGCAGTTTATAGTCTTGCAGAAAAAGGATTATCCAGGGAAATGGCGGAAGATCAACTTGCCGATTTTAAAGGTATGGATACTGTAAATAAGATTGCCAGTGAATTCGCTTTTAAGAATATAAATCTTATAAAACCGGGAGTTGGGGAAACCACAAGAGTTTTGTTGCGGAGAGTACCTTGGAAAATACTCATTAAGGATTTCAATAACCCTTATATTGAGCATATTCAACTGCTGGCGAAAGTGAAAGGGGTCGAGCTGGTCCACTACCCAGATATGGATTATGCCTGCTGCGGCCTAATAAAGCAGATAAAGGGGTGAAGCACCATGATGTTTGCAACCGACCTGGACAGGACGATCATTTATTCAAGGAAAGCACTGGAGGATTTAGGACCTGCTTTGAATAATCAGATGGAGGCGGTCGAAATAAAGGAAGACCAAAATCTTGCCTTTATGACTTGCAGAGCGTTAGAGATTCTCCAGGAAATCGCTCAGGAACTGCTTCTTGTACCAGTAACAACAAGAACGACTAAACAGTTCGAGAGGGTATTTATTTTTAAGGAGCGTATTCCTGTTAAGTATGCGGTCACATTTAATGGCGCAGAAATTTTATATGGTGGCAAGCCGCTGCGCGACTGGCGGGAGAATATATCCGGAAGACTGAAGCAGGAGTGTGCTTCAATGGATGAATTAAAGGATATACTCCTAAAGGATATCTTTCATGTTAACGGAAAGCTCAAATCTGCAGAGGGACTTTTTCTTTATTACTTGCTTGATGAAAAGCTTGATGCTCAGCAAGTGCTGGATTTCAAGAGAGCTGCATCTGCATATGGTTGGAGAATATCATATCAAGGACGGAAGCTGTATTTTATGCCTAATCCGATCAGCAAGGGAGAAGCAGTATCCTTTATAAAGGATAGGGAGGGAATAAATACACTGATAGGAGCAGGTGACTCGCTTCTGGATGAAGACTTTCTGGTGAAGTGTGACCATAGTTTTATACCCGCGCATGGTGAGCTTGCTGAACAAACTGAACTGATGACCTATATTTTTACAGAACAGCAGGGTGCTTATGCTGGAGAAGAAATACTAAGGAAAATTAAAAGGATTATTTCATAAATTTATTAGTTCCGCTATATTTATTCACTGACCTGCGGATGAACAGAAATAAGCAGGTGAAAGCACCATAAACAAGTAAAAAAAGACCGCTAAATTGCATAAAACCTGCTTGCATAGGCATGATCAATATAGCGAAAATGAAAGAATAGAAGAGCAAGTCAAATAAAACAAGGCCTCCGGAGGACATTGCCTGCCTGACATCCCGTAGCTCGAGCTGCAATTCTTCGGCTGGCTGCCTTTTGTATAAGAAACGCATATGAAGTCCACCTTCCTGATCTTAGTACTCAACTATATGCAAGGACAGGAATAAAGGTGAAAAATCAGGAAACGTGGAATTAATTGAAACTTTTTTCCGTTTTCATACGTACTAGCTAATACAAATAGAAATACAAGACTCCATGTATGGTATGATGGTAAATATAGGCTGGGTTGTTAACTCGGATTTGAAAAAGCAATTGAATTGCTTATAACTTTAGACTTTCGCGCTTAGTGGGAAGTGACTTTTATGTATCCATCGATAAACCAAATAAAAATACATACACTGCCGGTTACATATGACAATTGGTTAGGCCTTTTGGAAAAGGCGGCAAGTGAGCGCCCGCTTTTTCAGAAAGATGGTACATCCATGCATATCGGCCAGGTGCTTGCCCGGTTCATTGGCATACCACTTGATGAAGATGAGTATTACAATCAGCTGTACGATTATGTCCATAAACACAGCATAATCTTATTAAGTGATGATTCGCTTGATAAAACAATTGATAATGCTCATTTTCAATCAATCCAAAAGATTATCAATATAAATAAGGACCAAAATCTCTCCATCAATCGTTTTGTCGCATTCCTGGACGGTGAAAAATTGTTAATATCGGCTGGTAATTCGCTGGTTCACCGGAAAATAAGAGAAGCAGCGATCCAGATGGTGGAATTTTTTGCAAGTAGAGAGGAAGGCGGACTTAAGAGTCCAGAGCTGAGAAGGGTCCTTGTCGATGTCGTAAAATGGTCGTTCAACCACCTGGAAAATGCTTTAAAGGATGCAGATCCGGAAAAAAGCATGCCAAGTTTCCTATGGTACGGGAATTACAAGAAAAGCCATCAATATTTCCTTTACTTCCTAATGAAAGTTGGCTGTGACCTAGTATCATTCACCCCAGATGGAAATGACGTTTTTTCGATGGTCGACCCAGGGAAAGAGCAGACCTTCGTCCATGTCTTTCCTGAAAAGAAAGCACCGGAGCCGTTTCCTGCCGAAAAGCGGAAGCGTACAGCAACGGTTGCATACAGGGCATCCCGAGAAATAGAAACTATCCTGAACCATGAAGGATCTGGTTTATATAAACCATGGCAGTTAAGGGATTATGCTCCTTCAGCAATTACTTTGAAAACAACCTATGACGAATTGTTTTTGCTTGCCAGGGAAAAAGCGATGATCCGTCCGAATTTTGAAGTTAAAAGCGGAACCGTCAAGATTCCGGCTTTGTTTTCAAAAATAAACGGGGTCAGCAGGAATCGCAGGGAGTACTGGGACCGTCTTCATGGATTGATGGGACATGAGAATACATTGCTGATTAAAAGCTTTCCATTTTCCTCCGGAGCGAACAGCGATTTTCGGTTCCATTACCGCAATGCTCTGGGGAAAGACGGGCTGCTTGATCCGGAAAAAATGGCCGGTACCCACTACTGGAAGTATAACCATTTGCCGACGGGCCTCCAAAAGGGTCTGGCAGAAGCAATCAGAAATCTTTGTGTAAGCCCGAAGCTTAAGCCGCAGCATCGTGAAAACGAAGAAGAGCTGAGGATTTATCTTTTTACCCAGTCGATGCAGGTGCCGGAAAACATCTTAAAGATGCTGCAAAAATTTGATTATTCCCAGGAAGTACCTAAGGTGATTTTATATAATAATGAAATAAATGGGACGATGACAAGGTCTGATGCAGCACTGTTGCTGCTGCTGAATCAATTTGGTGTCGACCTGGTCATCTACAATCCACCTGGCCACAACGATATTGAGAATTTCATCGAAGGAAGCGCTTTCGATTCTCACTGGCTTGAAGATGTCGTTTTTGAACAGGAATTCAAGGAACCATCCATTATTAAAAAAGTAATTTTTCAAGGGATTTTAAAAAATTTAAGGGGAGATTGACATGATGAATCCAACACAAAATCAAGATGTCAGCCTTGTTACTGCTAATCCAGATGATAAATTAACCGAGGCATCGGTATCAGATTTAAAGCTTGCACTAAGGAACGAGCCGGAAGTGCAGAATCTGGCGCGCAGCATCGATGAGCGTGACCAGATTCAAATCCTTGAGTTTGGTAAAGAGCCAGCAGTGGAGATTTCAAGATTTTCTGACCAAATCCTTAGCAATATGCGTACCACAAAGGTCGAAGACTCAGGTGAGCTTCTGAAGCAGCTTGGCAAAATCATGGACCGATTTGACAAAAAGGATTTTGAGAAAACATCCGGAGGCCTATTCGGCAAGCTTTTCAAGAAGAGTGAAAAGCTGGTTGAGAAGCTTTTTGGCAAGTACCAGACGATGGGCAAGGAGATTGATAATGTATACGTGGAAATCTCCAAATACCAGAGCGAAATGGTTGAATCAACAACTATGCTTGATCGTATGTATGAGCAAAACTATCAATTTTATATGACACTAGAAAAATATGTAGTGGCTGGCGAGCTAAAGGTAAATGAACTCAAAACAAATCAGCTGCCGCAGCTTGAAGCAAAGGCAGCTTCAGGTGACCAGATGGCTTCTATGCAGCTTGACACTCTTCGCAATGCAGTCGAACTTCTTGAGCAGAGAATTTATGATCTCGAAATGGCAAAAATGGTCGCCTTGCAGACAGCACCGCAGATCCGACTGTTACAGCGAGGAAATACAAAGCTGATCGGGAAGATCAACTCGGCATTTGTGACGACAATTCCTATCTTCAAAAATGGCTTGATTCAGGCCGTGGCTGCCAAGAGGCAGAAGCTTGTGGCAGACTCCATGAATGAGCTTGACCGCCGCACAAATGAGATGCTTGTGAGAAATGCACAGAATATTTCAAGTCAGAGTGTCGATATTGCACGATTATCAGGGGCCCCTAGCATTAAGATCGAGACGATTGAAGAAAGCTGGAATATCATCATGAAGGGCATGCAGGAAACAAAGTCCATAGAGGAAGAAAACAAGCGCATGAGAGAAGAAGGAACAAAACGTTTGATGCAGCTGCAGGAAAATTTTAAAAAAGTGAAGCAGCAATAAAGATAGACTGCTCATTTTTATAAATAAATCTAAAAAAATACTTACAAGAGGTGAAGGTAATGGCAATTAACTTACAAAAAGGACAGCGTGTAGATTTAACTAAAGGAAATCCGGGACTTTCAAAAATTATGGTTGGACTAGGCTGGGATCCGGTTCAAAAGAGCGGCGGGGGCGGCGGACTGTTTGGCGGCTTGTTCGGCGGCGGCGGCAGTGGAGCGAATGTCGACTGTGACGCATCAGTCATCATGCTGGGAGCGAACGATAAATTGCAAAACAATAACGATGTTGTTTATTTCGGCAACCTAAAAAGCAAGGATGGCAGCATAATCCACTCTGGAGACAACTTAACGGGTGATGGGGATGGAGACGACGAGCAAGTTTCTATCGAGCTTAACAGGGTTCCAAGCCATGTTGAAAAGCTTGTATTCGTCGTAAATATCTATGATGCCGTGAAACGCAAGCAGCACTTTGGCATGATCCGCAATGCGTTCATTCGCGTGGTGAATCCTTCAAACAACCAGGAAATGATCAAGTATAACCTTACAGATGATTATAGTGGCAAAACCAGCTTGATCGTAGGGGAACTATACCGCCACGGCAATGAGTGGAAATTCGCCGCAGTAGGAACTGGAACAAATGCTTCCGGCCTGAGCGAAGTTGTCCGTTCTTATACTTAATCTTTAAGTGGTTCTAATTAAAAAAATGCTGTTGAAATGAGGGGTGTATGTAATGGGAATCAACCTGTCAAAAGGTCAACGGATTGATCTGACAAAAACAAACCCTGGGCTTACGCGTGTAATTGTAGGCTTAGGATGGGATACAAATCGCTATACCGGCGGCAGCAGCTTCGACCTAGATGCCTCCGCTTTTCTAGCAGATGAAAATGGCAAGTGCAAGCAGGATTCCGACTTTATCTTTTACAACCAGCTGCAGCATCCGAGCGGCGGTGTAGAGCATACAGGTGATAACAGGACAGGGGAAGGCGACGGAGACGATGAGCAGATCATCATCGATTTCTCCAAAGTACCTTCAAATGTACATCGGATTGCGATCGCTGTTACGATTCATGATGCGGAACAAAGAAACCAAAACTTTGGACAGGTCTCAAACGCTTTTGCCAGAGTAGTAAATGAGGAAAACGGCGAGGAAATACTTCGATTTGACCTAGGTGAAGACTTCTCTGTTGAAACCGCGGTAATCATTTGCGAACTGTACCGCCATAATAATGAATGGAAATTCAATGCCATTGGCAGCGGTTTTTCAGGAGGGCTAGGTTCTCTTTGCCGAAACTTCGGACTTGAAGTTTAATAAACTCTTTTGCTAAACAATGTTGCTCTTCGAATACAGTAGAAAGCAACAATCAATGCAGTAACAACCTTTAATAACAGCAAAGACTCATCCACATGTGGGTGGGTCTTTTTGATGCCCTTATTCAGGATTTTCAAGGACAAAACTGGCTCTAATCATTTGATAAGAGCAAACCATTATTTCATTTCAAAAAATGATCATGTGGATTTTTTCTGAATTGTTACCTTCCTAAAATTCTCAGCCTGCAGCCCACCAATCATATGTTATAATTTTAATAGAATCCGATCGTAAAAATCCCATCATAATTCACTTATATTACCCTTATAACATCTAAAGTCTGCATACCTCAGGAAAGGGAGATAATGAATGCGAAAAATGATTCAAATCCTCATTGTTATCATACTTTCCTTCACCCTGCTTGGGAGCTCTAATGCCAATATGGATGGCATTTTCCTATATGAATATCCAAAACAATCATTGCTATATGCTTCACTTGATGATGAAACTGCAGGCATTGCAGGAAAATTGGTCATCCTTCCTGAGGAGGAGTTTGATCAGCAGGAGGCTGCCAGCATTATCGGAAGATTAATGCTCCTTCCAGATTCTATGATTAGAAAAGCTGTTGACAGCAATATCAAGGTGAAGTTATTTGAAGGCAATTTGACGGACAATCCATCTGCCAGGCATTTGAAAGGGATCATTCCCCGGGGTTACACATCGAGTCGTACATGGGATCAGGTACCTGGAGTCGGAGGTTCCAGGATTGTTCTTGTGAAGATTGGCAGCAGTGAGAAAGGAAAAGGGCACGGTTCTGTAAATCTCGAGCTCCATGAACTCGCTCACTCCCTTGATCGCCATGTTTATGGGCAAATCAGAGAGGAAGAACGGTTCTTGAAAATCTGGAAAGCTGAAAGCCGACTGCTGTTTCCTGGGCGGGCTTACTTTCTCGATTATCCAGAAGAATATTTTGCCGAAAGCTTCGCGATGTTTTACATCGGAGGATTGCCTGCAAGGCTTCTGAAGGAAGCAGCACCTCAAACTTATCAATATATTGAAGGTCTCGAGTAATAGGAATATGGAATTATTTTACTATATTATAAGATTACTAATGCAAGTATAGCAGGAATTATGCCATAGCGCGGCAAAGTATTAGTAGTATCCATTTGAGAGTTTTCTATGAACCATTTAATTGCTAAAATAAAATGAATCAGTGCACGTTTTGAAAGGCAGGGAAATTCATGAAACAGTATTTAGAACTTTGTGAGCATGTATTGAACACCGGTATAAAAAAGGAAGACCGTACAGGTACTGGCACGATCAGTACATTTGGATATCAAATGCGGTTTGACCTCCAGGATGGATTTCCACTGATTACTACTAAAAAACTACACCTGAGATCAATCATCCATGAACTTCTTTGGTTTTTGAATGGGGATACAAACGTAAAATATCTCCAGGAAAATGGTGTCCGCATCTGGAATGAATGGGCCGATGATAATGGGAACCTCGGGCCTGTTTACGGTCATCAATGGCGTTCTTGGGCAGGTGCAGGCGGTGAGACTGTAGACCAGATCTCAGAGCTGATCCATACGATCAAGACAAATCCCGATTCCCGGAGAATGATCGTTAATGCATGGAACGTAGCTGAAATCAATAAGATGGCCTTGCCACCTTGCCACTGTATGTTCCAGTTTTATGTTGCAGATGGCAAGCTATCATGCCAGCTCTACCAAAGATCTGCGGATGTGTTCCTCGGAGTCCCATTCAATATCGCTTCCTACGCATTGCTTACAATGATGGTTGCGCATGTTTGCGACCTTGAACCAGGCGAGTTCATCCATACTTTCGGGGATACCCATATTTACACCAACCATTTGGACCAGGTCAAGCTTCAGCTTACACGCGAGCCTAAACCGTTGCCGCAAATGAAAATCAACCCTGAAGTCAAATCAATTTTTGATTTTAAATATGATGATTTTGAATTGGTAAATTATGAAGCACATCCGCATATTAAAGGGGTTGTCAGTGTATGATTTCACTTATTTGGGCAATGGATGAAAACCGCGTCATAGGGCTGCATAACCAGCTCCCATGGAGGCTCCCTGAAGATTTGAAATTTTTCAAGCGTGTCACTATGGGGCATCCGATCGCAATGGGTAGGAAAACGTACGAGTCAATTGGCAAACCCCTTCCTGGAAGAGAAAATATCGTTATTACACGAGATGAAAATTACAGTCCTGATGGCTGCGTGGTCATGAATTCAATCGAGGAATTTATGAAGTATGCCGGTGAAAAGGATGATGAGGTATTTGTCATCGGTGGTGCGGAAATATTCAAGGAAGTATTGCCGAAAGCGGACAGGCTATATTTGACGATGATTCACGAGCAGTTTGAAGGTGATACCTTTTTCCCGGTTTTTGACATTGATAAATGGGAATTAGAAACAAGGGAAATTGGGTTGAAGGACGAAAAAAATCCATATGACTACGAGTTTTTAATCTATAAGCGCAAATAATTGGTTAAGCAGTCCTTAAAAGGGCTGCTTTTTTTATGTGCGCCCGGCATGGGTGCAGTCTATAGGGTGCAAGTCCCGAGCCATGAAGGCAGTAGTAGTGGTTAGCTTAACGCAAGGGTGTCCGTGGTGACGCGGAATCTGAAGGAAGCGAGCGGCAAACCTCCGGTCTGAGGAACACGAACTTCATATAAGGCTAGGTACCATTGGATGAGTTTGCGTAACAAAACAAAGTCCTTACTGCCCAAGATGGTACAGAGTAAATGAAGCAGATAGATGGAGGGAAAGACTGTACTCTTACCCGGGGAGGTCTGGTTGAAATGCCAAGTACACTTGGTAACCTATCTAGCAATAGATAGCTGAACAACCAGAAGTCAGCAGAGGTCATAGTACCTTACCTACTCGAGATGGTAAGGGAAGGACTGAACAATTAGGAAGAACGAGAGCTAGGCATACAATTCCTGTGTAGAAGCAGACAATCCGAAAGGACTTACTTGAAGGAGGAAGTGGTGAATTCCACAGGGGACTTCATGAGGGTGGAGCAGGAATAACATAATTAGACTTCTACGTTCACGTCGAAAGGGAAATATCACATGTTAATGGATCTGATTCTGTCACGGGAAAACTTAATAGAAGCACTTAAACGTGTGGAGAAGAACAAAGGGAGTCACGGCATAGATGGAATGTCCGTAAAATCCCTACGAAGACATCTCTATGAGAACTGGGACACTCTCTGTGATTCTTTAAGGAAAGGTACCTATCAACCTAACCCAGTACGTCGAGTCGAAATCCCGAAACCGAATGGTGGAGTAAGGCTACTAGGAATACCTACCGTGACAGACCGGTTCATTCAACAGGCTATCGCCCAAGTTCTAACCCCGCTTTTTGACCCAGCCTTCTCAGAACATAGTTATGGGTTTAGACCAAACCGAAGAGGTCATGACGCAGTTCGTAAAGCAAGGGGATACATAAGTGAAGGTTATAGATGGGTGATAGACATGGACTTGGAGAAATTCTTTGACAAAGTTAATCATGATAAGTTAATGGGGATATTGGCAAGTAGAATCCAAGACCGGTTGGTCTTGAAACTAATACGGAAATATCTCCAAGCAGGAATCATGATAAATGGTGTAGTCTATGATGCAGAAGAAGGAACACCACAAGGAGGTCCCCTGAGCCCTCTTCTTTCGAATATCCTTTTGGATAAGCTCGATAAAGAGTTAGAAAGGAGAGGTCACAAGTTTGTCCGCTACGCCGATGATTGTAATATTTACATGAAATCGAAGAAAGCTGGAGAACGAGTGATGAACTCGATTACATGCTTCATTGAGCAGAAATTAAAGCTCAAAGTAAATAGAGGAAAATCAGCGGTTGATCGCCCATGGAAACGAAAGTTCCTCGGCTTTAGCTTTACGGTTAATAGGATACCGAAGGTTCGTATAGCAAATGAAAGTATCAAAAGGCTTAAAGCTAAAATACGAGAACTAACCTCCCGTTCTAAACCAATTCCTATGGAAGTTAGAATCGAGAAACTAAATCAATATCTTACGGGATGGTGTGGATATTTTGCATTGGCTGATACACCGAGTAAATTTAAAGAATTTGATGAGTGGATTAGAAGAAGACTTCGTATGATTGAATGGAAACAATGGAAGAATCCGAGGACAAGAGTAAGAAAACTCAAAAGTCTAGGTGTCCCTGACCAAAAGGCACACGAATGGGGAAACTCCAGAAGGAAATATTGGAGAATAGCCTCTAGTCCAATTCTACACAAAACCCTCGATAACTCTTATTGGAGTCATCGAGGGCTCAAAAGTCTATATCAAAGATATGAATTTCTACGTCACACTTAATTGAACCGCCGTATACCGAACGGTACGTACGGTGGTGTGAGAGGTCGGGGGTTAATCACCCCCTCCTACTCGATTGTTGGCTCTGTTAAACAAGGCTGTTGATTTTCGTTCCAGGCGCTTCGCTTTCCGCGGGGCTGGCGCGGAGCCTCCTCGTCGCTTCGCTCCTGCGGGGTCTCACCTGACCAGCTAAGCCCGCAGGACATTGATTGGGCTTCCTCGAACCTGCCCACGCACGATGGAAATGCGTTAGCATTTTCGGAGGAGTCTTCGCGCCTTCCACTACAATCAACAGGTATTAAAAACAACATTGGGCTTTAACAGAGCCTTAGTGTTAAGGAAATTATAAAATTGTTTAGTTCTGGATAACTGCATGTAGTATTCTTAATACAGTTCCAGCGCCTAGCCCCTCGAGTCGCATGTCTAGCTGAGGCTCCTAACTCCTCGAGACGCTTCGGTCCTTGCCAATGAAGTCAAAGAACGACTTCACTGTCAGGCCTTCCAGCGCTTTTCGGAGTTGAACAGTCGCCTTCGCTTTACGAATTGTCTAGTTGCGCCTCCTAGAAACTCCGAAACTTCAACTCCCCCGGCAGAAGCAAAAAGCGCTTCTTTGTTGGAGTCTCCAGTTTCTGCGTTTCTGGACAGTCGGCTATACATTTCGATTTCGCTCCTACCAATGAAGTCAAAGAACGACTTCACCGGTCGGCCCTCCAGCGCTTGTCGGGGCTGAACGAGGCGCTTGCGCTTTTAGTTCTGGATTAATTTCTTGCTACATATAGTTTTAGCTCATCAAATCCTTTATAATGGCTACAGAATAGCCTGAGGAGGAAACAATGCTTCGACTTATTGCATGTTTTTTGTATATGGGTGGCTACCTTGTATGCAGCTTACCCAAGCTTTCAAGAATTAGAAAATTGCCCCAAGATATGGCGCCCGAAAAAAAAGACAAGTTGATCAATGAAACACCAAAAAATTGGTCCAAAACTTTCATGGCATTGACAGGCTCAGAGGTAGTGGTTGAAGGGAAACATCTTATCCCGGAAGGCCCGGTTCTCTTTGCCAGCAACCATGAAGGGAATTTTGATATTCCTGTACTCATCGGAGCTATTGACAAGCCTTTTGGCTTCATTTCAAAAATTGAAGTGAAAAAAGTGCCGATATTATCCTCGTGGATGGAAGCCATCAACTGTGTGTTTTTGGATCGGAGAAACCGTGAAAAGGCATCGGAATCAATCATGTCTGGTGTGGAACTTTTGAAAAAAGGGCACTCTCTTGTTATTTTCCCTGAAGGAACGAGAAGCAAGGGCGGGCCAGTTGGAATTTTTAAAGCTGGCGGTTTCCGTCTTGCAAAAGATTCGGGAGTTCCGATTGTACCAATTTCAATTGAAGGGACATCGGATGTATTTGAGAAAAATGGCCGGCTGGTCAAACCCGCTAAAATTAAAGTCATCATCTCTCCTCCTCTGTATAGCCGCCAATACAAGGACAAGGATTTAATTACCCTCGCCGGAGAAGTGCGGGACATCATTATCGATGTTCGGAATGCAAAGCGGATTGCATCTTAAGTGAAGGCTGTTTTCACATAGAGTGTTATTTTGTATAAAGATTTTTCCGCGCAAAGGTTCCGTCGTGAACATCAAAAGCCCCTGCCATGTCTGCAGGGGCTTTTCATTTTATTACGAATACTGGCTGGATGAAATTCATTGATAACTATTCGAATTGTGCGAGGCTTTCCATCATTTGCTTGAATTCAGCAGGGATGCAAAAATCATCGGCTCTGAAATTATCTCGGATCCATCTTACCATCTCAAGCGGACTGTTGAAGTATTCTCCGCTAGTGTCACTTTTCCGAATCATGTAGCGTCCATTGTCCTCATCTACCGTAACCTCTACAGGCAAAGCCCCATCAAAACTGTTCAATGAAAATTCCATTCATTCTTCCCTCCAGGATCTTTTCGTTATTATATGTTATTTTACTACCATTCTATTCAATCTTAAAGTATAAGATTTTAAATATTAAAAAAATTCACTCGATATTTTTCTTTTTCATGATATAATGGACAAATTAATATTTTTGGCGAAGAGAGGGTGACAATTATGGAACAAGAAACATTGAAGAAAAAATGGGTGAATGTTGAAGATATTCTTATAGCCCATCGGCATCTTAAGGAGATTGTTGCCCATACACCATTGCAATTGAACCAGCGCTTATCAGAAAAATATGAGGCTGATATCTATTTGAAACGTGAGGATCTGCAGCATGTCCGTTCCTTTAAGTTAAGGGGAGCTTATTATTCAATGAAGCTATTGTGGGATGCAGGGCTTGACAGTGGAGTAGTTTGCGCCAGTGCGGGCAATCATGCTCAAGGTGTAGCATACGCCTGCAGGCAACTGGGTGTGAACGGGAAAATCTTCATGCCGGCGACAACACCAGGACAAAAGGTCAGTCAGGTAGAGATGTTCGGGCGTGAATTTGTTGAGATCGTTTTGACGGGTGATACCTTCGACGATTCCTATCGTGAGGCCAGGGCATGCGCCGAAAGGGAAGGCAGGGAGTTTATCCATCCTTTTGATGATGAAAAAGTAATAGCTGGCCAGGGAACTGTTGCAGTCGAAATTTTGAACGACTGCCAGGAATCCGTTGATTACGTCGTCGCAAGCATCGGCGGAGGGGGATTGATGGCTGGGTTGAGTACATACATAAAAAGTGTATCACCAGCGACACAGCTGATTGGTGTCGAACCGAGAGGAGCCGCTTCGATGGGAGCTGCTTTTGAACAAAATGGTGCTTTTCCTCTTGAACAGATTGATACTTTTGTCGATGGTGCGGCCGTTAAATGTGTGGGCAGCAAAACATATGAGATCTGCAGGGAAAACGTCGATGGACTTGTTGAGGTTCCAGAGGGGAAGGTTTGCACAGCAATCCTCGAGCTATATAATGAGCATGCCATCGTCACTGAGCCGGCAGGTGCTCTGCCTATTGCAGCCCTTGATCTGCTGAAAGATCAAATCAAAGGTAAAACTGTTGTCTGTGTTGTCAGCGGGGGGAATAATGATATTGGAAGGATGCAGGAAATCAAGGAACGCTCGCTGCTTCACGAAGGACTGCTCTATTACTTCATCGTCAATTTCCCTCAGCGTGCCGGCGCATTGCGTGAATTCTTGGATGATGTACTGGGTCCCGGTGACGATATCACAAGGTTTGAATATACGAAGAAGAACAACAAAGAAAGCGGCCCCGCACTGGTAGGCATTGAGCTTAAGAATAAGCATGATTACCCGAGGCTAATCGCCAGCATGGATAAAAAGGGTTTCACATTCATGGAATTGAACAAGGACAATCAGCTGTTTAATTTACTGGTATAATATTAATAATAGATAATTAAGGAAAGATGTTATAGAATAGGGAATGTCACACAACGTTGGTTTTTGGCGTGCTTTGTGAATTTCTTATGAACTTTCACGGCTTTCCTCCATTTCGGGGAGTAAAAGTACTATAATCATAGTAGATTTACAAAATGAAGAAGGAGATGTTGATATGTTATCAAACATCGGAGTTCCTGGATTAATCCTAATCCTTGTTTTAGCATTAATTATTTTTGGACCAAAGAAGCTTCCTGAAATCGGCCGAGCCTTTGGCCAGACTCTTCGCGAATTCAAGAAATCAACTCGTGAATTGACAAGCGATGTCATGGAAGAATTTGAAGAAGAAAAGAAGGAAATCACGAAAATTACTAAATAAGGTGTAAGATGCTTTTGTCTTACACCTTTTTTAATCAAGGCGGCTTCGTACACACGGAGCCTGCCTGATTCAAAAAAAGCACCACAAGGAATTGGCAGGGGATTGGTATGGAAGATAAAGAATTGAATCTGGTCGATCATCTTGATGAACTGAGGAAAAGGCTGATTCTTTCAGCGGTGGCCTTTATTATCTTTTTCGGCATTGGGTTCTTCTATGTTGAAGATATTTATAATTTTTTTGTGCGTGACCTGGACGTAAAGTTGATTGTTCTTGGTCCGAGCGATATTGTTTGGATATACTTTATGCTTGCCACCATAATTGCGATTGCAGGTACTATACCGGTGCTGGCCACCCAGATTTGGCTGTTCGTGAAGCCTGCGCTTAGACCGATCGAAAGGAAAATATCACTTTCGTATATCCCTGCATTATTCATCCTGTTCCTCGTGGGTCTTGCGTTTGGATATTTTGTCATTTTCCCGACGGTCCTGAATTTCCTCGTAGAACTAAGCGGGGATATGCTCGTCACGAACTTTACGGCAGAAAGGTATTTCAAGTTCATTATGCATATGACGATCCCTTTCGGTATATTGTTCGAATTGCCGGTTGTCGTCATGTTCTTGACATCGCTCGGAGTCATTAATCCCTATGTCCTTGTTAAGATCAGAAAATACGCATACTTTGTGCTGATCATCATATCAGTCGTTATTTCGCCGCCTGATTTCATGTCGGATATAATTGTTACGATTCCGCTGCTGCTCTTATATGAAATCAGCATCAATCTTTCGAAAGTTGTCTATAAGCGGAAGCTGAAGAAGGAAAAAGAATGGCAAGAGAAATATGGTGACATTGAAGAAGATAATAGTGAGGAATCCTCCTTGTAAAAGACTGTCAGAATTATTCTGGCAGTTTTTTTTATGTTTTCTCCTTCTTTTGTACAGCGGCACTATATTTCTCTCATTTGAATTATTGATTCCGCATAAGCTTTAAATAAGGTGTCCACTTGCTGCTATTTTTTAAGAAAGTCAAAAACACATAGGATTGATGAGATTATGCACGAAATGGCATTAATGGGTGAAGTAATAGACATCATCAAGGAGGATGCGGCTTCAAAAAGAATAATAAAAATTGACATGGTTGAACTATTAGTCGGAGAAATCAGCAATGCAATGCCAGACGCACTTAAGATGGCGTTTGAAGTTTATAAAGAACAAAATGCCTATTTTTTTGAGAAGAATGCGAGGATCTTTATCCAAATTGAAAAGGCACTGGCAGAATGTATCCTGTGCTCAAAATCTTACGTGCCAGACAACAACAGGATTTCCTTTTGCCCTGTCTGCGGCCTTCCTTCTGGCAAAATCATTTCCGGTGAAAGTTTTCAAATTCTATCTTACGAGGGGAGTGGGGATGCTGATGAAAGTAACGTTGCGCACCGATGTGCTGACCAATAATAATAAAGCTGCTGATTATAACCGGGAATTATTCACCACGACGAAAACACTTGTCATAAATTTGATGAGTTCACCAGGGGCAGGGAAAACTACACTGCTCGAAGAAACGGTCAGTGTGTTGTCGAGAAAATACCGTATCGCTGTAATAGAAGGGGATTTGGCGACTGAGAAGGATGCGGACAGAATCAGGAAAGCTGGCGCAAAGGCTGTCCAAATCAATACACATGGAGGTTGCCATCTCGATGCAAGGATGATTGCCGCAGTTCTTCCGGAATTCGATTTGGAGGAAGTCGACGTTTTATTTATTGAAAATGTCGGCAACCTTGTCTGCCCTTCGGGGTATGACCTTGGACAGATGCACAAAGTGGCGGTCCTGAGCGTGCCTGAAGGCAATGATAAAATTCCGAAATATCCAGTGATGTTCATGCGGACCGAATTGGTGCTGCTGAATAAAATCGATTTGCTTCCATATCTTGATTTTAACGTCGAGAAGGCAAAGAGGGATTTGGAAGGGATCAACCTTTCCTCTAAACTGATTCCTGTTTCAGCCAAATCAAAAGAGGGGCTGTTAGACTGGTTTAACTGGATAGAAGAGGCATATAAAACATGTCAGCAATGACCGTTGCTGTTCTGGGGAGAGTACAGGGAGTCGGGTTTCGGCCATTCGTCTTTAAAATAGCCAATAAACATCGAATCATTGGTACGGTTCAAAATAATATGGATGGTGTGAAAATTCATATTGAGGGAATGGAGACGGATCTCGAGGCATTCCTATTTGACCTGCAGGAAAATCCTCCAAGACTTTCAATCATAGATGATGTCATCATCAAACCGGCAAAAGCAGTTGGTTATAAGGATTTTTCTATAATACCCAGTGAACGGGCTGGAGCATCAATGTTAGTGCTGCCCGTGGATTCAGCTGTTTGTAATGACTGCCTGAAGGAAATGAATGACCCAGCAAATTTCCGTTTTGATTACCCTTTTATAAATTGCACTCAGTGTGGACCACGCTACACGATCATCAGAGATCTTCCATATGACAGGACATTTTCCTCTATGGATACTTTTCGCATGTGTCCTGATTGTGAAAAAGAATATAAAGACCCGCTGAACAGAAGGCATCATGCCCAGCCAATTGCCTGCCCTAATTGTGGACCGGCCGTTACGCTTTACAGTCAACAAGGAGCATTGAATGGGAAATCAGCTCTCAATAAAACGAAAGAGCTGATTAAAGGTGGAGCGATAGTGGCAATCAAGGGATTGGGAGGATACCATCTTTGCTGTGATGCTGCCAATGAAAAAGCAGTAGCTTTATTGCGGACGAAAAAGATGCGGCCCTCAAGGCCTTTGGCAATCATGGCTGCAGATATCAAGGCAATAAGTGAAATAGCTGCTTTAAATCATAGTGAAGTGAGTCTGCTTAAAAGTCCCGAAGCCCCAATTGTTGTACTCAGGAAAAAAAATGGGTACCATCTGCATGAAAATATAGCCCCAGGAATGAGTACAATAGGCGTCATGCTGCCATATACCCCGCTCCATCATTTGTTGTTTAAAGAGAACGAAATACAGTATTTGGTGATGACTAGCGCAAATCCTTCTGGACTGCCCATTTTATATAACGATGAGAATGTCTTCGATTATCTGGACGATATTGCTGATTATTATCTTTGCCATGACCGTGAAATCCTCCACCCTGTAGATGATTCAGTAATCCAGGTTGTGGATAACCACAATGATTTTATGAGAAGGGCAAGAGGATATGTGCCAGATCCCATTCATTCTCGATTCAATGTTCATGGAATTATCGGCTTTGGCAGCCAGGAAAAATCAACCTTTGCACTGGGAAGAAACAGCCAGATATTTGTTGGGCCGCATATAGGCAGCTTGGAGAATTTTGAAACAATCGAACATTATAAAAGAGAATTGAGCAACCTTTTAAATTGGATACAAACACCATATCTTACTGCCGCAATAGATTTACATCCGGGATATGCTGCGAGAGAAATACTAAAGGCTTATCCATTCGCAGAAGTTATCGAAGTCCAGCACCATCATGCCCATATGGCAGCATGTATCGCGGATAACGAGCTTAGCGGGGAGGTATGGGCAATCATCCTTGACGGCACAGGCTATGGGGAGGACGGGAATATATGGGGCTTCGAGATTTTACATGGGAATGAAGTTGAGTATGAGAGGATGGCTCATTTAAGCTATACGCCCTTGCCTGGAGGGGAGAAAGCGATAAAAGAACCGTGGAGAAACGCGGGCGCGATGCTTATGGCTCAATGGGGAGAAGAAGGAGAAGCCTTGGCTGCAGAATTATATCCGTCCAAGACTACCGAACTATTTATCTTGAAGACGATGATGAATAAAAAGATTAACAGTCCGCTTGCTGGCACGTGCGGAAGGCTGTTTGACGCCGTCAGTGCGATATGCGGGCTTGGTGAAGTTTCAACATATGATGGCGAGGCTGCGATAAAACTCTCAGAGCTTGTTGAAGGTGTCATGGGTTGCGATGAAATATATTCATTTGAGATTAAGGAAGGCAACGGACTATTAAGCTATGATTTTAGCCTAATGCTAAAACGAATCGTACATGAACATTTAAGCGGCAAAGCAGCAAGCGAGATCAGCCTCAAGTTCCATGAAACGATTGTCCAGGCACTTGTCCAGGGGATGGAGAAGCTGAAAAAAAAATCAGCATTTGCCACAAGGAAGATTGTTTTGTCTGGCGGCAGTTTCCATAACAGATATTTAAAAACTAGACTTGCAGCGGAATTATCTGATCGAGGGTTTGAGGTATATTCACATAAAAAACTGCCCTGTAATGATGGTGGTTTGAGTTTTGGCCAATTGATTGTGGCTGCTGCAAGGAGGGGGAAATAATCATGTGTGTTGGTGTCCCGGCGAAAGTGGTCGAAAAAAACGAGTTTATGGCGGTTGTCGATGTGATGGGCTCTACAACAAATGTTGGGATTATTTTTGTTCCTGAAGTACAAACCGGCGATTTTGTGATCGTCCACGCCGGACAGGCGATGTCAATCATCGATGAGGAATTTGCTATGGAAAGTGTTGAGGAATGGAGGAAGCTTGCAGATGCTAGAACTCCTTAAGCAATCGTCAAATCCAGAAATATGCAGGCCGCTGGCTGAGGCTGTAAAAGAAAAGGCAAAAGAGTATTATCGAGTGCATGGCAGAAAGCCAGCATTCATGGAGGTCTGTGGGTCACATACAATGGCACTCGCAAGGTCAGGAGTCAAGCAGGCATTGTTAAACGAGGTCAACCTGATTTCTGGACCTGGATGCCCAGTTTGCGTTACAGACCAGAAATCCATTGATGCGATGATCGCGCTGGCAGAAGGTGAAGGGCGCATCATCTGCACCTTCGGGGACATGATGAGGGTGCCAGGTTCTAGGTATACTCTTATGTCTGCCAAGACAGCAGGAAAAGATATTCGAGTATTGTATTCACCAATGGAAGCCATAAAAATTGCCGAGCAGCATCCAGATAAGGAAATCGTCTTTTTAGGAGTGGGCTTTGAGACAACAATTCCGATTCTCTCCCTGCTGATTGGGGAAGCGGATCAACGAGGTCTTGGGAACTTTTCAATATGGATGGCGACAAAATTGGTGGAACCGATACTAAGGTATTTACTTGATCAGGGAGAGACCCAGATTGATGGTTTTCTCCTGCCGGGGCATGTATCGATTGTACTCGGTGAGGGCTCGTATAGCTACTTGGCCGATGAATATAACATATCTGGTGTGATTACAGGCTTCGAGCCCGCAGAATTGTTAAGCGGAATATATAAACTCATCGACATTGCTGCCAGTCCTGAAGCAAAGATATTGAATGACCACAAGAGCATTGTAACGAAGCAGGGTAATATCGTCGCCAGAAAGTGGATGGCTACTTATTTTACACATTGTGATGAGGCATGGCGGGGAATAGGCATCATCCCGAAAAGCGGCCTTGATTTTAAGCCAGGGTATGAAAGATATAATGCGAAGAAACGGTTTAACGTGCGAATGGAAGAACCTCGAAAAACGAAGTGCAGATGCGGGGAAGTCATACGTGGGCTGGTCTCTCCTAATGAATGCAGCCTATTCGGCAAGGCGTGCAAGCCGCTGAATCCAATTGGCCCCTGTATGGTATCAGCTGAGGGAAGCTGCTCTGCTTATTATCAATACATGAGGGAGAGTATTTAATGGGAAAAATAATCAGCCTGGCTCATGGCGATGGCGGTGAGTTAAGCCACCGATTGATTAAGGATGTATTTGTGAAGATATTTGGAAATAATGAAGAATCGTTGTTTGATGCTTCAGTCGTGGACATTCCAGGCAGCCTGGCAGCGGTAACGACGGATTCCTTTGTGATAAAGCCAATTTTCTTCCCGGGTGGATCAATCGGGAAGCTTGCTGTTGCCGGAACCGTCAATGATTTAGCTGTAAGCGGAGCAATACCTTTATATATTACCTGCGGTTTCGTGATCGAGGAAGGGTTTCCGATAAGTGACCTCAAGAAAATCGCAGAGGATATGGCTGAAGAAGCATGTAAGGCAGGTGTCAAAATAGTTGCCGGGGATACAAAAGTAGTAGAACGCGGCAGCGCAGATGGCGTGTATATAAATACCACCGGGATCGGAGCTTATTCCCGGAGCTTTGGCAACAGACTCTCCTTCAAAGAAGGAGATGCTGTGATTGTGACTGGAACAATCGGTGATCACGGGATTGCCGTTCTTGCAGCTAGGGGTGATCTGGGCATCAATGTACCGGTCAAAAGTGATTGCGCTTCTTTGAACAAAATGCTGGATAAAGTCTATCAAAACAGTGAAGGTGTACAAATTGTCCGGGATCCTACCCGCGGGGGGGTTGCTACTGCTCTAGTAGAACTCGCAGAGGATTTTTCTTTGGACATCCTTATAAAAGAGGAGCTTTTACCTGTAAAAGATCAGGTACATGGGATGTGCGACCTTATAGGGTACGATCCATTGTATTTAGCGAACGAGGGGAAAGCAATACTGATTGTTTCAGCTGACGAGAAAGAAAATATACTTGAAATACTTACATGTTTTCCGGAAGGCAAGGATTCTGTTGTTATTGGAGAAGTGACCGGCACAGAAAAAGGGCGGCTGCTTTTAGAGACTCCTCTTGGTTCAAAAAGGCTGCTGTCTAGGCTTGCAGGGACGATGCTGCCAAGGATATGTTAATTTCGCAAGGACTCAGCAAAAGGATAGATAAGAATGTAACAAGGATTTTATTGTCCGGTAAACTCCATAAAAAAATTTATTTATCCGCGCAATCAGACACATTTCGACCGTGATTTAGGGTATAATATAATCAAACGGGTATAAAAGAGGATTGATATTTTGTTATTCAAAAGCCTAGAGTTCAAAAATGTTGTTGGACAGAAGGTTAAAGTCGTGGAAATTCCTGTGTTAGAAGAAGAGAGTCCCTATTATTTTATGATCCAAGTCCGTTTGCAAACTTTCATAACAGCGATCTATCAGGAACGAAACGCAAGGAAGTTTTATTCATTCAAAGAGTATTTAAAAAGAGTTATGAAATGGCCGGATTTTGAACAATTATTCAAATCGGCCGAGCTGAAAAATAACGCATAAGGTTTTATCTTTGAAGCGCCTATAATGGCGCTTTTGTTCTTTTATAAAGACCCTTTTTTAAGATGTTTTCATACCTTGTTATTTTATATAACTTTTTACCTTTTTCTTCTGTATTGCTTTATTTATGATGTAACTCAAAAGAATTCGAGAACGCTGCAAATTTATCAAAGATGCCAAGCTTTGCTTTTATAAAATCTGGAAGAGATAGAATATTTTTATTTGCATTTAGGAACATGTATAATAGTAGTAGTGTTTTTTTGATAGGATGTGAGTTTATGGCTAAAATTAAAATTGTCACGGATTCTACCTGTGACCTGAATGATGAAATCATCAAAAATATGGGCATTATTGTTGTCCCATTATCTATTTCCATTAATGATGAGAACTATTTGGATAGGGTGGACATTACTCCAAAAGAATTCATGGAAAAAATGAAAGCTTCACCTGAATTGCCAAAAAGCTCCCAGCCGCCTGCTGGTGAATTTATGAAGGTGTATGACCAGTTTGGCAGTGAAGGGTATGAGATAATTTCTATCCACATGACCGGCGGCATGAGCGGAACTGTACGTTCTGCAGAAAGTGCTGCGCAAATGACAAGTGCAAAAGTGAACGTAGTCGATTCCCGTTTTATTTCCAAGGGATTGGCTTTCCAGGTTCTAGAGGCAGCAGAAATGGCTGCCGAGGGCAAAACAGCCGAGGAAATTTTGAAGAGACTGGATAAGGTCCGTGCCCACACTCGCTTGTTCGTTGTGGTCGATACACTTGAAAATTTGGTAAAAGGCGGCCGAATCGGAAAAGGCAAGGCTATGATCGGTTCCCTTTTGAATATCAAACCAATTGCTTCACTGGAAGGAGGGGAATACACACCTGTTTCCAAGGCTAGAAGCCATTCACAGGTCGTGAAATTCCTTAGAAACCAGTTTGTCGAGGATGTAAAAGGAAAGACAATTAAAGGTGTAGGACTGGTGCATGCGGAAGGTTTGGATTTGGCTGTTAGGGTTAAAGAGGCAATAAATGAATCCACAGGGTATGGAGCTTTCGCCATCGAGGAAACCACACCTATCGTAAGCACCCACACTGGTGCAGGTGCAATAGGTTTTATGTATTACTTCGAATAGAACAGGGTCCTGAATCATCTGGTTCAGGATTTTTTTATCTATTTGTTCGCTTAGATGGTCATTTTTCGTCTGGAAAATAAAATTTGAGAGCCACTAAATTCCATGTTAAAAATTAATCATAGCGTCAATTGTATTTGAATTACCTTAAAGTTTTCTGGGAAAATCCTTGTTTAAACAGGATTTTTATGTCATTACGTCGAATAATCTCATTAATTCACTCTTGAATGGAACGGATTGTGACAATGTACATATGAAGCTCAATTTAAAGGACTTACCATTGTTCAATAAAATATTGATGTTTTCGTTCTTGATCACCACGATTGTTGTTGTATCTACGATCGGAAGCAGTTTTTACCTGCAGTCCAAACAGCTGAAAAACAAAATGGAGGACAGAGTTGAGGGGGTGGCTGGCCTCTGGTCATCCACTTTTTCTCCTGATGATATTAAACAGGCTGCTGAATTTAGAGATATAAATAATTCCTCAACCATCCGGCTTGTGAAGCTGCTCACGATGGTCGGTGATAAGAGTAATTCCTTCCTTGGAGCATATCTTATCTTGCCGCAGGAGTACCATAATAACAAGGTTTATGTCCTGGCAGCGTCCGATATTTATAAAGAGTACTCTTTTAACTCGCTGATGTATTATGATGCTGGAGAAGAATTTTTAAGTGGCTATAGAGAGGCCAGAGACAATAAGTCCATCGCGAGTACAGATATATTTGATGATCAATACGGAACTTGGATTTCTTCCTTTGCCCCCATTATTGATGAAAAGGGAGACGTCGTAGCCATTCTCGGCATAGACTCAAAAGCTTCTGTCATAAGGGAAAACCAGGCGGAAATATTGTTTATCCTGCTTTTGGAAATGGCCTTTCTTCTTGTTGGCGTATATTTGGTGTTGAATTGGGGTTTTAAAAAAGTACTGAAGCCAGTAAATGATTTGTTTTACGGCATAAAAGAAATCAGTTCAGGAAATTTTAGCGTCCGCTTGCCGGTGCATGACCAATCAGAGTTGAGCTTGTTGAGCGACCGCTTTAATGAAATGGCATCCCAGCTTTCACAATTATTCGAAAGAGTATCGGCGGCTTCAAAGCAATTAGGCCAAACTTCGCTCAAGGATCGAGATTCACTGCTCTTAGAAGAAGCGATAAACACAATGGAAGATATATTTGAGCGGACGAAATTACAACAGGAGCTGCAGAGAGCGGAAAAAATGAATGCCATTGGACAGTTGGCGGCATCTGTTGCCCATGAAATCAGGAATCCCATGACTGTAGTTAAAGGTTTTCTGCAGATTTTCCTCGCGAAAGATATGAGTGAAGAAGAGCATATGTTTTTGAAGCTTATGATCGAGGAATTAAACAGAGCTGAAACCATTATCAATGATTATCTAAGCCTAGCAAAACCTGATCTTGGCAAACTTGAACTCATAGACAGCAGGGATATGGCAGAAAAGGTAATGGACCTGATGACCTCGTATTCAATGATGTCGAAGAATATTTCCCTGCATACGGAGTTGAAAACGAATGTTAAGATAAGGGGCAATAAAAACGAATTAAAACAAGTGCTGATCAATATCCTGAAAAACGGCATCGAGGCGATGAAAGACGGCGGAAAGCTAAGCCTGATTTTAGAAAAACAGGGTACTTATGGAGTTTTCATCATCCGGGATACCGGTATAGGAATGACTGAGGAGGAACTTTCCAGGCTGGGAACAGCATTTTATTCGTTGAAGGAGCGCGGTACGGGCATGGGTTTGATGGTCTGTTACCAGATTGTTGAGCGGATGAAAGGACATATAAAGGTCTCAAGCAAAAAAGGAGAAGGAACTACCTTTGAGATAATGGTCCCGATATTTTCAGAAAGCCCTGAGTAAATGTTAACGGCTTTACTTGTGAGGTGCAAAACGGTAATCGCAGACCATATCAAATAGCAAATCACATAAACTTCTTAGAATATTTCACAATTAAAAAGGCTTAGAGATATTTGCATCTCTTAGCCTTTTTTGAATTTTCCTATTTTCACTAAACTCGTAATCTTTAACCGTTCATTAGACGCTAAAGCGAGTTTGATAAATAAGCGGAGAAGTTTCTCTTAATCTGGAAATAGCATCGAAAATAGCTTGAATAGACGGAAATATTCCGACTATTAACTCGAAAAACGTGAAAATGATTAATTTTGCTTTGCTTAATCGGAAAATTTCCGCTTATATACCCCTAACCAGCTCAATTCTGCAAACTAACCGAAAAATCTCCGCTTAACTTAGTGACTCAATTAAGGAAAAGGCTTCTTACTAAATTAAAAAACATTTTCATATGTGTTTTACATTTTTTGAACCTTTAAAGTTAACCCGTTAAGTAAATTTCAGGGCTTTTAAAGTTTTTGCCATTATTTTCTGCACCTTCAATATAATTTTAGAAGGGGGTGTCCGGTATGGCAAAAAAAGTGCTTTTTTTTAGTGATTTTGGAATTGATGATAATATCGCGATTGTTTATGCATTCTTTAATAAAGAACTCCAAATCGTCGGAGTAGTCGCCGATTATGGAAATGTGTCCAAGCAGGATGCACTACGAAATGCGGCCTATATACAAGAGCTTACCGGCATACGTGATGTACCTGTTTTTGCAGGAGCAGAACTGCCGCTGACAGGAAATCTGCCTGAGTATTATCCCGACGTCCATGGGGTTGAAGGGTTAGGACCAATCATTCCAGACATTGATATTGATGTTTCGATTGAGAATTTTCATGGTATCCAGGAAATCATCGAAAAAAATCCAAATGAAATTATTATCGTGAATGTAGGGAGATTATCTTCGCTAGCTGCTGCGTTCATACTTTATCCTGAAACGATGAAAAAGGTTAAGGAGTTTTATCTAATGGGCGGGGCATTCAATGAACCGGGAAATGTTACCCCGGTTGCAGAGGCGAATTTTCATGGAGATCCTTATGCAGCTAATATTGTCCTCACTCAGGCAAAGAATAAAGTGAAAATCATACCATTGAATGTTACAAGCGGGGCAATCGTGACACCGGCGTTAATCAATGAGCTTGACACCCATTACCAGGCGGTCGGCAGCAAGGTGGGAAAATTAGTAAAACCAATGTTCGATTATTACTACAAATTTTATAAGACCAGGACGCCGGGCTTAACAGGCGCTCCTCTGCATGATGTGCTAACATTTTGGGCAGTTGTGAATGATGAGCACATGACATACCGTGATATTCCAGTAAAAATTATCGTGAATCTTGGTGAAGCATTTGGACAGAGCATTGGAGATTTCAGGAACACAGTAGACAAAGTAGATTATCCAGTCCACAAAGTAGCTCTCAATTTCCCTTATACCGAGTTTATCAAGGACTTCTACAAAACGATGAAAAACTCCCAAAATAGAAGTGATTTAGTCTAATTGTACTGCTGAATTCACATTTTTAACGCATCTTTTTCTTTCTTCTCTCAAATCCGTCTGCTAGAATGGTTGTGGAGATTATCAGAGAGAATGCAGGTGATTCTATGAAAAAGAATATTTTGTTCATCATTTTTGCTGTTTTAATTGTATTTGTTGCAGGCTGTGGAAATGGCGGCCTTAAAGATGCCAAGAATTATCCAATTGAGGATTTTTCTTTTACAAACCATGAAGGCGAAGCCTTTGGAAAAAAAGATTTAAAGGGTAAAGTCTGGGTTGCTGATTTTGTGTTCACAAACTGTGCGGATGTATGCCCGCCAATGACCGCGAATATGGCAAAGCTGCAGGATATGATTAAAGAGGAAGGGCTTGAGGATGTTGAAATTGTTTCCTTCAGTGTGGACCCTTCAGTCGACAGCCCTGAGATCTTAACAGAGTACGGGAAAAAGTTTAATATCGATTTCGCAAATTGGTCCTTCCTGACAGGATACACCCAGGAAGAAATTGAAAAATTTGCTCTTGAAAATTTTAAGACATTAGTTAAGAAACCAGAGACAGGTGACCAGGTCATCCATGGAACTGATTTTTATCTTGTCGATCAGGACGGTAATATGAGAAAGTACTATACAGGACTGAAGGAAGTCCCATTTGAACAAATAATCGAAGATATTAAAGCACTTCAATAGGCCGCATATGTGGCCTGTTTTTTTGCCTTTTGATTATAATATAAGTATAGAGAGACGCAGGTTCATCCATTAAAATTTAATGGAGTTGGTCTAAGTGATATAATGGGATTACTTTTAAAGGCAGGTGAACAAGATTGAAGAAAAAACTCACCTTACTTTATTTCTGTCTGGCCGTCTTATTAGTCTCATGCAGCCAGATTGACAGCTTGCAAAAAGGGAACTTTAATAAAGTTAAGGAAACGGGAGTGGAATTGAAGAATGCCCTGCCGGATTCATTTTTCCCGAAGGATTTACATATTGTCGCCGCAGGTGATTCACTTACCCAGGGTGTCGGGGACAGTACAAATTCCGGAGGGTATATACCATATCTCGCCGACCAGCTAGAAAAAGAAAAGACGATCAAGAATGCAAACTTTGAAAATTTTGGGGTCAGGGGAAACAGGGCAGACCAGCTGCTTGCGAGGCTGGAAAGCAAGAATATGCAATCGTCCATTCAGGATGCGGATCTGATCATCTTGACGATTGGCGGAAACGATTTGATGAAAGTGGTAAAAGAGAATTTCTCCAGCTTGAAACTGAACTATTTCAAAGCAGAAGAAAAAGTTTTCGAGGAAAACCTTCAGACCATATTCTCAAAGATCCGAATCCACAATCCCGAAGCACCGATTATATTAATCGGTCTGTATAATCCCTTTTATAATTGGTTTGCAGATGTGAAGGAAATGAATCAAATTGTAGACGAGTGGAATGGAAAAAGTCGGCTAATCGTTGAGAACGATCGGAATGCTTACTTTGTTGATATTCATGATATTTTCCTTAATAATGAAGAGAATTTGCTTTACACGGATTATTTTCATCCAAATGACAGGGGTTACCAACTGATCGCTGACCGGGTGTATGAGATCCTTGACCAGCAAGTCATTGAGTAATTGATTTGTTGATATTCCTTCTAATCATAAAAAAAATGTGAATTTTTATGGTTTTAGTAGTTCATTGCTAAGGAATATGGGGAAATGTATAAATAATAATCTGTTAAAACAGCAATGGAAAATAGCAAGGGAAGAGGAGCTACAAGATTGATGAAAAACAGATGGAAAATTGGATTTTTTATTTTACTGGGAATAATTGTCGCAGCAATCCTGTTTTTATGGATCTTGGCAGTTTCTCCAGCGGAGGAATCAAAGATAGAACCTGCGAAGAAAAGTGCAGATTCCGATGATGTTGCTTTTCAAGTATCAACAAACAAGCGTGATCTGAACAGGGTGATCAATCACTATATCGAGGAAGAAGGCAAAAAAAGCAGTATCGACTATCAGGTTTTGCTGACTGATGAAGTTGAGCTTTATGGAACTCTCCCTCTATTCAGTCAGGAACTGGAATTAAGGCTGACATTCGAGCCGCAGGCACTGAAAAATGGGGATCTGATCCTTAACCAAAGGGAGATTTCGGTCGGTAAGCTGCGCCTTCCTGTTTCGACCGTGCTAAAATTCGTCAGTGACAGCTATGATTTGCCTGAGGCCGTCAACATACAGCCTGAAGAGGAAAGAGTCTATGTTTCGATGCAAAGGCTTAAGCTCAAGAGTGATATTAAGGTTCGTGTAAATGAATTCGACCTGAAAAAAGATAATATTAAAATTACATTGCTTGTTCCAGCTGACTAAGGTGCTCCCAAGGGAGTACCTTTTTCATTTCAGCTATGCTCTTAAAATGGAATGAGGCCGGATGACCGGCCCCTCATCAACCCTGTAATAAAAGCACCTCAAGAGGCGGTTCACCTTTTGCAGTACCCACAGCAACGATAGAATACGCGTTGTTAGGTTCAAGTCTGACTTCTGGAATTGTCAGCACAGTGTTCTTTGTTCCCGCCACTCTTGCCTCCAGCGTAACCGTCATAGGCGTTAGGGCAAGGTAGGTAGTAGCTTGTTTGAAAGAAACGTTAGGAAAAATGATATCCCCGTTTTTCCCTGCTATATCAACAGCCGGTGCATCAGGTGATAGGTGAATGAAACGTACTTTTGTTTCTCCGACAGGTGTTTGCGGCTGGTCCTCGAAAGTCAGGAGCCTAAGTTTATTTTCTGGTCCTGAAATTACCGCTGTATATATCCTTCCAGGCTCAACAGTGATTTTTTTGCTAATGACAGTTTTTGCATCTGTCCCTGCAGGATAAACGTCCACCTGATATTTACCTGAAGGCAGCTGCATATGGCTGCTGTTGTTTTTATAAGCAAAGTCACGGAGCACGCGGCTGCCATTAACATATATATCTACGGTTTTCACGTCAGGGGAAGCATGCAAAAACCGCAGCTTAGAAGGCATGGCAGTTGCCGGATTGGCAGATACCGTATCAGAGCGCATCATCTGGATTGCTTTTTTCAGATTGCGGAGGTGTTTATGATAATACATGACATGCATATTTGGATCCAGGTATTTATAGTAATCTGCTAATAAACCGTACATAGCGGCTTTTTGCAAATAATCATTCTGGTTTCTTGAATTGGCCATACCCCTCACTCCTAATGTGTTCAATATTCCTTTATAAAATATGCAAAATGGGCATGTCAGGTGTGAGCGGGGTAATTCGGCGTTTTTTTCAGTAATAGAAAAAGACGATAAATAGGAAAACCGGGAAGTTAGCCAGTAATTTAAATTAATCCAACATCATGTGAAATCCTTTTTAATTTTTAGGCTGTGTTAAAGGTCATTGTTGATTTTTAAGCTCTGTTGATTGGAGTGGAAGGCGCGAAGACTCCTGCGGGATGAACGGGTCAGGGGAGACCCCGCAGGAGTGAAGCGACGAGGAGGCTCCCCGGGCCGCCCGCGGAAAGCGAAGCGCCTGGAACGCAAATCAACAGCCAAGTTTAACAGAGCCTAATTTTAAAAAAGGAATGGAATTAAGAAAAACATCTTTACATCAGGAACGATTTTCCATATACTATAAATAATTAATCGAGAGGCAGGTGGAGTGCAATGAGCAAAACGTTAATTGTTTTTAAGCTGACTATTACTTATTGCGCGGCCCACTAACCTAAGCGGACGGTAGACGATTTGTCTTTTTTTCTGCATGCTTATGAACCACGGGCCGTGTGTGCCTGTGGTTTTTTTATATTTTCTAAGTATGATGGAGGAAAAATACAAATGACTAAACTTGAAAGTATCGGAATGACATCTGACATGACCAGTAATTTCGAAGAATATAAACAAAAAGGGTTCGAACTAGGCAGGATTGCCCTTGAGCATAAGCATATGTATAGGGTGTGGCTTGAGGACGGAGATTACCTGTGCACCCTTGCCGGCAAGTTGACTTATGAGGCAGTTGGCCGGGAAGACCTGCCAGCAGTCGGGGATTGGGTTGCGGTGAAAACCTCGGCTGGAGAAAAGAAAGGAACCATCCAGGGAATTATGCCAAGGAAAAGCAAGTTTTCCCGAAAGGCTGCGGGAATGGTTACGGAGGAACAGATTGTAGCAGCCAATATAGATACAGTATTTATTGTGAATTCACTTAATGATGACCTGAACCTGCGAAGAATAGAAAGATACTTGCTGCTTGCCTGGGAGAGTGGAGCAAACCCGGTTATCATATTGAGCAAAGCTGACTTAACAACTGACCTCGAAGATAAAATGGATCAAGTGTCAGCAGTAGCTCTAGGAGTTCCGGTCATTGCGGTAAGTGTGCTTAACGAAAACGGAACTGACGAATTGCAGAGATTTCTTGCGCCCGGAAAAACGATAGCCCTTATTGGTTCGTCGGGTGTTGGCAAATCAAGCCTTGTCAATTCTTTGACTGGTTATCAGAAGCAGGCTGTACAGGATATCCGTGAAAGCGATGATAAGGGAAAACACACAACGACACATAGGGAAATGATTATGCTTCCAGGAGGCGCCGTACTTATTGACACTCCTGGAATGAGGGAAGTCCAATTATGGACGAGTGATGAGGGAATCAGCGAAAGCTTCGCTGATATCGAAGAATTTGCATCAGCATGCAGGTTCCGCGATTGCATGCACAATAATGAGCCAGGGTGTGCAGTCCGGGAGGCCATCATTGAAGGCGAACTCGATGAAGATAGGTTTGCCAGTTATAAAAAACTGCAAAGAGAGCTGGCTTATATTGACAGGAAGGTCGATAAAAAAGCACAGGCAGAGGAAAAGCGCAATTGGAAAAACATCAATAAAGAAATTCGCCAAAAAACCAAATTCAAAGGGAAATAAATTCAGCCTCTTCTTCGGAAGAGGCCATTTTCTTGTGAAATAAGAAAGCATAATATCCTCTTCGAGAATTGTCAGCTCCATAATAAGTGAGTAGGGGTTCAGAATGTGTTTTTTGCTTTAAAAGTTATACAATAGGGAATAAGTATTTGAGTAGGCTGCTTTTTTGTTAGTCTTTATTCGCAAATTTGTTATTTTTACACATTCCTTGGAATAAGAACAACTCGAAAAGCGCCCGAGGCTAAAGATCAATACTGGATATAAAGTTTATACGAAAAGCTACAAGCACTGCGATAACAGGCTCACGTTAAGAAGGAGCATAAAAAGAAGAGGTGTTGAAATATGGAAAAGCAAAAGCTCGAGCATTCGACATTTGCCGGGGGCTGCTTTTGGTGCATGGTCAAACCATTTGATGAACAGCCAGGAATAGAAAGCGTCGTTTCAGGCTATACCGGAGGCACAACTGTGAACCCTACATACGAGCAGGTTTGTACCAACAAAACTGGACATTATGAAGCAGTTCAAATAACCTTTGATCCTGCTGTTTATCCTTATAAAAAGCTGCTGGAGCTTTTTTGGCAGCAAATAGATCCGACAGATTCAGGCGGACAGTTTTATGACCGTGGCAGGTCATACCAAACAGCTATCTTCTATCATAGTGAAGAACAGCGGATCATCGCTGAAGATTCGAAAAGGGAGCTTGAAGAAAGCGGACGGTTTTCGAAGCCGATTGTTACCGAGATTTTACCGGCAAAAGAATTTTATCCCGCTGAGACTTACCATCAAGGTTTTTATAAGAAAAATCCGGAAAGATACAATGCTTATCAAAAGGGATCTGGCAGGGAAGCATTTATCAGGAATCACTGGGGGGAATAATTCATGAAGAAGAATCAGGAGGAGTTAAAACATAGGCTGACTCCAATACAGTACGAAGTTACACAGAACAACGGCACAGAGCCGCCGTTCAGGAATGAATATTGGAATGACCTGCGAGAGGGGATTTATGTTGACATCGTCTCAGGAAAACCATTATTCAGTTCGCGCGATAAATTTGATGCAGGCTGTGGCTGGCCTAGTTTTACAAAACCGATCGAAGAGGAAGAAGTACTTGAAAAGCAGGATTTAAGTCATTTTATGGTACGTACAGAAGTGAGAAGCAAAACGGCTGATTCCCATTTAGGCCACGTATTTGATGATGGGCCAGGTGAAAATGGACTTCGGTACTGCATCAATTCTGCTGCACTAAGATTTGTGCCCAAGGAGAAAATGGCAGAAGAAGGCTATAGTGATTACCTGAAACTCTTTAAAGATTAACCTTATAAGGAAGGATTGATATACATGTTTAAAAAGCTATTCGGGAAAAAAGAAGAAGCTGTTAAAACGGTTCAGCTGCTGGCACCTCTCACCGGTACAGCCGTTGACCTCAGCATGGTGCCTGATCCCGTTTTTTCAGAGAAAATGATGGGAGACGGACTCGCGATTGAACCGTCGGAGGGTATTGTCGTTTCTCCTGTTGATGGTGAGATCATGCAGATCTTCCCAACGAAGCATGCGGTGGGAATCAGGGCAAAAAACGGTGCCGAGATACTGATCCATATTGGCCTGGAGACAGTTTCGCTAAAAGGTGAGGGCTTTGAAACTCATGTCAAGGAAGGAGATTCGGTGAATGCGGGAGACAAGCTGGTCACGTTTGATTTGGCAATCATCAGCGAGAAGGCTAAGAGCAGGGTAACTCCAGTTATTATTACAAACACCGATCAAACAGCCTCCTTAAAGAAGTTAACAGAAGGCAAAGTGGAAAAAGGAACAACACCTATTCTAGAGGTCACATTTAACTAGCCTTTTTTCAAATAAATTGCTGCTTTTATACTATAAAAGTTTCATTGGTTTAAGAACCTCGCGGAAATAGCTGAGACTTAAGAAGATTGTGGGATATAAGCTTAATCCGAGAAGCAACAATCAATTCGAAATCAACCATTGAATAATTGAAAAACAGCCGCTGAAACGTCAGCGGCTGTTTGCATTTTGGGTACTCTCTGCATTTTTTGAAGTCATGCCTCCGGAAAGGATGAATTTCATTGCATCCTCAGGTTTAACATCAATAATTTCAACATCCTGTTTGGGGATCAGGAAAGTGAATCCGGCTACCTGGAATGTTTGTGGAATGTAGACGGCAACATACTCTGATAAGGGTTCATAGAATGCTTCCACGTTATCAGTGGTAATGAATCCAAGACTTTTCATATTGGTCCCCGGAACAGTGACTACTGCTACTTTAGAGAATGACTTTTTCTCGCCAAGAAAAGAATGGACAGTATCCTTAATGACCGAATAAACGGTTTTGACAAAAGGGATTTTCTCGAGCAGTCTGTCAATTAACTTTATGATGCTTCCAGTGATGAACCTGGTTGAAAGCCATCCTAGAATTGTAATCAGCACAAGAGTTGTCAGCAGGCCAATTCCAGGAATATACCGTTCTTGTAAATGCGGCTTAAGCACATTTCCAAGCAGGCTGTCTAAAAACATGAAAGTTTTATAGATGACATAGACAACAAGGATGATTGGGACGATGGTCAGAATCCCATTAATGAAATTCTTTAAGATACTTTTCATTTTTTACTCCTTACTCTAAACGTATGGAAGTATCATACACCTTTTCAAAATATATTTCTATAATCCTTTGCAGATTAATTTCCCTTCGCTTTTGCGACGATGATTGATGAAATTTCCACAACTGACTTTTCGGATTTGTTACTTGCAGATACATCTTCAATCACTTCAAATCGGACAGTGTGGTGTCCTTGTTCAAGTCCGCTTGCAATATATAAGTACCTTTCCCGTGTAAAAGGCCACCAGGTGGATAGCGTCCTCACATATTCTCCATCTATGTAGACATTCATCATCCCGCCTTCCTCACTGCGGATTGCGTTCAGGCCGAGGATAGGTCCCTCAAATCTGTATTCAAGATAGTCTCCAGGCCGCATGGTAACATAAACCCCATGATCGTCAATAAAACCAAGGTTAGCTGCGATGTCGTCTTTTTCATCAAGATAAAAATCATCTTTGCTTGTTAAAGATTTAGGAAAGCTGGCAATTTCAGCTTCATTCCTGATATTTTTTTTGATCATTTCTAGGATGGTGTAGGCATAAAGTTGGTGCCCCTTGCCATTAGGGTGGACCATATCTGTGGTCAGATGTTCGGTAAGCATCCCCGATTCTTTGAAAGGAATCCTCATATCGACCATTTTGGCCCCATAATGGACAGAGACTCTCTTAATTGCTTCAGCATACGGTTCCTGTTTTAATGAGCTTTCGATTATCGTAATAATTTCAGCGCCTTGATGCCGCTCCTTTGCATCTCTGACTAGCTTTTCATAAAAGAAAGTGAATGTATCAGGATCCATATATTTTCGATCGTTCTCGCCGAAGACAATAAAAATCAAGTCCATATTCTGGGACTGGTGCGACTTTTGGAATTTGTAAAGCCCCTCGAAGGCTGTTGCACCGCTTTGGACCACCAAATGACGCTTGCCCCTGGAGCCAGAATAATCTTTTAACAAGACCTCAAGCTGGCTGTACCATCGCAATTCTTTTTTCTCCGCTCCCGCACCTCTTCCGATGCTGTCGCCGATAATCAAATAATTGAAGGATGAACCGTCAGCGATCTTTTCATATACATTTAAATCTTCGGAAAGATAATGCTCAGATTGAATAGCCAAAAGGTAAAGGATTGCAACTCCTATGAAAAATACACTAAATATCTTTCTGTTGTTTAAATTCATGTTGGTATTCGAGCCTCCGGTAATACATCGTATACTCAATTTTTACCCTAATACGGAAACAAAGGAAAGATTTATTTTCATCATTTTAAAAAATCAATTAATTTTTAAAAATAGGCAAATGCACAAACGGGTCAAGTACCCATATCATACCGTAAAGGGAAAGCAATTCAAAAACCAATGAGGAGTGATTTTGAATGTACGGATATGATAATGCCCCAATGCCAGTTCAAGGAGTTCAAGGAGTTCAAGGTACTTTCTGCCATGGAGGTTATCCTTATGCAGGAGTAGGTGGAGCTGGATGTGGTTACGGCGGCTTCGCTTTGATCGTAGTACTATTCATTTTGTTAATCATCATCGGTGCTTGCTGCAGCCACATCTGGTAATTGCGGCAAAACCATGAATAAATAAAGTACAAAGGTTAAGCATGAGAGGTTGCCTGCAGCTGCTGGCAGCCTTTTTTTATACTCTCTATAAACACGAACATTATATATAAGTAATTAATTAAAGTTCGTATTTTACATTGACGCCCCCCTGGTTTTTTTGTTATATTTACCAAGGGTTAAGCAAAAAAACAAATTGGCGGGGGATGCGAAATGAATACAAACTATGATGTGATTGTCGTTGGAGCAGGGCCGGCAGGTATTTTTACATGTTACGAATTATCGTTAAAGATGCCGGAAGCAAATATCCTTCTTGTCGACAAAGGACATGACATTTATAAAAGAAACTGTCCGATTTTACAGAAGAAGATTGAAAAATGCCCGCCGCCAGCAGGTAAAAAGGATTTTGCAGGCTGCCTGCCGGCATGTTCGATCACAAATGGTTTTGGCGGTGCAGGTGCTTATTCGGATGGGAAATTTAATATTACGAGTGAATTTGGCGGCTGGATGACGGATTACCTCCCAGATTCAAAGGTTGTTGAACTGATCAAATACGTAGACGAAATCAACCTTAAGCATGGTGCGACGGATAGCATTACTGATCCGCTGACAGATAAGGTCCGTGAAATTGAACGCAGGGGCTATGCTGCAGGTCTTAAGCTGTTAAGGGCACAGGTCCGCCATCTGGGGACTGAACAAAATCTCGAAATCTTAAAAAATATATTTGAATACTTAAAAGATAAAATAGATATGGCATTCAAAACTGAAATTGAAGACTTGATCACGGAAAAAACTCATGACGGGCATATGGTCAAAGGTGTGGAACTTAAAAGCGGGGAAAAAATCCATGCCGAAAAAGTCGTTGTTGCTCCGGGCCGTGACGGCTCTAAGTGGCTGACACAGCTTATGAAAAAGAGAAGGCTGAAGATGATCAACAATCAGGTCGATATCGGCGTAAGGGTTGAAACTTCAAATGTTGTCATGGAGGAAATAAACGAACATTTATACGAAGGAAAGTTCATTTTCAATACATCAGTTGGTACAAGTGTCAGAACATTTTGCAGCAACCCCTCTGGCCATGTGGTTGTTGAGAATCATTCAGGTATCATGCTTGCGAACGGCCACGCCTATAAAGATCCTAAACTAGGAAGCCCGAATACTAATTTTGCATTGCTTGTATCACACACCTTCTCTGAGCCATTCGATAAGCCGAATGAATACGCCCATGAAATATCCCGGCTGGCAAACAGCCTTTCTAACGGCGGACTGATCGTCCAGAAGTACGGCGATATTTTAAAAGGGCGCAGGTCAACGGAAAAAAGGATTAAAGAAGGGTTTTTAGAGCCAACTATGAAGGAAGCAGTACCTGGAGATTTAGGGCTGGTGCTCCCGTACAATACGCTAAAAAGCTTGATTGAAATGACGGAAGCCCTAAATCAAGTCTCGCCGGGACTTGCTTCAGACCACACATTGTTCTATGGAGTGGAAGCGAAATTCTATTCGGCTAGGCCCAAGCTTAATGATAAGTTTGAAACAGAAATCAGCGGCCTGTATGTTGGCGGAGATGGAGCCGGGATCACAAGAGGACTTGCCCAGGCGAGCGCTTGCGGAGTATGGATCGCCACAGACATAATTGAGAAAACAAAAGCAGGAAGAAAAATGGAACCTGCATTCGTTTAAAATTGCTTACTCCCTGACTTTTCTTTGCTACAATATGAATATATATATAGAAGAGGCGGGGAGAGAATGTTTGCACCAAAATTGATACCAGGCGATGAGATTAGAGTTATTGCTCCATCCACCAGCATGATCATTTTAAAGGAAGCACAAATTGACCTGGCAGTTGAGAGGCTGACGAATCTGGGCTTCAAGGTGACTTTTGGAAAAAATGCAGATGCGCATGACGAGTTTTTCAGTTCCTCGGTGTCCGAAAGGATTGAGGATTTACATGCTGCGTTTGCAGATCCAAACGTAAAAGGGATTTTAACGGCAATTGGCGGCTATAATGCAAACCAGATATTGAAATATATTGATTACAATCTGATTTCATCCAATCCAAAAGTCTTTTGCGGCTATAGTGATATAACGGCTTTACAGCTGGCAATCTATCAAAAAACGGGTCTTGTAACCTATTCTGGACCTCATTTTTCCAGTTTCGGTGTTAAACACGGCTTTGAATATACGCTGGAAGCATTTTTAGAGGCAGTTACGAATGATGCCAGTTATGAAATATCACCCTCGGCCACTTGGTCTGATGACGCCTGGTATATCGATCAGGAGGAGCGGACGTTCCATGAACAAAACGGCTACAACATCATTCAGGAAGGTGAAGCTGAAGGGAAATTGATCGGCGGCAACCTTTGTACGATGAACCTGCTTCAGGGCACTGAATTCATGCCCTCCCTCAAGGACAGCATCCTGTTCATCGAGGATGATGAGGAAAGCCACTCAAGGAGCTTTGACAGAGACCTTCAGTCACTGTTGCACCTTCCTGATGCAGGCTCGATTAAAGCGCTTTTGATCGGACGCTTTCAAGTGAATTCAAAAATCACTGATGAGGCTTTGAAGAAAATCATCATGAGCAAGGAAGAACTGAAAAACATTCCAATCATCGCGAACGTTAATTTCGGCCACGTCCAGCCATTTGCGACATTGCCAATTGGCTCTGTAGCGACTGTAAAAGCATTGGACGGCCAAACCGAAATATTCATTGAGCAAAAAGAATAGTATCTACATTCTTAAGGGCACCTTTTAAAGGTGTCTAAGACTGAAGACAAACTCGAGGAATCGAGCTTGTCTTCAGTCTTTTTTTTGGTTAGAGGGGAAATGGAGCTGTTGATTTTCGTTCCAGGCGCTACGCTCACGGCACGCGAAGCATCCGGGAGTGGAAATCAACAGGCCGAATAAACAAAGGCTTCCCTTTAAGGACTTTTTTCAGTGGCCTCGAATATTGCCCGGTCTTTCTCTTTTTGGGGGATAAAAATCAAAGAATTTAGTGGACAGGACAATGGGCATTGTGACGGAAAATTTTCATCTATACGAAAGATTCTTGCTTTCTTTTCATACAATCTACAGAATGTCCAACTATTTATTCGAATGTGGTGAAACGGAGTGAGATTATGAAGCCGTCCTACTTGATCAAACCTGCCCTGGATGAAAGCTACCCAGAGATTGACCATGGAAAAGGAGTCTATCTTTTTGACAAAGATGGAAAGAAATATCTTGATGCTGCTTCCGGGGCTGTTACAGCAAATATCGGACATGGAGTTGCTGAAGTAATTTTAGCGATGCATGAACAGGCTAAAAAGGTTTCGTTTGTCTATAGGTCACAATTTACGAGTGAGGCAGCAGAACTTCTGGCCAGTAAGCTAGCTGACCATTTGCCTGGCGACCTTAACTGGAGTTTTTTTGTGAACAGTGGCTCTGAAGCAACGGAAACAGCGTTGAAAATTGCGATTCAATATTGGCAAGAAAAGGGGATCAAGTCGAAAACAAAAATCTTATCGAGGTGGATCAGCTACCATGGAATCACTCTGGGAGCCCTTTCTATGTCCGGCCATCCGGGCAGGAGAGCGAGGTTTGTTCCGCTGCTTGAGGAATTTCCGTCGATTTCACCCCCTTATTGTTATCGATGTCCATATCAAAGTTCAGCTCCTGAGTGCGGATATTTGTGCGCCAGGGAACTTGAGGGGGCAATAAAAAGGATTGGTGCAGACCATATTGCCGCATTCATCGCCGAACCAGTGATTGGCGCAGCTGGAGCGGCAATTTCCCCACCGGAAGACTATTATAGAACAATCAAAGAAATCTGTGAAAATAACAATATATTGTTCATCGCTGATGAAGTCATGACCGGATTTGGGCGTACGGGGACCATGCTGGCATGTGAGCATTGGGACGTAATCCCGGATATCGTCGCGCTTGGCAAGGGGATGGGCGCCGGATACGCGCCGATTGCTGCCGCAGTAGTAAGTGACCGTGTCATGGAGCCGATTCTTGATGGATCAAAGGTCATAATGAGCGGGCACACACTAAGCGCAAACCCGCAATCATGTGCTGCTGCCCTGGCCGTCCTCGAATATCTGGAGAATAATGAAGTGTTAAAAGAAGTAGATTCAAAGGCTATTTATTTAAAAAATAAGCTCGATAAGCTGAAATCACAGTTCTCCATTATAGGTGATGTGCGCGGAAAGGGACTGTTGCTGGGACTTGAGTTCGTCAGGCTGCCTGACGCAAAGATCCCTTTTGATAGAATCGTGAAATTAACTGACATGCTCGTGAGGACAGGAAGGGATAACGGGATCCTGCTGTATCCTGCTGGCTCAGGTATGGATGGGCAGTCAGGAGATGCGGTGATCATCGCACCGCCGCTGACCATCACCAAGCGAGAAATTGATGAGTTAATTGCACTGCTGAAATCAACTTTAGCTGAAGTTTATAAAACACTGGGATTGTCAGAAGGAAATGGAGTTGAATAGTAAGATGGATAACCCATTCGGAAAAATAGCCACATTGAAACAGGCAATGGAGCACTTTCACGACGGAATGACCTTGATGTTTGGCGGCTTTGGCGGTGTCGGTTCACCGCCATGCCTGATCGACGGCATCCTTGAAAAAAACATCAAAAACCTTGTGCTGATCGGGAATGATACAGGTTTTCCGGAAATTGGCATCGGAAAGGTAATCAGCAGGGGCAGAGCAAAAAAAGTCATCGCATCACACATTGGCTCAAATCCAGTAGCAGGAGAACTCATGACCCAGGGCAAGCTTGAAGTTGAGTTCTCTCCTCAGGGCACATTGACGGAAAGAATCAGGGCTGGCGGCATGGGCTTGGGTGCGATTTTAACAGACGTGGGTGTTGACCATGAATTCGTTTCAAAAGACAAACGGAAGATGAACCTTAACGGCAAGGATTATCTGGTTGAAACAGGACTGACTGCTGACGTTTCAATTGTATATGCAAAAAAGGCTGATCCATATGGAAATCTCGTTTTTGATAAAAGTGCGCGCAATACAAATCCGCTGGTCGCGATGGCTGGGAATTTTACGATAGCAGAGGCGGAGGAAATCGTTCCGCTTGGAAGCCTGGACCCCGAAGAAATCGTGACGCCTGGTGTATTTGTCGATATGGTGATTCCTTCAGAAGGGGTGAATTGGAAATGGGCATGGGAATAGACGTCAGGAATAAAATGGCCAAACGCGCCGCCGAAGAAATTTCGTCGGGAATGGTCGTCAACTTAGGGATCGGCATTCCTTCCCTTGTCCCCAACCACCTTCCAAATGATATGAATGTCATGTTCCATGCTGAGAATGGAATTGTCGGTATGGGTGAATCTCCAGTAAAAGGGCATGAGGATGAAAATTTGTGCAATGCCGGCGGTTTTCCGGTTACAGTGCTGCCTGGATCCTCCTACTGTGACAGTGCTGTGGCATTTGGGATGATCCGGAGAGGCAGGGTTGACCTCACAATACTAGGATCCTTGCAGGTAAACAAAAATGGGGATCTCGCCAATTGGATTGTCCCTGGAAAAAAGGTGCCGGGAATGGGCGGGGCGATGGAATTAGCTCAGAAAGCAAGAAGAGTAGCAGTTTTGATGAATCATACAGATAAGAACGGCAATCCCAAAATAGTAGACTCGTGTACCCTGCCGCTGACAGCTTCGAACTGTGTAGATTTAGTGGTGACAGATCTTGCCGTTTTCAAGATAATCGACCGTTCATTAATTCTTGCTGAAAGATTTGCGCCGTACACAATTGCTGAGATTACTGCCAAAACCGCATGCGATTTTTCAATCGCAGAGGACATCCGAGTCATCGATTACTAAAAGGGGCTGATATCGTGCATTCTGCTGAGGAAAAAGTGCGGAATTACATTACCGAAAACAGGATCAGAGGAACAAGGTTATTGCAAAAGCTTGTCCAGGAGCCAAGCACCAGAGGGAATGAAAGTGGAGCTCAGGCTGTAATCGTTGAAAAATGCAGGGAGCTTGGCCTGGAGATGGATATTTGGGAAATAGGCGGTGAAGGACTGCTCGCCCACGAGGCATTTTGTTCAGACAGAAAGGACTTCAGAGGGAATCCTAACGCCGTTGGAATCTTGAGAGGGACTGGTGGAGGAAAATCAATGATTTTGAATGGCCATATCGATGTTGTTCCTGCCGGAGACAATAATGATTGGGACCTAGACCCCTTCAGCGGCCATATCGAGTGCGGCAAACTGTATGGCAGGGGATCAACGGATATGAAGGGTGGTACAGCATCTCTATTAATGGCGATGGAGGCTATCAAGAATTCGGGAATAAAGTTAAAGGGCGATGTTATTTTTCAGAGTGTCATTGAAGAAGAAAGTGGCGGTGCCGGGACACTGGCTGCTGTGCTGCGAGAGTATAAAGCGGATGGGGCGATCATTCCCGAGCCAACAAACATGAAGCTATTTCCGAAACAGCAGGGATCGATGTGGTTTCGGGTCTCAGTCAAAGGTAAAGGGGCTCATGGAGGTACCAGGTATGAAGGAGTAAACGCGATTGAAAAAGCAATGCTTGTGATTGATAGATTGAGAAAGTTGGAATCTGATAGAAACGCGAGGATTACAGATCCCTTTTTTAAGAGCATTCCTATTCCTATACCGATCAACATCGGGAAAATTCATGCAGGGGACTGGCCTTCTTCCGTCCCTGATCTCGCGATAATTGAAGGCAGGATGGGTGTGGCTCCAAATGAGACGCAGGAAAACGCAAAGCTTGAAATGCTGAATGCCATTAACCATCTGTGCGAGGAGGATTTGTGGCTGAAGGAAAATTCTCCTGTTCTGGAATGGTTCGGGGCTAGCTGGCTGCCGGGAGACCTGGATCCTGAACATGAATTGATTGAGGTTCTATCTGAAAGTTTCATAAACGTGAAAAATAGTTCTCCATTGATCGAAGCTTCTCCCTGGGCAACAGATGGCGGAGTACTCTCTAAAGTTGGCGGGGTTCCTGTAGTTGTCTTCGGACCCGGTGTCACGGAAACAGCACATCAGGCGAATGAATACATCAGGCTTGAAGATGTTTTCGATGCAGCTGAAATCATAGCCTTGTCGCTGTTAAAATGGTGCGGGGTCAGTGAACGGAAATGAGGAGGAATCAATAAGTGGGAGATATTAATTTAAAAACAGCTATTCCTGGACCAATGGCTAGGGCTTTACTTGAAAGAAAAGAAAAGAATGTTCCTGTTGGACCGTTTAACACCATCAAAACGTTTGCCGAAAAGGGTGAAGGAGCGTTATTGAAGGATGTCGATGGCAACACATTTATAGATTTCGCTGGCGCAATCGGAACACTGAATGTAGGCCATTGCCCGCCGACAGTCGTGAAGGCGCTCCATGAACAAATAGATCGCTATCTCCACCCATGCTTCCATGTCATGATGTATGAACCATATATCGAACTGGCAGAGCTGCTGAATAAACTCACTCCAGGAACCCATGACAAAAAAACATTCTTCTTAAGCAGCGGTGCAGAGGCAGTAGAAAACGCAATAAAGATTGCCAGGAAATTTTCTGGCCGAAAAGGAATCATTTCTTTTGAACGAGGATTCCATGGCAGGACTTATATGGCCATGTCTCTCACAAGCAAGGTCAAGCCATATAAATACCAGTTCGGTCCATTTGCTCCGGAAACATATAAATGGCCTTACCCGGTCTACTCTCAAGAAACCAGCATGGCGCCTGAAGAATTGGATACTTATATGCTGAAAAAGTTTGAAACGTTTTTTCTAAGTGAAGTACCTGCTACAGAAATAGCCGCTGTCATCCTTGAGCCCGTCCAGGGAGAAGGTGGATTCAACATCCCTTCAAAAGCTTTTGTTCAGGGTGTGAAAGAGATTTGTGAAAAATATGGCATCCTGTTCATTGCGGATGAAATTCAGACGGGTTTTGGCAGGACAGGGAAAATGTTTGCGATGGAACACTATGGAGTCGTGCCTGACTTGATGACGATGTCAAAATCAATTGCTGCCGGACTGCCGATCAGCGCTGTAACAGGAAGAGCGGAAATCATGGATTCAGCTGGAATCGGTGAAATCGGCGGTACTTATGGTGGAAGTCCTCTAGGTTGTATTGCGGCCATAGAAGTCGTTAAAATGATAGTTGAGCAGAAGCTTCTTGAAAAGGCAAATTCCTTCGGCGAGAAGTTCCAGGAAAGATTCGGAAAGCTGGCTGGCCGTTTTAATGTGATTGGCGATGTCCGCTCGCTTGGCGCAATGTGTGCCATCGAATTCTTTGATGGAGAAGGCAGACCCAATTCGCAGCTTGTCCAGGAGATACTCAAGAAAGCCCATCAGAGAGGCTTGATAATAATGAGTGCGGGCCTTTACGGCAATGTCATCAGGCTTTTAGCTCCACTTGTCATTACGGATGACCAAATAGAAGAGGGATTTGGGGTGCTTGAAGCGGCGATTGTTCAAAGCTGCCAGCAATAGGAGGTTAAACGATGAAACAAATGTTATGGATCAATGGTGAGAATGTTGAAACCGAAAAATATCGTCCGCTTTATAATCCATTTAATGGTGAAAAAATCGCTGAAGTGGCGGAGGCAAGCAATCAAGATGTCGCCAGGGCGATTGATGCTGCTGAGAGAGCAGCCAGTGCGATGGCAGGGATGGAAGCGCATAAACGAGCAGATATCCTTCAAAAGGTAGCTGATTACATCCAGGAAGATCGAGAAGAATGTGCGAGGATAATTGCCGAAGAATCCTCCAAACCCTTGAAGGCTGCGCGTGCTGAAGTTGACCGTACGATCATGACCTACAGCTTCGCATCGCAGGAAGCAAGGAGGATTCATGGTGAAACGATCCCACTCGATGCCGCACCCGGCGGCGAAGGAAGAGTGGCCTACACGGTAAAGGAACCTCTCGGTGTAATTGCCGCCATCACACCATTCAATTTTCCGATGAACCTTGTCGCACACAAGGTAGGGCCAGCCTTGGCTGCAGGTAACACAGTCGTCCTTAAGCCCGCAAGCCAAACGCCTCTGTCTGCATATAAAATCGCTTCTTATTTCCACAGGGCTGGCCTTCCAGCAGGTGCGTTAAATGTGGTTACAGGCAGCGGCAAAAGTGTTGGAGATGTTTTGGTCTCGGACGACAGGGTCAAAAAGGTGACTTTTACCGGAAGCCCTGCGGTTGGCAAATACATTCGTGAAAATGCTGGATTAAAGCGAGTGACGCTTGAACTAGGATCCAACTCTGCCTTGATTGTCGATGCAGGAACTAATCTGAAAAGAGTAATGCCAAGAATTGTTTCAGGTGCATTTTCCAATCAGGGGCAGGTGTGCATTTCCATCCAGCGTATTTATGTGCAGGATACGATTTCTGAGGAGTTTATTACCCTATTTATTGAAGAAGCGAGAAATCTGAAGGTGGGCAATCCTCTCGATGAGGAAACAGATATAGCCGCGATGATCAGTGAGAACGATGTGACGCGGGCCAAGTCATGGATACAAACGGCAGTTGAAAATGGAGCGGAGCTGGCACTTGGAGGCGACAGTGAGCAGCAGGTCCTCACCCCGACAGTGCTTCTTAACGCAAAACCAACTGATAAGATCTCCTGTGAAGAAGTATTTGCTCCAGTCGTTCACATAAATACCTTCAGTGAATTCGATGAAGCAATCGCTAGAGTGAATGAGTCACAGTTCGGTTTGCAGGCAGGGGTTTATACTAATGACCTGCAAAAAGCTTTCAAGGCATCAAAAGCATTGCATGTCGGCGGTGTGATGATCAACGACATCCCTACTTTCAGAGTAGACCATATGCCATATGGCGGCGTGAAAATGAGCGGAACGGGTCGAGAGGGCATTAAATACGCAATTGAGGAAATGACCGAGCTGAAGCTGGTATCATTTAAGCTTGACTAAATAGCAGCCTGGCCTTTTGGCCGGGCTTTTCAACTAGTTACTTTCAAAACCTTTGTTGCTTTATATACAGAGAAAAAATGGAGGGAAAGGGTATGCATCCTGGCCAAACATTGAACATATCAGAAGAGAAATTTAAAATGAGCGTTTACCTAGACAAACAAAACCGCCGGATCAGAGTAGATGATTATTTAGGCAATTTATTAAGTGTGTTGGATAAAGCTGAAAAGCTTGCAATGCAAGAGAATGCAGATAAGTTGATTATTAAGGGCAGGAAAGAGCATTTCATACAGCTAATTGAACATGGATACAGGTTTGAGGCCAGCATTGATGGCTATTTTCTTGGTTCTGACTGCTTTTTCTTTTCAAAGTTCTTAAGTGATGAACGCAAGAAAAGCGCAAATTGGATGCAGGAAGATGGAATCATCAAAAGTATCTATCACCTGGCGGAACCATCACAAACAATTAACCCTCCAAATGATTATGTCCTCAAAAAAATGGATGAATCATACGCGGTGGAATTGGCTCAGCTTTATAAAACTGTTTTCCAAATTTACCCTACTCCATTGAATGATCCAGAATATATTGTCCATACAATGCAGGAAGGAACCATTTATTTTGGCTTTGTGCTTGATGGACATGTGGTGAGTGCAGCATCGGCAGAACTGAACACTTTTTATAAAAATGCAGAGTTGACAGATTGCGCCACTCTTAAAGAGCACAGGAAGCATGGATTGATGAAAATCCTTCTCGATCGTCTTGAGCAGGAGCTTATTGGAAATGGGATCTATTGTGCTTATTCAATTGCAAGGGCATTATCTTTTGGCATGAACGCTGTTTTGCACCAGCTTGGCTATGCGTATCGAGGCAGACTTGTTAACAATGTATACATTTATGATAAAATTGAAAACATGAACGTCTGGGTAAAAGATTTGGCAAAACCGCCAAATTTCGGGCAATAAAAAGACAGTTTTTCGGCACGCTGTCATATACTTAATATGGGAGTGTGATGAGAGTGAATTCTATTTCCAATGTGACTGAAGAGATTTTAAGCGCCATTCTAAAATGCATTGATGAAGCAATTCATGTAGTGAATACGGATGGAATAACGATTTTTTATAATGAAGTGGCTGCAAAGCACGATGGACTGGACCTAAAGGAAGTGGTCGGCAAACCGCTGCTTAGTGTTTTTCCTTCATTAAATGAGCAGTCTAGCACACTTTTGAAAGTTATTGAGACGAGGAAGCCAATCTATAATGAAACTCAATCCTTTGTTAACCTTCACGGGCGAAAGATTGAAACTGTCAATACAACTCTGCCAATTTTTGTACAAGGTGAGCTTATTGGCGCGGTTGAAATCGCAAAGGATTATTCCCGAATCAAACAGCTTTCAGAACGGCTGGTCGAGATACAGAAAAGCATTAATCATCCAAATGGCAAGGCTTTAAAACAGCAGACAGTCTATAAATTCAATGACTTGCTTACAAATAACCAACATTTTGCAATGATAAAAAAGAAGGCTGAGAAACTGGCAAAGTCTGATTCTCCTATACTTGTATATGGCGAAAGCGGTACAGGAAAGGAACTTTTCGTGCAATCGATCCACAATGCCTCGAATCGGTCGGGAGGGCCGTTCATTGCTCAAAATTGTGCTGCAATTCCGGAAAACCTATTAGAAAGTATCCTCTTTGGTACTTCAAAGGGAAGTTATACCGGTGCGGTGGACAGGCCCGGTCTGTTCGAACTTGCGAATGGCGGTACACTTTTTCTTGATGAATTGAATTCCATGCCTTTCGATCTTCAGGCAAAGCTATTGCGCGTCCTTGAGGATGGTGCCGTCAGAAGAATAGGGAGTACAAAGGTCATCTCTGTCAACGTCAGAGTCATTTCGGCTATGAATGTATATCCTGGTGAGGCAATGGAGCAAAATCAGCTGCGAACAGACTTATTTTACCGATTGAATGTTCTGACATTCGAATTGATGCCTTTAAGACAGAGGAAGGAAGATATCTTGTATCTGTCCGAAGTCTTTATCAGCCAATATAATAAGAAACTGCGAAAACACATTACAGGTTTGGACAAAAATGTAAGTGAGATTTTTTTAAGCCATCCATGGCCTGGAAACGTAAGGGAATTAAAGCATACGATTGAATATATGATGAATGTTAGCGAAGGTGTGAAGCTGACTGAACACGACCTGCCTGTGATGCTAAAAAAAATGAAACCGATTGAAAATAGTGATAAAAGAACGCCTTCGACATTTGTCTTGAGAGATCATTTAAAAGAGGTTGAACAGGAACTCATCAGCGAGGCTCTGGCCATTTGCAAGGGCAATGTGCAGAAAGCATCCGCGCTTCTCGATATCCCGAGGCAGACCTTGCAATATAAAATTAAAAAACTGAATCTATAGGTTCACCCTTCTAATCTGCCGGAAATTCAGCAGGTTATTTTTCTTTTTTAAGGACAATTTTCTCCTTTTTCCCTTGAGTTTTTAAGGTTTCGAGCTTTTTTCTGAACAATCAGTTATTTTGGCACGAAACTTGCATTGATATAAATTGCACATTACAAAAGGGGGAACTGGGATGAAACAATCTTTATATAAACCTTCAAGACATTGGAAGGACATTGAATTATGGAAAGATGTTACGGAAGAACAATGGAATGACTGGCTCTGGCAGCTTACCAATACAATCCGGACACTTGATGATCTGAAGAAGGTCATTAACCTTACACCTGAAGAAGAAGAGGGAGTAAGGATATCCACGAAAACAATTCCATTAAATATCACACCTTATTATGCATCATTAATGAATCCAGATGATCCCCGCTGTCCGGTAAGGATGCAATCAGTACCAATCTCTCAAGAAATACACAAGACGAAGTATGATCTCGAGGATCCTCTCCATGAAGACGAAGATTCTCCAGTACCGGGATTGACCCATCGTTATCCTGACAGAGTCTTATTCCTTGTGACCAATCAATGTTCAATGTATTGCCGTTATTGCACACGCAGAAGGTTTTCCGGCCAAATCGGCATGGGTGTGGCTAAGAAGCAGCTCGATGCGGCAATCGAATATATCAGTAGGACACCAGAAGTCCGGGATGTGTTGATCTCAGGGGGCGACGGACTTTTGATCAACGACAACATCTTGGAGTATATCCTGAAAAACCTGAGGGAAATCGACCACGTTGAAATCATACGCATCGGGACACGGGCACCAGTAGTATTCCCGCAGCGGATAACTGAGAATCTTTGTTCCATCCTCAAAAAATACCATCCAATCTGGCTAAATACACATTTCAATACATCCATTGAAATCACTGAAGATTCAAAGCGGGCTTGCGAAATGCTTGCAAACGCAGGCGTCCCGGTTGGCAATCAATCAGTCATCCTTGCAGGAATCAATGACAGTGTCGCAATCATGAAAAAGCTAATGCATGACCTCGTAAAAATTCGAGTACGTCCATATTATATTTACCAATGTGACTTATCTGAAGGCATCGGCCATTTCCGTGCCCCGGTGACAAAGGGTCTTGAGATTATCGAAGGGTTAAGAGGCCATACATCCGGCTATGCTGTCCCGACATTCGTGGTTGATGCCCCTGGCGGAGGCGGGAAAATCTCCTTGCAGCCCAATTACCTGATATCCCAGAGTCCGGAAAAAGTCGTCCTACGCAATTTTGAAGGTGTTATCACCTCTTACCCTGAGCCTGAAAACTATGTTCCAGGCAAAGCGGAGGGTTACTTCAAACAAGTGTACCCTGACTATGAAAATAAAAAATCGAACACTGGAATCGCAGCAATCATGAACGACAGTGAATTCAACCTGGTTCCAGAGGGTCTGCGCAGAATTGACCGAAGAGAACAGTACGAGGTCGATCCGACGCATGCGTCATTAAAAGATAAGCGGGAAAAACGAGATGAACTGAAGGAAAAGAAGTTTTTGTCACAGCAGAAAAAAACTGCTGAAGTACCAGATGGGCAGGGAGCAGTCCCGTCTACAAATGAATAGGAGGGTACCCGATGGGAAATTGTGACTGGTGCAGCAGCGGAAATATCAAAGCAGTAACAGACAGTGTATACTGGGAGCTTCCTGATGGAACGAAAGCAATCCAGATCACGGATACTCCGGCGATCCATTGCCCTGACTGCGAAATGACCTACCAAACGGAATTAATTACAAAAGAGATTGAAGACCAGCTGTTTTTAATCAATACCAAGAACCTCGGGAAGGTGATTACCTTCGAGGACTTAATGGCCCAGCCAAGGCTGCTGAAGCGAAATTACTTCGATTTTTCATCATGATATACCATTGTGATAAATCTAACCTAAAGAATAGTTATGTTCACAAAAGTTTCACTTTCCCCTTTTACCCAGCTTCTTTCCAATCATTATAATAGACTGGGGAGTATTCATTGGGAAGTGGGGAGAAGACCATGTACATCGCTTTAACAATCATGCTGGTCGCAGCCATGTTCGTCCTGTTCATGTGCGGATATTACGTGAGGCTGATCAAGGAAAAATTCGGAATGAACTGGCTGCATGCCGTGCCGATCACGGTAGCGATTCTTATGTTCAATATTATATGGGCACTGCTGGAAATGGCAAAATCATCTAGATGGCAATAACCTTAGAGCACCTTCTATATTAGGGAGGTGCTTTTGCTTTTATTGTACTTTAATATCTTTAGTGATGATTTTGCATTAAAGTGGACGGGCAGGGATCCAATCCGTTATAGTATTTGCAAACTAATATTTACAATAGGCAGGCGTTCATATATGTATAAAAGCTTTTACCACTTCCTGATGAAATATCGCACGGCATCTCCTAAGGATCAAATAAGTGCATTCGCAAACTCGGCATATGATGATCTTGCGTTTCCAAAAAACTCAGAGGACTATGACGAACTAAGTTCCTATCTGGAGTTGAACGGACATTATCTGAAAACCATGGCAGTCTTTGATGAAGCGTGGGAGTTATACCTGATTTCAGAAAGTTAAACAATTGATTTGAGGACTTCTGCTCATACGCGGAAGTCTTTTTTTTATTACATGGTTATTGAAATTGAAAGCGTTTTTTAAGTCAGAGTCGTAAAACATTGAATCCATTCTCTTTCTAGGCGTGGCGATTTTCAGAATAATGCATATACTGTTGTAATCACAATTCACGACTCATCGTTGAGAGGATGGAGGACATGGAAAAACGGAAGAAACCTAAATTTAACATCGGTGATACAGTCGTGATCACTATCTATGGGACTGTGGGGAAAGTGACAGATATAAAATGGCTTGACGGCCTTCATGTATATGAGATTAACAAAAGCGAGGGCTTGTATTTGGAAACGAGTTTGCAGATGCTTTCGGAGTATGATGGGAAGCTGCTTGATAAAGAACAAATCGACATCGAATACAAATATTTCTTCGGGGATTTAGTCCAGGTTAAAGGATATGGGGCAGATCTTTTCAAGGTCGTAGGTTTCAGGACGGAAATCTGGAGATATAAAGAAGATGCCTGGGAGGATGTCATATATGAACTATCCAGGATCAAGGATGGAGAATGGCTTGAAGCAGGAGAAGAAGAATTGACACTCGTTGCGGACTCTGAGAGTGCTGAAACCTTTATACAAAAGCTGGGCTTGTTGTTTTCTGCTAATAAAGAGGTGAGGCCTTCTGTCAACCTCGAGAAAAAGTCCCCTCAGCCACGTGCAGGTGAAAAGGAAGAATTACGAAAGATCAATCAAAGAAGGATGACAATAGATAATCTGCTTGATATATATAATGACTATCGGATTTTATATAAATGCTTCAATGATGAGGAATATGCTCATGTGATGAGAGTGATTCTTCGCAAGCTCCAGATCCTCGTCAATAATGACGGCAAAAGTCACGTTTAAAATAAGCCTGTGAACTTTAGCAGCACATAAATTGAACCTGGTACACTGACAGCCAGAATCAATTTAAATAAAAAATTCACGATATTTCCGAACAAGTCAATAATCACACTGTCTTCTTTGTTTACATCTTCCACAAACATCTCAGCAAATGTATTTAGTCTCTCCATAAGAATCGCTCCTTAATTTTGATTTATTCAATTCTATGCTTGTCCAATTCAGTTAGAACTTAATCATTATTTCCAAGTGCAACAGCCACAATGTTTAAAAGAGCCTAAATAAAAGTGGGTGCTTGGCATTAAACATGCATTCTTCACATACATTTTGAATAAAGGGGGGCGAATCTGTGAAAGAGATTGAGGTTTTTATCGATACAGAAGAAATTGCTGAATTTTTCTTTCATGAACTTGTAAAAAGGGGATACGTTCCCACGGAAGAGGAATTAGAAGAGATGGCAGATATCACATTTGAATATCTCATCGAAAAATGCATTATTGATGAAGAGCAGGATATAGACTAATTGACAATTCTTGCAAGGCGGATTCAGATGGGTCCGCTTTTTTATTTTAGGCTCTGTTAAAGCTCAATGTTTTTATTTAACCCTGTTGATTGTAGTGGAAGGCGAGAAGACTCCTCCAAAAATGCTAACGCATTTCCATCGTGCGTGGGCAGGTTCGAGGAAGCCCAATCAATGTCCTGCGGGATCAGCTGGACAGAAGAATGATCAACTTGCTTGGAAATCAACAGGCAAGTTTAACTCAGCTAAATGAAAAAAAATTTATGAAGAGTGAAACTCTGGGAAGAAATAACCGTATACATAACCATGGCAGATAAAATGGAGAATAGGGAGGAAATGTGAATGTCATTTTTCAATAAAGTGTTCGCAAGTGTGGGAATTGGTGGGGCTAAGGTTGATACGAGACTGGAAAAGGACCGAATCATGCCTGGGGAAGAAGTGCGGGGAGTTGTCCAAATCCGTGGCGGCAGCACAGAGCAAAATATTGATGACATCTATCTGAGTTTACATACAACATATATTAAAGAAGCCGATGATAAAAAATATACAGCTACAGCGCAAATTGATCGTTTCAGGCTGACTCAGTCATTTGTGATCATGGAAAACGAAACGAAAGAAATGCCTTTTTCATTCAGGCTTCCCCTGGAAACACCCTTGTCAATGGGAAGGACAAAGGTTTGGGTGAATACAGGAATCGATATTAAAAATGCTGTGGACCCTACTGATAAAGATTATTTGACGGTTGTTCCCAATCCGCTCATGGACGGGATTTTAAATGCAGTGAGCGGACTTGGATTCCGCTTAAGAGAGGCTGAGTGCGAACAAGCACCTAGACATCTCCGCAGAAACCTGCCATACGTTCAAGAGTTTGAATTTGTTCCAGTCTCTGGGCCATTCAGGGGCAGGCTGGATGAATTGGAGCTTGTTTTTTATCCAAAGAATGAAAATGAAGTTGAAGTCATGATGCAAGTTGATCGCAGGGCACGAGGTCTTGGCGGCTTCCTTTCAGAGGCAATGGGAATGGATGAAACATATGTCAGGATGACAATCCATGCTGCCGACCTGCCTTCATTGAAGCAAAAAATCCAGGCTGCTGTAGAACGCTATTGCTAAGTTAAAACCCAATGAAGAGAGGACGATGAAGCATTCTGCTTCATCGTCTTTTTGCTACGCCTTGCTCTTCCTGCCGGTCGCAGAATAATCTTTCCCGTGTGCTTCCTGTTCTGCAACGATTGCTTCAGGTGAGATATGGTTATTTTTCTTAGGTGAATTGATGCGGTTCCGGTGTTTCTTTCCCATTTTCATTTCCCCTTTATGAGACGGATTTTTGTAGTGCCAATGCTAAGGAATTTTTTGATTTTGCTTTGGTAATGCTATCTCTAGCATTCCCGTTATTAAAATTGTCATGAAACTGAAGATTTTCCTGCTTAGCTATATTGTGGTATAGTTTTTAGGTAGCAACCCATAGGATGGAGGATTTTGAATGAGTGTACATATTGGCGCTAAAGAAAATGAAATCGCAGAAACGGTATTGCTTCCAGGCGATCCATTAAGAGCGAAATACATAGCTGAGACCTTTCTTGAAGATGCAAAGCTTTATAATGAAGTAAGAAATATGTTCGGCTATACCGGAACTTATAAAGGAAAGAGAATTTCCGTTCAAGGTACAGGAATGGGCGTGCCATCAATTTCAATTTATATCAATGAATTGATGAATAGCTATAATGTCAAAAACCTTGTGCGAGTAGGCACCTGCGGGGCAATCCAAAAGGATGTTAAAGTAAGGGATGTAATCCTTGCAATGAGTTCTTCAACAGATTCACAAATGAACCGCTTGACTTTTGGCGGCGTCGATTTTGCTCCAACGGCAGACTTCGATTTATTATATAAGGCATATAATGCGGGTCTTGAAAAAGGCTTGAACCTTAAAGTCGGCAATGTTTTCACTGCAGACCAGTTCTACAATGACAATGCTGAATTAGAGAAATGGGCACAGTACCAAATTCTCGCTATAGAGATGGAAACGACTGCACTTTACACATTGGCCGCAAAATACAATCGCAATGCACTTTCCATCCTTACAGTCAGCGACCATATCCTGACTGGTGAAGAAACGACTTCTGAAGAACGCCAAACAACTTTCAATGACATGATTGAAGTGGCACTTGAAGCTGTAATAAAAGAATAAAATATTGAAAGCCCTTTCCCGACGGAAAGGGTTTTTCTTTTTTTTCAAATGACTGGGTTAAAGGTCAATGTAGATTTTTAAGCTCTGTTGATCTTCGTTCCAGGCGCGAAGACTCCTCCGAAAATGCTAACGCATTTCCATCGTGCGTGGGCAGGTTCGAGGAAGCTTAATCAAAGTCCTGCGGGATGAACGGGTCAGGGGAGACCTAGGTGAAATGATTCTCGTGAGGAATCATTTGCACCCCGCAGGAGTGAAGCGACGAGGAGGCTCCCCGGGCCGCCCGCGGAAAGCGAAGCGCCTGGAACGCAAATCAACAGCCAAGTTTAACAGATAAATTTTAAAGTTTGGTTTTTTTAAATATTAGACATAATGGAAATAAGGTATGAATGGGAAAAAAGGCCATACGAAAGTCTATTAAAAAATGATAGAATAGGGTATTGCACTAAAAAGCTGAAGAATGGTGGATCACATGAAAAAGATTTTAATTTTATTTACTTTTCCGATACTCCTGGCAGGCTGCGCGCCGGTTGAACCATATTTAGAAAAAATTCCATACATTGGTAAAAATTTTACTGAACAAGACCAGTACGCTGATGAATCATCCAACCCTTCGGAAGAACCGCAGCAAGAGGACAATGGCACAAATGACAATCAAGAAGTGGACAACCCAGCAGAAGATGAACCAACACTAGAAGCCGCGTATTTTAACGTCATCCAAAATACAGACGGAAAGAACGTCATCCAGAATCCGCAAAATACATTATCGCTTGTAAATAAAATTTTTGGATTGCCTGCAGATTATATTCCAGGTGATCTCATCCGTCCAAATGTCCAATTTTCCTTTGGGGACGAGAAACTTGAAAAAAGCCTGATGAGAAAAGAGGCGGCAACCGCGCTTGAGCAAATGTTTGCCGGGGCTAAAAATGATGGGATTGAATTAGCCGCTGTCTCCGGATACCGCTCGTATGGCCGCCAAGATACTCTTTTTAATGCTGAGGTACAAAAAGTTGGCGAGGAAAAAGCGCTTGAGGCTGTGGCGTTGCCAGGAAGCAGTGAACATCAGACAGGTCTTACGATGGATATCTCAAGCAAGTCAAACAATTTTAACCTCAATGAACAATTCGGTTCCACGAAAGAGGGAGTCTGGCTGGTTCACAACGCACATAAATATGGATTTATCCTTAGATACCCTAAGGGCAAAGAAGGCATCACCGGATACATGTATGAACCATGGCATTTCAGGTATGTAGGCATTAAGGCTGCCACTGAGATTTATACTAACAAATGGACATTGGAAGAATACTTCGAGAACGTCAAAAAAATATAAGTTTTATGGCCTGGCTGCGTTGCCAGGCTATTTTTTATGTTTGTACAAATGCATTGGTCGCAAAGTATAGTGTATAAGAATGAATCCATTTCGAAAGGTTCCCTTTCAAAACTTTTCAATTGTGACAAATTTGACAGAATTTTTCTCGGAAAAACAATAAATTAAAAGAATAAGCAAACTTTCCAGTTGATAAATATACTATACAGGGGTATAGTAATTGTTATAGAAAGTCTGAATTTAACGTTTGACTAATCGAAACGGGGTGGATTTATGAAAGAGCAAATGACCGTTGATATTACCGGTATGACTTGCGCCTCCTGCTCCACAAGGATTGAAAAAATCCTAAATAAAATGGATGGCGTTGAAGCAACGGTAAACCTTGCGATGGAAAATGCCTCAGTCACATATGAACCTGAAAAAGTTAAACCTGAAGTTATATTCAATAAAATCAATGACCTGGGGTACGGAGTCAGGAATGAGAAAATGGACCTTGACGTTTTCGGAATGACCTGCGCTGCATGTTCAACGAGAATTGAAAAGGTTCTGAACAAGATGGAAGGAATGGTTTCAGCAAATGTCAATCTTGCAACCGAAACAGCTGCTGTTGAATTTAACAGTGCGCTCCTTTCTGCAGATGAAATAATAGCTAAGATACAGGACCTTGGCTATGATGCCAAGGAAAAAGTGCAGCGTGAGGCGAAAGCACAACATAAAGAAGAAGAAATCAATGCGAAGAAACGAAAGCTTTCTATCTCGATCCTTTTATCTCTTCCACTTCTTTATACAATGATCGGCCACGCCCCATGGGATACAGGATTGCCGATGCCGCATTTGTTAATGAACCCATGGTTTCAACTCCTATTGGCAACACCGGTTCAATTTTGGATTGGCGGGCAGTTTTATGTCGGCGCTTATAAGTCTTTGAAAAACAAAAGCGCGAATATGGATGTCCTTGTCGCACTAGGTACTTCAGCAGCGTATTTCTACAGCCTTGCAGAAGCGATAAAAACAATAGGGAATCATGGATATATGCCGCACTTATATTTTGAAACAAGTGCCGTATTAATTACCTTGATCCTTGTTGGAAAGCTTTTTGAAGCTCTTGCAAAAGGCCGGACTACTGAGGCGATTTCAAAGCTGCTCAGCCTGCAGGCTAAAGAAGCGACCGTCATCAGGGATGGTGAGGAAGTTAAAATCCCGATTGAAGAAGTGAAAGTAAACGATACGATCATCGTAAAACCAGGCGAGAAAATTCCGGTGGATGGCAAGGTTATATCTGGGCAATCCGCAGTGGATGAAGCGATGATTACCGGCGAATCAATTCCAGTCGAAAAATCACCTGGCGATTATATGATTGGGGCAACAATCAATAAAAACGGATCCTTGACGATGTCTGCTACAAAGGTAGGCAAAGATACTGCCCTTGCAGGAATTATCAAGGTAGTCGAGGACGCGCAGGGAAGTAAGGCTCCAATACAGCGTGTGGCAGATCAAATTTCAGGTATCTTCGTTCCAATTGTTGTTGCGATTGCGATCGTGACTTTCCTTATATGGTATTTTCTTGTAACCCCTGGAGATTTTGCTTCAGCGTTAGAAACAGCAATTGCAGTACTTGTTATTGCTTGTCCTTGTGCACTTGGGCTGGCCACTCCGACGTCAATCATGGTCGGCACAGGGAAAGGTGCTGAAAACGGCATTTTATTCAAAGGCGGGGAGCATTTAGAGGCTACTCATAAAATTAATGCGATTGTTCTTGATAAAACAGGTACAATTACAAAAGGGAAGCCTAGTGTCACAGATATTGACATTTTCGAAGATGAAGAAAAGGTCCTTAAATATCTGGTTTCAGCGGAAAAAGCCTCCGAGCATCCTCTTGCCGAAGCGGTTGTCGAATATGGCCATTCACAAGATATTGAAATTCTTCCAATGGAAGAGTTCTCAGCGATTCCGGGACATGGAATTAAAGCATCTATTAACGGTGATAAGGTTTTTGTTGGTACCCGTAAGCTTATGAGAAAAGAAAATATTGAGTATGCGCTGTACGAACATAGGCTTGAGAAGTTGGAAACAGAGGGAAAAACTGCAATGTTGATTGCAATTAATGACAAAGTTAACGGAATTGTTGCAGTAGCTGATACAGTAAAGGATACTGCACGTATTGCAATTGAAGAGCTTAAATCGATGGGTATTGAAGTTTATATGCTGACTGGCGATAATAACCGTACAGCCAAAGCGATTGCTGCCCAGGTGGGCATTGACAATGTAATTGCTGAAGTTTTGCCAGAAGAGAAGGCTAATCATGTAAAAGAACTCCAACTTAAAGGCAAGAAAGTCGCAATGGTTGGCGATGGTATTAATGATGCTCCTGCACTTGCGGTAGCCGATATCGGAATTGCCATTGGAACTGGAACGGATGTGGCTATTGAGGCTGCAGATGTTACGATTTTGGGTGGAGAACTTACGCTGATTCCAAAAGCTATTTCATTGAGCAAGAAAACAATGAAAAATATTCGCCAAAACCTATTCTGGGCCCTTGCTTACAACTCAGCAGGCATTCCCGTTGCTGCCCTAGGCCTTCTTGCACCATGGCTAGCCGGAGCTGCAATGGCATTCAGTTCAGTTTCTGTAGTGACTAACTCCCTTCGTTTGAAGCGGATTAAGTTATAAATTAAAATAAGAGAGGAAGATTCATAATGGAAAAAACAACTTTAAAAGTATCAGGCATGACTTGCGGCCACTGCGAAAAGGCTGTAAAAAACGCACTAATGGGCGTTGATGGTGTGGCGAGTGTGATCGTTTCATTATCAGAAGGAACGGCAGAAGTTGAGTACGACGGTTCAAAAGCAGAAGTTAACAAAATGAAGTCTGCAGTTGAAGATCAAGGCTACGATGTAGAATAGTAACATAAAGCAGCGGTTTCTGAACCGCTGCTTTTTATATGCGTGCCTATTTTTCTGTTAATTTGGAAGTAAAAATGTTATTCTAATCATTAAGGATTTTAAGCTTGATTGAAAGTGGTGAAAAGGGTTGGATCAGCAAAATATTAATGAAGAAAACAAAGAAGAAATAAAGGGTCAAGAAAAAATAGCAGAAGCAGAGACCAAAAATAGTTTTCTTCGGATAAAAAAGTTCCACTTTGCAATGCTGTTGTTCTTTCTAGTCTTTTTAACAGCAGGAATCACTACCTTTGCGCTTGCTTTCGGTGAAGACAAGCCCGCAGTGCAGGTAATCAGGGATAGAGAAGAGTTTGCAAAGCTTTATGATGCTTATGACACGTTGAAAAATGATTATTATCAAGACGTCGACCAGGAAAAGCTTATCAATGGGGCTATAAACGGTATGCTTGAATCACTCGACGATCCGTATTCGGACTATATGAGCCAGGAAGACGCTAAGAATTTCCATCAAAGTCTTTCATCTTCATTTGAAGGGATCGGGGCGGAAATACAGGAGCGGGATGGCCATATTGTCATTGTCACTCCGTTGAAGGGTTCTCCTGCTGAAAAGGCTGGTCTGCAGCCAGAAGATAAAATCATGTCTGTAGATGGGAAGAGTCTTCAGGGCATGAGCACTACTGAAGCGGTTGCCCTTATTAGAGGCGAAAAGGGAACGGACGTTAAATTGTCAATCCTTCGCCAGGGGGCTGAACAACCGGTTGATGTCACAATCACTCGTGATACAATCCCGATTGAAACAGTATATGGTGAAATGCTCGAAGGCGGGGTTGCCAAAGTCCAGATCACCAATTTCTCGCAAAATACAGCCAAAGAGCTAGTCAATGTTCTGAATGACTTGCAAAAGCAAGGAATGAAGGGCCTTGTGCTTGACCTTCGCCAAAACCCTGGCGGTCTGCTTGATCAGGCTATTAAAATTTCCAGCCTGTTTGTCCCTGAAGGGAAAGTGTTGTTTAAAGTAGAAGACCGTGAAGGCAATGTCGAGGAGTACGCATCAGAGAATAGCAATAATAATAATCTGCCTTTAGTCGTTGTCATCGATAAAGGCAGCGCAAGTGCTTCAGAAATTCTTGCCGGTGCAGTTAGTGAATCAGCCGGAGTTCCTCTTGTAGGGGAAAAATCTTTCGGCAAAGGCACCGTTCAAAGAGCAGAAGATTTCTCAGATGGATCGAACATGAAATTTACAACTGAAAAATGGCTAACGCCTGAAGGCAATTGGATCCATAAAAAAGGCATTAATCCGGATCATGAAGTACCAATGCCTGAATATGCTTCGCTGCCATTCATCGATCCGGAAACAGAACTGAAGGAATCTACTGCTTCTGAACAAGTCAAAGCAGCTCAAAAAATGCTAAAAGCACTTGGCTTTGACCCTGGAAGGGAAGATGGCTATTTTGATGAAAAGACAAAGGAAGCTGTCATCGCATTCCAGAAGTCCAAGGAACTTGAAGAAACTGGAGTTCTGAAAGGAAGTTCAACTATCGAATTGATGAATACACTCCGCGAACAGATCAAGAATGAAGATCCACAAATAAAAAAAGCTATCGAAGTCTTGAAGCAGGAAATGAATAAATAAACAGAATCTCCAGCTTATGCTGGAGATTTTCCATATTACATAAAAGAAGTAAGGCGGCGGAAAAAGCATGAAAAAAACTGAGGTTTATATATTATCCGGGTTCCTCGGCACAGGCAAAACCACTTTATTAAAGCAAATTTTACAGCATGAAAAAAAGAATGACCGGACGATTGCAGTCATGATGAATGAGCTCGGGAATGTATCTATTGACTCAGATGCGGTTGAGACAGATGTACCTTTAAAAGAACTGCTGGGAGGATGTATTTGCTGTACAATCCAGGATAAGCTTGAATCTCAGCTGCAAGGTTTGCTATTTGACCATAATCTCGATGCAATTTACATCGAAACGACAGGAGCGGCACATCCGGTTGAAGTTCTGGATGCCGTCCTTTCTCCATTGTTTGCAGAAAAGCTAGATATCAGAGGAATTGTTACAACTGTTGATGGCACTTTATGGCTGAACAGGAATACTTTCAACCCCCAGGTGCATCAGCTTTTGCTTGAACAGGTCAAGCATGCCGATATTGTTATAATCAACAAATCGGATCTGCTTTCAGAAGCCGAGCAGGCTAAAATCAATTTGGAAATACAATCCCTTAATACAAACGCAAAATGTATTCTAAGTTCTTTTTCAAAAATTCCAATGCAACTTCTTGAATCTATGTCGCACACAAAAAAAGCAGATAGAGCAGGTGCGCATGTCCAAATGGATTTAAGATTGACTACATTTGTCCATCAGTTCCAAAATCCTGTCAGCCAAAATGGATTTGAAGACTTTTTAAGATCGTTGCCTGAAACAATTTATCGGATCAAGGGTTATGTTTTGTTTGACCATTCCCAATATCCAGACTTGTTTCAATACTCCTATGGCATGCCGCTGTATATGAAGGAATATATGAAAATGCCGTTGAATCTCGTTTTTATTGGCCAGGTTACTGATTGGAGCGGAATTGAAGTTCAATTGAGAGAGCTAGAAGGATAAACCAGTTTTTCTTTATAGTGCATGGGGTAGGTAATACATATATATATTCGATGGAAAGGATGAAAAATATGCCTTGGACAAAGAATGATTACCCAGTTTCAATGAAGAATTTAGACCCTAATGTGCGTGAAAAAGCAATCGAAATTGCCAATGCGCTTATAACGGATGAGCATTATGAAGATGGGAAAGCTATTCCGATCGCAATCGATAAAGCAAAAGAATATATAGCAAACCATAAAAACGATTAAACCTAACCCAGCCAACGCTGGGTTTTTTATTTTTGGCTTTATTAAAATAATAGTTGGCCATAAAATTATGGATTGAAGCAGAAATAGACAGGCAGATTTAAATTGATTAAAGATCATCAAACTGAATAGTAAAAAGCCAAAACGCAAAAACTTTCATGAAGCTAGTTTTTAACAATGTATTATTGACTGACTGATCGCAGTCAGATGAGTTACATAAGGGTTATGACTCCGGATGCTCATTCCTAAAGAAAAAGAGTTGAGTGAATTGAAAGTAAAGAAAATTCTTCTGGTTATTTGCATTTTCTTTCTCGTTAATGCAAATGATGTCGAAGCAAAAAAGCAGTCCCGCAAAAACGTAATCAAGATGACCCAGTGGGAAGAAGTAAATAACATTCTCCCGAGGTACAGCAAGTTTACCGTTGTCGATTTAGAAACGGGAATGAAATTCCGTGTCCAGCGAAGGGCCGGGAGCAACCATGCCGATGTCCAGCCGCTTACATCTAAGGATACAGCAATTATGAAGGAGATTTATAATGGCAAATGGAGCTGGAAGCGCCGGGCAATCATTGTCGTTTCGGATGATGGAAAAATAGCTGCATCTATGCATGGAATGCCTCATGGCGGCGGGGCACTGAAAAATAATTTCCCTGGCCATTTTTGCATTCATTTTAACGGAAGCACCACTCACAGAACTAACTTTATGGATTTGTCGCATAAGCTGATGATTCTGAAATCGGCTGGAAACCTTGAAAAATATATTCAACAAACAGACCCATATGATTTGGTCAATGCTTATATTGCAGGAATCAAACAGCAGGACTCGAAAATTGTCTCCTTGATTTCTCTTCAGGAATTGGATTGGAGTAAAATTCTTCCTTCCATTGAAAATATCAGGATTTCCAGAATGGAAATATTGCCTCCTGAAGACATCGGGGACGAATTGTCTCTTACCGTTCCAGTGGAAGTTAATTGGCAAATAAATGGGGTAGGCGGAAGGAATTTTACAGGGGTAATAAAACTGGTAAGGTTCATGCCGAATGAGCAATGGAAAGTGGATTCAGTTCAGTTCCTTAGCGAGAATGGATTGTATCCTGGTAAATAAAAAGCTTGAGGAGAGAGTTTCCTCAAGCTTTTTTAAGTCATTATTTAATGTTCACCAAATTTAGCGAATGTTTTTTCATCTTCAATTAAACCGCATGCTGCACATTGAATTTTCAGTTCTGGGCCTCTATATGGAAGATGGAATGGCTCGAGCTGCTCATTTGTGTATTGTTCTACTACTTCACCTGACTGCGGGTTCAATTTTACAGCCTGAGGAATTTGAGAAATCATATTGAATCTTGTACGGTTTGTTTTGCAGTTAGGGCATCGGTAAGGTGTGCTCATTAACATTCTCCTTTTTTGCTGTTTTCGCATTGATTGTTGCTTATCGGATCAAGTTCTTCGACTACCCTTCATGTATTCCAGTTATCTTCGAGATGCTGAAAATATAGAAGTCGAGGCAAGAGCAACAAATTTTACGAAAAGAGCCTTAGTAATTTTGTTTTATATTTTGCAAAGTAAAGCAGAATTATGTAAATATACTAGAGAGGGTTTGAAACGCCAATAATTAACTGGAGGCAGAAGATGGATACGGTAGACTATGAAATATTATTGAGTGAATATAGAGGGTTATGGAATAATCGCAGGCTCGAGTCAGAACAAAGTTCAGAGAATATCCTGAAAGAAGCGATTGTGAGGGATCTAAAGGATGAAAACGCCCATCCTAGGGCAAGGAGAACATTAATGGAAAAATATTACCTTGCTACAAAGAGAATTTTAGATTCATCGATAGCTTGTGAAAGTAAACTTACGCTGATCCGTATTCACATGGAACAGGCGGAAAAAATTCAGCAAGCAAGAGATTAAAGCTTCTTAGGTGGAAGAGGGAGAATGTTCCTTCTTTTTCTTTAGCCGCACTAAAAGTAAGAATGCGAGAAATATGTCAAAAAAAATATATGTAAACTATTGCATTTATACCCCTTATGGTATATTATGAATAATGTAAGTTCACTATTGAACAAGATTAAAGAAGAGGTGAAAAGTAGTTGCTCACAGGATTTATCATCAGTCTCTTTTTGGTCACTTTGTACTTTAACCGCTATGTTCCAGTAAGGAATGTACCAGCCGTTAAAGGTAATGATAACGATGCAGTTTTCGTTGACCTCCGCGATTATCAGGACTCAGCGAAAAACCCGGTGAATGGTGCAATAAATATTCCATGTGGTTATTTAAAAAGATATATAAAAGAAATCCCGAACCAAGAGATTGTCATCATTGCCTCCGATGAAGTCGAAAAGAATTTTGGCGCAAGACTCCTAAAAAAATATGGTTACAATGTAAAAGGATATACAATTACAGGTCCATCACAATAGGAGGTGGCAAGAATGGAATACAATAAAGAAATTCTGAATCGTTTAAAAAGAATTGAGGGTCAAGTTAGAGGAAGCATCCGCCTGATCGAAGAACAAGATGAGTGCAAATCAGTTGTTACGCAGCTATCGGCAATACGTTCTGCAGTTGACCGTGCCATTGCCTTGATTGTAAGCAAAAATCTTGAGCAGTGCTTGATCAGTGATTTGCAGGAAGGCAAGGAGACATCCCAGGCAGTCAACGATGCAGTAGAACTTCTTGTCAAGAGCAGAAAATGATTATTGTGTTCTTGACAAGTTTATTTTTGTCACTTAAAATACCCTTATGGGTATTGAGGGATTATTCATTCCATCCCAGTTAACAAAGATTATTTACTAACACATTAAAATTAATGAGGTGCATATGGATGGATGTTGTTATTAATGTTTTGATTGTTGTTCTTGCAGTCGCATTTTTATGGAGCAGATTGGCTCCAACAAAAGGAGTAACCAATATTACGACAGCGCAATTGCGTGATATGATGAAATCAAAGCAGCCTGGAACGGAATTCATTGATGTAAGGACTCCTGGAGAATATAAAGGCAACCATATCAAAGGTTTCAAAAACATTCCGCTTCAACAGCTGGGCAGCAGAACTAGTGAATTATCACAGGATAAAGATGTAGTTGTCATTTGCCAGAGCGGCATGCGCAGCAGCCAGGCGAGCAAGCTGCTAAAAAAGGCAGGATTTAAAAATATAACTAATGTAAAGGGCGGCATGAGCGCCTGGTAATATAGTGAGGGGGAAAAGATTATGCGTCAGATGACACCGGAAGAAGTACAAAATGGATTAGGTAAAAATGAATTTGAGGTTGTAGATGTACGTGAAGTAAGCGAAGTAGCTGAAGGTAAAATACCGGGAGCAATCCATATTCCACTGGGGCTTCTGGAATTCAGGATGAATGAGTTGGATAAGAATAAAACCTACGTTATGGTTTGCCGTTCAGGCGGACGCAGCTCAAGAGCTGCCCAGTTCCTTGAGTACTACGGATATAATGTGATCAACATGCAGGGCGGTATGATGAGCTGGAATGCTCCTACAGAATAAGATGAAAAAAAGAGATGGCTTATGCTGTCTCTTTTTTTTACTTAGGCTCTGTTCGAAAACAGCTTTGACTGAAAACACGCTTGCTAGACTAGATAGTTAAAGGTTAAAATGATAGAAAGGATAAAAGATTTCGACAATTAGTAACAAGGAGGAATTCTAATGTCAGCTTTAGGCCGCTTGGAGTTAGAACTTGTTCATAATGAATTGGTCATTGAACGGATTTTCGACAGTCTTGTAAAAGGGTGCTGGGTAGAAGAAGGTGATCTCAAATGCATAGTTTCCGCTCAATGCATCGAGTTTAATGGAGGATTCCATGAATCTTATTTTAAAATCACCCTAACGAACGATACACTTCAGATTGAGTCTGATAGCCCATGGGAATTGGAAGTTCTTACAGAAGAATTAAAAGAAATAGCAGTGAAAAAACAAGCCTTGATGAAATAATATTTACATAAATTATTGCTTGCCGTCCTAACAGGCAAGTTTTTTTTATTTAGTGCTTTTCTTCCCTAAACAGGATGATTCGATTTCATAGTTTTCTCACAAACTACAGATATAATTATGTGAGATACTAGTGAAAGAAAAGGAGTAAAACATGAAGTGGATATTTACGATGATTGCGGCTGCTTTCACTATAATGTTATCAGCTTGTTCTTTTGAATCTTTTGAGCCGATACCAACTAATTCTTCAATTATTTCAACAGTGAACATAAAAGACATGACAATTTCATTTTATAATATGGATCAGGGGAGAAAGTTACCTGATTGGGAAGTGGACCGCCCTTATATCGGTGGAGTCATCTTTCCCGATAAGGATACTTTTTTGCTTTATGGAAAGACCTTGGAAACAGTAGATTTATACTCGCTAAGCAAAGGCAAAAAAATTAAATCATGGGATACTGGTAAAGGAATCGTCAATGCGTTATTAGTCCAAAACGGAAAAGAAGTAGCTTTTGCCGATCAGGAACGAGACAGCATCCGTTTTTACAGCCTTGAAGGAAAAGAAACAGATGAGCTCAAAACCGAAAGAGAGCCGTTAACAATACTAGAGGCTGAAAATGAGAGGAAACTGTACGTCATTAGTTTCAATCAACAAATGTTGAGCATCATCGACTTGAAAAACAAGCAGAAGCTTCCAGGCTTTGAGATTCACTCAGCAGCTGCGGGCGCTTTATTAAGCCAGGAAACTGGCGAATTGTGGATTGGCGGTCACGGAGAGGGAGCTACAGTTGAAGAACGGATTCACGTCTATGATATCAGTAGCGGCGAGTTAAAGAAGGAGATATCTGCACCGGTGATGCCGGTTAATTTCACTAAGGATGAAGAGAATATTTTCGTCCTAAGCCATGGATCCAATATGGTATATAAATTGGGAGAAGATGGCCAAAAAAGGGATTCGATGAAAGTCGGGGCAAATCCGTTTGAAATAGAACTGTTTGCTGAAAAGCTTATTATTGCAGGATATGACAGTAACGATATTTATATAGTGGAGCCGGATCGGCTGGAAATCGAAAAAACGGTGAGTGTGGGTAGTGGGCCATTCCAAATAGTCACAAGGGAGAGGTAAAAAGAATGAATCCCATAAATGTTCTAATAATCGACGATGAAGAAGATATGCGCAATCTGGTACAAATGTATCTTGAGAATTCAGGCTTCCGCTGTGTCCATGCATCGAATGGGGCAGATGCGATGAAAATACTGCAGGGACAAGAGTTTGACCTCGTGATCCTTGATATTATGATGCCTTTTGAAGACGGATTTGCAATCTGTGGTAAAATACGTTCCTTTTCCCAAGTACCAATTATATTTTTATCAGCAAAAGGGGAAGAATGGGATAAAGTAAGGGGCCTGCAGATTGGTGGGGATGATTATATCGTAAAACCTTTCAGCCCTGGCGAACTTGTCGCCAGGATCCATGCTGTATTGAGAAGGACATCACTTGTAAAGAATGATGAAGAAACCGTGGCACTTGGTAAGATCGCTATCGATATTAAAGGAAGAAGAGTCAGTGTTGAGGGAGAACATGTTCCGCTGACCCTTAAAGAATTTGAGTTGCTGGTCTTTCTTGTCCAGCACCATGGCCAAGCCCTGAGCAGGGAACAGCTTCTTGAATTCGTTTGGGGCATGGATTACCAAGGAAGCTTAAGGACCGTCGATACGCATATTAAAACTCTCCGAATGAAGCTGGGCACAGGTGACCATATCCAAACTATCTGGGGTGTTGGCTATAAATTTGAGGTGCCGGCAACATGACTTCTTTCTCGGATAGCCTGTTTAAAAAACTATGGCTGACGGTTACCGCGACGATATTAGTTACAGTCTTGTATTCATTCTTATTATCATATCTTTTTTATGAAAAGCTTTATGTCGATATCGTTGAACAATCACTAATTGAAGAAGGCAACCGGCTAGCCAGTGATTATGCTGGCGGACCGTTGACAGATGAATTAAAGCAAAGGGTAGAATGGTACAATGAGAAATCTGAATCCGAGGTATTTCTCGTCAGCAATCCAAAAGAACTGAGTGCATGCCTTCCATATGCTATTGATTATGAGACATTGATCGGAAAAGAAGAGCGCGATCAGCTGTTGAAGGGAGAGCCAGTCCTTAAAGCGGGCTTTGAGGAAAGGTTCGACCGTAAAATCCTTGCCGTTGCAATCCCACTGCTGGATAACAGCAGGCTGGAAGGTATCATTTATTTATATGTCCCGCTTGCCAAAATTTCTGAACTGACTGTCGACTTTTCCTTTTTATGGTTAGTGGGCGGTGTGGCTTTCATTATTATTGCTGCTTTTCTGGGATTCAAAATGCTCCACCGTCTTACTAGGCCGCTTGCTGCGATGAAGGAAGCGGCTGAGAAGGTCTCAAAAGGAGACTATTCTGCAAGGGTGGATATCCATTCCAATGATGAAATTGGCGAGCTAGCAAAAGCATTCAATCATATGTCTGAATCCATTCAGAAAGAAGATGAAAAGAAGCGGGAATTTCTTGCTGATGTTTCCCATGAACTGAGGACTCCAATCAGTTATATCAAAGGGTATAGTGAGGCATTGGAGTCTGGGATGATTAAAACACCGGCAGAGCAAGGGAAGTATTTAAAGCTCATCAACCGGGAATCAGGAAGGATGGTTAAAATCGTTGCTGATTTGCTTGATTTATCAAGGCTTGATGCAGATGAATATCATCTTGTGAAAAGTCCTTTCCCTCTTGCTCAGCTGCTCGAGGATTTCATCACTAAATATGGTCCTGCAATGGATGAAAAAAATATCAGTTTATCACTAAATTTAGATCCCGATATTATTATCCATGGGGATGAAGGAAGGCTCGAGCAGATTTTCCAGAACATTATCGATAATTCTATCCGCTACACCGAGGATGGAGGTAAGATTTCAATCAAGCTTTCCAAACATCGTTTCGGCAGTGTGGTCGACATTCAGGATACAGGCATTGGAATTCCCGAAGAAGACATTACCAAATTGACAACCCGGTTTTACAGGGTTAATAAAGCTAGGTCCAGAGTCAATGGTGGAACTGGGCTGGGATTAGCTATAGTAGATAAATTAGTGAAGCTTCATGATGGGAAACTGGAAATATCGAGCAAACTCGGCGAAGGGACAACTGTCAGGATTTACTTTCCGGACGTACAGTTCTAGGCATGATGCGTCCAACTTTTAACACTTTCATAAGTTATAATTACACTGTACTAATATAGCTAAGGGGTTAAATCGATGAAAAAATTATTGGTTATTATAATGGTGACTTTCGCAGGACTGTTCACAGCAGCCTGTTCACAGCAAGAGGTCGAAGAGGAACCACAGTTTCTTGATGTGCAGCTGACAGCCATTCCGGATAAAGCTCAGGTGAATGAAGAAATTACATTTGAAGCAAAGGTCACTTATGGACCGGAAGAAGTTAAGGATGCGGATGAAGTGAAATTCGAAATTTGGCGGGCGAATGCCGAGGAACACGAAAAGATATTAGTAGAGCACAGTGAAAATGGCATCTATCGACTGAAGAAATCATTTAAAGAAGAAGGTACCTACTACCTTGTTTCTCATGTGACTGCACGAAGCATGCACAATATGCCTAAAATTGAATTTATTGTAGGAAATGCTAGCGAGCCAGAAGAAGGAACTTCCTCTGAAATAGATGATAAGGAAATGAATAAGGATGAACATAGCGAACATTGATTAAAAGCGGCAGATGCCGCTTTTTTTATGTAATAAAACATGTTTTTTGTCATATAAGCGAAAAAAATGTAACATTTCCAGACTCTCAGAAAAGCTGTCAATCATGACTTTTTTCCCATTTATGGAACTGCTGGATATGTCATTTATAAAGTGGGAAGTATCACCAGTAAAAATTTATAGTCCATATATTTATATAATCCCTTGATAAATCTAGGATTATTAAAAAAGTGCATTTTTTTGCTATGATTACTATTTGCAGAATAATAGTTTTCCCAAAAACAACCAGGTTTATTACAAAAAATCCATGATATGATGAGGATGCAAGAGAGAGACAAACTAAATTTTCGGGAGGAATTCGAGAATGAAGAAAAAAATGATCCTATCAATTGCGGCAGCTGCAGCCTTACTAGCAGCAAATCCTGTAATGGATAAAGCAGATGCATCAACTGTACAAACTAAAGTTTACTATTATCAGAGCGGCAATCTGAACAACGAACAAATAAATAGTATTCTACAAAAATATTTAAAAAACTACCAATTTTCTTGGAAGCAACAACAACCTGCACAAACTCAAGTTCAGCAGCCAGCAAAGACACCAGCACCAACAACAGTTAAAGAACCAGCAAAAACACCAGCACCAGCACCAGCACCGGCTCCAGCTAAAGCGCCTGCTACACAGCCAGCTGCAGCTCCAACTTCTTCAGCTGTAAGTGCTTATGAACAAAAAGTAGTTGAACTAACGAATCAGGAAAGAGCTAAAAATGGTTTGAAACCGCTTGCTCTTGACACTGAACTTAGCAAAGTTGCAAGAGAAAAATCTCGTGATATGCAAAGTAAAGGCTATTTCAGCCACACAAGCCCAACTTACGGTTCACCATTCGACATGATGAAGAAATTCGGCATCACATATCGTTCTGCAGGTGAAAACATCGCTATGGGCCAACGTACTCCTGAAGAAGTAGTAAAGGCATGGATGAACAGTGAAGGCCACCGTAAAAACATTCTTGGTGCGAACTATACACACATCGGTGTAGGTCATGTTGCTACTGGAAACTACTGGACACAAATGTTCATCGGAAAATAATGTGATACATTAAAGAACAGCCTAATAACAGGCTGTTCTTTTTTATTATGCTCTATTCATAAAATTTGTTGCTGTTACACTCACGAATATTATCAGGTTTGATGATTTTTAAAAGTTCTTCTTGTTCAAGAAAAAAATCTCGATGTCAAAAATAATAAAAGATGGATCGTTGATTCGGTATGCAACAAATACCATAAACCAGCTTACATACAATTTTTACGATATATCTATTTCAGAGTATTGCAAATCCACAATTTTAGGAAATCTTAACTCCAGTATTCCATCTCTATGTGCAGCTGCAGCACCTTTCCTCTTTACAGTTGCTGGCAATACTAAAGTGTGTTTGTCAGAAATGTCAGGAATGTGCTCAATAATCACTTGATTTGAAGTATAGAACAGTTTCATTTGCTTCAACATAGCTTCATCTTTGAGTGGCAGTCTCACGAAAACAAAATCATGAGTTTCGAACATGTCTGCATTTATGCTGTTAGAGGGCTTCAATGGATCATTTGTGTTTTTTTCCATTTGTTTTAGCCACTCATCAGGCTTAAGCATCCCCTTCATATTTGGCTGGAGCATCTTTCCCATCATTTGCTGTACATATTTTTCTATCTCATCCGGTTTCATTTCTAAAAATTTTTTCTGAGTATTTTGGTCAAATGGCATTAGATTCCATGGAAACAATTTTATCCCGCCTTTCCAGCAAACCAACATCGATATTGATATCTTATGCAGGCACCTGCCCAGCTGTTAATCAAAAGGAGCTAGCCAATGCTAAAAGTTGCAAATCCTCTGGCTTCTTTTTAGTATAGTGATAAGTAATCTAATGAAGATGAGGGGTACAGGTTGTGGGAGATAAAACTGCTTTGATTACCGGAGGGGCAACCGGTATAGGTAGGCGTACAGCGTTGCAGCTTGCTGCCGAAGGCATAAACTTGATCATCAATTATCGGAACAGCAAAATAGAGGCTGAAGAGCTGGTCGCTGAAATAACCAAGCGCTACCATACAAAAAACATTTGTATTAAGGGTGATATCACACAATATGAGGATTGTGAAAATATTGTTTCGCAAGCCATGAATGTATTTTCTTCAATTGATATCATTGTGCATAACGCCGGACCTTATATTTCAGAAAGAAAAAAAATGGCCGATTATGAAATCCATGAATGGAATTATATGATCAATGGAAATTTAAACGCTGTTTTTTATTTATCAAATTTGCTAATACCCTCTATGCGCAAACGGAAATGGGGAAGGATCATTACAGTAGGTTTTGACCGTGTCGAGTCAGCACCGGGCTGGATTTACAGGTCAGCATTTGCTGCGGCAAAATCAGGACTCGCATCATTGACGAAAACACTAGCACTAGAAGAAGCAGAATATGGTATTACTGTGAATATGGTTTGTCCTGGCGATATCATTGGTGATTGGAAGGAAAAAGCAATCGAAGAAGCCAGAAATGAACATGATAGTTCTGTCCCTGTAGGCAGGCCTGGAACGGGAGAAGATATTTCGAGAGTCATCAGTTTCCTTGCTAACGATCATTCAAGCTTTATTACAGGCAGTATTATACCCATCACAGGCGGTAAAGACGTACTAGGTAAAATTTATAGAGAAAAGTAATTAGATATGGGATTTTCGTTAACAAAAAGCGATAGCTTGAATAATATAAAATTTACCTAATCAGTAACTTTTGTTTGGTGTCCGAATGGTAATAGACTATAATTATATTATGTAAACAAAAGCTCTGGTTTGACTGCTAGGGCTTTTTTCTTGAAGCCGAAAAATATGAATAATGCAATTATAGTGGGGAAGACTATTAGAAAATAATAACCCATACGGTAAGAATTATCTAACTATTGTCATGATTCAGCTAATTATGTCTAGATTAACGGTGAGATTTAATAGGCAGAAAATAAAATAAAGAGGTGATAAAAAATGGGAACAGGCTTTAATCTTAACAGAATTAATCCCAACCAGACACAGATTTTCTTTGAAGATGGCAGGTATGAAACCTTGACAGATGCAGAGCTAGAAGCTTTTTTATCAGAGGCCTCATTATCCGACAGGGAAGGCTTACAAGGACAGGATCCATTGAATTGAAAAATGCCCTGGGCAACAGGGCATTTCTTGTTTTTTTATTAACTTATGCTTCAAGCAATTGAACAGTCTCTTCCTCGTGTGCTGCATTTCGTTTTAAATATAATGTATATTGGTCTTTAGGAATTTCATATAAATCATAAATATCTTCATTAGCGTTCAACTGCTCATAGATTGCCTGGCGAGTTTCGTTGGCTTTTACGACATATGGAAGTTTTTCCGCAGCCTTAATGGAACGGATGTTTACTTTTCTTATGCGCATGAAGATCGTTTCCAGGTTAAGTTCATAAAACAATTCCTGAAAAAATGCGTCTTTTGCCACATTGTTATAGCCTTTGCCATGGTATGGCTTTCCTAACCAGGTACCTAAGAAACCTGCGCCATCCTGGATATCAAAAAGATTGATCGTGCCAATTGGGGCACCCCATTCATCCAGGATTGTGCGAGAAATCAACTCGCCTTGTTCTTCAGCTTCAATCGTTTGTTTTGTGATAAAAACAAACTCGTCGTATGAATGAGCCTTATGGCGCACAAAAGGGAAGACCTCCGGATGTGCCATCAGCTCAAATAATTCATGACAATCATGAAGATCGCGTTTTTTGAGCATTTTGTATCCCTCCACTTGCAGGGCAGTCCTATCCCGTGCGAATGTAACAACACGGCCACCCTCGAAATTTTTTGTAAGTTGCTAAAAAATTTCGGGGTGGGAATCGAACCCACTAGAACCAGGATACTGGTGGCGCACCATTTGCCTTCCCTAATCACTTCAATCTATTAAGTTTTATATCGTCTTTCCAAAGAGTATCATACTAGATATTTTCAAAAAAGAAAATAGGTTTTTCACCATTTTTTTTTGCGTTTTTTTGCCAATAATCTACATGACTTTTCGACTATTCTCGAAAGACAAATTGGCCGTTGATCATGGTCCACATCGGCTTTGCGCTGTAATGGAACGGATGATGGCTCCAAAGGACCAGATCCGCATCCTTGCCGGGTTCAATGCTGCCAACCCGATTCTCCACACGTAAATTCCTCGCCGGCAATATCGTGATTCCCTCAAGGGCTTTCTGTTCAGATAAACCCTCGCGTACAGCAATTGACGCACATACATTCAAATATTGTATTGGAGTGTATGGATGGTCTGTCGTAACAGAAACTTCGACACCATGGTTTGTCAATTCCTGATAAGTTTTCCAGCTTTTATTCTTAAGCTCTACCTTTGATCTGCGGGTAAGTGTAGGGCCGACGGAAACTTTTAAATTAAGCCCCTCGAGCTCTTCGGCAATCAAATGTCCTTCAGTACAGTGTTCAATCCGTAAATCCAGATTGAATTCCTCCGCAAACCTGATTGCTGACATGATATCATCAGCACGGTGAGCATGAATACGGACTGGGATTTCTCTGTTCAATGCTTTAAGCAGAGGCTGCACCCTCAGGGATTCTGGATTATCTGAGTTCAATGCCTCATAAAAAGCTTCCCTCAGCATTCCCATTATTCCCATTCGGGTTATAGAATCCTTATTTCCCATACTATGAATTCGCTTAGGGTTTTCTCCAAGTGCTATTTTTAAGCCCGCCGTTTCCTGGATGATCATATTTTTGATATTTTTCCCCGCCGTTTTAATGACGGAAGTAGTCCCGCCAATAACATTGGCACTTCCAGGCATGACATGGGCAGTGGTTATTCCATATTTTATAGCATCACTGAATGCAGGATCAAGCGGATAGACGCCGTCAATTGCCCTGACATGAGGGCTCATGGGCTCTATCGTTTCATTAGCGTCATTACCTGCCCAGCCGGTACCTTCATCATAAAGACCAAGGTGGGTATGGACATCGATGAACCCTGGCAGTAAATAGCCATTGGAGCAGTCGATGACTTTATCACCTGCTCCAATGGGAATGTCAAAGTCCAGTTTCACTATTTTCCCTTCATCAATGAGAATGTCGCAGTTAGACTTTGGGTCAGAAGTTATTGGCATTACATAGGCATTCTTTAATATAATTTGATTCATGTTACATCCTATCCTGGGAAGTTATTTTTATTATTTTATCAATTTTGCTGGGCCTTGACACTATGATTCAGAAAAATTCTTGCGCAAGCCCTTTAGTTCATATTATTATGAAAAAATTTGCCATTAATGAAACCTTTGCACTTGTTTTTCGTAATGTTATACATAAGACATTGGAAGGGGAATGAATGATGCCAAAAAATGATGAACGCCTTATAGCTGCGGGCATTTATGTTATCAGCTTTTTTACTGCGTTTTTAGGACCGCTGATTATCTGGCTGCTTAAGAAAGACAATTCGAGTTATATAGAATACCACGGAAGGGAATATATGAACTTTTTTATTTCTTATACCGTTTATGGGATTGTCAGCGGAATTCTTGTCATTCTGTTAGTCGGAGTCTTCATGCTGTGGGCAATAGGGATACTTGCTGTCGTATTCACTATTGTGGGAGCACTTAAAGCATTTGAAGGCCAGGAATATCGAATCCCATTCATTTTTAGGCTTTTATAGACCAATGATGTCCGGCAATTTTTGCCGGATATTTTTTTTTGTTTTTTTGAACGTTTTTTTGCTTCGTGCGTCTTATGGATGAAAGAAAATGAGGAGGTATTCCGATATGGAGATATTTGAAACGGTAAATTGGAGTTTATTAGCACCTATTCTAGTTATTCAGGCCATCTTATTGATTGTTGCGCTCGTCGATTTAATAAAAATTGAAAAAACGAATGGACCTAAATGGATCTGGGCAATCGTCATACTGCTCATCAATATCATCGGTCCAATCCTGTATTTCGTGGTTGGAAGGAGAAATCATTGATGGCACTAGTCCGTGTTGAAAATTTGGTAAAATCCTTCAAGGACTTGAAAGTAATCAAAGGGCTTAACTTTGAGCTTGAGCCTGGAAAATGCATCGCTTTGATTGGTGCCAATGGCGCTGGAAAAACGACTACTTTGAAGATGCTTTCAGGCTTGCTGGAGCCTACTCATGGCAGCATTCATTTCGAAGGCGAAAATAAAGATGCGGACCACAGAAGATTAATCGGTTATCTTCCTCAGCATCCAGTTTTTTATGAATGGATGACAGCAAGGGAATTCCTTGAGTATGCAGGCAAACTTTCAGGCTTAAACTCAAGAGAAGCTAAGGAGCGTTCCAACGAGCTTCTTGAGCTAGTTGGAATCGATGATGCGAAAAACAGAAGAATCGGCAAGTTTTCAGGTGGGATGAAACAGCGCCTCGGTATCGCCCAGGCGATCATCCACAGGCCAAAATTAATCATGCTCGATGAGCCTGTTTCCGCTCTTGACCCATTCGGCAGAAGGGAAGTACTTGAGCTGCTTGAAAAGCTAAAACAAGAAGCGACGGTTTTGTTTTCAACCCACATCCTTAATGATGCCGAAGAAGTATGCGAGAGCATATTATTCCTGCATGATGGTGAAATCATTGAATCTGGGACGATGGATCAATTCAGGGAGAAGTACCAGCAATCTAAGATTGACCTCGTTTTCCAGGGAAGAGCAAATGATTACTTAAAAAGCCTTAACAATGATCCCAAGGTTATCTCAATAAAAATTGAAGGCAACAAAGCAAGCGTTTTCACCAGCGATATTGAAGAGGTTAAAAGTACAATTCTGAACAAGGCTGTAAAGGAAAATTGGCCTCTTTTTAAATATGAAATCAGCTCGATCAGCCTTGAGGATGTTTTTATGAAGGTGGTGCAAAAATGAACCAGTGGATTACGCTTTTGAACAAAGAATTTCTAGAAATGGCAAGGAATTATAAATGGATTTGGGTACCGCTAACTTTTATCCTGCTGGGGGTAATGGATCCACTGACGACCTATTATATGCCGCAAATCATAGATTCAGTTGGCGGGCTGCCTGAAGGCGCAGTAATAGATATACCTGAACCATCAGCCAAAGAGGTCTTTATCATGAGTCTCGGCGAATACCAGACGATAGGGATTTTGATCATCGTGCTTTCGATGATGGGGACAATAGCCGGTGAGAGGAAGAGCGGTGTAGCCCAACTGATCCTCGTAAAACCAGTTTCTTATATTTCTTATATTACATCCAAATGGACTGCTGCACTTACATTAGTCGTTATTTCATTATTTTTAGGTTTTTTGGCAAGCTGGTATTATACTGGAGTTCTATTTGAATTCATACCTTTTGGCAGTTTTATGGCTGCTTTTGGCTTGTATGCACTTTGGATCGCACTTGTTTTAACTCTTGTGGTTTTTACAAGCGCCACCTTAAAGCATCCAGGAGCGGCAGGTATGGTGACCCTTGTCACAGTATTTGTTTTTAACATGCTAGGGAGCTATTTTTCACATCTTTTGGAGTGGAGTCCGACAAAGTTGCTGCCTTACGCATCAGAAATGCTCGTTTCGGATAAATGGCCAGAACATGCTTGGCCGGCAACAGGGATGGCCTCAATCTTGATCATCTTAGTTCTGGCATTAACAGTCATCATTTTTAAGAGAAAAGAACTTGCAGATTAATAAACATACTAAACCTGGTTCAATATGAGCCAGGTTTTTAATTTGGAGTACAGGAAGAAAGAACTGTTTTTTCATAAGTGTATGTCGAAAAATCAGCTAAAATGGAGAAGGAAAATGATTCAATGAACTTATTTGTAAATCTTTTTTAGGTAAATATTTGTAATATATAATAAAAAAGCACTATTTTGATAGAGAGACATAATAATCTCGTGTCGAATTTATTATATTGCGAAAGTTAAATTTTTAAATATAATGAAAATTAAGAAAAAAGGAGGGGTACTATGTCGACGAAAAAGAAACTTTATGCAGGGACGCTTGCTGTGCTTTTAGGGGCTGCAACAATTTTCAATGCAGGTATTGCTAAGGGTGAAGCGGAAACTGCTGATAATAAATACTTGGTTATTTTTAAGGATCAGCAAGGATTGCCGTCTGGATATGCGGATGCGATCAAAAAGGCTGGTGGACAAGTTGAAGATAAATTGGACAAGCTGGGTGCGGTTGAGGTTACATCAACAAATGCGAATTTCTTAAAGGAAGTGAAAAAATCCGCTCTAGTTTTAGAGGCTGGCGTGGAGAATATTGTTTATCCGGAGCAGACAATTGAAGGGGAGACAGTGGAAGTTGAGGACCTTTCTGAAGGTGCGGATTTCTATAATCAATATATGTGGGACATTAAGCAAGTAACAAACAACGGAGAATCTTGGACGCTCCCAGGAGGAACTGGAAAGTCTGTAGTTGAGGGCGAGGATATCGTTGTTGGGGTAATCGATACAGGGATTGACTATAATCACCCCGATTTAAAGGATAATTACGCTGGTGGAAAATCATTTGTTCCAGGCTATTCAGACCCGATTGACCAGAACAGTCATGGTACACATGTTGCCGGTTCGATTGCTGCAAAAGGGAGTGCACTTGGAGTAGGGCCAGATCTAAAAGTAGCTTCATATCGTGTTTTTGGACCAACTGGCGGCGCTGAGACTTCACATATTGCAGATGCATTGATGACTGCTGCTGATGATAACGTAGACGTAGTAAATATGTCACTTGGTGGCTATGATTGGTTCCAAAACCCTGATTATGCAACCAAAGATATTGTAGCAGATGTTCACCTGTTCAACCGTGCAATCCAGTACGCAATTCAGAAAGGTGTAACTGTTGTAGGATCTGCAGGTAACAACGCTGTAGACCTTAGCAGTCCTGGGAAATTATCAGGTGATGACACGGGTGCAACCCACAGAAGTCCGAGCAGTCAGACTATGATCAGGGTATCTGCTGGCGGAGCTTTGAAGAATCTTGCGTTCTACTCTAACTATGGCGTTGGTAAAATTGACGTAATGGCACCAGGCGGCGACCTTGGACCGAATTACGATCCTTCTACTGGTGCCGGAAGAGATAATAGCTATCTGGCTTTTAGCACAGTTCCGCTCTTTGATGCTAATAAAAATGTAATTGGACATGGATACGGCGCCAAAGGCGGAACTTCAATGGCAGCACCGAAAACTGCTGCACTTGCAGGTGTCATAATCGCTAAGCACGGTAAGGATAAACTCACTCCTGCTCAAGTCAAAGCCATCATCCAAAACTCGGCTGAAGATGTCTTCAAGCCAGGTTATGACGCGGAATCTGGTCATGGTCTCATAAATGCAGTAAACGCACTCAACAATAACTAATAGTACTAGAACCGGGCAGGGAAAAAACCTGTCCGGTTTTATTTTGTTAGAAAAAGATCGAATGATTGTCCTCCTCGATTAATAGACTTAAAAGGACGAAGCAGATTTTCTTCAAGGAGATAATAGATATGAGTATCCGGCAATATTACCAGCAGACAGCCTATATCAATTTGAATGGTTCTATTGTTTCAGCAGGTCTGCTTTCTTTCATTTTAACAGCAAGTTTTTTGTTTTCCTGGAACATGCCTTTGGTTTTGGTGGCAGTGCCGTTCCTATTGGTTTGTTTGCTGCATTATAATAAATACCTTTTGTATCAAAACAAATCTGAAGAGAGTATGTATACCTTCCCTCGTCATAATGACAAGACCCTTTTTTCACAAAACCATCTGCTCCTTGCTTTTGCGCCTGCACCTGCTGTGAAACTGCTGTTTTTTACACCTGACGGGATGCTTGCAGGAGAATTAAGAGAGCTTGATGTGAGATCCTGGCGTTGGTTTTTGCCTTATTTTATCGATAAAAGCTTAAAAAAAAGCTTTGGAATCTATGATGCATACGGATGTCTGCAAGCAAGCTTGCTCCAGGATGGAAAAGGGATAAAAATGATAAATAGACAAAAAGAAGTTTTGGGATTCTTTTATTATTCTAAAAGGAACAATAACAGTCAGTTTGCTACTGCAATAGTCAGGAATGGGAGGAAAGTTACAATCGAAGAGTCGTCAAGGATGTTCCCGGAAATGAAGTTGATTGATGAACATGGTTTAATTGTTTCCAGGCTCCAAAGAGGTTGGATGCCCTTGGAATGGACAAGTTATTTCAAAGATGTGCATACTCCTGTTTTATCATTCGACTATTCCTTGGATCAGGGGGGAAGATTGGCTTTTTTTGCGGCTCTCGCTCACCGATACATGTACCATGATCATTAGAATGAAATATGTTCCATTTGATAAAGGCTTGTTTAGTCCCAATTTAATTAGGCTAAGAGATAAGTAAAATACCTAAGGAGGTTGGACTATGATAAATCAAAAGTATCAGGATTGCATCCAGGCGTGTATAGAATGTATTGAAGCTTGTAATGTATGTTTTGATTCATGCTTAAAAGAAGAAAATGTAAAAATGATGGCAGAATGCATCAGGATGGACAGGGAATGCGCAGAGATTTGCGGGATGGCAGTCACTGCAATGCAGACTAACAGCCATTTCGTCAACCAAATTTGCGGACTGTGCGCAGATATTTGTGAAGCTTGCGGCAACGAATGCAGGAAACATGACCATGACCATTGCCAAAGATGTGCTGAAGCATGCTTTAAATGTGCAGAAGAATGCAGGAAAATGGCATCGTAAGAAGCGGATGGACCGGTAGAAATGCCGGTTCTTTTTAATGGTAAACACCTATACAAGCAGTTTGCATTGCCCGAAAATGCTCGGACCAGAGAAAAACGGTAAAAGCAGAGGGACTGCATTGTCCGAAAATGCTCGGACCAGAGAGAAACGGTAAAAGCAGAGGGTCTGCATTGCCCGAAAATGCTCGGACCAGAGAAAAACGGTAAAAGCAGAGTGGCTGCATTGCCCGAAAATGCTCGGACCAGAGAGAAACGGTAAAAGCAGAGGGTCTGCATTGCCCGAAAATGGTCGGACCAAAGAAAAACGGTAAAAGCAGAGGGGCTGCATTGCCCGAAAATGCTCGGACCAGAGAAAAACGGTAAAAGCAGAGGGGCTGCATTGCCCGAAAATGCTCGGACCAGAGAGAAACGGTAAAAGCAGAGGGTCTGCATTGCCCGAAAATGCTCGGACCAGAGAAAAACGGTAAAAGCAGAGGGACTGCATTGCCCGAAAATGCTCGGACCAAAGGAAAACGGTAAAAGCAGAGTTAAATTTTGAACCTAACCACCTTCCTTATTGAACAAATCCACGATTTATGGCATCTTGTAATATAACGAAGGAATTTGGGGGCGTAAGCATGTTAGTAGACTTGATAAAATGCCATGGATCACATAATGATTTTTTACTTATAGATGAATCGGAAGGCAACTATAAGTTTGACGACTTCAAAAGGCGGGATTTAGCACTTGCGCTTTGTGACCGAGAGAAATCCCTGGGTGCTGATGGCATCTTGTTTATCCGTCCAAGCAAGGTTGCGGATGCCCAATATCGCATCTTTAATTCAGACGGCACGGAGGCTTCTATGTGTGGAAACGGCCTGCGCTGTGCCGGCAGATATGTCTGTGAAAAGCTAGGCAAAGATGAAGCTGTAATTGAAACAATGAAGGCCAATCTCAAGGTGAAAAAGCATGAGGAGATATTCATCGATATCCCAACCTACCAGGTGGAGATATCTCCTGTATCTTTTAATCTGACGAGTTTGCCGCTCAACCTTGATCAGGAGACTCTCATTCAGGAAAAAATTCCGCAGTTATCAGAAGAGCTGACTTTTACTGCACTCGCTGTCCCTAATCCGCATTTAACAGCAATCGTCAGCAAAGAACAATTAGCAACTGATTTGCAGAAAGAGCTCAGCGAGAAGGTTAACAATCCGAATGACTTATTCCCGGATGGTGTGAATGTCAGCTTTGTCAGGCTGCTTGAAAAAGGGAATATCTTCGTCAGGACTTTTGAGCGTGGAGTTGGCTTCACGAATGCTTGCGGAACAGCAATGTCTGCTTCGACTCTGGTCACTTGCCTGATTAATGAGAATGAGTTGGATCAACCAATCAATGTTTACAACAACGGCGGGATGGTGCAGTGTGCTGTCCATGAACAAGACGGAACATACACAATCGATTTGATCGGGAACGCTACGTATGTTTACTCTGCGCAAATCGAAGTTGATTTTAAACAAGAGGGAATTGTTGCTGAAATCCTGGAGCAGGAAGATTTTAATGAAGATCTCCAATATAGCAGGCTGCAGGAACACGCAAAAAAATATTTGAGTCATTTTTAATCGAGGTATCCAAGCATAATTAAAATCCTGAGGAAAGCAATCCTCAGGATTTTTTTATGAAGTAAGAAAGTATAAACTCACTACGAGAATTGTCCAGCTCCAGCGACTAGCCCCTCGAGTCACTTGTCTAGTGTCGCCTCCTAGAAACTCCGAAACTTCAACTCCGCCGGCAGAAGCAAAAAACGCTTCTTTGTCGGAGTCTCCAGTTTCTGCGTTTCTGGACAGTCGGCTATACATTTCGATTTCGGTCTGCTCAATTAAGTCAAAGAACGACTTCACCGGTCGGCCCTCCGGCGCTTGTCGGGGCTGACCAAGGCGCTTGCGCTTTTCTTACTTTTTAGCCTTTAAAACCTGCAGTACGGGATCGAAATTTTGCTCATCTTTGACAGCGAAGTAGTCGCGGAAGGGGCAGCCGAGTTTTTGTACACGTGGGATGATTGTGCCGAGATGGAAATTCTCTATCTTCAGCTCGTCATTTACTTCTTCCCAGAAAAGCGGAGCAGCGACCCCTGCATGGGCTCTTCCTCGTGCTGAATATGGGCTGATTATCGTTTTTCCTTCAGCATGCTGGACATAATCAACGTAAAGCCTGTTGCCCCTGTTTTTCTTCATTCGTTCAATTGTGAATGAATCGGGATCTTTAGAAACAAGATAGTTCGCAATAAATGAAGTGAACAACCTCGTATCATCATAGGTATAAGTATCCGCAGGGAGAGGGATATACACCTGCAGTCCTTTATTGCCGGATGTTTTAATGAAGCTTATGAGCTTTAATTCATCCAGCACTTCCTTGATGTAAACTGCTGCCTTTATCGCTAAATGAAAATATTCCCGAGATGGAGGATCAAGATCGAATACTATTTCATCCGGTCCTTTGCTGCCATTCGTCTGAAAAGGAATGTGGAATTCAATGGCGATCTGGTTCCCGAGCCACAACAGGGTTTTCATATTATCGCATACAATATATTCAATCCCCTCTGACTTTGCTGTTTCGACAAATTCAGGTGCATAATCCGGTACGTTTTTTTGGTAAAATGCTTCTCCGAACATCCCATGTGGATACCGGATTACCGTTAATAGTCTATCCTTCAAAAATGGCAGCATATAAGGAGAGATTTCTCTTAAGTAATGGATATAGTCGACCTTCCGGATAGAAGGCTCCTCCCAAAGTGGCTTGTCAGGGTGAGTAATCTCGATATCAGGTGGAAGATTCTTTTGCTGAAAAACAAATTTATCATATGTACATGCATCCGGAGTCAAATCAAAACGAAATTGATGGAAATGCGGCTCGCGCAGCTGGCCTTCATAAATTTCCAAGTATTTTACATCTAGACAGATTCCTGGCTCTACGTATATGAATTGATTATCTTCATCAGTTTTATTCTGTTTAATGATTTGATGAAGTGCATTTTTCTCCTCTGGCTTAAAACCAAAAATGACAAGGCCAATTTGATGAATTTTGGATTCCTTAAAAACAGATAGATAAAAATAGCCATTTGATTTTTCATATGCCGTTACAAAACAAGATACATATTTCCAGTTTTTTGCTTTAATCCATGTTCCAGTCCGTTTGCCTTCTTCCCATTTGCTGTTATTCTGCTTGGCTACAATTCCCTCGCCGTCGAAGATGACAATTCTTTCCCACAGCCTATTTAAATCTGATTCACTTGGAATCAGCTGCAAAAGTTTAGGATTCCCGTTATCAGGAGTTAAAGGGAGGTTAAGGTTTTCAAACAATGATTGAAGTTTTTTCCTTCTGTCTTTATATGATTGGTCCGTTATACATTCACCCATTACCATCAGGAGATCAAAAACCATCAGCCTGCAAGGATTCGTTTTTGCCGCAATTTTGATCCGTTCTTCAGAGCGCATTCTTCCCCTGACCTGGATTGCTCCGAAATGAGCCTTGTATGGATTCTCTAGAAAGACCAGCTCTGCATCGAAGGAGAGGGGCAAATACGGTTTAAAGTCTTCTTTGTATGAGAGCAGGAATTCATTGATTTCGGGGAAGATTGGAAGCAGAGGCTTCCCATTCCTGCTCGTCAGTTCAATCTCATCATCCCAAGTGAGGAGTGCACGGAAACCATCAAATTTTATTTCATAGCGCCATTCATCCCCTCTGGGGGTGTCAAATGCCAGTGTAGGGAGCATTGGTTTCAGCATCGTTCCCATCCTTTCACCAGTCGTATTTATATTGTTCCTGAAAATGAACAAACTAGTCTGCTGGGAAAAGTTTTAACGAATGATAAGCCGTTTCTAAAGCAAATTAGTAATAAAACGATAGAATGGAGAACGTTATGCATACAATTTGGAAAGGAAGCATTAGTTTTGGTCTAGTCAACATACCCATCAAGCTTCATGCGGCAACTGAAGATAAAGATGTTAAATTGAGGAATCTCCATAAGGAATGCCATTCACCAATTAAATATGAGAAGACATGTCCCGTATGTGATAAAGAAGTTAAGAATGAAGATATCGTCAAAGCGTATGAGTACACAAAAGGCAAGTTTGTTATTCTTGAGGAAGAAGATTTGGAAGCATTAAGGAAAGAAAATGAAGATAAAGCCGTCGAAATCATCGATTTTGTAAAAATGTCCGAAATCGACCCTATATATTATCAGAGAAGCTATTTTATGTCTCCTAACGAAAGTGGCAGCAAGGCGTATTCACTTTTGCGCAAAGCGCTTGAAGAATCGCAAAAAGTCGGAATCGCAAAAATCATGATCCGTGCAAAGGAACAGCTTGCAGTCATCAGAGTGTATGATAATACGCTCGTCATGGAAACGATTCATTTTCCAGATGAAGTGAGGAAGACGGTTGATGTTCCTAATGTTCCTGAAGAAGATAAGGTCACCGATAAAGAGCTTCAAACGGCAATTATGCTGATCGACCAGCTGACTACCGAGTTTGAACCCGACAAATTTAAAGATGATTATCGAACCGCTTTATTGGAGCTGATCGAAGCGAAGCGAACGGGCAAAGAACTTGTAACACCTACGGAAAAAGAACCTGTATCAAATGTTACGGATCTTATGGCAGCGCTTCAGGCATCAATCGACCGAACGAAACCCGAAAAAAAGAAAGAACCAGCTGCCAAGAAAAAGAAAGCCGCTGCGAAACCAAAAGCAAAGGAAAAAAAGCAAGCATAATGCAATAGCCCAAACCCAAACCCGGAATGCAGAAGCATTGCCGGGTTTGGTGTTTATACAGATACAATTTGTTTGGAGATGATACACTTATTAAAACAGGAAAAGTCTTTTCATTTGCAGAATAAAATATATAGAAAAAGGGGGATTCAAAAATGAGAAAAGTTTTAGTGCTGGGCGGGACCCAATATTTCGGGAAAAAGCTAGTCGGAAAATTGATAGAAAACGGCGATCAGGTTACAGTTGCAACAAGAGGAACAAAGAGCGATCCATTCGGCAATAAAGTAGAAAGACTGATTATGGACCGCGAGAAAAAGGAGACGATGGAAGCAGCATTCAGTAATAAGGAATGGGACATCGTCTACGATCAATCATGTTTTTCGCCTATCGAGGCCCGGGATACTGCAGAGGCTCTGAAGGGCAAGGTAAAACGCTACATTTTCACATCTACCCAGGCGGTTTATGAGTTCGGAACCCTCCACAAAGAAGAAAATTTTAACGCCAATACATACGAAATTGCTTACAAAACCCGGAGGGAATATCCGGGGTATGAAGGCTATAAAGAGGCCAAGCGCGCATCTGAAGCTGTGTTCCATCAGTCTGGCTGCTTTGATGTAGTCTCCGTAAGGTTCCCGATTGTCGTCTCGAAAGACGATTATTCTGAGCGCCTTAAATTTCATGTCGATAAGATTATTGCTGGAGAAGCAATTGGGATACCAAACCCTGATTTGCGGTATAGTTATATCCATGCTGATGAGGCAGCCGAATTTCTACTTGAAATCGGTAATTCTGATTTTACAGGACCGATCAATCCTGGTTCAGCAGGTGATATAAGCATGTATGAATTGACGGAAAAAATTGCCCTCCTTGCCAATAAAAATGCCATCATTGATTCAAGTTTGGAAGCGGATAGTCCTTCCCCATATGCTTTGCCGGGCTCCTGGTCGATTGATACTTCAAAGGCACAGGATTTAGGTTTTGAGTTTACAAAGCTCGATCTGTTACTTGAAGAATTGATTAAGTTTTATCTTCAAGAATATAAAGTTAGTTAACGAAAACCAGGTGCGCGGACCGCACCTGGTTTTATGTTTATGTCTAGGCCGTATATAGTTTTTTCACTGAGCAGGAAATTTTGAGGAATAATACTTCCGATGTTAAAACGGTATGGTCAAATTCGCATGACGATATTGAAAGAACCAAAAGCCGGAGAAATTAATAAGAGGGATTTGTGCATTAGCTGTCAAATTATATAAGAATAGGAGTTTTTTAGGTTATCGCTTTTTTATAAACATGGAGATTAGAATACAGGGGGCAGGCAACGACATGGAAAAGAAAAGTAAATGGAAACTCATGATTTTACCGTCAGCTCTGTTCATTTTGGCTTTTGGGTTATACGGAGGATATTCAATCTGGGAAACCGATAACAATGAAGATGTCAAGAAGATTATGGATGCAGCTGCAGCTCAAAGCAATGGCAATGAGGATGTTGCTGTGTTTCAACAAGAGTCAGATCAAAAGAATTATAGGAGTGTAGGCCGTTTTATTTCGCAGTTCCACAAAAAGTATAACACAACATTAGGATATGGGGGAATTGATACAGTGAAATGGGAGGAGCAGAGAAAAATTGCGTCTGAAATCATAGCTGTATTGGCGAACATTCAAACTGACAATACGGATTTACTGACGGATTTTGAAGCGATCTCCAATTATTCAATAACAATTGAAGGCGGCAGGAAAGACAAAAAAGCCTTGCTAAAGCTCCATCGATATTTTCACGATTTGGATATCGAATTTAATGGATATAGTGACACCAATGATTACTTTGATGTGACTGAATATAAAAAGTCTGAGAATGGTTAATCCAACTTTATGCGGGTAACATAACAGAAGTGCTTCGATAAAGTGAATGAAGGGTTTGAGATGTTCATCCATGAAAATAGTGGTGATTTCTGACACGCATTTGCCGAAAAAAGGACGCCAACTTCCAAGAAAATTACTAATGGACCTCGAGAACTGTGATCATATTATCCATTCAGGAGATTGGCAAACAATCGAGCTTTTTAAGGAGCTTAGACAATATGCCAAGGTTGTTGGAGTAACTGGGAATGTGGATGGCCCGGAATTGAAAACTCTGCTATCAACTAAGGAAATTTTCAAGGCAGAGGATTTTAAGATCGGAATTGTTCACGGCCATGGTAATGGCAAGACTACGGAAAGACGGGCAATCGATACGTTTACAATGGACAAGGTTGACTGTATTATATACGGGCATTCGCACATTCCTGTCCTAAAGGAAACAAACGGAATTCTTGTCTTCAATCCTGGTTCCCCTACGGATAAAAGAAGACAAAAGGAATTTTCGTATGGAATCCTGACCATCGGAGAAAAAATAATAGCAGAGCATGTGTTCTTTCCTGATAAAGAATAACATGATGAATTTATTTAATGTAAGGCTCTGTTAAAGCTGAATATTGATTTTTAACCTCTGTTGATTGTTGTGGAAGGCGCGAAGACTCCTCCGAAAATGCTAACGCATTTCCATCGTGCGTGGGCAGGTTAGATGAAGCTCAGGTCAATGCCCTGCGGGCTTAACTGGTCAGGTGAGACCCCGCAGGAGCGAAGCGACGAGGAGGCTCAGCGCCAGCCCCGCGGAAAGCGAAGCGCCTGGAACGAAAATCAACAGCCGTGTTTAACAGAGCCTATTGTAAAAACAACTATAAGTTTTATTAAGAAAGTGAGCTTTCTACTTTTGATTGGAGTTGTTGAATCATGAAAACATTTAATGTTAACTTTCACGCAGATGACCAGGTAGAAACAATGGCGGTCCAGAAATTGAGCAGCGAAGATTATGATAAAGCCTCTGAAGGCGGCACGCGCCATTTATTCGATCTGGATACGAATATTGGCTTCTTCGTATTTTTCGATGCGGAAGATAATGAAGGCAAAGAATCATATCTGGTGCTGCAATATGAGAATGAAAGTGAAGAGCCATCGAACTGCTATGGCTTTGAGCTGAAGGATTTTTATGAGTTTTCTGCTTTGTACCTAAACGATTTGGAATTCACTGAAGAACTGAATGAAGAAGAAGGAGAATATGGCCCTGTACACCATTTGGCACATCTTCTTTATCATATCGTTGAAGAAGGTAAGGCAGTCGAGGTTTAATAAGTTAACAAAAAAAAGAGCAGATCTGCTCTTTTTTAGTTTGTGCCTGATTCTGTTTCTTCCTCAGACGGCAAGTTTTGCAGGCAATAAGTTTTCACTGTTTCGATCTCATCATCCTCAAGGTCGAAATCAAGCACCTTTTCGGTTTCCTGTTCAATGAAGTAATTTTGGAGAATCCTGCTTTCCGGTCCATCAACAAGAAATATCACTTTCAAAAGTAAGCCTTTTTCAGTATAAAGCTCGTCTTCTTCATCAACTTCAATATTTAAAAAATACTCATATCTGCTGCCTGAAAGAAGGCCGAATGGATCTTCCAGCAGCTCAACAGTATGTTCAGTAATTTCCATTAATAAATCATCCTTTTAATTTTTGTCTTTTCTATTATATATCGAAATAGTCATTAACAATCAAGAAATTAGCTGAACTTACAAAAAGGGTGCTTCCTCAGATATGGGAAAGCACCCTTTTTTCTTATAAAAAAAGCTTCAAAGCCTGATACCCGAAAAACAATGCGAAACCTATCAAGGAAAGCCCTGAAATGATCGAAATAAATGTCAGCAGCTGGGTGGTGAGCAGCTTGCGGAAGCTGCTTGATATAGCGGCCATAACGATATCCCATAGGATTAGTCCAAGTATTATGCCAAAGCTGTATATGACAAGTTCACCAGTTCCATAAGAAGAAGCTGTTTTTGCAAGAACTGAGCCATAAATCCCCAGCCAAAAAAGAATGGTCAGGGGATTGGAAATCGACATTAGAAAACCTGAAGCAAACGATTTGAAGCCTGAGTCTCCTCCTCTATGGTCCATGACGATTTTTCCGGAATTGATTATCGTCTCGATGCCGGTATACATTAATACAAAGAATCCAAACAACCACAGGAAGGTTTGCATGAATGGAGTTTCCAAAAATTTCACCACTCCAAGATAGACAGTTAGCATATAGACAATATCGGCTGTCAATGCACCAAGGCCGAGCAGCCAGGCCTGGAAAAAGCCGCTTCTTATGCCTTTGTCCATTTGTGCAGCATTGACAGGACCGATAGGGGCGGCAAGGGATAAACCAAGGAATATGTAACCTAAAAAAACGTTAATAGTAATTACCTCCAATACCCAAAGCATACAATTTGCTTGTACTATTTCTATTCAGGTAATGGAAAGTGTACAACCTAATTTCAAAAATCAATAATAAAATTTGTATCATCAGAAATAAAGATTTACCGATATGCATATAATAATAACTGCTGATTCAGATAACACCTCAAGGTTCATCTTTGGTAAAAATAAGAAAGTGTGGTAAAATGAAATAGATATCAACTTTCGGATTATTCATTTATTATAAAAAGTTTATTTGCGGGCTTTTTATAATAAATGAATTTTTTTATCAATCGAACGATGATAAAGGCTTTTTTCGTACACTTTGTTGCTTTCACAATCAAAAGTAAATTTCGGCTTTTGGATTTATCCGGATTATTTTTGCCTACTTGGTTCAGTTCATCACGAAAAGAGCACGAAGCCAAGAAAGGCACGTGAAGCTAAGCTTATCCGAAAAGCAACAATAAATGCGATAACAGCCACGACTAAAAAATAGGAGCGTGAGGAAATGGCATTTGGCAGAAAACCACCTGAAGAGATCGTAACGGCTGAAACGAAAGTATGGGTATGTACTTCTGATGATTGCAATTGCTGGGTTCGCGACAACTTTAAGAGCAGCAATGTCCCCGCTTGCCCGATTTGCAAAAGTGATATGGAACAGACAACAAAGGTGTTGGAAGTTGTAAACAACCACAGCCAGAATTTGATTGGCTAGAAATATGAAATAGAAAACAGCCAGGGATAAATCCCTGGCTGTTTTCTATTTGATAAAGGGTTGCAAAAATGAGACAAATAAAAAGTGCCCCGAAAAGGCACCTGTTCTGTATGCGGATGAGAGAACTTGAACCTCAATGGTGTTGCGACAATTAGAACCTGAATCTAGTGCGTCTGCCGATTTCGCTACACCCGCAAAACTGATTATAAAAGAAAATTGGTGACTTTAAATCACACTGACATCGGATTACAATGATATCATTCTACTTGACTTTTTTAGATAAGATGTCAACTAAGATGCTGAAAGAGTAGAAATAAGTATCTGTTTAAATAAAATAGGACTGGTTGTTTTAAAATTTTAAATCCAATCATACAATTTACAAAGTTTTTGTGTGTTGGGGGACGAGATCTTGAATGTCAGTCTGCTTGTAAGCTATATTTTCTTAGGATTAACTTTGGCGGCACCAATAGGGCCTGTAAATTCAGCAAGATTGGACAAGGGAATCAAGAATGGATTTTGGCACGCGTGGATCGTTGGGACTGGCTCGATGATCGCAGATGCAATATTTATGTTAATGATTTACCTGGGGCTAGTAAATTTTTTGGACATCCCTGTGATCCAAATTTTCCTCTGGCTGTTTGGTGCATTCGTCCTGATGTATTCTGGTGTTGAATGTATAGTAAAGGCGAATAATATCAATCTAGCGTTTAGCAGGGGCAAGGAATCATTGTTCAAATGCTTTTTTACAGGCTTCCTGATGTCAATAAGCAGCCCTTTATCTATCTTGTTCTGGCTGGGGATTTATGGCTCGGTCCTTGCGAAGACAGCCAGCAATTATGGCAGGACCGACTTGCTAATTTACAGCAGCATGATTTTCGTTGGCCTCGCTATTTGGGACATATTTGTGGCTGCTATTACGACTGGTTTCAGAAGGTTCCTAAATTACGGCACCCTGAGAGCTATTTCAATATTATCAGGGCTTTCATTATTAGTATTTGGAGTGTATTTCGGTTTTCATGGAATTGCCGCACTATTATAGAACGTGTTTTTAAAAATGGCTGTTTTCTCATAGATTGTATTTTTTGAGCCAAGTATTCATCTCGTATTCTTCTTAACTTCGACCTCTTTTCGAGAAGGTTTTTGAACAGGGATGGCATTTAAACTCGTAAAAATCCAAAAGCCGATTTTTACTTTTGATTGTGAAAGCAACAAATTTTACGAAAAGAGCTTTTAAAATAGAATAGCCAATCATCAACTTTAATATAGGATGGTTTTTTAAATTTAATTTTAACTAACTTCGGTAAGTGTCCATTAATCACATATTGAGATTAATTAGTCTTGGGAGAAAAAAGATTTTGCTGAACAATGAGCAACTAGATTCCTATATGTCCTAATCCTCCATTAAGGGAGGATTTTTTATATCCAGGAAACAATCAAAAACATTCAAAAGAATTTATTATTTGATTAATTGTGATTGATTTTGAGAGAAAATGATTGATTTTTGAAATCGATTACATTAAGATAAAAATACGAAGTAAATAGGAGGTAATGCTCATGTTAACACCTGAGCGCCACCAGCTCATTTTGCAAATGATTAAAGAAAAACCAATAGTTAAAATACAGGAGCTTGTAGATATGACCGAAGCTTCGGAATCCACCATACGCCGGGACTTGACTCTTCTTGAGGAGGGGAAGTTTTTAAAAAGGGTGCATGGTGGGGCAGCGAGGCTGAGAGGGAAGCTTCAGGAACCTAGCATGACTGAGAAATCTACCAAAAACCTTCAGGGAAAAAGGCAAATTGCCCAATATGCTGCAAGCCTCATTGAAGAAGGTGACAGCATTTATCTGGATGCAGGGTCGACCATTATGGAAATGATTGCGTATCTTCCTGCAAAAGACATTGTAGTGGTTACAAACGGATTGATGCATTTGCCGCATCTTCTTGAAAGAAATATCGAAACTTATGTGATTGGCGGCTACGCCAAGCCTAAAACCAATGCCATCATCGGAAGAGGGGCACTGGCAAGCCTGGAACAATACAGATTTGATAAATCCTTTCTTGGAGTCAATGGAGTTCACCCGCATTCCGGCTACACGACCCCGGACCAGGAAGAAGCGATGATCAAGCAAAAAGCCATGTCCCTGGCGCGAGAGGCGTTTGTGCTTGCGGATGATACGAAATTCTCAGAAATCGCGTTTGCGAAAATCGCAGACTTGCATGAAGCTGTGATCATTACTAACAAAATAGATGAAGATATCGAAGGCCAATATTTGAGCAAAACTTCAATAAAGGTTGTGACATCATGATTTACACATTAACTCTTAATCCGTCGGTCGATTATATAGTCGAAGCAGACGATATCGTACTAGGAAGCTTGAACAGAAGTACAAAAGAAGCAAAATTTCCTGGTGGGAAAGGGATCAATGTATCGAGAGTCCTCCGTTCGATGGGAATCGAAAGCAAGGCAATTGGTTTTATTGGAGGCTTCACTGGCAAATATGTCGAGGAGTTTCTTAATAGGGAAGGCGTCTTCACTGGTTTTGTCAAAGTCGACGGTGACACGAGGATCAACATCAAGTTGAAGGCAGAAACAGAAACAGAAATCAATGCTCGTGGCCCTGAGGTATCATCGCTGGCATTAGGATTACTGAAGGAGCAAATCAAGCAGCTCGGAAACGGGGATTATCTAGTGTTAGCTGGAAGCATTCCATCAAGCATGCCTGGAACAATTTACGAAGAAATTGTCCGAATCTGTAAGGGGACAGGTGCTGAAGTAATCGTTGATGCAGAGGGAGAATTACTTAAGACTGTTCTGGAGTACCGTCCCTTCCTAATCAAGCCGAACCACCATGAATTAGGTCAATTTTTTAATAAGGACATTTCGACAACTGAAGATGCAATCTTTTACGGGAAAAAGCTTGTAGAGGCTGGTGCTAAAAATGTTATCGTCTCTCTGGCTGAAAAAGGTGCTGTGTATATAAACGAAACATCTGCCTATACCGCGACAGTACCGAATGGTGTAGTGAAAAGCTCTGTTGGAGCCGGTGATTCCATGGTCGCAGGATTCCTCGCGCAATACCTGAAAACAGGCAATCACCATGATGCCTTTCGCTACAGTGTAGCATCTGGCAGTGCAACTGCATTTTCAATTGGATTAAATACACCTGAAGAAGTTGAACAGCTTCTTACAGAAGTAAAAATAAAAGAATGCTAGTGAGGGGGAAGAGAAAATGAGAATTACAGAATTGCTGACTAGAGAGACAATACTTTTATCAATGGGGGCCATTTCCAAACTTGATGCTGTTGAGGAGCTTGTGGGTGTTCTTGAACGTGCAGGGAAAATCACAGACAGAAAAGCTTTTAAAGACGCGATTATAAAACGCGAAGAACAAAGCACAACAGGTGTAGGTGATGGGATTGCTATCCCGCACGCCAAAACTTCTGTTGTGAAGGATGCAGCGATTGTATTCGGGCGATCGCAAGCTGGAGTCGATTACGAGTCATTGGATGGCCAGCCTGCTCACTTATTCTTCATGATCGCTGCGCCTGAGGGAGCAAACAATACTCATCTTGAGGCGCTGGCACGACTGTCTGGTATTTTAATGAAAGCAGATGCCCGAGAAAAACTTCTTGGTGCAAAATCAGCTGACGAGGTCCTTGATGTCATTGACAGTTATGATCGAAATGATGCAGAAGAAAAAGTCGAGCGGGCTAATAAGAAATTTATTGTAGCTGTTACCGCATGCCCTACTGGAATTGCACATACGTATATGGCTGCAGATTCTCTTAAGGCAAAAGCTGCCGAGATGGGCGTTGACATCAAGGTCGAAACCAATGGTTCCGGCGGAGCGAAAAATGTCCTAACTTCAGCTGATATTGCCAATGCAGAGGCGGTAATCATTGCTGCTGATACAAAAGTTGAAATGGACAGATTTGCTGGTAAGCCGTTGATCGAGGTGCCTGTAGCTGACGGGATCCGGAAGCCGAAAGAACTGATCGAAAAAGCTGTCAAAAAGGATGCTCCTCTTTACCAGGCTTCAGGTAAAGTGACGACAGAAAAGAAGGAAACAAGGGGAGGAGTCTACAAACACCTGATGAATGGTGTTTCCAATATGCTTCCTTTTGTAGTCGGCGGCGGGATTTTAATCGCGATTTCATTCATGTTCGGCTATAATGCGTTTAGTCCTGAAGATCCGTCCTATAACCCGATTGCCAAGGCGCTCATGGACATAGGCGGCGGAAGCGGAGCGTTTGGCCTTCTCGTCCCAGTGCTTGCCGGTTTCATTGCACTCAGCATTGCTGACAGACCCGGTTTTGCGCCTGGTATGGTCGGCGGATTGCTTGCTGCCACTGGAGGAGCAGGGTTCCTTGGCGGATTGATTGCCGGTTTCCTTGCCGGCTATCTTGTTTTGGGATTGAAAAAGTTATTTGCAGGTCTTCCTTCCTCACTAGAAGGAATTAAAACAATTCTTTTGTATCCATTGTTCGGGATTGCTTTGACCGGATTCTTAATGGTTTTCCTTGTAAACAAACCTGTAGGTGCCCTTAACCAGGCGATTACAGATTGGCTTTCTGGACTCGGTACAGGAAATGCGGTATTGCTTGGCATCGTGCTTGGATTGATGATGTCATTCGACATGGGCGGACCAGTAAATAAGGCTGCATACGTCTTTGGAACTGGCTTGCTCGCCAATGGTGTATATGAACCGATGGCTGCCATCATGGCTGCTGGTATGGTGCCTCCGCTAGGTATCGCACTTGCGACAACATTCTTTAAAAATAAATTTACTAAGCAGGACCAGGATGCTGGAAAAGCTTGTTATGTCATGGGGCTCTCTTTCATTACTGAGGGTGCAATTCCATTCGCGGCAGCTGATCCACTAAGGGTAATTCCTTCTGTAATGGCAGGTTCTGCTGTTGCCGGCGGCCTATCAATGATGTTCAATATCGGTTTGAGAGCTCCTCATGGCGGATTGTTCGTTGTGCCGCTGGTTGAAGGAGGCTGGCTGTTGTATCTTGCAGCCATAGTCATTGGGGCTGCTGTTACGGCAATTCTGCTTGGTGTATTAAAAAAACCAGTAACAAAATAAAGATTGGAAGGCCTGCAGGTTGAATTCTGCAGGTCTTTTGTTATTTCTCAGCTGGAGGAAAAGTAGTCACCAATCGTCTTCACACTCTCTCTTGAATTGTAAAATTATCCAATGAAGTATATTTCGCCTTCAGGGCAGATATGATTTTATAAGATGATTTCTGAAGGGAGATTTCGCAATGGCGATGGCAAATGGCTTCAAAGATGCGGCTTTGTTTGAGCACCGTTTCTGGCTACAGGTACTGGGCGATCATGCAAGGTTTTTACATGGATCACTTGCGCCTGTAGAAAAGGAGGAGATTGAGACTGCGAACTATTTTATCAATACATTTGACAGGCTTTTGGCAAGGGTAGAAACAACGGATTTGGTACATCTGAGCATGAGGGGGGATGAAGAAGCGAAGAAAATCCGTCAATTCAAGCTCGAGTTGATTGCTAAAATGCTTACTGGAAAAGTGAAAATCCATTTGGGTCCAACCTTTGTGAACCACATGGTAAATGAGGTTGAGGAGTACATCAGAGTGCTGAGTTTTCTGAAAAAAGGCGAAATCCCGCCGGTATTCCATGAATTGCATCACCATACGGTTTGGCTGCTCGATGCCGCGGGTCATGCTGGGGCAATTCAGAGCAATCTTGATCAGGTAGAGAAGCGCTTGAAGGCCAAAAGCGAAGAATATATGAAGCATTTTGAGGATTTTTATTTAAAAGCGGTCGAGATGACCGGTTATCTTCGTACAAATCTAACCTCCTTTCCTGCGCTTCAGAAAATGAATATAGACGTAACTATGGAGATCCAACTGTTCATGAAATTCCTTGATGAAATAAAGGAACTAGAACTGACCGAACAGGCATTAGGAAGTTTTGCACCGTTGATGGCGGACCATATGTTCAGGGAGGAATGCTACTATTTATTAAAAGTAGCCGAAGCATCTCAGCTACATGTTCCAAATTGTGATCCAGGCAAACCTAGATTAAAGACGGAATGAATATGGAAGATACTAGATGATATGACAGAATCATCTAGTATCTTAGTCCTGTTTTTCATAAAAATAGAACAAGTGTTCTTGTTTTGGACAAGGTTGTGTTATACTTAAAAGGCAATAGTCAGATCTCAAGGGTGGTCGGCTAGCCGCGATAGGAAGGTGGTGATGCCTTTGACGGTGTTCGAGACCTTTATGGCTATGTTTTCATTTGCCAGTCTTATCATCGCTATTTTAACTTTTAGCCAAAAAAAATAGACCTCCCTTGACCTTAACTGAGGGAGAGGTCCAGCTTTACCTTGGCCGATCCTCCATGGGAAAGGCTATTGCAAAGACTGCCGGTGGGCCAACACTGGCGGTCTTTGGCACTTTTCGTTAACTTCTGGTTAAGTGAAACAAAAAATTCATTCAGGGTATTTTCTATGAAATTGTCTTTATAGGAAAAGAGCATTCATTTATAAAAAGGATACCATACCGAAAGGGCAATGTCACGGTTATAAGGTCCTTATGCATGAGATGTTTTGCCCCTTGGCAATACTAATCAAGTTGAACGAATGCATAAGGAGTGGATAACTATTGCCAATATGCAAATTAGAATATGGTGATCTTTATTATGAAGAAGCAGGAAATGGACTCCCAATTATTTTTCTTCATCCGCCCGGAATGGGAAGAAAGGTTTTTCGTTTCCAGCGCGCGCTATGTGAAAAATACAAGGTAATCATACCCGACTTAAGTGGTCATGGGGAATCCACTGCATTATTAGAAATGGTCAGCATACAAAACTATGCAAAGGAAGTACTGCAGATAATTGACTTTTTAGGCTTGGAAAAAGTCGCGTTGTGCGGTTATTCCTCTGGGGGCAGCATCGCACAGGAGTTTGCGCTGGCTTTCCCGGACCGGACTGCAGCCATAATCCTATCCGGAGGATTTGCTAAAGTGGAGTCCCCAGCCCTAAAGTATGAGCATCTTTTGGGAATGTACTTCGTCAAACATTCACCTCAAACACTCGCAAAAGTGATTGCAACGGCACATACTTTTGATAAGGCTTACAGGGAAGAATTAATTAATCACATGCTTAAAGCTGACCTCCGTACATGGTTTCATTTTTATAATGAATCACTTACCTATTCCTGTCTTGAGAGGCTCGGGAATTTATCTGCTCCATTGCTCCTCATTTATGGCTCAAGGGATTTTATTAACCAGCACTTAAGGACCTATGAAAGGGAACTTCAGGTATTCAAGACAGCCATTATCAAGAAAGTGTCCCATCAGGTACCCGTAAAAAAATGGCAGGAATTCAATAAAGAACTATCAACATTTTTGGACACTCGTGCCAATTTCTCTCAATAGAAAAAACGCATTGGTCCGGTTCAATGCGTTTTTTTATGCGCTTTTATTGTCAGGCTTTATTGCGATGAATGTAGCCAATGCGGCAGCAATGCTCAAGGCAGTTAATAATATGAAAATGTTCTTACTGGAACTTTTCATCATCAAGGCGATGACAGGAGGACCAGCTGCCACTCCAATAAATCTCATTGAGCTGTAAATTGACGTGATTGTTCCTCTCTCTTCCTTTTCTATGCTTTCAGTTATGAGCGCGTCCAATGGCGGGAGACTTGCCCCGATGCCGATACCGGCTATCAGGAACATCGAAATGATAAACCACAGCTCCTTTGAAAAACTAAGCAGTGCAATCGCAATTCCTAAAAGGATTAAGCTGCTGAAGGTGATCCACTTCATAAGTACCATATTTTTTTTGATTTTTTTTCCTGTAATAAAAGACGAAAGGCACAGGGCCCCTAATGGAAGAGCGAGAAGCAGGCCCTTCTGCAAATCTTTAATGCCATATTTGTTTTCAAGGATATCTGAAAGGTAAAACAAAACACCGAATAGAACGAACATGACAATCACGCCAATAAAAAAGATCGCATAAAGCCATCGGCCATTCTCAGTGAAAATCAATTTTACTTTCTTTAAAAAATCTTTAAAAGGCAATGGCTTTTCTTTCTTTTTAGGACTTTTGACCAAGAACATCATCAAGATGATAGAAATTGCACAGAAGACAGGGATTGAAAAGAATGGAATGAACCATATAAACCCGGCAAGAAAGGAGCCCAACACCGGACTTAGTACTTTTCCAAGTGTGTTTGCGGTTTCGATTTCACCGAGTGCTCCACTTACCTCATCATCATTCTTGAACATATCCCCGACTAATGGAAGAACAATAGGGAATGCCCCTGCCGCTCCTACACCCTGCAAAGCCCTTCCGGTAAGGACAATCCAATAGCCATCGTTCATTTTCCAGGCAGCCCAGCCGGAGATAAGGCCGCCAATACCTGTAATGATCAAGCTTGGGATGATCACTTTTTTTCTGCCTATATGATCAGATAAATAACCGGCTATCGGAATCAAAAAGATTGCGACAATGGAATAAACAGTAATGATTAAGCTTGATTGAAAGGAAGAAATACCCATTTTCTTTTCCATTACAGGCAATACCGGAATCAGCATTGAATTGCCCAAGGTCATCACCAGCGGAATTGATGCGATTGAGATAATTGCCCACTTCTGGTTATTAGCATTGTCTTTTTTCGTATCCTTCTCTTTTTTGGCCTGGATACCTTCAGACTTAGGAAACAAGTTCTCAATATAATTCATATCCGAAACCTGCCTTTTTTCATACTATTTTTAGTGTGGTCTATTATGAAAGGAAAAACTGATGTTTTTTTATGGTAATGTTTTTTGAGAAGTTTTTGCATGACCTTTAACACTGCCATTGAAAAAAGAAGCTTTAAAAGAAAAAATGGAATCTATGTAATAAAAAGGATAAAATGGGTGGAAAGGAACATAGGGGTGAGGAAATTTTGGCTGAAATTTTATATTTAAATGTAGGTTTGCCAGAAATTAAAAATTGGAACGGCAAGGCAGAACATTCCGCTATTGGGAAAAAGAGTGTTCCAGAAGCTTTTCTTTCAAAAGAGGCTTTTCATGGAGATGGCGTCGCAGCAACAGAGTTTCACGGTGGTCCTGATCGAGCTGTCTGCTTTTATCCAATTGAGCATTATTCGCAGTGGGCAAGAGAATTTGAGACGGATCTTGAGCCCCCTTCCTTTGGTGAAAACATTTCTGTTTCAGGCATGAAGGAAGCAGATGTTTATATCGGTGATATTTACCGTCTGGGAAATGCAACAATCCAAATTTCACAAGGGCGAGTCCCATGCTCCAAAATCTCGAAAAATAACCAAATTGGCCAGCTGCTAAAAAGGGTTGTGGAAACGGGCTATACCGGCTATTTTTTTAGGGTGCTTGAAGAAGGTATGGTTTATTCCGATTCTAAGATCACCCTGCTTGAAAGACAACAAAAAAACTTTTCGATTCTTAGGGCAAATCAGATATACTTTCACCGGAAAAAGGACTTCAATGCAATTGAAAAACTACTTGAAATCAATGAACTAGCAGCGGATTGGCAGCTGAATTTACAAAAGTTATTAAAACAGAAAAATTAAAATATTTTAATTTTTTATTTGACAATCGGCTTTGCGCGTTTTATTATTAAAAACAATATATCGTATAGCGTTGACGAAGAGTAGTAACTGAAACGGGTACCTCAGAGAGCTGATGGCGGGTGAGAATCAGTGTAGCTGTTGCAGCGAATGGACTTCCGAGCTTCCAAACCGAACCCTTAGGGCAGTAGGCTTTGGCGAAGAGGCCTTATCGTTACAAAAGGCAGGCATTAAGCATTCATTCAATGCTCGATGCTGTTAAGTGAGCCGTTTTTTCGGCTAATCAAGGTGGCACCACGGGTCTCTCGTCCTTATTTTATAAGGCGGGGGACCCTTTTTGTTCGTTTTTTTCAGGTAATAATGCAATTAATTTAATAATGATAACTCGATGAGCAAGAAGAGTAAGTAGGTAATTTTCGTTTCAGAGAGCCGGGTATGGTGTGAACCGGTACGAAAATGCCTGTCGAATGGCCTTGCGAGAGGCAGCTTGAAACTTCAGTAGGGCTGCCCGGGATTCCGCCGTTAAAAGGATAGGGTATAAAGAAATGCACTTATTTCCTGTACCTGAAAAGAGGGAACGGATTCCGTTCCAATAAGAGGTGGCACCGCGGTCCAATCGTAATCGTCCTCTATACAGCACAATTTCTTTGTGTATGTATAGGGGACTTTTTTATTTTCTAAGGAGGATTTTCATGAAAGCAAAAGCGCTTGAGTTACTAACAGAAGAAATCGAGGGAGATACGTTAACACCGATCTCCATTTTTCACAAGATTTCAGGAAGGAAAAAGTTCCTCCTGGAAAGCTCCCACAAACATAATGAATCAGGACGGTATTCATTCATTGGGAGCAGTCCCATTTTCGAACTGTTCAGCATAAATGGAGAAACCATTTTAAAAACAAAGGGGCAGAACGAGCGGAGATTTGCTGATTTTTCAGAGGCATTGAAAGAATTGCTGCCCAGGATTGAATCTGGTCTTGATATTCCTTTTATTGGAGGCGGAGTTGGTTTTATTGGATATGATTTCATCCGGAATTTTGAAGAGATTGGGCCATTGCTTGAAAATCCGATAGATATGCCTGATGCCCACCTGATGTTTTTTAATGACGTTATTGTGTTCGACCATCAGAAACAAAAAATAACTCTGATTGGGATTTTATTACCCGAGCAAACAAGGGAAGATCTCGTGTTAAAGCTCAAGGAAAGAAAAGCAGAGATTAGTTCATCACGAGAAAAGCAGGCGGAGACAAAGTTTATGATGACTGATTTTAAACCATCTCTGTCTCGGCAGGAATATTTAAGTTCAGTTGAAAAAGCAAAAAAGCTAATCGAGGCTGGGGACATATTTCAAGTTGTGTTATCCAGAAGGCTTACAGCTAATGCCGAGGGTGATCCATTTTCTTTTTACAGAAAATTACGGATCGATAATCCTTCGCCCTATATGTATTTTATTGATTTTGACGAATACTCAGTCGCTGGTTCTTCACCCGAAAGTCTGGTGAAATTCAGAGCAAGGACGATTACCGCTAACCCAATCGCCGGAACAAGGCCAAGGGGGGGATCGGCTGAGGAAGACGATCGTCTTGAGGCTGAATTGCGTGTCGATGAAAAGGAGCTTGCAGAGCATAAAATGCTTGTTGACCTTTCGAGGAACGATTTAGGAAGAATTTGCGAAATAGGCAGTGTGAAGATCAATAAATTTATGGATATAGCGAGATATCAGTTTGTGATGCACCTTGTTTCAGAGGTTAGCGGAACGTTGCTGCCTGAAGCACATCCATTAGAAGGACTCGCAGCTTGTCTGCCAGCAGGAACAGTATCTGGGGCTCCAAAAATAAGGGCAATGCAAATCATAAACAGCCTCGAAACAGAAAAAAGAGGAGTTTATTCCGGAGCGATCGGATACTTCTCCGCCTGTGGCAGCATGGATTTCGCTCTGGCGATCAGGACCTTGATCGTAAAGGATGGCAAAGGCTATCTTCAGGCTGGTGCCGGCATAGTCCATGACTCCGACCCAGAAAAAGAATATGAGGAAACGAACCATAAATTAAGAGCAATGATGGAGGCAGCCGATGATTCTTTTAATCGATAATTACGATTCCTTCACCTTTAATCTATACCAGTATTTAAGTGAGTTAGGTGCAGAAGTGATAACTGCACGGAATGACAAATTGTCTTTGGAGGAAATCGATCAAATGTCTCCTGAAGCGATTGTTCTTTCGCCAGGACCTGGCAGACCAGAACAAGCCGGAATGTGCGTCGACATTGTGAGGAGGTTTGCTTCTTCGATTCCAATCCTTGGAATTTGTTTAGGCCATCAGGCAATCGGTTATGCGTTTGGCGGAGCGATTATTAGAGCGAAACGAATCATGCATGGCAAGGAATCAGCAATGAGCCATCAAGGAACTTCACTGTTGAAGTCCTTGCCGGGAAATATACAGGTAATGAGATATCACTCTCTTGTAATCGATAAAAATAAACTGCCTGCGGATTTTGACATACTGGCTGAATCGGTCGAAGACAATGAAATAATGGCAATAAAGCACAATGTTTATCCGGTTTTCGGTCTGCAGTTCCACCCTGAGTCAATCGGCACGAAAAGCGGCAAACAAATTCTTTCAAATTTTCTTGAAGAGGTAAGAAAGGGGAAACTCGTTTATGAAACATTATCTTGAAAAGCTTATTGTGGGAAAGCCGCTAATGGAATGTGAGATGGAAGAAGCAGTACAGCAGTTATTTACACAAGATATAACCGACAGTGAAATAGCAGCCTTTTTAATTGGTTTGACGGCTAAGGGTGAAACGGCAGAAGAGATTTCTGGCCTCGTAAAAGCGGTAAGGAAGTATTCGCTTAGTTTCAACAAGAAAATACCGAATGTTCTTGATAATTGTGGAACTGGAGGGGATGGATCAAAAAGCTTCAATATTAGCACCACCGCAGCTTTTGTTATCGCAGGGGCAGGAATTACAATAGCAAAGCATGGCAGCCGGAGTGTTTCAAGTAAATCGGGGAGTGCTGATGTGCTGGAAGCTCTGGGTGTCAGTCTTGACTTAGCTCCTGAAGCAACTGAAGAAATCCTGGTAGAAAACGGAATTGCCTTTTTGTTTGCACCCCATGTTCATCCAAGATTAAAGCAAATAGGAAAGGTTAGAAGAGAACTGAAAATACCGACCGTGTTCAACTTGATTGGTCCACTTACAAATCCGGTCCAACTAGACTATCAAATGCTCGGTATTTACAGGAGGGATATGCTGGATCAATTTGCCGAAGTCCTTGCAAATCTTAAACGGAAACGAGCTGTAATAATTAGTGGTGCTGGCAATATGGATGAAGCCTCACTTTCCGGAGAAAACGAAATGATCATCCTCGAGGGAGAGCATATGAATCGATTGGTCCTTCATCCAGAAGAAATTAATCTCCCAGTCTATGACAACTCAACTATTCGCGGCGGTGATGCAAAGGATAATGCTGAGATATTGAAGAGTGTGTTAAAGGGGAAGAAAGGTCCGTATCGGGATACCGTGTTGTTGAACGCAGGAATTGGAATATTTACTGCAGGGCAGGCGGATTCCATCCTGCAAGGAGTGAGTTCGGCAGAGGAAAGTATCGATTCAGGCAGTGCATTATCGAAGCTTGAGCATTTGATCGAAGTTAATTCTAAATACAGGGCGGTGGGTTAACGTTGGGGACAATTTTGGAGCGTATTATAGAGCGGAAAAAAATAGAAGTCCAGCTGTTAAAAAAGGCTGGGACTAAAATGACAAACACTGCTTTTCAAACTTACTCCTTAATCCATAAATTGAGAGTGTCGGAGGATGTAGCGATTATCGCTGAATTTAAGAGGGCATCTCCATCAAAGGGAGATATCAACCTGAAGCTTGTACCTGAAGCGCAAGCAAAGCTTTATGCAGAAGCGGATGCCTCTGCTATATCAGTTTTAACGGATGAAAAAGGCTTTAAAGGGTCATTTGCTGACTTGCAAAAGGTACGGAAGACCGTAAATATTCCCATTCTTTGCAAGGACTTCATTGTAGACCGCATTCAAATAGATCTTGCCGGAGCCTCAGGCGCAGATGTGATTTTGCTGATAGCTTCAGTTCTAAATAAAGAAGAGCTAGCTGAGCTTCATAATTATGCTTCCTCTCGTGGATTGGAGTGCCTCGTGGAAATTCATGATGAAAGTGATCTCGAGAAAGCGGTTGAAATCAATGCTCCGTTAATCGGAATCAATAATCGAGACTTAAAATCTTTTCAGGTGGACCTGAAAAACACCGAGAAGCTCGGCCCACTAGTGAAAAAAGCAGGTGCGCTGCTAATCAGCGAGAGCGGGATAAAAACGAGAGAAGATGTTTTACGAGCTGCAGCTTCAGGAGCAAGTGGAATTCTTGTAGGAGAGACATTCATGACTTCCTCAGACATTCGAAAATCCTTTGCTGATTTCAAGATTCCGATTGGAGGCAGCCGTTTTTGAAAGTTAAAATATGCGGAATTAAAAGTCTTGAAGCAGCAAGACATGCCGTTGAAAGCGGAGCAGATGCGCTTGGATTTGTGTTCGCCGAAAGTAAAAGGAAAATAACTTCTGAGGATGCAAAGAGAATTATTGAAGCACTTCCCGGAGATATATGGAAGGTTGGAGTGTTTGTGAATGAGAATCCTCAAACGATTAAAAAAGTATCCATGACAGCAGGTTTAACTCATATCCAGCTGCATGGGGAGGAGAGCCCTGATGACTATGAAGAAATTGGTTTGCCCATTATTAAATCAGCATCGATTGCATCAGATGAGGATGTGAAATTGATTGATTCATTAAAGGTACCTTACATTTTGCTCGATAGTCCTCCGGGGAAATACAAGGGAGGAAATGGTTCCACCTTTGACTGGAACGCAGTCGAAGGGTTGGGCAACTCGAAGGCAAACATTATTTTGGCAGGCGGCCTGAGTCCTGCAAACGTACAGGAGGCTATCTCCAAAGTAAAACCTCTAATGGTCGATGTGAGCAGCGGTGTTGAAACAGACGGAGAAAAAGATTTTGCTAAGATCAAGGAATTTATAAAGAGAGCAAAACGGATAGAGGAGGATTTAAGCATATGAAAACAAGTACTTATAACATGCCTGATCAAACAGGACATTTTGGGCAATATGGGGGCAGGTTCGTGCCGGAGACATTGATGCAGGCTGTCCTGGAATTGGAAAAGGAATACAGTCGTGCTTTGGAAGATGCCGAATTCCATGTTGAACTGCAGAAATTAATGAAGGACTACGTTGGCCGAGAGACTCCTTTGTACCTGGCGGAAAACCTTACCCAGCATGCAGGTGGAGCAAAAATCCACCTCAAACGTGAAGATCTTAACCATACCGGTGCGCATAAAATCAATAATACTGTTGGGCAGGCATTACTGGCGGTCAGGATGGGGAAACGAAAGATTGTTGCTGAAACAGGAGCCGGACAGCATGGTGTTGCGACAGCTACTGTATGTGCATTAATGAATTTAGACTGTGTAATCTTCATGGGGAAAGAAGATATCAGACGGCAGCAATTGAACGTATTCAGGATGGAACTCCTCGGTGCAAAAGTGGTCAGTGTTGATGCAGGAAGCGGAACATTGAAGGATGCCGTCAACGAGGCGCTTCGCTACTGGGTAACGAATGTCCGTGATACTCACTATATACTTGGTTCAGTTATGGGCCCTCATCCATTTCCAAAGATGGTCCGTGATTTTCAAAGTGTAATCGGCAAGGAAACAAAGAAGCAGTTTATTGAAAAAGAAGGGAAGCTTCCTGATGCTCTTGTTGCGTGTATCGGTGGCGGGAGCAATTCAATTGGCTTGTTTTATCCATTCATTGAGGATGAAAGCGTTGAAATCTATGGTGTAGAAGCTGCCGGACTGGGTTTAACGACAGAGAAACATGCTGCCTCCCTCTCAAAAGGAAAACCCGGGGTGTTACATGGAGCGATGATGTACCTCTTACAGGATGAAGATGGGCAAATTCAAGAAGCGCACTCTATTTCAGCTGGTCTCGATTATCCAGGCATAGGTCCTGAACATAGTTACCTTCATGATATTAATAGAATCAAATATGAAGCAGTAACTGATGAGGAAGCGCTGGAGGCTTTTCAACTGCTTTCAAAACTCGAAGGAATCATTCCTGCTTTGGAGAGTGCACATGCCATTGCGTATGCTGTTAAACTGGCTGCAAAAATGAGCAAAGATGAAAACATCGTTGTCTGTCTTTCTGGCCGTGGAGATAAGGATGTTCAGACAATCAAAGATAAGTTAGGGGGAGAGGAATAGTGGATAAAATTCAAAAGGCACTTTCAGATACAGGGAAAAAAGCTTTTGTTCCATATATAATGGCAGGTGATGGCGGACTTCGATGCCTGAAAGATAGACTGCTCTATTTGCAGGAATGCGGTGCAGATGCGATTGAAATCGGCATCCCATTTTCAGATCCTGTAGCAGATGGGCCGACTATCCAAAAAGCAGGCATCCGGGCGCTAAAGGAAGGTACTACCCTGAAAAAAGTGCTGGAAGATCTCAAGGAATATAAACATGAGATCACCATTCCGCTTATACTTATGACCTATTTAAATCCGCTCGTCGCATATGGCTTTTACAATTTTGCCGAAAATGCAAAGTTAGCTGGTATAGCAGGCTGTATTATTCCTGATCTGCCAATCGAGGAGGAAGAAATTATTTTGCCTGCTCTAGATAAAGCGAATATCTCTTTGATCAGGCTTGTGACATTGACCACTCCCGCTGAAAGAATAAAAGAAATTGGGGAAAGAGCTTCCGGATTCATATATGCTGTAACAGTAACAGGAATTACGGGAACAAGGAATAATTTTAACAAGGATCTAGCTGAGTTCTTAAAAACAGTCAAAAGCATGAGTCCTGTTCCTGTCCTTGCGGGCTTCGGAGTGTCTAATGCAGAACAAGTCGAAGAAGTATGCAAATATTGTGATGGAGTCATCGTCGGAAGCAAAATAGTCGACCTTTTTGATCAGGGAGAATTAGACGAAATTAACAGGCTGGTCAAGACTGCCGATGCAGTCAGTATATAAAGATAGATCTAGCCTTCTAAAGCACAACTGGCATGGGGAATTATGAGTTGCACTGACATTGCCAATCGTGCCAAAGGGAAGTAAAAAGGCTGCATTTTCCTGAATGCCAGAAAAAAAGAAAAAGGGGTAAAAGCGAAAGTAAGGCTACGCCCATAAATTTCCATTTTGGGCATTTTCAACAATTCTGCGAAATAATCACCTTTCGTTGAATAGAACATGCACAGAACTCTCCAATAACCTTTAATAAAGCCGCTGTCCGTTTTCAATGGATGGCGGCTAATCCTTTTCAGCTGTGACGCAAACTGTCAGGACAGGTCTGACTTTTATATATGAAACGTCAGGTCTTTTGAACCCTGTCTGAAGTAAATCATTCTTCATCTTTTCTCCTAATTCTCTAGCGGTTTTATCCGTTGAACCTTCTTCACGAGGTTGTACTGTGAGGACAATTCTCCCTTTTCTATCCATCAAATGATAAAGATGTTTTAGAGATGTTAAAGGCTTTTCCCATAGGGGATAGTTATTAACTGAGATGATTTTATTATAATGGTGATCAGGCTTGAAATGGACAACGTCTCCTGTTGAAAGATACACCTTGCCCGCCGCAATCCATTCTTTGTTCCTTTTCGTAGCTTCATCAAGCATTTTTTCTGATAAGTCAACTCCATCCACGGTAATCAGCCGGTAATTGGACATCATTGTTTTGATCCCATACCCCGGACCATAGCCGATCTCCAAAATACGGTCACGCTTTTGAATCTGGAGCTTTTTGATACTCCATTTATTTATCTTGCGATTTTCTAAATACATGATAGTTCCCGCGAGCTTTCCAAGAATGCCTTTAGGTTTTTCAAATTGCTTTGCCATAGACTCGATCATTATTTTCAGCTCCTGAATGTTTTTAGTCATGTCTGTTTAAGCATAGCTTGTTTTTTTCGAAAAGAATGCCTATTATTTGTTATTCCTTATTTATAGATTTCAAAACCTTATGTTCAATAAGTAATTCCCTCCTTTTTTAAGAGGGAGGGAATTACTTATTGGAAATAACAGTTTATTCTGAAAATTATTTCTCGGGAAAGCGCAGAAACAGACAAGAAACTACAACGACTTGTCGTTTTTTGGAGTATAAAACCATACCGGGAACTGTATTTTTTTTCGTATTCCGTGCGATTTGTTACAGTAAACCAGTTGAAATTTTTTATATACTTTATTTATAGTTTTGGATGGTAAGGAAGCGCATAAAAGGCTTCCCCACACTCGAGTGAGTAATTTATTTTCTAGACGGTGCTTTAAAAAGCGCTGCTGAATTTTGCAACTGAGTTGATTGGAGCGGAAAATCCGTCAAGTTTAACAAAGTATTATATAAATTTCAAAATCATCAGCTGAATGCATGTGTCTGAAATGGAAATCAACAGTCAAGTGTAAAAGAGACAATTTAATAAAGGAAGTTGAACGAGATGAAAATGTATGAAGCGATTCTCGATATTTTAGAAAAAAAGGGAACAGCTACCATTCCCCTGATTTGTCAGGAGATGAGTGAACGAGGTCCTAGATTAGTGAATGATCTAGAGAATACTGTTGAGCCATCCTATATAAAATCACTTATTAGCAGCAATACTGAACTATTTCTGTTGAAAGATGACATTGTTTCGATTCGTCCGGAAAAGGAACCATTAATGATGACAGTAGTGCTGCATGGCTATCCGGGACCAGAGATGAGAATTAAAATTGATTTCAAACGAAATACATTTACTTATTTTGAATGGCATTTGGATTCAAGAGCCACGGTTCCATTTATGGTAAATAATTATGGATTCGTTGAAGACTTTAAAAAGGGACTATACTCTTTTAATGTTTGGGAGTGGGAAGAGGATTACCAGGCAGAGGGGATCATCGTTGATGGAACAAGTTGGTCTGTAAAGCTGCAAACCAAGGGGAAAACCTATGAAAGCGGCGGGCTTGATTCTTTTCCGAAGGAATGGAGAGGCTTCTGCCGTTCCATCAGTACCCTGATTGGCAAAAAGTTTCCCTGCTGACCGCTGTTCCAGTATGCGGTCTTTTTTTATTCTATCTAATAAATATGGTAGGATAAAGAATATACAAGGTTATAATAGTGAAATTTCACCGTTTTTTAGATAAAATAGTAAAATGGCAGTTTCACTTTAACGACCATGGAGGTCAAACGAAAAAATGAAAGACATATCAGTAAAAGAATTAGTCAGCTCTAATAAATATATTCCGGTAGATGTAAGAGCTCCGATTGAACATAAGGAATCAGCGATCCCTGGATCTGTCAATATTCCACTATTCTCGGATGAAGAAAGAAAAGAAATTGGTACCCTTTATAAGCAATCGGGTGAAGAGGCTGCAAAGTGGAGGGCTATGGAACTCGTATCGCCAAAACTGCCTAAATTGCTTAGTGACATAAAGGATCTTAAGAAAACTGGTGCAAAACCTGTAATCCATTGTTGGAGAGGCGGGATGAGGAGCAAGTCGGTTGCATCCTTTCTTGAATATGCGGGTATACCATCCTTACGATTAGAGGGCGGCTACAAAGCATACAGGGAATATATATTAGAACAAATTCCTCAATTACTTCCGGAAAAAGCTGTCGTATTGCATGGTATGACAGGAACGGGGAAGACGGAAATCTTGAAGGCACTTCAGGAAAAAGGATTTCCGGTAGTGGACCTGGAACAAATAGCGAATCATCGTGGATCGATTTTTGGGATGATCGGAATGGGTGAAGCCCATAATCAAAAAACGTTTGATGCTTTGCTATTTGACCGCCTGAACGAAATAAGAGGATCGAGATATTTCATTATTGAAGCGGAGAGCAAAAGAATCGGGCGCGCCGCCCAGCCTGAAGAAATGCTTGATAAGAAGGTTAATGGCATCCATTTCTTAGTGAGAAGCTCGATTCCAAACAGAGTCGAGAGGATCTATAGCGAGTATGTCCATCCATTTAAGGAAGAGGCTTGGTTTGAAGAGGAGGTTCATGAGAAGATATCTAAATTGCTGAAGAGGATTAAGAAACAAGACATTGCTGCTTCTCTTCAAATCGCTTTGAATGAACGTAAATATAAAGAGTTAATTGAAATACTGCTTGTGCACTATTATGATCCGAGATACGAACATGCGCTCCAGGAATATACAGGGTCTTTTCGAGAAATCGATGGTGATGAGCCTGTATCAATTTTGGAACTTGAAAAGGAATTGCAAATGCGGTTTTCTGATACGAGGGCGGTTTAAAAGGGTGGAAAAATGGTTATTAAAGAGGGAAGGCATTTTGCGGATGTCTTCCCTTCCTTTATGATATTTGTCACAGAAAATTCAGAATATTAGATATATAATAAAGTGAGGATCACTATACAGGAGGATGAAGTATGAGCGAATCAAAGAATTGCCATCACCGTTTCTCATTGCATGAAGAGAATGTTGGCTTTACTACGAATGACGGTGTTAATATCTTTAATGCTGGATCAAGATTTCAAAAATGCATAACCTGCGGCCATATGGAACTGCCTGTAGAACCTGGTGAGATGATTGAGGCAAACCAGATTGAAAAAAGGAACAATCTCTTTGCTCCTAAAAACATGTATGTTACCTTAATGAGCCTTTAATCTGAAAAACCGGTCATACCGGTTTTTTTTATTGCAGAAAATTACGGATTTTAATTTTATTAATATAATAATTATTTTATTTCGAGATTACACTATCTTGATAGTCAAAACCTTTGGGTAAATGAAATTATCATGTTAAAATACTAATGTAACCGTTTTAAAATCAGAATAATATTATAATTCTTTGATTTTACCGTTAAAAATAATTTCCAAAGGGTAACAGTTTATTAGCAAACTTTAGATTTAGCAAGGGGGTTTTACAGTGAAAAAGCCAGTTACCGGCAAAGGGAAATCTTGGCCGGGATTCCATGGGCCAAACCAGGGATATGTCGAGGAAATGTATGAAATGTTCCTCAATAACCCAGATTCGGTGGACCCTGATATTAAAGAATATTTTGAACAATTCTCCAACGCGGAATTACCTCCTGAAGCAGAGGACGAGAGAATTTCTGCTGCAAGTGGAGGGATTTCTCCGGAAAAGATTGCTTCAGCGTTACGATATGCTGATTATATACGTTCGTATGGTCATTTATCCGCAAAAATTTATCCATTGGAATTTGGAACAGAGGAATTTCCGCTTGAAGATTTTAGTAAATGGGGTCTTTCTGAAACAGACCTTAAGAAGATTCCTGTAAACCTTGTTTGTCCTAGTGCCCCTTCATCAATTTCAGATGGAAAAGAGGCATTTGAATATTTGAAAAAGGTATATTCAAATACAATCGCCTACGAATTCCATCATGTTAATGAATGGTCTGAAAAGGATTGGCTAAGACAAAAGGTTGAATCAGGGGAATTGATCCCTAACATTGCAACTGATAAAAAGATTGCTTTGTTCGAGCGTTTGACTGAGGTGGAAAATTTTGAAAAGTATTTGCATCGGACTTTCGTCGGCCAGAAAAGGTTTTCGATTGAGGGTCTTGACTCAATGGTGCCTCTGTTGGATGAAGTAGTGGCCGATGCTGTGAATAACGGTGTAGAAACAATCAATATCGGCATGGCCCACAGAGGAAGACTGAATGTCCTTGCCCATGTTTTGGGAAAGCCTTACGAGATGATTTTCGCAGAATTCCAGCATGCACCCAATAAAGAGTTGGTACCATCCGAAGGTTCGATTGGAATTAATTTCGGATGGACAGGAGATGTGAAGTATCACCTTGGAATTGATCGTAAAATAAAATCGGATAGCACTGCGAACGCAAGGCTGACGCTTGCGAATAACCCCAGTCACCTTGAGTTTGCCGGAGCAATCGTTGAAGGATTTACTCGAGCTGCCCAGGATGACCGCAGCCAGCCTGGATACGCAAAGCACGATCCAGTGAAGGCTTTAGCAATCCTGATTCACGGTGATGCTGCGTTCCCGGGACAGGGCATTGTAGCCGAAACTTTGAATTTAAGCCGTTTGCAGGGTTATAAAACAGGTGGAACCATTCATGTCATTGCAAATAATACAATAGGGTTCACTACAGAATCGATGGATTCACGCTCGACCCGCTATGCAAGTGATCTTGCGAAAGGATATGAAATACCGATTATCCATGTTAACGCTGACGCTCCGGAGGCATGCCTGATGGCAGCCCGACTTGCTTTTGAATACAGAGAAACTTTTGGCAAGGACTTTTTAATTGATTTAATAGGATATCGTCGATTTGGCCATAACGAAATGGATGAACCGATGACGACGAATCCAGAAATGTATAAGCTCGTCAACAGTCATCTTACAGTGAAAACTCTGTATGGCAATAAACTTTTACAGGAAGGTGTTCTGACAGAGGAGAAAAGGTCAGGTATTGAACAAAAGATCTCAGACAGGCTGGCATCAGCATACGAAAAAGTTCCGAGAAAAGAGAAAGAAGTCAAGAGAGAACCTGATATTCCTGATGTAATCGAAATGGGGATTCCACAGATTGATACTAGCGTGCCAATCGAAACATTAAAGACAATAAATGAAAACCTTCTGAAATGGCCTGAAGGATTCAATGTTTTTAGCAAACTTGAAAAAATCCTTCAGCGCAGGAAGGATGCTTTTTCTGAAAATGGAAAAATCGATTGGGGTCTGGCAGAAACACTTGCATTTGCTTCAATCTTGAAAGATGGCACACCTGTAAGATTGACAGGACAGGATTCAGAGCGGGGGACATTTGCCCAGAGGAATTTAGTGCTGCATGACAGCGGAAATGGTAAACAATTTTCCCCGCTGCATGTTCTTCCGGATGCTAAAGCCTCCTTTTCAATCCACAACAGCCCGTTATCAGAAGCGGCAGTAGTCGGATTCGAATATGGCTATAATGTATTCGCACCAGAAACACTGGTCCTTTGGGAAGCTCAATATGGAGACTTTGCTAATGCTGCACAAGTTTTATTTGACCAGTTCGTGGCTGCGGGCAGGGCGAAGTGGGGACAAAAATCCGGACTGGTTATGCTGCTGCCACACGGTTATGAAGGACAGGGTCCTGAGCATTCTAGTGGAAGGGTCGAACGCTTTTTGACGCTTGCAGCTGAGAATAACTGGACCGTAGCGAACCTCTCGTCCGCTGCACAATACTTTCATATCTTAAGGAGACAGGCAGCTATTTTAAAGCAGGAAGCTGTCCGTCCGCTTGTCTTGATGACACCAAAAAGTTTGCTGAGAAATCCGTTGGTTGCAGCTGATCCAGAGCAACTGAGCCAGGGAAGCTTTAAATCGATTTATGAACAGCCAGGACTTGGAAAGGAACCAGAACAAATAGAACGTGTCGTATTGTGCACAGGAAAAGTTAGCATAGACATCGCTGAACAAATTGACCCTGATTCATATAAATGGCTGCATGTATTAAGAATAGAAGAAATATATCCGTTCCCTTTGGAAGCTCTTAAGAAAATTTTGAGGCGTTATCCAAACCTGTCAGAGATTATTTGGGTTCAGGAAGAACCAAAAAATATGGGTGCCTGGACTTTCGTAGAGCCAAGAATAAATGAAGCAGCACCTAAAGGAATCGAGGTTTCATATATCGGAAGGAGAAGACGATCAAGTCCGGCCGAAGGAGATCCGAACATTCATAAATTAGAACAGGCAAGAATTGTGAATGATGCATTGACAAGGACAAAAGGAGGAGGAAATGAAAATGGCAGACATTAAAGTTCCTGAATTAGCCGAATCAATAACCGAAGGAACGATTGCTCAATGGCTGAAAAAAAAGGGTGATCAAGTCCAAAAAGGTGAATATGTCGTTGAATTGGAAACGGATAAAGTCAACGTAGAAATCATTTCGGATTATGATGGTATCTTGACGGATCTGCTCGCAGAGGAAGGCGATACAGTCAAGGTTGGGGAGACCATTGCGGTTGTTGGTGAGCAAGGCAGCGTGGAAAGTGAAGCACCTGAAGCAAATCCAGCTGAAACTGGAAGAGAAGCAGAGTCTCCGGATGAACCAGCAATTAAGGAATCAGGTGCCCAGGCAGCTGCAAATCAAAATGATAAAACCGTCGGCACACAGGATAAACAATCAGAGGAAGAAGGCAATGAGCGGATTATTGCTTCTCCAGCCGCAAGAAAGCTGGCACGGGAAAAAGGCATTGCTTTGAATCAGGTGAGTTCTTCAGATCCTCTTGGGAGAGTCAGAAAACAGGATGTCGAGTCCCATACTCCTGGGCAAAATCAGATAAAGGCTGAGCCAAGGAATAATCAAGGGGTGAAAGCACCTTCATTTCTAAATTCTGAAGATGGCAAGCAAGTAGAAAGAATTAAAATGTCAAGAAGACGGCAGACAATTGCGAATAGGCTTGTTGAGGTCCAGCAGACCGCTGCGATGCTGACAACGTTCAATGAAGTGGATATGACCGCTGTTATGGAATTGCGTAAGAAATGGAAAGACCGTTTTTATGAAGAAAATGATGTTCGTTTAGGATTCATGTCATTTTTCACTAAAGCAGTGGTAGCGGCATTGAAGAAGTCTCCGTATCTCAATGCGGAAATCCAGGGAGATGAAATAGTCCTTAAGAAGTTCTATGATATCGGAGTGGCCGTTGCTGCAGATGAAGGCCTTGTAGTTCCGGTAATCAGAGATGCCGACAGGAAGAACTTTGCCGAGATTGAAAGAAACATTAACGAGTTGGCTGAAAAGGCACGGACGAACAAACTCTCATTAAAGGATCTTCAAGGTGGTACCTTTACAATCACTAATGGGGGAGTATTTGGCTCGCTGCTTTCAACACCAATCATAAATGGTCCTCAAGTTGGGATTCTTGGGATGCACACCATCCAGCTCCGCCCGGTTGCCATCGATAAAGAAAGAATCGAAAACCGTCCGATGATGTACATCGCTTTGTCATACGACCACCGAATCGTAGATGGCAAAGAAGCGGTAACATTCTTAAAACGCATTAAAGAACTGATGGAAGATCCTGAATCATTATTGCTCCAGGGTTAAAACGACAAAAATGCACTGCCGTAAATTATACGGCAGTGCATTTTTTTGAATACTGGGTTTCATAAATCAAATCAATTAACGTTTTTTAAATGGCTTAAGTCCTCTTTTGGAAATTTCATTTTTCAAAATCTTTGCCCATTCTTTATCATGTTCCGACTTTAATGCATCACGATACGAGACCACCAACAGTTCATTGCTCATAATTTTCATTTGCATTCCTCCTCGGTAAGAATGGATTGAATTTTCAAACTATATATATAGTTTCATTCATTGTAAAGGTTTATTAATGATTTGAAAACCCATTATGAAGAATTTTTTCTAGAAATATTTTCTTGTTGGTCTAGTTTGAAAGAAAACCGGAAGAGTGAAAATCAGGAGAAATAAACCTGACAGGATTCAGAACTGTAGCTTGATTCCTTAAGATGAAAAATTATCGAAAAGGATAAAACACCATAGTCACATTATTAAACAAAAAAAGCTTGCATTTTATTAGTCGGAAATATATCATATACCCATAAGGGTATCTAATGGGGATTAGATGCTTTAAACACAAATGATTAAAACTGGGAGGAAGATCTATGGGAATGCAAGCTATTACAGCTGAAAAATTAAATGAGTGGGTAGTTGGAAAAAAGGATTTTTTCATTTTTGATGTAAGGAATGTAAAAGACTTCGAAGATTGGAAGGTTGAAGGGGAAAATATCCAATATTTAAATATCCCTTACTTTGAATTAATCGATGGAGTCGAAGAAGTTGTTGACCAGCTTCCAAGGGAGAAAGATATTGTCGTCATTTGTGCCAAGGAAGGTTCTTCGGTAATGGTTGCTGAAATGCTTTCTGATGCAGGGTTCAATGTATCTTATCTTTCTGGCGGAATGAAATCCTGGAGTGAATACTTATATCCTGTTGAAGTATATAAAGATGAGGATATAAAGGTATTGCAATTCATCCGTGTAGGCAAGGGCTGCCTCTCTTACATGGTTTTATCCGAAAACGAGGCACTGGTTGTCGATCCATCAAGATTCACAGATCGCTATACTGCAATTGCTGAAAAAGAAAACGTTAGGATCACTCACATTGTAGATTCCCACCTGCACGCTGACCATTTGTCTGGCGGCAAGCAGTTGGCAGATTTAACAGGAGCTAAATATTACCTCATGAAGAGTGAAGGGGCAGCATTTGACTTTGAAGCTTTGGAGCAGCATGATAGAATTGAATTTGAGAACATCACTCTCGAAGTACTGGCTGTTAAGACTCCGGGACATACCCCTGGCAGTGTTTCCTTCTTTGTGAATAATAAGCTTCTATTTTCAGGAGATACTATCTTCGTTAATGGTCTTGGACGTCCTGATTTAGGCGGGAAAGCTGCAGAGTGGGCTAAAGACCTTTATGATACTGTATATAGCAAGGTTTCTCTAATAGCTGATGATGTCTTTGTATTGCCAGGGCATTACGCAAGCTTTGATGGTGAAGTGAATCCTGCTGGATTCATCGGCAGCCAATTGGGACTAATCAGACAGCAAAACGAAATCATGGAAGGCAAAACTGTCGATGAGTTTGTCGAACATGTAGCACAATCAGCATCAAGCGATACACCACCTAACTTTGAGGATATCGTCGCGATCAATCGTGGTGTTAAAGCAGTGACAGCAGACGAGGCGATGGAGCTTGAAATTGGTCCTAACCGCTGTGCCGTCCACCACACACACTAGTAAGATAATGAAGAGGAGAGCAATGCTTTCCTCTTTGTAAGTCTATTGCCCAAAAAAGTGGGTACGCTTTATTGCATGTGAGGTGAGAACTGATGGAAGAAGAAAAGAAAAATAATCATTGTGCAGGCGGGTCCTGAGGCGTTGGACCAAAGCGTACAGGTAATGAGGAAAAAGGAAGGTTTTCTGGGTTTCCTCCTATATGACCAGCCACGTACGTATGGCTCCTGGCAGGAGTCATTTATTTGATTTCTAAATTATTTTAGTTCTAAAAATTCCTCCTGGAAAGTCACGGGAGGAAAACGGAATAACATCATTAACAGGAGGCACAATCATGCTGGATGTATTAGTGATTGGGGGAGGGATTTCCGGAGGATCCGCAGCAATTTATACTGCCCAGGGCGGATTGAGAACAGCGGTCATCGATTCAGGAATGTCCCAGGTTAAACAAGTTTCACAACTTTATAATTATCCAGGAATAAGTGAAATCTCTGGCACTGCTCTTATGGATACGATTAAACATCAAGCGATCGCTTCTGGTGCTGAATGGACCGAGGGTGTTGTTGAATCTGTAACACAAATTGACCGGGTTTTTTCTATATTATTGGCTGACGGCAAAGAATTGGCTGCAAAGCATCTAATTATAGCTACTAATCTGCAGACCACATTGCTGAAAGGCCTTGGCTTTGAATTGGCTGTGAATGAAAAGGTGCCAAGCGGAAAAGTTAAAAAAGTATTGGGAATTGAGCCTGACGGTACAACCACTCTCCCAAACCTTTATATCACCAGCTTGCTTGCCGGTCTTTCAAGCCAATCTGTCATCGCTGCCGGTCATGGCGCGTCAGTAGGAATATCTATAGTGTCGAAGGAAACGGGAAAATCATATATGTGGCATGATAAGTAATTTAAAACAGGGGTTTCTCCTGTTTTTTTTTCTTTGTTTTTCGAGCCGAATATTCACCCCCTTATTTCTCTTGGCTTCGAGCTGATTCTGACAGGGAGTGAATTTAAACTCGTGAAATTTTGGTTGTGAAAGCAACAAAGTTTACGAAAAGAGCTTTTTTTGTAAAGTTAATACCTTTAGATTATTAAATTTTTCAGGAAAAAGGGAGGAATACATTTTAAAAATATTGAATATTCAAACATAGGTGTTATAGTAAGTGGTAAACGCTTACATAATTTTAATTTATTTTAGGAGGTTAATAGATGGACAATTTACTGCCGTATACTGTGGGTGAATTATTAGAAGTACAGGCGAAGACATTCCCTGAACACGAAGCGGTTGTTTATGCTGACAGAAACCTGAGGATGAATTATAAGGAATTTAACAAACTCTGCCGAAAAACTGCGAGGGGATTGATGAAGCTCGGGGTGCAAAAAGGGGAGCATGTTGCTGTCTGGTCCTCGAATACCCCGGAATGGGTGGTGACCCAGTTCGCTACCGGCAAAATGGGTGCAGTTCTTGTAACTGTCAACACCAATTACCGGACCGCAGAATTAGAATATCTGCTTAAACAATCTGATTCTACGACTATTATTTTAATGGAACAGTTTAAAGACTCCTCCTATATTGATATGGTATATGAGATTGTACCTGAACTGAAAACAAGTGAACCTGGCAAACTTGATAGCAGTAATCTGCCATTCTTGAAGAATGTCATTGTAATGGGTGAGAAACGTTTTCCTGGAACCTTCAGCTGGCAGGATATTCTAGATATGGCTGATGAGGTAACAGAGGATGAACTTAATCAGCGTATGGAAACACTCACTCAGAACGAAGTAATCAATATGCAATACACGTCCGGTACGACTGGGTTTCCTAAGGGTGTAATGCTGACCCACAGCAATATCGTCAACAACGCCTATAATGTAGCCTCTGCGATGAAACTTACGGATCAAGACAGGCTATGTATCCCAGTGCCATTTTTTCATTGCTTTGGCTGTGTAATGGGCACGCTAGCATGTGCGACAGTTGGGGCGACAATGGTGCCTGTCCAGGAATTCAGCCCAAAGGCTGTCCTTGAAACAGTTGAAAAAGAAAAGTGTACGGCGCTTCATGGTGTCCCAACAATGTTCATCGCTGAGCTAAATGACCAGGATTTCCATAAATACAATCTTTCGTCTTTAAGGACAGGGATCATGGCGGGCTCTAATTGTCCGATTGAAGTGATGAAGGCTGTCAATGAAAAAATGGGAGCAACAGAAATAACGATTGCATATGGACAGACGGAATCCTCCCCAGTCATTACACAGACAAGAACGAATGACCCACTCGAGCTAAGGGTAGAAACAGTAGGAAAAGCTTTACCAAAAGTGGAAGTAAAGATAGTAAAGCCAGGCACGTTGGAGGAAGTGCCGCGTGGAGTACAGGGAGAGCTTTGCACCCGCGGCTACCATGTTATGGACGGTTATTATAAAAATCCTGATGCAACGAAAGAGGCGATTGATGAAGAAGGCTGGCTGCATACAGGTGATCTTGCCGTAATGGACGAGAATGGCTATTGCAGGGTCACTGGTAGATTAAAGGATATGATCATCAGGGGCGGTGAAAACATTTACCCTCGTGAAATTGAAGAATTCCTATACAGCCATCCAAAGGTACTGGATGTTCAGGTTGTCGGAATTCCCGACAGCGTATATGGTGAGGAAGTGATGGCCTGGATCATTTTAAAGGATGGAGAAATGGCAACAGCGGACGAAATCAGAGAATACTTTAAAGGTAAAATTTCAAAGCATAAAATACCAAGGTATATAGAATTCACAAAAAACTATCCAATGACAGCATCAGGGAAAATACAAAAGTTCAAGCTAAAAGAACAGGCTATGGATGCGGTGGAGGAACTGAAAAAGGTTTAGTGATTATCGGAGAGGATGGAATCTAAATGGTTTCATCCTTTTTATATTGTTGGACGGAAGTGATAGCCAACCGGCAACACCATCGAACACAGAAAGAGGAACAGTCTATCCAAAGAAGGGCTCTATGGGAAAAAACTGGTCGCGAATCCTTAAGAACTTTACAAAGTCGCTATATACAGTTGTACGAAGGTGCTTTAATATATATAACAATGGATATTTATGGGTAAATAAAGTCAATAAGATATTTAAAATAAACTGAAAGTAACGAGGACTTAAAGTGAAAATACAAGATCATACATATAAAGTAAAAGGATTAGGATATACGGTCAGGTCTGCTGTTGAAAAGGATGCATATGCTTTGTCAGAATTAAGGCTGCAAATCGATGGGGAGACGGAAAATCTTGACCGCGAAAAAGGAGAAGGGTTCATCGATGCCTCAGGCTTTGAAACGATTATTAATGCCGACTCAAATCATCCTAGAAACCTATTTTTAGTGGCTGAAGTCAATGGCCGACTAGTAGGTTTTTCAAGATGTGAAGGAACGGATTTAAAGCGATTTTCTCATAAAGTAGCATTTGGTATTGGAATATTAAAAGAGTTCTGGGGATATGGCATTGGGAAACACCTTATGCGAGAATGCATTTCCTGGGCAGACGCTAACGGAATTAAAAAAATCGCCTTGGAAGTAACAGAAACTAACGATAATGCAATAAAGCTCTACGAAAAGCTTGGTTTTGAAGTCGAAGGCGAACTTAAAAATGACAAGCTGCTTTCCGATGGAAAATACTATAATACCATTGTTATGGGAAGATTTAATGATTGATGAAATTTAATAGCTGTACAAATTCATCAAATTAATCTGTAAAAATTCAGGAGATATATTGTGATTAAAGCAACTTTACAAGCAGTCTTTACACAGACCTTTCAAAATAAAGTGGAGAAAAGAAGCCTTCAACCTTGGTAAAATGGTGAAACACGAATTTAGATACTGACTTCAAGTCCGTAATAAAGGATTATATCCTCCAGCAATGCCTGCATAAAATTTGTAGTTAGCTGACTTTTTCATTTTGCAAATTTTTATTTCGAATTTACGAAAAATAAAATATCATTTTGAACATTTTGTTACAACTGCCGTGGTTATATATTATTTAACAATATTACTCCCTATAATATAGTGTATACACCTGCATTTATAATTAGTGAAAGCAGGTATTATGGGGGTATGATCGCATGAGATGGCTAATAGTTTTATTGCTGTCAATCATAAGTATATTGTTCCTTTTTAAAGGGATAGAGCTATGGTCTGCCATCGACCACGTAGATGGAGAGGGCATTGGAATAAGCTTTGTTGGATTGAGTATAAGTGAAAGAGTACTGAATGAAAGCATACCTGGCTATGCGCTGGGATTTACTATATCATCCATTATTCCAATCCTTGTGGCAATTAATATTGCATTGAAGGCAAAATCCAGGAAGAAAATCGATATAAAAAATATATAGAATAAGTCTGGCGAGTGGAGATGCCTGGCTTATTTTTTTTATTCCTTTGCTTTAAAAATATCTATGCTTAAAAGGCTTTTATAATGAAATGGATGTTATTTCCTGATACGGACGGGAATTATATTAATAACGAGATTGCGGATGGAGGAGGAGCAATAATGTGTGGAAGATTTTCTTTATTTGAATCCATTGATGAATTGAAGCAGCGATTTAATTTTGAATTTTATGAGGACCTTGACTCGCGTTACAACATTGCACCAGGCCAGGATGTTTTAACTGTCATCGATAGTGGGGATCGCAGGGAAGGAACCAGAATGAGGTGGGGGCTGATTCCCTTTTGGGCGGATGATGAGAAAATCGGTTATAAAATGATCAACGCCCGCGCAGAAACAGTAGATGAAAAGGCAAGCTTCAAGAATGCACTTAAGCAAAGACGGTGTCTTATTCTTGCTGATGGATTTTATGAGTGGAAAAAAGAAGGGAAGCAGAAACAACCTTACCGGTTTGGCATGACAAACAAAAAGCCCTTCGCGATGGCTGGTCTATGGGAAAATTGGAGCAAGAATGGCAAGAGCATAACATCCTGCACAATTATTACAACAACTCCTAATGCAGTCACCGAAAGTGTCCATGATCGCATGCCTGTTATCCTGCCTGAGGACAAGATGGATATATGGCTTGACCGTTCAATGGATAAGCCTGGCGAACTGAAGAAGTTATTAGTCCCTTTTGATGCTGGCCTCATGGAAAGTTATCCAGTTTCTACGGATATAAATTCGGCCAAAAATGAAGGACAAGAATTGATTTTGCCAATCAACAGCTTGTAAAATTTCATAACCTTTTTATCCGGATGTTTAATACAAGTCTTGATTGTGGTATATAAAGACACAGCCAACAACACCAAGATGAATACATCCTGGAAAGAGGGGTTAACATGAATGGGTTTACCAAAAAAGGATTTTATGAGTTGATTTATAAAAATGAACGTTTCTCTTTTTTACAATATATTCGCAAAGATGTGATTTGTGATGTTTGTTATATAACCTTAAAAAATGTGATTACAGGTGAAACACTGACATTCGATAAATCAGAAATTCGCGGCCTGCAGGTTACCGGTGAAGAAGCGAATGCAAGCTAACTATTGCTAAATGGATCGCCTTTTCTTTATACTTAAGGGTATGAAATTGAGATAAAGGAAGTGGCAGAAGATGATTCATGTGAACTGGCACGAACGCGAAACGATTAAGAGACTTAAATGCGTTCATACTGATGCAAAAAAATATATTGTTAATAACAAGCTGACAACTGGTAAAACGTACGATGTAAAAAATGAAACGGAAGAATTTTATTTTATTGTAGATAATTCCGGCAAAGTCGGCGGGTACTACAAAGAGTATTTTGAAGAAGTAAAATAAGCAGGAAGGCTGCCCTATCAGAAGGCAGCTTTTTTTATTTTTTTAGCATTCCCGATGTTTCCCATGAATGATATGATGAAAAAACAGTACTTAACGGGAGTGAGGAAAATGAAGAGGGAAATCAAGCTGGATGGTCAAACGGTGAGGCTGGTACCAATGGAAATCGAGCAGCTGGACGATTTATGGAAGGCTGGTCATCTTCAAGAAATATGGGAATTCACCGCTTCAAAAATCAAAAGCAAGGAAGATATGAGAGAAGCAATCAAAGCTGCAGCTGATGAAAGGGAAAAGGGGACCCAGTACCCCTTTGTTGTAGTTGATAAGGAAACAGGAAAAATCATCGGCAGTTCAAGATATCTTGATATCTCTGAAGCGCATAAGAGCCTTGAGATAGGATGGACGTGGTACCATCCGGAATACTGGAGGACAAGGGTCAATACCGAAACAAAATTCCTGATGCTCGGGCATGCATTTGAAGAAATGGGTATGAATCGCGTACAATTTTGCACAGATTCAAGGAATATCCGATCCCGAAAGGCGATTGCACGTCTTGGGGCTGAAAAAGAAGGTGTACTCCGCAAGCATCGTATCATCGCAGATGGTTATGTGAGAGACACCGTCGTCTTTAGTATTATTAAAGACGATTGGCAAATGGTCAAATCATTATTGCAAGAAAAAATGAATCGATCATAGTGTTAATTTAAAGGCTGTTAAATTCATTCGTATCGATTAGAGTTGGACAGCGGGTGATAAAACAGAGAAAGTGCTGTCGATAGGGGGATCTACCTTCACAACTCTAGCTCAAAAAGTTTTTTAGTACGTATTTTGGAGGTCACCTTAGCGCTATTACAGGCTTTTTGAAGATTAATGTAAAATAAGAAAAAACACCTTAGGTGTTTTTTCTATTTTAACTTCTTTATTCCAATTCCTTTTTTGCCTTAATTAGCTTAGCCAGTTCAGTATCGATTTGTTCATATTCTTTATCATTCTTGCTCATGAAGGACAGCTTTCCAATTAAAGAGGTAATCTCATTCTGCAGGAGCATCAACTGCTCATCTTTTTCAATATTACTCAAAAAAGATGTCTTTGGATTGTTAAGTTCCTTCATTCCTTCTTCTTTCCTAATGATTTTACAATCGGATATAACTAGGAGTTTGTTGCTGATTTTTTCCAGGAAGTATACATCATGCGAGACAATCAGCATCGATCCATGAAACTCCATTAAAGTTTTTTCAAGACTCTCTCTGCTGGCTAAATCAAGATGGTTTGTCGGTTCATCAAGGATCAGTAAATCGAGATCATTCAGCAGCATCATGACTAGTTTTATTCGGGTGCGCTCGCCTAGGCTTAGATTGTCAATGGGGATTGTTAGTTTTTCTTCTGCCATTCCGATATTCGCAAAAATCGTCCGTGCTTTTCGCAATGAAGTCAAATCGGTCAAACCAGTATATTCCAATGCATTTTTAGTTGGGGGCAGGTCCGAAACATCCTGGCTCAGGTAACCAATCCTCAATGAATCACTCATCCATAAACTGCCTGTTGTTCCTTTATCGTTACCAAGAAGCATGTTTATAAGTGTGGTTTTCCCGCTTCCATTTACCCCTAGGATTGCCATTCTTTCTCCGTGATTCATATAAAAATGACTGTTATCAAATAAGCACCGGTTGCCAAAGTATTTTCCTAAATTCTGAGCTTCTATGATCCTTTTTCCGCGTTTTTGGCTTGCCTTGAACTGAAAGCTTACCTTCGTTTCCTGCTTTGGCTGCTTTACTTCATTTTTTTCAAGCTCCTGGTTCAAGCGCTTTGTTTTGGACTTTATTTGGATATCCATCTTCTTAGCTTTCATACGGTGGTACTCTTTGTAGCCAATTTGCCTTCTTTCCGAATTCGAACCCTGTTTGGTTGAATCCCTGTGTGCTTTTTCAGACCAATTTTTCAGGTTGGCGATTTGCCGTTCGATTTGCTGTTTATATTTTTCCTGGGTTTCGTATTGGTGAAGCTGGATTTCATACAGCCTTTGCTTTTCCAGACGGTATAAAGAGTAGTTGCCATTAAACAATTTGGTCTCTCCAGCTTCAATCTCGACAATTTCAGTGACTGTCTGGTCAAGGAAATACCTGTCATGGGAAATGATGATTACGGCCCCGTTAAAGGCTTTTAGTTCATTGATCAGCCATGCAACACCTTGTAGGTCCAGGTGGTTTGTCGGTTCATCAAGTATGAGAAGTTCTGGCCTGCTCGCCCAAACGCTTGCCAGGGAAAGCTTTAATTTTTCTCCGCCGCTCAGGTTCTCCCATGGAGTATCGCCCCAATCAATGGTTTTACTTAAGCCCAGCTTGCTCGATAATGTAAATAGACCTTTTTCTGCAAGTGTGAGGGCATCTTCGAATTCAAGCACTGAATATTCAGTAGATTGCTTTAGGTACCCAATATTTACTGAACCATTAAAGGTTTCAATCATCCCTGCGTCTGGAAGGACACTTCCATAGATTATATTTGCTAAAGTTGTCTTTCCGGCACCATTGTTTCCAACAAGGCCGATCCTGCTGCCGTGTTTAATGTCAAACTCTGCATTATTAATAATTTGACTTTCATTGAAGCTCTTCTTAATACCTCTTATTTTCATAAATGTCATAAAAATTCCACCTTTCGTCTTTTGCGTTTATTGAATGAAGGTGAGTATTTTATCCATTAAAAAAACCTCCCTGGTTAACCCGGGAGGTTCTGCTATGCATTCACACTTGATTTACTCAAGCACAAACAAAGCATCGTACTGCTTTTCAGCAGCATGCTAAATAAGGCCTGTAAACCGACATGGAATGGCAAATGGGCAGACTAATCCTATTTCCGGGCAACACGTTTTTCCTATTCGAAAAATCGGGCAGAAAATAAGATTAGAACTTCATCGGCTCTTTACCATTCCTTTCAATATCATTAAAACATAGTATACATTCATGAAAAATTATCTGTCAACCCATAATATACCTATTTAACATATTCCTCTGTAATGCATTATCGAATGCTTGGTTCATTCGTAAAAACAAGAATATCATCTATTACAGCCAAGGTGAAAACCCAGGGAATTTAATCCCTGGCTTTTTGCAGTGTCCCGTTATAATGGCTGTTCGACTTTTACGGAGGATTGTTTAGCGCCGTATATTTTGCGGGCCAACAACGTTTGGATAATCAGGAATATCCCGCCGACTGTCCAATAAAGGGGCAGAGCGGAGGGTGCACTTAAAGAGAACATGACGATCATGATGGGCGATAAGAGCCCCATGAACTTCATTTGTTTCTTCTGATCCTCAGTCATATTGATCATTGAAACTCTAAATTGCAAAAAATAGATCAGCCCGGCAGCAGCAGTAATCCACATATCTGACTGGCCGAGGTTGAACCAGAGGAAGGAATGGCTTGCGATTTCCGTAGAACCGCTGATCGCATAATAGAGCCCCATTAAAATTGGCATCTGTATCAGCATTGGCAGGCAGCCAACAGATAGAGGATTCACTCCATGCTTCTGATATAGTCCCATCATTTCCTGCTGTAATTTCTTTTGTTCTGCTGGATCTTTTATTTCTTTTAGCTTTTTTTGGATTTCATCCATCTCAGGCTTAAGGATGTCCATCTTTTCTTTCATGTTCTGCTGGTTTTTATACTGTTTTAACATTAGCGGCAGTAATACCAGCCGGATTAACATCGTAATCAAAATGATTGCCAAACCAAAACTCCCGCCAGTAAGCCCGGCAAAGACGTGGATCAGCCATGTGAATGGGTTTATGAATGTTGACTGGAAGAATGAACCCTCGCTTGTCAGTGCCTGGCATCCAGTTAATAGCATTGGTAAAAATAGAACAAAAATCATGGTGTATAGCTTTTTCATTTTTCTCCTCCTAAGTTTTATCTGTTTTGTACTAAAGGAGAAAAATGACTGTCTTCATCACCAGGATTTATCTTTATTTTTATCCGTTTTAGGATTTGCAGGTGCAATCTCGTTCCGAGGTCTGCCTTATTTTTAAAAGCCGTTTCAGAAGCGGATGGCTTAAATTTAACCTGCATGAAACATGAATCGATAAATGAGGTGTCATTGAGCATCCAAAGTGCGGACATCGACATGCTTATGAGCAAAGTCAAATAAACACTATAAATTGCCGTCGCATCCAAGGACTGAGCGTATAATTCCAACAGCATGCCGTCACCTCTTTCTCTTGTAACTCATTCATTAAGTATATTTGAACCTTCATTTATAAGCAATTTGAATTTACTTACATATACGGGAAACGATAGAGAAAGTTTCATTTTCCAAACATTGTAAGATGGGAGATGGTTTCAGAAACGAGAAAAGGGGCTAATTATATAGAACAAATATAAAGCGCCTGTTGAAAGGGGTTGCGACTATGAAAACTGTATACGGGTTAATGATCAATTCAGGAGATGCTGATGAAATGCTGTGGGACCATGGAGTATGGGAAACAGAGGAAGCGGCAAATTCTTATATAGAAAGTGAAATGTCACATATTAGCGGTGTATGGGTTGGCGAATTGAAGGTTAACGACTCGATTCCTGAAGCAGCTGAATATCAAGATGATGAAATGGTCGAGTGCCCATTATGCGGAATCGAATACAATAGAGAAGACGTTAACACCGACGATTACGACGAAGTGGTGTGCATTAATTGCGAGCCTGGATACAAGGAGAATATGAACATAGCATAGTTAAGTAAAGGCCATGGAGTGTTCCATGGCTTTTCTGCTTAACTTAGGAAGTGGGAGGAGCTTTCTGTAATGGGAATGTATGAAAAGTCGTAAAAATCCAGATTCCGATATTAACTTTTGGTTTACAAAAAGAGCTTTGAAAAAGGCAGACCAAAATGGTCAGCCTTTATCCCCAATATGTGATCGTATCAAAGATCCCCACAATAATTAAAATGTACCCAGCTGTTTTTTGTACCGCGGCCCCCAACTTTCGGCTTTTTTTCATCAATGATCCATCAAGCCCAATATATGAAATGATCCCTGCAAAAATAATCAACGGAATGGAGGTGCCGATCGCAAATACCGAGGGCAGCGCTGCACCGTATGAGGAGCTCAGAACAATTGGCATAAGAGTGAAAAAGAATATTGAAAACATCGTTGGACAGAATGCGATTGAAAAGCTTACGCCCATCAGGAAAGAGCCTGTTTTGCCGCTCCCTTTCCATTGTGGCAGAAGCGAGCTCAGTCGGTTAACCCAATTGAGTGCAAAGATCCCGATAAGAGTCAATCCTATAAGGATGAATAACGGGCCCATCAATTTCCGGAACCAGGAGAAGAAGCTTGGCAAAATTTCCTGAAACCCCTGGCCAACTAGCCAAACAGCCATTCCGAGCAATGAAAAAACGGTGATTTTTCCAAGTATGAAAAACGCAATTTCAATCCACTGGCTTTTTGTCTGCAGGCTTCGGTTTCCATAGTAAGTGATTGCACCAATGTTTCCAGTCAGCTGGCAAGGTGCCAGTGCGCCAACAAGCCCGAGAAGAAAACTTGCCAATAAAGGGATTTGTTCAGTCCGGTTGACGAGTGTAAAAAAAGGACCGCTTAAAAAATTGCTTATTTCAGAAAAGATTTGATACATCGAATCCCTCCAATTACAGCCAATAAGACTATCATACTTTATAAATATCAAAAAGAAATGCAGAAAAAACAGCAGGTAAGCGTACCTGCTGTTAATTTAATGATTTTGAATGGGCTGTCAATAGATTATATGCTTTTTCCACCTCTTCATCACTAGGTGGTTCTATATCTTTCAATGGATACTCGAGACCTAAAGCTTCCCATTTGTACACACCAAGTTTATGATAGGGCAAAACTTCAACCTTCTTAACATTTTTCAGGGTGCCAATGAAAGAACCTAACTGTGTAAGGTCTTCGATTTCGTTCGTTACTCCTGGTACAAGGACATGGCGGATCCAGATAGGCACTTGATGGTCTGATAAGTAACGGGCAAAGTCTAAAATATGGTCATTTGCCATTCCAGTCAGTTTTATGTGTTTTTTTCTGTTAATATGTTTTAAGTCTAAAAGGATCAGGTCGGTGTATTGCAAAAGTTCTGCGAGTTGTTCCTGAAAGAGAGGGGCGCTTGAATAACAGCCGCCGGAAGAGTCAATGGTTGTATGAACTCCTATTTTTTTACATTCCTTAAAAAGTTCTGTAAGGAAAGGGATCTGTAAAAGCGGTTCTCCGCCGCTGACAGTTATGCCGCCTCCAGATGACTCGATGAAGGGGAGGTAGGATTTCAGATCATCAATGATTTCGGAAACAGACATCTGTTTGCCAGAACCAATTTCCCACGTGTCTGCGTTATGGCAAAACTGGCAGCGCAGCAGGCAGCCCTGTGTGAAGATGACATAGCGTATCCCAGGTCCGTCTACAGTCCCAAAGGTTTCTATAGAATGAATATTTCCGATCATGATGATTTCTCCTTTCATTAAAACAGGAGTTCCCGCCATGGGAAAGGAGGGAACTCCTGTTTCGGTACACTTGTATTATTTACATTGTTTCATGGAAAGTCCGGTTGATTACATCCATCTGCTGTTCACGTGTAAGCTTGATGAAGTTTACTGCATATCCAGAAACACGAATTGTCAGCTGCGGATATTCTTCCGGATGCTCCATCGCATTTAACAGAGTTTCCCGGTTAAACACGTTTACGTTTAAATGGTGACCGTCTTTGATCGCATAGCCATCAAGGATGGAAACTAGGTTATTTGTACGGCTGTTTTCATCTTTCCCAAGTGCTTTTGGCACGATGGAGAATGTGTTTGAAATTCCGTCCAAAGCATAGCTATATGGAAGCTTTGCTACAGATGACAGGGAAGCGAGTGTTCCTTTAGTATCGCGGCCATGCATTGGGTTAGCACCTGGAGCGAATGGTTCACCAGCACGTCTTCCATCCGGTGTATTACCTGTCTTTTTACCATAAACGACGTTGGAAGTGATCGTTAAGATTGACATGGTATGAACAGAATTGCGATATGTCGGGTGCTTGCGCAGCTTTGTCATGAAGTTTTTCACAAGTTCAACTGCGATGCTGTCCACACGGTCATCGTTGTTTCCGTATTTAGGGAAGTCGCCTTCTGTTTCAAAATCAACTGCAATGCCGTTTTCATCACGGATTACTTTTACCTGTGCATGCTTGATGGCACTCAATGAATCCGCTACTACGCTTAAGCCTGCAATTCCAGTTGCCATTGTGCGAAGGACTTCTGTATCATGCAGCGCCATTTCAATTCTTTCGTAGCTGTATTTATCATGCATGTAGTGGATGACATTAAGAGTATTGATGTAAAGGCCAGCAAGCCATTCCATTACATTATCGAATTTCGCCATTACTTCTTTATAGTCAAGGACTTCAGATGTAATAGGGCTGAAGCCTGGAGCAACTTGAATCTTAAGCTTTTCATCGACACCGCCATTGATTGCGTAAAGCAAAGCTTTCGCCAGGTTGGCGCGTGCTCCGAAGAACTGCATCTGCTTACCGATTTCCATTGCGGAAACACAGCAGGCAATTCCGTAGTCATCGCCATATTCACAGCGCATCAAATCGTCATTTTCATATTGGATTGAGCTTGTTTTGATTGACATTTCAGCACAATACTTCTTGAAGTTCTCAGGCAGGGCAGGTGACCATAGCACTGTCAGGTTTGGCTCTGGAGCCGGTCCGAGATTATCAAGTGTGTGAAGGAAGCGGAAAGAATTCTTCGTTACAAGTGATTGCCCGTTATGTGCAATACCTCCGATTGATTCAGTTACCCAGGTAGGGTCACCGCTGAATAACTCGTTGTAGTCAGGAGTACGCGCAAATTTTACCAAACGAAGCTTCATGACAAAATGGTCAACAATTTCCTGTGCTTCTTTTTCAGTCAGTGTGCCATTTTGCAGGTCGCGTTCAATATAGATATCAAGGAATGTTGCAACACGGCCAAGGCTCATCGCTGCACCATTCTGCTCTTTGATTGCTGCAAGGTATGCAAAGTAAACCCATTGGAAGGCTTCCACTGCATTGGACGCTGGCTTGGAAATATCATAGCCATAGCTCTGGGCAAGCTGCTTCAATTCATTCAATGAGCGGTATTGCTCAGAGATTTCTTCCCTGAGGCGCATTGTGTCCTCAGTCATGACGCTGCTTGTCATTCCATGATCTTTTTTCTTTTGCTCCATCAGGAAGTCTATTCCATAAAGAGCTACACGGCGGTAGTCGCCAATGATGCGGCCGCGTCCATAAGCATCCGGCAGTCCAGTAATGATTCCGGCTTTACGGGCCTGGAGCATTTCTTTTGTATAAACATCGAACACACCCTGGTTATGCGTTTTACGGAAGTCGGTGAAAATCTTTTCTACCTCTTTATCCAATTCATAACCATATGCCTCGCATGCTGCTTTTGCCATCCGAATGCCGCCAAAAGGCTGCATAGAGCGTTTGAATGGCTTTTCGGTCTGGAAGCCTACAACTTTTTCTTTACTCTGATCAAGATAGCCAGGTCCATGGGATGTAATAGTGGATACTACTTTGGTATCCATATCAAAGACACCGCCATTGTCGCGTTCCTGTTTCGTTAATTCCATAACCTGCTGCCATAAAAGGTTCGTTTCATCAGTGGCTCCTTCCAGGAAGCTGGAATCACCTGTATATTCAGAGAAATTTTTTAATATGAAGTCGCGTACGTTTATATCTTCCTGCCACGCACCAGTTTTAAAACCTTTCCATTGTTCCATTTTAGGTCACCTCTAAAGTAAATATTTATATAACAGTTACTACACTTTCATCATACTATGACTGTAACAGTTTTTGTGTGACGAATTTGTGAAAATGTGAACAAACTAAGTAAAATGGTGAAATACCTATATTTTCATTTAGGAAAATTAAATCTGTATTATAATGAATTGATTCCGTTGGGAAACTGTTATATAAAAAGTAGATTATATATTTAATCTTATCAGGAATTATTGTCACTATGGTTATGTTGTTTTGTATGTTTTGTGTCAAAAAAGAAAGGAGGGTGAAAAAAGAAAAAACAGGACAGTGAGTCCTGTTTTAGGGTGCGAATCAATTAATCGACGACAATGTAAGCAATCATTGGTCCACTATTTTCGGCCGTAGGATGTGTAAGGCATATTAGCCTATAGGTTCCTTCTTTGTTAAATTGCAACGGGATGACTGTTTCCTCTCCTTTTTTGACAAGGCCTTTAATATCTGTGCCTTCAATGATGAATGGATGTTCTGTCCCGTTGACACCAAGGATTTTCAAGTGGACTTTTTCATCTTTTTCCAAAAAAATCGTTCCAGGATCCCAGCGGTATGCTTCGATTTCTTTTCCGTCGGCAGTAGCAGATTTGAATTCACCAGTCACCATGTGAATCTCGCGGATTTTCTCATTCTGCCCGCCGATCGCAGGTGCGGCATCCGGCTTGAAACTTATCCATAGTGTCCCGATCATTGCTGCAAAAATAATAATTCCCAATAAGTATAAAACCCTTTTTTTAACCACGAAGAAATGCATAAATTCACCCCCTTTTTTAAAATGTATGCTAGTCCATATAGAGAACTTGTCTAATTTTTTCATGAATTTAAGTAGGTATAGATTAACACTGCAATTACAAACTAAGGATTAGATGGAAATTAAGGAGGAAGCTATGTACCGCTTATTTACACATAATGATTTAGATGGGGTAGCCTGCGGGATTCTTTTCAGGCTGGCCTTCGGTGAAAAAGCAGATGTACGTTATAATTCAGTTTCAGGTCTTAACTACCAGGTCGAGCGTTATTTAGAGAGCATGAATGACCGGATGAAGAAAGAGGACTACCTATACATAACCGACCTGTCCGTCAATCAAGAGAATGCCGAAATAATTAACCAATTTGTATCAGAAGGGGGAAACGCTAAGCTCATTGACCATCATAAAACAGCTTTGCACTTTAATGATTACACTTGGGGTGTTGTAAAGGTAGAAGATGATAGAGGGGTTCTGACGAGTGCAGCTTCGTTGGTTTACGAATATCTGGTACATGAGAATCATCTGCAAAAAAATGGTTCGCTCGATGACTTTGTTGAGCTTGTCAGGCAGTATGACACATGGGATTGGGATATCCATAAAAATTACAGGGCGAAAAATTTGAACGATTTATTTTATATGGTATCGATTGAAGAATTTGAAGAGCGTATTGTCCCGCGACTTCAATCAGGTGATTGTTTTGAATTTGATGATTTCGAACAAAAACTGCTTGAAATGGAAGAGGATAAAATCGAGCGGTATATTAAGAGGAAGAAACGAGAAATTATCCAAATCAGCTCCGATGCGTTATTTGGAGGCGTCGTTCATGCCGAGTCCTATCATTCGGAGTTAGGCAATGAATTAGGAAAGGAATTTCCACACCTGGATTATATAGCGATTCTTAACCTTGGAGGCAGGAAAATTAGCTTCCGGACGGTACATGATCACGTAGATGTGTCAGCGATTGCAGGAGAATTTGGCGGCGGAGGCCATGCAAAGGCAGCAGGCTGCACAATGAATGGAGAAGCATATAAACGCTATATAGATCAAGCTTTCCAACTAGACCCCATCAAGCAGGATGCGACAAGGAATGTATATAACCTAAAAGAATCAAGGGATGGCTGTCTGTATGAAAACCGGGACCGCGACTTGTTCCTGATTTATAAAGATGGAAAACGATATTTTGTTTCAATGGATAACAAGGAACCTTCTGGACCATTTGAGAGTTTTGCAATGGCTGAACGTTTTTTAAAAAGAGAATTTGGAGCGGCATTGGCAAGGGATGAAATATATGTCGGATATCTTGAGTCGATTGTCCATCAGATTAAGAGCAAAAGAGGACCAACAAGCAACTAATTGTGTGCCCTTCGTAAAGTGCATTTTTAGAAAAGGCCAGGCTGTTCTAGAAGATGATCCCTGTAATGAACGTATTGAACAGGGATCATCTTTTCATTTTCCGTCGATACCTGTAGTGATTGCAGGAGTAGAGGGCAACATTGTGACCAGCCAATTTACTTTTGTGCTGCCTAAGTCAATTTATAATTTCTCCTTTATTAACCAATTGCTCCGTTATCTTCATTTTGCCTAATCTAGACAACATTTTAACAACAGTTTTACAACTATGTTTTAGTATTCTATTTTCATTAAAATTCAATAACACTAAACAAATTTCGACATTCATCTGTTAAAATTATTTGTGAGAATAGGAAATTGGATGTGTAATGATGAAAAAGATTTTGGCGCTTTCAATGATACTAATCAGCATGTATACCCACACTGAAACGGTACGGGCGGATGAAGGTGTTTCAGAGTTGACTTCTGAGGCTGCCGTTTTGATGGACACGCAGTCCGGCGCAATCCTTTTTGGTAAAAATGAAGAAAACAAGATGTACCCTGCTAGCCTCACCAAAATGGCTACGGCCATTTACGCGATTGAAAATGCTGACCTGAACGAGCAGGTGGTCGTAAGTGAAGATGTATTGAATATTGATGGCACAAGGGTTTACCTTAATCCAGGAGAACAGGTCCCATTGAAAAAGCTTGTGCAGGGGATGATGATTAACTCTGGCAACGATGCTGCTTTGGCAATCGCACTTCATATCGATGGATCGATTGAAGAGTACTCACAGAATATTAATAAGTTCCTAGAGACCAAAATCGGTGTAACATCCACGCATTTTATAAATCCTCATGGGTTGTTCGATGAGAACCATTATACAACGGCAAAGGATTTAGGCTTAATTTTGAACTATGCAATGAAGAATTCAGACTTCCGTGAAATATTTGGAACAAAACAATTGGATTGGGATGGAGAATCATGGGATACAACAATCATGTCTCACCACCGGATGTTAAAAGGTGAAATTCCATACGAATGGGTCACAGGCGGGAAAACGGGTTTTGTTGACCAATCAAAGCAAACGCTTGCAACCACAGCTGATAATGGCCAGATGAAACTGACAGCAATTTTGTTGAAATCAGAGTATAAGAGAAAAATTTATGAGGACACAATCAAACTTTTTGATTATGGGTTTACTAGTTTCAAATCTTCGCAGATTATAAAAGGTGAAGAATTCAAAAAAGGAAAACTAAAGTTCAAAGCAGCTGATGATGTCTTTCTTACAGAGCCTATTGAACAAGGTAAGAGAATGATCGATACCGAAGGAGTATTGACGATACAGGATGCAAACGGGGAGATCATCCAGTCTGTCGAGCTTAAACCGTCTATAGAAAAGAAGCCTGAAGTGACAAAAACGACTCAAGAGCTAAAACAAAGCGGTGTATTGACCCTGAACTCGATAATCGGAGCTGCATTGTTCATACTTGCAGCATTTGTGTGGTTTCTGAACCGTAAACAAAAAAAGAACAGAAGATTTCGAAGCAGGTGATACAACCTGCTTTCAGTTTGTCGAAAAAGGGGTTTGGAATGGTCTCATTCAAAACCCCTTTTTAATATCATAGAGTTTTTACATGTGGACAGAATCTTCTTAGCTACAGTTTCTGGGCCATTGCTGGACTAATTTTAGAAGTCCTGTTGATTGTAGTGGAAGGCGCGCAGACTCCTCCGAAAATGCTAACGCATTTTCATCGTGCGTGGGCAAGTTCAAGGAAGCCAATCAATGTCCTGCGGGATCAGCTGGACAGGTGAGACCCCGGAGGAGCTTGCGGCGAGGAGGCTCACCGCCAGCCCCGCGGAAAGCGAAGCGCCTGGAACGGAAATCAACAGACTAATTTACGAAGAAAAGACTCAAGACAAGCCCGATTTGTATGGAGTTTGTCTACTCTAGAAGCAGGTGAGTATAACCTGCTTTTTTATTTTGACAAGGAAAGGAATATAATCCCTGATAAGTAAAAAGGATTGTAAAGAGCCTTCACATTGATTTAAAGATTCTTTACATAGAGTTAATCATAGATTAATAGACCGAATTTATAGTAGAAAGTGAGTTAAATAATTCAACTGGAGGTCTTGAAATGATTAAAGCTAACTTTAAAAAGAAGATTCTCCCGATCGCTGTACTATCTACCGTGGCGTTCGGCAGCTTAGTAGGGACATTTAATGCAGAAGCAAAAACTGAACCAAAAAATAACCGTGCAGAAATTAAAAACGTTATTTTCTTGATTGGTGACGGCATGGGAGTGTCTTATACCTCAGCATACCGTTACTTAAAAGACAATCCAGAAACTCCAGAAATGGAAAAAACCGAATTTGATAAGTATCTTGTAGGGAACCAGATGACATATCCAGAGGATCCTAAACAGAATGTCACTGATTCTGCAGCAGCAGCCACCGCGATGTCTGCCGGTATCAAAACATACAATGCAGCAATCGCTGTTGATAACGACGAATCTCCAGTAAAAACTGTGCTGGAAGCAGCTAAGGAAAATGGCAAGGCTACTGGCCTAGTAGCTACGTCTGAAGTAACACACGCAACTCCAGCTTCATTCGGAGCACACGATATTTCAAGGAAAAATATGAATTCAATCGCTGATGATTACTTTGATGAAATGATCAATGGTGAACATAAAGTAGATGTTATGCTAGGTGGGGGACTGAGCAACTTCGTCCGCCCAGACAGAAATCTAACAGAGGAATTCGAAAAGGCCGGCTATAGCTATGTGACAGACAAAAATCAAATGCTGAATGACAAAAATGGAAAAGTTCTTGGCCTCTTTGCTGAAGGCGGGTTGCCAAAAAAGATTGACCGTGAAGAAAACACTCCATCCTTAGCGGATATGACAACATCTGCAATTGAGCGATTAAACCAGGACAAGGACGGCTTTTTCCTAATGGTTGAAGGCAGCCAGGTAGACTGGGCAGGACATGATAATGATATCGTTGGTGCAATGAGCGAGATGGAAGACTTTGAGCAGGCATATAAGGCAGCAATCGAGTTTGCCAAGAAGGACAAGCACACTCTGGTTGTTGCAACCGCTGACCATTCAACCGGAGGATATTCAATAGGTGCTGATGGGGAATATAATTGGTTCGGAGCTCCGATTAAGGCAGCGAAACGCACACCGGATTTCATGGCAGCAGAAATTGCAAATGGTGCTGATGTTGAAGGAACATTAAAGAAATATATTGATTTAGAGTTAACAACAGAAGAGATTCAAACTGTAAAGGATGCAGCTGTTACAAAGAAAGTATTAAATATCGATAACGCGATTGAAAAGATTTTCGATAAACGTTCACATACCGGCTGGACTACCGGAGGACACACAGGAGAGGACGTTCCGGTATATGCGTTCGGACCAGGTAAAGAGCGCTTCTACGGGCAGATTGATAATACAGACAATGCAAAGAATATTTTTGAAATTCTTGAAAACGGCAAACGAAAATAAACCTTATATCTCCCGCTGGGTTAAATCCTGGCGGGAAATTTATTAGAGAAGGGGTTTTTCTTAATGAATAAATATATTGCTTTTGTTGCAGCTGTTTTGCTTTTATCAGGTTGTTCCGCAACAGGGAATGATCATAAAAAGGAAATTAAAGCATCTGATGCAAATAACGCAGTTACGAAACATGTCACATCCAATGTATATGTTCCAAATCCTCAAGTTACGGATGACAGAAAATTAATGAAATCTGGGGATACTTTTGCAGACCGCAAAGGTCAACTTACTTTGAAAGCAGTTCAGAATGTAAATAAGAGGTTAACAATTGGCGGCATTCAATACACGATTAAGGATGTTAGACTGCTACATTATGTGCCTGATTATAGCCTGGTTGATTTTTATCATTCATACACGCATGATGAAGAATTTGACTTTGTAAAAGTAAATATTGAAATGGAAAACACTTCTGATGAATACTATCATTTTGCTCCAGTGGCCATGATGAATATAAATGGAACAGTTCATAAAACGTGGGAAGATGATTTTTATCTCGAGGAATTGAATGGTGAGATAGCTCCTGGGCAATTGAAGAGAGGGAACATTGGATTTATTGTTGAGGAACTGGATGAATTGAATCAAATCGAAATTTTATCTGGTGATCTTGTTGGCAATGACAAAAAGAAAGAAGCAGCCCCAGTTAAGCTTTCGATTAAGGTTGAATAAATACTCTTGATAGTACAAGCAACAGAGTTTACGATAAGTGCCATGAATAAAGTAGTGAAGCCATGGGTTTTCCCATGGCTTCTCTTCGGCGGCTGCCTATGATTTTATAAGGGAAGTTGCAAACAGCATCAAAAATGATATTCCTGCCATAACAATTACCCATAGCCAAGCAGATTGCATGTTTCCTGATTCAATGGCAACATAAATGGCAGTGGGAACGGTCTGTGTTTTACCTGGAAGATTACCCGCAAACATTAACGTTGCGCCAAATTCACCGAGGGCTCGTGCAAAACTCAGAATCAACCCAGAGATCAATGTTTTGAGGGAAAGCGGGAATGTAATATGAAGGAAAACCTTCCACTCGCTGGCGCCATCTACCCTTGCCGCTTCTTCGGCTCCTGGGTCAATTGATAGGAATCCGGTTTTTGCGGATTGATACATAAGTGGGAAGGCAACAACTGATGAAGCAATCACAGCGGCCCACCATGTAAACATGATCGGGCTGCCAAATATATCTTCTATCGCTCTGCCGACTGGGCTGTTGATTCCGAAAATGATGATTAATAAAAATCCTACTACCGTTGGCGGCAGTACTAAGGGCAGTGTTATAATCGTTTCCACAGCAGTTTTGCCGAAAAAACGTCGCCTTGATAAAATCCTTGCCGCCAATATGCCGAAAAAGAAAACGATGATGACGGAAATCGATGCGATTCCAAGTGACAGCTTAATAGGCGTCCAAAAATCAGTGCTCATTTTTAATCAATCCAATGCTGCGTTAAAGCCATATTTTTTAAAGATGTCCATTGCTTTTTTATCCTTCAAGAAGTTAAGGAAGGTAATTGCTTCTTTATGATGTTTAGATGAAGCAACTACGCCTGCTGGATAGATAATCAAGTCATGCGAATTTTGAGGGGTAATTTTGGCCACCTCTATTTTATCAGAAATCATTGCGTCTGTTTTATAGACAATTCCTGCATCGACATTGCCGGTTTCAACGTAAGCCAGTACCTGGCGAACATCCTTTGTGTTTATGATTTTATGTTCCAGCTGGCTCCATAATCCAGTTGAAACTAATGCTTGTTTGGCGTACTGGCCAGCTGGTACTGTTTCTGGTGTACCGATGGCGATTCTCTTAATATCTGGACGAAGCAAATCGTCAAGGCTTTCTGCGCCTTGTGTACCCTTTGGTAAAATCAGGACTAATTCATTGCCAAGTAATTGTACACTATGATTTTTATCGATCAAGTTCTTTGAAGTTAGTTGGTGATATTTTTCATTTGATGCAGAAATAAACAGATCCACGGGAGCTCCCTGGGCAATTTGCTGCTGCAAAGAACCGGACCCGCCAAAATTAAAGATGATTTTTATATCTGGGTTTTCATCCATGTATATTTGTCCTGCTTCTTCCAATGCGTCACGGAGACTTGCAGCCGCAGAGATAGTAAGCTCTTTTTGACGGCTGCCTTCTCCGTCTTCGCAGCCTGATACGAATAGCGTTAAAACTAATAATATCCTTATGTATAAGTTCTTCATGCTAGACATCCCCTTAAAACAGTACCCGTTTTACACATTATCAATTGCTATAACTGATTATATCGGATAAACACCATTTGGGCATGGAAAAAATATCACAAGTTAGTGAAATGACAGACGAAGAAGGCGGAGGCATGGTTCATAAAACAAAAAAAACTGCCGAAAGGCAGCTTTGATAAGAGTTATTGTCCAGATTTTTGGTCGATTTGCCTGCAAACTTCGTCTGCAGAAAGGCCGCTTGCCTCGATCACTGATCCTTGGATTGTTACATCCTGCATTCCCATGACATTTGAATCTGTACCACTGACTACGCAGAAATCACAGCCTTGTGCATCTGCTTCCTGGCGCAGCTCAACGACGTCATGACCTTTTTCACGCAAAGCTTCTGAAATGTTAGTTAAAGACTGTTCTACACCAACTCTTGCCATTAATCACACCTCCTCACTAATCTAAGTTGTCCGTGACAAGAATAAAATATTCTCCGCGCAGGACAATATTAAGGAAGGATGATTATCAAAGGGAGGTGCAGGAATGTCAAAACGAAAAAAAGATCCATCTACCATTGGCTTGAATTCGACACAGGTTGAAGGGCAGGGGACTACAACTAGCGAGACGGGCAGCAGATCAGCCTCATCATCACGGAGAAAGCAGAAAAAGGATTAAACAAAACCCTCGGATTTTTACTTCCGAGGGTTTCTGATTGGTTTATGCGTACATGTCAGCAATTTGTTTTTGAAGATCCTGATTTTCCAGGTATTCATCATAGGTCATCTGTTTATCCACGAGGCCTGCAGGAGTAATCTCCATGATCCTGTTAGCAACTGTTTCAACGAACTGATGGTCATGAGACGAGAAGATCATTGAACCTTTAAAGTTGATCATTCCGTTGTTAAGTGCCGTAATCGATTCTAGGTCCAAGTGGTTCGTTGGCTCATCAAGAAGGAGCACATTTGATCCAGATAGCATCATTTTGGATAGCATACAGCGCACTTTTTCTCCTCCGGAAAGAACACTTGCTTTTTTCAATACCTCTTCACCTGAGAATAGCATTCTGCCTAGGAAACCGCGAAGGAAACTTTCGCTGTCATCCTTTGGTGAGAACTGGCGCAGCCAGTCAACCAATGTCAGGTCGCAGCCTTCAAAGAATTCGGAGTTATCTTTAGGGAAGTATGCCTGTGAAGTGGTAATACCCCATTTATAGCTCCCGCTGTCAGGCTCCATTTCACCAGCTAGTATTTTGAATAATGTTGTAACCGCAAGTTCGTTTTTGCCGACTAGCGCGATTTTATCATCTTTGTTCATAATAAAACTGATATTATCCAATACTTTTACGCCATCGATTGTTTTGGATAAGCCATCGACTCTTAAAAGGTCATTGCCGATTTCTCGTTCTGGCGTAAATCCGACGTATGGGTATTTACGGGATGAAGGTTTAATATCGTCCAGAGAAATCTTATCAAGCAGTTTTTTACGGGATGTAGCCTGCTTAGATTTAGATGCGTTTGCACTGAATCTCGCAATGAAGGCTTGCAATTCCTTAATTTTCTCTTCTTTTTTGCGGTTTGTGTCCGACTGCATTCTCAATGCAAGCTGGCTGGATTCATACCAGAAATCATAGTTACCGACGTAAAGCTGGATTTTTCCAAAGTCAAGGTCAGCAATATGAGTACAAACTTTATTCAAGAAGTGGCGGTCATGGGATACAACAAGCACAGTATTCTCAAAGTTGATCAGGAACTCTTCAAGCCATTGGATTGCCTTAATATCAAGGTGGTTCGTAGGTTCATCTAGCAGAAGTACATCTGGTTTGCCAAATAAAGCTTGTGCAAGAAGAACTTTTACTTTTTCTCCACCGCCGATATCAGCCATCTTCTTATCATGAAGCTCTTCACCAATTCCAAGACCTTTCAGGAGAATTGCGGCCTCTGATTCAGCTTCCCAGCCATTCAGTTCAGCAAATTCGCCTTCTAGCTCTGCAGCCTTCATACCGTCTTCGTCAGTGAAGTCAGCTTTCATATAAATAGCATCTTTTTCCTGCATAACTTCATATAAACGGCTGTGCCCCATAATAACTACTTTCAGGACTTCAACGTCTTCATATTCAAAGTGGTTCTGCTTCAAAACTGCAAGTCGCTCACCAGGAGATAAAGAGACATTGCCTGATTGCGCTTCGATTTCACCAGACAATATTTTAAGGAATGTTGATTTGCCTGCACCGTTCGCGCCAATTAGGCCATAGCAATTTCCAGGTGTGAATTTAATATTTACGTCTTCAAATAGCTTACGGTCACCATATCTCAAGCCTACATTTTGAACTGTAATCATTTATTTAGTAGCCTCCATTAATATATATCCCAAAGATTATATCATGTTTAACGAACGGTAGCGAATTCTTTTTCTTTATCCAGTGTGGTTACAGCTAATAACGCAATTTTATTTTGTAATAAGGTTAGTCTACATTCATTAATAGATTGATCCTTTTAAAAGTAATTGTTAACTTTGCATCTATGCTGATTGGAGCAGAAATCAACAGGCAGGTTTAACAGAGCAGAGGGTAATAATAACTTTCTGTTTCCTGAATCAAGAAGGGATAAAAGTCGTGAAAAAAATGTATCCAATTATTACTTTGGAATAGAAAAAATCGTAAAAGTTACGAAAGGAACCGAGAGGAAAATCAACTATTATGATAAAAAGTGTTTTTAACTATTTAAAAATGGGAAAAGGCGAGAGTAGCAAAGAAAATTACCGAAGCAAATGACAATTAGTTAAATAGACAAATAGTAATGGACACGAAGAAGAAAAGGGTACAAACGTTTATATTGGGAAATTTCTCGGAAAATTTTTCCTCACTATGTCAATTTTTTTGCTCGTTTTCACACATTTTTCATATTTTTCATGTAAAATAATAATAGACAAAGAAGGATAAAAGGAGTTTTTGAAATGGCTAAAAAGCAGCTGGTTGATTTTGTTAACCGCCTAAAAGAATCAGGGATAAAAGTCAGCTTTACTAAGCCAAAATCAGAATTTTTCTCCCTGCAAAAGACTGAGAAACATCCCACCACTGTAAATTCACACTAAAATAGCCAGGCTCTTTTCGTGCCCATGGCGGTTTCACTTCATCCAGCTTAAATCAACAGCCAATACGAAAATAGTCTATTGTTGCAATGGATGGTAATAGCCTCCATTAAAAAAAGCGGTGGAATTTCACCGCTTTTTTGCATGCTTATAATTCATCCATGATTGCATCGAAGACTTTGTCTTTATTGAATTCTTCCCCCATTGGGAATTTTTTTATGAATTTATTATTTTCATCAATCAAATAAGTGAAAGTGCTGTGGACATAAAATCCATTCCCTGGGTCACGGTATTGGAATTTAAAAGTATCGGCTACCTGCTTGATTTTTTGTTGTTCCTCCATGATATTGGCTGGATCACCTGTTAAGAAAATCCAGTTCCCATCATTTTCGAGCCCGAAATTCTCCATATACATTCTTAAGACTTCCGGAGTATCGCGGTAAGGGTCAATTGTTACAGTGATAAATTGGACCTTATCTCCGTATGCGCCCTGCTCAACGAGGTCTTTCCTAAGTAAATTCATTTTTTGTGTAGTGGTAGGGCAGATATCAGGGCAATGTGTATAGATGAATTCAACCAACTTGATTGTTTCGGTCTGTTCTCCAAAAGTATAATTCTTTTCATCCATGGTAACGAGCGTGATGTCGTCCGGAATCTTTGCATTTGCATCCCGAATCAGGAAATAAGATATTCCAGAAGTGATGCCTATTAATACGATCAATGAGCTTATAATATATATTTTTTTCATAACGCAAGCCTCCCCCTTATAAGATATAAGAATTCATAGGAAAATCATATGGACATTGTGTGAACTATGTAAAACAGGAAAGTTGCCGGAACTTATTGAGTGAATATTCTTGAAATATGAAGTATCCGATTTATAATAAAATGATAACAAGAATTTTTGTTTATGGACATTAAAGGGGACTTTAGCGTGAAACCTGCAAAATTAGTTAAATATTTTTTGCAAATAGCGGGATTGATTGTGATTAATAAAGCAGGCTTTTATGTTGTTGAGTATTTCAATCTCCTTATCCCTGGCAATGTAGCGGGAATGGTCTTCCTGTTGATTTTGTTATGGACGAAGATAGTCAGGCTGGAATGGTTTGAGGAAGCTTCTGATTTTCTCGTTAAGCATTTATCCTTCTTTTTTGTATCAATTTCAGTTGGGTTGATGACGCTTGGAGGGGTGCTTGCGAATAATGGGATACAGCTCGCAGTGATCTTGATTTTCAGCGCGGTTATCGGGATGTCGTTTGCTGGAATTACGGCCCATATTCTCGCTAATCGGAAGGAGGGTGCAAAGGCTGGAAATGCTAATAACGATTTTTAGTATAGTCATAACTTTGACGGCTTATATTCTCTCAAGAATAGCTGCGGGCAAATATCCTTCTCCATTGACGTCTCCGGTATTTTTAAGCACGGTCATGGTGATTTCCATTTTGCTGTTTCTGAAAATACCATATAAGGACTATGCTCCTGGAAGCGATATGATGACATATTTTTTAGGGCCGGCTACTGTAGCGTTAGCTGTTCCACTGTATAAGCAAAGAAAAGTGATTTCAGCTAATTTTATCCCGGCTTTTGCCGGAGTATTGATTGGAACAGTTTCAACAATAATATCAGCAGTCATACTTGCAAAAATAATGAACCTATCAAATAGCATAATCATGTCTTTAACGGTCAAATCTATCACTATACCAGTCGCTTCGGAAGTATCAAAGATCATCGGTGCAGACTCCGTTTTGGTGGCTGCCTTTGTCATGATTACTGGGATGTGTGGTGCTATGCTCGGTCCTTGGCTTATGAACATACTCAATATCAGGGATGCTTTTGCAAGAGGATTGGCGATCGGTACGATTGCCCATGGAATCGGTACCGCCGAGGCTGCCAGGGAAGGTGAACTCCAGGGGGCGGTTTCAGGAGCGGCAATGGGTCTGGCTGCAATCATTACTTCCGTAGCAATTCCAGCTATTCTCCCGGTATTTTTATAGGAATGATCATCACGAATAAAAAGGAAGCTGCAGGCAACAGCTTCCTCACTTTTTGGTCAATCTATATTGCAATACTCAATTGGACAATTCTCGCAGTCTATTTCCTGTTTTAAAAATTGCATATCATGAATGATGATTCTTTTTTTATGAATTGAGATGTACCCTCCATCGCGCAATTCCCCGAGCATACGGCTTACACTTTCCCTGGCTGTACCACAATAATTTGCCAGATCTTGGTTTGTGATCGGAACATTGATGTGGATCCCATCCTCTTTTTCAATTCCATAACTGTTGGAAAGCCTGATAAGGGTTGAATACAGTGCTCCTTTTTTTCCGTGCAGGACGAGGTCTCGGAACTTAGTGATGGTCTTGCGGATATGATCGTTCATCCATCTAAGGAATTGGTAGGCAAGCTGGCTGTTGTTGAATAAGGTTTGCTCAAGAGTCTCGATATTGATTGCGGCTGCTTCACCATCTTCCAGAATCTTCGCATTGAATAAATAGCGTGGCCCGACTGAAAATAATGTTAATTCACCAACGATGTCGTTTTCCTTGCATAACCTCAGGTATAATTCCTTTCCCTCGGCATTCATTTTTGAGATTTGGACTTTTCCCGATAGGATAATATACATTTCTTTTGCTTCCTGGCCTTCACGGAATAGGAATGTACCTTTTTTAAATTTAACGATTTTTTCAGATGCTTTTATTAATTCCCCGATCTCGTAGGTCAGTTTCTTTTCGTATTTATGCCCAGCCACTCTAACCCCACCTTTTTCCGTCCCTTGTTACCCTTATTTAAATGAAATATAAACAACAGGTCAATAGAGAAAATGTGAACATTTTCTTCGCAGTGCCCATTTTATGAGAAATGGAGGGATATGGTTGACTTTACAAAATTCAGGATGTAATCTGTGAAGGAAGATATATTTTTTTAAGGGAGTATGTTGTATGTTAGGTGTCGTTCTTAACTAATCCGTTAATTTAATACGGTCAATCCGGAATATTTTTAAATGAGGCCTTTTATTAGGTTTGTTTAGTTATGTGCCGAGGTTGAATGTTAAGAACAATGAACATAGTAAAGCATGCTCGATATCCGTAAGCATCAGCTGTGTACTTGTACACGGCTTTTTCTTATCGGAAAAATGACCCTGCAGCATAGACTGCCAGGCGTTTTTGAAGCCGCTTTGGACATTGTTCCATTGCGGCTTTTTATATTTTTAATGGATAAAGGTCATTGTTGATTGGGCTTGAAAGCATAAACCCTACAGGGAGATTAACAAGCAAGTTTAACAGTGTATTTATTTTAAGTCTCTGTTAAAGCACAATGTTGTTATTTAACCCTGTTGATTGTAGTGGAAGGCGCGCAGACTCCTCCGAAAATGCTAACGCATTTCCATCGTGCGTGGGCAGGTTCGAGGAAGCTCAGGTCAATGTCCTGCGGGATCAGCTGGACAGGTGAGACCTAGGTGAAATGATTCTCTTGAGGAATCATTTGCACCCCGCAGGAGCTTGCGACGAGGAGGCTCAGCGCCAGCCAAGAAGAATTTGGTCTTTGAAAAAGCTGGCACTTGAGCTTTTTCATAATTCTTCTCCCGCGGAAAGCGAAGCGCCTGGAACGAAAATTAACAGCCTAATTTAACACAGCCTATTTTTAAAGGAGGAATATTAAATTGAACGAGCAAACATTTAAAGCACTTGGTTACGATAAAATCAAAGAATCAATCGCATCGTATGCATTGACGGATTTAGGCCGGAAGAAAGTGAATGAAATGCTTCCTTCTGTCAATTTGAAGCAAATCACATCATGGCAAGAGGAGCTGGCAGAAGCACTAGAAATTCTTCAAATCAGTTCGAGTGTACCAATCCATGGACTTGAAGGAATGGAGATCGTCCTGAAGAGTTTCAATAAGGGTGTTCCATTAAGGCCGGATCAATTAACGACGCTGCTTTCCTTCCTGGAGACCTGCAATAAGATCCGACGGTTTATGAAGGATAAGGAATACTGTGCTCCTAGAGTCTCCGCTTATGTATATGGAATTGAGGAACTCCCTGAACTGGCTGCTGAAATACAAAGATGCATTCGAAATGGTCAAATAGATGACTATGCCACAAAAGAGCTACTGAAAGTGCGGAAACAAATCTCTATTCAGGAGGAAAGGTTAAAGGAAAGGCTGAACCAGCTGCTCAAATCTGCAAAAATGAAGCCGTTTTTGCAGGAGGCAGTCATCAGCCAAAGAAATGGCAGGTATGTTATTCCGGTCAAGAAGGAATACCGGACCAAGGTGAAGGGGGCAGTGCTGGATACATCAGCATCGGGTTCAACACTTTTTGTTGAACCCGAAGAGATCGGAGCTTTTCAGGAGCAAATGGAATGGCTATATTTAGAAGAACAAGCAGAAGTGGAGAAGGTTTTAATTGCATTGACCGGCATGGCTGAAGGGAAAGAGCATGAGATACGTCTTGCAATTGAGACGATGGTCCATTATGACGTCCTGTTTTCAAAAGCAAAGTACTGCCGTTCGACTGATGCAAAAAGAGTGAAGATGTATGACGGGTCAATGGTCTTGTTAAAAGAAGCCCGCCACCCGCTGCTTGGTACCAAAGCGGTTCCATTGACGATTGAAATAGGTACCGATTACCACGCACTAGTCATTACCGGCCCGAATACCGGCGGAAAAACGGTCTCGATCAAAACCGCAGGCCTCCTGGTATTAATGGCACAGAGTGGGTTGCATTTGCCGGTGGAGGAGGGAAGTGCAGTCGGGATATTTCATAAAGTTCTTGTCGATATTGGTGACGGCCAAAGCATTGAACAGAACCTCAGTACGTTCAGTTCAAGGATTGTCAATATTATCGAAATATTGACGGAGGCTAATGACAAGACGCTTGTCCTGCTCGATGAACTCGGGTCTGGGACGGATCCCGGGGAAGGGATGGGGCTGGCGACAGCTATCCTTGAGAACCTAAATAATAAAGGCGCAACCTTGTTCGCAACGACTCATTACAGCGAAATAAAAGAGTTTGCAGACCAGCATGGGGATTTCATGAATGGATCAATGGAGTTTGACCTTGATACGTTAAAACCTACCTACCGTCTGCGCATTGGCAAGGGTGGAGATAGCCAGGCATTTGCGATTGCCCTTAAACTTGGTATCCACCCGAAATTAATCGAACGAGCACATGAAATCACTTATAAAGAGGAGAGAAATTACACCGGGTTATTCGCAAATGATCCTTCTGAGCTAAAAGGTAGAGAACAGCAAATCATTGCAAACAGACACAAAAGAAGGGGACCAGCAGCCGAAAAGAAGGTTGTCACCCAGTATCACATGGGTGACAGTGTGCATATCTCATCCTTAGGCGAGTTGGGTATTGTCTATAAAGGACCGGATCTGAACGGGAATTATATCGTCCAGCTAAGGGATGAAAAGATCGAGGTTAACTATAAACGCTTGAAACTAAATATCCCGGCTGCTGAGCTCTATCCACCCGAATATGATTTTAATATCATTTTTGAGTCAAAAGAAAATCGTAAGCTTTTGAATCAAATGAGTAAAAAACATATCGATGGCAGTATTATTCATCATGAATTGAAATGAATGCTCAGCATTGATTGATTAAGCTATTCGATAGAAAATCTGTTCGAACAAATCGGTGTCTTTAAAACGGCGTTCGTAATTCATCCCGAAGGTGGAGAAGTGGGGCACTTTATCATGGAAACCATAACCCAAAAACCAGCGGTAGGCCATGTTCGTTTCAACTTCGGCAATGGTCTGGCGCATGGAACGGATGCCAAAGGTATATTGAATGAATGAGAGTTTTACCAGAATTACAGGGTCAATGCTTGGGCGCCCTACTTCCGAATACACATCTTCCACTAAGTCATAAATGAAAGAAAAATCAAGGGCTGCTTCCATCTTGCGGACTAAATGTTCCTGAGGAACAAGCTGGTCTAAAGCGACCATCTCTAATTGATCTCGTTGGATTGGCTTATTTTTCGAAAGCATCTTTATCACCTCAAGCGTTATATGTATCTATTTTAAAATAGACTTTAGTTTAGTTCCACGTTAAGTTTGTATGTCCTGTTGATTGGAGTGGAAGGCGCGTAGACTCCTCCGAAAATGCTAACGCATTTCCATCGTGCGTGGGCAGGTTCGAGGAAGCTCAATCAATGTCCTGCGGGATCAGACGGACAGGTGAGACCCCGCAGGCGCCAGCGGCGACGAGGAGGCTCAGCGCCGGCCCCGCGGAAAGCGAAGCGCCTGGAACGGAAATAACAGCCCCGTTCCAGCACCAACCAAAAAAGACTGTAAACAAACACGATTTTCATCGAGTTTGTCTACAGTCTGGGAAGCCCTTCGTAGAAGGGCTTCTTTTGTAATAGAGGAAATCCCCTACGTTAACATCGTTCTCTCTCGTCCAGGAAAAGTCAGTTTCTAATGAAATCTCGTTATACTTCAAATGAAAACGCTTCGATAATCGTCGAAATTAGTTCATGGTCCTGTCTATTAACAAACAGCCTCCTCAGGTTTATGATATAAGCATAAACATAAAATGTGATGTATTTCACAAAAGAGGAGTTTTAAATATGAATGAACAGCCGATTGAGCAAGCGATCAAAACGGCAATTAAGAAAAAAGATTATCTCATGGAATCGAAAATGAAGTATTTGCTCAGGGCCGCACTCGCAGGTGTATATATAGGGTTTGGAATCATGGTTTCTTACCGTCTTGGCGAATACTTTTTCGATTCCCATTCGCCGGCAACTCCGATTGCCGGTTCCATCTTCTTCGGGATAGCACTTGTATTGATTTTATATGGAGGAGGAGAATTATTCACAAGCAATACAATGATGATGACGATCAGTTCGTTAAAAAAAGCAACGACATGGAAGGATACAATCGAAAACTGGATCGCTTGTTATGCGGGAAATTTATTAGGAGCAGTTTTTTTCGCGGTGATCATCATGTTATCAGGGATTTTTTCTTCGCCAGAGAAAACTCAATACATGATGGAGACGGTGAGCATGAAAATGAACACTCCAGCCTATCAGTTATTCTTTCGCGCAATCCTTTGCAACTGGCTTGTATGCCTGGCTGTATGGGTTCCACTCAATATAAAAGGGGATGGTGCTAAAATTGGAGTAATGATGCTTCTGGTCTTCGCATTTGTCGTATCTGGTTTTGAACACAGCGTCGCCAATATGGTTTTATTTTCAATCGCACTTTTTGTTCCCCATCCTGAGACAGTCAGTCTTGCTGCTGGTGCATACAGCCTTCTGCCGGTTACGGCTGGAAACATTATCGGTGGAGCATTCTTTGTAGGAACAATCTATGTGTACCTTAGTGTCAAACCTTCGGGAGCGGTTTATAAATCACATTCGACTGCCACAAAATCTGTTTATGGGCAAAAAGTTTTATAATGTAAAAACAAAAAATCCGCGGAGCTCCGTGGATTTTTTTCTGCTTATTACTTTAGAGCTTTATAATTCATTTAAAGTAATTTAAAATCCACTCTCCAGCTAGACCACCCAAATAAACTCCAACAATTCCGAGCACTCCGGCAAGTACTGGTGGCGCAGGCAGAGGAAGTTTCAGGAATTTAAATAATATCCCGACAGCTAAACCAGCAACTAAACTTAAGATTATTTCCTTCATGATTTCACCGCCTCATAATGGCAAGATGTTATTGTAGAAAAATTTATGTGAACAGACGTCTGATCACTTAAAACCAACATAATTTTACCATGATAAACTCCGATTGAAAACGCTTTATTTTTGCTATTATTTTGCTTTTATTTAAAATTCCTATTCTTATATTAAAATAGTGGTAAAATATAGCTCTACAACTTGGATCTTACGGAGGATAATAATGGAAAAACAAGTTAGAAGGGATATATATTCCTTGCAGGGTTTTTACCTTTTTGTATTTTTTGGGATAGGCAGTTTATTTCCTTTATTAAGTGTATATTTAAGTGATATAGAAAAACTAAATGGATACCAAATTGGGATTATTCTGTCCCTTGGCCCTGTAGTCATGATATTTTTTCAGCCCTTATGGGGAATGATTGCCGATATGAAAAACCTTCATAACCGGCTTTTGACAGTTACAACCTTGATAACCGGGATCTCTGCGTTAGGATATCTTTTCTTTGAGGGCTTTTTTCTATTCATTCTTGTAGCAATCGTCCTGGCAATTTTTCAAAGTGCAATCATACCATTGTCGGATAGTATTTCTTTAAAATATACGAGCAGTGCAGGCGTTAATTATGGAAATGTCCGTTTGTTTGGTTCGCTTGGTTTTGGGGTTGCTGTATTTTTAATGGGGAAATTATCAGAATGGAATCCCCAAGTAATTTTCTATGCCTTTTTTCTGACCTTGCTTATTGCAGGAGCTATTTCCTTGAAAATGCCCAGGGAAGCTGCAGGTAAGCCGAATGGATTGCTTTCCGGAATAAAGGATTTAATGGGGATGAAGAGATTTCTGGTTTTTCTAGCTATTACTTTCATGATCTTTGGACCTAATCTTGCTAATAATTTTTATTTCAGCTTATTTGTTGAGGACCGGGGCGGTACGTATACTGGGATAGGGATTGCTTTTCTTATCGCTGTATTATCAGAAATTCCCTTTATGAGGGCTGCGGGAAGCTGGATCCATAAACTCGGTCTGCTTCAGGTGGCAGTGATGGCGGCACTTGTCTCCCTAATCAGATGGATATTTTATTTTACCGAGCCAGGTTTGACCCTCATATATGCTTCAGCTGTAGTACAGGGATTTTCGCTTGGTTTATTTATTCCCGCGGGTTTGCAGTATATACGTGAAATAACTCCTAAGCATATCACCGCCACGGCTGTTACGATCTATTCAGCTGTGGGAAATGGACTTGGAAATTGGTTTTTCACCTTTGTCGGAGGAATTATTTTTGAAGAATTCAACATCTATGGTGTATATCTGTTTTTTGCTGTGCTGACCTTAGTGGGTGTACTATTAACAGTCTGGCTGCTGCGGGACCATAAAAAAGTGCAAATTCAGATGTGCGATCGTTAAAGGCAGTATTCGCATAGAATGTTGTTTTACGAAGCAAGTGTTCATCCCGCATATCTTTGGCCTTCGAGCTCTTTTCGAGGAGGTTTTTGAACAAGGAATGATTAAAACTCGTAAAAATCCAAATGCTGATTTTTACTTTTGGTTGTAGAAGCAACAAAGTTTACGAAAAGAACCTAGTCAAGAAATCAAGCCCTCTTCTAAATCAGAAGGGGGCTTAATTGTACGAACTATTAAATTATTTTCCGGCCTTTCTGAGCCAACGCATAATAAATACCATGCTGCAGCGTTGTGAAACAGTTAAACTTTCCGAGATTGAAATTGGATTGGGAAATGGTGATTCCTAAGTCAGGGGATATCCCGACAAGGATTGTTTCGGTTCCCAGCATTGAAGCAGAGGTCCCGAGTTTATGGATAAAATCAACCGTATAATGATTGGCATGATGCAGACCTGTTAAATCGAGTACAAGGTAGGCTGCTTGGTAGCGTGGAAGGTTATAAAGCGTCTTTTCAATCAACTCTTCCGAGCGAGCTTCATCATATTTGCCAAGCAGCGGAACAACCACTATCCCTTCTAAGACCGGAATGATTGGTGAGGAGATATCTTTAATTAATCCGGCTAATTCCTTCGTCCGCTCCTCTACCAATGCTTCAAGCTTTTCAATTTCAAGGGATTCTTTATGCCTGGCTAGCTTATGGATGCTCTGGTTCACTGTTATATCTGAAGGGAAGAACTCGAATTCACAATAATCGTGACCCTCAAGCTGGCTGTGGATGACACGGTACCAAATGTTTTCTCCAAACACTCCAGACAGGATTCCTGCAAAATGTCCGGGAATAAAGGTGCCGGCTTTTGTTTTTCCCTGTTCCTTATTGATTTTGAACTCCCAACTGTTTTTGATGGTGATTACTGCAGTCTTAGCTTCTGCTGAAATATTTTTAAAGCCAGCGCGGCCCCAGCCAGCTGAAGCATAAATTCCAGGCAGTGCATTAACTACATCGTCAATGCCCAAGTTGAGCTTGTTGAAAAATTCGCTTACAACCGTTCCCTGGCGGAAACCAGTAGTCTCCAGAACTACGCTAGCGGCTTCGTCTCCAGAAATTTCTTCAATAGTATCGAAGAACGTTTTCATCGCAGAAGTAATCCAGAAAAGGATTGAGTCGGTTTCTTCAAATTTAAAAGTCCCATTTTTTATATCCCAATTAAAGCTGGACTGTCCAACCTTTATTGACGGTTCATCCACTACTTTTTCATGCCCAATCATTCCATAATTCCCCTTTCAGATGTAAAAAAAGATCTGTGTTAATATAGTATACTCATTATATTTCAATAAATAGTAAAACCCAAATGTAAAGCCCATTGGTGGGAATCATTAGTATATGCCCAATAGGACATGTGCTCAAGTTTTAAGTATGGATTTTGTTCTTCTATCAAAAAATAATCTGAGAAAGAAAGGAGGGACCTTAATGAAAATGAGAGAAAGCAAAAATACTGACCTCGCTGGCCGTGTGTATGAAACAGCGGATTACAAACGGAATGATGAGCTTTCCAATGGTCTTGCAGTTACACATGAGCAAGCGAGTGACAGTTATACTGAAGGAGAGGCAGGGGGCAAAATCGAACGTTCATCTGGAGCAAAAGAAGAATTAAACAATAGAGGCTATCAATAAGATGGCTTGAAATGAGGAGTTATAATGTCACACGAAGGTGAATTTCAATCTAATGACAAACAGTACAAAATGCCAGAAGCATTAAAGAAAGAAAAAAATTTTGTCTATCGTGTTGGATATACAGCCAGCACCGGGAACCAGACTAACAATCAGCCCGAACAGGGTAAAAGATCGGACTTGTAAAATAAAACAGGCCATGCCCTTTTTGAATATGGCATAGCCTGTTTGTTATCTTGGCCGTGCGATGATACCGTTATGGACTTTAATGAAACCATGCCTTAGTATTTCAAGTCCATTCTCATATAAATAAAGTCCCATTTGCTCGACCGTCATTAATTCCCGGTAAGTATGATTCATGACGTCTGCCATTATTTCATAGTAAAGCTTTGATTTTAGCTGGGCCCGTGGAGTGGTCATGATAATATAGCCGCCAGGCTTAAGAAATTTCCGATGCCATTCGACAACTTCACTTTTTAACGAATCAGGAAAGTGTTCAAGCAGTCCGACGCTAAGCACAATATCAAATTCCTGGCTAAATGGAAGTTTGCGGATATCCTCGACAATATACTCTGAGGCAAAATCGTCCTTATGGTAAACTTTATTGCTGCCAGTCGAAGGATTAATTCCCAGGAAAGGATAAGATTCAGGGAAGTCCGCAAACCGAGTGTCCTTGCAAAAAGGATCATAATCCACAAAAACAATATCACCACCTGGGTAAATTGCACTTAGCTGCATCGCTTCATATCCTTCTGCTGCACCAAGGAAAAGAATTCTTGGTTTAATTAAATCGAGACCTTCAAACAATGCACGTTTTCCGCGCGGGTCCCAAATCCCATCCTCAACCCGGTGGGCATAATTCCAAAGATGAATACGTACCATCTCGCCCAAAGCTGATTTGGATTCATGAAAGTCGAACTTTTTAAGGCTTTGCATGAATTTTCGTTTAGATTCATTCATTTCGGCAGGGACATCTTTAACAAACCATTCATGGAATGATTTATTGAACATTTGCCAGGAGACATTTGCCGGAAGATTTGTTTCATGGGTATCTTCCCATTCTTTCTTTTCCCTGGCAATGGAAGTAACTTCATATGGTTTGCCGATGTCTTTCCAGCTGAGAAGGCTCCAGTCTTTTACACTATTTAATTTGACAAACTTGTTGTATTCTTTTTCGGAAAAGCTTCTGAGATCGATTCGGTAAGAGGGCTCAAGACGGGTTTCATTTGATGCCAGTGCGAATCCACTTTCATATTGAAGCAAACTAGTCACCCCAAACTTTTTTTATTTCTAAGATATTCGTTTTCAACAAGCAAAATCCTTTAATTTTCTAAAAATTATAAAAATTTAAAGTGTAAAAAAGCACACCCATTTTTGGGTGTGCTTCTCTCTCCAATAAGGAGAGAAGGAGGATTTGTCGATTTAAAGCTTTCCGCGTTTAATAACCTTGTTGGGGGTAAGGGTGCCATTCTTTAGATAGACAAATCCACCTTCAAATGCAGAGCCAATGACGAGTTTAGAAGATGCTGATAAGACTTTCATCTGCAATCCCTCCTCTGGAAGATTGGCTTGCTTATCGAAGTTTACCCCTTTTATTAACCTTCAAAACATGAACTGACTTTTTGATTTGGAGCACATTTTAAGGATTATCCGCTGTCTACGTGCAGTTAGCAGAATCATTGTGAATGATAGGGATCCGTAGCGTCTATATAAGCTTTTTCTGCAGCCGCTTGCGAAGTGAAGAGTGCGTCATCGTCTTCAATGACATGGAATGTTTCATTCAAAAAAAGGGCAAGTGCATTTGGGTCTTTGGGGTGCTGTACGATTTCCGCTGCTTTTATATTCGAAACGGTAGGTACATGCGGGTTCCTGTATATAACGAAGACTTCATCGCCAGACTTTAAGTGTTTTGGATCAATTATATCCAAAATGATAACCTCATTTCTTTATGCTCTTTTGTATCCTTTGCTGTTTTTATAATTATGGCATCTATTTGGAACTATTTATAATGAGTTATTAACCAATTTATATACGGTTAGAAGCATGCTGGAAACAAAAGCCTCTGTGCAGACAGCTATTATCTATAAGTTTTCATTCTGCTGCTTTATTTCATCTCCTGTGAGTATGAGGTTTCCAGCTTCAATATCCCTGTGTTGATCCACAGAACCCCCTGGAACGAATCTCTGGTTCGCTGTATAGGTTAATTTAAAAGTATCTTCATCGATTTTAGCGTTGTCTTTTTTGTTGAAATCCAAAGCATTTTCACCCCCTGATATGGATAGTTTTTGTAGAGGCTAATAAGGTTATACCTATCAATTAAGTTCAAAATGATTTAATAAAAAGGGGAAATAGACACCAAAATGTCACAACTGTAAGGGTTTACAAACAAGGCGCTGGTGGTATAATAAAAGTGTAAAAAGAAAGATATTAACATCTTAGGAGACTCAACCATATGTGTTCGTTCCGTAGTGAACGAGGAAAAAGTTTATTCCTATGAATGATTTTGTAAGCGTCTTATCAAAAAGCTGTAATGTTACAACTTGCCTGCATCTATCCACGTGTTAACTGGTTTGCCAGGAGGAACAATCCAAAAGGATCAGCTCAAGTGGGATAAAGCAGAATTTCAGCCTATTATCTTTTATACGTTGAAATGAAGCCTTTTACCAAAAGAATACGTTAAAAAGAAGACTAAGTGCTTCAATTTAACGGTATTTGGAATTGAACCTGACGTTCACGATTCAATATCAAACCGTGAATGTGGTTGGAAATCCTTGTTGCAAAACAGTTAGTTATAGCAGGCAGATACCATCTCGTTAGAATTGATGGTTAAAAGGTTGTTGCAGGAAGCCTAAGGTAAAATAACCTTATAAAGTCAGGGAATAATGAGTCTCTCGGTGATTATACCGAAAAATGTGTTTGTAAAGGATCTTCATAAAATCAGGGAATACCTTTTTATGAAAAGATACCTTTAATGCGGAACAAGCACACATCGGCTATAGTAAGAGAATCATACAACTCAATAGTTCCAAATGTGTTTTGGGCTGATGCTGGTTGGGTCTCCTAAGATGTTAAGAAGAAGCTCGATTTCGAGCTTCTTCTTTTTGTCTATTTATAAGCGCTGATCCCGTTTTTAAAAGCTTGATTATCATTGTTCTCAATTCCGTGTAAAGCTTCCTGGAGGGCAAATGTGCTTTTATAAAATTTCACTCTATCCGAAATTTTGTTGCCATCAGGATACAGTTTGATACAGAGATTAAAAAAATTCTCCCCGTAACTTGAAAGCAATCCGGCAAAATCGTATGCCGGATCACCTAGTCGTGTTCCTCCGAAATCGATTATTCCCGTAACTTTATTAGTTGCTGCATCCCATAATATATTAGATGCTCCAAAATCCCCGTGAATCAATGTAGGAATTGTACTATTTGTCTTTTCATTCTCAATAAAGGTTTCAAATCGATGCGACACGGAATCCTTGGATTCACTACTCATATAGGGGTAGACCTTGTCTATTAATTTTATATATAATGATTCGATTTCAGCACCAGGTTCTTTGAATTCTTCTTTTATAACGCTACGTAGTGCATCAAGAGGGAAAGTGTGCATTTGTTTTAAAAAAGATATAAGCTGATGTGCAACTTGTCCTAAACCGTTTTCGCTCAGCGCTAGCAATTCATTTTTCCACATAGGGTTTCCGCTGATTAATTTATATCCAGCAAAAGCTTTTCCTGCCTGCTGCTCATCCAGAGAGATGAAAACTGGTTCAGGAATCGGTGTTTTGATTACTTTAGAAATCGTATTTAACAAAATAACTTCATTCTTTAAATTATTGATTCCTTCTATGTATTTAGGGAAACGGAATACAAAACTGTCATTAATGATGATTACATCATTATTTTGTCCAAATGTATTTCTTTCGGCCTTTTCAATCTTTAAAGATGGGTAGACCTCCCTTATACGGTCTAATAGTAGATCTTTATTCATTTCTCGCTCCTTATTGTCATACGGATAAATTATAAAAATTTTTGATTTCTGTGTAAAATTATACTGTTGATTTCCTCTCCGGTCACTCGCTTTCCACCAAAAACAAGGCACCTTGTTAAAAGGTGCCTTGTTTCCGTTATACCAGGTATAACGTTCTCTTCCGCTTTTAAGGATTATTCTTCTTTCTTCGATAAGCAGCGGTCACATTCCATTAAATATGATTCTGCTTGCTCATGCACTCCTTCACCGCACTCAGGACATACCTTCTTTGGCAAATTACGAAAAAATTCAACGGGACTCATCATAATTAAATTTCCTCCTTTTATAGAACAATTTATATTTTACTTAACCTGTTATAGTACAGTATAAACATTAAAATGGATTTTGTGTAGGCTTTTTTTAGAAAAATTAAAAAAATAGGTGGATATTCCTGTTTGTTAGTAAGAAGTACAAGAAACTGAAAGAAGTTTAAAATTGAAAGGGATAAGGGAAAATTGAATACAACAATTATTCTTATTGGTCAATAGATAAAAGTGACAAACTTATTACAAATTATTAAATAACCTCTTTTAATCTTTGCCATTTTAACTTACAATCGAAATGAAAACTTAAATAGGGAATGATGCCTAAATGGATAGTGCTGAGTTATCCTTCAATCCAATTTTGTTGCTTGTGGCAATTTTATTGACGGTTATGTCTTCGTATACAGCATTAGATTTGTTCAGTCTTATTAAAACATCTGACCGGAATAAACGGTTTCTTTTTTTGGGCGGAACTTTTTCGCTCGGCATTGGAATCTGGGTAATGAATTTCTTTGGTATGCTGGCTATTAATCTAAATGGTTCAGTGTCTTACCAGATTCCAATTACCATTTTATCAATAATCCTTGGTATTTCTTTCACGGCTATGGCTTTCTACACATTGACTGGAAAAATAGTTAATAAAGGCAACTTGGTGGCAGGAAGCTTTTTCATGATGCTTGCAATTCTTGTTGTTCACATCCTTGGAATGTATTCAATGAAGCTTCAGTTCAGTTATCAGCCCGCGATTTTATTGATCGCACTCGGTATGGTTTTCGCTTCTTTTTACTTTTCCTTTTGGATGCTATTTTTCTCAACAAGTTTTACACAGGGGAACCATGGATGGATAAAGCCGGTAAGTGCACTTGTTGTCACTGCGGCTATTGTAGAAGGTCATTTTCTGCTAACAAAAGCCTCATCAGTATATAACGATAACGGTCCAGTGGAACAGGCTGGTATACCTGAATCGCTAATCAGCTACTTAATCGTTTTTGTTTCTGTGCTGATTCTTGCCGGGCTGATTGGATCAAGTGCGTTGATTAGCAAGCGGCTTGCGGTGTCAGATACGAATTTGAAAGACATCACTGATGCGCTCAACGCATCCGCAATTGTAGCGATTACAGATCCTAAAGGGAATATCACGTATGTAAATGATAAGTTCATTGAGATTTCCAAGTACAGCGAAGCGGAGTTACTAGGGGAAAACCACTCAATTCTGAATTCCGGCCACCATGCCAAAGAATTCTTCAAGGATATGTGGAGAACCATTGGAGCAGGGAAGGTATGGCAGGGTGAAATTCGGAATAAAGCTAAGGATGGATCATTTTATTGGGTTCATACGACTATTGTTCCATTCTTGAACAGCAAGGGAAAGCCATATCAATATGTAGCAATCCGTTCGGACATTACGAATAGAAAGCAGGCAGAGGCCAGCTTAAAGGAAACCTTAAAAGAGGTCAGCGATATAAACTTTGCTCTCGACCAATCTTCAATTGTTGCTTTTACCGATGAAAAGGGCATTATCAAGAGTGTAAACGATAAATTTTGTGAGATTTCGAAATACAGCAGAGAGGAATTGATTGGGAAGGACCATAGCCTGTTAAATTCCGGTTTGCATTCTAAAGAGTTTTTCAAAAACCTATGGAAAACAATTGGATCAGGCCAAGTATGGAAGGGAGAAATCCGCAACAGGGCAAAAGATGGTTCCTTCTACTGGGTAGATACAACTATCGTTCCATTCCTAAATGAAAATGGCAAGCCTTATCAATATCTCGCGATCCGTAATGATATCACCGAAAAGAAAAAATCAGAAGAAATGCTCCATCGCCAGGATAAGCTCGCCGCAGTCGGACAGTTGGCTGCAGGTGTGGCGCATGAGATCAGGAACCCGCTGACATCCATGAAGGGTTATGCAGAGTTTCTTCAATTAGATGAAAAGGACCCTCAGCGCCAGGAGTTCATAGAAATCATTCTTGATGAAATTGACCGAGTCAATAATATCGTGGAAGAGTTCATGGTCTTAGCTAAGCCTAAAGCAGTCGAGCTAGAGGAAAGAAATATCATTCCAATTGTCCAAAATGTCGTTTCTATGCTTAAGTTCGAAGCAAGGAAGAGAAATGTTAAACTCGAATTTGATACAGTCGAAGAAATTGTCCAAATTGAGTGCGATGAAAATCGACTTAAGCAAGTATTCTTGAATTTCATGAAAAACGGGATTGAAGCAATGCCAGATGGCGGGGATTTACGAGTGAAAGCTGAAATTCATGATGAGAATATCGTGATTTCCATCCAGGATACTGGTGTCGGAATTCCACCAGAAACATTAAAGAAAATCGGCGAGCCCTTCTATACGACAAAGAAAAATGGAAACGGCCTCGGATTGATGGTCAGCTTCAAAATCATCGAAAGCCATAATGGCAAGGTGTATATTGAAAGCGAACAAAATAAAGGAACAACGTTTAAGATATTGCTTCCGGCCAAAACTGCATAGTAGTTAGTCTGACAATAAGGCAGGATTTTTTCCTGTCTTATTTTTATGCTTTCAAAAATCGGGTTTGATTCATGTCTTCAATATAGAGGGATTTCAAAAATGAATCACGAGTTTATAATTGCCTTCGACAAAGAAAAGACATTCCAGGACTAGAATTGAGTTTTTACACTCTAATTGAAAGTGCATTAAAAGCACAGTAACTAAATATTGTCGAAAAAATGTTGGAAAAACGACAAAAAAATCTTATGAATTTTCAACATTACTGGGAAAATTTAGACTACTATTGGTAGTAAGAAAGAATTTAATATAGGTAAGAACCGGGAGGGGAAGGAATGACATCGATCAGGCAAGTAAAGACTGTCTGCGGTTATTGCGGAACGGGTTGCGGACTGATACTGGAAGTGGAAGATAATAAGATTATCAAGATCAGGGGAGACAAGGAAGCGCCGGTTAACAAAGGGCAGACGTGTGTCAAGGGAGCATTTGCCTATCAGTACGTGCATGCGCCTGAAAGGCTTAATACTCCGATGATCAAAAAAGCCGGAAAGCTTGTAAAGGCAACATGGGAAGAAGCATACGACTTCATTGCAAGCCGCCTGTCTGAGATTAAAAATGATTTTGGACCGGATGCGATCTCGATGTTCGCTTGTGCAAGAACAACAAATGAATCAAATTATATTACACAGAAATTCATGAGGGCTGCTGTCGGAAGCAATAATATTGATGGCTGCAACCGAACCTGACACGCTCCAAGTGTCGCCGGTCTGGCGACTGTTTTTGGAAGCGGTTTCCCAACAAATACGCTCGAAGATATTGATGAAGCAGAAGTTTTATTATTGATGGGGTCCAATACAACAGAGGCCCACCCGATTATTGGAAACAGAATCAAAAAAGCGGCTAAAGGCAGCCTGAAGGTCATTGTCATTGACCCTAGAAAAATTGATATGGTCAAATCCGCCCAGAAGCATTTGCAAATCAATGTTGGAACAGATATTGCGCTTATCAACGCGATGATCCGAGTGATTATTACAGAGGGGTTATACGATAAAGGTTTCATAGGGAATCATACAGGGGACTTTGAGGCATTGCTAGCGAAAGTTGATCGTTATACCCCTGAATTTTCAGCAGGAATCACAGGTTTATTGGCAGAAGACATCATAGAGGTCGCGAGACTCTATGCAACCTCAAACAAGTCAATGATAGCCTATACGCTTGGCATTACAGAACATCATTGCGGCGTGAACAATGTTTTTGATATTGCCAATCTGGCATTGCTTACTGGTCAGATAGGCAAGAGAGGTTCGGGAATCATGCCTTTAAGGGGACAAAACAATGTACAGGGCGCAGGAGACATGGGCTGCCTGCCAAACCAGCTGACCGGTGCAGTGAGCCTTTTGAAGGACGATTACAGGTCCCGGTTTGAACATTCATGGAAAGTACAAATCAGCCAAAGGGTGGGAGATACCCAGACGAGGACATTTGACAAGATTGAAACGGGAGAAATAAAAGCTTTATACTGCATTGGAGAAAATCCGCTAGTTGCAGATGTTCATATGAACCATACGAGAGCTCTTCTGGAAAAGCTCGACCTGTTAATCGTCCAGGATATTTTCATGACGGAGACCGCAGAAATGGCTGATGTCGTTTTGCCGGCTAGGTCTTGGGGCGAGGTGGATGGCACATACACTAATACGGACAGGAGAATCCAGCGAGTCAGGACTGCAGTGACTGCCCAGCCAGGAGTAAAAGAAGACTGGGAAATCCTTTGCGATCTTTCTGCAAGGATGGGATATCAAATGCAGTATAGTTCAAGCGAAGAAATATGGGATGAAGTGAGAGAGCTGGCCTGGGAGATGTATGGAGGAATTTCATATGCAAGGCTGGAAGATGAGTATGGCATCCATTTTCCGTGCCCCGATGAGAACCACCCAGGAACCAAGATCCTTCATGAAAGGTTCCATAATGGAAAAGAAAATGAAAAACGATCAAATTTTGTACCAGTGGAATTTACTCCGCCTCTTGAGCAGCCCGATGAAGAGTATCCTTTCACTTTGACAACAGGGAGACGTTACGAATCATATAATACCCATACCCAAACTCGTCATTATGCGTCCGGAGTTAAAATAAAGCAGACTGAAGAAACTTTGGATATTCATCCGGTTGATGCCTTACGACTGAATATCAATGACGGCGACCTTGTAAGAGTAAGCTCCAGGCGGGGAACATTGACGGTCAAAGCGAAGGTAACGGAACAAGTTGTTCCTGGGCTCGTATTCATGAGCTTCCATTGGTCAGAGGTTCCAACAAATGTGCTGACTTTGAATGAGTATGACCCTATTTCGGGTACAGCGGAATTCAAAGCTTGTGCCGTTAAAGTCGAAACAATAGCATAAAAAAATAGCTAAAATCTCCAGCGGAGATTTTAGCTATTTTTATTTTTGAAATCCATGATTACCTGCATGACATCCTTATAGATCTCGATACCCCGGAACGAGATTCCTTTCAGAATCATTTGCTGGCTTAAATCGGCTCTCAGTCCGGTCAGTATTGGCTTAATCCCGATTAAACGAAGGCTGTTTACGAGCTTAAGCAGACTTTCAGTAACGATTTCATCCACTTTATATGTGCCTGAGAGGTCAATGACAAGATTTTCAAACCTTAAGTCCTTGCAAGTTATCAATGTCTTATCAAGCAACACTCTAGCCCTATTTTCGTCAAGATCTCCTACTAATGGAAGAACACCGATTTTTGGCAGGATTGGAACGATAGGAGCTGAGATCGATAAATATTTTTCCTCGGATTCTTTCAGTTCATTAAAGGCATTGTCTGAAAAAGCTTTGCTAAAACCGGAAATTATCGTATTGAATATGGTATCCGTTTCAAGCAGGGTTGCCATCAGGAATGAACTTTCCTCGTTTTTGTCTTTCAGCCAATCTGAAATATATGTCCAGATAACTCGTTTATATGTATTAACCCTGTCAAAAGTTGAGATTAATGTGTTGCCCTGACTAACCGAGAATTTCCCCATCCTATAACCCCAAGCTAACGCATCTGATTTACTTTCATCAACAAGTCTAATCATTTCCACAAGCTCTTTTAAAACAGTTATACCTCTCTCTTTTATCGCATCTGTTATTTCTTGTGGATTTTCCTTTTTTAACTCCTCGAAAATCAAAATAGCTAAACTCTCTTGATCCCGTTCTAAAACTTCTATTAATTGATCTTTAACTCCATTGATAGCCAAATTTAGTTCCTCCGGTTCAAGTGTAATACCTTTATAATAATAATTTTTACCGAAATTAAAAAGTTTAATGTCATAAAAACGACTGGAAATTGTTAAATCAATCTAAAATCTATTTGGTAAAACATAGCTTTAAAGGAAATACATAGAATTAAATGTTAATTTACTTGAAATTATTCATCCGAAAGTATTATTTTAACTGAATATTCTGAATTTATGACATGTTCTCGTTATAATTCTGTTATTCTCGTAATCGAATTTAAATCTAGCTGTTCTTTTTCTCAGGAAATTCTATGTTACGATAATTCACGTGAGAAAAATTAGCCGATGGGAGGCAAACAAATGAAAAAGTCATTATTATCATTGGTTGCAGCAGCGGCAATTTCTGGAGCGGCCGGAGCACAAGCACAGGCAGAGGAAATCGTCGTACATAAGGGAGATACACTATGGGGTCTTTCAAAGGAATACGGCGTATCAGTTGAATCCTTAAAAAAATGGAATAACTTATCTAGTGATGTTATTTACGCAAATGACCTGCTAGAAGTATCTCCTATTAAGTATGCACAAGTTAGAAAAGGAGATACACTCTGGAATATTGCAAAAGCATACGGAGTATCTGTAGAAGAACTTAAAACATGGAATAAATTATCTTCTGACCTGATCCGCCCTGGAATGAGCCTGGCTGTTTATACAAATATGCCAGTCGAAATGAAGGCTGAAAAGGCTCAGCCAGCAGCAACACCAGTAGCAGCACCAGCACCAGCAGCCAAACAAGTTACGGCAACGCCAGCTCCATCAAAGCCAGCTGCTTCATCGAATCAAATTACCGTTGAAGCTACTGCTTATACAGCTAGCTGTGAAGGATGTTCGGGAATTACCAAAACTGGAGTGAACCTGAAAACTAATCCAGATGCGAAAGTTATAGCAGTCGACCCTTCTGTAATTCCGCTTGGTTCAAAGGTATATGTCGAGGGTTACGGCTATGCGACAGCAGAAGATATCGGTGGCGCGATTAAAGGAAACAGAATTGATGTCTTTATCCCGACTCAAAGCGGGGCACTTCAATGGGGAAGAAAGTCAGTTAAGGTTACCATATTAGATTAATAACTTGGAAAAGCATTGGCAAATTGCCAATGCTTTTTTATTCTTCCTTTTTAATTTTTGTCTTAAACGTTTTACCTTTAATTATTTTTTTTTGAGTGATGTTGGGCAAGATAAGGCTTAAGAAAAACTGGGTGATTTTTGAGTATTGATCTTCGATTTTATCAATGATTACATGGACCTTCATTGATAAAGTAGTCTTTATTTCGCTTAGCTGATCTGTGATCGTTTCGCCAACAGCATCTTGTTTGCCCAAATGTTCCATGATTGTCTGATGGAAGATTCCTTGTAAATCCGCTTGCTTTGCTATCATGTCCTGCAGCTCTTCCTGCCTCTTCGATTGAAGAGCAAGTGCATTGGTAACATCCTCATATTCGAGAAGTTTTCTGTTTAAATCCTGGACCATAGCTTCCTGGCATGCAAGCTGGTCAAGGATCGCCTGGCTGGTCAGTTCTTTGCTTAAAAATGATTTAGCAAACTGTTCATGCATTTCCTCAAGCTTGATCAGTTTGTCATCGATTTCCGAAGTGGACTCCTTTTGTTCTGAAATATTTTCAATAACCTTTTCAGAAAGATTTTCATGCCTGGCAAGAACGGAAACCAGCTCCATGTAATTTGCATATTGTTCTTGACGAGTAATCTGCAAGCTGCTGTCGAATTGAGAAACGCTTCCAGTCAGTTCGGTGTTCAACTTCTGCTGTTCATTCAATACCTCTTGCAAATAGTTAAGATGAAATTTATCTTGATTGCTCTTTTCAGCAATATTCGTTTTATTATTAAAAATTTGTGGTGAAACATAACCATTAACGAATAAAGGCATAGGCATCACTCCTGTTTATTTTGATAAGTTGTCATATATAGTATGAATGCCGGGGTAAAATTGGTACTGGCGAACAGATAGCACTTATTACCTTTTATTAATTAAGGCAATTTGCAGCAAGCTAAGAAAAATCGCTTTTTCAGAAAGGAGCAGCTGATATGCTTACAAATGGCCAGCTGTCGGCATTCAAGGCAGAGCTTCTCAAAAATAAAAAAGATCTTCAATCTCACTTGGAGGGAAATGATCACTTTGATTTAAGAAGCGGCCATGCCCATGAATCCACAGGTGAGCTTTCGAGCTATGACAACCATCCGGGTGATGAGGGGACCGAGTTGTATGAACGGGAAAAAGATATCGCTTTAAACGATCACGTAGAATATCAACTCCAGAATATAGACAAAGCATTGCAGGCTATTGAAAAAGGAACTTATGGTAAATGCGAGGTTTGCGAAAGGGAAATTTCTTTCGAAAGGCTTGAAGCTTTGCCTGAAACGACCTTTTGCATTGCGCACACCCCGGACCGAACAGTCTCTCACAACCGGCCAATTGAAGAGGGGGTGCTAATGCCTCCGTTTGGCAAGTTCGATTTGGATAATAAAGATGAAAATGTAGCATATGATGCTGAGGATTCCTGGCAGGAGGTTTCAAGCTGGGGAACATCGGAGACGCCATCTGATTTTGTCACTCCTCAGGACAATTATAATGATATGTATATTGAATCTGAGGAAAACGTGGGATATGTTGAAGACTTTGAAAACTTTGTAGGCACGGACATTTCCGGCAAAGAAATTACTGTGTACCCTAATAAACAACATGAGAAATACGAAAATGAGCTTGATGAAGAAGGGATCATGACCCCGTTTGGTGACCTTCCAGCATACGAGCATGATCCATACGTGGAAGATGATAAGTAATCTTGAGCCAATGACCGTTTCTTTTAGGAATGGTCTTTTTTTGGCTCTTTTTCTATTTGTATAAGTCTAATCGTGATATTTGACAATATGCTGATTGAGCAGAAAAGAGTTCATGGTGCGGTAATCAAACAGCAAATCTTTTAGGAGCCCTTCGAGAATATTCTGCTGGAGTTTTTTATCATGATTAAAAACTCCCAGAACGGGGAAAAGACAAGCATACTGGATGTCAACGAGAGGTGATTCGTAATTGAAAGAGAAGATTAAGTATTATGGTAAAAGCCTGCTAGGTGAGTTGAAAGAAGACCGCGCAACCGGTCTTGCAGCACAACAGGCATATTATTACATGTTAGCTTTGTTTCCTATGTTAATTTTGCTAATTGCAATTGTTCCATACTTGAATATCGATCCTCAAAAGGCAATTGACGTAGTAAATAAATTGTTGCCATCTGAATCAGCACAATTGTTGAAGGATAATGTGGTCAAGCTCGTAAGCGAGCGAAACGGCGGTTTGCTGACTTTCGGTATCATCGGGACAATCTGGTCAGCTTCCAACGGAATGAATGCTTTTATGAAAGCGATGAATATCGCATTCGATGTCGAGGAAACTCGATCCTTCATAAAAGCTAGACTTATCTCGATCATGCTGACAATTGGTTTAATTCTTACTTTAGTCGTTGCACTGCTGTTACCTGTGTTTGGGAAAGTCATTTTGGATGGAATTCAGTCGTTTATCCACATTCCAGCGCCATTCGACATCGTTTTCAGCATCGTTCGCTGGATTGTCGCGTTTGTTGTGATGGCAGCAGTAATCGCAGCCTTATATCAAATTGCCCCAAACAAACATTACCCTTTTAAGCATGTAATTCCAGGAGCAATCTTTGCAACGGTTGTATGGCAGTTGATTTCACTTGGTTTTTCATTTTATGTAAGTAATTTTGGAAACTACTCTGCAACCTACGGAAGTCTAGGTGGCGTCATCGTCTTGATGCTATGGTTATTCCTGACAGGTCTGGCTCTGGTCCTTGGTGGGGAAATCAATGCAATTCATCACCGTGATAAAACTGGGGAAGTGCCAATTGAAGAAGAAGATAAGACGGCATCAGCAAGAGGATAACACAAAAAAACAGCAGGCAACTGCTGTTTTTTTGTTTCTCTTAATTTCGGTTAGTCGGGTTTTGCTTCTAATGTCCAAGCCTTTTATTTTTTGAAGGCTTGAGGCCAAAGAACCACCAGTTCCAGTCACCTAGCAGTTTCATCAGCGAGGGCACCAGGACCATTCTGATAACAGTGGCATCGATAAAGATGGCGAGTGCAATCCCAACACCCATTTGCTTTACGGGCGCAACACCTGTAAAAGCAAATGCGCCTGTCACGACAATCATGATTGCCGCAGCAGAGGAGATGATTTTACTCGTTGAAATTAACCCGGTTAAGGTTGCGTAGTTATTATCTTGCGTTTCAAGATACTCCTCGTGGATACGTGAGATGAGGAATACCTCATAATCCATTGACAGTCCAAACACGAGGCTGAAAACAAACACTGGAAGAATCAAGGCAATGCTTGTCGGATCAACTCCAAGATGCCCTTCCTGAAAGATCCACACGACAATTCCGAATGTGGCGCTTAAGCTTAAAATATTCATGATGATCGCTTTAAGGGGAATCAACAATGACCTAAACGCCACCATCAGGATCAGGAAGGTGGATACCAGGATTAACGCCAGACCTTGTGGTGCTTTTTTAAAAATCTCATCAAAGATTTCTTGTTCGAATTTCGGGGATCCTCCAAATGAAATCGAAACATCATATTCTTTATCAGCCCATTCCCTTACCAAATCCTGTGCCTCAGCAGCAGAAAGATTCTCTTTTAAGTAAACTGATGCGAGCATTTTATCCTTCGTAATAAATGCATCAGCCACATGTTGGATCGGACTGTTTTCCTGGGAGGCAGTAATAAGAAAAGCGGCCGGGTCATCAATCCCTGTTAATGTGAAAGGAGAATCGACAACTTCCACATTTTTGTTTTGTTCGAATTTTTTCAATACGGACTGCAGCTTTTCCAGGTTCTCTTCCGTTAAGACCTCGCCTTCAGTCTCTAGGATGAGTTTGACTTCCTTGTCTGAGCTTTTGTTTATATCTACAAATTCATCCTGGAACTTATCATAAGCAATTCTAGAATCGTAGGTTGGAGGGAGTGCGTCAACTCCAGGGACAGTCAGCTCCATTTGCCTTACTGGAAGCAATCCAGCAATTAAAAGTCCTAGTGCCAGCAACGTCATAATAACAGGCCTTCTCATCACAAAATGAGCAAACGTGCTCCAGATTCCAGGCTTGTCTGATTTCACTTTTAATACGCTCAGCGAATGGACTTTGCTGCCTAACAGTCCGAGGATTGCCGGCAGGAAAGTGACGGCGGAAACTGCGGAAATAAGGACAACTGTCATCCCGCCGATAGCGACATTCTGGAAGATATCAATTTTTATGAACATAAGCCCTAGAAGACCGATGAACACGCACATCGCCGAAAAGATAATCGAACGCCCAGCGGTCGCGGTCGTTGTCATAAGCGCATCCTTGACCGGCTGTTTGTTTACTTCTTCCTTAAATCTGTTAATGAATAACAAGGCAAAGTCAATACTTAAGGCAAGGCCAATCATTGGGACGATGTTAAGGATAAAAATCGTTAAATCAAACCAATAGCTGAAAAAGTAAACCGCGCCCATTGTGGTTAAGATCGAAAAGATTCCTACCAACAGCGGCAGGCTGGCTGCAACAAGGCTTCCGAAAGCAAGTACCAGTACAAGCAAAGCAATAGGAAGGCCGATCATCTCGGCCTTGGCAAGGTCATCCTGGCTGGCCTGGTTGAGGTCTTTTATGATAACCGGTTCACCTGTAATCGAAACTTTAATACCGTCTGTGTTTTTTAAAACTTTGCGAAGATCGTTTATTTCTTCGCTCATTGAGGAAGCTTCTTTGTCAAACATCAAGACGCCATAAGCGATGTTTTCTTTGATCATTCCTTCTTGTTGAAAAGGAGAGACACTGTCTGCGGCTAGTTGTTCCGCTTTTTCGAAGGAATTCTTAATGGAAGATTTCCATTTTTCATCAGATGCTTCCCCTTCATTTTCATACAGGACAATGACTGAAGATGGATGCTGCCCAAAATCCTCCTCTATAATCTCCTTGGTTTTTTTGTATTCACCATCAAACTCAAATCCATTGCCGCTCAATACAGAAGGGAGCTGCAATGCGAAAAAACCAAAAAAGACTATGATTCCAACCCAAACCAATATCACTGATTTCTTGTATTTGTAAATTGCACTACCGAGTTTATTCACTTGTTCCTCCATAAATATCCAATTTGGTCAAATCTCTTATGAAATTTCTATAAGGTCGATCAAGAAATCCGTTTTGCTTGTGTTAATGCAGATACGACCCGGACCCTTTTGTCCAGTATAGATCCTTGATAAAGTTTTTCCTTCAATATCAAACGCTGTCTTATCGGCGGTATAGATAACAATACCATTATCGCTTAACTCAGCCTTGAACGATTCAACCTCATATGTAGAGTCAAATTTAAATTTCCCGCCAGCAAGAAATTCTCCAGACCTAACGATAACAGATTTCCCCTGAAAGGACTGAAGTTTTTCATAAAGCTTTTCAGAGCGGGCTGCTGGTTTCCAGCTTATTAAAGTTTCTTCAATTACAGCACCGGTAAAGTGGAATGCAATATCCAATAATGTTTCTAAAGGCATCGAAATCTTCTCCTTCAAAAATGAATACCTAAATTATATAATAATCGTTTTTACAGTGATATGGATAATGTTTGAAAGATTTCTAAGGAGTGTTTAGCAGGGAAGGTGAAGGAGTCCGGAGGGGTAAATCCCCTTCGGACTAGTAGAGTAATTCGTACACTTCATTCAATTGCCGGGCACGAGTTTCGTCAAGTTCGTTCTTGGCATACTCAATCGCTTCCGGAAGAATTTTATTCAAAAATTCTGCTTCCTCCGCCGTCAGGTCTCTAACAAAATGACCTTCTGAAGGATAGTTGCCTTCCTCAAGCCGCTGATAGATTTTTTTACTGAGGGGGTAGGTTTCAGTATAGTTAGATACAATTTCACGCAAATAAGCTTGTGTTTTTTCCATCGATTACTCCTTGAAATATTCCTTGAATTGTTCTGAATCGGTCATTTGATCGTTTTTAAAATAAGGGTTATCCTCTGTAGCATTTGCTGGGTCGAGATTCGTTTTGATTACCAGCTGGGGTCCAGAGGCTGGACTAGCGATAATTCGGTCTGTCATGTCCTTGAAATCAGGAAGCTTTTCATTACCTGGTTGATTTGGGTCCATTTTTAACACCTCCATTTTATAAGGTGCATTATAAAATGAAAGTTTATGTATGGCGCTAATTATTGGAAAAACTTCCAAACATGTTTTTTCTGAATAACTGTGGGGAATTCTTTTAATGAAATAACAGAAATGGGGTGGCATGATTTGAAAGCAGTTACGTATCAAGGTTCAAAGGATGTACAGGTGAAAAATGTTGAAGCACCAAAAATTGAACATGAAAAAGATATGATCGTAAAAATCACTTCGACAGCAATCTGCGGGTCAGACCTTCACCTTTACCAGGGAAATATGCCTTTGCGCCCAGGCTATATCATCGGCCATGAACCAATGGGGATTGTCGAGGAAGTGGGACCTGGGGTAACGAAAGTGAAAAAAGGTGATAGGGTTGTCATTCCATTTAATGTATCCTGCGGTGAATGCTTTTACTGCCAGAACCAAATGGAAAGCCAGTGTGACACTACAAACGATTATAAGGATACAGGTGCTTATTTCGGATATACAGAACAATACGGTAACCATCCTGGTGGCCAGGCCGAGTATCTAAAGGTTCCATTTGGCGATTTCACATCATTTGTTGTGCCTGAATCTTGTGAGCTAGAGGATGAATCGCTCCTGTTCCTGTCCGATGTTATTCCAACAGCATGGTGGAGCGTCGAGCATGCCGGTGTCAAGAAGGGGGATACCGTCATAGTCCTTGGCAGCGGGCCTGTCGGCTTGATGACACAAAAGTTTGCCTGGATGAAGGGCGCAAAAAGAGTCATCGCAGTCGACCACCTCGATTACAGGCTGATGCATGCCAAAACAACAAATAACGTGGAAATTTTCGATTTTACCCAGCAGGACGATCCCGGCAAGTTCCTGCAGGATCTCACTGACGGCGGAGCTGATGTGGTCATCGACTGCGTAGGCATGGACGGGAAGAAATCAGCCGTGGAAAAGGTCGAGCAAAAACTGAAGCTGCAGGGCGGCACGCTTTCCGCAATAGAGATTGCTCATACAGCTGTACGAAAGTTCGGTACAGTACAGTTAACCGGGGTTTACGGTTTGCGCTACAATATGTTCCCGCTTGGCCGTTTCTTTGAACGGAATATTACAATGAAAATGGGTCAGGCACCGGTCATCCACTATATGCCTAAGTTGTTTGACATGGTCGTCAACGGTGAATTTGATCCAACCGACATCATCACACACAAAATTCCTTTGGAAGACGCCGCCAAAGGGTACGAAATTTTCAATGACCGCAAGGATGACTGCATCAAGGTTGTTTTGAAGCCTTAATAGGAAATGAGGAGACGGGCCTTCGGGTCTGTCTTTTTTTTCTATTCAAGTGTGCAGGATATTCGGCAAAATATGTCGAATGAGAAGGAAGATCTATAAAAGGGGTGATTATATTTTGATTGTTAAGAGACGAACCATTCCGTTAAGAATTTTAATTGACGAAGCTTTATTGCGAAGGCTACCTCCAAACCATCCAAAACGGGCCGTTATCCTCCAGGATTTGATGATTCGGAGAGCAGGCCTAAAAGGAGAACAAGACCTCGATTATTACATCAATCTCCTCCATGAAAATGATTTTCATATCTTCCAAAATATCCGCTTGCCATTTGGCAAAACCTACTTCCAGATTGATTTCCTACTATTATCTTCAAGTTTAATTCTTTTAATTGAAGCAAAAAATATGCCTGGAATCCTTGAATTCGATACTAGGCTAAACCAAGTCCTCCGCACCCATAATGACAAACTTGAATCATATGAAGATCCCATTCTCCAGGTAAAGCGACAAAGAGAACAGTTGAAAAGATGGCTAAAAGATCGCAACTTTCCCTCCATTCCCATTGAATTCATTGTTGCCTACAGCAACTCAGCGTCTATCTTAAAGAACCCAGGGAACGATCGAGAGGTTTACGAGCGAATTTGCAAAGCTGGCAAATTGGTTTTTAAGATTGAAGAGTATAGGAACAAGTGCAAAAACGAAATCTTGCCAGAAAAGGAAGTAAAGAAATTAAGCAAACAACTACTTAAAAGCCACGAGCCCGAAGGTTCCCATCTTCATCTTTTCAGCATCGATCCTGCTGATATCCTGCCTGGTGTCCAATGCCAGAGTTGTGGCCATATCCCAATGCTGCGATATTCCGCGAGATGGCATTGTGCTTATTGCGGAAGTACCTCGAAAGATGCACATGAGCAGGCAATTAGGGACTATTTCTTCTTAATTAGCCCCTATATCTCAACAAAAAAGTTTAAAGAATTTCTATTCCTGCCTACAAGGAAAATGGCTGCCGACTTAGTTTTGAAAATGGGATTGCAATCAAAAGGTGGTAAGAGAAATAGAGTGTATACACTTAGTTAATACTGTTTAACCTCCATTATAAACATGGAGGTTTTTTTTATTTTCAGTTAGTTAACTGGTTTTTTCCATTTTTAGTTAAAAAGTGAATTAAAAAAGCGTTTTGGTTAATTAAAACTAGAAAATAGTTAAATAAAGAATAGAATTGGTTAATTAAATAGAAGAAATAGTAAATTAAAATGTAATTTTGGTAAAATAAATTTTTATGATAAAGTTAAGCTCTTTTTACAGCAGGTAAAGCAGCTATCTTTGAAAATAAATCTATTAGTTTATTTAACTTTTATCCTTTTTTAAAAGAATATTAATCCATTTATCGAATAAAATGACAAAAGGAATTAAAATTTTAATTTCCCCATTGTGGAATTTGAAGGGGGTTTATAAATTGGCAAATCACTACACGATCGACAGCGAGATTTCTGCGGCTTTTTCAGAAATTCAGTATTTAATCCAGATAATATACTCCACTGGCAATCCATACGCCCGGAACCTGGCATTAAATCAGCTCTGTAATCAAACCACCCATCTTAAATTCCTTGTACAATTCCTTCAAACTGAACGCAATACTGCCTTGCAGCAACAGGCGAAACCAAATGCAACCCACCCTTTCCAACAAACACAAACACATACAATCCCTGTCCAAGCCGGGGTGGAAAAAAATCAAATTGTTCCAACACAAGCCTCCCGCCTACCACAACCCAAAAATTCACCCCAACAACTATACCAGTCACCTCGACTATTAGACCAGCCAGCAGAAGCACCATACCACTCAACGGAAGTCTTATACCAGTCAACACATATACCATACCAGTCCAGTAGAGGACTATACCAGACGCCACAAACACAGTTTTCTTCTGCATCTAACCAGTCCCGACAACCATATCAGATACAGGAACCATCCCAGTCTGCACAAATAAACCAATCTGCACAACCGCCTTTTCAGCCATCACGTTTGCTCTACCCAGACGTCCAACGACAGCGGCAAATCCAATCGCCGACACCAGCCGGCAACCCAAATGGACAGACATTTACAAGAGAACAATTGACGCAGTTTACCGGTATGAATGGAATGCCTGCTTATGTTGCGGTTAATGGTGTTGTTTATGATGTTACCAACAATGCGGCATGGTCACTGGCTACGCATTTTGGCCTGAAAGCGGGAAATGATTTGACAGGTGAATTTGCCAGCTGCCATGCGGGACAGAACTGGATTTTGGCACAGCTAAAACCGGTAGGGAGGCTTGTGTGATGAAGAAACTGGATATTGTATTGCCGCCTGAATCCGTTACGAATGAAGCGATTGCACAAAGGTTATATCAGGCAGTGACGAGTGGGCTTGAATCTGGACATGTGAAAAGAAAGAAGCTTGTTTGGCTGGAACTGAACGGTTGTTCTGGTAATATCATTTCGCTTTTAAACGGGTTTCAGCCGGATTTTGAATATGCGATTACACAAATGGTCGACATCGTTTACAGCAATAGCATGATGGTGGAGGATGGAGAAAAAGCAATTAACCGGCTATTCGAGCTTGCTGAGGGTGATGAGGACTTCATTCTTGGAATCGAAGGGGCGGTAGCTCTTAAAAACGAGGGTATGTACCATCTAGTTGGCAATCGGAACGGCCAGCCAGTCACTGGTTTGCAGGCAGCAAAAATGCTTGGCGAGAAGGCTAGCTCTGTAATCGCGATAGGTGCTTGTGCTGTTGATGGCGGACCTTCGGCTGCCAGGCCGAATCTGTCACAGTCGGTAGGGCTGCAAACAGTCCTTGATAACCGGGAAATCATCAAGCTGCCAGGCTGTCCGGTGCATCCCGATTGGTTCCTGGGTACTCTCGCTCACTTGCTTTTATACGGCCAGCCAGAGCTCGACCAGCAGCAACGGCCGAAAATGTTTTACAGCGATTTACTCCATGATCGATGTCCACGCAGGCCCTATTTCGATAAAGGGGTTTTTTCGGAAACGCTTGGAGAGCCATATTGTTTATTCAAACTCGGGTGCAGAGGACCGGTCACGCGCATCGACTGCCCGACAAGGCAGTGGAACGGGCATGTCAACTGGCCGATTGGGGCGAGCACCTGCATCGGCTGTGCCCAGTCTGGCTTCCCAGACCGGATGGCGCCATTCATTTCATACAACACAACAAGGGAGTAGGGAATATGTCTGGAAGGAAAAGAATCGTGATAAATCCCGTTACAAGGCTGAGCGGCTTTTTGGAACTTGATGTCACTGTTGAAGACAATGCTGTGGCAGACGCCAAGACGAAAGGTGTTATGTTTCGCGGGTTCGAACAGATGATGGTAGGGCGGAGCCCATTTGATGCAATTTATTTGACTCAAAGGATATGCGGAATCTGTTCTACTGCCCACTCGGTTGCTTCATCCACAGCCCTTGAGGATGCTCTTGGAGTCGAGGTCACGGAACAAGGGCGTTACATCCGCGATATTATACATTGCTGCGAGTTCCTTCAAAATCATCTGAGGCATTTTTATCAATATACACTTCCTGATTTTGTGAAAATGCCGCCGGAGTATCCGCTTTTTACATCTGATAATAATGATTACAGGATTCCAAAGGAAATAAATGACTCGCTTGCTGATCACTATTTCGAATCCTTGAACTACAGCAGGCTGGCACATCAAATGCTTGCAGTTCTCGGTGGAAAAGCGCCTCATAACCATGGGGTTTTTGTCGGCGGATTTACCACACCTCCGGATGCGGAAAAAATCATCCATATAAAGTCGATCCTCGATAAGATTAGTAATTTTATAGAAAACAAGATGATCCCTGATACTTATACGGTTGCTAAATACTATCCAGAGCTGTTTCATCTGGGAGGCGGTCCTGGCAATTTAATGTCCTACGGAGCATTTAACAATTATAAGGAACTGGGAACTTTATATACAGATCCGCTTGTTTACATCAATAGAAAAACAGAGGCTTTTGACTCGAAGTATATCGAAGAGAAAATCCACTATTCATGGTATAAGGGGAATGAAACATCAAGGCCTTTTGATGAAATTCAAGCACCTGATATGGATAAAGAGGACGCTTACACATTCGTGAAGGCACCGCGATATAAGGGTGTCCCGATGGAGGTGGGCCCACTCGCCAGGCTATGGCTTAGTGGTGAATATCGCAACGGCATATCTGCGATGGACAGGACGATTGCCAGGTCGCTTGAAGCTAAGAAAATCGCCGTGATCATGAAGGTTCTCATCGATCAAATTATCCCCGGGACGCATGTACAAAAGAGATGGCAAGTGCCTGAAAAAGCACAGGGAGCCGGACTTGTTGAAACGACTAGGGGTGCCCTTGGCCATTGGGTTAAAATTGAAAATAATCTCATATCGTTTTATCAGATCATTACGCCTTCTGCCTGGGATTTTTCCGCCAGTGATGAATCATCAAAAGGAACGGCTGAATTGGCTTTGATGCATACACCATTGAAGGACGTGGAAAACCCTGTTGAACTTGGCCGCATCCTGCGTTCCTTTGACCCTTGCATGTCCTGCGCGACTCATGTATACAGGCCAGGGAAAGAAGTCAAATCAATCAAGGTGTTTTAGATGCTGGTGATGGGAATAGGCAATGTGCTGATGCAGGATGATGGAATTGGAGTATATCTTACTCAAGAGCTGATGGCGGAGAACACAGATGGACAGATTCGTTTTGAGATTGGTGAAACAGATGTGGATTATTGTCTTGCACAAGTGGAGGAGAATGAATTTTTAATTATAATTGACGCTGTTCAGTGCCGCGGAGAAAAAGGTAGTTTGTATGTATTCGAGCTGACAGAGCTTGGCAGGATGGAAAAAGGAATTGCAGCCCATAACTATCATCTTTTCCATGCTTTAAGCAAAAAGCAGGGAATCCTGATTGGAATCGAGCCATACGAAATCGGATTTCATTTCGGCTTAAGCGCCGAATTAAACGGCAGGTTTCCTTTTATTAAAGAAAAGGTTAGTGAATTAATCCACAATATAGCAGCGGCTAAATGCAAATAATTAAAGGTTCTGGTAAAGCAAAATAGCTTTATCAGGACGTTTTTTATTATAATGAGAGAAAAATCGACTGTTAGGAGCTGTATTGTGGCTAAATTGTTTGCTGGTTTATATGACACCCTTATGGGTCCGCTTGAAAAAAGGTGGATTGCACGGATCAGGAAGAAAATAGTTTCAGACCTTGAAGGGAAAGTTCTTGAAATTGGCACCGGTACGGGTGCAAACTTTCCTTACTATTCTTCGCAAAAAGTTTTCAGTATAGATTCTGTCGAACCGAATCCCCATATGCTTGAACAGGCAAAACAGAAGGCAAGGGATCTTAAGGTGCCGGTTGCATTCCATCAGGGAGTTGCTGAATCGCTTCCGTTTAAGGATGGCGAGTTTGATACTGTTGTCGCAACTCTTGTTTTATGTTCTGTTAATGATCCTCAACAAGTATTCAAGGAACTCAGAAGAGTTTGTAAAAAGGGTGGAAGAATCGTAATGTTTGAGCATGTCAGAACAGAATCCGCCTCGCTTGCAGCGCTTCAGGACGCTCTTACGCCCGCCTGGAAAAGGCTTTGTGACGGCTGCCATCTTAATCGTGATACAGGCCGATACATGAGGGAATCAGGCATTATAGTATTGGAGGAAAAGAAGTATCTAAAAGGTGTCTTCGTTGAATTCGAGGGCATCAATCCTGAATAAAAAGATACAGGCACAGCAATTAGAACGAAAAGCTGATCCATGCTTATGATGAAAAAACCCAGGCAGTATGGTTCCTCTATTATTTTGTGAAAGAAAAATAGACTGATTTACGAGAAGAGCTGGGGAACCCGGCTCTTTTTCCTATTCTTATAGTTTTCACTATTTATACATAATTAAAACGAAAATACTAGGTTTTTTTATACTAGAATGGGTATAAGAAAATAAATAGCAGATTTCTAGAATCTACATAAGGAGGAAATGAATGTGAAAAATAGTCTTGCAATTATTATTGGATTTTTAATTTTTGGCTCACTATTCGTTGGCTGGAAAATCAGCCAGGATCTTGGTCCTGCTGAAACAGCAAGTGCACCTCAGCCGCAAACAGAAACAGCAAGCAAAACAATTGAATTTAACCCGCCAAGCATGGAGGATGTCCCTGATGGACCTCTAGGCGAAAGCATTAAATATGGACATCAGTTAATGATGGAAACAAATACGGTTGCTGATGAGTATGTCGGTAATAACCTATCTTGCGCAAGCTGCCATGCGAATGGCGGTACAATTAAAGAAGAGGCACCAATGGTCGGTCTTTCTGCGGTTTACCCGGAGTACAGGCCGCGTGAGGGTGAAGTTTATACCCTTGAAGATCGTATTAATGGATGTATGATAAGGAGTATGAATGGGAAAATGTTCCCGTATGACAGTAAAGAGATGCGTGCGATGATCGCTTATTTACAATACATGTCTGAAGACGTTCCTGCCGGCGCTGAGCTTCCTTGGAGAGCGCCAAAGGAACCAAAGCAATTCCCGGTGCCGAGCGTGGAGGATGGAGAAAAGGTCTATGCACAATCCTGTGCGAGCTGCCATGCAGCAGACGGTGGAGGAACGGGAGCAAACACTGGACCTGCAGTTTGGGGCGATGATTCGTTCAATGACGGAGCAGGGATGTCACGATTGACTAAAATGGCTGGTTATGTTCAAAAGAACATGCCTAAAGGCCAAGGCGGAACCTTATCTGATCAGGATGCCATCAATGTAGCTGCTTACATCCTTTCGCATGACCGTCCGGAATTCAAAGGGCATGAAGGAGACTGGCCAAAAGGCGGAAGACCAGCTGATATCATGAATAAGGAAAAGCGTGATCAATTAAAGAATGGCACGATCGATTGGGAAGCAGTTCTTACAACAAAATAAACACAGCCGAAAGAACCTCAGCTCTTATTAAGGGATTGAGGTTCTTTTTTGTGCAATAATTAATATAGAGTTTGCTGTTGCGTTTAGAGTCTGAACTTTACATCACACTCATTTTTCATCTCTAGTGTCTCTTTGCGGATAACTTGTGCCAAGATTCAGCTATTAACGGTCTAGGTAATTGCCCTCGAATTGAAATGGCTTATCTATTTCGAAAATGTTTTCTCCCGCCATAATCTTCCGCCATGCCCAGTTCGTGGTTAAGCAGCCGTTCCATTTCTTCCAATGCGCTTTTCGTAACGACAGGATCACTCATCGACCATTGTATAGTATAAACGAAGTAGTAATTTTTAATTTTACGGAAAATAACAACAGAATTCGGATATGCGTTGAAAAGTGCCTTGATATTATACCTTTTTGTATAAGACCATTTAGTTAATTCCATGTCACAGTCCCCATGTCCTTTTCTTCGGCTCATGCCTTTAGGCACCAATATAATTAATTATCGTGTAAAAGAGAGCTGGAAGAAAATTTTTTTGCGTGATAGTTTTACATGAAAAAAGTGCGAAAGCAACCTTTTTATATGAATTACCCATCATGCAAAGAGGAAAAACTGCTTTGAGGAACGTGGAGTGTGTTATAACCTGTTGCAATGTGCTAAAATAAGGTCGTTGAAGGTTTATAGCGACAAATATCTACATGATATCTAATTGCTAGCAGTTTGATAGAGTGCGATTCTATAGTGTTGCAAAAGGATTTGGAGGGAAATAAGTTACATGAATGAAGCCCAGAGAATTCAATTAAATGTAAGAGTATCTAAGGAAACTTCTGAAAAGCTTGATGAAATTGTAGAATACTATCAGGAAAATACGAAGATTGGCAGAATATATAAAGGTGATGTTTTGACGGATATTATCGAAAAGTCTTATGAAATCATGCAAAAGCAAAAAAATCTTAAAAGATAAAAAAAGACTTCTTACTATGACAATTTGTCAATAATTAAATAAGGCAAAATAGTGAACAAATTCTTGCTTTCCTCAATAATAAGTCGTATTATTTAAATAATCTGATAATTCTACTATGAGGTGATTAAGGATTATGATACGGATGTCTATTGCTGGTGTAGCCGGATTTGTGCTTGTTTTTATTGAGTCCTATTTCGTGATGGTTATAAAACAATATGAAACGATTGAGTTTGGAGGAATTGCGCCGTTTGTCAGTGTCTGGACAATGAACTTCTTCCTTGTATTTTCCATCCTTACGCATATTAAATTTTGGCATGATGAACGGGAAGCCGAACGCGAAGAAGAAGCAGCCGAACGGGACCGTTTCATTAATTAGTAAGGCTCTAAATAAAAAGGAGAAAGGCAGAAAATCTGTCTTTCTCCTTTTTTGTTAAGTATTCTTGTTGCTGTCCTCCAAATAATCTCGTTCTGCTTCCTCAGCCGCTATTCTTAATTCCTGGAAAAATAATTGATCGTTGCAAACCATGCTGTGCTGTTTTTCATTTTCTTCACCAATGTTTAACTGATCTTTGCGTTCTTTTCCCATTCAATTTTCCTCCTTAATGATTCCTGTCAGTGTTTAATTCTATTTCCCTTTTTAACAGCATGTCATGCATTTTTGTAAAAAGAATTAAAGCTATGATAGACCCAATCAGTGTCAATGCCATATCCCATTGGGCATCCCATATGTCTCCCTGCATACCCAGGAAATTTTTCGATGCTTTTCCGTCACTGGTAACCATTGCGAAAAGCCATTCAATGATTTCATATAGAGCAGCTATCGCCAGAACGATGGAAACTGTAATCCCATTGAGCCATACCCCTTTAGCAAGCAAGGTTTTCCTCAAGAGGATTTCTCTTATAATAATTGCAGTCAGTCCTTTCATAAGATGGCCAAAACGGTCATAATGATTCCTTTTTAAGTCCAATGCTTCCTTTAACCAATCAAACAGCGGAACATTTGAATAAATATAATGGCCGCCGATGAATACGAGAATGGTAACGAAGGCGATGATTGAATAAGAGAGGGTCGTCAGACGAAATTTTTTATAAAGGAAAAGAACAATTGCCAGTAAGACAATTGCCGGTCCGGCTTCCAAAATCCAGGACGAATATGCGGCTGGATTAATCAAAGACCAGATAAAAGTAACTAAAACAATGATAAGCAAAAATAAATGGGCCGTTTTAAAAGTCATTAATCTCAACTCCAACGATTGTCTTCTATTGTAAGTATTTACTTTCACGTCGTTTTAATTCTAATTCATCAACCATTAATAGATGTGGAATACTAAAGCGTATATATAGTTGGAGGGAATTTATGAACGAACTAAAATGCCTTTACAATTTTGACATCGATCAACAATATCTTAAAATTGAGTTTTTACCAGGTTCATTTTCTGGATCCTGGCAGGCCTTTGTATTTGATGAAAATTGGACTGACATGACCAGCGCTGCAGCATCAATTTCTGAAATATTGGCTGACAGCATCGAATTTGTTTTCGAAACGCTCGGTGTTCGTGGACGGGTTGCCGTATTGAACGGCCTGGAAGCAACCAATTCACTGGAAAGTATAATAGAGACTTCTTTGTTTCATTTACAAGGTTTACTGTTTGTTTCAGCAATCATTGTAAACGAAGATATGCATATATTAAAAAGGTTCGGATTTGCCGAAGAAAGAGTGAGGGATGGCCATACAATATATGTCATAACATCAGAGGAGGAAAGCGGGGATTCCTGCCGTTTTTTATAAATGGCGTTTCGCACACAGGCTTTTTTCTTCGTAATTTATACATTGATGCTCCTGAGAGGATATTGAACAAAGAGCAACTAAAATGTGAAAGTCAAAATCAAGCCGTTCCGTAACTCGGAAGGGCTTTTTGTGTCATATTTTTTAAAAAACTATATCAAAAATGGTTAAGGTTTTATCGGTATAGGGTAGTGAGAAAAAGAGCGACTTTTTGATAGAGAGGAAGATGAGGCTTTGTCTGGCAAAATTAATGTAACGATCAACGGTGCCGAAGTTACGGCAATTGAAAATCAAACAATCCTTCAATGCCTTTCTGACAGCACGATTGAAGTACCTAGTGTTTGCTATCACCCCAGCCTGGGACCAATCGAGACGTGTGATACTTGTATTGTAGAAGTGAATGGTGAATTAGTCAGATCGTGTTCCACACAAATGAAAACTGGAGACGTCATCGATACAACTGCGCCCGAAGTAAAGAAGGCCCAGACGATGGCAATGGATAAAATTCTTTTTAACCATGAACTGTATTGTACGGTTTGTGACTACAATAATGGGACGTGTGAGGTACATAACACAGTCAAAGAAATGAAAATCAATCACCAGAGCATCCCTTTTGACCACAAACCATATGAAAAAGATTATTCTAACCCGTTTTACCGGTACGACCCTGATCAGTGCATATTGTGCGGCAGATGTGTAGAAGCGTGCCAGGATGTCCAGGTAACAGAAACTCTGAGAATCGACTGGGAACGAGACCGTCCGCGCGTCATTTGGGATAATGACGTTCCCATCAATGAATCCTCTTGCGTTTCTTGTGGCCATTGTTCTACCGTTTGTCCATGCAATGCGATGATGGAAAAAGGCATGGAAGGCGAAGCAGGATTCCTGACTGGCATAGCCAAGGAAACTCTGCGCCCGATGATAGAGATTACAAAAGGTGTAGAAACAGGCTATGGTTCAATTCTTGCCATTTCAGATATGGAAGCGGCCATGCGTGAATCAAGAATCAAGAAAACAAAGACAGTTTGCACATATTGCGGAGTTGGCTGCAGTTTTGATGTGTGGACAAAGGGGCGTGAAATCCTTAAGGTGGAGCCGCAGATTGAAGCACCGGCCAATGGGATCTCCACTTGTGTAAAAGGAAAATTCGGCTGGGATTTTGTCAATAGCGAAGAGCGTCTGACAAAACCGCTGATCCGTGAGGGAGACAGCTTCAGGGAAGCAGAATGGGATGAAGCACTGAATTTGATTGCAAGCAAGTTTACTGAAATTAAGAATGAGCATGGTCCGGATTCTCTTGGCTTCATCACTTCTTCAAAATGTACAAATGAAGAGTCTTATTTAATGCAAAAGCTGGCAAGAGCTGTCATTGGAACTAATAATATCGATAACTGTTCAAGGTATTGCCAGACGCCGGCAACAGTAGGATTGTTCAGGACAGTTGGCCACGGCGGTGATGCAGGTTCTTTCGCGGATATTGCAATGGCTGACCTGGTTATCATAGTTGGTTCAAACACTGCCGAAGCTCACCCGGTATTGGCTACCCGTGTAAAACGGGCGCAAAAGCTCAATGGGCAGAAGGTGATTGTCGCCGACTTGCGTGAACATGAAATGGCTGACCGCGCTGACTTGTTTGTAAGGCCTAAGGCAGGTAGCGACCTTGTTTGGATTTCAGCGGTAACTAAATATATTATCGACCAGGGCTGGGCAGATGAGGAATTCCTGAAAAATAAAGTCAATGGACTTTCTGAGTATGTAGCGAGTCTTGAAGGATTCACTCTGGAATATGCAGAGAAAACAACTGGTCTTTCCAAGGAAACGCTAATCGAAATCGCTACGAGCATCCATGAAGCGAAGAGTGTTTGTGCATTATGGGCAATGGGTGTCACTCAGCACCTCGGAGGAAGTGACACGAGTACGGCAATTTCCAACCTATTGTTAATTACCGGGAACTACGGTCGTCCTGGAACAGGAGCCTACCCTCTTCGCGGACACAATAATGTTCAGGGTGCGGGGGATTTTGGAAGCAGCCCTGACTCACTTCCAGGCTATCAGAAGGTATTCAATGATGCTGAACGCCAAAAATTCGAACAAGCATGGGGAACAAAACTGCCTTCAGAGCCAGGCATCAACAACCATGACATGATTGAAGGGATGCATAACGGAACGCTGAAAGCCTTGTATGTCAAAGGCGAAGAAATGGGTCTCGTCGATTCGAACATCAACCATGTTCACTCGGCATATGAAAAACTTGATTTCTTTGTTGTCCAGGATATTTTCTTTTCAAGAACAGCTCAATTTGCTGATGTAGTATTGCCAGCGAGCCCAAGTTTTGAAAAAGAAGGCACATTTACAAACACAGAGCGGAGGATTCAACGCTTATACCAGGTTTTTGATCCAGCAGGTGAATCTAAACCGGATTGGCAAATTCTGATTGAAGTCGCAAATCGTCTTGGTGCAGGATGGAGATACGAACACCCGAGTGAAGTCATGGCAGAAGCGGCAAGTCTTATGCCGATTTACTCCGGTGTGACATATGAACTCCTGGAAGGATACAAGAGCCTTCAATGGCCAGTAAATCCAGATGGCACTGATACCCCTGTATTATACTTGGATGGTTTCCCTTTCCCTGATGGAAAAGCACGTCTATTCCCTGTAAAATGGTCCATTCCGGTTCAATTCGGCGAGGAATATGACATCCATGTTAATAATGGCCGACTGCTAGAACACTTCCATGAAGGGAATCTGACCTACAAATCGGAAGGAATCACATCGAAAACTCCTGAAACATTCCTTGAAGTCTCTCCGGAGCTTGCGGAAGAAAGAGGCTTGAAGGATGGTACACTCGTAAGGTTGACTTCACCTTATGGCAACGTGAAGGTCAGATGTGTAGTCACAGACAGAGTGAAAGGCAAAGAAGTCTATTTGCCTATGAATGATACTGGCGATGCCGCCATTAACCTCCTAACAAGCAGTTATGGCGATAAGGACACGGACACTCCGGCTTATAAGGAGACAAAAGCGAAAATGGATATTCTGCAATATGAAGGAGTCAATCCTTTACCAAGGAACAACTTCCGATATGGCAACCCACAACCGCAAATCGGCGTCCAGGTGCAGAAAAAATGGGCTCGTCCAGATTATATCTTCCCTGGAGATCTTGTGAAAAAGGAGCGGACCCAGCATGGCTAAAGCGATAACGAAAATTCAGCAGATTGAATTGTCTGAAGAGCAGAGAAGAAGGAAGGACCTCGAAGAATTAGAGACTGCATTGCTAGATAACAAGGATGCTATTTTCCAATCTTTAGATGTCATTAAGCATATGCATGACCGTGGGGTACTGTCCCTGCTTGGCGGATTGTTCAGTGAAGGTGACAAGGTGTTGAATGTACTGGTAAAAGCTGCTGACAAACCTGAAGCCACTAATACACTGAAAAACCTGCTATTAATGGTAGGCGTACTCGGCACAATCAATGTCCAGCAACTGGAACCATTGCTGTTAAAGTTGAATTCAGGAATTGCCAGAGTAGCAGAATACAAGGAAACAGAGGATAAACTAGGCTATTTTGATATCGTGAGATCCCTCAAGGATCCGGAAATCAATAGTGCCCTTACATTACTTTTCGAATTCCTGAAGGGCATGGGAGAGGATACAAGCGGATTGGAAAGGACGACCCAGCTTCCAGAAGACCAGGATCTGCACCAGAGTCAGGAAGGCACTTTGGAACACAGATAAAATGATACGGGCAGGCGGCAGGCTTAACGGCTTGTTAGCCTGCTTTTTCAAATACCTATAAGTTTGATAAAGAATGTAATTGGTTAAAAGTAAGTGACTGATAGGTGAAATTTAAATTAGAGAGGGTGGCTGTTGTGAAACCAGTCGAAGTCAAAAGGGAAATCCTTCGTTTTGGAGATGGCCAGGCCGAAAGAATGGAAGACAGCGTGGTAACGGAATATACAGTCACTGTGAAGGTGAATGGGCAGGAATTCGTTACGATGGTCTGTACTCCGGATTACATCGAAGATATGGTAGTCGGATACCTTGCATCAGAGGGAATGATCAGGAAATATAGTGACATTAAGGATATTTGGATTCAGGAAAAAGAAGGGTTCGTGCATGTAAAGACATCCAGGGAAAATCCATTCTATAAAGGTTTGCAGGGAAAGCGGTATTTAACGTCATGCTGCGGGGCGAGCCGTTCAGGCTTCGTGTTTGCCACAGACGCTCTTACAGCCAAGAACCTTCATGGCGTCAAAACAGAGATTGAAGTCAATGACTGCTTCCGGCTGATGAAGGAAATGCAGGATGCTGCCGAGTTATTCCAAAACACTGGAGGGGTCCATAATGCGGCTCTATGCAGTTTGTTCGGACCGGTGGTATCGCGGATGGATATCGGGCGTCATAACGCCCTTGATAAGATTTACGGCCATTGCTTGAAAAATGATATCCCAATCCATGATAAAGTGATTGCTTTCAGCGGGCGGATTTCTTCGGAAATTTTACTCAAGGTAGCAAAAATTGGATGTCCGATTGTGCTGTCCAAGTCTGCACCTACAGAACTTGCCCTCAAGCTAGCAGATGAACTTGGAATCACAACAATTGGCTTCATCCGGAATCGCTCCATGAACGTATATACTCACCCAGAACGAATTGCAGATGCAAATTACAGTCTTACTGAAAGCCGGGTTTAATAACTCGGCTTATCTTTTAGTATAAGCCAAGTAAAAGAATGGAAAAATGGAGGTGAAAGACGAAGGAGTGATAAAATGGGTGAAAGAGATATGGAAGAAATGTTCGAGTGGGCAGGACTATCGGATGTTTATGAGCAGCACGGATATAAAATGTGGCTCAGCGGCATAGAGGACAGCGTAGATGTCGAACTTTTGGACCGCTTTTCTGATGCCTATTCATTTGAAAGTACCGAAACGATGTTTTATGACGAGTTTCTGTTCTATTTGAGGCTTTTTAAAGGAATATGCAAACACAATGACCTGCCGCCTCGGTATTGGTGATTCAGCTATAAATACATAATTGTTATCTAAACTGGGGAGGAGTTGGAAAGTTGGATCCGATTTCTGATCATTTACGTGAAAATCTCGACGTCATTTTTGTTGGATTTAATCCTAGTATCAGCTCGTCTGAGACTGGCCATCATTATGCCAATCCAAACAATCGGTTCTGGAAAATACTATTTGAGGCTGGGATTACACCAAGAAAGTACGATACTGCTGAAGATTACAAGCTTGTGGATTTGGGCTATGGAATGACGAATATTGTGGCAAGACCGACAAAGGCCGCAGATGAAATTACCAAAGAGGAATATAAGCAGGGGAAGCTAGAGTTAAAGGGAAAGATCGAAAAATACCGCCCCAAGATCGTCTGTTTTGTTGGCAAGGGCGTCTATCAGCAATACAGCGGCAGGAAAGACATTCCATGGGGGGAGCAGGATGAAGCAGTCGTAACCGGCACCATAGATTTCGTCGCCCCATCTTCAAGCGGGTTGGTGAGGATGAAGATGGATGAGGTTGTTGGGATTTATAAAGGTATTCCTGCTTTGATTAAGCAATTAAAAATATAAAAGACAATCCAGATAAATTGGATTGTCTTTTATATTTCCATAGATAACCGGATCATATCCCGGCACTGGATCCCATTTTCGAAAATGGGGTCCGGATAATTCATTGTGAAAAAGTCATGCTCTATTGACATGATACGGAAGCCGACTTTCTGATATAATGCTAACTGATAGATACTGGAGTTTCCTGTTCCAATGTCGATGGTTTTGTAACCTTCTTCTTTTGCATACATAATGCCATGCCTCAGAAGCTTGGTGCCAACCCCTTTGCCCTGCATTCTTTCATCGACTGCGAGATTCATGATTTCTAATTTTTCCTTTGAAGTTGGGAGCATGACAATTACGCCCTGAGTCTGGCTGTTTGCCGTTTCTGATATATAACATATACCGCCTTTTAAATAGCTGGATACCATATCTTTTGAAGGATCTGCCATGAGGAGCAGGTTCCACGGCGGCTGCTCCTCATTTCTAAGCATTCTAATTTTCATGAATGGCCACCTTTTTCATTACAAGGCGATAAATAATCCAAAATAACAGATAGCCCAGTGCTCCTCCAACTGTATTCAGAATGATATCATCGACATCGAAGCTGCCCACCCGGGTTACAAATTGCACACCTTCTACTATCGAAGTTGCCAGGAAGACGATCCATAATGTCCTCCAAAAGCCGATAAACCTTCTAAACAACAAGGGCAGAAAGAATCCTAATGGAAGAAAAGCAAGCACATTGCCGAACAGGTTCGACATCCAGATACTTTGATTGATATGTGATGAAGCTTTTATGTAATCTGAGATTGTTTTGAATGGAATAATATTATATGGGTTGGTTCCTGAAGAATTTAATTCGTAGGCAGCCTGCCTGTATGGGCTGAAAAATAACAGGGCTGCGGCAATGATTATGTAGAGAATAAACAGAGTATATGAAGCTGCTGTCAACAATTTCTTGTGTCTGATATCTATTAAATTTAACATAGCCCCTCCTGTTTAATAAGAAACCCATGAATTTTTTTGTAAAGCATGAGCATTTTAAGTAATTTTATAGAAAAGGAACAAAATATTTATCTCGAATCTTCTAAAATATCAAGATGCAAATAGGATAGCTTGCGGTCATTAACCAAGAAGTAATTTAATTACCAATAAGTAATGTTAATTTACCATAACTTCTTTTTAATTTACCTTATTCTGATTTTAATTAACTAAAATGTAAATTTATTTTACTTTTTAACTTTGTTTTTAAATTCTAACAGATAATAAGGTAATTGAAATATCAAAACGAAAGTTCTAATAAAGATGATTTTAACTCAGCTGAAAACAAAAATAAAAACCTTACCGCGGTAAGGTTCTCTTTATCATATTTAGATCTGCCCCGAAAGTAAGCCTGCAAAAGCAGGGCCCCTGCCGTCCGTACAGTGGTTAAGTGTCCCGCAACAAGCGAATGTTCGGCAGAGGCAATTATATTTTAACACAATCATGTTGGAAAAATACAATTTTAAGCGACAAAGGGTAGATGACTTTCATTTTTATTTGGAAAAGTGGTATGATAACAATGATTTTAACACAAGGAGATGATTTTCATGGCTAAAAAAGGATACATAACAATGCAGAATGGTGAGAAAATCGAATTTGAACTTTACCCTAATGAAGCTCCAGGAACAGTTGCAAACTTCGAAAAGCTTGCAAACGAAGGTTTCTACAATGGTTTGTCTTTCCACCGTGTAATTCCAGGTTTCGTAAGTCAGGGAGGATGCCCGAATGGAACAGGTACTGGCGGTCCTGGCTACACAATCAAGTGTGAAACAGAAGGCAACCCGCATAAGCATGTACCAGGCTCACTTTCAATGGCACATGCAGGTAAAGACACAGGCGGAAGCCAGTTCTTTATCGTGCACGAATCCCAGCCGCATTTGAACGGTGTCCACACTGTTTTCGGAAAAGTGACTTCTGGTCTTGAAGCTGCTAAGGCGATGCGCAATGGCGATGTAATGGAGAAAGTTGAAGTAACAGAAGAATAGGATTATAAAAAAGAGCCTTGTGGCTCTTTTTTTGTACACTTTTACCCATTGAACCGAACATATGCTCTTGTTACGATAATAACAAACAACTTTGGTATAAAAAAAGTTAAGCAGAATAGACTAATATCGAATAAATTTGACTATACTATCTAATTTATATAAAATTATACTAATTAGTCTAATTATCCGATGTTAGGTGGAATGGCAATGAGGCCTGTTTCTGTATTTATCATGGATGTAACGGAATCTTCTTCAGCAAGGCATAGAGAGGAATTAAGCGATTATATAGCGGATATTGAGAGATCGGTAAAAGAGTGGTTCCAGAACCTCGCCTCTATACAGGTAAAGCACCGTTCAGGGGATGAGCTGATTTTCGTTGCAGATGGATACTCTTCTGCCTTTATAACGGCGTTTTTCATCAGCCGTATTTGGAAGTTTGAAAATAACAAACCATATTTCGGCCTCGCTTTTGGGAGCATCGATAAAAGAGTAGACGAAATTGATATTGAAAAGTGGATCCATCCATTGGTGAAGCAAGCAAGAACAGCGAACGATACACTAAAAAAGCAAAAAGACAGAGAATCCTTCACTTTCGAAGGTAACATTCAAGATCCTGAACTGCAGACTTTATTGAATGGAATGCTTAAGCTGCAGCATGCACTCAACATCCAGCAGACTGAAGTCCAGCGCCTTGTTTGCTCGTTATATCTGGTATATGAAAAACAAAATGCTGTTGCTGAGCTCATGAAGCGATCAGCTCCAACCATCTACAGCCATTTTAAAAAGGGGCATAGCGAGCAGGTGCTAGGCAGTTATCACGCTATTGCAAATGTACTGGACTCTCTGCAGGCTAAAGAGTTTGAGGAATTGAAGAAGTATAAATCAAACATCCTCGAAAAAAAAATCAGAGACTATATAAAAGGTCAGGTCCAGGAAATATTCTGTCTCTAGGACCCGATGAAAGGAGCAGGCATGCTTTTATTAAGTTTAATCATTGCACATTTAATAGCTGATTTTTACCTGCAGACCGATTTCATGGTGCAGGACAAGCTGAAGTATATTAAAAAGCATATACTCCATCATTTATTCGTGAATACAGCTGTGCTGTCTGGAGGATGGCTCATTGTTAATGATATCGCAGACCCTCTGATTGCTATCGTTTGGCCTGTGCTCTTTATAGCTTTTACGCATTTCGTGATTGACATTTCAAAAATAAAACTTGTTGATAAATATACCGACAGCGAAAATCTCAATAAATTATGGTTTTTTGTGTTGGATCAGCTTCTTCATCTATTTATGATTCTGATTGCACTTCAGTTATTTTATAGTATACCGATAGTTTCAGTAACTGATAGAATCACAGAATTACTGATGAAAAATGAGAGCCAGTTAAGTGTGCCAAATGCGATTCTGTTCACTGTAATCATTTTAATTTTAGGAACGACTGTCAGCGGACATCTCATCAGGATACTGCTTGGCTCGCTGCCAGGCCAGCTTTTAACCTTTGAAGGAAAGTATACGTTTAAGAATGAGCTGAAAGAGTCTGTATACCCGAAAAATAGCAATGGTGAAAAAGGGCTGTCAGAGCAATACAGCTATATGATTTTTAATAAGCATGATATGTCACGCGGGAAACTTATTGGTTATATTGAACGGCTGCTCGTCATCCTGCTAACATTCTACGGTTCGTACCCGGCGATCGCCTTCATTGTGACTGCAAAATCCATAGCCCGGTTTAAACAAATGGATGACCGTGATTGGGCAGAGTATTTTCTTCTGGGCACTTTAACATCAATGTTTTTGGGAATATTATTCGGAATCATTTTAAGAGAAATCCTAATTTAGTAACACTTTTTAAGGTAAACTTTTTTGCCTTCACAACCAAGGTATTTCGAGTTTTAATGGAATCCCTGTTAAGGAACCTTCTCGAAAAGAGCTTGAAGCCAAGATATTACTGGATGGAAACTTGGTTCGGAAAACAACAATTTATGCGCAAACGGCGGTTGGTAATAAATGTATAGCAGCCAATGAGGATGCCATAGTTGAATTTTCAGGGTAAAGGGTAGAAACGGCCTGGTAAATGGAGTGAGTTTGATGAACATCGTTCTCTTTGATAAAGACCTGCGGATTACTGATCATCAGCCATTATCCGAAGCGGCTAAATTAGGGGAAGTCTTACCCCTTTATGTCTTTGTGCCTTCAAAATGGCAAGGTACAGAGCTCTCTGTCCGCCATTTGCAGTTTGTCATTGAAAGTCTTGAGGAGCTTTCAAAGCAAATACAAGAACACGGCGGGGAACTCTTTTTCGCAATTGGCGAGATTGAAGCTGTGCTGGAAGAGTTGCTCCAATCATTTGGATCAATCAATGTATTTACCCATAAGGAAAATGCTGTAAAAAGCACAGCCGGCGTAAAATGGATAGCTGAAAATAAACAGCAACTGATGACATATGGCCCAGACTTGGAAGGAGTCTCGAACAAGCTTTTAAATAGCGTTTTGAAGTCCTATCTAGTGGAACCAGTAAATGATTCTCTTAAAAGGATTGAAGTTCCGGCACATGTTCCTGGGATCCTTTTTACAGATCTTAGAAAACTGCAAAATTTTAAAGTCGAAGGCAGGAAAATCCGTTTCGGACAACAGGGCGGGGAATTGAAGGGATTTGAGACTCTGGATTCGTTCCTTGAAGGCAGGTTCGCAAATTACATCGAAAACCACCAGAAGCCAATACCGTCCTCCCTTTCATCATCCAGACTTTCTGCTTATATTACTTGGGGAAATATCTCTGTGAGGACAATTTTCCAAAGAACAAGCGAAAGAATTCAATCGTGTGAATCTGAGAAAGAGAAGCTTCAGCTTGAAGATTTTTTATCAAAGCTCGTATCCCGTGCGAAGATTTGTAACGGCACTAAAGTGATTGATAATAATTCTAATGAAGGCCAACTGAAAAAGGAATGGAATGAGGAATGGTACCAGCACTGGATAAATGGGAAAACGGGAATACCGATCATTGATGCCGCCATGAGGAGTCTTGACAAAACCGGGTGGTTAAATTTCACGTTAAGGGGAGTAGTCCTTTCTTTTATTTGTAAATCATTGCTTCAGGACTGCCGAAAACCATCAGAGGGATTGGCAAAATTGTTTTTGGATTATGAGCCGGTTATTCATGACTTCCATGTCCTGCAGCAATCGGGCATATCAGGGAAAGGGAAGATTATCAATCCTGTTAAAGTTGGCAAACAGCTTGATCCTGAGGGGGCATTCATTCGTAGATATGTACCCGAACTGAACCGCATTCCAGAGGAGTACATCCATGAACCTTGGCTTTACCCGGGTTTTTACAGTCTCGGCTATGAACCCCCCATTGTAGATGTGGTAAAAGCGAACAAACAAGCTCGGCTTCATTATCAGAGGATAAATGACAATAGAAAAGAGAGCAAGGTAAAAAAGAATCTGGAGACGGAGCAGCTTTCCTTCGATCTGTGAAGGTTTAAGCCGATTCTTTATCTGCTACAAACTCCTTGCTTTTCCCCTTAAAAAAGGTCAAAGATACTCCGATGAGCGTAATGAGTCCACCGATAACTGTCCAAACGTCAGGGACCTCACCCAGCCATACCCAAGCAATAAGGAAGGAAACGGCAGGTGTCAGATACAATGAACTTGCTGCTTCGGATGCACCAGATTTTGCAGTAATATAGGCTAAGGCTAAATAGGCGATCACCGTAGGGAATAGTCCAAGATAAAAAGCACTTATTGTTGCCCCCGCTGGTGCTTCCATCAGCTGTGTTCCTAAACCAGGTGCAAAGAAACTCATCAAAAATGTCGCTGCCCATATGGTATAGGCAGTGAAGGGGAGGGCCCCGTATTTACTTAAGTAATTCTTCTGAAAAACAAAGTAAAGTGATTCGGAAAGGGATGCAATTAAAATCAAGAAAACACCACTTCCAAGTTCAAAGCCCCCACCAGTGCCAAAGGAAAGGAAGAAGATCCCGACCATGCTGATGGCAGCCCCGCTCCAGTACCATAATCCAGTGCGTTCCTTGAAGAAGACCCTGCCCAATAATCCGATAAATACAGGTGAGGTAGAGACAAGTAAGCTTGCAGCACCTGCACTTACCGTTTGCTCGCCAAAATTTAGCGCCGTTTGATAGACGGCAAATCCCAAGAATCCGAACAAGAAAATAACAGGCCAATCTTTAACTTCAGGTAATTTCATTTTTGTGTAAATGGCATAAAAAATAAGAGCCAACGATCCGATCAGGAGCCTGAGGAAAGACAATTGCTCAGGTGAATACCCTTCAAGACCATGTCTTATTCCAGCGAAAGCTGATCCCCATAATAAAATAATAAGCAAATGCGCAGCTGCCATTTTAAATTTCATACATATCACCCCTTCAAGAACCATCCAATTTAGTCCTGTGTCAGCTATTGTCTTTCAAATATAACTGGGTCTTGGTAAAATGTATCCAACCAATAGGGGTATATTAAAACCAACCAATTTTAAGTGCATGGAAGGGAGCCGTTAAATGAAAGCGCCAAAATACAAGGTAATTAGCGATTATATTAAGGGACAAATAACCAATGGTACATGGCCGGTAGGCAGCAGGCTCCCTAGCCAGCGGGAACTTGCAAAGCAATTTGAGGTGAACAGAAGTACTGTTGTCACAGCACTTGATGAATTGGCCGCAGATGGCTTAATTGAGGGCAAGCTGGGGATGGGAACCGTGGTGGTCAATAATACATGGACATTGATGAGTGCCAACTCACCTGTAAATTGGAATGAACAGGTCCAGCTTGGCGCACATCAGGCCAGTTTAGCCACGGTCCAGGCTATCAATCTCGCTGAGTCAGATGAGAATTTGATCCAGCTTAGCAAGGGGGAGCTTTCAAAAGACCTTTTTCCTCTGGAGGAAATGAAGGCTGTGATCCAAAAAGTAGCTCAAGACCTGACCCCTTTTGGCTATGAGGACCCTAAAGGGAATCCTGCACTAAGGGAAGCGATCAGTGATTATCTTAAACCGAAAGGAATCGACTCCCCGCCAACATCGATTTTAGTCGTTTCAGGAGCATTGCAGGCTTTGCACCTCATTTCTATTGGGTTATTGGAAAGAGAATCGACAGTGTTTCTCGAAAACCCTTCCTATTTATATTCTTTATCGACCTTCCAATCTGCTGGCATGAAGCTGCAGGGAATTCCGATGGATGATGAAGGAATGCTGCCAGAGATGATCAAGGCGTCCCAACACAGCGGGAGATCGGTATTATACTGCCATCCAACGTTCCAGAATCCGACAGGAACATTAATGAGTGAAAAAAGGAGACAGGAGCTGCTACAGTTAGCTGAAAATATCCAGCTTCCGATCATTGAGGACGATGTGTATGGAGATTTATGGCTTGACTCTCCACCTCCGCCGCCGATTAAATCATATGACAGGCACGGAAATGTTTTGTACGTTGGAAGTCTCTCGAAGAGCCTCAATCCTGGCTTAAGGATTGGATGGATTGCAGGTCCTGAGGCAGTCATTGACCGGCTGTCAGACCTGAAAATGCAAACCGATTATGGCTCAAGCTCTTTATCGCAAAGAGCAGCGGCCGAGTGGCTTTCAAGTGGACTGTACGAAGAATATTTATTTAAGGTAAGAAAGCAGTTAAAGGAACGGAGAAATACCGCACTGGCTGCACTTAATAAACATTTAAGCCGCTGGGCAGATTGGTCTGAACCTGCCGGAGGATTTTTTATTTGGGTAAAAATGAAGCCTGAAATCTCATTAGCTGATCTATACCGGAGAGCACTTTCAAATGGAGTCCTGATTAATCCCGGGAGGATTTATACGACCCAAAAACTGCAGCATTTCAGGCTTTCCTATGCCAATGCGCCGATTGACGACATCGTAAAGGGAATCGCGGTATTAGAATTGCTTATAAAAGACTGCTAAAATTATAGGATGAGCGTTTTGCGGAGCTTTCCAAATGATCCCCTAAGCAAAGCTCAATATAATAAACCAACATCGAGGAGAATATGTATTTATGAAATTAGTATCATGGAATGTGAATGGAATCAGGGCCTGTTCAGGCAAGGGGTTTTTAGACTTTTTTAAAGAAGCCGAGGCGGACCTTTTCTGCATACAGGAAACTAAATTGCAGGAAGGCCAAATTAACCTGGAGCTAGAAGGCTACCATCAGTTTTGGAATTACGCTGAGAAAAAAGGGTATTCTGGAACGGCTGTTTTTTCAAGAAAAGAGCCTTTATCGGTAAAATACGGGATAGGGTCAGCGGACCATGATCATGAAGGCAGAGCGATTACGCTAGAATTCGATCAATTTTATCTTGTGAATGTTTACACCCCAAATTCACAGCGTGATTTGGCTCGCCTTGGCTACCGCTTGGCCTGGGAAGATAGAATCAAGGAATATATGCTTGAACTGGACGAAAAAAAGCCAGTTATCCTATGCGGCGATTTAAACGTTGCTCATCATGAGATCGATTTGAAAAACCCAAAGTCTAATCGCGGCAATTCAGGCTTCACAGATGAGGAGAGGGGAAAAATGACTGATCTGCTAAACAGCGGCTTCGTCGATTCCTTCCGCCATCTCTACCCTGAAGCCGAAGGAGTCTACACATGGTGGTCATACATGAATAAGGTAAGGGATAGGAATATCGGCTGGCGTATTGACTATTTCATCATTTCGGAGAGGCTTGCCCCCGCTATTGTTGAAGCAGGTGCAGAGTGCTTTGTCATGGGAAGCGACCACTGTCCGGTTACGCTTGAACTGAATTTGAATGAATAATTGTTTCCCCTGGGCAGTGGCCCAGGGGGTTTTTTATGGTGATTCTTGTCTTCACCCGAACATAGATTGGGTTCTATTGGTGCCCATTTATCGGAAACCGTCCGATTGTGGTGACCAAAAATGATTCTTATTGAGAAGCCTCACCTGCTGATTCCCGAGTAGGCTTCATAATAGCCTTACGTTCCTCTCTTGTTCATGTAAGGATAATAAGTATAGCCTAATCTAAATTTGAGACTCATAGAGTATAGCCTATATCTAGCAGTGAATACGGCGGTTTAAAAGATTTTTAGAATAAAACTAAACCTTTTCTTTTGATTTTTGGTTAAATGTTATATACTATAAATTAATAAGGATAACACATTTAAATTTTCCTTGATAATGTTACATAATTATTATTGGGGGTTCGTTGGTGGTGAGTTCTATTAAACTAACAAAAAGACAGGAAGAAATCGTTCAAATCGTCAAGGAGGACGGACCAATCACTGGGGAGCAGATTGCGGAAAAGCTAAAGCTGACACGCGCTACCCTAAGGCCTGACCTGGCAATCCTGACGATGGCTGGAAGTCTTGAAGCAAGGCCGAGAGTTGGCTATTTTTTCAACAAAGATAAAGAAAAACAGTTCAAGGCAACGGCTTTTCTTAATCTTAAGGTCAATGATTACAAGGGTCACCCGATAGTCGTGCAAAAATCTTCTTCAGTGTACGATGCGATTGTCCAGATGTTTCTTGAGGATGTAGGAACCCTGTACGCGGTAGATTCTGAAGGATGCCTCGCTGGTGTCATTTCCCGGAAGGATTTGCTGAGGGCGGCAATCGGAAACAAGAATCTCGAGGACCTTCCTGTAAGCGTCATCATGACACGGATGCCGAACATCATTACGGTAAAACCGGAGGAAACGATGCTTCAGGCTGCCAAAAAGCTTGTTTTGAACCGCATCGATTCTCTGCCTGTCGTCCGGGAACTCAATAATAAACCAGATACATATGAAGTCATCGGGCGAATTACAAAAACGACGATTACTAAGATTTATCTAGAAATAGTAGAGCAAAAATCTGTCTAGGAAGTGAGCGCATTTTGGATATGAAGGAAGTTGTTTATGTGGTATCCGATTCGGTCGGTGAAACAGCAGAATTTGTGGTAAAGGCCGTTGCAACGCAGTTTAATGGCGGCCAAGTGGATATTAGGCGTAATTCTTACGTTGAAGACGAAGAGGATATTGAGGATGTCATTATGGTTGCCAAGCAAGGGCGTTCGATCATCGCTTACACCATAGTCGTTCCAGCTTTAAAGGCTTATCTTGATAAAAGGGCACAGGAAGAGGGAATTTATGCCGTCGATCTGCTGAACCCGCTCATGAACGCGTTCGAAAAAAAGTTCAACAAGGAACCTAATCATCGTCCAGGAATGATGCGCAAGCTCGATGATGAATACTTCCGCAAGATCGAAGCGATTGAATTTGCCGTAAAATATGATGACGGCAGGGACCCCCGAGGAATCTTGAGGGCGGATATTGTTTTAGTCGGAGTTTCCCGAACCTCAAAAACACCATTATCCATGTATCTGGCACATAAGCGATATAAAGTAGCCAATGTACCGATTGTTCCTGAAGTGAAGCCGCCTGATGAATTGTTCCAAATTTCCAGAAGCAAATGTGTCGGTTTAATCATCTCGCCTGACAAGTTAAATGAAATCAGGACGGAGAGACTGAAAGCGCTGGGTCTAGGTGCAAGGGCAAATTATGCAAGCTATGAACGGATTCTTGAGGAACTTGATTACGCAGAGAAAATCATGAAGCGTGTCGGCTGCCCAGTTATTAACGTTTCGAATAAAGCGATTGAAGAAACAGCGGGGCTGATACTTGATATTCTAAAAAGTGAGAGGAGTTTTACATGATGTCTAAATTTGTTTATCTCTTTAATGAAGGCAACAGTGGGATGAAAGAAATTCTTGGCGGCAAGGGTGCCAACCTCGCGGAAATGACTCGCATCGGCCTGCCAGTCCCTTTCGGATTCACGATTTCAACAGAAGCATGCAACGCTTATTATGATGCTGGGAAAACAATCCCTGCTGAAGTCCAGGCGCAGGTGCTTGAAGCCCTGGGAGAGCTTGAAGAGAAAACAGGCAAGAAGCTGGGCAATCCTGAAAACCCTCTGCTTGTATCGGTACGATCAGGTGCTGTATTTTCAATGCCGGGTATGATGGATACGATCCTTAACCTTGGAATGAACGATGAAACAGTTGAGGGAATGGCGAAGCTTACGAACAACCCTCGTTTTGCTTACGATTCTTACCGCCGCTTCATCCAGATGTTCAGTGATGTCGTCCTTGATGTCGATGTCTTTTTCTTCGAGCGTCTTTTGGAAGAAACAAGGGAAGCCAAGGGCTATAATTCAGATCCGGAAATGAGTGCAGAGGACTGGAAGGAAGTCATCCAGGGCTATAAAAATATCGTCACAAAGCATACTAGAAAGCCATTCCCGCAGGATCCAAAGGAGCAATTATTCCTTTCAATCAATGCGGTATTTGATTCCTGGAACAACCAGCGCGCGATCGTTTACCGCCGTTTGAATAAAATTCCTTCACATTTAGGTACTGCTGTAAATATCCAGAGCATGGTTTTTGGCAACATGGGTGACGATTCTGGTACAGGTGTTGCGTTTACCCGCGACCCATCTACCGGTGAACACATCCTTTATGGGGAATATTTGATCAATGCACAAGGCGAAGACGTCGTGGCTGGTATCCGTACTCCTCAGCCAATCCAAACACTAAAGGATGAGATGCCTGCGGTCTATCAGGAATTTGTTGATACTTGCGAGCGTCTTGAAAAGCATTATGAGGATATGCAGGATATTGAATTCACAGTTGAACGAGGAGAGTTATTCATCCTCCAGACTCGTACCGGAAAACGTACTGCCCAGGCAGCCATCCGCATTGCGGCTGAGCTTGTTGAAGAGGGCATTATCGATAAAAAGACCGCGTTGCTTCGCGTTGATCCTGACCAGCTTGATCAGCTTCTTCATCGCAGAATTGATGAGAATTATGAGCGGAAACAGCTCGCTAAAGGCTTGCCTGCTTCTCCAGGAGCAGCTACGGGTAAGGTCGTTTTTGATGCGGACGAAGCCGAATTGCTTGCTAATGACGGTCAAAAGGTAATCCTTGTACGTCCTGAAACAACTCCGGATGACATTCACGGCATTATCGCAGCACAAGCAGTCGTAACGAGCCGAGGCGGAATGACAAGCCATGCTGCAGTAGTGGCACGTGGCATGGGAAAAGCATGTATCTGCGGATGTGAGGCCATGAAGATTGATCTTCATGATAAACAATTCCGCGTAGGTGAAGCGGTTGTAAATCATGGAGACATCATCACGATTGATGGAGGAACTGGTGAAATTATGCTTGGCGAAATTCCGATGATTGAGCCAGAACTGTCAGATGAGTTCCAGCTTCTGCTTTCATGGGCGGACGAAGAGCGTAAAATTGGCGTCCGTGCCAATGCGGATAACCCGGAAGATGCTGCAAAAGCTCTTGAATTCGGGGCAGGCGGAATCGGATTATGCCGTACTGAACATATGTTTATGGATGCAGCCAGGGTACCGATTGTCCAAAAAATGATTCTTGCTGAGACATTTGAAGAACGAAATGCTGCGCTGGATGAACTACTGCCAATGCAGCAGGATGATTTCGAAGGAATTCTTGAAGTAATGCAGGGGCTTCCTGTTACGATCCGTTTGCTCGATCCTCCACTTCATGAGTTCTTGCCGGATAAGGAAGAGCTTCTAGTCGAGATTACAAAGCTGCAAATCCTTGACCCTCAATCGAAAGAGCTTAAGGAAAAAGAAGCATTGCTTAAGAAAGTCCGCCAATTGGACGAATTCAACCCAATGCTTGGACACCGAGGCTGCAGACTTGGCATGATCCATCCTGAAATTTATGAAATGCAGGCAAGGGCAATCTTCTATGCAGTGGCTAATTTAGCCGATAAAGGCATTGTGGTGCAGCCTGAAATCATGATTCCGCTTGTCGGACATGTGAACGAGCTGAAGGAGATGCGTGAGCTTGTCAATGCTGCAGCACAGAGTATCCAAGAAGAAACCAACAAAGAATTTGAATATACAGTTGGGACGATGATTGAAATTCCGCGTGCTGCATTGACTGCAGACCAAATTGCTGAGGAAGCTGACTTCTTCTCATTCGGCACGAATGATTTGACGCAGACTACATTTGGCTACAGCCGTGATGATGCTGAAGGGAAATTCCTTCAGGCCTATATCGAACAAAAGGTTTTGCCTGAGAATCCATTTGCCGTGCTTGACCGTGAAGGCGTCGGCAAATTGGTTGAAACTGGCGTCAGTCTTGGCCGGAAAACAAAGCCAGGCCTAAAGACTGGAATTTGCGGGGAGCATGGAGGAGAAAAGAGCTCCATTGAATTCTGCTATAACGCAGGACTCGACTATGTAAGCTGTTCACCATACCGCGTTCCATTAGCGCGACTTGCAGCAGCGCAGGCGACAATCCGTCACGAAAAAAACAACGAAAAAGAAATCGTTTCAGCAAAATAATCATAAATGAAGAGCGTGTTGCTATGACACGCTCTTTCAATTCATACAGCGGAATAAAAATAGAATAAACAGCTTAATTTGAGAAAATACCTTATTAATAGGTAACTGATGGAAAAAGGGGTATACTATTTGTATGAATAAAAATCCTTGGGTCTTCTGGTGTTACGACTCACCATGAGAAGGCGTGAGACCAAACCAGAAAGGATGAGGAAAAATGATCGTGAAATTATATCAGGCTAAAGCAGGCGACGGCAATAAAAAGAAAGGCTTAAGGAGGACTCAGTCCTATTTTACGACGCCTCAGGATGCGGTTTCTGAAGCGCTTGCCTTAAAGGAAAGAATGGATGACAGATATCAAAATGAAATCGAATGGGATTATAAGACCGACTTTTCAGGAACCTCTGAAAAGATGAAAATCTTGAAGGGATATCTAAAGGGCAACCGTGAAAGCACAGCATTTTATCTTGAAATCCTTTGTGTGGAGAATGATGATAAAATTACACCTGTGTCGCCTATCAAGCCTAAAAGCGTAACAAAAGAAGATAAAAAGGTTTTAAATAAGTTCGTAAAAATGTTAAAAGTGCAGAACGCATAAACAAAATTTTTACTAGCCGGTCCTTAAATGTATTCCAGATATAATGAAATGAAGGGCTCGCACAAAAATTTGTGCGGCCTTTTGTTATTCTTTAGGAAACTATAAAATTATTTAGTAGTGGATAACTACAAGTAGTATTCTTAATCCAGCTCCAGCGCCTAGCCCCTCGAGTCGCTTCGGTCCGCCCAATGAAGTCAAAGAACGACTTCACCGGTCGGCCCTCCAGCGCTTGTCGGGGCTGAACGAGGCGCTTGCGCTTTTTGTTCTTACCATTGTCATCAGATTCAAACCGCCATTAATTTGTATTGGAATTTATAAAATCTTAAGGGGCTTATACATGAAACAAATTGATTCAATCCACCAGCAAGCAGTGGAGCATACAAAGAACAAGATTATGGAAGATATCAGTAAATTCCTGGGCGAACACGAATCCGCTCCTGATTTCCATCAATTTTTAGAAAAAAGAAGTACATATATCAGTCAAATCTGGCTGAACGTTTGGCTGACAAAATCGACTAATGATTTTTCAAAACGGGATAAGAAGGAATTTTTAAGCGAGCGGGGTTTCGGAGTTGAAGGTGTGGACCGCAAGTTGATCAATAAGCTTTTCAGGAATGAAATGAGGGAGTACGAACCATTCAACGCTTTCTCTTGGATCGAGAATACTATTGATTACTCCACTTGGGCAGACATGTATGCGAAAGCAAGGAAAAGCTTTTTGAAGAAAGCAGAGGAAGACCGGCTCCTTGAGAAAAAAGCATACGTCCGCAGTCAGATATACGAGGCAGCGCAAGACATTTTAAATGATTATCAAGAGGCTGCCTACCTGAAGATAAGACATGAGACAGCAATGAATTTGCGTGAAATAATGAAAGAAAACCCTAAATATAAGGATATCGACACGTTCATGCTGGAAGAAAGATTGACCGAAATGGGCTCTTTTGATCCAAGTGAGTACCAGACGTTGGCTGATTTTTTTGATGAATTAACAGGACAGATCCATCAAACCACGCATTGGGGCAGGTCTTACTTCGAATATGAGACTTACCAGTATCACTTTGAGAAAAGAGTCAAGGAGTACTTTGGCCAAATAGGAACTGAACAGGTGTTTAAAAATCTGCCAATACAGGTTATAAGTGCTTATAAGGAAATACATGAAGATGAGTTGTCAATCGCTGAAGCAAAAAGAATAATTAATGATGTGCTTGAGCTGTATATTGATGGGTATCTTTATAAACTTCAGGAGGAGTACATCAGTGATTTAATAGGGCTGGCCGAAACCTCATTTGATGAACATATTCATCAGGAAATTTATGAACGGGATCTTGAAGAAAGGGAACGCCGGCGTGCAGAAGAATTAGCAGAGATCGAACGTAAAAGGGAAGAAGAAGCACGCATGCTTGAAGATATTTTCGGCAGGGAATACAATCCTTCTCTTAGGCGGAATGTCACGTATATTCTCCATATCGGTGAAACAAATACCGGGAAAACCCACCATGCACTCGAAAGGATGAAGGAAGCAAAAAGCGGCTTGTATTTAGCGCCGCTGCGTCTGCTTGCGCTAGAGGTTTTTGAAAAGCTGAATTCGGAGGGGGTTCCGTGCTCTCTGAAAACAGGTGAAGAAGAGAAGCCTGTCGAGGGTGCTGCCCATATATCTTGTACGGTCGAGATGTTTCACGAAAAGGACTTTTATCATGTAGTAGTAATTGATGAATCCCAGATGATCGCCGATAAAGACCGCGGCTTTTCCTGGTTCAAAGCAATCACCAAAGCAAATGCTGAAGAAGTACACATCATAGGCAGCAAAAATATAAAGAGCATAATGATGGACCTCCTTGACGATAGTGTGGCTGAAATTTATGAATATAGCCGGGAAATCCCCCTACAGGTTGAGAGCAAGGAATTCAGCCTGAATCATACGAAAAAGGGTGATGCACTTGTTTGCTTTTCACGAAGACAAGTGCTCGAGAATGCTTCGAAATTGCAAAATAGCGGAAGCCAGGTAAGCATGATATATGGAAGCATGCCGCCGGAAACGAGAAAGAAGCAAATGGATCGGTTCATAAAGGGAGAAACGACGGTGGTTGTGGCGACCGACGCCATTGGGATGGGACTCAATTTGCCGATTAGGAGAATCGTGTTCCTGGAAAATGAAAAATTCGATGGAACCAGAAGAAGGAGACTGACCTCCCAGGAAGTGAAACAGATTGCAGGCAGGGCAGGCAGAAAAGGATTATACAATGTCGGTAAAGTCGCTTTTACATCAGAAATCAATGTGATGTCAAAGCTGCTTGAAAAAGAAGATAAGGAAGTAGAGACGTTTTCGATTGCACCGACATCCGGCATCTTTGAAAGGTTCCAAAAATATCATCGCTCACTAGCTATATTCTTTGAACTATGGGATAAATTCGAAAGTCCAAAGGGGACGAAAAAAGCTTCGCTCTCAGAAGAACGGGAGCTTTATGAATATGTCAGGGACACAGAGATTGAAGCAAGGCTGCCGATGATGGAATTGTATGGCTTCTTGCATCTGCCCTTTTCTTCGAGAGAACCTGCTCTTATAGAGCAGTGGCTCGAAACGATCAAGGCAATCGTAGCGGGAACAGAGATGCCAGAGCCGGTTCTCAAAACTTCCAGCTTGGAGGAGCTTGAGTTGTCATATAAAGCCATCGGCCTCCATCTTTTATTCTTATATAAGCTAGGCAGGAAAACAGAGGCAGTCTATTGGGAACGGATCCGTACAGGCTTAAGCGATGATGTCCATGAATATTTAAAGTCAGAAGTTAAAAATTATCAAAAGAAGTGCAGGCACTGCGGAAAAGGAATCCATGTCGATTCCCCATTCCAGATTTGTGACGCCTGCCATTCAGCAAGACTCAGGAATCGTTCTGAGGGCAGGGATCGGTGGAGATAAAAAAGTACAACAGGGTTTCCAAATTGGAAACCCTGTTTCTTTATGAGTATATAACAGCTGATTGGCCATATGATGGATATAGAGATATTACAAAAAGGTGTGATCATATGACTGTCCATGTAGTGAAATCAGGAGAGAATCTTTGGTCTATCGCACGAACCTATGGCGTTTCCATCCAGAGCATTGTTGATGTAAACGGACTTCCTTCGTCCGGTTTAATCATTCCAGGTCTGGCACTCTATATACCTGACCAGCAGCCAATCGTCCGCTTTTATAAAATCAAAGCCGGAGATACATTATGGAAGCTTTCGATACAGTTTCAGACTAGTGTCAGCAGCATTTTAGCAGCCAATCCCGGACTGGATGCTAACAGATTATACATTGGCCAGAATATAAATATACCTTCACCTGTTAAACCCAAAATGTCTACGCTTGGGTTCATAGTTCCGGGCTCATCGCAAACCTTTCTGGGCTCCTTTGAGGCCATCGCTCCCAAGGTTACCTTCCTGGCTGTAGCAGCATATTCCTTTACTGACGAAGGCTATGCCTATTTAGTAATGGATGATACAGCGATTGTCAAACGAAGCAGAGAACTGAATGTGATTCCTTTGTTAATGGTACAAAACACTACAGCTGTGGGTTTTAGCAAAGAGCTCGCCGGCAGTGTACTTGGAAACCCCGTGTACCGCAGGAACCTGGTTAACAGTCTTGTGAATCTTGCCAACCAGAGAGGGTATGGAGGTATAAGTGTAGATTTGGAATTCGTTCCGCCGCCTCAAAGGGAAAACTTCAATACCTTTCTCCGTTATCTGAAAGCGGCAATGGGCAATCTGATTTTGCATGTGAATGTCCATGCGAAGACAGAAGATATCCCAACAAATCCAATAATAGGGGCTTATGACTATAAAGCAATCGGAGAGATTGCAGACATTGTTGCCGTCATGACCATTGATTACGGATATCCAGGGGGACCGCCAGATCCAGTATCACCGATTTGGTGGATTGCACAGGTTGTAAGGTATGCCCTGACACTGATCCCGGCCTATAAAATACAAATTGGCCTCCCCCTCTACGGACATGATAAAGTCGTTTCAACCAATCAATACAAAGGGCTTTCAGTATTAGATGCGCAAAACCTTGCAATTTCGACAGGTGCAGTCGTCCAATTCGACCCAGTGTCAAGGTCGCCCTGGTTCAGGTATTGGAAAGGTACTGAAGAGCATATTGTCTGGTTTGAAGACATTCGGAGTTATATCGAAAAATACAGACTGATAGATCAGTACCAGCTATATGGAGCAACCTACTGGCAGCTAAGCATGCAAGCACCTCAAAATTGGGCGTATTTGGATAAAATAGAGGTGATTAAGACTTTGACTTAATCCTTTCACTGCTGAATGATACAGGCACCTAAGGGAACGGAAAAGTAATTCTTGCACTTGCTATCAAAATAGAGCCAGTGCTTTTTTTGTTTAATAAGGTGATTTAACAGCATTTTGGGGTATTAATAAGTAAATAGTTTTATAAAGGAGGATGACTGCACTATGAATAATTTCTTGAAGAGTGGTTTTTTACTAGGTCTTGGAGCGGCCGTAGCAGGAAAGGAAAAAGTGGATGAAACAATTATGAAGCTGGTCGAAAAGGGCAGCATGACCCAGACAGAGGCAGATACACTTTTTGATGGTTTTTTCCGAAAAGGGGAATCCAAAAGTGATGAATGGAATCAGGAATTCAGAAACATGGCGAGAAGTCAGCTGAGTGAGCTGGGATTTGCGACGAGGGAAGAATTAGATACAGTCAAGGCGCAGCTCGTTCTGCTGCAGGAAGAAATTACACACATTCGAAACAAAAACTTAAATTCGGATTTGGATGAGGCGGAAAGAGGAATGGAAAATATTCCTCCTGGCTTTTCAAAAGACGTGGAATAACAGCAGGTGATGGAATGTTGACAGACCGTTTGAGACGTTTAAATAGATATAGAGAAATTGCATCCTTATTTGTTAAGTATGGATTTGGCTATGTGTTAGAGGAAGTCGGTCTATTTCATGTCCTGTCTTTAAAGGATAGGATTGCCGCTGAAGTTAAAAACGGAAATACAAAAGAAGCCGGACACCGGATCAGGTGTATGCTGGAGGAATTGGGACCGGCTTTTGTAAAGCTTGGCCAGCTTCTTAGCATCAGGAATGATTTGCTGCCTGTAGAAATTGTGCGGGAATTAGAGCTGCTGCAGGATCAGGTACCGCCAGTGCCGGTTGAAGAAATTAAAGCAAAAATAGACCAGGAATTCGGCAGGCCAGCAGAAGAGGTATTCCATTACTTCAACGAAGAGTGCATTGCCGCAGCTTCAATCGGTCAAGTCCATGAGGCAGTACTGCCTAATGGTGAGAATGTCATGGTCAAAGTCCAGCGTCCAGGTATAAAGCAAGTTGTGCATACCGACCTTGAAATTTTAAGAGATATTGCCAGATTAATTGAACAGCGTTACGATTGGGCACAATATTACAATATTACTGATATGGTAGAAGAATTATCCGAATCCATCCGCAGGGAACTTGATTATGCGGAAGAGGCAAGAAATACAGATATTGTCCAACTTCAATTTGAAGATAATGAATCCATTAAAGTTCCGGAAGTATTCCATGAATACTCTACTTCCCAAATCCTCACATTGGAAAAAATCGATGGGATAAAGCTCAACGAGTTAAACAATTTCGTTGCAGGAAAAGATGAGAAGCGATATATTTCTGACTTATTGGTTAGTTCATTCATAACCCAAATTTTAAAAGAAGGCTTTTTTCACGGAGATCCGCATCCGGGCAATATTCTCTATATCCCGGAAAAAAAGCAGCTTGTGTTCATAGATTTTGGACAAGTTGGCAGGCTGTCTGCAAGCATGAGATACAATTCCGCCTCGATGATGATGGGCATCATGCAAGAGGATACTCATCAAATAGTCAAGGCGATTTTCCGGATGGCATATGTGCCATCTGACATAGATGAACAGCACTTTTATGACGATGTTGATGGCATCAGGAAAACGATTGACCGCTCTCCTCAGGAGGGACTTAGTTTGGGATTAACTGTGAAGGAGTTGTTTGGTGCGGCCCAGGAACATCGTATTATCCTTCCAAAGGAAATGACGATGATGGGAAAAGCGCTGATTACTATAGAAGGAATCATTTCGGAAATTGACCCGAGCCTGGATATGATCTCACTTGCAAAGCCATATGGCGAAAAGCTAATGAGAGAACGATATGATCCAATAAAAATGGGGAAAAGGCTTTGGAACAAGACGGAGGATTTGACGGATACGATCACGAATATACCGAATCAAGTAGAGAATGTTTTGGATCAAGCAACTAAAGGTGATTTAAAATTTGAAATCAGCCTGTCGGAAATAAACCGGATTCTTCATAAATTTGATCGAATCAGCAACCAGGTATCCTTCAGTCTAACGCTGCTAGCTTTCAGCATAGTCGTCCTTGGCTTGATTGTTGGGGCTACTTTTGGAAATAATACCGTTCTGACAAGCGTACCGGCAATTGAAATAGGGTTTGTTATTGCTTTTGGGATGTTCCTCTGGATTATTTATTCTATCCTTAAATCGGGCAGGTTTTAGCATTAGCAGTTTGGGAAAAGGCGATGTGATGCATTGCCTTTTTTACTTGGATAAAATGGGGTAATATTAATACAATAGGGTAATTGTAAATTTTATAGTGATCATTACTTTGTCGGAGGAGTCTCTTATGCCTTGCAGATCTACAGCTGAATTAAATGAACTTGTTCGCGAAGCAAAAAAGTATACTGGCAGCGGAAAGACGGCGGATTATATCCCTGCCCTTGCAAAAGCAAATCCAGAGGAGCTTTCTGTTGCTATATTCCATGATGATGGAACATGCGTATCCGCAGGGGATGTAAGGCAAAAGCTTACATTGCAAAGTGTCTCTAAAGTCCTGACACTGGCGCTTGCATTAATGGATTATGGGGAGGAAGCAGTTTTTGAAAAAGTTGGCTATGAACCTACCGGCGATCCGTTCAACTCTATAGTCAAACTTGAATTCAGCCCATCCAAACCTTTGAATCCAATGATTAATGCGGGTGCATTGGCTGTTACCAATATGATCAAAGGATCAACTGCTGATGTGCGTTTTAATAGGATTCTCTCATTCATTCAGGAACTTGCCGGAAATTCATCCATTGGCTTTTCAGAAGAAGTGGCTGAATCAGAATACAGGACATCTGATTTAAACCGGGCGCTATGCTACTTTATGAAGCAGCATGGTGTCATAGATGACGATGTTGAAGAATTACTTATGGTATATACAAAACAGTGTGCAATTGAAATGGATTGTCGAGATTTGGCGCGGATCGGCTGTGTTTTTGCAATGGATGGAATGGAGCCAGTTACGAACCGCCGGCTGATCCCCGCGCAGGTAGCAAGGCTATGTAAAACCTTTATGGTGACCTGCGGAATGTACAATGCTTCGGGAGAATTCGCTGTAAGAGTTGGAATCCCGGCAAAAAGCGGAGTATCGGGCGGGATCATGGGATCAGTGCCAAACCGGTTTGGAATTGGTATTCTAGGCCCGGCATTGGATGAAAAAGGGAACAGTATAGGTGGTATTAAACTGTTAGAGATGATGTCAGATAAATATCATATGAGCATGTTTTAAAGGTGGCATCAAAATGTAAAAATTCAGACAAATATTACCCAAGCCCGTATTGTTTTTTATGCTACGATAAGGTGGTGATATCAATAAAATATGAAAGGAGAAAAGTATGATTGTTGAGCAAAAGGTCATTTCGATGCAGGAAAAGTTAAAAGATGTGGCTTTTGAAGAAATTAGTGAACTGTTTTATTTTGCAAATGAATATTATGGTGAGTACTTACTCGATTTAGTCGACGATTTTACCGAAAAAGAAAAGATTCCTGAAAACGTATCCTCGACGATGGTTCCTCACTTGATTTCCTGGGCGGTATTTTGCCATCAAATCCGCAATAGTAAAAAAACGATTTTTCAGCATTATCTGGAATCTCCTCAGTATAAAAGCAGAAGAAGACCTAAGGTCCATAAAATCATCAATGAATGGAAGTATACAATGCCGGGCTTCTATTATATTGAAGAAATCATCGGGGAAAGGGTGCTTCTAGTAACAGATGTTTTCCAGTTGAAGGAGAAGGTTGTAGGGGTTTATAATGAGGTTTACCATCAGCCGAGAGAAAGGGATATGGTCTTAGGATACCTGCTCCCCGCAGGAGATGGCACATATTCCCCTATTATTGATTTCTTTCATATCCCTGTTTCCCACAAAAGAGAAGCGGCTGTGAGAATCATTGAGTATTATCACAAAAAAGCCGTTACCACTGAACATGAATTCTTCGTAAAGCACTATCCTAAATTGCTCTCCATTATTTCAAGTGTTCTTCAATAATAAATTTAAATTTATAGTATAGATAAAAGTGAAGGACGCGTACTCATGTACGGTCCTTGCTTCTGTTTATTCAACTATCCCCCGAAGGCTTCGAGGATATCCTCGATTTCCTTCATATTGAGAAGTCTTGCGGCATCTGTTTGATCCTTTGGTGTTCTTGGCTGTGCAGCTGGCTTGATCTGGTATACCCCATTTTCCAGAATCGACTTGATTTCCGCAAGCTGCTGAAGGATTTCGGCAGATCCGCCAATCATTGCTGGTTTGGCGCTCAGGTAATGATGAAGTGCCGATAAAACAAGATGGCTAAGTGTGCTGTTTTCGGCATGGTATTCAATCTGCTCCACAATTTTAGCTGAAACAGCGTGAGACTCACCGGTCTTGACATCAATATATCTTTCAGGGACAGTTATCGCGATTTTATTGACATAATCCGTATAAATGTTTGACATACCGATCATCCTTCAACGGAAATTAGTTCCTCGGTATTCTCATGTTGTTTTTTAAGTTGATTCATCTTGGCTAAAATCATGAGTCCGAAGACATTTAGTTTTTCCAGGTTTTCAGGAAAAGTCAGTTCGATCGGACGGCCTTTGTCAGACCATCTCACTGCGGCTTCCTGGATTTGTTTCTGGGCTAGCTTTGCAGCACCGCCTACAGCGATATACCGTGATGCTCCTTTGATTTCACTCGAACTGCTTCTGGCCCGGTCGAAATGTTCAAGGTACTTAATCGCCATGATTCTTAATTGAGGAATGACATATTTGCTGATATCTTTCCTCACACCCGCAAAAGGTTCGACATACCATTCAGACTGGCCGGCAAACAGCTTTTCTTCAAGTTCGGATCTTGAATCAAAAGTGTAAAGTTCATTCTTGCTGACTTTTTTGATGATGGTATCAAGGAATAAATTGATACCGAAGTGGTCACCTTCTACAGAAGCCACCGGTTTATTGTTCTTGATACCTACAAAATCAACTGAGTCGCCGCCGAGGTCGCCAATGATGATTCCTTTCTTGGAATCTTTAACAAGGCTGTCGTCCTTGATGGCAAGTGTGTCAATATCGCGGATCAAGCCTAAATATGCGCAAGCTCCTTCTGCCCCGACGATTACATCCTTTATCTCAAGCTTGACAGTCAATTCTTTTGGCTCTGGTATCCCCGCAACTTTATGAAGGACGACTGTGTGTTTTCCGATCAATCTTTGTTTCAGTATTCCTTTATTTTCTTTATATTGTGTTGTTGGAAGGGATACTGCTAATTGATCTATTGTAAAATCTATTTCAATGTCATCTGGATTGATGATTGAAGCGTGGTAAGCAGCTGCTGCAAATAGAAGGATATAGGTGCGGTCCTCATCTGCTTTTTGATTGTTGCTGGCTGTCAGGCTGACATTTCGTTGCTTGGCAGCTAATTTTCCTGCATAGAATATTTCTCTTTTGTTGGTGATCGCCGGGCTTTTTATCTCTACGATCAAATTTTCTTCGAGGTCTATATCTTCCTCGTCATACGGTTTATCATAAAATTCATCATCATATAATGCGATGGCATTTGGCATCTGGTATTCACTAAGCTCTCCATGATCAGAGGCCAAAACTTTATACCAGCTGTTGCCTATATCAACTGCAAAGAAATTATAATTATTCATTTTATCCTCCTCCTTTTGAATTCTATGCAAAAGGCATGTTCAACTGTGCAAGTACCTATATGTATTAGAAGAAAAATTAAAAAGCGATGTAAATCTTGCAAAATAGCAAAAATCCGCATTTGCTCTGATTCATTCATCTATGCCAAAAACTCTAGTAGGAATAGGATAAATTGTACAAGAAATTTAAAAGGAGGAAAAATGAATGACTAATGATCGTAAAGGATCTCATGGATGTGTCAACACAAATCAATCTGCTTCCATGGAGCAATGTGATAATGTTACCGTTAACCCACCATTAGTAAACGCAGGACCAACAATAGTGCAATTGCCTATTACACTAGCGGAAATTCGTGTAACTAGCAATTTAGTTGCCAATATTCACTTCCCTGATCCTGTTCTGGAAATCAAGGATATTAAAAAGCGGGTGAAAATTGTACAGTGCAGACTGTTATTAGGTGGAAACACTATTGATCCTGCAACTGGATTATTAACAAGACCTGTTCCACTATACCTAAAAGGATTTATCCGCAAAAATATCCAGTATGCAACACCTTGTGCAACTTCAAAGAGTGATTGCGTATCATCAGATTTACGCTCTTTGACAGTGGATGTACCTTTTGAGTGCGTAACTAATATCGCACCTGATCAATTCTTTACAAATCCAGTAATCCCAACTTTTAATTCGCGAAATGAATTTGATTTCTTTAGAGCACAGGATTTAGGACATGGTTTCCCTGAAAAGGATCAACTGCTTTCAAGCGATCTATCGCAATTCCATCAAGTGAGTGAGCAGTCCTATAATCAGCTTCCATATTGTGAGTTGATTTCAAGCAGGATGGTACAATGGGATGAGTCTATTGACCGTTACCCATTGCCTGGCAATGCTCCATTTGAAGAAGGAACATTCCAGACAATTGTAGAGAAGACGATGCTGGATTTCACAATAAAAGTATTGCAAAAGCAGCAAGTAAATATTACAGCTCTATAAGTCTTAGTAGGTTCTTTAACTATAAGTGATCACAAAAAAGTATGCCGATTTCAAAGCTGAAAACGGCATGCTTTTTTGTTTGCTTATGATTTTATATTCACTTTAACTTAATTTTGCTAATGACAATAGAAGCAAAAATAACGAAAATTTTTTTTATTGATGTATTGCAGCAAGTACATTCATAGGAATATAAAGGGATGTCAATGGGTACTTGCCCCAAATTTCGTCTGTGCCCACGGGCTAATGCCTAGACCCAAAAATTCAAAGTGCATAGGATAGACCATCTTCACTCTAAGGAGTTCTAAGGAGGAGCCATGTATGTTTGAATTAGATAAAAATAAGAAGCCCGATTTCGAATGTAAGCCTTCAAATGACAAATTTGAATGCAAGCCTCACCATCATCACCCACACGTAAGCCTTGGAAAGATTGTTACGAAAGTTCCTGTGGTCCTTGCAGAGTTAACGCTGCATGTGAATCTGGATACATTGATCAATTTTCCAGAACCAGTACTTGAAATTAAGGATATCAAGAAAAGAATAAAATTAACCCAATGCAGACTGCTTTTGCCGACTAATAAATTATTCATCAAAGGATTTGTAAGGAAAAATATCCAGTATGCAAGCCCTAGCCAGGAAATTCAATCTTCATCTGCATCTTCTGTAGCTTCAGACCTGCATTCTTACACAGTGGATATTCCATTCCAGGTGATAACTGAAATTAAACACTTCTTGTCGCACCCAGTTATGCCTCAAGTAAACAACCGCAAAGAATTTGATTTCTTTGTATCAAAACCTTTGCCTACTGGATTCCCGGAAAAAGACGAATTGCTGACAAGCGATTTATCTCAATTCCACCAGGAAAGCTCTCAGCACTATAACGAACTGCCTTTCTGTGAACTAGTATCCAGCCAGATCATTGAATGGGATGAAGCGATCGACCGTCAGCCCCTTCCAACATCTTCACCTATAGATGAGGGATATTTCCAGACGATCGAGGAAAAAATGGTGATTGATTTCACAGTCCGCGTTCTTCAAAATCAGCAGATCCGCGTTTCTTCAGCAACTAATGATCCTGATTACTACGACGAGTCAGAATAAATATTTAAAAACGGCGGGGTATTATACTAAACTTTCTATAGTATATGCCCCTTTATGTATTTATCCAATTCGTGAAGGGAGGTTAGGGAAAGGATGCACTAAATGCAGCACCTTCCATTGAACATGCAAAATGGAAATAGAACGTTTCATGAAATGAACCTTTTTCAAGGGAATTGGAGGAATCCAGGACTCGATCGCATGCCGCCTGTAAGTGAATCAGAAATGGAAAAGATTTTTGAGGAAATCGACCATGACCTTGGTGCCGAAAATTTCCGAAGTGAGAATAGCATTCGGTCCACATCAAAAGGCAAAAGCTCAGGAATACCTTTGATTCTCGCACCCCCGCCTCTAAATAGCATCGAAGAAAAATCTGTTGCCACCAAAAAACGTTTTGTTGTGGAAGACCAATACAGTGATGAGTCCAGTGATTTACTTGAATCAAGTGAACTTAATGATGATAATGCATTTAATCAGGAGCTCCATAAAAGCTCTGAGGAATTATTAGGGGAAAAAATGGTGCAAGAAGATCTTGATACTCTTGATCAAGAAGAATCCTCAGAATCAGCCTGGTACAACAATAAAGGACCTGAAGATGAACCAATATCAGATGATCGTGACGAGGAATCATCGGGAGATTATGAATCTCCAATATCAGAACACGATTTAGCGCCGGCAGCATATAGAGCTATACAACATCATATGGCCTTTACAAAAGTGCGGCTTCCATTACATCTGGCCAATGTCGACCTTGAAGTGGATATTTTCGATACATTCAATCTTGCAAGGCCCGTATCATCTGTATCTAACGTAGACTGTTCCCTTCATTCGATAGATGCTGAGGTATTGCTTCCATCAGCAAACTTATTTACGAAAGGAACCCTGCTTTTAACTATTGATTATGTAAGCACGAATGATACTGGAACGATGCATTCAATCAAGATTCATATACCATGGAAAAAGATCATTCCGGTCAAATGGATGCACAAGCCTGAACTTTCCTGGAAAGACAGCAAGGAATATATGTTCACATCCCCTAATGGAATGGATGCGGGCTTCACAAGGGAATTCAGTGAGAGTTTGGTAGAAAAAGTGGATTTCAGCCTTTCAAGCCTTCATTGTGTATGGAATGAACAATTTATTAATAATGAAAGAGTATTAATCCAGGGAACGGCAAAAATGCAAATTGATCTGTTCCAAAAACAATGTGTTGATTTAGAAAGATTACTTTCATAAAAGTAGTGAAACAGGGTGCCTCTATCGAGACACCCTTACTGTGGTGTTAGCCTTCATAGTTCTTGTGTAATTCAGACATCCTGTCTTTCATGCTTTTTGGCTTGTAACCCATGTCATACCCTGAGTCAGAAGAAGACGACGACGACGAAGAAGAAGAAGACTCTTCGCCATATGTGCATCCTAAGTCAACCTGCTGCTTTTGCAGCAATTTGAAGAATAGACCAACTTCTGCTTTTTCAGTAATTTTGCTGAACCTGCCCCAATTATCAAAATCCTTATAAAGATCTAGATCGTTGACGAAAGAAGCAAGTAGCTTGCACTCGATTGGCTCATTGTAGTATTCATACGTAAATGCTCCGGAAGTGCATCGGTCTGCTCCGTGGCCTTTTTTATCAATGAATCTTCTTTCGTAGACTGCGTTCTTTTGGCTGAGGTGCTCATAGTCAGGATAGTTGTGGACATGTACAGACTGACTGCAAGTAAATGGTACATCTACGCTGTAGTCTCTCAGTATACCACTGCACTGCTCTACATACTGGATATTCTTGTGAACAATACCTGAAATATAGAGTTTAACTTTTTTGTAATCCATCTTAGAACGGATCGCTTTGCATTGCGTCAGGGAAACGTTCCTGCGCATATGTTTGATTTCCTTTGCAGCAGTTGGCAAGTAGATATCAGATTCTACTTCTACTTGAAGTTCTACCTCGGACAGTACAACTGGAATATCGGCGACTGGATATTTTAGAGAATTGCCGTTCGGATAGAAGGAATCACTATCGCAATCTACCCGAATCGTTTTTGCTTCATCACATTGAAGCGATGGCGGGCAGCCATGGTGCGAATTGCAACCTGTATTTCTCTTCATTATTTTCACTCCTTTTTTTAATAATCAAAAGCAGTAAGAAACAAGATATTTCTGTTTCTTTCTTTTGACTTACTATTTTATATGCCAGTTCAAAGACAAAGGCATAGACGAATGATAGAGGGCAATCACATATTTTTTTTAAAAGGATAATAATTTAGGAGAATTCGGGACAAGTGCGGATTAATAGATACATAAAGGAACCCCACATACAATTTTGTGTTGAGTGGGGTTCAGGATTTTTATTTCAGCTAGGTTATACCGGATCACCAAGTACGGTTTATATTCGTAGTCCTTCTTATCTAGAATGCTTTTTGCTGCCTGAGCATAAAAGTTTGGTGGGATCCATTTTCTTAGCCTTGACTGGAGGGAAGCATGTAATCCCGACAAAATCTTTCAAATCTACTTCAAAGCATGCTCCTGTCCGGATGAAGCCTTCTATTCCATGATGCTTTCCTTCACATCGTTCCGGGCATAATAGTTCCAGAATCGCACAGCAATCAGAGCCTTTTACAAAATCTGCTACACGGAAAAAAGTGGACTTGATATCATAAAAGCAGCCATTTATTTTCACAACGCCTGTACCGACAAATGTTTCACAATCACCTTTGCTGCAGCCGCACAATAGTTTAAAAGGAATTGTATCGAAGTCAGACTGTTTGCATTGGTTTAACAGTTCTTTAATAGAACGATCACAGCTGACATCACAGCCATGTTTTTTCCTGGTTACTTTATGTTGAGCATCATTGATATCCCTTACTTTTTTGCAGACACAGCTGTGGGAGTGTTTGTAATCATCATAGTCCCTGTCTTTTTTACATCCACAGTCATGAAAATCCTTATCCCAATCCCTGTGCTTATCACGATCATGGTGCTTATCGCAATCGTGGTTCTTATCGCGATCATGGTGCTTATCGCAATCGTGGTGCTTACCACGATCCTTGTGCTTATCTCTATCGTCATCCATATCCCAATCCCTGTGCCTGTGCTTTGGTTTATCCTTCTTGCATCCACAGTCATGGTCATGGTGGTGATCATAATCGTGATCTTGATGGTACTTCATATAAGCATCTCCTTTCTTATAGAGTGGTGATGATATTAACAGGTTATGGGGAAAAGCATTGGTTTGTATGGGGATGTGACTATATGGGTTAAAATCTTTCTCGAATAATGGGAAAACCGATGAAGATTATTTGCTATTTCTAAATTTTACATTCAATATATATAGCAGTTAAATGAAAATGGAGGTTCGGCAATCATGTTAAAAAAACAGGTAGAAGATTATATTTCCAAGGCATCTGCCTCTGGTGCTGTTGAATTACATCCTGAAGAAAAAGCATATGCAGAACGCTTAGGACTTCTGCAAGGAGTCCAGGTTCCGATAAAGGAATCATCTGGGGAACATCGCTTTGAAAAGGCTTATATAGAGAGAGGAAACAAAGAAACAGAGGAATTTCTCGGAGAAGAATCGTCTGAGTTCTTAAAACAGCCTATTTCTTATTTTAAAGAGCGTAAAAATGAATTTATGTATATGGAATCGGAATGGTTTGAAATGGTGAGAGTTGATGCTGTCAGCTTTGAGAACGATGATGTATTTGGTGCTTATGACGTGATGCTGGGTCTTAAGCTTCAGAAGAAATTTGAACCTGTAATCAAGTCATACTTGAAAGAGAATCTCCAGGATGATGGATATGATTTAATGTTCGATGGCAACGAAGGAATTTGGAGCCTTAATTTTGCGCTGAACGGATTAGGAGGGTACAAAGAGGATTTGACAGTCGGTGAGGCATATGGTCTGATCTACAGTTTTTTATTCGAATTGGCCGAGTGGGTTGAAAGCAAGCAATAACAAAGCGCCTTTTAGGCGTTTTTTTTTTATATGGGCACAAGGTGCTCTTAAAGTCACTTTAGTGTGTCATCATACTACTATATTAGAATACTAAAATTTCCCAAAACAATTGACAGTAGGTATATTTGGGGCATAAAATTAATGTTAGTTATTAGTTAATAGTTAAAATTCAGAAAACGGGGTTTATCATGAGCAATAAAATAGCGATTGGGAAAACAGCGATCCTGCTAGCTTCATTAACAGAAGAAGAAATGGGTTTATTCAGCCTATCTTTGGAAGATGTAAGCTATTGTCTCGGCAAGGTTGGGTCGATGAATATGCAAAAAGTGATTTCCGCAGTGGAAACGGCAGCCAAACGCCATGGGCTCATACATCCCAATTTGTATCGGGAAACACATGCACTTTACCATGCAATCATGGAAGGTATGGAAGGAGTAACGAGGGGGCATCTTGCTATTGGCGAGATGAGCCGGACTGTCGGCCTTCGATTTGCCGTTGTGCGCGGGACTCCTTTTACTGATAAAAGTGAAGGGGAATGGATTGCCGTAGCGTTTTATGGAACGATTGGTGCTCCAGTAAAGGGTTCTGAACACGAAACGGTTGGTTTAGGAATCAATCACATATAGTTTTACATTGCCTATAGTCCACTAGTCAGCAGGAGGCGATGATGGTTTAAGTATGCCATTGTCGTCTCCTTTTTATTTTATCTTTTAATCAGGAGGTTTAAGTCAATGGTTGTTTTAACAGGAGAAACATTAACATTGGAACAAATCAAGCGGGTTTGCTACCAGGGAGAAATCCTCGCGATCAGCCCGGATAGCATGCGCAAGGTGGAAGAAAGCAGGGCTGCGGTTGACAAAATCGTCGCTGAAAAAAGAACCATATATGGAATCAATACAGGCTTTGGTAAATTCAGTGATGTCGTTATTGATGAACAGGATGTAAATGCCCTGCAGTTGAACTTAATCCGTTCGCATGCCTGCGGTGTTGGCGAGCCGTTTCCTGAAGTTGTTTCAAGGGCGATGGTGTTGTTAAGACTTAATGCTCTAATCAAAGGTTTTTCAGGAATCAGACCCGTAATCGTCGAACGGCTGACAGAATTGATCAACCTCCAAATCCATCCGGTCGTTCCGCAGCAGGGGTCATTAGGTGCTTCAGGAGATCTAGCCCCATTATCCCATCTGGCACTCGTGCTTCTTGGAGAAGGCAAGGTTTTTTACCAGGGCAAGGTTTGTCATACAGAGGAAGCATATAAGCAGGAAGGTCTCGAGCCAATTGTATTGCAGGCGAAAGAGGGTCTTGCGCTGATCAACGGAACCCAGGCTATGACCGCGATGGGAGTAGTAAACTGGATTGAAGCCAATGATTTAGCTTGCCAGTCTGAGTGGATTGCCGCTCTCACTATGGAGGGCCTTGAAGGTGTGATTGATGCCTTCCATCCAGCGATTCATGAAGCTCGCGGCTATAAGCAGCAGATGGATGTTGCGGAACGAATGAGAGGTTTACTGTCAGGAAGCAAGCTGACGACTCGCCAGGGTGAAAAAAGGGTTCAGGATGCGTATTCATTAAGGTGCATTCCCCAGGTTCACGGTGCATCATGGCAGGCGCTTGATTATGTAAAAGAAAAACTTGAAATCGAAATGAACGCTGCGACTGACAATCCATTAATTTTTGATGGTGGAGAAACAGTTATTTCTGGCGGCAACTTCCATGGTCAGCCTATCGCAATCGCGATGGACTTTATGAAAATAGCAGTTGCTGAATTTGCTAGCATTTCTGAACGAAGGATTGAACGCCTGGTTAATCCACAATTAAATGATCTTCCCCCATTTTTAAGTCCGCAGCCAGGACTTCAATCCGGTGCGATGATCATGCAATACAGCGCAGCATCACTAGTTTCTGAAAACAAGACGCTTGCACATCCTGCAAGTGTAGATTCAATCCCATCCTCTGCAAACCAGGAGGACCATGTTAGCATGGGAACGATCGCGGCACGCCATGCCCATAGTATTATCCAGAATGTAAGGCGTGTACTGGCGATTGAATGCATTTGTGCATTGCAGGCGGTTCAGTATCGCGGTATTGACAAAATGTCACCGCAAACAAGGGCATTTTACGAGGATGCCAGAAAAATAGTTCCTTCCATCACAGAGGATCGGATTTTCTCGGAAGACATTGAGAGACTTGGGGGTTGGCTAAAAAAAAATAATAGGCAGTGGACAGCTATAACAAGGGATGAAGCCAAACTGGCTTATTAAAATTAAAATCTACAATCCTATTAAAATAAGGCTCTTTTCGTCAGATATGTTGCATGGAAAACAATCTAAGCGAAACGGCCATCAATGAAAACGGAGGAGTGGAAAATATGGCAATCGATGCAAAAAGAAACATCAGAGCAAAAAAGGGTCTAGAACTTGAATGCAAAGGCTGGGAGCAGGAAGCAGCATTAAGGATGCTTTATAACAATTTGGATCCTGAGGTCGCTGAGAAACCGGAAGATCTAGTCGTTTACGGCGGGATTGGAAAAGCAGCGCGAAACTGGGAAGCATTTGATGCAATTGTTGATACTCTTCGCAGATTGGAAAACGACGAAACCTTGCTGATTCAGTCAGGCAAGCCAGTCGCTGTATTTAAAACACATAAGGCAGCTCCACGCGTCTTATTATCAAATTCAGTTTTAGTACCTAAATGGGCGAATTGGGAGCATTTCCATGAGCTTGATAAAAAGGGTTTAATGATGTACGGCCAGATGACAGCTGGAAGCTGGATTTATATTGGCTCACAGGGAATCCTGCAGGGGACATATGAAACATTTGCTGAGGTTGCCAGGCAGCATTTCGGAGGCTCATTGAAAAACACGATCACATTAACAGCAGGCCTTGGTGGAATGGGAGGCGCACAGCCGCTCGCAGTCACCATGAATGGCGGTGTCTGTATCGCAGTAGAAATCGATCCTGAGCGAATTCAGAAAAGGATTGATACCCGCTATTGCGACCGGATGACTCATTCGATCGAAGAGGCGATTGAATGGGCGAAGGAAGCGAAGCATAAGGGCGAAGCACTGTCCATCGGGCTTGTCGGCAATGCAGCAGAAGTCCATCTTGAATTGCTGCAAAGGAACTTCAAGGTAGATATCGTCACGGATCAGACTTCTGCTCATGATCCATTGAATGGATACATTCCAGTTGGCCTGACATTGGAGGATGCTGCAAGGCTTCGTGAGGAAAATCCAAAGGAATATGTGAAGCAATCCTGTTTCTCCATGGCGAAGCATGTTGCAGCCATGCTCGAGTTCCAGCGTAAAGGTGCTGTCACATTTGATTACGGCAACAACATCCGCCAGGTTGCAAAGGATCATGGCGAGGAGCATGCTTTCGATTTCCCAGGTTTTGTACCTGCCTATATCCGTCCCCTTTTCTGTGAGGGTAAAGGACCTTTCCGCTGGGCAGCGCTATCTGGAGACCCAGCTGACATCCACCGCACAGATGCGCTCATCAAAGAACTCTTCCCGGAAAATGAACCGCTCCAGCGCTGGATTGACATGGCACAGGAAAAGGTTGAATTCCAGGGACTGCCTTCCCGTATTTGCTGGCTAGGTTATGGTGAGAGAGTGAAAATGGGGCTTGCAATCAACGATTTGGTTCGCAAGGGTGAACTAAAGGCACCGATTGTCATTGGCCGTGACCATTTAGATAGCGGTTCAGTTGCCTCGCCTAATCGCGAGACAGAAGCGATGAAGGATGGCAGCGATGCGGTTGGCGACTGGGCGATCCTGAATGCAATGGTGAACGTCGCAGCAGGCGGTTCATGGATCTCCGTCCACCATGGCGGCGGTGTAGGAATGGGGTATTCTCTACATGCTGGAATGGTCGTAGTCGCAGACGGCACAGACCTCGCAGAAGAACGTCTTAGAAGAGTTCTGACAACTGATCCGGGCATGGGAGTAGTCCGCCATGCTGACGCTGGATATGAAAAAGCAATCGAAACGGCGAAGGAAAAAGGCGTAGACATTCCAATGCTTCCATAAAAATGATTTTCATCAAGGAACTAAAAATGAATCTGAATTATAACCGGACCACATTTTTAACTAAGAAAGGGTGGAACAGGATTGAAATACGATTTGCTCGTACACAATATTGGCCAGCTTATTTTGCCGAAAAGCTCTTCTCAGCCATTAAAGGGCCAGGAGATGAAACAACTTGATATCATAGAAAATGCTGCGTTAGGAATTACCGACGGAAAGGTGACGTGGGTGGGTCCTGATGAAGAAGCCGCTAGTTTTGGTTCATCGGAGCGGATTGATGCGAATGGCAAGGTCGTATCCCCTGGTCTCGTCGATCCCCATACACATTTAGTTTTCGGCGGTTCGCGTGAGCATGAGCATTCATTGAAGCAGGCGGGAGTACCGTATCTTGAAATTCTCGCTCAGGGTGGGGGTATTCTATCAACAGTCACATCAACAAAAAAGGCTTCAGAGGAAGAATTGTTTGATAAAGCATCCTTCCATTTGGAAAGAATGATTTCGCATGGTGTCACCACTCTTGAAGTGAAAAGTGGCTATGGCTTAGATGCTGAAACTGAATTGAAACAGCTAAGAGTCGTAAAAAAATTAAAGGAAAAGTATCCAATCTCGATCGTATCAACTTTCCTCGGAGCGCATGCTGTACCACCTGCTTATAAAGGAAAGGAAAATGAATTCCTAAAAGAGATGACTGAATTGCTGGATGAGATAAGGGATGCAGAATTAGCAGAATTCGTTGATATTTTTTGCGAAACAGGGGTATTCACAATCGACCAATCAAGACAATTTTTACAGGATGCTAAAGATAAGGGCTTCGGCTTGAAGATTCATGCTGATGAAATCGACCCACTCGGAGGGGCAGAACTTGCGGCTTCATTGAATGCTGCTAGTGCTGACCACCTGGTTGCCGCTTCTGACGAAGGAATCGAGCAGCTCAGCAGAAGCGATACAGTAGCGGTATTGCTCCCTGGGACAACTTTTTACCTCGGAAAAGACCATTATGCCCGGGCGAGAAAAATGATTGATGAGGGAACTGCGGTGGCATTGGCGACGGATTTCAATCCTGGAAGCTGTGTTACGGAAAACCTGCAGATGATTATGTCGCTTGCTGCTTTGAAGCTTAAAATGTCTGCTGAAGAGATTTGGAACGCGGTCACCGTGAACGCGGCACATGCGATTGGAAAAGGCATGGATGCAGGAACGCTTGAAATCGGAAAGGCTGCTAATTTTGTCGTTTGGGATGCTACTAACTACAAATATATCCCGTATCACTTCGGCGTGAATCATGCGCATAGTGTTTACCATTCTGGCAACAAACTGTGGGAGAGGAAGCCTTATGGAGAAATTCAGTTATCTTCAGCCAGGTAAACCGGCTGTTTTTAAGGACCAGTTCGTCGCAAAGGTAAATGAGTGCGTAGTTCCTTATTCAGAAGGTGAAAAAGGAGATGTTGGTTTGATTGGTCTCCCTTTTTCCAAAACGTCCATTTCTTTATCACAGGCTTCGGATGCTCCAAGAACAATCAGATCCTGCTTAAGCGGTTTTTCAACATTTTCAGGAGAGCGGGATCTAGATTATGAAGATGTAAAAATCATTGACTTTGGTGATGTATTGACACATCCAACTGATATGGAGGAGTCCATTACGCGCCTCCATCTAAGTGTGAAAGAAATGATTGATAAAAATGTATGCGAGCGGTACATCATGCTTGGTGGGGACCATGGGGTCAGCTATCCATCTATCCGCGCTTTCCGGGAAAGCTTCGGGGAAATAGGAGTGATTCAATGGGATGCGCACCATGATGTGAGAAATTTGGAGGACGGCGGCAGGACGAACGGGACTCCTTTTAGAAGCCTTATCGAGGGCGGATATTTAAAAGGGGAGCATTTGGTACAGATTGGCATTCGTGATTTTGCCAACGCTAAAAAATATCATGAGTACACAAAGGAAAAAGGTCTTTCTGTTTATACAATGGCAGATGTTGACATGACTGGGATCGTCCCTATTATAAAAAAAGAACTAGACAGATTATCTAAATTAGTAGACATAATCTACTTATCTGTTGATATGGATGTAGTGGACCAGGCGTTCGCCCCGGGTTGTCCGGCAATTGGGCCAGGAGGAATTACGAGCAGGGAATTGCTTTCCAGCATTTCTGCAGCTGCTTCTCATGAAAAAGTAAAAGCGATGGACATCGTTGAAATCGATCCTTCTAAGGATTTCCGTGATATTACCAGCAGGCTTGCAGCCGCAGCAATGCTCCGGTTTATGTATGTTCAATAATCCAACGGTCTTTAAAACAGTCTGCTTCTGCATTTTACTTTAGACATCAGGTTTGGAATTTTTAGTTGCAGGTATACAGAACCTGCTAAATTTCAGTCAATCCGTTGCTATTTAATACACAAACTCTTATGAACTAGAGTACTGAATAATCTTAAAAAGGAGGAGAATCCAATGTAGGATTCTCCTCCTTTTTGTTAGGCCGATATTCTATCTTATGCCATCTCTTTAAAAACCTTAGACACAATCTCAAAGGAGTTCAGTCTTGCTTTATGGTCAAAGATTTGGGCGTTAATGATCATTTCGTCTGCCTGTGTTTCGTCGAGGAACTGCTGAAGCTTGGCCTTCACTGTTTGCGGGCTTCCGACGATGGAAGAGCCAATACGGCTGTCAAGCAGCATCTTTTCATACTCGCTAAGCTGTTCATCCATATTTTCAACTGGCGGCAAAAGTGGACTTGGATTGTTCCTGAATAAATTAAGGAACTGCTGCTGCATGGAGGTTGCCAGCAATTGTGCTTCCTGATCCGTTTCAGCTGCAATGACATTTACTCCAACCATCGCATACGGCTCCTGAAGGATATCGGATGGCTGGAAGCTCCTGCGGTAAAGCTTGAGTGCACCAAGTGTATTTTCAGGTGAAAAATGGCTTGCGAAGGAAAATGGCAGTCCCAGCTGTCCGGCGAGCTGTGCGCTATATCCGCTGGAACCTAATAGCCAAATCGGAATGTTGAGTCCTTCCCCTGGTATAGCTTTCACGCTGCGATACTGTGAATCTAATTCAGGATTAAAGTAGGCGCGCAGTTCATCCAATTGTTCAGGGAAGTCCTGTCCATCACTGCGCCGTTCACGCCTTAACGCATAAGCGGTTACCTGGTCGGTTCCTGGAGCGCGGCCCAGTCCCAGATCTATTCTTCCGGGAAATAACGATTCCAGCGTACCGAATTGCTCAGCTATTACTAGTGGAGCGTGGTTTGGAAGCATGATTCCGCCGGAACCAACACGGATTTTAGAAGTCCCTGCAGCTACATGGCCAATCACAACTGATGTTGCTGAGCTTGCGATGCCAGGCATATTATGGTGTTCAGCAAGCCAATATCGGTTATAACCCCATTTTTCAGCGTGCTGGGCAAGATCAAGTGTATTTTTAAAAGAGTCCGCCGCATTGCCGCCCTGGATAATAGGGGACAAGTCCAGGACAGAATATTTAATTTCGTTCAAACGTTTCCCGTTAGTCATCATTTCATCTTCTTTCATTGTAAAAATAATCACACACAGTACGAACACTTTTACTATTCCCTGCGGGTATACAAATCAATAGTACCAATTATCTTTCGGTTATTAAAATAATATGATTTGAGATAAATGAAATGAGGATATATACAGGCTGGAAAGAGGGGGGAGGAAGAATTTTGGAGCGGGGTAAAAATTATCTTAGCAGGGAGAGATATTCGTATACTTCACGCAGATTTTTGTATCCTTTTTCCTGTGCTTTTTCTAAATAAAATGACCATAGCTTCGCAGCCATCTTGGCATCAGCTAATGCGTGATGCCGATTGTTCACTTCAATTCCGCACTCGGAGCAGATTTGTTCTAAAGGCAGCGGGTGCAAAACGGGCTGGCATAGCCTGATTAAAAAAGATGTATCAATTACTCTATGTTCGAACTTAGTACGAAGCAAATCATTAGATATTTTCATCATGAATGCTTGTTCATGCTTAGCGTGATGTGCAACTAATACTGAACTCCCAATAAAACGGAAAAACTGCATTAGAACCTCGGGAGCCTCAGGTGCTGTCTTGAGTTGTTCATCAGAGATATTGGTCAATTTAGACGCTTCTTTTGGAATTGGAGTATCCGTTTTTACTAATGAATAAAATACTTCATTTTCAATTATCCTGGAACCGAGCATTTTGACTGCACCTATCGAAATGATTTTATCTCCTTTTTCCGGATTAAAGCCGGTCGTTTCGAGATCAAAAACTGTAACAGGAAGAACTTCCATTGGGCAATCAAGGCTGTTTTTTTCCTTCATTTCCTTTTGCAGCTGCCTTAAAAATGATATTTGCTGGGGGTTAGACTGGGGCTGCATTCCTGCGTAAATGCTTGATCCCAGCTGGCCGGACATTTGTCTTACAAACCGGATCATATCATTCATACCCATTAATATTACATCCTTTCAATTAACCTTCTGACTTTTTCATATAAATGTTCCCCGGCTCTTAAAATTTCCTTAAGAATTTTCTTTTCCTTCTTAGTTAGTGCCATTCCATCTACGTAATGTCCTGCATCATAATCAATATGACTGCCATGGACAAGTCGGTATTCCAGCAAGTCTGAGAAATGCTCTCTGTAAAATACTTTCTCAACTGGCGTCATTATACTGTCTGAGAGCATGCTGATTCTTGAGAGAGTGGAAGTTCCATTGATTCCTTCATAAAAAGCAAGCAGCCTGACTGCGTTAACATATGGGAAAAAGGCTGTATCTTTTAAGTTGATCGAACCAGAAAAGGTGCCGTACGTTTCCACAAGCAGCTGGCCGAGGATACCCACTCCTTTTTTCAGGTGCATTGTATTATGGAGCATTCTTACAAGTAATTGGTCCTTTTCGCTGTAATTAGCTAGTTGTGTTTTTAAAATCGAAAGCAGGGTTGATTCCCCGTATAATGACCTGGCATCAGCAAAAATAAGTAAATGGCGTATGGATTCCCATGTTGAATCGGTCACCCAATAGTCAAGCTGGTTCCCCCAATCAGCTGAAGACTTGCACCATAATGGGTTGCTAGCCATGACAGAACCCGAGCATTTTTTGTAGCCAACAATCTCCATTCCGTTAGAAATTTCTCTGCCGAGGTCAAGAAAATATTCCAGATCTGTAGGTTCCTCCGCCGCAAATACCATACCGTGGTCCTGGTCGCTCCAAATGGATTGCTCCATTCGCCCAGCACTTCCCATGGCAAAGAAACAAAATGGGGAAGAGGGCTGTCCTCGCCGCATGACGACTTCATGTAAGGCAACTGAGATTACGGACTCATGAACAAAGTCATGAAATAAATTTAATTCTTCATTGTTTATTGAGGCAGCTTTAAATCTCTTTATGCGAAAATCTTTTATTTTGGCATAACTGTTTAATTCCATTTGTCAAAATCACCACCTTTCTTAAAAAATGGCTGTTTTTCATAAATTGTTGTTTTTCGAACCAAGTTTTCATCCAATATATCTCTTGGCTTCGAACTCTTTTCGAAGAGGTTTCTGAACAGGTACTGCATTAACACTCGTAAAAATCCAAATGCCGATCTTTACTTTTGATTGTGAAAGCAACAACGGCTAGGAACACCCTTAAAAATCAAAGGCGGCAGACCCCAGTTTTATTGGGATCGCCGCGAAAAAAATTTCTTTATACTATCCTATTCATAGGATGCCGTCTAGAAGTTCTTAATTGACCGTTGGCTGCTGTGAATTCAATGGAGCTTGTTGTATACTGCTTCCGTTGTGAGTTTTTTCTTTTGCGATAGTTTCAGATCTGACCAATTCCGGATAACCATAGCTGCCATGTTCGCTAATATCCAGGCCGATGATTTCTTCTTCTTCTGTTACGCGCAAGCCTTTCATTGATACCTTCATAATCGATAATATGATATAGGAAACGATAAATGCGAATGCCCCGCAAGCCAAAACACCAAGTGCCTGGACTCCCAATTGCTCAAATCCGCCATCATAAAACAAGCCTGGTTTTCCGACAGCTGCCAGTTCAGGTGTGGCAAAGAATCCTGTTGATAATGTACCCCAGACACCAGCCGTTCCGTGGACTGATAGTGCGAAGATAGGATCGTCTATCTTTCTGCTTTCAAATAACCGGATGCTATAGAATACAAGAATTCCCGCGATTAATCCGATGACTACAGCTGCCCACGTATCAACAAATGCACATGAAGCTGTAATTGCTACTAAACCGGCTAAAGCACCATTCAGCATCATTGGGACATCAGCCTTGCCAACGACAATCCAGGAAATCAGCATAGCTGCGACTGTGCCAGCTGCGGCTGCAAGGTTAGTATTGAGAGCGACGAAACCGAAGAATGCACCGTCGACCGAAATCGTACTGCCAGCGTTGAATCCGAACCAGCCCACCCATAATAACAGGACGCTCAAAGCAGTAAACACCTGGTTGTGGCCTTCGATATTATTAGCTGAGCCATCTTTATTGTATTTCCCGATCCGTGGCTTTAATAAGATCGTAGCAGCCAGCGCTGCCATTGCACCAGTAAGATGGACTACCGTGGAACCCGCGAAATCCTGCTTTCCATGCTCTGCCAGCCAGCCGCCTCCCCAAATCCAATGTGCAATGAATGGATAAACTAATATAGAGAATAAGAGTGCGAAAACTAGGTAAACAGATAACTTTGCCCGTTCAGCAAATCCGCCAAAAGCAATCGTCAGAGAAATGCCGGCGAATGCTAATTGAAAAAGGAAGAAAACAGGGCCGGAAAGTCCTAAGCCTTCGACATCATAACCGGAATAAAAAAAGTCTGAGAATCCAAGAATTGAGTTACCTGTGCCGAATATCAGACCGTAGCCAACTGCCCAAAATACAATTGATGAAATCCCAAACGTTAAAATCGTTTTACCGGCAATATGGCCGGCATTCTTCATCCTTGTTGATCCTGTTTCAAGAAGGATGAACCCCCCAATCATCAAAATAACTAATACGGCAGAAATCATTACCCACAAACTGTTCATTAAAAATGTAATATCCATTGTGTTTCCTCCTTCTAATTATGAATGTAGTTTGTATTCTCGCATGTATTTTGGCAGACAACCACATTTATGTAAGGAAACCTAACATTGTTTTCGGAGACAAAAGAAAAAACTTCCAAAATGGAAGTTTAATTGGTTAATATTTTCGGACGCCGAACCTGGCGTTCAACTGGCCCTGGATCATCTTTTTATGGGCTGCTTCATCATTACGCTTCTTTTCTCGGATCATTTCCTGGCGAATCTCATAAGTTTGGACACCATCTTCAATTTTGTTCGCAATCTCAACTAATTGTTCAACATCGGCAAAAGAATATCTCCTGCTTCCTCCTGAGGTCCTTTCCGGGAAAATCAATTTGCGTTCCTCGTAATAGCGAATTTGCCGTTCAGAAAGACCGGTTAACTCTTTGACGATCCCTATGGTAATCACTTTCTTGTCTTTATAAGAAAATTCATTTGCCAAGCTTTTCACCACACTTTGAAGGAGGTAATTTATTTTATGTTATATTTTCTCACATGGAACTTTTTTTAGCAAAGTATAAATAAAAATGGGTGATTATTTAGAAAAGTCATTCGTTAGAGTTTTTAATTCGGTAATTGTTAACCTCTTTAAATCTTCTTTTGTTTCTTCGGTAAAACCAGATTTTATTAAATGATTGATGTAGTGATCCTTAAGTTTTTCGATCGCTGTCCTCAAATGCATAGACATCGCTTTTTCCCCCTCTTAAAATAATTCATTTTGAACTGCCCTTAATAGCTCATTAGCTTGGTTTCCGTGTTGTTTTAAGAGTTCTTCATATAATTCATCCCTAAATAGGTCAACTAAAATTATTAATTTGGCTAGTTTCATTGCTTTAAGTTGCATCATCGTCATTCTCCTCACTCGTTTTTATAATTTTCATTATCATAAGGAATATTTAAATTATAGTCAGTAAATGTGTAAGAATATCTGACCGAATTTTTTAGGATGGATAAGTAATGTTTAAAGAAGAATAAGGAAAACATATAAATGATTTGGCCAATAGGAGGAATGAGAATGGAACCGAACCGCCAGCCTGACAATAAAGGATTTGTCATGAATGAATACGATGTGCTGAAGAAGGTTATTTTGTGTCAGCCTCAGTACATGACGATACGCGATGTCATTAATGAAACACAGAAACATTTCAAGGATGAAGGTATACATATTGAAGTCGCCTTAGAACAGCATAATGATTTTGTTAATACACTTCGACAATATGGAGTGGAAGTCATATTGCTTCCATACCATAAAAAATACCCTGAACAAGTCTTTACAAGGGATATAGGCTTCACTCTTGGACAGACCATCTTTGTGGCAGAGATGGCAAATGAGGTGCGCAAGGGAGAAGAAGATGTTTTAAAGCAATGGCTGGAGGATGAAGAAATCTCCTATTATAATTTGCTTGGTGATCAAATCGAGGGCGGGGATGTCATCATTGACCAAGATACGATTTATGTGGGATTGAGCAACCGTACAAATCAAAGAGCTGTTGAGCATTTGCAGGGATTGCTTCCACAATTTACTGTACACGCCATTCCCTTTAAAGCTGAATACCTTCATCTTGATTGTGTTTTTAATGTTGTTTCTTCGGATGTTGCGCTTATTTATCGCCCTTCGCTTACAGAGGAGGACATTAAAATGTTCAGCTCACGCTATGAATTGATTGATGTTTCTGAAGACGAACAATTCACTCTCGGTACGAATGTTTTGGGTATCGGAAATAAACGGATCCTAAGCTTGCCGGTCAATAAGGGAGTAAATGAACAGCTCAGAAACAAGGGCTTCGAAGTTATTGAAGTCGATATAACGGAGATCATAAAATCAGGAGGCTCATTCCGTTGCTGTACCCTTCCAATTTTGCGCGAAAGCATTGTTGGTTGATATATATTAACTCCAAACACCCTTCTACTTAAGTAGAAGGGTGTTTTTATACAGCCGCAGAAATTGTTTACTGTTACAAACACATTTTGATTGTCCTTATGTAAATATTATCTTATAATTCTAAATAGAAAGAAATTTAATTAAGCAAAGGGGGATTCATTTGGAAGCTTTTGTATCTTGGCTCAATGGGATTTTGTGGAGTACACCTGTCATTTATACCATTTTAGGCATCGGGTTGCTCTTCTCAGTCCTGACACGATTTTTGCAGGTTAGGCATATCAAAGACATGGTAATGCTTATGTTCAAAGGAAGAAGTTCCGACGCGGGTGTTTCATCTTTTCAGGCCTTATCTATTGCTTTATCAGGCCGTGTAGGAACGGGTAATATCGCTGGTACTGCCACAGCCATTGCGATGGGGGGACCGGGTGCAGTGTTCTGGATGTGGGCAATTGCCTTCATCGGAGCTGGCAGTGCATTCGTAGAGTCAACTCTCGCGCAAATCTATAAAGTTAAGCAAGATGGACTTTATCGAGGCGGGCCGGCATACTACATCGAAAAAGGTCTTGGAATCCGTTGGTTCGCCATCCTGTTTGCAATCTCTGCACTTTTGGCGATGGCGATATTGATGCCAGGTATCCAGTCTAACTCGATTGCAATTGGTTTGGAGAACGCTTTTGGTGTAAGCAAATCAGTAACAGGGTTAATCGTTATCGCTCTGCTAGGCTTAATTATTTTTGGGGGAGTTAAAAGGATTGCGACAGTAGCGCAATACACGGTTCCTTTTATGGCAGTGGGCTATATCCTAGTAGCTCTAGTTATTATCGGGATGAATATTACTGAAGTGCCAGCTGTGTTCGCATTGATCTTCAAAAGTGCGTTCGGTGCAGATTCCATGTTTGGCGGTATTCTTGGCAGTGCAATCGCATGGGGTGTAAAACGCGGTATCTATTCCAATGAAGCAGGCCAGGGCACAGGTCCGCATGCGGCTGCAGCTGCAGAAGTTTCTCACCCTGCGAAACAAGGCCTTGTCCAGGCATTCTCAGTTTATATCGACACTTTATTCGTTTGTTCCGCAACTGCGTTCATGATTCTATTCACTGGCATGTTCAATACTGTCGGAGCAGACGGCACTTTCATCGTCGAAAACTTGAAAGGTGTAGAAGCAGGTCCAGGCTATACACAGGCAGCTGTTGATTCCGTCATACCTGGTTTTGGGGCTGAATTTGTTGCGGTCGCGCTATTCTTCTTTGCTTTCACAACAATCATGGCTTATTACTATATGGCAGAAACAAATATTGCATACCTTCTCAGAGGAAGAAATGGCAAGGTGCCAATGTTCATCTTAAAAGTTGTCATTCTTGGCGCTACATTCTACGGTGCAGTCAAGGAAGCATCTCTTGCGTGGGCATTGGGTGATGCGGGATTGGGATTGATGGTATGGCTGAACCTGATCGCGATTGTCCTTCTTGCAAAACCTGCTTTAATTGCATTGAAGGATTATGAAGAGCAGAAGAAGCAAGGACTCGATCCTGTATTCAATTCCAAGAAACTTGGCATTAAAAACGCCGAGTATTGGGAAGAGGAATACTCATTCAATCATGAAAAAGAAAAAGTTTCATAAGGCTTTAAGAGAAGAGAGCTGATCAATCGCGATCAACTCTCTTTTTTATTTGTGGAGGCTTTTTTCTTAAAATTTTGTTGCTTTTACAACCAAAAGTAAAAATTGGCATTTGAGATTATTACGAGTTTTAATGCATTCCCCTTTCAGAAACCCTCCTCGAAAAGAGCTAGAAGTCCGGAGATATGCCGGATGAACACTTAGTTCGAAAAACTACAATCTATGCGAAAACAGCCTTTTTGGACATTTATCGTTGGGACCATTATATTGTGCAAGTGGAAAGGGAAGGATGAATATATCATTGCTTGATATCGGGGGATAAGGATGAAGATTTTATGCGTGGATGGGGGCGGAATACGAGGTGTCTTTCCTATAGCGATTTTGCAGGCGATCGAAGAAGAATTCCAAACACCTATTGGGGATTTATTCGATGTAATAGCTGGTACTAGTACAGGTTCCATTATCGCCGCATCCGCAGCTATTAAAACACCGATGAACAAGGTGATGGAAAGCTACCTCAAATATGGTGAGAAAATATTTGTCAGAAATGCTAAAGTAGGATTATTTAAAAGCGTCTATACTGACAGGTACTTACGGAGACTTCTGATAAGAGCATTTAAGGATCTGGCTCTTAAAGACATAAAAAAACCCCTTCTGATTCCTGCGGTCGATCTTACCCATGGGAAACCTTATGTTCATCGGTCGGATTATGGTTTTTCAAAGTCAGAAGAACTTTCCGTAAAGTTATGGGATGCAGTACTGTCATCTTGTTCAGCGCCGATTTACTTTCCACCAAACAATGTTAATAATCAATACTTATCCATAGACGGAGGTTTGTGGGCAAATAATCCTTCCTTAGTGAGTGTCACTGAGGTTTTGCACCATTTCAAGGTTGACCTCGACGATATTCAAATCTTTTCGATTGGGACAGGTCAGCAAAGGATTGATTTTACAATTGACGAGAAAAAATACTGGGGCATCCGCCATTGGATGCCGTTTCAATTCCCATCAATGAAGGTAACCCCCAAACTTCTTGATCTGGCAATGGATTTGTCCTCTGAATCAGTTTCGTATCATTGCCGACTTTTGCTTGGTGAACATTATTTCCGTCTCAATAAGGAATTATCAGAAGAAATTCCGTTTGATGATATTTCTTTCATGACAGAAATGAAAATCTGGGGAAAGGAAGTTTTTAATGAAAACAAGGAAGGGATTTTTAAATTTCTAAATGGAGTTTCAAAATGAATGGTTATGTTACTATAAGAATTGGGAAGAAATAGAGAAGACATACTATTTTATGAATATCAACAAATTGGGAGGGGTTGCATGATGGAAAAAATCGATGTAGGCGAAGTATTTACAATTAGTGATGAAAATGATGAGGAACAGGAAGTTGAGGTAATTGGGACAGTTACCATTGAAGGCAAAGACTATGTTGCCGTAAGCTTCGTGGAGGATCTTCAAGAAGAAACCGATGAAGACATCGATATCTTTTTCCTTAAAGTCGATAATGAAGGTGATTTTGCTGCTATTGACTCAGATGATGAGTTTGAAAAGGTTTCCTCTGCATTTGATGAAATGATGAGTGAAGAGGAATAGTGAACAATGGAAACGGAGAGGGTTATTCCTCTTCGTTTCTTTTTTTGGGTTTATTTTCACCTGATACGGCATACCTTCTAAACTGCAAAGGAAATCTTTGAACCCAAAGTATATGCAGAAAAGCAATGGCGAACAATTTTTTCCTTTATTTGTTATTGTTATGTAAGAGCAAAAAGGAGGAGTTAGGATGAGTGAAAAAGAAAAAGTACAACAGCAATTCGGAAAAAATGCCAGTCATTATGTAACCAGTAAATCCCACGCTAAAGGCTTTGATTTGGCTAAACTTGTTGAAATTGTAACCGGCTATGGAGCTTTTTCAGGGGAACTTCTTGATATTGCAACAGGTGGAGGACATGTCGCGAACGCATTTGCACCTTCCTTCCAAAAGGTCACTGCGTTGGATTTAACAGAGGATATGCTTCATGAGGCTGAACAGTTTATCCGTTTGAATGGACATGAAAATGTTGTTTTTATTCAAGGGGATGCAGAAAAAACTCCTTTTCCTAATGAATCTTTCGAAGTCGTCACCTGCAGGATCGCTGCTCATCATTTTCCGGATGTCGATCGTTTCATCAGTGAGGTATTTCGGGTATTAAATCCAGGAGGACTTTTTGTTCTTGTCGATACTGTCGCACCAGAAAAGGATGAATATGATCAGTTTTATAATACAATCGAAAAGAAAAGGGATCCAAGCCATTTCAGAGCATATAAAAAATCTGAATGGATATCAAAGATTGAGAATGCAGGTTTGTATATGGAAAACATGTTTACTTTTAGCAAGAAATTTACCTATGAGACATGGTGTACGATGATGGATTTGCCTGCTAGAGAAAAAAATGAATTAAGTACATATATGAACGCTGCCCCTAAGAGAACACACAACCATTTTTCAATTGAATTTTCTGGTGATGAAGTGCAGAGCTTTAAAGGACAGAGCATCCTGCTTGCTGCTATAAAGAAATGACCTGAAAAGAGGAAATATCGTAAAAAGCGTCGAATTGGTTTTGAAAGGAGTTGATTTAATTGGATAGCGTCATTTTAGTAACCTTCAAGATTAAAGGAATACCCATTCCTATTAAAATAGCATCTACTAATGAACCAAGCAGGGAACAGATCCTTAAGAAAATCTTGGATTTAGCCAAAGGATATAATCTAATAGGCGAGATCCAATTTAAGAAGCTTCTGAAAGAAAACGGACATAAAATGTATATATATGAAATCGGGGACCGGAAATGCATGGTGCTTGTGGAAAGGCTTGAGAAGATTAAGGAGTTTGAGGAAATAGGGACATAGGGATCTCCTAAACATTCACACCAGTCAATTTTATAAAATAACCCAGGAGAAAGCTCTCCTGGGTTATTTGTCGGTATCAAAATAAGATTTAGAAGCATTTGAATTCTGAATCAAGACAGCATATTGGAAGTAGTTAAGCGTACCTCCCTTAATTCCCTTATTCATAAAAATAGTAACATCTGAATAAGGTGTGTGGGCTCCATTCAGTTTAAATAAAGTCACATCACTTTCTGCATACCTTGCTAATATACTAGACGTCACTTCAGAATTAGGGAGAAAAATATTGGAGTTTATATACATGTATGCAATCGATAACACCTTCCTCTTTGTCGGGTGGATTCTGCAGGGATTAAAGTAAAGAAGATGATAAAGGAAAACATAACACGCATTAACGAATCCTCCAATTTACATATAATATCTCCATCATATCACCTATTCATGGGTAAATTGGATAAAATTTCACATATCACTATCTGTTTTTTCAAAGTCTTTCAAAAGAGTGTTTTCAATTTTTCCTTTTCTATTCATTAATGACCCAAGGGAATTTTTTGTTTCAATGAGACTGCCATCGTCAAAGGGAAGATATTGAATGGTCTCAGTCCATAAGTGGCTGGAGTTTTTATCAAATGGCTGTGATTGCAAGGTCATATTGTAATTGCGGTCGCAGCATCGGTGGAGTGTATGATTTTTTCGTTTTCTTGCATTAAACCACATGACTATGTTCAATAGACTCCCCCAGATACCTGTAAAGCTTTCGTTAGCAATCGGGCTGCTTGTAAATTGATATAAAGATAATTTATCTCCATTACCGTATTGAATTTCTGATTTTACCGAAGCGGAGAAGTGAATATCCCCTGAAAGCAAGACACAATAGCTGGGCTTCCAACTGCCGACAATGCTTAGAAATTGATGAAATCCTTTTCCATTGTATTTCCAAGAATCAAAATCAAAGGATGTCTGAACTGGAATACCGAGTACTTTAAAGGGATAAACGTATTTATGAAGGACAGATTCTATTAATCCCATCCCATAAACCGGTGATGGAGAGACTATATTCAGCGGTGTATTTTTCCTCCAGCCGCTTTCCTTAAGTTTTTGAGTAATCTGGTCCCATCCTTCTTTGCTGATCAGAAAAGGAGTCCGAGTAGTTTCCTCTATGATTTTCAAAAGCTTAACCGGCTTTGGCCGCGGGTCAAATTCCCGTTGTGTACGGGTGTCAAGGAAAACCGTTCTTGGAATCGTCGGAGCGACAAAGTGCCAGGAATGGAACTCTGATAAAAAATGGAGACCATCTTGATAATCATCAGAGAAAACATCTCTTGTTTCAATATAGTTACGGATAGTTTTCAAAAAAGTGCGATCAAAGCTTTCGGGATCATTCCCCCAACCCTGAAAAAGCCAGTAGGCAGCCAAGCCATTTGTTACAATATGCTGACCTAAAGGTGAATGGCTGACGGATGCAGTCCAATCTTGCGATATATTCCAGTCATCTGTTATATCGTGATCATCAAAAATCATATATGTTGGGATATTGGCCATTACCCTTCTTGCGGCCGAAATTGAAGGAATAAAACTTCTTAGATTATCAAGCTGCTCTTCATATCTCGCTTCTAGTTTTGTGAGCTCTTTCTTTCTTATCTTCTCGTCATGCTCAAATTTAAGATGCAGCATTCCATGATCCATCACTTGCTGAAAAGTCAGCAGAAGTTCATTTTCCTGTACATAATGCCAGAGCTTAGGATTCCAAACCATTAAATACATTGCGGCATATTCGTCGAAAGAGATTAAGTGATTATCTCCATTTCTAGTTGTAAATTTAGCCAGATGTTCTATCAGATAGTGACGGCCATTAACCTTTTTTAGTCGAGGAGAGAGTGAATCATTGATCAAGGTTCCATCATGAAGGGAAGCTTGATCGCTACCGGACAACTGTTGACGGACAGCAATTAAAATAGGGATGAACGGGTCTGCCACATCATCGGCATAAATCTGGTCACCCATTAAAAATAATGCATTAGGCCGTTCAGAAAGATTTTGACACTGCTCGGTCAGTAATAGATCAGCAGCTGAAAATGCATCAATTCCATTTCCATGCGGTTTCCGGCATGACCCATATAGGATCCTGGTTGGTTCACGTTTATGCTCTATATAAAAAGCAGGATATTTGAGATTTCCATATACAATTGCATCCGAATGTCCGGGTGTTAGTAAATCAAAGCTTCCTAAGTCGCGATGGTGAGCCCCCTTTTTAAAAAACAGATTATAGCCCAATAGTGTGTAAGGAGGGAAGATTTTGTTCTTGGGCATTATTTTTATTAGTGATACATAGAGCTGTTCTCCTGCCTTGATTGTCGTAGTTTCATATTCGATATCCAATGGAAGATATTGAATTTGATCAGTGGACTCTGATTCAAGAATGTGAAACAATTCAGTACCAATTTCCAGCTTTCGACTCAAAGCAATCCATATATATATACAGGAAGGTTCAGCCCTGCGTAATATAGGGCCGCCTAAAATAGTGGGTAATTTCATGCAGATTGCACCACCTAATATTCTTTACTGCTAATTTATTCGAGCGGTACAAATCTATGTCCAGGTTTGATGCAGGCAAAAAAAAGAAGCCAAAATGGCTTCTTTGAGTTATTTTTTTGAAAAGAATCGTGTGTCATCTTTATTTTCTAAGACGTTAGCAATCAAAGTAGTCGCACTATTTGATCCTTGAGCATCGAGGCCGGCTTCCCACACCATCATTCCGCCTAGCTTGTGGTCAAGGGCTAATATGGTTTTCTTTTGGAGTGTGGTATGCCCATTGTAATGATAAGTGGTTCCGTTCAAGCTGACCTTATCCCTTGTAACATTTGCGGGATTATTTTGAATGAGTGCTTTGTATGAAACCTGCTTTATAGCAGGGTCCTCAGGCTGTGCATAAAGAGGAACACCTAATACAAGCTTTTCCCTCGAAAAACCTTGTCGATCAAAAAGATTCGACCAATACGAGACAATATTAGCAGAATAAGAGTAAGGAGATAAATTGGCTGCATTGTATTCGCCATCCCAATGGCCGTCATAAGCCATTAAATTGACATGGTCGAAATACTGGAACATTTTCGGGTCGAATACGACAGAATGGATTTCTGTCCCTGTCACGCTATGTACCTTAGCGTTTACTGCAATGGATAGCTCTTTGCCTTTAGGATGAAGCGAAAAACTTAGTTCTTTTGCAAATGAAGACAGGAATTGCGCATCCTCCTTAGAACGCGGATGTTCAAAGTCGATATCAATCCCATCGAGATTTTCTCTTTCTGCTAAACTGACTAGCTCATAGACTAGTTTTTTTCTAGAATCAGGATTTGAAATCGCAGCTTTAAAGTAATCATAGGATTCGCCGCCATTCATATGGTTCCAGCCTCCTATTGCTAAGATAACCTTAGTATCATGCTGTTTTGCCTTAGCGTTAATTGCCCGCAAATTTTTTAGAGCATGGTCACCGTTTAATAAGAGTTTGCCATCGGCTGTTGGATGGGCAAATGAAAATATCACATGAGTCAGGTTCGTATAGTCGATCTCATCTGGATTGCGAAAGTCCTGGACATAGCCTATCAGCACTTGAGACTCTAGCTTTTTCGCCTTTGGCTCAGCTTTCAGCTCCAGTCTTTTTGCGGATTGCGGAACATGTTCACTATTATATAGTACATCAGCATTCTGTGAATCCTTGCTGGAGTACAGGACACCTGTAATAAAGCCTAAACTGAAGGTAAACAATAAGACCATAATGAGCAGGATACGTTTTTTCATATCAGAATCCTCCTAAGATTATTCAACTTTAAAATTGTAACAGAGAAATAGGCAGCTGCGATGTGGTAATATCAGCCTTTCTACCTGTGCAAACGGAATTTTCTGCAAAGAGTAAGCTGCGGAGAGATTAATAAATTCGTACCAGGGAATAAAATAAGTATTACTAAAGGATAGGAGCAAAAGATATGGAATCAAAAAAAACAGAAGTTGGCAGTACAGCAGTATCATATTTCGATAAAGGTGAAGGAAAAACAATCGTGTTAATTCACGGATTTGCAGGAAGCAAGCTTTATTGGGAGAAGGTGCTTCCGGATTTATCTGTAAATAATCGTGTTATAGCCATAGACCTTCCCGGACACGGTGATTCTGAAATGGAATTAGAAAATTATTCGATTGAAGATATGGCGGGGTTGATAAAGGAATTCCTCGATAAATTAGAACTTGAGGAGGTAACAATGTTTGGACACTCCCTTGGAGGATATATCACACTTGCATTTTGTGAGCTCTATCCTCAATATTTGAATGGTTTTTCACTTGTGCATTCCACTGCCAACCCAGATTCGGAAGAAGCGAAAGCGGGAAGAGAGTCAAATGCAAAAAAAGTTCTCGAACAAGGTCCTGAAGAGTTCATCAAGGGACTATCTACCAAACTATTCTCAAAAGATCATACAGAAATGAATGCCCAAGATATAAAAAACACTGTGGAAATAGGTATGTCCACCTCAATAGATGGGCTGGCAAGCGCATTGATGGCGATGAAGAATAGGCCGGACCGTAATATCGTCCTTAAGGATACGGACATGCCAGTACTACTTATTGCAGGAGAACAGGATCAAATTATCCCACCTGAAAAGACTTTTACAGTAAAAAAGGAAAATATCGAACAACGCATTATTGAAGGGGCGGGTCACATGAGCATGTATGAAAAGCCTGGAGAACTTGTGAAGATCATGAAAGATTTTTTAGCTAAAATTTAAGCATATACCACCTGTCCTTCCCGGGCAGGCTTTTTATTGAGAGCTTAAGGAAGGAGCTGCCAAATGGCCAATGAAATAATATTAGACGACCGTCCCATCACCTTGAAAAAATTCAAGTTGACTCAGGTAGATGGATTACAGCGCATATCCGCAGAATTCAACGTTACAAGTGAGGAGTATCATGATGTAGCCACTTTGCTTTATAAGGGTGAATTTGAAGTGAAAGTGCCAGCTGCTCAGCTCTCCTTTAGGGGTAAAATGGTTGAGTATTCAACATCAGTCACTAATCTATACGAAAGCGGACAGGTTGGCCTGTTTAGATTAGTGTTATTGGAAGTAAAGGAGTAAGCCATGAAACTGAGTATTCTTGACCAGGCACCGATATCAGCGAATCAAACGGCAAAAGAGGCATTAGAGCAATCTGTATTGCTGGCACAAGCTGGTGAGAGAATGGGTTATACACGCTACTGGATTGCTGAGCACCACGATATGACCGGGTTGGCATGCCCTGCGCCTGAAGTGATGCTCCCGTATATAGGGGCAATGACCAACAAAATCAGAATAGGTTCCGGTGCTGTTTTGCTACCGCATTATAAGCCTTATAAAGTCGCGGAGATTTATAATATGCTTTCTACCCTGTTTCCCGGCCGCATTGATATTGGAATAGGCAGGGCGCCTGGTGGTTCAGCGGAAGTGACAAGCGCCCTATCAGATAACTTCCTCCAAAATGTATGGAAGATGCCCGAATCCTTGAGGGATTTGCTCCATTTTATAAATAACGATCATGAAGAAGATAGTGATTTTGCAAAAATCAGCGCTTCACCGCTACCGGAAGTCCGCCCCGAACAATGGCTGCTCGGCACGAGCAAGAAAAGCGCCCTGCTTGCGGCGGAATACGGAATGGCTTACGCATTTGGGTTGTTTATGAGTGAAAAGGATGCAGCAGAGATTTTAGAAAGCTACTATGAGTCATTCAAACCTGGAAGTAACAATGTGCCACAATCGATTTTAACTGTATCGGCAATTTGCGCCGATACGACTGAACAGGCAGAAGAAATCGCGTTAAGCTCGCTTATTTGGAATATCCAGAGGGGAAACAGCGAAGGTCAGTCAGGTCTCCCATCAATTGAGGACGCAAAGCTATACAAACTATCGCATACAGAACACGAAGCAGTAGAAACTATGAAAAAGAAAATGATTATCGGGGACTCCCGTCAGGTAAAGCACAAGCTGCTGGAATTACAAAAACAGTACAATACTGATGAGATCATGATCGTGACTAATACCTATTTAGCAAAAGACCGAATTAGGTCGTATGAGCTGATAGCAGAAGGACTCTTATAATTCAAACTGAAAGAAGACTTCAATACTTCCCTCTTAACAAATCCACTATTTAAGGTATAATATTATCTGTGAAAGGCTGCAGCCACATTCTATTTTTCTTGTTTTTTGGAGATTATGTGATGCAGTTATCTGATATAAGTCGAAAGAGAGTGGAATATATGGGTCGTAAATGGAACAACATCAAGGAAAAGAAGGCATCCAAGGATGCGAATACCAGCCGGGTTTATTCAAAATTCGCGTTAGAGATCTATGTTGCAGCCAGACAGGGTGAACCTAATCCAGAATCTAACCAGGCTTTGAAATTCGTGCTTGAACGCGCCAAGACGTATAATGTGCCAAGGGTGATCATTGACCGTGCGATTGAGAAAGCCAAAGGCGGCGGAGAAGAAAGTTACGATGAGCTTCGTTATGAAGGTTTTGGCCCTAGCGGCTCCATGATCATCGTTGACGCCCTTACGAACAACGTAAACCGCACAGCTTCAAATGTGCGTGCCGCTTATGGCAAGAATGGCGGAAACATGGGTGTTAGTGGATCCGTATCTTATATGTTCGATGCTACAGCGGTAATTGGTTTCGAAGGCAAGACTGCTGATGAAGTCCTTGAAATTTTGATGGAAGCAGATGTAGATGTACGCGATATCATCGAAGAAGAAGATGCTGTCATTGTATATGGTGAGCCAGACCAGTTCCATGCGATACAGGAAGCAATCAAAAATTCAGGTATTACTAATTTTACTGTTGCAGAACTGACAATGCTTGCCCAAAATGACATCACTCTTGATCAAGATGCACAGGCACAATTTGAAAAACTGATCGACGCGTTGGAAGATTTGGAGGATGTCCAACAAGTTTATCATAATGTGGATTTAGGAGAATAAGTGATGAAGATGAAGCAGCCTATGCTATTGCAGCGAGGCTGCTTTTTTGTTTGGGTTTCCACTTTCATAAATGGTTAAACTAAATAAAAAAGTGGACCGCAAACAGCTGTTAGATGAGAGCATATTATCAAGCTGCAGGAGATTAGGATAAAAATGAAGGATCACACTTGCTGAAGTTATTATAAAAAATTCGTTTTTTTCACGGGAAGATATTTACCGTTAGGCAGCTTCTCGACTAAATCAAATTCAATCAGCTTTTTCAGTGAAAGATTGCAATAAGCGGCAGCGTCGTATTTGTCCCTTCCAACTTTAATCCCTATTTCTTTCGGGCCAATCCCAGGGTAATCAAATTCATTTCTATCACTGCTGGATAATTCACATAATGCCGCGTAAATTTTTTTATCCTTTTCGGTGAATTGTTTTTTTAAATGCTTGGCCATGGGAACCTCCTCTTCAAAGGTGTTATCTATTATATAGACATAGAATCCATCTCTACTCAAATGTCAGCTAAAAGCTGAACTTCTGCAGCAGTGTAAGGGGATTTATTTTCCCAAACAGTATAGCCAGAAGAGAGCAGTACAATAGGAAAAGTAATTAATTTTCTACTTAATAAAAGGAATATCACCTCTTATTTTCCCAACATATCATCGGGAGGGTCAGAAGAAATACACTCTTGTAATGATTATGGTATATTCGATGTAAATCGGTGCAGGAGGGTTTCGAATGGATTCTCAAAATAAATGGAACAGAAAGTACAAGGAACGATTAAAAAATCTATCTGAACCAGAACCGAATGAAAGGCTGTATAATCTAGCTCCTTATCTAATTGGGAGGACAGCGATCGATATTGCTTCCGGACTGGGTGGAAATAGTTTTTTTCTTGCGGAGCAAGGCTATGAAGTAACAGCTGTGGACCAATCTGAAGTTGCGGTCAAATTTGTAAGTGAACAAGCATCCAGGCGGCATTTAAAGATAACGGCGTTGACTGCTGACCTCACCCAGGGTCAAAATGATATTTTTCAGTATAAATTCGATTTGGCTGTAATCACTTATTATTTAGACCGAATATTATTCCCTTTAGTTAAAGAAATGGTGAATGAAAAAGGTTATTTCTTTATGGAAACATACTATAAGACTGATGGAGGGGGAAACCAGCCGATCTCCCAGAAGTACAAACTTGAATCAAATGAGCTGTTAAAGGAATTCAGTGAATGGAAGGTTCTCTTTTTTGAAGAAAATGAACAGGAAGGCAGGCAGACGATATTTTGCCAGAAATAGTAGAATATAATTGTTGCGTAATTGAAAGGTGAATGCCCACTGATTTTGTGGGCATTTTTTATGTGGGATAAGAATTTTTAACCAGGCTAAAAGCTCAATAGTCATCGAACATACCATTTCTTCTGCCTGCAAGCAGAGAAGTAAAGGATTCAAAACTGGTTCCCGGTTGCTCACTCGAACATTATAATAGGGAAACATTTAAAAAAATTCCGGATAACAATAAATTCCGAGGTCGAAAGGTAAAAAGATAATTTTTGCTTGAGTCAATTAACCGAATGAACAATACAGGGGGAATCATACAATATAATTATGGCAAAGCAGGAGGGGAAAGCTGTGTATAATATACTTTTGTTTACAGATTCAGGAGTTGATGACTCACTGGCGCTGATGTATGCACTATTGCATCCACAGTTAAATGTAGTGGGTGTTGTAACGGGCTACGGAAATATAACCAAAAAACAGGCAATCAACAATACAGCCTATTTACTTAAACTTGCTGGCAGAGAAGATATTCCGATCATTGCCGGTTCTACTGGGCCGCTGTCTGGTGAACTTGCTACTTTTTATCCCGAAATTCATGGTCCTGAAGGGCTTGGACCAATTAGGCCTCCTGAGGATTTAGGGGAAGTTGAAGTTTACGATATAAACAAAATACTTGAGATTGTAAAAGAGTACCCAAACAATTTGGTTATCGTTGGGGTAGGAAGGCAAACAGATCTTGCTATTCCATTCATTTTATATGGGCAGGAAGCTTTTGAAACGGTTAACGCAGTTTATATCATGGGAGGAGCATTTCTTGTTCCTGGTAACGTTACGGCCGAAGCTGAGGCAAACTTCCACGCCGATCCAATTGCTGCAAATCAGGTGCTCGAAAAGGCAAGGAATGTATTTTTGCATCCACTGAATATAACCAATAAAGCTATTATCCCTCCAGCAGTAATCGACTATCTTGCCGAAAACAGCCAATCGCCCTTTAAGGATCTCATTAAACCAGTATACGATTACTACTTTGAAGCTTATAAGAAGAATGTGCCAGGCATTCAGGGTGCACCGCTTCATGATGTTATAACATTAAGTGCACTTGTAAATAAAAACCTTGTAAAATACCTGCCAAGACGCGTAAGTGTCGAACTTTTTGGTGGGGCTAGGGGGAAGAGCATAGCTGATTTCCGCCCTAAACCGGATCCTGAACCGGAGAAGACACTGGACTGGATCGGGATGGAAGCAGACATACCTGCTTTTATCGAAGACTTTACACTTGTATTCATGAATAGCACAAAAGCTAAAGATTGAAAAAATGACTCCCTGTATATAAATGTAGGGAGTCATGAAGAATATTACGAGATGCATATATAGCTTACGAGTGTAAAATCATGCAGACCTTCAGTTTAGTTCTATTAGGAAACCAACTCTACACCTTTATTAGTCTAGGTGAATATTATAGAAAATAAAAAAGATGCTGATATATGTCCATCGAATGTATTAATTAATAGTAAAAATAGCCTTAAGATTACTTTACGAACCTATAAACCGTATTTATAAATATGGAGGGAGTTCATGAACAACAACCAAAGGTCTTACATTGTCGCAGATGGAGCGAAGAATAGCGGGAATAAATCGAACTCAAATACAACCTTAGGTAATTTTGAAATTAAGCCACCTAACAATACTGGAACAATCCTGGGCATAATTGGCGGAGTATTGACTACTGTGGGTGACGCTTTGGCAACTATTGGAGCAATTATTCAGCTAAACACAGATGTTTCTGTCGACCTTCAATCACAAGTGGATGATTTTAAATCAGATCAAGAGAAGGACATAATGCGGGAAGAAATTGATGATCTTCAGGAAAAGGTGAAACAGCTTGAAAAATTAATTAAGAGTAACCAATATTAAGAGGTTACTCTTAATTAATTTATCTTTGCGAGTTTATGTCATTAATTAAGGGAAGATGATAATCCTGATAAAAAATCTTTTTTATAGTTTACATAACATAAATTCTAGGAAGTTGTATGCGAGGAATTAAATCTCATCTCAATGGCTAAGTATACTTAAATTAGTGAGACGAAACAAAAAATTATAAGTCTGATATTGTTTCTATTTTCTACAATTTAATTTTTAATTAAAATATTATTTTCTCATTTCTATGGGATCATGATTGGTTTCTTGTTTCATTACAACGATCAGCAATTTAAATCCTTTATGAAATTTTGTTAGTACTGCTATTAAACTTGATTAAGTTCTGAAAATTCATCTAATATTCATAGCAATAAAATCGGATCCATTGCTTTAAGTTCTGATATTATGTTCTGAATTAGTTTACATAATATTATTATGTATATATCCTTTTGTTTATTAGCCTCTACCTTCCCTTCGAATTCCAGGTACATAAGAAAACACAGGCTCAAACCTGTGTTTTTTGGGTTTTTAGTCTCTGGGCCAAGTTCAAATAGCTTCTTGGCGTTCCATAGTAAGCTACTTCACTGAATTCTGGGTAAATTGATGTGAATTGCACGTATATAGGCGCATCCAGCAGCCATGGATAATAAGTGTAGAAGCTTCTGTCTCCGTAGATGATACCGGTTAATGCTAAATCCAGTTCTTTTTTGAAGATCATATAACGAATCCGGGACATATTTTTATCATATTCACCGTTACTGATATACACCTTGGCGTACAGCAAGTATTCACCATTTACGGTTATCCAGTCAGCCAAAACCTCATCGCGCATTGTGTAATTGATGGCTTGATAATCATATATTTTGCCGATGCTTAAAAACAACTCACCGGTAGTATCTGAATGAGTTAGAGTATACTTTCTGCAGTCTACAGGTTCGAAAGAAGTTGCAGGCGGAATGTATTTGACATTTAACTTTTCAGGCTTGAATTTGCTCATAGTAAAAGGCTCCTTCCAAAAAAGAATCCCTTGGTCTTTCCATAGCTTATGCCAGCTGCGCCCAATACGTTACAAACGCCTAACTATTGAGAATCTAAACTTTTGACCCTTGTATTGACCAAATTCCACTTGTCATTCTCATAAAACCAGGTGGATTCAACTAAAGCGATTCCATCTGCATTGTATGCTCCATTTATTCGCTGGCTGCCAGTTAATCCGTATAGGTTGTCTTTTATTATAATCGGTTTAAGTGTCCCGTATGGCAGTACCATCAGCTCAGTCGGTTCATTTAATTTACCATCCTGGTAAAGGCCCAGCCGTTCGTAATCCTCTTTCCGGTCGCTTAGGTCAAAGCTATAGGATTGGCCAGTTTCTTCAATTGTCATAGACGCTTTGTAGCCATCTTCGAATTGGGATCTGATTGCTAAAGGATCTGGCACTGTTAAGTCTTTTACGACATTATCCTTCAACGTGTATAAGTAAAAATTGGACAGGCCGCCGCTTCCTCCTGTAGGGACGCTGATAAAGATATCTTTTACTCCATCATGGTTTAAATCCCTATAAGTTGTGACTGGATCGTAGCCGCCTTCCAGCTCGATTTTATAGGTCTCGCCGTTTGAGGCCTTGATTTTAAGAAAAATACTCTTAAGAAATTGTGCACCTTCTTCAAAAGGCACACCCTTAACATAGATCAAATCTTTCTTGCCATCACCAGTTACATCCACTTTTTCTTCTGAAATGGTTGCTGTCTTCTCATGTGATTCACCTGCATACACGCCTGTCAGGGCGGTTAATGACATAAAAAAGAAAGCAGTAAAAGTCATCAATAGCTCCTTCTTCATATGCATCCCTCCAAATTGTATATAGTTAAGATGTCCATTTTTGGAAAAAAGATGCATAAAAACCCTCTGACACAAATCAGAGGGTTTTAATATTAAATCTTATCTTTTGATTCTGCTGTTTTCCTAGCTTCCCACGATTCTATACCTGAGAGACCTGGGATTGAATCAGAGTAAAATACAGGATCTTTCCCTTGTTTACGCTGGTCACGATAATCCTTCAATGCAGCCATTGCAATTTTGGTAAGCATTGTGATCGCAACTAGATTTATTAATGCCATAATGCCCATGAATAAATCTGCTAAGTTCCAGACAACTGCTAAATCTACCACGGAGCCGAATAATACCATTACGATAACGGCAATTCGATAAAGAAGAAGCGCTGTAGGACTTTCTTTGATAAATTCAATGTTAGTTTCACCATAATAATAGTTCCCAATAATTGAAGTGAATGCAAAAAGGAAAATCGCGCCTCCAACAAATGCTGGTGCCCATGAGCCTACGTGTACAGTTAGAGCAGCCTGTGTTAACTGGATACCATCCAGGTCTGCGTTAGTATAAGCTCCCGATAATATAATGATGAATGCAGTAGCTGTACAGATAAGGATTGTGTCCGTGAATACCCCTAGAGTCTGAATCAAACCTTGTTTGACAGGATGAGTTACAGCAGCCGTCGCCGCAGCGTTTGGTGCACTGCCCATCCCTGCTTCATTGGAGAACAGCCCTCGCTTGATTCCCATCATAACAGCGGCACCCATTCCGCCACCTGCAACCTCCTGTAGCCCGAACGCATTTTTAAAGATCAAGGAAAGCATCGCCGGGATTTCGGTCAAGTTTGTTAAAACAATGAAAGTCGCAAGGATTAAATAAAGAACAGCCATGATTGGGACAATGATTTGAGAAACATGAGCGATCCTTTTAATCCCTCCAAATATTATCACAGCGGTTAATGCCGTAAGAATTAAACCCATCCACAACCGATCAACACCAAATGCTTCAAAAGCCAGGGAAATCGTATTGGATTGAACGGAGCTAAAGACTAAACCAAAGGTAAACACAATAATCACTGCAAACAAAATTCCCAGCCAGCGTTTGTTCAGTCCGCGTTCCATATAGTAAGCTGGACCGCCTCGATATTCATCCTTATCCTTAACTTTGTAAATTTGCGCAAGAGTACTTTCAATGAAACTGGAAGCAGCACCAATAAGTGCAATCACCCACATCCAAAAAACTGCACCAGGTCCACCGGCTGAAATTGCGGTTGCAACACCAGCCAGGTTTCCGGTTCCTACACGTGAAGCAAGGCTGACAGTGAATGCCTGGAACGAAGACCGTCCTCTTTTGCCTTCTGATGATACAGTCGCTGGATCCTTTAGAACCCTGATCATTTCAGGAAGATACTTGAATTGAACAAATCTGGTTTTAAAAGTGAAATATGTACCTAATGCAACAAGAACAGCTATTAAGATATAACCCCACATAAAATTGTTTAATTCTGATATTAAGTTATTAAAAAACTCCATAAAAAACTCCTTTACATAAAATTTCATTAACACAAAGCTTTTTTAATATAGTTACCAATGTACCAAATATGCAAAAACATCACAATGGTACTAAACTTCCAAACCAGTTTAGTCATTAAAACTGGTCAGTAAGTCACCTCTATATTTACCCTTTTAATGGATGAAAAAACAAAAAAACACAGGATTTACCCTGTGTTTTAAAAGTTATTCTCTGTCTGTTTCTTTTTCATTTTCATTTTTCCAGAGTTTTGCAAGCTTTCCTGTTTCACTTTCATCAACCAGGAATGAACCGTTTGTGTATCGGTCATTGAATCGAAGTTCTGATGCTCTCACTGTAACGACGTGCTGTTTTTCTGTCTGGAAGAAAATCTCATCCTGTTCACTGACAGCTTCTACACCCATGATGCGGTGAGGATTCGATTTCAATTCTCTCAACATGACGACTCCACGTTTTGCACGGGAGCTTTTTTCAAATTCAGAAAGTTTCATCTTTTTCACGGCACCACGTTGTGTAGCAATCACGATTGACTGCTTAAGATCCTGGTCGATGATTTTGCCGCCAACGAGGTAATCGCCATCCTTGAGATTCATGCCTTTCACACCAGCAGCCCTGATTCCGATCGTGCTAATTTCCTCTTCACTGAACCAAAGGCCATATCCAAGATGTGATGAAAGGAAAAGATCCTTGGTTCCATCAGTCATATGCACATCGATCACACGGTCATCACCTTTGACATTGATGGCTGTTAAAGGCTTAGAATAACGCTGAGCTTTATATAGACTTAATTCTGATTTCTTGACCATCCCATTCTTTGTCACAAATAGCAGGAACAGGTTTTGATCAAAGTCAGTGATTGGCATCGTTTTAATGATTTCTTCATCCCTGTCAATCGGGACAAGGTTTCCAACGTGCTGGCCAAGATCCTTCCAGCGGATATCAGGCAACTCATGAACCGGCAGATACAGGTAGCTTCCCTTGTTTGTGAATAACAACAGAACATCCTTTGTGTTCATGTTAAGCTGGGACAATAGCCTGTCTGTGTCTTTCATCGCAAAATCCTGGCCATTGGAAGCTGCGTAAGAACGCTGGCTTGTGCGTTTCACATAGCCGTCCTTCGTCACCGTAACTATGACATCCTCACTAGCGATCAAGACCTCAAGATTGATTTTGATCTCCTCAATCTCTGCCTCGATTTTTGTGCGGCGATCATCGGAGAAACGCTTCTTGACATCCTTTAATTCTTTCTTGATGACAGCTAAAAGCTTTTTCTCGCTGCCGAGAATTGCGGAAAGTTCTTCCACCTTCTTGGCGAGCTCTTCTGCTTCCGCCTGCAATGCAGTAATATCAGTATTTGTCAAACGATATAGCTGCAAGGAAACAATAGCTTCAGCCTGGGTTTCGGAAAAAGCAAAATTCTTTATCAAATTATCCTTTGCATCCCGTTTATCTTTAGAGGCACGGATTGTCGCAATAACTTCATCAAGGATGGACAGTGCCTTCATTAAGCCTTCAACAATATGCTGACGTTCTTTTGCTTTTTGCAAATCGTATTGTGAACGTTTGGTCACGACATCCTTCTGATGGTCGATATACGCATCAAGAAGCTCGGCGAGCCCCATCAAGACAGGTCTTTTCTTGTTAATCGCAACCATATTGAAATTATAAGTAATCTGAAGATCGCTATTTTTATACAGATAGTGCAGCACACCATTTGCGTCAGCATCTTTTTTCAGTTCGATGACGACGCGTAGGCCTGTTCGGTCTGTTTCATCTCGGACCTCTGAAATGCCTTCCACTTTACGGTCCAGTCGGAATTCGTCGATTCTCTTGACGAGGTTGGCCTTGTTGATTTCATACGGGATTTCAGTGATGACAATTTGCTGCTTGCCGCCCCGGACTTCTTCGATCTCAGCCTTTCCGCGAACGATGATTTTGCCTTTGCCTGTCTGATATGCTTTTTTGATGCCTTCTACACCTTGAATGATTCCGCCAGTTGGGAAATCTGGGCCTTTAATCACCTGCATAAGATCATCGATTGTGCATCCGGGGTTATCCATCCTCATGATTACCCCATCGATAACCTCAAATAAGTTATGAGGCGGGATATCAGTTGCATAACCTGCTGAGATACCTGTTGACCCATTAACTAGCAGGTTCGGGAACATCGCTGGCAGCACTGTAGGTTCACTTGAAGTATCGTCGAAGTTCGGAATGAATTCGACCGTGCGTTTTTCAATGTCTCTTAATAACTCTCCGGCGATCGCGGATAATCTTGCTTCTGTATAACGCATTGCTGCTGGAGGATCGCCATCAATACTTCCGTTATTACCATGCATATCAATAAGGTAATTTCGCACTTTCCAATCCTGGCTCATCCGCACCATCGCATCGTATACGGAGGTATCTCCATGTGGATGATAGTTACCGATGACGTTTCCGACTGTCTTTGCTGACTTCCGGAAACCCTTTTCGCTCGTGTTGCCTTCTACATGCATTGCATACAAAATTCTGCGCTGTACAGGCTTTAGTCCATCCCTGGCGTCAGGAAGAGCACGCTCCTGGATTATATATTTACTGTAACGGCCAAATCGGTCGCCTATAACATCTTCTAAAGGGAGGTCACGGAATTTCTCAACTGAACTCATTCGCCAGCAACCTCCTCTGTAACTGAAATGTTTTCATTCTCAAGAATATTTCCGTCTTCTTCAAGCCCGAATGCGACATTGGATTCAATCCACTTTCGCCTTGGTTCAACTTTGTCGCCCATAAGGGTTGTAACTCTTCGCTCAGCTCTGGCTGCATCATCGATACGGACACGGATAAGTGTTCTTGTTTCAGGATCCATTGTCGTTTCCCAAAGCTGGTCGGCGTTCATTTCACCGAGACCTTTATAGCGCTGGATCATATAGCCTTTTCCAACCTTTTTCATCGCGCCTTTTAACTCATCATCGCTCCATGCGTACTCAATGACTTCTTTCTTGCCAGTACCCTTGCTTACCTTGTATAGCGGCGGAAGAGCAATAAAGACCTTCCCAGCCTCAATAAGCGGCTTCATGTAACGGTAAAAGAAGGTCAACAACAGTACCTGGATATGGGCTCCGTCCGTATCAGCATCTGTCATGATGATGATTTTGTCGTAATTGATATCATCTACATTGAAGTCAGAACCTACACCTGCGCCAATCGCATGAATAATTGTATTGATCTCTTCATTTTTGAAAATGTCTTGCAGCTTTGCCTTCTCAGTATTGATTACTTTACCGCGCAGCGGAAGGACCGCCTGGAATTTTCTGTCCCGGCCCTGTTTAGCCGAACCGCCAGCAGAGTCACCCTCTACAAGGTAAAGTTCATTTTTAGCTGGGTTTTTAGACTGTGCGGGTGTCAGCTTTCCGGATAGCATCGCGTCTGAACGCTTTTTTTTCTTTCCGCTCCGTGCGTCCTCGCGTGCCTTACGGGCAGCTTCTCGTGCTTGAAAAGCCTTGATAGACTTGCGGATGAGCAAGGTGCTGATATCAGGGTTTTCCTCAAGGAAATAAGAAAGGTGCTCGGAAACCACAGAGTCAACCGCTGATCTGGCTTCGCTCGTGCCAAGCTTTCCTTTTGTCTGGCCTTCAAACTGGAGGAGCTCTTCAGGTATACGGACTGAAACGATTCCGGCCAATCCTTCACGGATATCCGCGCCTTCAAGATTCTTGTCTTTTTCCTTCAATAGCCCGACTTTGCGTGCGTATTCGTTGAATACCCTGGTCATGGCAGTTCTTGCTCCTGCCTCGTGAGTACCGCCATCCTTCGTACGGACATTGTTAACGAAGGAAAGGACATTCTCGGAGTATCCATCGTTAAACTGGAACGCAAACTCCACCTCAATCTTGCTGAATTCGCCTTCAAAGCTGACGACAGGATTCATGACTTCTTTATCCTCATTCAAGTATTCAACAAAAGCTTGTATACCTGTTTCGTAATGGAATACATCCTTCGCATCATGCCGTTCGTCAATTATTTCAATTTTTAATCCCTTTAATAAGAATGCGGATTCGCGCAGGCGCTCGCACAGGGTGTCATAGTTATATGTCAATGTCGAAAAGATTTCAGGATCTGGCTTGAAATGGATTGTCGTTCCAGTCTGGTTCGTTTTCCCAATCTTCTCAAGTGTTGTAACAGGCTTTCCGCCATTTTCAAAACGCTGCTCGTATACAAAACCATCCCTTTTGATGGTAACAACAAGCCATTCGGACAGAGCATTTACAACAGAAGCACCGACACCATGCAATCCACCGCTCGTTTTATAACCGCCTTGTCCAAATTTTCCGCCTGCGTGCAAAATGGTCAGGATGACTTCTGGAGTTGGTTTCCCAAGCTTATGCATCCCAGTGGGCATACCACGCCCTTTATCCTGGACGCTGATTGAATTATCCTTGTGTATTTTTACAATGATCTGGTTTCCAAAGCCGCCAAGCGCTTCGTCAACCGAGTTATCAACTATTTCATAAACGAGGTGGTGCAGTCCTCGTGTATCTGTGCTGCCAATGTACATACCTGGTCTTTTGCGGACGGCTTCCAGACCTTCTAAAACCTGTATGGCATCATCATTGTAATCAAAAGCTTGCTGATTTGTTGCCACAAACATACCCCTTTCATTTCCTGCAAACAACATTGACGGTTTTTATGTATAGTGTCAATGAATTCTTTAAGTATTCGTCTTTTTAGATTAAGCTGTTTAAACTTGCCTGATGATTACTATTCCAGTCAATAAGTTCCTAATCTATAATGGCTTTTAACACAGCTTAAATAAAAGGAATTTTTGCTGAAACGGCTTTTAAACTTCACGGAACATTTGTTCTCTTGTTTATTTTACCATAAGAATGGCGTCTATGCTTAATTGTAGCGATTTATTAGGATTTGGCAAACGGATTTAAAGAATTAAATAGAAATTTGTCATAAAAAATCGTTAAAATGGACACTTGTATCTTTATTTTAACATCCATTTTGCCTAATAGTTGAATAGTAGTTCTCCTCTAAATTTTTTAATTTGGGCTCTTTTCCTAAACTTTGTGGATTCTAAAAAATCTATACGATAGCTTCTATTTTTAATAATCCCTAAAATCCCAGCGTTTTCCGCCATTAAAATTAGTGACTGTACTGCATCATAAGTACAAATTAATCTTTTTACGGAGGGCTTTTGATATGAAAAGCACGAAGGTGTTCATACTTGGAGCTTCATTAATCCTGCTTCTGGCCCTGACAGCCGGAGGAGTTTTTAGGCGAGATCCTGTTGATGATAATGGTAACATAGCTGAAGCGCAATCTGACGGGCAGCAAATAGTATTGAAGCCAAATAATAGAAATCTTCATATGGCTGAAGTCAATAATGTTCACCTGGGTGAAAGTATAAAAAAACAGCTGGATTCACAGCAAGAGATTACCCTGATTTACCATAACAAAAAAGATACAAGCCACTACTATGACCATGAGGCTACAGTTGATTTTGTTAACGAACCAAGTGCGGAAGAGCTCGACCAGATTACAAGTGATATTAAAGGCTGGGTAATTAAGCACCTTGATTCAATCTATATTTTCAGATCGACATTCATGGAAACCCCCGAGATGATCAATTATTTTAATAAAAGAACCAATATCGAATATGCAGAACCTAATTTTATCTTAATGCAAAACCAAGTAAACAAACCTAATGATCTGCTTTACCAGGAGAACTATCAGTGGAACTTGCCGGTGATTGGAACTGAACAAGGATGGGATATTACCCGAGGAAATGCTGAAGTTGAGATTGCAATCGTTGATACTGGTGTAGACCTTGACCATCCTGATTTAAAAAACAGAATCGTAAAAGGCTATAATGTCATCAACGAAAAAGCCGAACCGGATGATGACAATGGCCACGGGACCCATGTAGCAGGAATAATCGCTTCTGAGACGAATAATAACGAAGGGATCGCCGGCATGACCTGGTATAGCAAAATCATGCCTGTAAAAGCGATGGGAGCAAAAGGGTACGGAACTACATTCGATATCGCCAGGGGAATTGTTTGGGCAGTCGATCATGGAGCGGATGTAATCAATTTAAGTCTTGGCAATTACCAGCCATCAAAAGTTCTTGGAGAAGCGGTAAGGTACGCCTACTCTAAAAATGTTGTTATGGTTTCCGCGGCTGGCAATGATGGTTCGAACCAGCCTACCTACCCGTCAGCTTATCCTGAAGTATTAAGCGTTGCAGCAGTAGATTATGACGGAAAAAGAGCGAGCTTTTCTAACTATGGAGACTATATTGACATAGCTGCCCCCGGAGTATATATTCCAAGCACCTATTTCAATAAACAATATGCTGCCCTATCTGGAACGTCTATGGCCGCTCCTCATGTTGCAGGCCTTGCAGCTTTGATTAAGTCTGCTAATCCGGATTTAAAAAACACACAAGTCATCAATATCATTAAAAAATCAGCAATCGACCTTGGCGAACAAGGGAAAGACAATGATTACGGCAATGGTCTGATCGATGTGAACTCAGCTCTGCAGGAAGCAAACCATGAGGTTTTAAAATTCGATAAAAGGAATAAAAGATTATTTAACTGGCATAGGTGAATGGAAAATAAAGGAAAATACGCGAAAAATAGACAGGTTAATTAGAAGCAGCCGCCAGTTTTAACTCTGGCGGCTGTTTCATCATTTGAATTCGTATAAGTCCTGCTCAACATCTTCAATTAGCGGACTGACCCTTCCCGGTGACAGTATATATAATTCATGCATTGCTCGTGTGCATGCGGTGTATAGTAATTTCCTTTCTTCTTCTCTCGTGTATTCTGAAGCATCATTGATAATCACAGCATCGAATTCGATGCCTTTGGCTAGATATGTGGGCACAACATTGACTCCACTTTCGAAGGTAAGCGTACCCTTTTCGATTAGCCTTGCGTCATGCTTTTGTTTTATCGAATTAAATGCTGCTTTGCTTTCTTTTGCTGTTTTACAAATGATCGCAATATTTTTGTGTCCTGCTTGCTGTATCTCAGCAATTAATTCATTGGTTTTGCCAGCATGTTTGCTCCTGTCATCGATTTTTAAGACGACTGGTTTTGGCCCTGTACGGTTAAATGGTTCAATTAAATCCCCACCTTCAATCAGTTGGCGGGTGAATTCAACGATTTGCCTTGTAGATCGGTAAGTTTTTGTTAACCTATAGGTTTCCTTGTCGCCAAAATCATGTTCAGTTTCTGCAAGGATTGTTGGTGCGCCAGTAGGTCCTGAATAGATGGCCTGGTTTATATCTCCGAGCAATGTCATTTTGCTGTAAGGGAACAGCATCTTGATATAGGCAAATTGAAATGGAGTATAGTCCTGTGCCTCATCAATGAATACATGGCGGATCGATGTGTTCGATTTCCTTCCCTCTATCAGATCCTGAAGGTATAAAAATGGTGTAGCGTCCTCATAAGCAATATACCTATTCTCTAAATTTCTGATTGTTTTAGAACAGGACTGATTCCAATTTTCTGGAATGAGAGCATCATTAGGCTGAGATACTTTGAAAAAATTGATATAAATGGCTCTAATATCAACAAATTTTAATTTTTTAACGGCAGTGAACAGCGGCTTAAATCGATTTTTTACAACCATTTCGGTTAGCCACCTTTGCTCCCGCTCATAATCATTGAAAGTGTCATCAGCCGCACCCTGCTTATGCTGGCTTTGTTTATAGGCTTCTAGGTAATCTTCTTTTTCGAGGAATTGAATCTCTTTTTCTACCCATTCCTGTGACTGCTCCGTTTTTGATTTCTTCCTTAGTTCCTTGATCAGCCATTCCCTCACTAGCTGGATCCTGTTGGGAATAGAAATGCTCTTGTCCAGTGAATCATAGTAAGCAGTAATATCCTTTTTAGATATGATGACCCGCTTCCTGAAGCTGATGTTTTTAAACGGGAGTGTTTCCTGTGATAATCTTCCAGTGTATTTGTCTAAAAGATATTTCATATCGAGGCTTGATTTGAACCGAATACTCTCAATCCTTGCATCGTATTCTGCATCTTTTTCAGCTTTTAACAAATATTCCATTTGTTCAAAAGCATCTTCTAGATCATAGTTCCCACCGAATCTAGATGCCAGATATTCCTGAAACGTGGCCTGCTGCATGTTTTCTTCCCCAAGCTCCGGAAGAACAGTGGCAACATAACTGTTGAATAATGGGTTTGGAGAAAAAAGCATGATGTTTTCTGATTTGATGATGTTCCTGTATCTATACAGCAGGTAAGCAACCCTTTGCATTGCAGCAGATGTCTTGCCGCTGCCTGCAACACCTTGGACGACTAACAGGCTGCTGGAATCGTTTCGAATAATTTGGTTCTGTTCCTTCTGGATTGTTGCAACAATTGTTTTCATCTGTGTGTCAGCATTATTGCCCAGTACCTCCTGGAGCATCTCATCCCCGATTGTGACGCCGGTCTCAAACATCGCCTTAATGTTGCCGCCTTTGATGACAAACTGGCGCTTTAGCTCCATGGTACCTTCAATGGTATCTGTTTCCGTTCGATATTCAGCTTGACCTGGGGAGGAGTCGTAGTACAGCCCTGAAATAGGTGCCCGCCAGTCATAGATGAGAAAATTCTCTTCCTTGTCATCCATGAGTGAGGCAATTCCCAGGTAAATTTTTTCTGTTTGTTCTTCTCCGTCTTCCTTAAAATCTACCCTGCCAAAATAGGGGGAAAATCTCAAGCGGGATAGAGTTTGCAGTTGCTTGATCATTTGGGACTGAGTTCGTTCACGTTCAGAAAGGAGGGCAGCCTGCTGTTTGATGCTAGTGAAGGTTTCGGCTACGTCATCTGCTTCGTCAAAGTTAACAGTTACGTCTTCCCAGAAAGTTTTTCTGATCTGGAGAGCATCAGAGCCGACGTCACTTGAACTTTCATTCCACTTTTCCGCTTTTTTATCGATTTCCTTAATGATGTCATCGACTCGGTTTTGTTCAATTACCAGCTCTTTCAGCTGTTTTTCTTCCATAAAAAAATCACTCCCCAAAATGGTACTCATTGTTGACAATCGCCTTTGATTATGATAATGTTATAGTAGACTTATTATGTCCTTATATAAACTATAGTTTTGGGCCAATCTCCATTTTACTATGTGCATATTTATAATACAAATACATTTTCACTAAAATCACCTTTTAAGGTGTTTTTTATTTTGTCTGAACCTATTTATATCATTTGAATATCGATGAAAAATAAAAGCCGCGATCCTGTATATACAGATCGCGGCTTTTTTTGGGTTATACCCTGCTTAGTTTGATTATTGAAGCTATATTGGCGGAAAGCCTTTCAACATATTCACTTGCATGTTCAAATGCTTCCGATAATGGTATGACTCCAGGTACGATACTGAATACTGCGTCAATACCATGCTCGTGGACAATGTCGCTGTCTTGCGCAACATTCCCTGCAATAGCAATTACTGAGACATTGTGCTTTTTGGCTGTTTTAGCGACACCAATCGGCGTTTTGCCAAATATCGTCTGTCCATCAATCTTCCCTTCACCAGTAATGACAAAATCTGCATCAGCAAGGTGTTCCTCCAGCATTGTCGCCTCCAGTACGATATCTACGCCTCTTTTTAACTCGGCTGACAAGAATGCCAGCAATCCGCCACCAAGGCCGCCAGCTGCACCCGCCCCTGAAAGGTGTTCAATATCCTTGCCAAGATCCCTGCGGATGATATCGGCAAAATGGTGAAGGTTATCGTCTAAGACCTTCACCATTTCTGGTGATGCTCCTTTTTGCGGCCCGAAAATGGCAGATGCCCCTTTTGGCCCTGTAAGCGGGTTATCAACATCACATGCCACTTCTATTTTTACCGAAGACAGACGTTGATCAGCGTGGGACATATCGATTGCAGCGATAGCTCCGAGTGCACTACCGCCTTCGCCTATTTCATTACCAGCTGCATCAAGCAGCTTAATGCCGAGTGATTTGGCCATGCCGGAACCGCCATCATTGGTAGCACTACCGCCGATTCCTATGATGATGTGTTCTACACCATGATCAAGGGCAGCAGCAATCAATTCACCTGTTCCTCTGGTGGTAGTAATTAAGGGATTCCTTTTTTCAGACGGGACAAGATGCAAGCCTGAAGCTGCAGCCATTTCAATGACTGCTGTCTTTTCATCTCCAGATATTCCGAAGAACGCTTTAACAGGTTCACCAAGCGGTCCTGTGACTTTTTTGGGAATGATTTGTCCGCCTGTTGCATCGACAAGTGATTGAACCGTGCCTTCTCCTCCATCTGCCATCGGAACTTTGACGAATTCTGCTTCTGGGAGCATTTTTTGCATGCCGTTCTCGATCGCTAGTGCTGCCTCCATTGCAGTGAGGCTTTCTTTGAAAGAATCAGGTGCTATAACTATTTTCATGGACTCGTTTCTCCTTTCGTTGATAATTCATTTAATTTCTGCTTATATGAACGGTCCGGATTTTTTTAATCCAGACCGTCAGGGAAAACGTTTAACCGAAGAACTTAAAGATACCAAAGATTAATGTAGAAATGACTGCAAGTGTTAAACCGACTGCTGTTTCATAAGGAATTAATTTTAAACGCTCTTTGATTTCCATATTTACACTTCCGCCTGTAGCGTGGAAGAAGCTTCCGTGCGGAAGATGGTCAAGCACTGTTGCGCCAGCGTGAACCATTGCGGCACCTGCCAGTGCTGTAACACCCATTTCAAGAATCGTTGAACCGAATACTTGAGAAGCAACCGCAGTACCTGCTGTTGTTGATGCGGTTGCAGCTGACATGAAGATTCCTGATACAGGAGCAAGAACAAATGCAGGAAGTCCTAATGCCTCTAAGCTGTTAATAAGTACATCCTTCAGACCTGAGTTAGCGATGATTCCTGCAAGTGTTCCTGTTCCAAGAAGCATGATAGCTACTCCAGACATTTTCCCAAGTCCCGATACTGCATAGTCGTTGATCTGTTTGATACGTCCCATGGCCAGTGCTCCGGCAATACCACCTGCTGGCAATGCGATCATTGGGTCGATATTAATATCAAATAATGGACGAAGAGCAAGAAGAATAATCGTCACTAATGGTGCAACGATGGCCGGTAAAATTAGCGGAAGCTTGCCGTTAATTTTCGTTTCACTTTCCTGGGCCGTAACGTTTGATCCTTTTTTAACGAGCTTTTTAGCTAAAATATAGGTTACTGCAAGTCCAAAAATGGCTGGAATGATTCCAGCAGCCATAACCGAAGTCAAAGGGATTTGAAATGCATCTGCAGCAGCGATAGCATTTGGATTTGGTGACATAATATTGCCAGCCTTGCCGCCGCCAATCATCGCAAACAAGATGGCTGTCTTTGAAATTCCAGCTCTGTTTGCGATTGCCAATGCAATTGGTGCTACAGTGATAACAGCTACATCAATGAAGACACCAACCATAGTAAGGATCATCGTCGCGATTGCCAATGCGAGCAAGGCACGTGTCTCACCTACTTTTTTGACGATCGTTTCTGCGATAACAGCTGCTGCACCTGATTCAATCAGCACACCCGCTAGCACACCTGCAGCCAGGATCCTCAATACTGCTGGAATAATGCCTTTTGCACCTTCCATCATCAAAGTCACTGTATTTGTGACATCCACTCCACCAGCTAATCCGCCAATGAGAGCCCCTGCGATCATACCGTAAGCTGGAGACACCTTTTTTAAAATGAGAAAAATTGCAACTACAAGTGCTACTAAGGCACCGAAAGCGCTTACTTGAATATCCACGGTTATTCCTCCTTCGAACAATTTGTACCTCAATTGTAAGCGCTATCGCAATGGGTTTCATTATTCAAATCATCAAAAAAAGACCTGTAATAGTACAGGTCTTTTGTGCATATGCACAATGACATTCTGCCTGCTACCTTTTAAAACCGGCAATCTGAGAGATAACATCGTTTAAATAAGACAAATAGAGATGGAGCAAGTCGGTCATTTTTCGCGGATCTTTTCCTGTGATTTCGGCGATTTTATCCAGGCGATAGCGAAGAGTATTCCGGTGGATGTAAAGATTTTGAGCCGCGCCGTTCATGTCTCCATTTGTTGTAATGATCGCTTTTAACGTTTCGGTAAGCTCTCCTTTTGGGTCCTTATGACTCAGAACGAGATAATAGGGTGGTAATCCTTCTGTTAAACCGGATTCTAAGGCAGTCATCAGGAAAACAGGCAGATAATAATCCTCATAAATGAAAATCTGATTTTCAGGCGCTAACTTCACTCCAGCTTTTAGTGTATTTGCAGCCTCTTGGTAAGACTTTGCGAGTCCTGAGAGACCTTCATGATATTGGCCGATCGCGATTTTAACATTCATATTTACGGTCTTTTTTATACCGTTAACCCAACCTTCTGCAGTTTTCAAAAGGTAATTTGAAATCAAGGGGTCTTTACCCGTCGCATTGACCTTTTTTAAAATGACAATCCGGTCATGCTGCATTAATAAGAGATCCTCCTTTTCAAGTCGGTTTTTTAAATAAGAAAATGATTTCTTACGGTCAGTTGTCAAGAGAACAATCGCAACCCTTGGCAATTCAAGGTCGATTCCGAGGCGCAGCGATCTTTCCAGGAAAAGAGGATCAAGCTTACCCTCATAATGAATAATTTGGCTGACGAGCTCTTCCTTGAGCCTGTCGTCCCACTGGATTTCATTGATCAACACAGCCTGCTGGAGACTGAGCTCGGCAGCCATTCTGACGAGTTCCCCGTAACTTCTGATCTCATCAGGAGCCCCTGTGATTCCAATAACGCCAGCGATATTTCCATCAAATGTGATGGGAAGATTGATTCCTGCTCTTACGCCTTGAAGCTTTTCCGCCTCCTTTTCCGTGATTTCAAAACCTGATCCGCGCTCAATCACGATAACTGCCCCTTCATGGACATCATCAATGCGATTTTGGTCGCCCGATCCGATAATCACTCCGCGGTTATCCATTACGTTGATATTTCTGCCGATGATTCCCATCGTCCGATCAACAATCTCCTGGGCCAGCTGCTTGTTCAAAAACTCCATCGTAAACCCCATCCTTGCAAGACGTTATATATTTAACCATTATGGCTGATATTTGCTTTAAACAAGAGAAGCGTGAGAACGAAGTCCTCACGCCTTAAAATTATTTCGTCATTGCATGTTCAACTTTTATGCACCTGTCCATGATTACTGTATAGCCTTTTTCGTTAAGGAAATTATAGGCTTCTTCGTTTTCAAGGCCGAGCTGTGCCCAAAAGACGTCAGCGTCAATTTCCGCGAATTCCTTTGCCACTTCCATAAGAAATTCAGAGCGGCGAAAGACATTGACAATATCTATGTGTCCTTCAATCTCTTTTAAAGACTTAACTGCTTTTACACCTAGCACTTCATCAGCAGCCGGGTTGACCGGGATGATATCATAGCCTGCAGCCTGCATCGCCTGTGAAACCATGTAAGATGTACGCTCGGGATTATCACTCAAACCAACCACAGCTATCTTTCTTGCCTTTTTTAAGATTTTGCCGATTTCTTCACGACTGGGATTCTCAATTGCCATTGTCACTCACTCCTTTGAATATAATATCTCCATTTAATTGTAACCTTAGGCTGTTACATGAGTCACACAATAATACTTAATGATTCAGCTATCATTGCAGAATGATGATATTGTCATCTTTTTTCTGTAATCTTCTGTCTCATTTTTGCTTGTGTAAGTTGGTCTGTTAAGACTGCAATCAAAGTACCGAGGATCAAGCCATTATTAAGAATGGAAATAAGTGCAGGTGAAATGCCGGTGAATGCTTCTCCAGGAACGAACATTGCACCTACTCCAGCTAGCAGTGAGATTCCGATGACTATTCTTGTCCTGTTTTTTTCAGGCTCACGATCAAATTCGGAAAAAGCAATCCCAATCATATTGGCAAAAATGACAAAAGTAACTGAATACCCTACTGGCGCTGGGAGCGAAGCGAAAAAAGACATGACCCCAGGGAGCAGGCTTGTGAAAATGATCAACAGTGAGCTGATGATGAACGGAAGCAATCTCGTGATCCCGGTCGTGGCGATGAAACCTGCCGCTCCTGAGATTGGAACAGATCCTATTGCAGAAAAAATACCTGCAAGAATCTGATTTATGCCAGCTGTAAAACCGCTCCCGCGATAGCGGAACTCACCTTCCACACTGCCCTTTTCTTTCAGAACCTGTCCAGTAACCCGGATGCTTGCTAGCATATTGGTAATCAAAAGGAATGTGATAAAAACAGAAGTAACCATCATTCCTGAGTCAAATATAGGTTTGCCAAATGAGAACAACTCAGGAAGAGCGAATGCGGGGCCTTGATAAGGATGAAATGCTTCTCCCAGATTAAATAATGAAAAAAGCATCCAGCCAGCTGCTAAACTCATAAGGATGGAATACTGGCGGACCCAGTTGATTCGGTGTCTTGATAGATAGAAAGTTATCAATACCATTAAGAAGCTGAAAAAGGCGATTGAAAGTTCCGCTTTACTTTTATCGCCGCTTAATCCCATCATGCCATTCAGAAAAGAACCGCTTAACTGGATTACAAGTAACAGCAAATAAATCCCGCTGACCACTGGGGTAAACAGCTGAGCCAGTTTTTCAATCAGCTTCAGCAAACTTAACAGCAAGAAAACAATACCGCTAATGACCATGGCTCCTTCAAGTGCCTGCAGGGTTTCAATTTTTGATGAAAACAATGCAGTGCTTAGCCCGGCATATATAGTGAATACACCCCACCAGAGGCCTGCTGGTCCCTCATTGATTGGCATTCTATGCCCAATCACAGCCTGGAGCAGGCTTGACAGGCCCAGCACGAACATTGTCCGCTGTACTAACCCTGTTGTTTCCGCCGGGCTCAATTGGTATAAATCCGCGATAGCAATCGGGGCAACGATTGAGCCAGCGATAATGAATGCCATCCACTGTATGGCAGAAAGGCCAATTCTCATCCTGAAAAACTCCATTTTTAATTATTTTTTTGCAACTGCTTTTTCGTAGGTGATGTTCAAAAACAAAGAGAGAATGATCAAGGGGAAAATTTTAAAATTAATTCTCTCTTTATATTAGTCATCAATTCTTCCCCCTTAATAACTATCGTACTGAATGAAATTGGAAATGAGAAGGATTTTTTGTTTAACTTGAAAACCAAAGAGCTCTTATAACTTAATCACATTGAAAAAGACTCCCTGTTTGGGAGCCTTGCTTCAATAACTTGTAAATCGAAGGATTTTTTGAATCCAGTAGATCATATACTTAAATGGAGTCATCTTGTCATCGATATCTTCATAATTAAGAGTGAATCTTCCTTCTTCATTATTCCAAAGTCTATTGAAATATTGATCAACATCTTTGACAACCGAGCTGTCGGAAGGTGCCGCTATCTTAATATTTGTTTCCAGATTTAAGTCATCGAGGTTCCGACTGGTAAAATTGGCCGAGCCTCCAAGAATCATTCCTTCATTGCCGCGGTCAAAGTAAATCATCTTTGTATGATATTGCTCCTCACCTGCATTGTACCATTTCATTTTTATATTTTCGCTGCCGAGCTTCTTGATTTCGGCTGTTACAGGGATGTTTGGCAGCCCTGATTTCTGATTGCCAAAGGCATTTTTATTTGGATCAAGAATGATATATATTTTGGCGCCTCGGTTGGCAGCTTTGTCGATTTCGTCGATTACATTCCGTTCCGCGAGATAGAACATGCCAATCCAGATTTTATCTCCTTTTTCGGTTTTCTGCAGTTCCTTGAGGAGATGCTCGAAAATCTTGCCTTCTGTCAGGACTTGTACCTGTATGGGTCCTGTTTCTTCTACAGGAGTATACTCAGGAAGTTTTCCTCCGCCTGAGAAATTGGACACTGCCTGCTCAGCTTCCAGAATGTCTCCAATGACATTTCCGCTTGTTTCGAAAGCTATGTTTGAGTGAAAACCGCTTGCATCATGCGGATTTGCAGATGCAACAATGGCTGTTTTTTCAGTCACAAAGACTTTACGATGGTTGGCTTTCAGGTTTAAAAGCTCGAGATATGAACGCAATGTTACATCAGGCGCGTTTTTTGCCATCGGATTTGGTATCCAGCCTTCTCCAGATTGGCCGAACCATTGGAAGAAAACCCGCCAAACTCCTGTATATATAGGATTTGAATCTCTTAGTGGATCGAGATTGGTGAAAATGACTTCGATTCCATTGTCTCTCAATTCTTTCAGCATGCCAGATTTATGTGATCCGTACGTAAGGTTTATTTCATCGGTAATGAACACTACTTTAAGGTCCTTGTGCTTCTTTTTTTGGGCAATGAGTTTTTCGCTTATCGTCCCGCTTATTTCAGGGTAGCCCATATCTTTTTTGTAATAATCATTAAATAAAAACATATCCAGAACTATGAATTCTTCGGCTTCCTCTATTCTTTTTAAGACCGTTTTAAATATTCTATGATCGAATTTTTTCTCACCATCATCTGCTGTATAGGTTAGATCATATAAAAAGCGGACATCCTTGACTTTATGGACATTACCTTCGTAGGACAAACCCTCTGGCAGGTCTTTGTGCGTATGATAATAGATAGTCGAACCGACGACCAATGCTAGGAAGAGCGCAATTAAAAACTTTTTATTTCTAAATAAATCCTTAGCCATCCTCATATGATCGGACCCCTTAGTTTTAATATTATCCTTATTCACTAATTAAGCGAGTTATAAACTCAGCTAGCAAATGCCGCGGAATTTGTCTGCTTTTGGTTGTAAAAGCAAAATAGTGTACAAAAAGAACCTATCAAAAACCAAATAAATGTGAAAACCATCATTGTTTAAGATTTGCATGGAGTTTTTAATAGAACATGGTAAAATAAAAGAACCGTAAAATCTTTAAAGGAGAATAATTCATGGCATTAAACGCAATTATTATTGTTTTAGCTTATTTGCTAGGATCAATACCTTCTGGCTTAATCGTAGGGAAGGTATTCTTTGGGAAAGACATACGTGAACATGGAAGCGGAAATTTAGGAGGAACAAACACATTCCGGACACTTGGGGTAAAAGCAGGTTTGGCTGTCAGTATCGCAGACGTGCTTAAAGGTACACTAGCGGCAAGTTTGCCGTTGATTTTCAACTCTGATCTTCACATGTTAGCGGTGGGTGTTTTTGCGGTAATCGGCCATATGTACCCTGTCTTCGCTGGATTCAGGGGCGGAAAAGCGGTTGCTACTTCCGGGGGGATTTTGCTGGCATATGTTCCTGTTTTATTTTTGTTCATGCTTGTTTTCTTCTTCTTAAGCCTGTACATAACAAAATATGTTTCATTATCATCCATTCTAACTTCAATCGCTACATTTGTTTATGCACTTTTTACCGGCGACGGTCCATTGATTGCGATTGTGGCAGTATTGGCAAGTTTCGTCATCTACAGGCACCGTGCAAATATTGCTAGAATTCGTAATAAAACAGAACCGAAAATTAAGTGGTTATAGAGTAAAACCGGCAAACTTTATAAGTTTGCCGGTTTTTTAGTTACGGACGATGCCGAATGCCTTGAGCGCCTGCCCAAGATTATTATACATCTTAACATTGTCAAAATTGATTCCCAGTGTTACCACTGAATGAGCCAGTTCCGGCCTCAATCCGGTTAAGTTGACATCGACTCCTGTTAGCTTGAGGCTGTCTATGATCTTAAAAAGCTCCTGAGCAACCATTGTATCGACGATGAATACACCCGAAAAATCCATGATTAGGCAATCCACTTCCTGCCTGTTTGTTTCTCGAAGCGTGTGCTCCATCAAGATTCTTGCCCTGTGCGTGTCGATATCGCCTATAATCGGCAGAACAGCTACACCATCTACTATTGATATCACTGGTGTGCTTAGTTCATCAATAACCTCCTGCTGTGCACGGAGTCGCTTATTCGTTAGACCTGTATAAGAATTGGTGAAGATTAATACTAATCTATCCGTGAATTTATTGATGATTTTCCCAAAAGTCAAAGTTTGTTCTGCGGAGAGATTTCCATGTTTTTTTGCTAAGTCCTCCAATGCCCCCCACATAACATCGCGTATGATTGTAAAGTGTTGAAGTGATTCATAAAGAGACAGACCCAGACGTACTTTATCCTCACTCACTTGTTTTCCCCATAGTTCGATTTCAGAATCCGTACTTTCACCAGCTGCATATTTTCCTAGCAGATGAATAAGCTGCTTTATCTGCTCTATATAATTATGAGGTTTCGTTTGATTGGTAAGTTTAATAAAAGCTTCTGGCTGGATTTGATTAATTGACCTTAAAATGTTGTTGGTTAATATGTCATCTTCTTCAGATAGGAATTCCCTAAACAATAGATTTGATTGATTCATCCTGTAACCCCTTTGTTGATAATCTTTGCATTTTGTTCTTTTTAAAATATTTTTTTGTTCTTTATAAGAAAAATGTTGAATTTGCTGGTATAATTCAAATGATAATGTCATATAAATTCGAAAGAAATCGAAATTAGGATGCCCACATATATAAATGACAATTCCTGATAAAAATACCCTATTCCGTTTTGGTTCAAACAAAGAAAAACCAAGTATTTTAAAGAAAAGAAGGGATTGACTTGAGAGAAACGTATTACCTGAATTTTTTACCCTATAAGACCAAGACAGTTATTAAGAACACAACCTTAAAAGAACTCCTTCCACCATCAGGGTCCGTTACCTACTCTAAGATTTCCTGTATGGGAGCTCTATATAGCTTTTCCCACGATCAGCATGCAAGCATTACATCTAAGCAAGTCCAGCAGGGTAACAACGAATTAGCAATGCTTAATGCAAAAAAGAGTGAGTTAGAAAAAGAATGCGCCAGACTAAATCAAGAAATCCTCCATAAGGAGCAATCATTAACCCATCTGCAAAAACTTATAGATTCTGCCGCTGGCAATTATCAGGCTTCTTCCGCCAGCCAATTAGCTGCAGGACTAGCTCATGAAATCAGGAATCCACTGACCACAATAAAAGGATTTATCCAGCTATTGCAGCCAGATTTGCAGTCAACAGGCAAACAGGAATTAGCTGATGTCGCACTGGATGAAATCAATCGTGCCAATGGTTTGCTAAGTGAATTCCTGTCAGTATTAAAACCTGGCTTCTCAGGTAAGAGGAACCTGCCATTTAATAGTTTGGTTAAAAGTATGTTAAAGCTGATAAGCAGTGAGGCATTGCTTAAAGATATAGAGTTGAAGCTAAGCGTCCCAGAAAAAGTTCTGTATGTGCTGGCAGAAGAAAACCAAATAAAGCAAGTCCTCATAAATTTAATGAAGAATGCACTGGAAGCGGTTGAAGGAAACATGGAAAAGAAAGGTGTTATTACTGTGGCTGTCCAGGAACAAAGTGGTTATGCACAAATCAGCGTTACCGATAATGGGGTCGGTATTGATGAATTTTCAATGAAAAAAATGTTCACCCCATTTTATACAACCAAAGAAACGGGCACTGGGATTGGACTCGTTATTTGCAAGCAAATAATTGAGGATCATGGCGGAAGCATTCGTGTAGATACTGAAGGCGGAATCACTACATTCTCTTTCACGCTACCAGTTATATAATAAGTATTAGGTTGCCATTTCCCTTCTTCCTCATGTCGCGCTATAAGTCGGAAATTTGTCAAATAGGTCACGGAAATGTCTTCAGTTTGATTGCTAAAATATAGTAAGAACTATTTGAAAGAAGGCGGATGAAATGGAAGAAGTACTTAAGTCAACGGATAATTTTATATTCACGACTTCTACTGCTGATGTAATGTCGCCAGATGATTTTGTTATAGAACTCCTTGACGAATTACCGGATTTGAGCAATAAGGAACATTCTGTGATTAAAATTAAAAACTTGGATGAACTGTTGGACTTTCTTGAAAAAACTGATTGGTAAGCTTTATTCCCTTAGCTAATGACCATTACAAAAATGCGGATAGCTTATCTATCCGCATTTTTTTTTCATTTAATAGTTTTTACTAAGCTCATTGCACAGAACTGAGCATTACACTTTTAGCAATTTGAACTTCCCCATTCCAAATACATCCTTATATAATCGAGCTTTGTCTGATTGAAATAAACATGATCACGTTCGTGGATCAACACCGAAACCTCATCAAACGTGAAAACCTGATCGTTCGTTAAAGGTCGCTCCTCCAGAGCAACACGCAGCTGAGGTCCTCCTCAACCAATCCCCATGGTAAGACGTACATACAATTTTTCGTCATCACTACTTTCATTTTTGATAGCACTTTGTAAAATCCTTTGAGCACTTTCAGTAATGCTAAACAAAATTACCCCACCCCTCATCGTTTCTATTACATTTGCAACGAGAAAAAAATCGAATTATGACAAAAAAGAGAAAATACTCCTGAAATTTATACATTTATCATCATACTTATAATATATTATCCTTAGAGGCTTAAAAATAAAAATGCCTCATTATTTAACGGGGAGATTACTATGAGAAAAAAGAAGAAAAAAGTTGGTTATGGGTTGTCCGTCTTCTTGGGACTAGGGATGATTGTTTCCGCCTTGATGTTTCAAATGTATCATGAAGCTCAGGCAAAAGAACCCAACGTGACACTAAAAAGCCAGAAAGCCCATCATGAAAGAAGCATCGATGTTTCAGGAAAGAGTTATATAGAAAAGATTAAATTAGGTGCCATTGGAGATATCCTCATCCATGATACCGTATATGAAGATGCCTTTAAAAACCCTAGCTACGATTTTAAGCCTATGCTCAGCAATGTTAAAGACTATTTGATCGAGCCTGACCTATTGCTGGCCAATCAGGAAACCCTTCTTGGCGGAGTTGAAATTGGTTTATCAAGCTACCCAATGTTCAACAGCCCTGTCGAGGTCGGCGACGCTTTAATTGATGCTGGAGTAGATATAGTCTCAAATGCTAACAATCATTCACTAGATAAATCTGAAAAAGGTGTTATGGCATCAATCAGCAATATGGAAGCAGCAGGCCTTCCTTATGTCGGATCTTTTAGAGATTCCGATGACCAGCAGAAATTACGTGTTTTAAATAATAAAGGTATCAATGTTTCTTATCTATCCTACACATATGGAACGAACGGGATTCCCGTCCCAATCGGCAAGGACCATCTGGTAAATCTGATCGACCGGGAATTGATGAAGGCTGAAATCAACCGTGCAAAAGAGCAGTCTGATGTCGTTGTCATGAGCATACATTGGGGTAATGAATATCAGCGGTTCCCGACCGATGAACAGAAGGATCTGGCCCAATTCCTTGTAAACGAGGGTGTGGATATCATATTTGGACATCATCCTCATGTCCTGCAGCCTATGGATTGGCTGACAGCGGCAGACGGGAGAAAAGCATTGGTAGTATACTCTCTTGGAAATTTCCTATCGGGTCAAATGTGGGACTATAAAGATATTGGCGGTCTTGCCACAGTTGAGATCACTAAGGAGATTACACCTGAAGGAACGGAAATGACACTGTCGAATCCTGAGTTCATGCCTACTTTTGTCTCCAGCAGCAGGCAAGCCAACTATCGTGTAGTGCCTCTGAAAGAAGCCGGTAAATACGGTCTTGCAGGTGCTGAAAGTAAATATAATGAAATCATGAATCATATGACCCAATTTATAAAAAAATAACAATGAATGTGCCTGGCCCATCCTGACAAAATCGTATAGTGATGGGACCAGGCATTGCTTATGTTATAATCTGTCTATCGGCAATGGAAGGAGAACAATATGAAAATAACAATTAATGATGATGCTGCAGCCTGGTATGAAAATGAAATGGACCTATCCAAAGGAAGTTATTTGCGTTTCTTTGTGCGGTATGGTGGTTTCAGTACAGTCCAGAAAGGTTTTTCATTAGGTGTCTCCAAGGATGAACCAGATCATATCGGGGTTAAAACAGAAAAGAATGGCGTGACTTATTATATTGAAGAAAAAGATATCTGGTATTTTGACGGACATGACTTAATCGTCGACTTTCATGCTGTTGGCCAGGAGCCAGAATTTAAATTTGAGAAAAAATAAGGCAGACGCTCATGCGCCTGCCTTATTTTATTGTTCTTTTGGAAATTATTAAATTATTTAGCTGTGTATAACTACATGTAGTATTCTTAATCCAGCTCCAGCGCCTAGCCCCTCGAGTCGCTTGTCTAGCTGCGGCTCCTAACTCCTCGAGACGCTTCGGTCCTGCCAATGAAGTCAAAGAACGACTTCACTGTCAGGCCCTCCAGCGCTTGTCGGAGTTGGACAGTCGCCTATACTTTTCGATTTCGGTCCGCCCAATGAAGTCAAAGAACGACTTCACCGGTCGGCCCTCCAGCGCTTGTCGGGACTGAACGAGGCGCTTGCGCTTTTTATTCTTACTTTAAAAGTGGATTTTCAATTCCTTCTTGTTTCAAAACTTCTGCCTGCTTAGGACCAAACAGATCAAAATGTGGATAATCCTTTTTCCTCTTGTCGATCCATTCAGGTTTCAAGCCATAATTCATTCCCCAGGCAGCTAATTTTTCCAGGTCCTTGCAGCCTGCTTTGGTTACTGTATTACAGCCAGGGAAACGGTCATCAATCCAGTAATGTGTCAGAAAAGCGATTTCCCCTCCCTGGATTTTCGCCTTCCATTCGTTTAGTGCGCTCCGCTTGATTCCGAAAGCCAATCAGACCTTCTCCCCTTCATCTACCGGCTGTTTCATTGCCTGTAGGTATGCTTCATGCCAGTCTGGATAGGACCTCTTTAGTGAGATAGGGCGAAAATTCTCCCTTTTTACACACACATGTTTAGAGCTTCCTGTTAATGCGAGTTCCCCTGCCCCATTTAACACCTCATACTTATATTCAACACGGAATCCGTCATATTGCTCTACCCATGTGTTAATTGTTGCCGTCTCACCATATCTTAATGGTTTTTTGTATGAAGCCTGGATATCGATTACTGGAGAGATAATTCCGTCCCTTTCCATTTCAGCATAATTAAAACCAAGATCCTTGATCAGCTGTGTTCTGCCAAGCTCCATCCATACCAAGTAATTAGCATGGTATACGACGCCCATCTGGTCTGTCTCTGCATATCGTACCTCGATTTCCTTAGTTGAAATTTGCATCCTTATTCCCCTTTTATCTTATTTAATGCTGCTTCAAAATCACTTTTCTCCAAGTATAAAACATCCTCATCAAAATCTACGACGTTTTCGATTCCCATTAGCCTGAAAGCCTGCGATTGGACCGCTTCATCAACTAAATTCGTTCCAAACCTGCCATTCCCCTTTATATCAGTTTCAGAAAGCACTTCAGCTAAAAATGATCCTGTCTTTTCAGTCATTTTATAATGATACTTTCCAGCGTAATTCTTGATGATGACTAGCAGTTCTTCAGTTGTATAATCAGGGAAATGAAAAAATTTCTTAAACCGTGACCGAAGCCCGGGATTGCTTTCAAGTAGCATGTCCATTTCAGCGGGATAGCCGGCAAGAATCACGACAAGATTTTCATTATGCCTGGTCATCTCGTCAACAAGTGTGTCAATTACCTCTTTTCCAAAATCGCCAGATGTCTGGCCCAGCAGTGAATAAGCCTCGTCAATGAACAATACTCCGCCAAGCGCTTCTCGAATTTTCTTCTTCGTTTTAATCGCTGTCTGCCCTACATAGCCAGCAACGAAATCGGCACGGCTGCTCACGATCAGATGTCCCCTCTTAAGCATTCCACATTCTTTAAGGAGCTCTGCATATATTTTCGCAACAGTCGTCTTTCCTGTTCCAGGATTCCCTGTGAATACAGAATGAAGCTGCACCGGAACAGCTGGAAGGCCCTTCTCCTTTCTCAGCTGCTGCATCCTTACAAAAGAGATGAGTGTGGTAACTTCAGATTTAACGGTCTCCAGACCGACAAGAGAATTAAGTTTTTCGAGAGGCTTTTCTGAAGTTGATACAGAAGATGATTCAAAGTCCTCTTTTTCCAAAAGTGTATAAAGGGAAAAATCATCCCCATCAACTGGCCTTGCGCCTTTTTTGAAAATCGCTTCAAGCACCAGGTTGCGGACGGTTCTGGCGTTCCCGAAGGTGTCATCCACTCGTTCCTTCTCAATCCGGTCTTTCAGCTCGGCCTTAGCTTCTTCGGTAATGGCGAAATCATTGTCCATAGCTGCCTGCTCTGCAATCTGCATTAATTCATCATTTGTATAGTCTGGAAGGTAAATAAAGTTCGATTGCGGGAAACGGGATCTTAATCCGGGATTAGCATCTAAAAACTGACGCATTTCTTCAGGATATCCTGCGAGGATGACTGCGAATTTTCCACCGTATTCCTTTCCTGTCATCAAAGACACAAGGGTGTCAATCGCTGTCTGGCCATAGTCATTTCCAGTCTGGCCTTCTCGCTTCAAACTGTAAGCTTCATCGATGAATAAGACTCCTCCGAGTGCCTGTTCTACGACCTTGCGCACGTTCTCTTCTGTTTGTCCTACATATGCCCCCACAAGCTTTGACCGGTCTGCTTCAATGACTTCTTCCCGAGGCAATACACCAAGCTGGTGAAAGATTTTTGCAAGCAGACGGGCCAAGGATGTTTTGCCTGTTCCTGGATTCCCTGTAAGGACCATATTAAGGCTTTGATCATCCTTCGTTAACAGGCCAAGCTCTTTACGTTTCTGCTGGTATTTTAAAAAACGATAAAAATCGTTTACTCTTTCCTTTACCGTTTCAAGACCTACCATATTGTTGAGTTCCGCAAGCGGGTCGCTGCTGAATGGAAACTCATCGTGCGTGTCGTTTGAAAACTGAGCTTCCCAAAGTTCCTTCAGCTTATCGAGATTATTTACTCTTGTTTTAATCTCCTCATAATGGACGGCAGTATGGAAAACACCTGTAACCGATTCTTCATACAGCTCCGTCGCTTTTAAGAGCGCGGCAGTCTCTTCAATTGCTTTTTCTAAGACATCTGTAAAAATTAGGAACTTTTCTTGCAGTTCAGAATCGCTTTCAACTTCCTGTTTTTTAAACTCGTCAAGCTGTTCCTCGGCAAAAGCTAAGAATTGCTGAGAAATTTCGATATATTGCTCTGCAGTCTTCTTTTTCAAGGCCCGGTTATCGGTTTCCCTGATTCTTGGAAAGATAAGCTGGTCAAAAATATGCCCTTTGTTGGTCCATTGGTTACGAGCCAGCAATTTTTTAGCTTTCAAGTTTGTTGGATCATGTTCAATCGCTTTTTGCAGCCATTGAAGCACCAGGGAGTCATATCCGCTCCTTTTTGCTCTCGATTGGGCTGCCAAAGTAAGAACCTTTGAAAAGCTAATTTCATCATGGCCATTAGTCAGCATCTTGATCGCTGTAATCAATCCTGCTTCATTGCGGATATATCCATTTTGATCTATTTCTTTTTCCCAAAGAACCAATTGTTCATCTAGTGGGAATTGCTTCTTTTGTTCACGCATCATTATCACTTCTTTTTTTAGTATACATTTTGTATATTATCACAATATCCTGCAAACGGAAAAAGACCCGCCTTTTGTCGGCGGGTCCTTTTAACTTTCCTACTGCTGATTATGAGCTTCGTCCTTGATTTCCGCTCTGAATGCATCGATGCTTTCGCGGCGGCGCTCATTTTTAGCCTCAATTCTTGCCTGATCTTCAGGGCTGGAGTTGACCATTGCAGCTTCAGCATCCTCCATATTCTCAATCGTATGGTGGATCATGGATTGCAGCTTTTCCACGTTATCGCTTCGATCGTCTGGCTTTGGTGTATGGTTCGCCATATCAAAAGTACCTCCTTTTAAAAAGTACATCAATAGTATGCGACCGTTTAGCTTGTTTATTAGTGTAAAACAGTGGATAGAGAAATAAAATGGAAAGGTCCAGCGCCGTGGTAGTTTGAGAACCAAAATTTACGAAAAGAGTCTAAAAAATAAAACCTGCCATTGATTTGGCAGGCATAATCCATTTATTTATTCACCTTTTGTCTGAATCACCTGGGCATGCTCACCTGATTTATCGTTCATCTTCTTTCCTTTGTTTCCGCTAAATCCACGCGGCTGCGTACCAAGGTGGCTTGGAACATAATGCTTGCTGTCCTTTTTTGGATTGCTCATGAATATCCCCTCCTCTTTAATTAAAGTTTTGCCTAAAGAAGAGGAATTCATTTATGGTAATGTATGATAGTTACTCTGCTTTTCCCATGCGCTTTTGTTCTAATCTAGCCTCGATTTTTTCGAGGGCATCACGGTCATTCAGAAGTTGACGTTTATTTTCCATAACAAGCTCTTGAAAAGAACGCTTCCTAGGTTTTCTCATCGTGTTCACCATCCTTTATCAGTATTGTAACAGTTATTATGTCCGGAAACGGTTGCAATTATTACAACTTTTTGAAAATTTAATCGTATTTTATTCTTACCCTCCTTTTTAGTGAATTTGCTAAGCAATTTTTACCAAGAGTATGCTGGAGCGGATGAGCGATTCAATTATTATTCCTAAATGAGGTTTGCAAAATAAAAAAAGCATCAGTATGACTGATGCTCATTTGAGAAGTTCCTGCATTTGCTTATAAGTCAAAGATCCGATTTGTTTTTTTAAGATTATTCCATTTTCATCAATAATGAAAGTGGTAGGAATAGATATAATGGCGTAGGTTTGCTGTGTTTGTCCATTTTGGTCAAGCAAAACAGGGAATGTTAATTTATTATCGTTAACAAAGCCGGCCACGTTGTTTTGCGGATCAAGATTCACGGCCAGGATTTCAAACTCTGATGATTTTTCCTCATATATTTTTTCCATTGCTGGCATTTCCTCTTTGCAAGGGGGACACCATGTCGCCCAAAAGTTCAACATGACTTTTTTTCCTCTGTAATCCTTCAGACTGACTTCCTTGCCATCCAGATTTTTTATTGTGAAATCCGGGGCCAGCATGCCCGCATCTATGCCGGTTGCCGCTTGTGATGCTTCGATCGCTTCAGGTTCTTCCACCTTATTAAAATGCTGAAAAATGGCGAATAACACCAACCCGGCGAGGATCCCTGCGCCAATAGCCTTTTTGATCATGAGATATAACTCCTTTATATAGGATGAATTCACATGTAGTTTATCCCAAGTATATCTAGATAATTAAAGTGATAACGGTAATAATTTCGAGGATTGTGTGAATTTTAAAAGACAAAATAAAAAATGCCGGGTTTGGTGCCCGGCATTTTAAAATGTTCAGTTTTCAAATAAACGTGGAAGTTCTTCAATGTAGTTCCCGTGCATAATCCCTTTTTCCGTAATAATTGCAGTGATTAAATGGTGCGGTGTTACATCGAAAGCCGGATTGAATACTTTCACGCCTTCCGGAGCTGTTGATTTACCGAAGCCAGCGGTAATTTCTTCAGCTGCCCGCTCCTCGATAGGAATACCCTCACCTGTCTCTGTTTCCAAGTCGATGGTTGAAAGCGGCGCAGCAACATAGAATGGAATGTTATGTGCTTTTGCGAGCAAAGCAACACCATAAGTACCTATTTTATTAGCTACATCTCCATTGGCGGCTACTCTGTCACAGCCAACGATCACTGCTTGTACCATTCCTTTTTGCATCACCATCGCTGCCATGCTGTCAGTAATAAGTGTGACATCAATACCAGCCTGCATCAGTTCCCATGCTGTAAGGCGAGCGCCCTGGAGCAATGGACGGGTTTCGTCAGCATAAACCTTGATGTCCATTCCACGTTCCTTGGCCAGGTAGAATGGCGCAAGAGCAGTACCATATCTTGCTGTGGCAATACCGCCTGCGTTGCAATGAGTCAAAACGGTCATGCCATCTTTAAATAAAGTCAGGGCATTTTCACCGATCGAGCTGCACACATTTTCGTCTTCCTGTCGGATTAAATGAGCCTCTTCTGCCAATAACATCTTAATTTCAGTTACTGGCTTGCTGCTCTCTTGTTTTGCGCGCGTGTCCATCCTTTTAAGAGCCCAAAAAAGGTTTACTGCAGTAGGTCTTGAAGCAGCGAGATAATCAGACTGTTTTTTAAAGAATTCATAAAAACTCTCAAAGTCCTTCTCAGGTGCTTCTTTAATACCAAGCACCAATCCGTAAGCAGCGGCTATGCCGATTGCGGGTGCTCCCCTGACTTTCAGCTGTTTAATCGCATCCCATACTTCTTCGATATCAGTTAACTCCAGGAATTCTGTTAACTGAGGCAATTTTGTTTGATCAAGAATATAAAGCGTTTCACCATCATATCTTACAGACTGCAAGTACGTTTCTTCCATGTTGATCCCCCTACGTCCTTAAAAGACAATTCTGAACTAAGTATCATTTTATCAATTATCTGAGATTGAGCAAAGTTAAAACAGACTAGCTATTATAAGGTTTTTAAAAATTGAGTCTAAAATTAAATTATCTAAATAATCTTACAATGTGTTATCTTATTATTAAAGGCTTTTTTCACGAATAATTTTAATTCGTATAATGCTTTTTCTTGTTTAACTTCGAGTAAGCTAGCTTTTCTACAAGGCAGTATCATACTAGCTTGTTGATTTTCGCTTTAGTGTGAAATAGTCAAAAAGACCGTAACAATTTTGTTAAGGGGGAAAGCCATGAAAATTCTAGTAATAGGTGGGAGTCGTTTTCTCGGCAAGGCATTTATTGAGGAAGCTCAAAAAAGAGGTCATGAAATAACTGTTTTTAATCGCGGGAACAATAACATCGTACTGCGCGATGTTGAGATCCTTACTGGCGACCGTAATGGAAACCTGGAACAGCTTAAAGGTCGCCGATGGGATGCAGTGCTCGATACATCAGGTTTAGTGCCTCGTTCTGTTCGCAATTTAACAACATTATTGAAAGAGCAAACTGACTTCTATGCATTTGTTTCAAGTATATCAGTATATAAAGATTGGATTCCAAAAGGAATAAAAGAAGACTATAATATTCAATCGATGCCAATTGAAGAAGCAGATGAACTTACGAAAGATTTATCTGGTTCCTTCCTTGAATATTACGGGCAATTCAAGTCGTTGTCTGAATTGGAAGCGGAAAAACACATGCCGGGAAGGGTCTTGAATATTCGTGCAGGCCAGCTGATCGGTGAGAATGACTATACAGATCGGCTTCCTTACTGGTTAGACAGAATTGCCCGCGGCGGCAAAGTGCTGGTGCCTGGAAATCCAGAAAGCTCATCCGTCCAGTTAATTGATGTTAAAGACCTATCAATATGGATGCTTAAAATGATGGATGAAAAAAAGGCTGGTACATATAATGCGACTGGGAAACCAATCTTACTTCAAGAACTCTTTCATAAATGCAAGGTAGTAACAGCTAGCGACGCTGAATTTGTTTGGGCTGGGGAAGAGTTTCTGCTTGGAAACAATGTGGCACCTTGGACAGAAATGCCATTATGGTTACCAGAAAAAACACCTTTGGGTGCAGAACATGAAGAGCCATGGGCTGGGGCTTTCCACATAAATATAGATAAAGCTCTGGAATCAGGGCTAACTTTCCGGCCGCTTGACGATACACTCCATGAAGTTCTTGAATGGCTAAACTCGCAATCAGCTTCGGGGAAAACCATGAAAGCAGGAATAACAGCGGACCGGGAAAAAGATCTCCTGGATATATTGTCACAGTAAAAAACAGCATCTCAGTGCTGTTTTTTACTGTTTTCCACTTATATAGTAAGGTGGCACCCTCAGCCAGCCTCTTTCTTGCATAAGTGCTTTAAAGGTTAATGAAAAAGTGATTTTCATCATTTGATACTTAACAAACATATACCCTACATCTGATCTTACTGATTCAGTGATACCCCTTGAGGCTGACGTAATTCCCACTACAAGATTATAAGCAATCAGGTTGGCTATTTCCTCGTCATTCATTCTTGCCCCTTCGGGAAGCGCCTGATACTCACCAACAATCTTCTCTGCCCCGACATCTGGTAAAGGTATGCCTTCGTCCTTAAAAAATTGAGTAAGTTCATTGATCATAGGTCGATGGACATTTTCAATTATATCTGCAATCTTCTCTTTAAGTTCCTTATCCTGAGCCAAATTGTATGCGTGCTGATCATAGCGGAGTGTTTGTTCCGTGCCATGGAGGTAAAACCACAGATTCATGACCTCTCCAACGTGCAGCGGCTTTTTCTCTCCATCCATAAAAGGTCCAAATGCATCTTTCATTACTTCAAATAAATTCAATGCAGGCACATCCCATTCCACTAGGTTATTTGCACTTATTTTAGGGAGTTATGTACCTTTTTATTCATTTATGACTAGAATCTTCATCCAACTCAAGCCGAGCCTTTACCAATTCTATAAAATTCCTTGCGGGTCTGGATAAATAATGCTGCTTCAGCCATATAAGACCTAGAGATGATTTAAGTATCGAATCTGTGATCTCCCTTGCGTAGAGGCTGGAGTGGCCGTATGTCTGAAAAACGGATTTTGGAACAATGGTTGTACCTATTCCTGAAGAAACCAACTCCATTAGCACCTTCATATCCGAGCATTCACAAACAACATGTAGGGGAAGCTGGGCTTTGGAAAAAGCCTCGTGGATGATATTAAAGCTTCCAAGTCCCTCCGTACTTGGCAGGATTAATGGATGACTGCTGATTTCTTCAATTGTAATATCATTCTTTCCTTTGGTTCTGCAGACGAATAAGAAAGGTTCATTATATAAATGAAGATAGTTTAATTCGTGGTTCGGCAGCGGCAGCCTGATCAGTGCCAGCTCTATTGCACGGTTTTTAACTAGTTCAGCTAAATATGCGGAATCATTCTGGACAACTCTCAAATAAACCAGTGGAAAAGCCGAATGAAATGTATCTAGCCATTCAGGAATTTCCGGCACAGACAAGGTGTTGATCCCGATAGATAAGCTTCCCTTCCTCCCTTCATCCGTTTCTTGAAGCTCATTTTTCACTTCCTCGAACGAATGGACAATGTTCAGAGCATGTCTGTAAAGCACCTCCCCTTTATCCGTCAATTCAAGCTTCTTTCCATGGCGTTCTACTAGCATCACACCTAGCTCTTCCTCCATCTGTTTTAACTGAAGACTCAACGGAGGCTGTGACATATGGAGTTTGTTAGCGGCAGCAGTAATATTTTTTTCCTCGGCGATCGCAATGAAATATCTCATTTGTCTTATATCCATAAGTACCTCTCTATATGTAAAAAGTATGATATGTATATTAATTATATATTTTAAATATGGTAGAAGTCTATGGTACGATAATTTCATTCGTTTGAAAACGGAAAAAATTTATCTGTAATAGAGAGAGGAGAAAAACATGGATAAATTATTTCAACTTAAAGCACACAACACGACAATTGGAAGAGAATTGTCAGCCGGACTGATTTCTTATATTACGGTCGTCTATATCATCATCGTAAATGCTACGATCCTGTCTGCTGCTGGAATTCCGCTAGAAGCCGGTATTATAGCCACAATCCTCACTGTCTTTGCAGGCTGCCTGCTGATGGGATTTTGGAGCAATACACCAATTCTCGTGATACCAGGCATGGGACTGAACGCAATGTTTACATATACAATTGTGCAGTCTGGCGGTTTTGCCTGGCAGGAAGCTCTGGCGATGGTATTTGTTTCAGGTATCCTATTTATGGTTTTAGCTTTTACTCCGCTGGCAAAAACAATCATTGCTTCAATTCCTGATTCATTGAAGGAAGCAATCACGGTCGGAATTGGAATTCTGTTGATCCTGATTGGATTTGATAACAGTGGAATAATCACAAGCTCAGAACATACTTTGTTAGCGATTGGAGATTTGAGCAGTTCTACTGCACTTATAACATTAATCGGTTTAATTGTTACTGTAGTATTGTTCCTGCGAAATGTTCCTGGTAATCTGCTGTTGAGCATCGTATTTACTTCTGTTCTATCGATTCTTTTTGGAGATTTTGAGGGTGCCGTTAAGTCCTGGAGCATGCCTTCAATTACGGAATACAGTTTTGTGTTCGGGCAGATGTCTTTTGCCCAAGCAGGTAATTTCGTATTCTGGCTGACTGCTTTTTCACTTGCGATGGTTGTTATATTCGAGAACATTGGTTTGATTCACGGACATACAAAGATGCTTAACCAGACTCAAAAAAACAAGAAAGCTCTGCAGGCTAACGCGATTTCCGTTACAACTGCAGGAATTTTCGGCACGAGTCCGACTGTCGCTTCCGTCGAAAGTGCAGCAGGCATTGCCGCTGGCGGCAGGACAGGATTGACAAGCATTGTAACCGGAGTTCTATTCCTTGCTTCCATTGTTCTGATCCCTGTGATTAAGATGGTTCCGGAAAGTGCTGTATCACCAGTATTGATTCTGATTGGTGTATTGATGCTTCAAAACATCACTCATATCAAGCTTGACGATCTACTGGAAAGCTTTCCTGCACTTTTGATCATCGTGCTCATTCCGTTAACATACAGTATTGCCGATGGCATGGCAATAGGCTTTATCCTCTACCCGCTGATGAAACTGTTGATGGGAAAAGGACGCGAAATACAGCCCGCTCTTTATATGATTGCATTGCTTTTCCTTGGCAATTTTGTATTGCAGTATGCGCTTTAACTTAAGCAAATCGCCATTAATTGAAATGAAATTCATAGAAAAATATAAAACAGCCTTGGTCTCCAAGGCTGTTTTAATTTGCTTTTTTAAGTACATAAGTAGAAGCCTGATTGTTTACATTAGGAATTGATTTTGCTGCCTCATGAAGTAAGTGGAATTGGGCTGCTTGCGCCTGGCTGATTGTTCCCATGCCATGCATTTTTAATGATTTTTCCAGGACCAGCATCGGTTCGAGCCCATTTGCATAATAAAGGCTCTCCCCTTCACCCGGATAATATGATTCTAGTGGTTTAAAGTTTGATATGACGTGATATTGTGCTTCACCATATAGAGAATAGCCAGCCAATACTGCTTCAAAGACAAGACCGCTCACCTCATATGTGAACCTCTCATTGTTAAAGGCCGATTGGATGGATTCAGCGATTTCTCTCAGGGAAAAACCTTGCTTTACAAGCGTGACAGCAGCTGCGGCTGCCATAGTTGCATATTCCTCATCACCGGAAAAAGCAATAAAGGCCGTATCAGGGATGAGTTCTTTTAATCTTACATTTTCCTCCATAAACTTATGATTCCCGATGTCCGTAACTACCGAAATAAAATCCTCTCTAGCGACTATTGATATAAGGCTCATAGAGTTCACTCCTTACGTTCCATCTATCTTAAACATAACCTTTTTAAGGATTATTTCAATAGGAGAAGTTGTCGATTTGTGAGAAGTTTGCTCGGGTTTTGTAGACTAGTCCGAATGGAATGGCATAAAGGGGTTTTATAGGGTTTTTGTGGAAAGCTTGATAGAGTTCGCTCTAGGGCATTATGTAGTAAAATGACTGGTGTACTTAATAGAGGAGGTTACAATAAAATTGTCTAATAAATCGTGATTAAAGGACATTTCAGCTTGGGTTTCACCTTAAAATGTCTAATAATACGGGTTTAATGTACATTTCACCGTGTCGTTTTCCTCAAAATATCTAATAAAACAGGTTTAATGTAATCTTAGAAGTGAAATTTCCATCAAAAAATCTAATAAGAGCAGACCATATGCATTCAAAAGAAAAACTGCGGCGCAAGACTCTATCAAGCATCAACAGACTAAAAACCCCCTAGATCAAAGATCAGGGGGAAAGCTTGATTATGCTTTTAGCTTGTCACGAAGAACCATTTGCAGGATGCCTCCGTGGCGGTAGTAATCGATTTCGACTTCTGAATCGAAACGTACAAGAGCTTCGAAAGTTTTCTTGTTGCCGTCTTCATCAGTAGCTGTCACTGTGATGATGTCGCGTGGGCGGACATTTTCATCAATTTGGACATCAAATGATTCTTTTCCTGTCAGGCCAAGTGTTTCTGCGTTTTCACCAGCTTTGAATTGAAGCGGCAGTACGCCCATCAATACTAGGTTAGAACGGTGGATACGCTCGAAGCTTTCAGCGATAACAGTCTTGATTCCTAATAGGTTAGTACCTTTCGCTGCCCAGTCACGGGAGGAGCCCATTCCGTAATCCTTGCCAGCGATAACCATAAGTCCTGTTCCATTTTCTTTGTACTGCATGCAAGCATCAAAGATAGACATTACTTCGTTTGTAGGCCAGTAAGTAGTGAAGCCGCCTTCTGTACCAGGAGCGATTTGGTTTTTGATGCGGATGTTCGCGAATGTTCCGCGCATCATGACTTCATGGTTACCACGACGTGATCCGTAAGAGTTGAAATCACGTGGTTCAACACCCTTTTCACGCAGGTATTTTCCAGCTGGTGTATCTTTGCCGATTGCACCTGCAGGAGAAATGTGGTCAGTCGTTACGGAATCACCGAATTTACCAACTACACGCAAGTCGTTCAATGGAGCAACTTCCCCCGCTTCAGGAGTCAAACCTTCAAAGAATGGAGGGTTAGCGATGTAAGTTGAATCTTCATCGAATGTATAAAGCGCATCGCTATTTGTTTGGATTTCGTTCCATTTTTCATTGTCGCTGAATACAGTTTCATATTCTCTGCGGAACAATTCAGGCGTTACAACACGGTGAACGACTTCATTTACTTCTGCAGTTGAAGGCCAGATGTCCCTGAAGAATACTTCGTTGCCGTCTTTGTCTTTACCAATTGGATCGTTTTGTAGATCGATGTCCACTGTTCCAGCAAGAGCGTAAGCTACTACTAATGGCGGAGAAGCCAGATAGTTAGCTTTAACTAGCGGGTGGATACGTCCTTCGAAGTTACGGTTACCGGAAAGAACTGAAGTTACAAGCAAGTCGCTTTCGGCCACTGTCTTTTCAATTTCTGGTCTTAACGGACCGGAGTTTCCGATACATGTCGTACATCCGTAACCAACAAGATTAAATCCAAGTGCCTCAAGGTAAGGAAGCAATTCTGAATCACGAAGGTATCCTGTAACAACCTTTGATCCTGGTGCCAAAGAAGTTTTTACGAACTTAGGAACTTCCATTCCAAGCTCTACTGCTTTTTTAGCAACAAGGCCTGCACCTACTAGAACGTATGGGTTAGATGTATTTGTACAGCTTGTGATCGCAGCAATTGCGATTGCACCAGTTTTCATTGTGGTTTTGTCACCATTGTTGAATTCAACGACGGCTTCTTTATTAATTTCTTTCTTGCCAAGACCGAATCCCTGGTTCCCAGCTGGTGCAGTCAATGCTTCTTTGAAGGATTTCTGCATTTCTGAAAGTGGGATCAAATCCTGAGGGCGCTTAGGGCCAGAAAGGTTTGGCTCAATTTCAGACAGGCTGATTTCAACAACATCCGTATAAACTGGTTCAAGAGCAGGGTCGAAAAATAATCCGTTCTCTTTGCAGTATGTCTCAACCACTTTAATGTGATCTTCTGGGCGGCCAGTTAAACGCATGTAATCGAGCGCTTCTCCGTCTACCGGGAAGAATCCGCAAGTTGCGCCGTATTCAGGTGCCATGTTAGCAACAGTCGCACGGTCAGCTAATGGAAGTGATACAACTCCAGGACCGAAGAATTCGACAAATTTGCCAACAACGCCTTTGCTGCGGAGAACTTGTGTCACTTTAAGTGCAAGGTCAGTTGCAGTTGCGCCGTTCGGCATATCGCCTACTAATTTTACCCCTACTACTTCCGGAACCGGGAAGTATGAAGGCTGGCCAAGCATTCCAGCTTCAGCTTCGATACCGCCTACGCCCCATCCTAGTACACCGATACCGTTGATCATTGTTGTATGTGAGTCAGTACCCACCAATGAATCAGGGAAAGTTTCAAATTCTCCATTAGCATTCTCTACAGAATGGACAACGCTTGCAAGGTACTCAAGGTTTACCTGATGTACAATACCTGTTGCAGGCGGTACAGCGCGGTAGTTATCGAATGATTTCTGAGCCCAGCTTAAGAACTGATAACGCTCAGCATTACGCTCGAATTCAAGTTCCATATTCACATTAAGTGCGTCTGGAGTTCCGTATTTATCAACCTGTACTGAGTGGTCGATAACTAGGTCAACCGGCTTCTCAGGATTGATTTTGTCTGGATCTCCACCCAAGTCTGCCATTGCTTTTCTTAAAGACGCAAGGTCAACGACTGCAGGTACACCAGTGAAGTCCTGAAGGATGACACGTGATGGCTTGAACGGCACATCAATTTCCTGTACTTCGCTTGTTCCCCATTTTGCTAGATTTTCAACATGCTCTTTAGTGATTACAAAGCCATCATGCTGGCGCAGCACGGATTCAAGCAATACTTTTACGGAATAAGGCAATTTAGAAACATTGCCGATTCCAGCATTTTCAAGTGCTGCCAGGCTATAGTAATGATAGCGTTTCCCGTCAATTTCAAATGAACTGCGGGCGTTAAAAACATCTTGGTTTGACATATGTTTACCCCCTTCTTTTACGTAAACATCATAAACTAAATATAAGTAATTGTCGAAAAGTTTGAATTTTGTTCGTTATCCTAACTTTTCTCACAATTTCATATTAATATAACTATCTATATAAGTAAATAACAAGAAAGTTATTGTCCTTGATAAGTTTTGCTTATGCTTTTTAGCATTAACATGATAAAAACTAGTTAAATGCTTTTATTTTAAAAAAAGAAAGGCCATCGTTTACTTTTTGTTTTTTAGAAAAGCTATTTCACAAAAATGAAATAGCTGGATTGAGGATCGGTTTATGGGAGAAAATATGGCAGATGGAGGTGAAATGTATGGCGAAAAGAAAAGCAAACCATGTCATCCCGGGTGCGAATGCAGCAAAAGCACAAGGAAAGGGTGCTGGATTCAATGAGGAAATGGCGAATGAACCTTTAACAGAGATGGAAAAACAAAACAACAAAAAGCGTAAAAAGAATCAATAAAGAACAAAAAGCGCAGGCGCATGGACCATAAATCAATAGACTAATCTTCAAAGAAAAAGACTGTAGACAGGCTCGATATTCATCGAGCCTGTCTACAGTCTGAAGCGGAAGGTGTTCCTTCCGCTTTTCCGCTTACTTATTCCATGTTTACCTCATTCACGATGCTGCGAAGGTCCTGCTGGAATCTTTCTAGCTGGGCCCGCTGGTGCTCCGATGCATTTTCTAAGGCATTTTCGATTTGCTGGAATGCTTCATTTACTTCATTTTTAAGATGCTTTAGCTGGTGGCCGTAGCTCGCGCTGTCTCTGACGATTTCAGAATACAATCCCTGTGCATCTTCGAACCCTTGCTGAGCTGCCTGGAATGCTTGCTGTTTATCTTTATGATAAGGCATGTGTGAATTCCTCCTGATGTATTAAAGCTATACCGTTAAATTGCTCATTTCTATATAAATTATTCAGTATAAATTCTTCGGAAAATCAAATCCTAATTACAGGAGGGATGAGCTATGAACAAAAACGACTCTAAAGATATGCGCAAAAACGCCCCAAAGGGTGACCAGGACAGCCAGCCTGCTCCATTAAGCGGTTCTAAAAAAGTGAAGAACCGAAACCATACACGCCAAAAACACAATTCGGGCCACGATATGTAAAGATTTAAGGGCTGCCAGGTTCACTGGTCAGCCCTTAAAATTACTTTAGTTGTTGAAGAGCTGCTAGAATTTCTGTTTCCTCTTCAGCAGATACAGTACGGAGGTCCATATGGACTTCTTCTTTTTGAATTCGGACAATGATGGCCGGGCTGTTTTCCGTCCGCAGCATCCTGGCAATTTGTTCGGCGCTCAGACCAGGATGTGCCATTGACGCTATAAATGCCGGCAGCTGCACATCGGGCATCGTTCCTCCACCTACTTGGCTGGTCCCCTGTATGATTCTTGCCTTTAACCCGCCATCGATAGCATTTATCTTTTGGACAAATTCCTCTGTCCTCATCTTTAATTCATCTAAAGGGACGAGCAAGTCTCTCAGTGCTGGGATGTTAACCCTGCCTTTCTCTCCTCTTAAATAATCCAATAATGTTCCTTCCAATGCAGCCAGTGTCATTTTATCTACGCGGACTACTCTGGCAAGCTGGTGCTTCTTTAATTTATCAATCAAAGCTTTTTTTCCTGCAATAATACCCGCCTGTGGTCCGCCAAGCAGTTTGTCACCGCTGAAGGAAACGATGTCAGCCCCCATTTTCAACACATCCGACACAACGGGTTCATCCCCAATACCATGCTTTTTAAAATCATAAAGCACCCCGCTGCCGAGGTCTTCGTAAAAAATCACCTGGTCATGCTTGCTTGCGAGTTGTGCCAGCTCTTCCGTCTCGACTGTTTTGGTGAAGCCGAAAATTTTAAAATTGCTCGTATGAACCTTAAGGATCATGGCAGTATTTTCATTAATTGCATTCTCATAATCATGTAAATGAGTTTTATTTGTGGTGCCTACTTCTATAAGCCCTGCTCCGCTTTCCTCCATAATAGAAGAGATTCGGAAAGAACCGCCTATTTCAACTAGCTGTCCGCGCGAAACGATAACTTCTTTGTCTTTTGCAAAAGCGCTGAGGATGATAAAGACCGCTGCAGCGTTATTATTCACTACCATCGCTGCTTCAGCTCCTGTAATCTCCTTAACAAGAGCTTCTACATGAGAGTGGCGTGAACCGCGTTCGCCTTCATCCAGCTTATATTCCAGGTTGGAGTAATTCCTAGCAGTATCTACTACATGGCGGATTGCGTTCTCACTCAATCTCGCCCTTCCAAGATTCGTATGAAGGATTGTGCCTGTTGCATTGACGACTCTTTTTAGAGTGTAGTCCAGCTGTTTGTCTGCAGCTGACTTAGTCAAATTAAATATTTCATTTATAAATAATTCTGTTCCGGGATCATGTCCATCCCAGCTGTCTTTTATTAAATCTTCTCTGATTTTAGCCAATACGCCCTTAATGACTTCGGTAATATGTTCAGCGTCTGTTTCCTGCTGTTCAGCTATTTCCTTAAACCTATCATCATTCTGCAGTTCATGCACTGCAGGCAGCTGCCTTAAGAGATGTTTCATTCTTGAACCCCCACCTCGATTAAACATTGGTTAATTATATCATTATTGTACATTATAAAGTTTTTCAATCCAGTGAACCTGGACATTATTCGCGGGCATTAAAAAAGCCAGGCTGTATGCCTGGCATTAATTCAATGCTTCCATTTGCTTAATGATCTCATCTGTATCAGGAAATACACCTGTATCCAATTTTGAATAGATCATCTGATCATTAACTGATACTTCAAACGCACCTTTTGAAGCAGGCACGAGTTCCATTTTTTCAATCAAGCTGCGAAAATGAGTAAATAGCTCTTCCGCGAAACTCGCGGCTTTAGGAGCATAGTTTCATTGCATACAAAATTGGACACGTACTTGAAATTTTTCCATTGTAGAATCCCCCTTTTAAAGCTTCTATATGTATTTACTGTCATTTTAGTGTATAGTCAATTTCGTTGCAAATAATAGTTGCTTAAGGATGATTTTGAAAAAAAGAAAGAGTATACTTCTTTTGAGGTGATAAAGTTGAGCGAACACGAAAAAATCCGTCTGACATCATTGTCAACAAAAGCTGGCTGAGGCTGCAAAATCAGTCCAGAGGACTTGATGCAAGTTTTGCGTCTATTGCCTGTACAGGAACCAGTTCCTGAACTGCTAGTCGGCCATGAAACGTCCGATGATGCAGGCGTATATAAACTGACCGAAAGTATCGCCCTGATCCAAACGATTGATTACTTTACCCCAATTGTAGATGATCCTTATATGTTTGGCCAGATTGCCGCTGCAAATGCACTCAGCGATGTGTATGCGATGGGCGGCGAACCAAAAACCGTCCTGAATATAGTCGGTTACCCAGTGAAAAAACTTGGCCCAGACATTCTTGCTGAGATCTTAAGGGGTGCCAGTGACAAGGTGAAGGAAGCTGGCGCAGTGACCGTTGGCGGTCACTCAATCGATGACCAGGAACCAAAATTCGGCTTGTCGGTGACCGGTCTTGCGCATCCGGATAAAATCTGGAAAAATGTCGGTGCCTTACCAGGAGATGTCCTTGTGCTCTCGAAACCAATAGGCGTCGGAATCATGACAACCGGCATCAAACGGAGTGCGGTCAGTCCAGAACAAGAACAGGAAGTTACCGAAACCATGGCACTTCTGAACAAGTCTGCGGCTGAAGCATTGCAAGGCTTCACACCACATGCTGTTACGGATGTAACCGGCTTTGGCTTGCTGGGACATGGAAGTGAAATTGCCCGCGGCAGCGATGTCAGCTTTGAGATCGCCCTATCAAAGGTTCCTGTACTTGACGGAACGTATGAGCTGGCTTCAAAAGGAGTCGTACCAGGAGGTTCAAAATCGAACCATAAATGGCTGATTGATGATGTTGATTATGAAGATATATCTGCTGAAGAGCAAATTGTCCTATGCGACGCTATCACATCAGGAGGATTGCTAGTTTCCCTGCCTGAAGCTGAAGCTGACCAATATGTGGAGGCTTTGAAGGCACAGGGTTTAATCCATGCTGCCGTAATTGGTAAGGTAATCGAAAAGAAAGACAAGTTAATCTATGTAAAAAGGTGAAATCAAAATGATTTCACCTTTTTAATGTCCTATTTAAGCTTTGTTCGTAATTTATCGAGCATATCTGCAGTCATGCTGGACATGTCATACTTTGCCTTGAAACCCCACTCAGCAGATGCTGCTGATGCATCAATAGAGTTAGGCCAGCTGTCGGCGATTGTCTGGCGTACGGGATCGACATGATAAATCATTTCAAATCCGGGGATATGCTTTTTGATTTCAGCTGCCAGTTCCTCAGGATCAAAGCTCATTGCTGTAACGTTAAATGCGTTACGGTGAATCAGCTTAGCTGAGTCCGCCTCCATTAAATCAATAATGGCATCTAGTGCATCAGGCATGTACATCATGTCCATGTATGTCCCTTTATCAATATAGGAAGTATAAGTCCCGTTTTTAATTGCTTCGTAATAAATTTCAACTGCATAATCTGTTGTTCCGCCGCCCGGAGGTGTTACATAGGAAATTAAGCCTGGGAACCTTACTCCTCTTGTATCGACTCCAAAACGGTGGAAATAATAATCTGCCAGCAATTCGCCAGCTACTTTGTTGACTCCATACATCGTCGTCGGTCGCTGAATCGTATCCTGTGGAGTATTGTCCTTTGGAGTACTAGGGCCAAATGCGCCGATAGAGCTAGGTGTGAAGAATTGGCAATTCAATTCCCTGGCTGTTTCAAGTGCGTTCATCAGTCCGCCCATATTGAGGTTCCATGCAAAAACAGGCTTGGTTTCAGCTGTGGCCGAAAGAAGCGCCGCCATGTGCATGATTGTGTCGACATGGTATTTGCTTGCAATTTCACCCATTGATTTTGCGTCCATAACATCAAGAATTTCAAAAGGACCGTTGGCAGCGGCTTCTGAATCTGTCTTTCTTATGTCAGTTGCGATCACATTATCCCGGCCGTAAATTTCACGTAGTTTGCCTGTCAATTCTGAACCGATTTGACCCAAAGCTCCGGTAATCAAGATTTTTTTCATTATATGTACTCCTCCCGGTTGATCCTTTAAAAGGACTGCCGGCTTGAAGACCAAACCGGCAAGTCAATTTCTGTTAGATAATTCCTAGTTCCTTGCCAACTTTTTCATAGGCAGTGATTGCTTGATCCAGCATTGCTTTCGTATGAGCAGCAGATGGCATGTTCCTTACACGGCCTGTTCCGCGCGGCACTGTAGGGAAAACGATGGATTTTGCATAGACACCCTCATCGTTCAGCCGCTTGCTGAATTCCTGGGTCTTAACTTCATCGCCGATAATGCATGGAGTGATTGGTGTCTCTGAATGTCCAATATCAAAGCCCAGCTTCTGAAGTCCTTCCTTCAAGTAGTTTGCATTTTCCCACAGGCGCTCATTTAATTCCGTGCTTTCTGTTAAAATCTCAACTGCTTTTATACTGGCAGCAACATCTGCTGGCGTAAGTGATGTTGAGAATAGAAACGGACGGCTTCTTACCTTCAGCCAGTCAATCAGGCTTTGTTTGCCGGCAACATATCCGCCGACTACGCCGATAGCCTTTGATAAAGTCCCGATTTGGAAATCAACTTTATCAGACAGTCCGAAATGCTTCACCGTTCCAGCACCTTCGCCCAGAACCCCAGATCCGTGTGCATCGTCGACATATGTAATCAAGTCGAATTCTTCTGCTATTTCCACGATTTCAGGCAATTTTGCGATGTCGCCATCCATCGAGAATACTCCATCAGTAATGACCATGATTTTATTGTATTGGCCAGATTCCGTGGCTTCTTTTGCCTTTGCTCGCAGGTCATCCATGTCCGAATGGTTAAAGCGGATGATCTTTGCCCTCGACAAGCGGCAGCCATCGATAATGGAAGCATGGTTTAATTCATCAGACAGGATAGCATCGTTCTTGTCCATTACTGCAGAGATTGCAGCCATATTGCACATGAATCCGGATTGATAGGCAATCGCCGCTTCTGTTTTCTTGAACTTCGCCAGCTTTTCCTCAAGTTCTACGTGCAACTTGAGTGTACCGTTGATGGTCCGGACTGCTCCAGCTCCTACCCCATATTTGCTGATCGCTTCGTCAGCAGCCTTCTTTAGCCTTTCATCAGTTGCTAGCCCGAGGTAGTTATTAGAAGAGAGGTTGATCAATTCCCTTCCATTGATGGTGATTACTGGTCCATTTGGGCTTTCGAGAGGGTCGATTACATTATACAAACCCTTTCCTTTCAAATCCTCTAAGTTTTCATTTAAAAATTGCTCTAATACTTTGCTAGACATCGTAAATCCCCTTTCTGCCGTAAAAGCGGCATGTCATTATAATGGATACAACTGTCTTTTTGGAGAGGACAACAATTTCATTCCTGCTTCCATGTTTAATGTAGTGTTCACAAAATATACTTTATCACATTTGATTCCTTTGTACATCTATGAAGGACAGAAAACGCTTACTTTTTTTGTTGGCTTAGTTTTCCCTTTTTCTAAAAGAAAACTTCAATAAGAGCTATATTTTTAAAGAAACAGGTTTGATTGAATAGATTAGGGTATAGAAAAGGGAGCCAGTCTGCAAGGAAGCAGGTTTTGGCGGGGGAAGTGAAAATTCGAGTTTGGTACATAACGATCACTCCCTCCTTATTTCATAGAAATAGATACTGAAAATGGGAGGCTAATAATATGAAATATCCATTGCATGTAACATCCGAAATTGGAGAATTGAAATCTGTAGTACTGCACAGGCCTGGCAAGGAAGTTGAGAACCTGACGCCCAAATATTTAGAACGCCTGCTTTTTGATGATATTCCTTATTTGCCAGCAGTGCAAAAAGAACATGATTATTTTGCCGATGTGCTTAGAAACCGCGGTGTTGAGGTTCTTTACTTGGAAAAATTAATGGCCGAATCATTGAGTTCGGATGAATTGCGTACTGAGTTCATTGATCGCTTATTGAACGAAAGCAAAAGGAATCTGAATGGATCCAGGAAAACAGTCGAGGAATACCTTCATTCTTTTACCACTGAGGAAATGATCCCAAAAGTAATGTCCGGAGTTCTCAAATCTGAAATCCAGGCAGAGAAAAAGATTCATTTGCATGAGCTCCTCGAGGACTACTATCCCTTCTTCCTTGATCCAATGCCAAATCTATATTTCACACGAGATCCAGCAGCGGTGATTGGCGATGGCATTTCGCTTAATAAGATGTGTGAAGGCGCTAGGAAAAGGGAGTCGCTTTTCATGGATTTCATTATTAACCATCACCCAAGGTTTTCGGGCTTCGATATCCCACACTGGTATGACCGTGATGAATATTACCCGATAGAAGGCGGCGATGAACTTGTCCTTAGCCCTGAAGTAATTGCGATAGGTGTGAGTGCAAGGACCTCGGCTCAGGCAATTGAAAAATTAGCAAAAAGAATTTTCTCGCGGAATGAGACGATAAAAAAAGTTGTGGCGGTTGAAATACCTAAATTAAGAGCCTATATGCATCTGGATACCGTTTTTACCATGGTTGACCATGAGAAGTTCACAATTCACCATGGTATTGAAGGACCAAATGGCAAAATGAAGATATATATCCTTGAACAAACTAGTGATCCGGAGAGTCTTGCAATCTCGGAGCGCTCCAATTTAACAAAAACATTGAAGGAAGTTTTGAATTTACAGGAACTTGTATTAATCCCATGCGGTGGCGGACATGAAATTGCTGCAGCGCGGGAGCAATGGAATGATGGATCCAATACATTGGCCATCGCACCAGGCGTTGTTGTCACCTACGACCGCAACTATGTTTCAAATGATTTGCTAAGGAAAAATGGTGTTGAAGTTATCGAAATACCAAGCTCTGAGCTTTCAAGAGGCCGTGGCGGCCCGCGCTGTATGAGCATGCCAATTTACCGTGAAGATATTTAAAGAGACAAGAAAAAGCAGTCCTGCGATGGACTGCTTTAGTTACGTTATCTAGGTAGTTGCCAGGTAGCTTTGTAATTCTTTGATCAGTTGTTCAGCACCTTCACGGCTTAAAACGACCTTGCCATTCGCGAGTGTAAAATTATCATTGCTGATGGTACCAGTAATGATGCATGTCTGGTCCGGCTGATATTTCTTCAGGATGATCATATCTTCATCAACAAAAATCTCCAGTGGATCATTCTCCCCTATGCTGAGCTTTTTCCTCAATTCCATTGGAATCACGACCCTGCCCAGCTGATCAGTTTTCCTGACAATTCCAGTAGCTTTCATATTTGCATCCTCCCCTGCTAAATAATAAATGGGATGTGGATGTATAATCTGTGAATCGATTCTCGCCCAATACAATTAAATCAAAACGATACATATTTTTACATTTTAAATATGTATCGTTTTGCATTTTATGATTGCTTCTTTCGGATCTAATAAGCTTTTGCCCAAAGAACCATTTCATCGGCTTCTTTGCCGCAGCACACGCATTTATCCCCTACTTTTTCCTGCTCGAATGGTATACAACGCGATGTCGCTGTTGTTTCTTCTTTGATTTTATCTTCACAAGTCCTGTCACCACACCACATTGCTTTTATAAATCCTGTTTCTTTTTCCAGAAGCACCTTGAATTCTTCGAGGTCTAAGGCAACATTTGTTTTACCTTCCCGATGTCTTTTTGCTTTTTCATAAAGGCTTCGCTGGATGTCCTCAAGCAGGTCTGAAAGCTTTGCTTCTAATTCGTTGATTGCAACGAAGATTTTTTCGCCTGTATCTCTTCTGGCAAGTACCACTTGCCCTTTTTCGATATCCTTTGGACCGACTTCCAGCCTGACAGGAATCCCCTTCATTTCGTATTCATTGAATTTCCAGCCTGGCTTCTTATCACTCGCATCAATACCTACGCGGGCGACTGCTGAAAGTTTCTCTTTTAAATCATAGGCAAAATCGAGAACCCCTGCTTTATGCTGTGCAACTGGCACGATCATAACCTGGATTGGCGCCGCTTTTGGAGGGATGACGAGTCCCCGGTCATCGCCATGAACCATAATCATGGCTCCAACCACTCTAGTGGTAAAACCCCAAGATGTTTGCTGTACATACTGGAGCTGGCCGTCTTTATCCGTGTACTGAATTCCGAATGCCTTGGCAAACCCATCTCCTAAATGATGTGATGTTCCAGTCTGAAGAGCTTTACCGTCATGCATTAAGCTTTCGATCGTGTAAGTAAGCTTTGCGCCGGCGAACTTTTCTTTAGCCGTTTTTTGCCCCTGTACAACTGGTATCGCCAGAATGTTTTCGCAAACATCAGCATATACCTTCAGCATCTTTACTGTTTCCTCAAGCGCTTCTTCATCAGTGGCATGGCAAGTATGTCCTTCCTGCCATAAAAATTCGAGTGTCCTTAGGAATGGTCTTGTCGTCTTTTCCCAGCGCACAACATTTGCCCACTGGTTATAAAGCTTTGGAAGATCACGATAAGAATGAATGATATTCTTATAATGCTCGCAGAAAAGCACTTCCGATGTTGGTCTCACTACAAGGCGTTCAGTCAGTTCCTCTGAGCCGCCATGAGTGACCCAGGCAACCTCCGGAGCAAATCCTTCGATATGATCCTTCTCTTTCTGAAGCAAACTTTCAGGAATGAAAAGTGGCATATAAACATTTTCATGTCCAGTTTCTTTAATCCGGAAATCCAACTCATTCTTAATATTTTCCCAAAGTGAGTAGCCATATGGACGGATGATCATGGATCCTCTAACACTTGAATAGTCTATCAGTTCTGCTTTTGTTACTACATCCGTGTACCATTGCGCAAAGTCATCTTCCATTGATGTTATTTCTTTTACAAATTCTTTAGCCATGTCTGCACCCCATCATTTTTAAAATAGCTGTTTAATTGTCGAGAAAACACAAAAAGGCCTTGATCCCAAAAGGGGCCAAGGCCTGGCGGTACCACCCTAATACATAAAGCATTGCTTTATACTCTGCATGATAACGGAACTGATCCGCCGTGATCTTCAAAACATCCGATCCGGAACTCGGAGGCAGGTTCAAATGGGTGCCAATAGGAGCTTTTCAGCATTCAGCTCCCTCTCTTAAATGGCGGTGTTCCAATTTACTGATCCTCGTCAACGTCACTATTTTTTGATGATTATATATAGAAATTATATAAATGTCAATTTTTACTTGAAAATTCATATTTTTTATATAAAAGCTTTGTTACTGTTGATTTCCGCTCGGGTCACTCGCTTTCCGCGGGAAGGTTTATGAAAACCAAAAGCAAATTTTTCCTATGACGTCCGGTGAGCCTCAATTAAGAAAAGGCTAAATCCTATTTTAAGGATTCAGCCTTCTTTGTATTATTTATGGTGAAATGGGCATTTGCCTTCAATAGGCTTGCTGTCGTCACCGATAAAATACATTTTCCATTCCCTATGTTCCGGGTCGCCGTAATGACTGATGTTTGGGTGTTTTGGAAGATTATCCCATTTCTCTACCCGCTCTCTTACCTTTTCACGTGACATAATTCCGCCCTTAGATGTTCCTTCAAGTCCTTCGAAAATTCGGCGGGGCTGGAAACCAAGAACAAGACTGTTTCCTAGATCTCTTGTTTTTCGTTGTTTATACGCTGGGGCGTTCCCAAAAGCAAAGAACGGTTCACCAGCAAAAGAGAATGCCCATAAATGATGGTCTGGATCTGTTGGATAGTCTGCAGGCCATGGCTGCGTGTCTTTTTGATGTAAAAACTGAAGGATATTCCAAAAGTTTTCACGGTAATATTCGATCGTTTTTTCTTCCAATTCGGGTTCGACGAACACAAATAATCCGTGCCTGATGAGCGGTTTGGATTCATCAAAAAGAGCAATGAATTCTTCAATGGCACCTGGAAGTTGATCCCAATTGTCCCTGCTGATATATGAATAACGTAGTTCCCCTTTTTTCTCGGCAGTCATCCCAAAGTAGCAAGGAAACTCTCTGTCAGTAACGACATCTCGAAAATTTTTATATTCATTTATTACCCATTCAGGCACAAGTTCAGGATTAACCATATCTTCCTTGGTAAACAAATAGCTATTGGTAACTTTCATTTTCCACACCTCAAATTAGTTAGTTGGTTAGTTACCATTTACCCTATCCATCTATTAATAAACAGTTTGGTTTGTGTATTAAGCCCTATATAAAAATCAGCCAGACCATCTAATTGCTTTATTATTGGGTTTTAGACAGTATGACCGTGAATTTAAAACCTTAAATTGCCAAAGTCTACACTAATTTTATTAAGGCTGCTTTCGTAGTCATTTTTGTTTTTATGAAAGGACATTAATGAAAATGAATGTAGCACACTCTCCCTCCTTCCTAAAAAAACTAGTCTAAAGTCAGAGATTTTAGTATGATTAGGGAATGTGATTGTTAACTAATGTAATAAAAATAGATTGAAGCGAGGATTTTTAAAATGAGTTTATTGAACGTAGAAAATTTGAGCCACACTTTTGGTGATCGCACCCTTTTCAAAGATGTCTCATTCCGCCTTTTAGCAGAAGACCATGTTGGCTTGGTCGGCGCTAACGGTGTCGGCAAGTCGACATTAATGAATATCATCACCGGTCAATTAATCCACGACTCTGGTAAAGTTGAATGGACACCTGGAGTGGAATATGGATATTTGGACCAGCATACTGTACTCACCACCGGTAAGACCATTCGCGATGTCTTGCGTGATGCCTTCCTTCCTCTTTTTAAAAAAGAAGAAGAACTGAATGAAGTTACTGGCAAAATGGCAGACGCTTCTCCTGAGGAATTGGAAGTATTGCTTGAACAGATGGCAGAAATCCAGGATGCACTTGACGCTGGAGGATTCTATTCCCTTGATATGGAAGTCGAGGAAGCTGCTCGCGGACTGGGTCTGGATGCAATTGGAATTGATCGCGATGTGTCTGCATTAAGCGGTGGACAGCGTACAAAGGTGTTGCTTGCCAAGCTGTTGCTTGAAAAGCCGAAGGTCCTCCTGCTTGATGAGCCGACGAACTATCTAGATGTCGAGCATATCCAGTGGCTGACTAAATATTTGAAAGAATATCCATACGCTTTTATACTGATTTCCCATGATACTGAATTCATGAACCAGGTTTCCAATGTCATTTTTCAACTGGAATTTTCAAAATTGACACGATACACCGCAACCTATGAAAAATTCCTTGAACTTGCTGAAATAAATAAAAACCAGCACATCAACGCTTATGAGAAACAAAAGGAATTCATCAAGAAACAGGAAGATTTCATCGCGAAAAATAAAGCCCGTTATTCTACAACTGGCCGTGCGAAGAGCCGCCAGAAGCAGCTTGACCGGATGGAACGCATTGACCGCCCGGAGACGGCACTAAAGCCTACTTTTGAGTTCAAGGAATCTCGTGCGAGCAGCCGTTATGTTTTTGAAGGTACTGACTTCGAAATCGGTTATTCTCACCCGCTTCTTCCAAAGATGTCAATCACCATCGAACGTGGTGAGAAGATTGCGATTGTCGGCATGAATGGTGTCGGAAAATCAACATTATTGAAAACGATGCTGGGTAAAATTCCGGCTCTTAGCGGAAAAATCGAACGTGGTGACTTCCTCTTCCCTTCATATTTTGAACAGGAAGTAAAGGCAGACAACATCACCCCAATCGATGATCTTTGGAACGAATTCCCAAGCCTTGACCAGCATCAAGTGCGTGCAGCTTTAGCGCGAAGCGGCTTGAAAAACGAACACATTTCTCGTCCTCTCAACCAGCTCAGCGGTGGAGAACAGGCTAAGGTCCGCCTCACTAAGCTGCTGATGCACGAAAGCAACTGGCTTGTATTTGACGAACCGACAAACCATCTTGACATCACCGCAAAAGCTGAATTGAAGCGCGCATTGAAAGCATATAAAGGTACAATCGTCCTTGTCAGTCACGAACCTGATTTTTATGAAGATTGGGTAACAAAAGTTTGGAATGTTGAAGAATGGGCGGAAAAAGCATAATTATAGATCGTTGATGGAACCTGTCGGCCCTGCCGGCAGGTTTTATTTTATATTACCCTATTTTGGCAGTCGAAGAAAAAATCGGAAATAATCGTCAAATAGCATTCGAAGAAAAAAAGGCGACAACCGCAACTTACTAAAAAAATTTTCTTATTGCTTTACTATAGCCAATAACTACAGCAGAAAAATATTCAACATGTAATTAAAACGGAATTTTTGTGAAAGCTATTGAGTTATTTCTTGTTTATTGATAAATTTTATAGTATCTATAAAATAAATTTATAACGGGTGATCATACTATGAAAAAACTAATTGCGCTATTTAGCTTATTAATGATTTTTAGCCTCGCTGCATGTTCTGAAGAAGGAGAAGATGCCGGTCAAAAGGACTCCAAAACAGAAACCATTAAAATCGGTGCCATTCCGGACCAAAATGCTGCTGATCTCAACAGGAGCATGGAGGATTTTGCGCAGGATTTAGGAGAAAAAACAGGACTGAATGTTGAGTACGTCCCTTCTGTTGACTATTCAGCGCTCGTAACTGCCTTTGGACGCGGTGAAATCCATCTTGCCTGGTTTGGCGGCCTTACTGGTGTTCAGGCAAGAGATTTAGTCCCTGAAGCAGAAGCCTTCGCCCAGAGGCCCATCGATGAAAAATTCAAATCTGTTTTCATCGCCCAAAAAGATATCGAGATTGATAGCCTTGAAGATTTAAAAGGAAAATCATTTACGTTCGGCAGCGAGAGCTCTACTTCAGGCCATTTAATGCCCCGCTATTTTATGATGGAGGCTGGGATCAATGCTGACAAAGATCTTGATGGAACTCCAAATTACTCCGGCTCACATGATAAAACCTATAAACTTGTTGAATCAGGAGCATTCCAGACAGGCGCATTGAATATTTCCGTCTGGGAAGCAGCTGTCAAAGAAGGTAAGGTCGATGAGTCCAAAGTGAAAGTTTTCTATACTACGCCTGAGTATTATGACTATAACTGGACGGTCAACAAAGTTGATGAGGAAACGAAAGAAAAATTGAAAGAAGCAATCCTCTCCATGACTTCAGGAGACAATGAAGTCATGGAGTTATTGCAAACTGATAAATTCATAGAAACCAAGAATGAAAATTATGAAGCAATTGAAAAGGTCGCGAAAGAACTTAAGATTATCAAGTAGGTGGAACATATGCCAGAAATTATCAGCCTTAATCAAATATCAAAGACCTACGAGCGGAAGATAGCCTTATCTTCCCTTTCTTTTTCTGTTAATAAAGGGGAGTCAATTGCTCTTATTGGACCGAGCGGTGCCGGGAAAACAACTTTGTTGAATATAATGGCATCCATTCTTACGCCGGATGAAGGCGAGATCTTTATCGATGGCAGCCCTTTGTCTGATTTTAAGGACCAAAGGAAAAGGGCGAAAAAAATCGGTGTCATTCGCCAACAATTTGATCTGGTTGGCGAGCTTCCGGTAATCCATAATGTCCTTGCAGGCCGGCTTTCGGATTGGGGAGTATTTAAATCGCTTCTATCTTTTTTAATTCCTCAGGATAAACAATACGCAGTGAAAGCGTTAGAACGTGTCGGACTGATGGATAAATTATATGACCGCACCTCCATTCTTTCTGGCGGTGAGCAGCAGCGTGTTGCTCTTGCCCGTCTGCTAGTCCAGAATCCAGAAATTATCCTTGCCGATGAACCAGTCGCCTCACTTGACCCTGCACGGGCGGAAGATATCCTTGACCTTTTGGCTAATATTGCAGTAGAAGAAAAACAGACGCTGATGGCAAGTTTGCATTCCGTTGAGTATGCGAAAAAGTATTTTGATAGGATCATAGCCCTGAAGAATGGTGAAATCTTCTTTGATCTTCCAGCCGCTTCAGTGACTGATGCTCATATCGCAAGCTTGTATAAACTAAAGGAGCAGGCTTGATATGGATAAAAGCTGGTTTACTTTTGATCTCCATAAGCGAAAAATTCTTACGATGATTCTTTTGCTAGTTTTTATCTTAAGTTTGTTTTCGGTCGAGTGGAACAGCAATTTGATTCATAGCGGCGGGTTTGAAACTGCCAAACAAATTTTTGTAGCTCTCTTTCAGCCTGATTTATCAACCGACATCCTGTTGCTGGCAGTAGAAGCAAGCTGGTCTACCCTTTCCTACGCAACAGCGGGCATGAGTTTAGCAATTTTTATTGCTTTTATATTTGGGATACCCGCATCAGGCGTTTTGGCCGAAAATGCAAAAACAAAAAGGATTATGAGATCCTTTTTCAGAGGGCATTTAGGATTCATGAGAGCCATTCATGAACTTGTTTGGGCATGGCTTTTTGTAGCCTCAATCGGCCTATCGCCTTTTGCTGCTATTTTTGCACTCGCTATTCCTTATGGTGGAATACTTGGGCGGATATTTGCCGATATGCTGGAGGACGTTCCTCGTGAACCGATATTGGCCCTAGAAGCAGCAGGTGCATCACGGCTTCAAACGTTATGGTATGGTTATCTTCCAATGGTGAGGACTAGTATCATAAGCTATGCTATGTACCGCTTTGAGTGTGCTGTTCGATCTTCGGCAATCATGAGTTTTGTAGGGATTGGCGGTCTAGGATACCAGATTCATCTTTCCCTGGATGACTTGCATTACAATGAAGTGTGGACATTCGTGTTCTTTTTAATCTTCTTAGTTATCATTATTGATGCATGGAGTAACCAATTAAGAAAGAGGCTGGTACGATGACCGTACGTAAAAGACGAAAAATTACCTTTGTAACCGCCTCTGTTTACGCTTTGCTCCTGCTGGCTGCTGCTTCGTGGCTGTCAATCTTCTCGTTTGAGAAAGCTAGTTTGACCACTCTTTTTTCGGAACAAAACCTTTTGCATACGGGTAAGTTTTTCAAAGGACTTTTTGGCATAGGTGAAGAAAACCCTGCATTTTTCAGTAAAGAAAGCTGGGAAAATGCATTTAACCTTACAGTCGAAACACTAATAATGAGTGTAATGGCCACAGGGTTTGCGACAATCGCAGCTTTCTTAACGGTTGTTCCCGCGGCAAGGAATGTGGCCGATGGTTCGTTAACTTTGGCAAAGAAATGGCATGGATGGATTTCATTTGGCATCATCAGAGGGGGGTATATTTTTTCCCGTGCTGTACCAGAGCTTGTCTGGGCAATGATCATTATCTTCATTTTCAAACCTGGAATATTGCCAGGAGCAATTGCACTTGCGCTTCATAATTTCGGGATTTTGGGAAAGCTTTGCGCAGAGGTGATTGAGGACCTCGAAACCCGCCCAGTCCGCAATCTTGCGTCGTCTGGAGCCAGCCGCGTGCAGATTCTACTATATGGTGTTCTGCCAGCTGCACTTCCCCGCTTTTTGACATATATTCTCTACCGCTGGGAAGTGATTATGAGAACTACCATTGTCGTAGGCTTCGTTGGAGCCGGCGGACTTGGACAGCAATTCAAGCTCAGCATGAGCTTTTTTCACTATACGGATATCACTCTGCTGCTGGTGTTTTATCTAATCCTAGTGTTCGCAGCTGATTTTATTTCAGAAAAAGCGAGATATTTGATTAAATAACTTTTTCGTTTTTATGTTTTTCGATTAAGCATTAATTCCTGATTCTTATCGTTTTGAACTCTTTCGAGCTGTTCCTGTAATTAAGAGTTATTAAAACAGTAATAACTCATAATCCGATTTATACTTTTGAGTGTCAAAGTATACGAAAAGTACCAATTAAAAAATCCGGCCTTATGCACTGGGCCGGATTTTTCTCTATAATATATCAATTTTGTCTAACCCATTCTCTAGAAAGTATTTTTCATAACGTGCCTTTAGCTGGAAAAGCCGATTTATTTTTTGTTCAATCGAAGCATTGATATCGATTTCACGCTTCAAATCGATCGTGGCAAGCTTATGTGTCAGCTGGTCCCAGAATACCTCTTCCTCATATTCGTCTATAATTGACTCAACAGTATCTTTCAGATTTTCTGAAAGATAATAATAGTCCTCTTCCTTATCAAAATATATTTCGTCCCCCGCTTCAAAATCCTTGGCCAATGAAAAAATATATTGCTCCAAACCTTCTGCTTTACTCACCAATTCATGGTCAGCCTCCGTCATTCCAAGCGGCCAATTACCAAGCTGCAGCAACTTTACCAGTGTTAAATATTGATCTTTCGAAAGGTCAATCCTCATATATACCTCCCCTTTCATATGCTTGTTTCATGTATATGACGGAAGAGGTGATGAATTTCCTAATTATACTTCCAGAAAAAATAAAAACGGCAAGCCCTCGGTCTTTGGCTTGCCGATATCTATTATGAATTAGTTACTAATACTGATGGCTTCCTCTATAAGCTGGATATCTTTATAGATTTCCTTTTTTAGTCCTTCATCCTCACATTGTGAGTACTCATCAAACAAACGCCCCAGTTCCTTAATAAATATCAGATGCTCTTCGACTGCAACCATACAGAGACCCCTTTACACAGAAGATGACCAGTGGCTATTGTAGTGGATTTCTATTTCTGTTGACCAGAATATTTACCCGTTTTAAAGAAAATAAAACTAGAATCTTTCAATTAGGCTTTTTTCGTAAACTTTGTTGCTTTCACAGCCAAAAGTAAAAATCGGTAGTTGGATTTTTACGAATTTTAATGTGTTCCCATTTCAGAAACCACCTAGAAAGAAGCTCGAGGTGAAAACCTATGCGGGTTTAAACTTAATTCGAAAAACAACAGTCTATGCGAAAACAGCCTCAAATTAGTATATTGTCCTTCTGTCCAACTTATGACAGCACAATTGATTTGTTTACAGTCCTTATCTTTTAGGGAAGTAATAAGGAGATACATACTTAATCAGGAGGAATACACATGTGGATTCAAAAACCATTTTTCAAATATGCTTCTGGCATCATTTTAGTTCTTGTCATTATCTTTCTTTTTGGGAAAATCGACTACTTCGTCTGGCCGCTGCAAAACTTCATTTTAGCCATATTTTTCCCGGTCTTGATTTCGGGGCTAATCTATTATATTTTGAGGAAACCTGTACGCTGGCTTGACCAGTTCATGCCTAAAGTAGTTAGCATACTGGTCGTTTTTGTGGTTGTTGCTGGATTGTTTACTGCCTTTTTCTACTTTGCAGGATCACTTGTTGGAGAACAGGTCAGCGGATTGTCAGCAAACTTTCCGGATAGGATTGATGAAATAACAAAGGAATCTGAAAAGGTCATTAAAGAAAATCAGCTAGGATTTGTGGATGCAAATGAAGTTAAACAAAGGGCATTGTCTTACCTCAGTAAAGTGTCTCAAAATCTCGGAGAGAATATCATGACTATCTTTTCATTGATTACAAGTATTGCAACGGTGTTGGTCGTTGTGCCTTTTCTTGTATTTTTCTTTTTAAAAGATGAAGAGAAACTCAGACCATATATTATTAAGTTAATTCCGAATGAACATGAACAAGAAGGCAATAAAATTCTTAAGGACATTGATAAAACACTGTTCACATACGTAACCGGCCAGTTCATCATAGCCCTCGTCGATGGAATTCTTATGTATATTGGATACAAAATTATCGGGTTAGAGTATGCATTGCTCCTTGCGATCTTTGCGATGTTTTTAACAATTGTTCCTTTCCTTGGTCCAATTATAGGTGTTATCCCTGCTTTGTTTGTCGCACTGGCGACTAGCCCATTCATGATGCTGAAGGTGCTGATTGTCCTCTTAATCGTACAGCAGCTAGAAGGTAATCTTGTTACACCACAGGTTATGGGTAAAAAACTGAACATCCATCCGATTACAGTAATATTGTTATTGATAGCGGCCGGTTCGATTTATGGCTTTATCGGTATCCTTATCGCTATACCGTTGTATTCGGTTGTTAAGATCATCATTAAGGATGTGTGGAAATTTTATAAACTCCGCCAGAAGGAAAATTTTATTAATCCTGAAGTTTAATCAAAAAGACGGCCTGCATTTTTGCAGGCCGTCTCTTTTTAGTTGGCATTTACCCCTCCGTCTTCTAAACCTTCAAGAATCAAAGGTCTCACTGATGCATCTGTCAGCAGGCCGCTGTGGCTTACTCCGCTGATTTGAAGGTTTTTCGCACCGTCAAGAATTGAACTTGTGTATGGATTGATGACTGTGTCTGCACTGCTGTAAACAGATGTATATTGGATGACCGCTGCGGGGTCGCTTCCATTTGGAGTTTCATCAATACTGTTTAAATCATTCAGGAATGGACTTCCTGGAACCATTTCACGCGCACCCTCAGTAAATAAACCGAAATAAGAGGAAGTTGTTCCGTGGTGTGGCGATCCCAAGGTGACAACATCGTCTACACTTTGAGAGCCGGCAAGGTATTTAATATAGTAGCGGGTGCTTAACCCTCCCATGCTGTGTGCTACAATATCCACTTTCGAAGCTTTTGTCTGTCTTAAGACATTCTTGATAAAGGATTGTAATTCATAGGCATTATTAATGCTGCTGCCTGTTGTATTGGAATATTGGATCGCGTACAAATGGCTTGATTGCCAACCCTGGCTAATAAGCCATTGCTTCATATTATCAAAACTGGATGATGAGCCCGTGAACCCATGTACGAAAATGACAGGATCTTTGTTTGAAGCTGCAGGAACTCTCTTAGCTGCGTCTGCTGATGAATAAACAGATAGAATCAAGGCAATCGATACTGCGAAAATCGTAAATCCCCTAATTATCTTCATTAATAACCTCCTAATGATTTTATCTATAAAATCATATGGGAGCGTTTTCATAAAATTCCTTTTGATTGATTATTTTTTTAATTTAACCTTGCCTTCCTTCCTCGATTGGTAAATTTATGAATAAACATATCCCTTTTCGGACATTCTATTTTGGATTTATATTTAAGGAGGATAAGCCAATGAAATTTCTTACATTCAAGCTGGTTCTTTTTGCTTCCGTACTTTTATTCACTGGATGTGGTACTTATACTGATGAGGGAGCGCAAATCAATCGCGTAAACGATGGTGGGGCGCAGATTCAGAATATTCACCAGGAACAGCGGTTCAATTCATATAATGAAACCTATCGAATGCGTGCGGATAAGGAGGTTAATGAGCAAGTCGAAATGCTTAAGGAAGTACAAAGTGCTACGGTTATTACGACTCACCGGAAGGCGTATGCAGCAGTTGTTCTGGAAAATGGTGACACAGATGGGTTTCCTGAAGATGTGCGGATGAAAATCTCGGAGCAAATCAAGTCCACTGATGACACGATTTCTGAGGTATATGTTTCAACGAATCCGGACTTTGTCGTACGTATGACAGATTACAGCGAACAACTTGAAAGCGGCAGGCCCATCACAGGATTAGCTGAGAAGTTTAATGCAACTATCGTGAATGTTTTTCCTAAAGCTCAATAGGTCTTGATGAAATAATGTTTTTCCTGAGATAACCCCATTCGGTTATCTTTTTATTTATTTCTGAATAATACCAATCTTTATCTATTTTGATAAAAAAGGTGCAGGGCACCCTAAATTAGATTCCGAAAACCATAGGATTGAACAAGACCTGGCAAGAAGTGATATGACGTTCATCTCCCATGGCGGAGAAGTACCAGGCAATTCATAAATAATTAAAAGGCTGCGGTATAATAACCGCAGCCTCAGTTTGTAGACAAAAGGGGTTCGGAATGCTCTTATTCCGAACCCCTTTTTGGATTTCATCGGATTTTTCAAAGGAAATAGACTCTCTTTGCTTTACTTTTAGGCCATTACTGGACTTCTCCATGTCCAGTTGGCCATCTTCTTCAAGTTCAAGGCAGCGAAAGTAAGCATCGCCTGCATCGACAATTTTTTAAGT
>NZ_JAMBOF010000039.1 GCF_023715485.1 Mesobacillus subterraneus | reverse complement strand
TTATGAGCTAACTCATAACTCTTTATTGGAGAGTTTGATCCTGGCTCAGGACGAACGCTGGCGGCGTGCCTAATACATGCAAGTCGAGCGGATCTTCATTAGCTTGCTTTTGAAGATCAGCGGCGGACGGGTGAGTAACACGTGGGCAACCTGCCTGTAAGACTGGGATAACTTCGGGAAACCGGAGCTAATACCGGATAATCCTTTCCCTCACATGAGGGAAAGCTGAAAGACGGTTTCGGCTGTCACTTACAGATGGGCCCGCGGCGCATTAGCTAGTTGGTGAGGTAATGGCTCACCAAGGCAACGATGCGTAGCCGACCTGAGAGGGTGATCGGCCACACTGGGACTGAGACACGGCCCAGACTCCTACGGGAGGCAGCAGTAGGGAATCTTCCGCAATGGACGAAAGTCTGACGGAGCAACGCCGCGTGAGCGATGAAGGCCTTCGGGTCGTAAAGCTCTGTTGTCAGGGAAGAACAAGTACCGGAGTAACTGCCGGTACCTTGACGGTACCTGACCAGAAAGCCACGGCTAACTACGTGCCAGCAGCCGCGGTAATACGTAGGTGGCAAGCGTTGTCCGGAATTATTGGGCGTAAAGCGCGCGCAGGCGGTTCCTTAAGTCTGATGTGAAAGCCCCCGGCTCAACCGGGGAGGGTCATTGGAAACTGGGGAACTTGAGTGCAGAAGAGGAGAGCGGAATTCCACGTGTAGCGGTGAAATGCGTAGAGATGTGGAGGAACACCAGTGGCGAAGGCGGCTCTCTGGTCTGTAACTGACGCTGAGGCGCGAAAGCGTGGGGAGCGAACAGGATTAGATACCCTGGTAGTCCACGCCGTAAACGATGAGTGCTAAGTGTTAGAGGGTTTCCGCCCTTTAGTGCTGCAGCAAACGCATTAAGCACTCCGCCTGGGGAGTACGGCCGCAAGGCTGAAACTCAAAGGAATTGACGGGGGCCCGCACAAGCGGTGGAGCATGTGGTTTAATTCGAAGCAACGCGAAGAACCTTACCAGGTCTTGACATCCTCTGACAACCCTAGAGATAGGGCGTTCCCCTTCGGGGGACAGAGTGACAGGTGGTGCATGGTTGTCGTCAGCTCGTGTCGTGAGATGTTGGGTTAAGTCCCGCAACGAGCGCAACCCTTGATCTTAGTTGCCAGCATTCAGTTGGGCACTCTAAGGTGACTGCCGGTGACAAACCGGAGGAAGGTGGGGATGACGTCAAATCATCATGCCCCTTATGACCTGGGCTACACACGTGCTACAATGGATGGAACAAAGGGTCGCGAAGCCGCGAGGTGAAGCCAATCCCATAAAACCATTCTCAGTTCGGATTGCAGGCTGCAACTCGCCTGCATGAAGCCGGAATCGCTAGTAATCGCGGATCAGCATGCCGCGGTGAATACGTTCCCGGGCCTTGTACACACCGCCCGTCACACCACGAGAGTTTGTAACACCCGAAGTCGGTGGGGTAACCTTTATGGAGCCAGCCGCCTAAGGTGGGACAGATGATTGGGGTGAAGTCGTAACAAGGTAGCCGTATCGGAAGGTGCGGCTGGATCACCTCCTTTCTAAGGATATTGCCTATTGGCAATCGGAATGCG
>NZ_JAMBOF010000038.1 GCF_023715485.1 Mesobacillus subterraneus | reverse complement strand
GAGAAGAGGCTCCATGTCAAGTGTTTAAGCTGAACGATCAAGTTTAAATGATTAAACCAGGGAGCAATTCCCTTCAGTAAAATCAATATGTTTCATTTAAGACTCTACTATTTGGGGGCTTGACCACCGTCCCTCTGTTTCCTTTTATATAGTCCGCCCGTTTCGACATTTTTAAAAATTCCCCAACTTTTCTCTTGGTGGAGAAATGTATAACAATTGTACTAACCACAATCGGTCGATTACTTGTTTGAGTCGAAGCTTGTCACTATTACGAATTCTATCTCTTATAGCACCCTGTACTTTCCCAATCCCCTAATTTCACTAGAGATGATAGCATTATATTGATAATCCTATTTTCCAATTTAAGGATTATTATAATAATATTTTCATATAAAGGGTGATGAATAGGGAACAAAAAACTGGTGAAGAAATCACCGTAGTGGAGCAAACTTCTACACAGATAAGATGGGTGCTTCAACAGTCGGTAGCAGCTATAAGGTAAACTGGTCAGTTAAATTGAAAATCTGGGACCGTAATAACAAGGCATATTTTGAACGAAGCTGTTCAAGTTATTACTATGTAAAAGCAGCTTATTAAAAAGGTGTGATAAACATTTGAAAAAATTATCGAGGTTATTAATAATTCTATTAGCTTTTTCTCTTATTGCTAACGTTTATTTATTTGTTCAAAATAAAAGTGCTAACACAAAACTGCTTAATAACGAAGTCGCAATTTTAAAAACGTATACCCAGAATGCCGTAGCAGGTATAAAAAACAACGACGATATCCTTCTTCGCCAATCTTTAAGCAACTTTCAAACCAAACCGCCATTTGCAACACAGGGATCAGTCGACTCTGTTGTTGAAAGAGTGGTCAATAGATATGAAGACTTGTTTAAATCGGCTTTGAATGGAGACCAAGAAAATAACACATTGTTGCTTACCAAGCTAGAAAAATCATTTCAGATATTAGTGCCACTATCCGAAACAGAAAAGCTAGAGGAAAGACAAATTGAAATTGCATTGACCAAAATCGACAACATCTTATCTGAAGAATGATTAAAAATTAAAGAAACTCGGGGACGTCACTGTGTTTTCGTAAATTTTATGTCAGTGGATGGTTCAAAAGATGGCAGGAGTGATAATTTTAACAGCGGCATTAACACCCTTTTCACATCCGTAAAATTTATTTCAAAAACAGACGAAGTGGTACGTAAACGCGTACCACTTCATTCATTCAACGATGATAGTTTTGCCTTATATGTAAGGTATTCCAAAAGAAGTATGGGCTCAAACAGGATTAAGGCCCCACGCTTCTCATTTAAATATTTCGACTCCCGAATGAGACACCAGAACCGTCCCTGTGTCTCTTGAACCATCCCTATGTCCAAGCCAAACTTAATGAGCAAAAACTGTTCAAAACTACTTGACGGTTACACCCTATGCCTCCACTGAAACCAAGGAAATAAAAAAAGAGAGAGAAACACCAGTCCCCCTCCCTCATAAATATTTCGACTTCCGAATGCGACACGAGAAACGTGATGTGCACCCCTTAAAGTAGAGGTTGAAAAACAACTAGTTTGGAAACCATTTTAAGGGGTGATTAACATGCCGGAAAAAGGCCAAATCTATAAAAACTACACTATGGAAGTTAAAATCAGAGCTG
>NZ_JAMBOF010000037.1 GCF_023715485.1 Mesobacillus subterraneus | reverse complement strand
AGAAACGAGTAATCTATTTTGGTTAAGTCCTCGAACGATTAGTATCAGTCAGCTCCACACGTCACCGCGCTTCCACCTCTGACCTATCAACCTGATCATCTTTCAGGGTTCTTACTAGCTTGCGCTATGGGAAATCTCATCTTGAGGGGGGCTTCATGCTTAGATGCTTTCAGCACTTATCCCGTCCGCACATAGCTACCCAGCGATGCCTTTGGCAAGACAACTGGTACACCAGCGGTGCGTCCATCCCGGTCCTCTCGTACTAAGGACAGCTCCTCTCAAATTTCCTGCGCCCACGACGGATAGGGACCGAACTGTCTCACGACGTTCTGAACCCAGCTCGCGTACCGCTTTAATGGGCGAACAGCCCAACCCTTGGGACCGACTACAGCCCCAGGATGCGATGAGCCGACATCGAGGTGCCAAACCTCCCCGTCGATGTGGACTCTTGGGGGAGATAAGCCTGTTATCCCCGGGGTAGCTTTTATCCGTTGAGCGATGGCCCTTCCATGCGGAACCACCGGATCACTAAGCCCGACTTTCGTCCCTGCTCGACTTGTAGGTCTCGCAGTCAAGCTCCCTTGTGCCTTTACACTCTGCGAATGATTTCCAACCATTCTGAGGGAACCTTTGGGCGCCTCCGTTACTCTTTAGGAGGCGACCGCCCCAGTCAAACTGCCCACCTGACACTGTCTCCCGCCCCGATCAGGGGCGTGGGTTAGAATTTCAATACAGCCAGGGTAGTATCCCACCGACGCCTCCACCGAAGCTGGCGCTCCGGTTTCTCAGGCTCCTACCTATCCTGTACAAGCTGTACCAAAATTCAATATCAGGCTACAGTAAAGCTCCACGGGGTCTTTCCGTCCTGTCGCGGGTAACCTGCATCTTCACAGGTACTATAATTTCACCGAGTCTCTCGTTGAGACAGTGCCCAGATCGTTACGCCTTTCGTGCGGGTCGGAACTTACCCGACAAGGAATTTCGCTACCTTAGGACCGTTATAGTTACGGCCGCCGTTTACTGGGGCTTCGATTCAGAGCTTCGCTTGCGCTAACCCCTCCTCTTAACCTTCCAGCACCGGGCAGGCGTCAGCCCCTATACTTCGCCTTGCGGCTTCGCAGAGACCTGTGTTTTTGCTAAACAGTCGCCTGGGCCTATTCACTGCGGCTCATCTAGGCTATTCACCCAAATGAGCACCCCTTCTCCCGAAGTTACGGGGTCATTTTGCCGAGTTCCTTAACGAGAGTTCTCTCGCTCACCTTAGGATTCTCTCCTCGCCTACCTGTGTCGGTTTGCGGTACGGGCACCTTTTATCTCGCTAGAGGCTTTTCTTGGCAGTGTGAAATCAGGAACTTCGGTACTATATTTCCCTCGCTGTCACAGCTCAGCCTTCACGCAAGCGGGATTTGCCTCACTTGCAGCCTTACTGCTTAGACGCGCATATCCAACAGCGCGCTTACCCTATCCTACTGCGTCCCCCCATTGCTCAAACGATAAAGAGGTGGTACAGGAATATCAACCTGTTGTCCATCGCCTACGCCTTTCGGCCTCGGCTTAGGTCCCGACTAACCCTGAGAGGACGAGCCTTCCTCAGGAAACCTTAGGCATTCGGTGGATGGGATTCTCACCCATCTTTCGCTACTCATACCGGCATTCTCACTTCTAAGCGCTCCACCAGTCCTTACGGTCT
>NZ_JAMBOF010000036.1 GCF_023715485.1 Mesobacillus subterraneus | reverse complement strand
CATATACTTTTATAATCATGAACGTTACCAAAAAAGATTAAACGGCCTTAGCCCCCTAGAATACAGGGCTAAAGCCGCTTAGATTGTTTTTATTATTTCCACTGTCTACTTGACGGGGAGCAGTTCAAAACTCCATGCTTAAGCAATTTATTTTGGAAGAGTAAGTTGCCAGGAAACACCGAACTTGTCTGCTATCCAGCCGAATTTTTTGCTGAATGAATAGTCGCCTAATGGCATCAATACGGAACCTTTATCAGACAACTTTTCAAAAAGCAGGTCGATTTCCTCTTCTGTGCTGCAGGTTAAAAAAATGGAAAACGAAGGCGTAAAGGTGAATTCATGATTAACATAGCTGTCAATGCACATGAACTCCTGTCCTTTTAATGTAAAGGTTGCCTGAAAGACGGTTCCTTCTATCCCAGGACCATCCGCTCCATATTTTGATATACTTGTGATTTTCGAATCTTGGACCAGCGATGTGTAGAAGTTCATCGCTTCCTCAGCATTTCCCTCGAACATCAAAAATGGGGTTACTTTTTCCATATTAACTCCTTTCTATTCATCCGATTCCACGAAGTTCTTCAGTGCAGAGAGTTTATTATCCCAATAAAGCTCGAAAAAGGACAGCCATTCTTGTAACTCTTTTAGCGGATCCGGCTGAAGGCTATAGCGAGTTTCCCGGCCAACCCTCTTACTTGAGACAAGACCAGCTTCTGAAAGGACAAACAAATGTTTATTGATAGCTGTCCTCGTAATCGGAAAGCTATCAGTAATCAAAGCAATCGGCATCTCCTGTTCTGCTAGCAACTTTAGTATTTTTCGGCGAGTAGGATCGGCCACTGCCTGAAACACATCATGTTTCGCTTGGGGAATTGCCATTTTAACCCTCTATATAAGATGGCAGGGCTTCGTTAACGATTTTTTCCCAGCCATTATCCATAATACCCTGAATAATTGTATGAGGCTGTCCAAATTCAGTAACCTTTTCTGGATCCCATCCTGAATGGATTAAAGTGAACTCTGTCTTTCCTTCCAACTCCTTCAATTCAAAAACAAGGTGCCAATCCTTTCCCCAATCAAAGCCCAGACGATACGGTGGATCCAATTCTGTGACTTTGCATGGCGAGTCACCAAATGGGCCTGCGTGGAGAATGAACTCCTTGCCAACTTCGGCTTCAAATGTATTTGGCATCCACCAGGCTTCGATTCCTTCTGATGTTGCGACTGCTTTCCATACTTTTTCAATTGGCGCATTTAGAACGATACTTTTACGAATTTCTCTTTGTGTATCCATGTTTATAGCCTCCATTAGGTAATAACACTATTTGGTGTCACTTTAAAAATATATAACACCTTTTAGTGTCATGTCAATAAAATGGACCAGGCACAAAGTATAGTACCTGGTCCACTATGAAAATTTAAATTTCAATTATAATCGGCAAAATCATCGGCCTTCTTCTTGTCTTTTGGAAGATATGCTGACCAACTGCTTTTTTGATGCCCTGTTTAATGACATTCCAACGATGGACATTGTCTTCCTGAAGGTCAGTCACCGTTTTCGTCACGATGCTGTTTACATCTCTCATTAGGTCTTCGGAGTTTTTCACAAAAACAAACCCGCGCGATATAGTATCCGGTCCGGAGATGATTTTCCGTTCGGCTTTGCTTAATGTCAGGACAATGACTAGCATTCCATCCTCGGATAGCTGCTTTCTGTCCCTAAGCACGATTTCACCGACATCGCCGACACTTACGCCATCAACGTACGTGTCACCTGCTGGAACATTGCGGGTCTGGCGCGCTTCTCCATTTTCTATGTCAACAATATCACCATTTTTAACGATGAATGTATTCCCTTTTTCTACACCAACGGATTCTGCCAGCAAGCGGTGGTGATGCAGCATCCTGTACTCACCATGAATCGGGATGAAATACTTTGGCTTCATCAAAGTCAGCATCAGCTTGAGATCTTCCTGGTAGCCATGGCCGGAAACATGCATGCCAGTTGTGCTGCCGGAGCCGTAAATGACTTTCGCACCGAGTTTGAACAAATTATCGATAATCTTGGAAACATCCTTTTCATTCCCAGAAATCGGAGACGCAGCCATGATGACTGTATCTCCAGGATAGATCGAGACGTCTCGGAAGTTTCCAGTTGAGAGGCGGGAAAGTGCAGCCATCGGCTCTCCCTGGCTGCCTGTACAAAGAATCGCCACTTTATCAGGATCCAGCTGGTCGACAACATTTGGTTGAATTAGCATGCCTTCAGGAACATTCAAGTAACCTCTTTCTATCGCCACGTCGACTACGTTCACCATACTCCGGCCAAGTAATGCGAGCTTCCTGTTCGTCTTTATCGCTGCTTCGACAACCTGCTGAACCCTGTTGACGTTAGAGGCAAATGTTGAAACGAAAATTTTCCCATCAGCCTTCATGAAGGCTTCTTCGAGATGGCTGGCCACCATTCGCTCCGAAGGCGTCAAACCAGTACGCTCAGCATTCGTGCTCTCTGATAGCAGCGCCATGACACCTTCAGTACCGATCTTCGCCATCTTATGGATTTCTGACTGCTCATCATTCGCAGGCGTCAAATCGAATTTGAAGTCTCCGGTATGGACAACATTCCCCTCAGGAGTGTGGAATACAATTCCAAGACAATCAGGGATGCTGTGGCTTACTTTGAAAAAAGAAACCTTCACCTTGCCGAAATCCAATATTGAATCCGAATTGATTTTATTCAGCTCAGTCCCTCTCAGGAGCTTGTGCTCACCAAGTTTCAGTTCAATTAACCCTAGAGTGAAATCAGTCGCATAAACTGGCGCTTTCAATTTCTTGAAAAAATATGGTACCCCGCCAATATGGTCCTCGTGTCCATGGGTCACAATCATTCCTTTGATTTTTTCTCGATTTTCTTCAAGGTAAGTCATTTCCGGGATGATTAAATCGATTCCTAATAGACTCTCATCAGGAAACTTCCCTCCGCAGTCAATCACAAAAATATCGTCCCCATATTGGACAACATACATGTTTTTTCCGATTTCATTAATGCCGCCCAAGGCGAATATAGATAAAGTCACGTCATATCCTCCTAATCCGTAATCGATTTTGTTAGTATTGCCAGTTTTTAACCGATTATTTAGTCTCTAAGAGGGAATTGGACTTCACCAAACAGGTATTTCTAGTTTTTATTGAAGAAAATTAGTATATTTAATTCGGTAAACTGTTTATTTGAAGAAAACTCAATGATTTTAATTCATCAAAAAACACTTATTGGCGATAATTTAATTTTATTGGATGGTTTATAAATGTATGTGTAAGGCCTTTTTCTAGACAAAGAAAAAAGGACAAAGTACTCTCTGAGTTATCACCACAATAACCTTTTGAGAGGAGTACTTTATCCATGTCCAATTTTAACACAGA
>NZ_JAMBOF010000035.1 GCF_023715485.1 Mesobacillus subterraneus | reverse complement strand
TCCTGCATTTTAAACTTCATAGTAAGGGTTCCTCCTAAGTTTGAGTTAGAGTCGTGTCTTACTCATATCTTACTGAGGAGCCCTATTTTTTTCAAAGCTCAAAAATAGCGATCTACAGGAATGCTAAACTGCATCGTTTGTTCAATAAGGAATTCAACAAAAACTATCATAGTTTATTAAAAACCTTTCAAGATTATTTAAAATAACCTGGGATTTTAACGAGAACATAATTCCCAGTCCACATTTGAGTGGTGGCAATTAATCTCCTTCCGTCTTTTTCAAAGAACAGACCAGCACCATCTTTTTCTTTAAATTCCCATCCATTTGAACCAATCATTTGTTTTATATTTTCATCAGCAATCGATACACCTTTGTTCTCAATACTTGTGATATACCAAATAGAATCGCCTTCTACTGCAATTTCTGCTATTTTACTTTCTGATTCTTTTAGTTTATCAATTGCTTCTTTTGCTGATAAATTCTCTATTGGAAGGGAGGGATAGTATAATTTATTTTCAAATCTGAACACAGCTATAATAACTATTGCTATACCTAGTATAAATCCAACCTTTTTCATCTAATTACCCCCTTATTGGGTTCAAACCAAGGTATTTTATAGATCCGTTCTTCTACTAAACTGCACCTTTAGTTGAAGAAACTTAATAGACCTAATGTCTTACCATTACCTTCCATTAGAGCTCCGCAATGGTAATTACCCGACTCATACACTTTTAGTAATTCTTTAAAAAAGCTGACTTCAGTTTCTTTTATGCTAATTGAACTTTCCATAATTGCATTTACAATATCCCATTTTACACAATCAATAAAAACTTGATCTAGTCTGTTCTGTTCCTTTATGAACCCGTAAAATTTCTGTAGAACCTAAATTCGCTGGTGAATTAGCAGCACAATTAGTTTATAATCATTTTACTTATTTTTATAGAATTCTATAAACATAATCCATTCTTCTTTTTCAAAAGTTGTTATTAACGGTTTTTTGTTATTGAACACATAGTATACCGGGAGAGCAGCTGCAGTTAAGCCTCTTAAACCCGGAAACTCCTTCTTGACTCCCTCAAGATCATCACGAACTTCGAATGTATTAAGCAATCCCTTCGTTTCAGGGTCGGAATCGGTTAATTCTTTTTCTCCGGGGGGGACGACCGCAAGGACCCTGATTTCCCCATCCCTTGGTGCCAGCAGGCCTATATAAGGTGGCTTTGGAACAGCCTGCAAGTACTGGATCATTTGCGCTTTATCCTTTGTAGTAAAAGCCAGGTCTTCATTATTGAACACAAAGTACACAGGAATGATTGAAGGTGCCCAACTACTTAACCCTGAGAACTCTTCTTTGACAAACTCAATATCATCGTATATTTCAAACTTTTCAAGCGTTTTTTTCACTTCAGCAGGCAAATCATAGTTTGCGCCTTCTCCTGATGGAACAACCGCCATAGCTGTAAGTGCTCCTTCTTTTTTTGCCAGCATGTCTCCATAATAATTCTGTTCCACGTTCAGCTTCAAATAATATGAAACAGAGTCATTTTTCCATTCCGCATTGATAATTAAATAGACAATTCCCCAGCTTTTATGGCTGTAAGGTATAGGAAAACCCTCCAGGTAATCGTAATCGGTTTGCTCTTTTGAAAAGCTGTCCCATTCACTGATTGTTATTTTTTTTGGCTGGCTGCCTTCTGGAAAGGCGATTGTCAGGATGTTATCTTCCTTTACCTTATCAGCAGGCAGGCCTGCGAGCATCTCTACTGGATTTTCAGTACTCTTCTTTGAGCCGCGCCAGTCATATGGCCCTGGATGAGCTTTGATGGAAACGCCTTCAACAGAAATATTCGGAATCGGAGGCTCTTCTTCTTTATAAATCTTATATTTGTCCAGAGCAAACAGGATCAGAAACAAAATCACAAAGCTGGTGCCATACATTAACATTTTCTTTTTCATATGAAGCTCCTATCTATCATGACGGAATAAATTCGATAATCAATTCGCAATCACCTTTTCTCTGGCTGTAATAAATTCGGTTGATCCTGCAATCTGGTTCGCGGTATGTTGGAAAAATAATTTTAAGGTAAAGCCGAAATCTGCATAATTTACTGCGAAATAAAGAATCCCGGCGACTGCCGAGGCTTGGAAACGTGAAAAGGATGCACATCCATTTTTGCCCGCGTCGAATGAGCTTCACTGCTATACTTTTTTTAGTAAACGCTTTGTTAAACTTGGCTGTTGTTTTCCGCTCCCCTACAATACTCTTCTTCAACATAACTGCATCGTTAGCTCAATAAGAATATTCAACAAAAAAGGCCGTTAATCCTCCTGGATCAACGCACCCGAATATTAATCGAGAAATTTAAATGTAGCGTATTTTCCTTTTTCAATGATTGCTTTATATTCTTTACTTCCGTTCTTTTCTTCTAATAAGGATTTCATTTTTTCATAACTGTGATTATAATGCCTCTTATTATTGAATCCTGACACTCGTATTGTGGGATGGTCCAATATTGGTTGCAGGTTGCCGTCCAAGATATTAGTTTCATAAGGTGAGAATTCAATTAATTTAGGGAAGTTATTCAAAAAAGATAAATCCTCTATATTTCCGCACGAAAATAGACGAAGAACACGAAGGTTTTTTAGTGCCATTAAATCTTTACCAGGGACAAATTTCTTTGATTGTTCAATCTCAAGAATTTCCAAGGTATCCGATAAACCAGCTAATCCACAGTCACTCGATAATCTTGTACAATAGTGTAAATCAAGACGTTTTAAATCTAATAGTTTCTCTATCCCAGTGAAATCTTGTATATTCGACCAATTTAATTGTAAATAACGTAGTCTTTCAGGAAAATCACTAAAATTTCCTATCTTATTTTTTTTGTGATGCCAAAGAACTAAATACTTAATATCACGATTAATCTGTTGTAATGTCAGCTTTTCATTCTTGAAATTAATAAAAGTATAATTATTTTCAGGGATTTCCTCGAACCACATTGTATTGTATCTCCAGTAATCCATCTAGTTCTCCCTCTTTTAAATGTTATTGAACTAAACTGCCCCTTTAGTACAAATAGAAAAGCTGCCACAATGACAGCTTTGATTCTATTTATCGACCCTCTTTGAAAATATTCTTAAATACTTCAAATACATCAATGATTAATGGAATAGCACAGGTAACACAAATAAATAATCCAAGATAACGAAAGACTGCTTCGTTATCATCCATCAAATAAAAGACACCGGGTATGGGGGCGAATAATAATACCAATCCAATAATAAATCCATAAAAAAGTGCTCTCTGTCTATCCACTATCAATTTCCCTCTAATCATAAATTATTTTTCATTCTATGATATTCTCCTTTTTTCGGAAAAATCCTTCTTCAACAAAACTGCCCCGTTAGTGGAACAAAAGCTATCCACTATGGATTTCAAAACAAAAGTATCCAAAAGGTAAATGCCCTTCTTTTAAGTTCATTTCCAATTTTGCAATATCCATCATTTTGAGTAAAAGTTCATTTAAAGTATCTTTATATTTTTGAAGAGCATTTTTAAAATAATCTACATCATTTTTTTGGCATAAAGGATAAAGTATCGCCCCTAGTCTCAAGTCACTAAGTGCTCTCGGTGTATCAATGGGGTCAAGACATTCTAAGATATGCATTTCTTGAATCTTTTCGTCAAACCAATCTCTACATTCTATAAAAAACATATATTCCTCAAATTCGATTTGCCTATCCAAAAGTTCGTTTATATAAAATGGTGTAATTCTAATGTATTCAGTTGTTGAACTAGAACCTATAATTTCGTCTAATATACTTTTTAACCCTGTAATGGTCGGATAGTATCTATACTTTCCGTTGTAGTAAGCAGTGTTATTGTAAATGATTTCATTAATCTTTCCTCTACTTTTCTTTAATATGTGACCCACCTGCTTTCTGGCTATTTCAGTCCTTGTTCAACTCCCTCAGTTTAATACGGTTTACTCACGAATGCTCGCTTATTCGCAGGATTTCATCCTCCATGGATATATATTTCTAAATTAAAAGGAGTGGATTCTGGACAAATGGCTACGTGAAGAC
>NZ_JAMBOF010000034.1 GCF_023715485.1 Mesobacillus subterraneus | reverse complement strand
AATGTAGAAACGGGGCACATAAAAAAGATAAATGTGCCCGGTTAGGTGGGGAAATGAAGAAACGGGGCACATAAAGAAGAAATATGTGCCCGGTTAGGTGAGGGAATGTAGAAACGGGGCACATAAAAAAGATAAATGTGCCCGGTTAGGTGGGGAAATGAAGAAACGGGGCACATAAAGAAGAAATATGTGCCCGGTTAGGTGAGGGAATGTAGAAACGGGGCACATAAAGAAGAAATATGTGCCCGGTTAGGTGAGGGAATGTAGAAGCGGGGCGCATAAAGAAGAGAAATGTGTCCAGTTAGGTGAGGAAAGAGAAAAACCGGTAACTTTCCAAAGGAATGATTTTACACATAATAGTGGGTTTGACTGTTGCAAAGCTCCGAAACGGTAATATGAATGTGCCCGAATCAAATCGCTATCTTTATTTAAGAAGATCAATAAAAATAGCTTTCTTTTAAGGAGGAAAATGGATGAATAAAGTGATAAAGAACGGAACAATCGTTACAGCAACGGATACGTACCAGGCGGATGTCTTAATTGAAAATGGCGTGATCAGCATGATTGGGGAAAACCTGCCAACGCAGGGAGTGGAGGTTGTCGATGCGAAGGGCTGCTATGTCTTCCCTGGTGGTGTTGACCCGCACACTCATTTTGATATGCCATTTGGCGGGACGGTTACGAAGGACGATTTTGAAACGGGTACGATTGCGGCGGCGTTTGGCGGTACGACGACCGTTATTGATTTTTGCTTAACGAATAAAGGGGTTCCTTTAAAAAATGCGATCGAAACTTGGCATGCCAAGTCAAAGGAGAAGGCAGTTATTGATTATGGCTTCCATTTAATGATCGGTGAAATTAATGACCAAGTTTTAAACCAGCTGCCTGCTGTCATTGATGAAGAGGGTATTACATCGTTTAAGGTCTTTATGGCTTATAAAAATGTGCTTCAGGCTGATGATGAAACGTTATTTAAGACTTTGTTGGCTGCTAAGGAACTCGGCGCCCTTGTTATGGTTCATGCCGAAAACGGTGATGTTATTGAGTATTTGACAAAGCAGGCATTGGCGCAGGGAAATACCGATCCGATCTACCATGCATTGACCAGACCTGCAGAAGTGGAGGGGGAAGCGACTGAACGGGCTGCAACCTTTACCGGACTGGCGAAGTCCCAGCTTTATGTTGTTCACGTTTCCTGTGCGGATGCATCAAGAAAAATTGCCGAAGCGAGAAATAAGGGAATCGAAGTCTGGGGTGAAACTTGCCCTCAGTACCTTGTATTGGATCAATCCTACCTGGAAAAGCCAGACTTTGAAGGCGCAAAGTATGTGTGGTCACCGCCGCTTCGGGAAAAGTGGAACCAGGATGCATTATGGAACGCCTTGAAGACTGGTCAGCTGCAAACAGTTGGCTCGGATCAGTGCTCGTTTGATTTCAAAGGACAGAAGGAGCTAGGAAGAGGCGATTTTTCCAAAATTCCAAACGGCGGGCCTATCGTCGAGGATCGTGTTTCCATTATGTTCTCTGAGGGAGTCCTGAAGGGAAGAATCTCACTAAACCAATTCGTTGAGGTAACTTCTACAAGAGCTGCTAAGCTGTTTGGTTTGTATCCGAAGAAAGGAACAATCGCTGTTGGGGCAGATGCGGATCTTGTGATTTTTGATCCGACTGTCGAGAGAACGATTTCTGCTGAAACCCACCATTTGGCTGTCGATTATAGCGCATTTGAAGGAATGAAAGTGACTGGTGAGCCTGTGTCCGTGTTATCTCGAGGGGAGTTTGTCATCCGTGATAAAACCTTCGTTGGAAAGCCAGGCACCGGACAGTATCTAAAACGGGCAAAATATGGTGAAAGCAACACAAAAAGTACAAGGGAATCCCTAACTTTATAATTCTGCCAGACACCCTGCAACAGTATAGAAGAATTCGCGGCAGCCATCCATTAAGATCCATAAACCACAGTGAGGGGGGAATCCCCTTGCTGCTGGTAATGGTTTGATAGCTCATAGCTTTGGTTGTTATGAAGAGAAGGAGGTGGAACAGAAGATCAATGCCAAGCCAGTTGTGTCTTTTAGTTGATAATCTCCGTCATTTGAATTCAGAAAATTGTGTATATTTATTCTTGGGGGTGTCTGAATGAGTAAAAAAGGAAACTATTTAAAGTCGCCAGATTTGCTGCCGATTTCGCATGATGACAGGAAGATCGGTGCCTTTGGATTTGCTGTTATCTGGGTAGGGATGGCTGTTGTTTTAGCCGCCTTTGCCATTGGTGGATCCGGGATCCAAACTTTGCCGTTAGGGTGGGTGATTGTTGCTACGCTAATAGGCTCGGTAGCGATTGGAATATTCATGACGATCATTGGTGATATAGGGGTTGAACATGGACTATCGTTTCCTGTCTATATGAGGGCGCCGTTCGGTACATTCGGTACACACATTCCATCATTAGTTCGAGGAATTACCGCGTCATGCTGGTTCGGGATCAACACCTATTTTGGAGCAACAGCGATCAATGGTATTTTAAATTTACTTTATGGATTTGATAACTGGTTTATCTGTTTCGTGTTATTCGCAACCGTGCAGCTTGTGAATACAGCGCTTGGCATTAAAGCTGTCGAGCGGTTTGCCGATTTGGCTGCACCCATCATCATCATAATTTCTTCATGGATGTATGTGGCTCTTTCTGACAAAGCACTGGCAGAAGGAAGAGATATTTGGGTGTGGGTGGAAAGCCCGGTAACAGGTGGAGCTGCCTTCACCGCATTTATGGTTGTCGTCATGGCAAATATGGGATTCTGGGCAACACTCGCTGCGGATATGCCTTCATTGTCGAGATTCTTTAAAGCGCCTAAAAATGAGCGCAATTGGTTCAAGCGGAATAAAGCTCAGCTTGCGGGCAGTGTCATCGCGATGCCTCTCGTAAATACATTCATGGTGATCATTGGTGCCGTTTCTTATGTGGCTGTTTTGAACTATGATCCAATAGTCGGACTGCAGCAGGCTGCGAGCGGATTTATTTTAGGCGTATTATTACTGATGATTGTGCTGGCTCAATGGTCAACCAATACTTCCGCGAACGTCATTCCTGCCGCTACGATTTTCTCCAATGTTGGAGGTCCAAGGGTGCCATTCTGGATTGGGGTCATCATGGCTGGTGTTGTTGGAATTATCGTTCAGCCTTGGAGTCTGTTTGGCATCATCATTCCTGCTTTGCTTGTCATCGGCGGGATTCTTTCGGCAATCGTTGGTATTTTATTCACCGATTACTATGTGCTTCGTAAAAGAAGAGTGAATGTACAGGATCTATATGAAAATGATGGCCAGTTTAGATATATGAATGGCTTTAACCTGGCTGGACTGTTTGCATGGGTGGTCGGCGGCGCAGCTGCTTATTATTTTCCATCGTATTCTTTTATCGTCGGTTTTGCAGTCGGTGCGGTCGTCTACTATGTTCTTGCAAAATACTGGTGGTTTGAGAAATATAAGCAGGCCGAAATTGAAGACCCAAGTGATGAAAAGTATTTAGGCATCTCGGTTGGGCGTGACTGGGTCGTGGAAGAAGGACTGGATATGGTCATTGTTCCTGAGGCAACAAATCCAATAAATACTTAATGGAGGGAGAGTGCAGTCTTTGTCAGAGTATCAGGATTTTTTACAAGAGAGAGACCGGATGGACTTCATGATCCAGCAGGGCTATCGAATCAAGAATGTCGTAGAGAATTTGAGTGGAGCATTCGTGGAGTTTGAAAATGCACAGGGTGAGAATGAAACATTAAAAATTTTAACGCCAGATGCACGGAAGTATTTTTCGGTCCTGTTAATGAAGCAGCAAAAAACGGGTGCTTAGAAGGAAGGGGAGGGTTGAACGATGGAATATTTCTTAAGGTGCCGGGATAATGTTTTTCCTTGTGAAGTCACGATTGATGAGGACAATGGGCGGTATATGATCAAAAAAGCAGACTCAAGCGGCGAGGTGTTCAACTCCTCGTCAGAGCTTGTCCATTGGATTTTGACCAACTGGGAAACTGAGGATTTTCATGATGAGGCTCAGTTTGAGGAAATGCTTAAGGAAATCCAAGAATCTCTTCTGGTAAAATAGTTCTTTTTACAGCTGACCGACCGGTAATCTGGCTGGTTGGCTGTTTTTTGTTGCAGGTAAAAGGCAGGAACCAATCTCCTGCCTGTATTCATACGGCTACTTCCTCTTCTGGCTCTTTAACTTGTTCATTTCAAGCTCCGCAGCATATTCCTCTTGTGATTTTCCTTGCTTAAAACTTTCAGATTGAATTTTTCTGAACTTATTATCATTTTGATTAGGCATGTAAACACCTCCTTTTGAACATCAGTATTTTGTACAAAGGAAGGAGGATTATTCTATTAATTGAGTCCCTGAAATTACTTTTTAAAAAAGGTTGATCAAGGATGTGGGGGATTTGTTCCAAGAAGGATTAATGCACTTTTTGTTGAATTTACTTATTGTGTTAACGGAGGCTCTTTCTCCGAATGAGAATGAGAAAAACAAAGTCGGGGGCAGAAGGATGCTAAAGAGGAAATATGGTAGCCGTTCCGGATGGAGCAGAGTGTTACAAAGAAAATATGCTCAATCTTTTCTTGATACAAGAGAATTTAAGGGATATATAACTTTATTGTATATAAATCAGGTAACTGAACCGTTAATCGTAGGTTATGGAAATAAAAATATTTGAATAGCTGATCAAGGATATTTGTGGCTTCAACAATTTCCTATGGATAAAAACCACTCCGTAACAACCATGTTTAATGCCAATTGCGATGTTGTTCAATGGTATATAGACATTTGTCTTTGTAACGGGATAGATAATAACAATCCTTGGATGGATGATTTATTTATAGATATTGTTGTATTACCTTCTGGAGAGTTATTTGAAAAAGATGCTGATGAACTTGAAGAGGCTTTATTAGAAGGAATTATTGAGAAAGAACATTACGATCAAGCGAGGAATGAAGCAAGTAAACTTAAGAGGTTAATCAGCCAGGGGAAATATGAATTGATGCAACTATCAACACCCCATAAAGAATTATTATTAAATAAATTGAAATAGATTAACCGAGGAACTTAATAAAGACTTGCTGCTAATAAGGTTGTTTAGTCTGAGATGTAAAGGGACGGACCCTTAGGATACTCGCTCTTTTTGTTGAACTTATTGAACAAACGAAGCAGTAATGTTTAATAAGGGGGTGGTTGAAATGAAATAATTATAAAGTGATCTCGTCTTTTATTTATAAGGGGGTATCATAATGAATTTTGCAAAAAGCATACTGCCACTTAGTATCTTGATTATATTTTTAGTTAGTTGTAATAATAACTATTTGAGTAGTCCTTCAATCAGTAATCCAACCCCAAAAGATTATTTAAAAAATGAAGATGCTGATATATTTCTACTTGATGGTTATGTGTTTTCAAATGCAGAAGATGTAGAATGGGTAACAGAATTGGAATATGAGTTAGGTGGGCAAGTAGGTGAAATATCAAAACAAGCAGATAAGGCATCAAAGTTTAAAAATGGTACAGCGAATAAATTGCCGATAGGAACAAAGATATTCGAAACAAATACACCTGCATACATAGCAATTATTGGTGAAAAAGAGATACCATATTTGAAAATGGTTGAAGGATAAGTTGTTATTCAACTAACGGGTGCGTTGATCCAGGAAGGATAAAGCACCTTTTTTTTATTGACCAAACGTGGCAGCTTAGCTTAATAAAGCTAATTAAAGCTCCCTTTTCATTAGAAAAGAGAGCCCTTTTTTTAAGCGTACTGCCTAACAATTAGATCGGAAGAAATCGGTTTAAGTTCCAATTCCCGTGACCAAATTGATAATTGTCCAATGTGATGAACTTCATGAGTGATGAGGTGACGGATTATCTTACCATAAGTAAATGAATAATATGTACCTCCCTTACCATTTATATGTATTTTTTTGTTTTCATAGTCATTAGTCAAATTACGAAGGAATGTTTCTGTTATTGTTTTTGTAAATATAGAGTACCTTATAACCTCGTCTAAATTAGAAATGGAGTTCTTTTCAGGATAGTCATGAGGTTCTTCAAGCATGTAATTAATCCATAATAGTTCACAGTCGATAACATGGATAAGGTTTTTTAAGATACTTCCCATACCGCCAATTCTTTCAGCCTGTAACTCTTCTAAGGATAAAGACTTACACCATTTAAACCAGTCCTCTCTTACCTGCCAATTATATAAAAACATATCTAACAAAATTATCCCCTCCTAAAAGATATATTGATTATTTTAACAATAAACTCAATTCATTTGGTACAATTTGTTAAAAGGTGCTTTATTTTTTGAAAGAAAAAAGGGGTTTCTATAATGAGTTATAAAATCGCATTTTTTGATGTTGATGGAACTATTTATAGATTTGGAGGAGATTACTTCTATAGATGTTGAAAAATTTGTTCCTTATGTATTAGGAGATATGGAGTACGATAAGGACCTTCTCAATGAAAAGCTTAATGTTTTTACTAACAATCAAATAATCGGTTATATAGAGACATCAGTTGATCTTGGGAAACTGATTATTAAACCAATCCTTACAAAACAAGTCATTAATTAATAGGGGTATGGACCCATGGGGAAATTGGCTACCTATTTGAATTCTTCCTAATTAAACAAACGAGGAAGGAATGGTGAGCTAATATGCAATTAATAAACAAAAATTTCTGAATTAGGGAGGTTTGAATATGCCATTTCCTACACACATTGTATCTGCTGGTGGATTTGTAGAAGATTCGGAAGGAAATATTCTTTTAGTAAAAACTCGTGACGGTGGTTGGGTTTATCCTGGAGGACAAGTGGAAGTCGGAGAAAATCTCATGGACGCTTTGGTTCGTGAAATAAAAGAAGAAAGCGGAATTAGCACGACGGTTAGCTACTTAGTTGGTGTCTATTCAAATACGGGTTCTTTTAAATGGTACGATGGTGTTACTGATGTTCCTACACAAGTTATTTTTGACTTCGTATGTCAACCTGTTGGTGGTCAGTTAGCTGTTTCTGAAGAAACCACTGATAGCCGCTGGGTAGCGAAAGATCAAGTTCTAGACTTGATTACACATCCTGCTATTCGAACTCGCTATCAAGCTTATCTGGAGTTTAAGGGAGAGGTAAATTACATTGAATATATTACGAACCCCGGGTTTAAAATCAAGCACCAGACAGGGATATCGAAGCAGATTGTTTCTCCATTATGAAATTGACAGGCGCTCGTTGATCAGGAAAGATAAATAGGCTTTTGGAAAAAATCCTTGTTAAAGATACGATGCAGTTTAGTTGAATAAGCAGATGAAAGCCATATAAAGATGATGGCTCTATTAGCACCTTTAACAGGAAATAATCGTCTGTTTATATAAAGAGGAGGGAGGAAAAGCAATGAAGCTTAAAAAGCTTATCTTCGGAATATTTTTAATGACCTTACTGTTAACAGGCTGCATAAGTGAACCTCAAGAAATTATTAAGGTGGATATGCGTAATAAGGAAAATGATCAATTTGAAACTCATAAAACAATCCTTGATTTAGACAAAGTAACCGAAGTTAAGACATACTTAATAAAGTTCAGTGGCAGAAAGGTAATTTGTCCACTACAATAAATCCTGATTATATAGTCTATTTTTATTCGGAAGAAGACGAAACAAAAGGAAAAAAAGCTCCAACTGCTGTTTACCAAATTTACGTTGGACCAAATGATAAGCAGATAGGAATTCTATCCGATAGTGAAAAATATGCAAAGTTAGGAGATGAAGATTCACGAAGACTGATTACTATCTTGACCTTTGAAAATGTATAAAAGGACTAGTATTATTACTCGATAATTAGATTAATCGTATCATTTGCTATTCCTTCCCCTAATGCTTGAATATGTAGGTGGTCAAGAAGGGATGGCTGGTCAAAATTCCAGGTTAAAGTAAATTGTTCATCCTTATCATCCTCTTTAATGTCATATCCTATAAGTTTTCTTTGATTCCAGGTTTCTGTACCTGTTGGCATTAACCAAAACAAGACAGTCTCAGTGTTCTCGGCTTTTACATTAAACGTTATCTTTTTCATTCCTTTTGGTATTAGAACCCAATTACCTTTTTGGGGATATTCAGTATTAAGGCTAATTATATTAGGTTGAGCGGAAGTAACATTTTGATTTTCGACTGGTTGTAGTGCTGATAAAAGACTTAAAACAAGAAAAGACTTCAAAATCATCAATGTACTCACCTCTAAGATTAGTTTCTCCCTTTTCAGTATTACTATGTGCTTGTTTCACTAACGGGGCAGGAAGAAATCCTACGAATAAGCGAGTATTAGCTAGAAAATCGTATTAAACTGAGGAGTTTAAGAAGGAATTCTATTTAATAGTCTGGAATATAACTAAAAAATACAAAATGAACATTGGGGGAGAAATGAGAAGCTTTTTATTTGCTGGAATTTTCATTTCCTTTGTAATAAGTATAATAATTGGTTGTTCGAAGAACGAAGCATACAACTCAGAGGAAGCAATTAAAAGAGGCGACGTAGTTTATCACAGTGAAGTAGTCAATCTAAAGAGATTTAAACAGTTCTTAATTAACCTAACTAACAAAAAAGAAGACACTTTACGAGTTACAGGATATACGGACGAAGGGGGTCCTATATTCCAAGACTTGCATTTTGATGGAAACGTTATTCAATATACTTACGATAATTCACACGATGAATTTGCTGGGAACGATAAAGGAAAAGAAAAAGATGTATGTACAGAAATCATTGATAGGGCAAATGAACAAGGCGAAATTGAATTTTTGATAAGTGGCTGTTCAACTGGCAATGACAGAATTCTTATTCGTGTAGAAAAAGAAAAATTAAAAGACAATTGAAATGCGTCTTGATTCAGAGTTATTAATTTCCTTTTTTTGTTTAATTCTTCTTAATGAATTCTAACAAAGCAGAATAGCATTCCTGTAGATCGCTATTTTTGAGCTTTGAAAAAAATAGGGCTCCTCAGTAAGATATGAGTAAGACACGACTCTAACTCAAACTTAGGAGGAACCCTTACTATGAAGTTTAAAATGCAGGAC
>NZ_JAMBOF010000033.1 GCF_023715485.1 Mesobacillus subterraneus | reverse complement strand
TTTCTCATGTTTCATTCGAGGTGCGAAATATTGTTTTTAAGGAAGAGAGATGTGCTGGTTTCTCTCTCTTTATATGTTTGATGGAGGTTGTGTGGTTGGTTGAGATAACGAGGACTAATTTTTGTTTGTTGGTTTATGATAGATTTGAAGATTGATTTCGCCTCTTATTCTTCTTTTATTGGGCCATTTCTTCCTTCTTCGTGTATGTCGGTTAAGGTAGAAGGGTCTTGAGGGTTGTCATGTGGAAGTTGAGATCCTGGTGAAGGAAGAGAAGCAAAAAAAGTGACAGGCACCAGCCATAGTAGCTGGTGCCTGTCACTTTACAATTAATCTACATTTAATGAAGAATCTTTCTTAAATAATTTCAATCCGATCATATAGACAATCCCGATGGCCATCCAGATGAAGCCGAGCTGCTTGGATGTTGGGTCAAGGCTGAACCATACGAATCCGATGATTACTAATCCGATCACTGGCAGGACTAGGTGACTGAAGTAATTTTTACTCTTCTGTTTGATGATGAAGTAATTAATTACTGACAGATGCAGGAACAGGAATGCTGTTAATGCTCCGAAGTTAACGAGTGATGCAAGACCGTCAATTTTTGAAGCGAATAATACCGTGACGACCAATGAAATACCTGCAACTAGCAGAGTACTTACATAAGGTGTCTGGAATTTCGGATGTACCTTAGATAAGATTCCTGGCAATTTCTTATCGCGTGCCATGCTGTATAGAATCCTCGAAATTGCTGCCTGCGCAACAAGTGCATCGGCAATACCCCAGGCTAATGCAGTTGCAAGGATTGTCGTCCATTTTAACCAAGGTCCTCCTGCAATTTCGGCAATCTGGTAGAAGGCAACATCTGCATTTTCAAAGGATGTGTAATCCGGCCAGATCAGTGCTGCCACCCATGTTTGGATAATGAATAAAACACCAACAACTAACAGTGAAAAAATAACGGCGCGGCCTACGACTGTTCTCCCACCCTTGGTTTCTTCAGCAAGAGTGGAAATAGCATCAAATCCAAGGAAGCTTAATACAGCGATTGAAACGGCGCCCATTACTATTCCTATGCTGAAATTATCTTTGTCGTAAAGGGGTTTGAAGCTGAACTCCGCTCCATTAACTCCTTTTGTAATCGCGATAATGGCTGCGACAACAAACACGGCAAGCACGATAAGTTCGAGCACGACAATGACCTTGTTTGCTTTCGCGGTAATTTCAATTCCGAAAACATTGATGACTGTATTGATGCCAATGAAAATCAGCAGCCAAACAATCATTGGCACTTCTGGCACGATATCGCCTAAAGCTGCTGCGCTGACTAAGTATAATAAAGCTGGTATTAAAATGTAGTCCAATAATATGACCCACCCGGCAAAAAAGCCAACATGTTCATTAATGCCGCGCTGCGCATAAGAGTAGACGGAGCCGGCAATCGGGAACGCCTCTGACATTCGCGCATAGCTAAGGGCGGTGAACACCATACCAACCATTCCAATCAGGTAAGCAAGGGCGACCATTCCGTTCGAACCCTCTGCTACATACCCGTAAATTCCGAAAGGAGCGATCGGCACCATAAAGACGAGCCCGTAAATCAATAAATCCCAGAAATTCAGAGAGCGTCTCAATTCTTGCTTATAGCCGAATTTCTCTAGATTGGAGTCTCCATTTGTTTGATTTCCCTGTGGTGGTACAGCTGGTTCCATCTAAACTCCCCCCTTATTAAAATAATTTTACTTGATAGGCTTCAAGCACATTTTTCGGCACAAAGAATCTTGCAGTCAACAGTGGATCAACAATTTGCGAAACTTGAACCTGGCCGACTGCACTCATCAGCATCGTAAGTTCGCCAAGGTTCATGTCAGTATGCGGCAGCAGTGTATCTATGAAAATCTCAACTGCCTCTTTCGCTGCTTCATCGAGTGTTTCTTTGGAAACAATCACTGCTGTTCCTTCTTCATTTTCGATAAACGGGAACCGAATGGACTTTCCTTTTAAAACTTCCAAAGTGACCGTTACTTTTCCGGGAATCTCAATTCCGGATACGCCAATTTCTCCGTCACCCATAGCAGCATGCAGATCACCAAGGCCAAACAGTGCTCCTTCCTGGAAAATCGGGAAGTAGAGAGTAGCACCTGTCGTAATTGTCGTTGTATCCATATTTCCGCCATGTGCACCAGGCGTCCCGCACGATACCGGTTCAGATTCTGGAGCAACGCCAATCACACCGATCATTGGATTTAGCGGAAGATGCAATTTTTCATTAAAAACCGCTTTGCCTTCCTCAATCGGAATGATTTTTACCTGAAATTCATCAATCCTGTGGCCCATCACACCAAGTCCTGGCCCTGTCGCCATTACTCCTTGGTCACCCAGCTCAATATTATCAATCTTAACCTTCAGGACATCTCCAGGCAGAGCATCCTCCACGTAAATCGATCCTGTTGCCGGATTGATTTGATTCCAGTCAATGGAGTTGAAGGCTGCCTCATTGGATTGGATCTGGTTTTGAAAGCAATCATATGTCTCGATCACAATCTGAGAACCAGAAGGCACTCTTAATGCGGCTTTATTATCCTTGCTAAATGCATAAAAAAACTGTTCCTTCGCTACGGTTTGGACCATTAAAATTACTCCTCTCCCTTTTTTTCTATTATAAAAAAGAGAAAGGAGTCTGTTTTACAGAATCTTTATGTGATTTTGTATTATTTTTATACTTTTCTGATATTTCTAACTAATAAGATGAGGGCAATCAGGCTCGACAGCCCGATGCTAACCGGAACCCCAATCATCCAGTCATTTTTAAAACTTATCCAGCTGCCCATTAATACTGATGAAAAAAGGACAAATCCAAAATCTGCACCCCATATGATTTTTGATTTGATCGTTACCCATATTGGAAATCCCAGTGCAGCAAATAAATTTGCGTAAAATATAATCGATAACTCCAACGCTCCAGGGAGGGCTTTTAATAAAGTTATCGGAATGGCGCATAACAGCATGCTGAAAAAGTAGCCTCTTTGTACCGCTGCCTTTCCCTTATATGCTGTCAAAAGCATCGAGGACATTCTATACAGAGACAGGCCGATTCCGGTTGCCAGGCTGGAAAGAACGACAAATACAAGGATATAGACGAGGGAAACTGGCATATGCTCTTGCAGTCCTGCCAATAATCCTTCAGTAGTCTTGCTGCCAGTGATAGCTAGCAAATAAAGGACTATTAATGAAATTGCGAGAGGGATACTGCTCCAGCAAATCGAGCTCAATCCAATGGATATTCTTACCCTATTTCTTTTGATCGACATCAAATCATGGCTCATAAAAAAATAAACCATTAAATGGCCTGCTAATACTGGCATGAAAAGAAGCGCGCCAATCAGTAAATGCTTTATATCCAGATTCGTGCTGTTTTCAGCAAATAAAGTTATGTAAATCGGTTTTGCACCATTAATAAGAAAGGCGGATAACGGGATAACGGAAATGCCGATGAAAAACATCATGATTAACCAAGTACCAATCTTACGCATTCCCCTAATCCCGCCCATACCTGCAAAAATAAAGCTGAAAAAGAGAATCGGCATTGCTGCCATGAAGGACGATATTCCAAAGACCTGTTTTAAAAATTCATGTGCCAGCATTGTACTGATGATCAATCCTTCAGCTGCTGCAACCATCATTAATCCGTAGAAGGCAAGTAGTCCCTTCTTGGTAAATTTACTTTTTAAAAATTGATACCGATCCTCGATAATCGTTATTTTTCCACTTAACTCTTCGACCTGGGTGCTGAAAACATATAAAATGAAACTGCCTGACACCGCTAGGGCAAAGCCTGCCATGTATCCATATGTGATCGTGAAGTAAAATGGAATAAATAAAAACGTTCCTGTCATGAGGCGAAACAGCAATTGCGTCGTTCCAGCTGAAACAGGAACCTTTACGCGATCCTGGATGTATCGGGAAGAGTCAGGGTGCTCACCAAACTCCTTCATATAGAAGATTAGCAAGGTAATAGCCACAAATAGAATTACATACCAATCAATCATTTTTTCGCATCCTTATATTTAGACGGTGTAACGCCTTCGATTTTCTTGAACACATTGCTGAAATGGTTTTGGCTCGAAAACCCGGTTGCTTCAGCAACTCTCGTCATACTCCAATCTGGATACTTTACCAGGAAATTTTTTGCGCGGTGAATCCGGTATTCTAGTAGATACTCCTGAAATGTAGTGCCAATTTCCTCGGAAAAGCGACTACTTAAATAGGAGGCGTTTACAGGAATATCATCCGCTATATCCTGAAGGCTTAGCTTGCAGGCATAGTCCTCCTCTATTCGGCTAATTGCATGCTGAACATGTGCTGATTTTGCTATAGCACGCTTGTTTTCACTGACATATTTATCGATGACCCCATAAAGTTCAGCCTCAATAACTGGCTTTACAATGTAATCGAGAACCTCCATCTGAATCGCTTTTTTTGCATATTGGAATTCTTGATGGGCAGATACGATGACAACTTCGGTATTTTCATGGTCTTCCTTTAATCTTTTTGAAAACACGAGCCCATCCTCACCCGGCATATGAATATCAACAAACGCAAGGTGGATTGTTTCTCTAGCCAAGACTTTTCGGGCAGATACTGCATCTTCTGCTTCTAAGATCGACCAGGCAGGATACTTCCGCTTGATTAAATAGCGAAGCTGTTCAATTTCCAAGTATTCATCATCAACGATTAGGACGTTCATCTTCTTCATCCTCCGGTATGTATGGCCAATAGGCATGGGCAACTGTTTTCCCCTGTGCATTTTTCGATAATGTCAAGAAAGCCGGCAAGTCAAAAATCAACTGAAACCGTCTCCTGATGTTAGCCAATCCCGTTCCTTTCAAAGAATTGCTGATATCTATCGTTTCTAGCCCATTATCAACAACCTTGAGTGAAACCCAGTTCCCCTCTCTTTCAAGGCTGATTTTCAAAGACTTGTCTCCAGGTTTCTTTTCCAAACCATGCTTAAACGAATTCTCTACAAGCGTCTGAAGCGTGTAGGGCGGTATCTTACAGTCAACCGCTGACGGGGACAGCGCGTACTCAACGCTTAAGCGCGGCCCGAATCGCAACTGCTGAATCGCTAGATAATTCTTTGTATGCTCAAGCTCCGTCATAAATGGAACAAGCACATCATGATCCTGATAACGATATCTCAAAAATAAAGAAAAACGCTCCAAACCATAAGTCATATCCTGCTGGCGACCAATCCGGCTCAATGATAAAAACGCGTTCAGCGTGTTGAACAGAAAATGAGGCTGAATCCGCTCCGTCAACTGCTTATACTCACTCTCCTGCAGCTCCTTCTCCAGCCGAACCTTCACATTCTCAAGCCCAAGCACATCAAGCTCCTGATCAAACAGCCTGATCATAATCAAAATCACAAGACCCACAATCGGCATTAACACCCCAAGAAACACAATAACCGTAAACAAAGCGGCCTCACCACACAGGTTTATTTGATTTTTATTTTAAAGCATTCGTTATATGAATGACAGTGCAAAAAAGGGAGTAAGCAGAGAGAAGCATAGGGAGGTGAACTGTACCCGTTTTTTACGGGCATTTTAAAAAAACGCATATCATAAGTGGTCTAGGTATTGTACCGGTGTCATTTTAGTTATGCTCGATCATGATTATACTTGTTAATCAATCGGTCTAGTTTTTTGAATCAAATATCTTATCTGTAATTAACAGAACATTGAAAAATATAAACAGTCAGATGTCAAAGAAAGCCGAAACCCAAAAAGAAGGTTTGTTTACCCTTCCGAAGAACGTGAAGATAGAGGTATCTTCAAACCAATATGTGAGGGTAAGTAAACTTTCCACAGATGATCTCCGTCATCGGGACTTTTGCCAGTCAGATTCAATCCCTTATAAATATTCTCCCAATTCGGATAGTATTTGGCCCAAAAATGAGGTGCTGGGAGGTACAGGGTCTAATATGCATTAAAGGGGAGACGAAGAGGGAAGTAGGGGCGGTTATTGTGTCACCAAAATAAAAAATTACAAATTTAGAGACATAAGAACCGTCTCCGCGTTTTGGTTATCTGCCACGATATCTTCTTTCATTTTATTTTGTGTCGGGCACTGTCCAATAAATGGATGGTGCCTGTTTGCTTTCTGGTTAGAGTTAGAAGTGAAACACATGAACCGTCCGGTGCTTCAAAGTTTTATCGCTTTTAAATGCTGTAGTACTGTCATATATGTTTTGTTTGGAATCATATAATTCTTTCCGTAGCAACGAGTTAACACATGATCGGGAGTATTTGGAGCTGGCAGTACCAAGGTGGCAAATGGCAACTTTGTGATATCTACGAAAGTTTTTTCTGTTTCATAGTAAGGGCCTGGATTTATCGGTTTATATAGATAGCTTGGTGAATACGACATCAATTTTTTGTCCTTTGGAAGTTTGCTATAGAATTCTTCCAAGTGAAGATAGAACTTTTTAAAGCCAATAACTTGTATTTACCTTTGTACATCACATCTAGTCTTGTTAGGAGCTGATATATAGGCAGCATTACTGTAAGCCGGTATAGCTTATCAAGGAATTTGAATTTTAGGCTATAGTCTAACGTATAAACATCAATAAAGATTCCTTTTTTTGTGAAGTTCTGGCTGGCATTGTGTAGCTTCTCGATTACTTCTGTCCCTTCCATGCGAATGCGGAATTTAGGCATAACAGGGGAGTAATAAGGATCATCAAAGAAGCTTTGAATAGAAAAGTTCGGCGGCAGGTTGGCTTGCATCACAGAATAAAACTGATTCAAATCTTCGTATTTAATCGCAATATCTATGTCGTCATCCCATGGAATAAACCCTCTGTGTCGGACAGCACCTAATAAGGATCCGCCATCCAGGATGTATTCTAACTCATTTGTACTGCAAATAGTATCTACATCCTTCATCATAATCAACAATTTATTATGAAGCTCTCCTATTGTATACTCCCCTTGACGATCAATAGAGTAAATTGGAATCTCATGGGCAAGAGTAAGGCGATTTACATCGTTCCCAAAAATGTCATCCTTAAATTTGTTTAGGAAAGACTTATACTCGTTGTTTTCACCCAGCAATTTCTCTCTGATAAACCTGGGTGTAATAATATCATTCGAACGAGTGAAGAAAATCTTGTCTTGCAGCATCCTTAAATAGATTAAATCAAAGTCTCTTTTATTAACGTCCTCTCGCAACTGTTCCAAAATCTTCATATAATCCTTTTGTATCTCTGAAGATTTGTAGGTGACTTTGAAAATTAATGTGAAAATAGTAAAAGCAGGAATGATGACTTCAAAAAAGATTCTATCAAGATTTCCTAAGTACAAAAATAAAATAGTTAGGACTAACAGTAAAATAAAACTAGTGCTGATCAGCAGTTTGTTCAACTTTTTATAAAGAAAAGCTGCATAGGATATATTATCCGCCTGGCATACAAGAACATTCCGATTATGATTGCCGGAGAATGTCTCGCCATACCAAACCTGATATAACCCCGATACCTTCCACCCATTCGCATGATATGCAATTTCTGGCTCTTCCCGTTCAGAAGCAATGTATTTGTTAAAGGGCAAAGAAAATACATTACAGTCGTACATTTCCCGAAAGTCATTCGATATGACCTTTAGCAACCGTATCTTATTAGATAAAACGAGAGTAGTAGAGTAAACAATTGCTGAGAGAATTGTCCCCATTAACCTTTCGTTTAGGAAATTGTCCAAATGTAAGTATGTAGTAAGCTTGATGCCAGTTATATTAGAAAAAATCGAATAAAAAACAGGGATAATAGCCAGCGTGATGACCAGCCAAGTTAATTTCCTAGCCTGATGGTAACTATGATCCCTCGCTTTAAGAAGATTTATATTATTGTAATCACGAGTCCTCTTTAAAATGTGCATATGAAAAGTTTCCATTTCCTCCTTGAATAATAGTTTGATTTTACTATTTTTGTTAATCGTTGTCATGTGATTTTTCAATTATAAGGAAGAAAGAAACACAGTGACGTTTCTTGCGCTTCAATCGGAAGTCAAAAGAGTTAAGTCAGAAGCAGGGCCCTGAACCTGGGTGAGTGAACTGTGGTTCCCTACTAACCAAGTTCATTAATGTCAAAAACTTGTTGGATTTAAAATGTCGTTCTATTGGTATAATTTAATAGTAATATTTTCCTATTTCAGAATGAAAGGGATTGATTTGGTTGATTGTTAATTCTATAAACGACTATTTAGGTTCCGGTTTACCTTGTTTACATTTTCACACAAAAAAAGAAGGAATAGAATTATCCAGCATTAGAGACTGTTCTTCTGTTCTGATGACGGTTTACCAAAAACAACTTACCAATAATGAAATCAATTTGCTGCAGACTTACCCAATAGAAATAGGAATTGTAGCAAAGAAAGATTTATTTTTCCTGATTTTTAAAATTGGGCCTGATTCCGATCCGTTTATTTTTGATTATCCTTTTGATCCCAATTTTACTTCATCCTATGGAATCGTAGATAAATGGATTAATAGTACTTTATTTACAATTGCAATCACTGTAGATGAAAACCCATTTGAGAAAAAGTACAATGTGCCCATCTTTCGTTTTTTTAGAATATTATCAATTCCACTGGATTTACAACTTCATGTAGGTAGTTTATTTGTAAATGCAACGAATTTAGGAAATTATTATTCGAATGATTTTTTCGAATGGATAGAAAATGAAATTCAGCACCTAAGTGCAGAAGATAGATGGAAAATTGCAGAAAAGATTGGTGAGCTTGAGGAATAAATTAAAAGGAGAAAAAAATGAAATACATTTATTATCCATATATCGACATAACGAATGAAGAATGGGTTAAATTTGCTTTATTATATTTAGATGAAATTATCCCAATACATCCAGCTCAGTTATATGATTTTGAAAGTGGTTATGAACTTTCTGATACATTTAAGAAGATTACTCAAGAAACCGATCTGATTCGAAGACACTATATCTCAGAAAATGATCATATTGTAAAAGATAAGACTTCTAATACCGTTGTGGAAACACTGGAAAGTATCATAGCGAACCCGAAAGAGTATAAAGATATTTTTCATTCTGATAATTTTATAGAAAGATGGCAGAATGAAAGATTTCAGAATTTTAATTTATATAGGGACAAATATACGGAAGATTTTCTTTCCTTCTGTGAGAACAATAAATTATGCAGATATGGAGAGGAAGGGACATTTGTTCCCAATGAAGTGGGTGTCTTATATATGAGTGTATTAGCTCATGATTTGGGCGAGCAAAATGATGTTTCAGCAATCACCGATAATAATTTAATTGATACAATGAGCATGAAATTAAGAGCAACCTTTCCATCAACAGATAGAGAAACAGCTAGTGAACCCCCAAAAAATTCAACATTAACGGTTGCTAAAAAAATTATTAATATTAAGTTACCTAATAACCTGCATTCTATAAGTATAGATAAGATCATTCAATTTAGAGAAAAGACTAATTTTAAAAGAAATTTACACTCATTTCATACATCCTTAAATAGAGCATTAACACTTGCAGAAAACAGCTCCGATCCGCATGAGGTTCTAAGTAAATTTAATGGAGAACACAGAGATTTAATGCTTGAAATTAGTGCGCTGGGATTAACTGCTGTTAGCGTTGGCCTTGGTGTTTGGATTGCAGTACAGGCTCCAGAAATGACCTCCTTGGAAGTTGTAAAAGAAGCAGCCGGAATAGGTGGACTAAGTGGTCTCCTAACCATAAAGAGCAAATGGAACAATGAAGCTGTAAACTCGAGGTATACAAGAAAATATCTCTCCGATCTAAGCGGATTAAAGAAATAGTTGAAGACCCACTAGACTGTGAAGATACAAAGGGACGGTTTTGGCGTCGCATTCGGTGTTCGAAGTAGTTTGGTTGAAGAGACATAGGGAC
>NZ_JAMBOF010000032.1 GCF_023715485.1 Mesobacillus subterraneus | reverse complement strand
AGCTCTGATTTTAACTTCCATAGTGTAGTTTTTATAGATTTGGCCTTTTTTCGGCATGTTAATCACCCCTTAAAATGGTTTCCAAACTAGTTGTTTTTCAACCTCTACTTTAAGGGGTGCACATCACCGTCCCTACGTCTCTTTTGAAAGCCAATTGATTGATGACAAACAGCATATTTTTTTGGCTACTTTAAGCGATGATATAGTTGGCGTTGTAGTGACAAAGGAAGAAGAAGTAACCGGAAATACTTTTGTTAAAGCGAGGAAAGTATTATATATAAAGAGTTTATGCGTTGCTGAAACACATAGAAAGAAAGGAATCGGAAAAAACCTAACTAATTACGTTTTTGATTTTGGAAGAAGTCTCAAAGTTGATAGTATTGAATTGGGAGTAACCGAAGAAAATACATCTGCCATTGAATTTTATAGGTCAATTGGGATGACAACGAAGAGTAGAAAAATGGAGATTATATTGAAATAACGAAGCAGCTTTATTTGAACAGAACAGTTTATTAAAGGAATAAAGCTTGGGATGTTGATATGCTCCCCTTTAGGTAGACAGATTAAAAAATAAAATCTGTTTACTTAAAGGGGAGTTTTTATTATGTCAAAAAGGGCCTTTTCACTCCAAGATAAAATTAAGATTATAAAGGCATTGGAAAACGGGAACCATACCATTTCGGAACTGGAATTTATATACAAAGTGAGTAATATGGCAATTTATGATTGGATCTATAAGTTTGAAAAATACGGAGTGGAAGGATTGGACGAATCCTCTACTTGGAAGAGATATTCGAAGGAACTTAAGCTGTCGGCAGTTCAGGACTATCTTAGCGGGGATTACTCCATTCAGGAAGTTACGAGGAAATATGAAATTTCCAGTACTTCTCTCCTTCGCAAGTGGATTAAAAAGTATAATAGTCATAGAGAATTAAAGGACACTTCCCAAGGAAGGACAAACACTATGACTAGAAGAAACACAACCATAAATGAACGGAAAGAGATTGTGCTATATTGCCTTGAGAACGGCAAGGATTATCAGAAGGCAGCTGAGACCTACCAGGTCTCTTACCAACAAGTATATCAATGGGTTAAAAAGTATGAGCATGGCGGCGAAGAAGCCCTTCGGGATAAGCGTGGGAGGAAAAAGGAAGAAGTTGAACTCTCTCCAGAACAGAGAATGAAATTGGAGATGAAGAGGCTTGCGAGCGAAAACGAACGCTTACGTGCAGAGAATGCATTCTTAAAAAAGTTAGAGGAGATAGAAAGGAGGCGAAGATAAGCCAGATACGCCTTGAGGAGAAATATATGACGATCAAAGAACTTCACCAGGAAGAGGGGTTCACTCTCATCATGCTTTGTGAAATTGCGGGGTTGGCCAGATCTGCATATTATAAATGGCTAAAGCGAACACCTTCCATGCGTGAACGCCAGAATGAAGAACTTGTAGAAGAAATGAAGGCTCTCCATGAAGATGTTAAAGGAATCTATGGCTACCGTAGGATTACGATGGCTTTGAATCGAAAGTTGGGCAAGAGCTTCAATCATAAGCGAATCTATAGGCTGATGAAGATTGTCGGCATTCAAAGCGTAATCCGGAAAAAGAAGAAACGCTATAAAAAATCAACCCCTCAACATGTCGCAGAAAATGTGTTAAACCGTAAATTCCAGGCCGAAAATCCAAATGAGAAATGGGTTACGGATGTCACTGAATTCAAGTATGGAGAAGCAAAAAAGGCTTATTTGAGTGCGATTAAAGACTTACACGATGGAACCATCGTCAGTTACGTTTTTGGGCGTTCCAACAACAATAAACTGGTGTTTGATACGCTGGATCAGGCAACAGCCCTTTTGAATGGAGACCGTCCACTCATACATAGCGACAGGGGCTTCCAGTATACCCATCTCGGATTTAAACGAAGAATAGATCAAGCACAGATGACTCAAAGTATGTCCCGAGTCGGAAGATGTATTGACAATGGTCCAATGGAATCCTTTTGGGGATCACTGAAAAGCGAGAAGTATTACCTGGAGAAATATAAGACCTTTGAAGAACTATCTGCGGCGATTGATGAGTACATATACTTTTATAATCATGAACGTTACCAAAAAAGATTAAACGGCCTTAGCCCCCTAGAATACAGGGCTAAAGCCGCTTAGATTGTTTTTATTATTTCCACTGTCTACTTGACGGGGAGCAGTTCATGTTCCCAAGCTTTTTGTTAGCTATTTGAATTAAAAAAATCAGCTTTAAAATTCACTGCCGGTAAAATCGATGAAAACCGAATTTGTTGCAGTATTCATTTACGCTATTCCCACCTACTCCACTCTCCTAGCCGCCTGCTGAATAGGATCCCACACCCCATTATACGGGGGAGCATACGCCAGATCTAAATCAAGCAGCTCTTCGGTCGTCATGGAATGGAATATGGCTGTCGCTAGGACATCGATTCGTTTATCGACGCCATTTTCACCAATAATTTGCCCGCCAAGAACTTTATGTGTCTCTTTATGATAGACAAGTTTCAATTTCATTTTTTTATCATCCGGATAATAGCCAGCGATATCAGATGCTGTAATGGTTACAGTGCCACAGGGGATGTTCATTATTTTTGCCTCTTTTTCTGATAGCCCTGCTCTCCCAAGGGTTAAATCGAAAAACTTAATAATGGAAGTGCCGACAATTCCTTTAAATGTTTTATGTACATCAACCATGTTCAATCCGGCGATTTGTCCTTGCTTGTTGGCATGTGTTCCCAATGGGACGTGATCATCCTTTTCTTTTACTCGGTGATATTGTGTGGCACAATCTCCTGCCGCGTAGATATCTTCAATACTGGTTTGCATATAGGCATTTACCTGGATGGCACCATTTCCAATTGTTTTGATTCCTGTTCCTTCTAAAAAGGAAGTATTGGGCCTCACACCTACAGCGACTAGCACCAAATCTGTTTCATACTCTCCTTTATCGGTTTTCACAGATTCCACATGGTCACTTCCACCGAATGCTTCTACGGATTCACCCATATTTAACACAATGTTTTGTCTTACAGCTTCTTCATGAATCAGTTCTGCCATGTCTGGATCAAATATTTTAGCTAATTGCTCATTTCGTTCAATGATGGTTACCTTCTTGCCGAGCTCCGCAAAACTTTCGGCCATTTCAAGACCAATGTACCCGCCACCAATCACCGTCACATTATGTATATCTCTTTCCAGATGATCCATTATCGCTTTTGCATCAGGGATGGTTTTTAGTGAGAAAATACCAGGAAGTGTCACACTCTTCCACTTTGGAACGACCGAGCTTACACCAGTCGCAATCAGAAGGCGGTCATATGGAAGGCTAAACGTTTCTCCATTACTATGGTTTATTCCACTTACCATTTTATTTTCCACGTCTACCTTTTGGGCCTCATGAAATACCCGTGCATCAATGCCATACTTCTCTTTAAAAGTAGACGGAGTGCGAGCGATTAACTCATCTGTAGACTCAATCTTCCCACTAATCACATAAGGCAGGCCACATTGTCCATATGAATACACGCCACCCTTTTCCAACACAGTGATTTCATGTCCAGAACTGTTCCGGACCATTTGCATCGCAGCACTCATACCTGCTGCATCTCCACCAATAATAAGTATTTTCATCTTCATCCCTCCATTCCTTGTGTATCCAATTATGATTGAGTTTTAAACATTTATATCTATATATAGGTAACTTTAGAAAAATGCTGATTAACACACTATTTATCTTTCGCGAAAATAGTTCCCCTGTCATCGCCATCACTGTAACGGGTTGGAGTTCTAGATTCCCCACTCAACAAACCTGCATTTCATAAAGCTCTTCAAAATAACGCTCCTGGAATTTCTTGTTCAGGTTGCCGGTAAAATAAGCGATTGGATGCTTGACTTCCACCTTCGACTTCAGCTTTCTGACGAGCTGTCTAAAGGTGTCAAGGGATAGTGATAACAGGAGATCTGTTTCTTTTTCATAGTAGTTACTACAATGCTCATCCGCCAGAATTCTTCGATTGACTTTGAAGCCTGGAAAATTCATTTACAAGATTGCAAACTATTCGTATAATATAAATTTTAAGAATAGTTGGATAAGGGAATGGACGCTTGGTATAATTGTTAAATAATATGAGATTACCTGGGGGCTATTTATGAGTCGAATAAATCAATTAGAAAACCATCCTTTTATCCTAAGCACATTACCAACATCTATCGAGACGCTTTCATTAGTAGAGAATAACGAGGAATTATTACATAAGCTTGATGAATACGGAACACAAACACTAAATCGGATTAATGGACTACTTAATCAATTAAAATCAAGAATTAGTGCAATTGACCCATATCTTAATAGACAACCTACACTTGACTCACTAAATGAAGATGTTAGACATATAAATGCATACCTTCAAAACGCACCTGCCCATTTAGTGAATACTTCTTCTTTGAATACTATTAATAATCATATAGACAATATAATTGCTAATATGATTTTCATTCCAACTATTCAAGATTTAGAATCGTTGGAGGGCATCAAAGATAACGTTATTTCATTTAGGCGTTCGGTCGCGCGTCACAAAGTTGTGTTAGCAGAGCAACAACAAGTATTATTACAAAAAAATGAAGAAATCACAAAGGAAATTGAAGATCTAAACACTTCCTTTGAACAATTAACAGAAAAGTTCACAAATACATCTAATGCATTTGACGAGAAATTTTCAGTATTGCATGATACTTTTCTCGAAACAGAGAAAATACGTTCTGAACAGTTTGCACAACAGCTGAAAGATATTCAGAAAACGTTTGATGACCAACTCTCGGAATCGAAAGAACAGTGGGAGCAATTACTAGAACAAAACGACCAAGTAATTCAGGAAACTATCACAAAATTAAAAGAGGAACAGCAATTATTTTTAGATAATACAAATGAAAAGCAACGAGAATACGACACTATTTTGGCTGAACATAAAAAATCAGTAGAAAGTTTAGTAGGAATTATTTCTACAAACTCAATCTCAGGTCATTTTAAAGAAGTTGCTGATAAAAAAGAAAAATTAACAACTATTTGGCAGTGGTTAACTGGTTCTGGTTTTGCAATTACGATAGGATTTGGTGTCTATGCGTTTATTTTTAGCAAAGACTTAGACTGGCCATCTTTGATTGCCAGATTTATTGTGACAACAGCCCTTGGTTCATTTACTGCATATGCAGCTCGTCAAGTTACTAAAAATGAAACCCAAGAAAAGTATAACCGTCAAATGGAAGTCGAATTAAAAACATTAAATCCTTATATTGCTGCTTTTTCAGAAGATGATCAAATTAAGTTGAAAGAGCAACTATTCCCTCTTATATTCGGAAGAGCTGAGATTAATAGTCAGCAACCGGATAAGAGTGGTAGTTCCCCAAGCAGTCAGTTGAATCCTCAAGACTTAACTAACGCTATCGAAATAATTAGGAGTTTCACCAGTGGTCCACCCAAGCAGTAAATAATTCGTAAAAATTGTATTATGCGAATACTAATTCTTTTTTTCTAGTTTGTGAGGTGTAACTATGAGACAGAGGGACCATTCCACTGCCTCATTTAGTTACATATTTTCAAAATTTACGAGCCAGTGAAAACCGCCCCATTGACCCTCGGAAAAACTTTGGCTTAGTTCAACAAACCGAACCCATATCTTTAAGCTCTTCAAAATAACGCTCCTGGAACTTCTTATTCAAAATCCCAGTAAAATAAGCAATCGGGTTCTTTACTTCCACCTTCGACTTCAGTTTCCGGACTAGCTGTTTGAAGGAGTCGAGAGACAGTGATAACAAGAGATCCGTGTCTTTTTCATAGTTATTACGGTAGGCAGCGACCTTGCTCATCCGCCAGAATTCCTCGATTGACTTTGCAGCTGGGAAGAAGTATTTCACAAGATTGACGAAATCACTAGGAATCCGGTCACTGACAAAAAAGATAGTCTTCCGGTGCTTTTTCAGCAAGGGATTTTATCTCACCGATTTCTGATTATTGTTCTTCAGCAGCCTTTTCTTCACGTTTATTATTCTTTTTAATGTTAGTTTCAGAAGGAATGATAGTTTTATATTGGTGGCTCAATTGAACGCCATCCGGTAGTTCATTCATTGGGAAACGATTGAATACATACAGGTTGCTAGACTGTGAGCCATTCTTGCGCGCAGTTTCATACACAGTGTAAATACCAATTTCACTAGCCTTCAGGATCATCCTCTTAAATGTAGAACGGGAAATCCCCATTTCCCCATACTCCTCATAAATCGCCTTAAGGACCGTCCCAATCTTGGCATTGGCCACGCCAGGAACCTTCGCAGCAAAACGAGCCAGCCGCTTCAAACCAATCAACTCACCCTTACTGAAAAAACGCTTCTTATCCACCATCCACATCTCAAAATGATTATTAAACTCCTTCAACGAACCAAACTGTGAATACTCCGCAAAACTCTCAATAACCGCCGACTTAATTGTCATGCTAATGCACCATCCTTTCACCGTTTATATATGGATGAAAGGGTGGAAAGGACAGGGTCGAAAGCTCAAGGTTGTGGCGGTTTTGTGAACAGTTAATGGAACAGTTCAAATGTTGGATTTGCCGTTACTTACGGTACGGTTCACCTTAGTTATAAAAGAGGCAAAAAAACAAGGCATTGAAAATCATTTTCAATGCCTTGTTGGCAACTACTAAAACTCTATTACATTATTCAATACCTTTGGTACTAGTTTTTTCATATAGGACGAACAATTCCAGCCTTAATGCCAGAAAGCATACTCCCATATATCTTTCTCGCTACTATATCATTTTCTAATGCCAGTTCATATTTGGACCTGAATTTCCCGGCTAAATATTCAAAATGTTGGTCTACATGTGCTTCTAAATGTCCCTTAAAATCATTAAAAGTTTCATAAGAACTTATATACCTAAGATAAGTTTCAAATAGAAGTGCATCATCAAAATACGTATCAACTATAAAACAATAGGTTGAATCATGAGAAAAAAAATATTTTGTCATCTTTTTCAATAAAGCAAATTGCTCTTCATCTAATTGAAACCAATCCTTAGATAAAAGTTTCCTTTTTTCCGGATTATTTTTATCATACTTGACATCAGTTGCTAATTTTGAAATATATTTTCCTGAAATCACGACCAAAACATCAGAAATCCGAAGTCCAACATGATTAACAGAATCTTCATTTTCGTTTATTAATGGAAAATTTAATTTCTTGAACGGTTCTGAGGGGATCCCTTCATCAAGAATCAGTTCTGAAGACTGTATATTAATTTTATTAGCAAGGGACATTTCTGATATCCACAAGTCAAGGTCAAATGACACCTTGTTCCAATCAAATGAGACTACAGCAAAAGGAGTTTCTTGAATAAAATGCTTTGTTTTTTTTATTGTTTGAATTATATTTTTGTAATCCTGTATTTGGACTTTCATTCTCTGGATATCCTGGTTCTTTTCAACGAATGCTTTCATGTCTTTCTGAATTTCTGTAAGAACTTCTCTATTTCCCTTATTAGAATCAAAAAAAGATTGAATCACACTTTTACTGGATTCTTTTTCTAAATATTTTACTATAGAATATTTTAAAAGCTTTGGCGATTCTATGAATCTTTTTTCTTCCATTTTAAGAATCCAATCTGATAATCTATTGTCTGCAACGAGAGAAATTTTATTAATTGACAATAATAAATTATCAACTTGATTTTCAAGAAGTAGGTCAAACAAGGAATTATAAAAATCTAGTTCACGCCCCTTAAGACTTGCTATACCATACTTGAAATTCTTGCCCAAAATGTCTTTTCCTTTTAATTCTTTTTTATTGTCAAGAAAATTTCTAGAAGACATGTAATCTCTTTCTAAGATTTCATATTTCTCCTCAATTTCATGGAGACATTCCTCTTTTATCTTGATTAAGTTAGCAACATAAACATACATGTTATCATTTCCTAACTTAATTTTCTTTTCTTCATCATAGGGAGCCGTCATCCTAATAGTTTCTTGTGGCCCTTTTTCATCAATATATATATAGTCCATATATTCCTCCAATTTAATATTTTTATTTAAAAAATATATAATTATTAATATTTATTATTATACAAAATTAAAAAGAAAAGATGGTACACAAAACCAATTAATACCATATTTAATGACATCATTTTTTTATTCCTAATAAACCAGCACACAGAAACACAGGGACGGTTCTACTGCTTCCTTACATCATAAAGTAATCAAGTAAATCGATCCCACGCTTTACCACTATACAAAAATTAACCATCTCACCGCATATGAGATTAATAATGATAGAATAATAGAAAATGTAATAATATGGTGTTTGGAGGTTACCTTATGCAGAATATGATAGATAAAATCATACAGTTTCGGGATGATCGGGGCTGGAAGCCGTATCATAATGAGAAGGACCTGGCTATCTCTATTGCTTTGGAGGCCAATGAACTTCTTGAAAACTTTCAATGGAAAAGCAGTGAAGAGGCATTGGAATCATCAACAGAAAATATTAAAGATGAAATGGCAGATGTTCTAATTTATCTCCTTCAGCTTGCCGAAAAAATGAATATAGATTTAGAAGAAGAAGTATCTAGAAAGATGGAGAAAAACGCAATAAAGTATCCAATAAATAAATGATTATGGGGAGCCGGGTATGATAATCTATGAAGCTAATAAAACTGAATTTATATCCGATGTAACAAATGAATTACTGGTTGAACGCCTTTATCAATCCTATCAAGAAAAAGTAGGACGTACTTCTAAACAGGAGATTGTTTCATGGGAAAATTCATTGCAAAGAATGTGCAATGTGATGCAAGACAAAGAGATTCCGCATGATGCCAGTGTTGCTATTGAATTTAAAATTCCTAATACATCTAAAAGAGTAGACTTTATTGTGGCCGGTAATAATGGTAAGCAAGACCATGTAGTCATCGTTGAACTTAAACAATGGTCTGAGGTTGAGAAAATAACCACACAGGACGGTGTCGTAAAGACGTTCGTTGGTGGAAGATTAAATACATTGCCTCATCCGTCCTATCAGGCTTGGTCCTATGCAGCACTCATAAAAGATTTCAACGAAAATGTACAAAAGAATCAAATACTGCTAGAACCTTGCGCCTACTTACATAACTATAGAAAAATGGAGGATGATCCTCTTATAGATGTCCATTACAAAGAGCATCTCAATAAAGCACCTGTTTTTACAAAAGGTGAAATCCAAAAACTAAGGGACTTCATTAAGAAATTTGTTAAAAAAGGCGATCAGCATCAGCTCATCTACCAAATTGAGCATGGTCGGATTCGGCCTTCAAAGTCACTGCAGGACTCTTTAACAAGTATGTTAAAAGGCAATGAAGAATTTGTCATGATTGATGATCAAAAGGTGTTTTACGAACAAGCACTTCATCTTGCCCTTAATTGTGTAAAAAACGGAAAAAAGCAAGTGATGGTGATTGAAGGAGGCCCTGGAACCGGGAAATCGGTAATGGCTATTAATCTGCTCGTCAACTTAATAAATCAAGAGCTAATGACATTATATGTTTCCAAAAACTCTGCTCCCAGAGATGTATATGCCTCTAAATTGAAAGGCACTATACGAAAAACAGAAATTGATAATTTATTCAAGGGCTCCGGCAGCTTTACAGAATCCTCTCTAAATGAGTTTGATGTCATTATAGTCGATGAAGCACATCGTTTAAATGAAAAGTCAGGGTTTTATGGAAATCAAGGTGAAAATCAGGTTAAAGAACTAATTAAAGCTGCTAAATTCACTTTATTTTTCATCGATGAAAACCAAAGGGTAACTTTAAAGGATATTGGGAGCATGGATTTAATCAAGAAATTTGCAGATGAAGCGAATGCTGAATTAATTACTGGCCAATTAACATCACAATTCCGCTGTGATGGTTCAGATGCTTATATATCATGGCTGGATGATGTTCTCCAAATTAAGGAAACAGCTAACTCCCATTATTATGGAGTGGACTATGATTTCCGAATTTTTAATGACCCTCATGAAATGCTGAAAATGATTGAAAAACTTAATAAGACCAATAATAAGTCGCGATTGCTGGCAGGATACTGCTGGGAATGGCCAACAGGCGGCCGTCATAATACAAAGCATAAAGAGATCACAATTCCTGAACATCATTTTGAAATAAGCTGGAATCTGTCAGATAGTATTTGGGCTATTGATCCAAACTCCGTAAATGAAGCAGGTTGCATTCACACATCCCAAGGATTAGAATTCGATTACGTGGGAGTCATCATTGGTCCCGACTTAAGATATGAGAATGGCCAGGTAATTACAGATTACACAAAGCGTGCCAAGACTGATCAATCCTTAAAGGGAATCAAAACTCTAGCCAAAGAAGACCCAGAACAAGCACAAAGAATATCCAATCAAATCATACGCAATACTTATCGGACTCTTATGACGAGAGGCCAAAAAGGCTGTTTTATATTTTGTACGGATCCTAAGTTGAATGCTTATTTTAAAGAGCGCTTGCAACAAACAAAAATTTATAATGATTTTTCTCCTGAAAGAAAATTGAGAGTGGCAGAAAATCAAGAGGAATATTAATAGGAAAAGTGCCCTTACTATATAGGTCGGGCACTTTTTAGGTATTATCACTTGGGATAAGGTTCACCTTACATATCTAAGAGGCAAAAAAATGAGGCGAGAGGTTCCTGGTCAAGCCCCCAAATAGTAGAGTCTTAAATGAAACATATTGATTTTACTGAAGGGAATTGCTCCCTGGTTTAATCATTTAAACTTGATCGTTCAGCTTAAACACTTGACATGGAGCCTCTTCTCG
>NZ_JAMBOF010000031.1 GCF_023715485.1 Mesobacillus subterraneus | reverse complement strand
AACTCTCCAATAAAGAGTTATGAGTTAGCTCATAAGTTAAAACGTTGGCTCATGATCTTCTATAATAGAAGCCATGATCATTTATTGTTTGTTGACGCTTGTTTGTTTAGTTTTCAAAGAGCAATTTTCAATGCCGCTCGTAGGCGACTTAAATAATATATCATGCTGTTATTCTTTCGTCAACATCTTTTTTAAAAAGTTGTTAACTGCTGTTGAACAGCAACGTTTTATCTAATAACAAGTACTGCATATCAGGTCAATAACTTTTAATTAAAAACTTCTTTTTCCAAAGATAATCTTTATATTAGTTTTTCAACCATAACAAAAAACGCCACTTTGCTCCAAGTGGCGTTTTTTCATTATAGAACCCACGTTTGAATTGCAACCAATGCGAACACGCCTGGTATCCCTAACAAACCAGAGACTGCAGCAGTTGCGATGTTGATTGGCACATACACTCCGAAGCTGGTCCCGAATGCATTAAGAAAAAATAAAAAGATGGCTCCGATTAAGATCTTCACAGCCCCTTGTCCGATAAATCGGAGCGGCTTTGTCGGCGCACCTATAACCAGAAGCAGAAAGATCAATCCGCCAAGGATCGATATGACAACTACAGGATCCATACTCTTCCCCCTTACTTCAATGTCTTGTACTAATTTTTATGTACAAGTTATTGAAATAAGACCTTAAAATTCTGTTACTTCTTTTTAATCGTAATTTTCCTGTGCTTTGCTTCTTTAAAAAGAAAGAAGTATTTTGCTTCGGCAATCTTTGCTTCGGTGATAAACTCTTCTGATGGATCGAAGCTTCTTTCAACCAATAGCTTTTGATTATTCCAGTGTGTTTTCATGGTGGTCAGCTGTTCTAATAATTTGTGGTCGAATTCTTTTCTAAGCCATTTCTTTTTACGAAACAACATGACTTTCCTCCAGTTGCGTTTATCAGCATAGGCATGTTTTGTTTTTCAACATTGAGGTTATACTTCCCGACGTCCTTCTAATGCTTTTGAAAGGGTGACCTCATCTGCATATTCAAGGTCTCCGCCGACTGGCAATCCGTGCGCGATCCGGGTGATCTTAATACCTGACGGTTTCAATAACCTTGAGATATACATCGCTGTCGCTTCGCCCTCAATGTTCGGGTTGGTTGCAAGGATGACTTCTTGGACCGTTTCATCCTGGAGCCTTTTTAAAAGGTCAGGTATGTTGATGTCCTCAGGGCCTATCCCATCCATCGGTGAAATCGCCCCGTGAAGTACATGGTACAATCCACTGAACTCCTTCATTTTTTCCATGGCGATTACATCTTTAGGATCCTGGACGACACAGATCAGACTGCGATCACGGCGCTGGTCTTCACAAATATAACAGGGGTCCTGATCGGTAATATGACCGCAAACAGAACAATACGTTAGGTTCCTTTTTGCATTCACCAGGGCTTTTGCGAAATCCAAAACAGTTTCTTCCTTCATGCTTAAGACGAAAAAAGCCAGACGAGCAGCCGTTTTCGGGCCGATACCTGGCAATTTCATAAAGCTGTCAATCAGCTTTGATATTGGTTCAGGATAATGCATTCTGTTATATTCCTCCTAGAACATTCCCCCAGGAAGGTTCATCCCTTTTGTGAATTGTCCCATTGTCTTGTTTGAAAGTTCTTCTGCTTTTTTCAAAGCATCGTTCGTTGCAGCAAGCACAAGGTCCTGAAGCATTTCAACATCATCAGGATCAACGACTTCCGGCTTGATTTGCACATCTACGATTTCCTTATGGCCAGTTACGATGACAGTGACCATCCCGCCGCCAGCTGTACCCTCGATTTTCTCTTCTCCTAATTGAACTTGTGCTTCTTCCATTTTCTTTTGCATTTTTTGCATTTGCTTCATCATATTTTGCATATTACCCATTCCACGCATCATGTTAACGTCCTCCAATACTAGTCTTGTATTTGTATTAAATCTTCACCAAATAATTTCTTAGCCTCGGCAATCAGTGGGTCTTCGGTGGCAGTTTGCCCCTCTGCAGCCCCTTCGCCTCTTTGGCTGATAAAACTTTCCCTTATTTTAAGCCACTGGTCTTCCGGCACACCAATTACCTGCAGCCTTTTGCCTGTGTATTCATACATGGCGCCGCTGACGGTTTCAATGAACCTGGTGTTTTCCATTGCCATCTGACAGTGAATTTCATATTTGAATTTTATCACTACTGCATCATCAGACGCAGCAACTGGCTCAGCTTCATTCAGCAATGCAGCCTGGGAACGCATTTGCTTCGCTGCAAGCATTTCCAATAAATCTCCCCAGCGCCCCTTGATTGTATGAAGATTCGCTTTTGTGGCATTCTTCAACACTTCGTTGATTTTTCCGGCTGGTGCCTGGAAACCTTTACGATTAGTGCGCGGCGCTTTTTTCGCTGCAGCTGCTGGTTCACCTGCAGCAATACCTGGATTTTGCTGGTACTGTGCCAGCTTTTCCTCGAGCTGCTCAATTCTTTTCAACAAAGGTTCTATCTCGACACTGCTTGTTGGCGCTTTATTTTCAAGCTGGCATAACTTGACGATTGCGACCTCAAGGAATATACGCGGATGGTTTGTCCATCGCATTTCTTGCTGCGCTTTATTCAGGACTTCGATCAACTCATAAATTTGTGCCGAATTGATTTTATTGGCCATTTCCTGAAATTCTTCATCAAGCATAACCCGTTCCATAGATTCTTCGAGAGCCGGCGCGGCCTTATAAAGAAGCATGTCACGGTAGAAGAAAATAAGGTCTTCAATGAACCTTGCAGGGTCTTTTCCTTGTAAAAGCAATTCATCCAAAGCTTCCAGACCGGCTGCAGCATTTGTTTCATGAATCGCCCTAGCAAGCTGATTAAGGAAATTTTGCGAAACCGTCCCGGTTACTGTTAAGGCATCCTCAAGAGTTACCCTGTCCTGACTGAATGATATAGCCTGGTCAAGAAGGCTTAAGGCATCCCTCATCCCGCCTTCTGCTGCCCTCGCAATAATCTGCAGGGCCTTTTCATCGCAATCCACTCCGGTTTCCCCAACAATTTGCCTCATCCTGCCAACGATTGCCTGAGCAGTGATCCTTTTAAAATCAAATCGCTGGCATCGTGAAATGATTGTTAACGGAATTTTATGAGGCTCAGTTGTAGCGAGGATAAAAATGACATGCTTCGGAGGCTCCTCAAGAGTTTTGAGCAACGCGTTGAACGCTCCGATGGAAAGCATATGCACTTCGTCGATGATGTATACTTTGTACTTCACGACGTTTGGCGCATATTTTACCTTGTCACGAATATCCCGGATTTCCTCAACGCCATTATTTGAAGCAGCATCGATTTCTATCACATCGGGGATCGATCCATCCGTAATCCCCCGGCACGAATCACATTCATTACAAGGCTCGGTTGTCGGAGCTTTTTCACAGTTAACCGCTTTGGCCAAAATTTTTGCAGCACTCGTCTTTCCCGTCCCCCTCGGGCCGGAAAAAAGATAGGCATGTGATATTTTTTGTTGAAGCAGAGCATTTTGCAGTGTCGTTGTGACGTGTTCCTGCCCGACCACATCAATGAATTGCTGTGGACGCCAGACACGATATAAAGCTTGGTAGGCCAATGACACCGCTCCCTTCGTTATATTATCTTTCCTATTATAACGCAATTTTTTTTACATTTACACTTTTAGAAAAGGAAAGTTTATTAGAAAAGCGCAAGCGCCTTGGTCAGCCCCGACAAGCGCTGGAGGGCTGACCAGTGAAGCCGGACCGAATCGACTCGAGGGGTTAGGCACTGGAGCTGGGCATTTCTCGAAGTTGAAATCATACAAATTTTAATATGATGAAAAACAAAAAACTCATCCCCGTTAAAGAGATGAGTTGAATGTATAATATTTAACTGCCGTGCACCTTCCGTCGACTGAATACCATAAGCGTTACTTAAGCAGTTAGCTCGGCCCAGGCAACCCTGCGGCACATGGGAGCGTCCACTTAATGCTGCTTCCTTCCGGACCTGACATGGTTCATGGATTCCCATTGCGCAGGACCCGGGCGTCAACACCACTTACTTAAGGCAGACCCTACAGTAAAACAGCCTAAGGAAGGGATTCATCCCCGCTAGAGCGGATTGCGGGTACAGGGCACCGCTACCTCCCCGACTAGCACGGCAAAATTGAAACCTTATTTAAGTGTGTCTCAAGGACACATACATAGTATACTAACTCCGGCTGTAAAAATCAATGTTTATTGGCTGTCAATTCCTGTATGCTGTTCCAGCCCTTCTTTCGCCTGTTTCTTTTTCAATTTCTTTTTCTCCCGCAGATTCCTGAAGAAATCGGACAACAGCGCTCCACATTGCTGTTCCAAAATGCCTGTTACCACTTCACTCTGATGGTTAAAGCGCTCGTCCTGCAGGATGTTCATGAACGTTCCTGCACACCCGCCCTTCGGATCCTTTGCTCCATACACTACTTTTTTCACCCGCGACAACATGATCGCTCCCGCGCACATCGGACAAGGTTCAAGTGTTACGTATAGGATCGCATCCTCCAGCCTCCATGTTCCGAGCTTGCGGCAGGCTTCATCAATTGCCAGCACTTCTGCATGGGCAATCGAGCTTTGCCTTGTTTCCCTTAGGTTATGGGCACGAGCTATTATTTTTTCTTCAAGAACAATCACAGCTCCGATCGGAACCTCATCGATTTGGCCAGCTTTTTTCGCCTCTTCGATTGCTTCAAGCATATAAAGTTCATCTGGAGTAAGTTGAGCTTCCATCTTTCCCTCCGGCTAATATAATAGGTGTTTTGTTTCCATATGGTTTAAGATTCTTCCCCCGGTCTAAAAATATAGCAAAGGAGAGGACCTATATGACTAAGACTGCACTTTTAATTATAGACATGATCAACGATTTTAACTTTGATGCAGGGGAATCCCTTGCAAAAAACACAATGAAAATCATTGACCCGATTTTATCGTTGAAAAAAAAGTTTAACGAAAAAGATATGCCTGTTATCTACATTAATGACCATTATAATCTATGGCAGGCTGATTTCGAAAAAATAATGGATTATTGCTCTAATGAAAAAAGCGAGGAAATCATAATCAAGATTGCTCCTGAAAAAAACAAGGACTATTTTTTGATTAAACCTAAGCACTCTGCTTTTTATGGAACAGCGCTGCACACCCTGCTCCAGCAATTACAGGTCGATACTCTTGTCCTTACTGGAATCGCCGGGAATATTTGCGTTCTCTTCACGGCGAACGATGCTTATATGCGCGAATACGACTTGATCATACCAGAAGACTGTATCGCCTCCAATAATGATCAAGACAATATATATGCCCTGACGATGATGAACAATGTCTTGTCTGCAGAAACAAAGCCTTCTGTTGAGCTTGGTTTATAACATACTGCTTTTTCTTCCTTCATACAATGGTTGTAGCGCTAAAATTCCAGGGGGGGAAGAAGATGCAAATACATGTAGTCCAGCCAAACCAGACCTTGACGCAGATTGCCCAAATTTACGGGTCATCTGTTGCCGATATAACAGAAGCAAATGAACTTCCTAATCCAAATAACCTCGTTGTTGGCCAGGCAATGGTCATCCCGATTGTTGGGAGCTTTTACTTTGTCCAGCCCGGTGACAGCCTTTGGTCAATATCGAGACGATTTGGTATTTCCGTTCAGGAACTCGCGAGGATTAACGGAATAACAGTCAACCAGCCGCTGTCAGTTGGCTTCCGGCTTTATATTCCGCCACGCCCAAAGACAAGGGCTGAATTCAACGCATATGTAGAACCGCGAGGAAACACAGTCGCACCAGCACTAGAAACAGCAGCCAGGGATGCCGCACCCTATTTGACGTATCTTGCACCATTCAGTTTCCAGGCACTCCGTGACGGCTCGCTGAAAGAACCGCTATTGAACAATTTCCCTGCCATCGCCCAAGCAAACAACAATACACTGATGATGGTCATTACCAACCAGGAGAATGACCAGTTCAGCGACGAACTTGGACGGATTCTGCTCAATGACATTGCAGTCCAAGATAAGTTTCTAAATAATATCGTTACGACAGCAAAAAAATACGGATTCCGTGATATTCATTTTGATTTTGAATTTTTGCGGCCTGCAGACAGGGAAGCATACAACCGATTCCTAAGAAAAGCACGGGATCGATTCAAGCAGGAAGGCTGGCTGATTTCAACAGCCCTTGCGCCTAAAACAAGCGCAGCACAGACAGGCGCATGGTATACAGCCCATGATTATAAAGCCCATGGCGAGATTGTCGACTTTGTTGTCATCATGACTTACGAATGGGGCTACAGCGGCGGTCCGGCCCAGGCAGTTTCACCTATCGGCCCTGTCCGCCAGGTACTTGAGTATGCGATTACCGAAATTCCGCCAGGAAAGATCATGATGGGCCAGAATCTTTACGGTTATGATTGGACCCTTCCATTTGTGCAAGGATCTATTGCCCGGGCTGTCAGCCCACAACAGGCCATCCAGCTGGCAGCGGAAAACAATGTAGCAATACAGTATAATACAAGGTCACAGGCACCAACATTCAAATATACAGCAGCAGACGGGAAGCAGCATGAAGTCTGGTTTGAAGACGCCCGTTCCATCCAGGCAAAATTCGACTTGATCAAAGAGTTAAAATTAAGAGGAATGAGCTATTGGAAGCTCGGGCTCTCCTTCCCGCAAAATTGGCTGCTGATCCAGGAAAATTTCAACGTAGTCAAAAGGCCTCAAGGATAAGAAGTAAATCCTTATATTCAACTAGGTAATATGTAATCAGCTGAATTTCAAGGAAAAAATAAGCCCAAAAAAATTTTACAGAATTCGATAATATTAGACAGGCGCAGTATTCATGCGGCTGTCTTCTTTTTTTGCTAAAATTGCCTCTGAATATACCGTATCCATTATATGCTGTGGTGTGATAAAATGGATTTTGCGCTATTTATATGACAGAAATGTAAACTAGATACAGTTACAACGGAGAGGGAGGACATGTTGTGGAAGGTACACCTTTTATAACGGTTGAAGGACCAATCGGCATTGGGAAAACATCACTGGCCCGTGCCATTTCTGAGCGATTTCAATTTGCTCTTTTGAAGGAAATTGTCGATGAAAATCCATTTTTGGGGAAATTTTACGATAATATCGAAGAATGGAGCTTCCAGACAGAGATGTTTTTCCTCTGCAATCGATATAAACAGCTTGGAGATATTAATGAACACTATATCAGCAAAAACAAGCCAGTCGTTGCTGATTACCATATAATGAAAAACCTTATTTTTGCACAGCGTACTCTCAATGACCAGGAATACAATAAATACCTAGATATTTATCGAATCCTGACAAAAGATATGCCTAAGCCCAATGTCATCATTTATTTGAATGCAAGCCTTGATACGTTGCTAAAGCGAATCAAGATGCGCGGCCGCGAAGTTGAAAAGAATATCAGCCCTTTATACTTAGAGCAATTATCTCTTGATTATGAGCAGGCTATGCTTCAGTTCGAGCAAGATCATCCGGAAATCCCTGTCCTTCGTTTCAGCGGAGATGACCTCGATTTCGTCAAAAACGAAGCGGACATGCAGCTGATCATTGACCAGTTAAACGCATCATTAAGAAAAAGGAGCGTACAACCATGAATCTAAGAACAAAATATGACATCCCAGCCAATGCGGTCATCACGATTGCCGGTACAGTAGGAGTCGGCAAATCCACCATGACAAATGCCCTGGCGGATGCCCTCAGGTTCCGTACATCCTTTGAAAAGGTGGATACCAACCCTTACCTCGATAAGTTTTATGCGGATTTCGAGCGTTGGAGCTTCCATTTGCAAATCTATTTCCTTGCTGAACGTTTCAAGGAGCAAAAAAGGATTTTTGAATACGGCGGCGGTTTTATCCAGGACCGTTCCATTTATGAAGACACTGGCATTTTTGCGAAAATGCATCACGAAAAAGGCACAATGTCACCAGTGGATTATGAAACATACAAGAGCCTTTTTGACGCGATGGTCATGACTCCATACTTCCCGCATCCTGACCTGTTGATCTATCTGGAAGGATCCATTGACGATATCCTCGAACGCATCAAGTTAAGAGGCCGTCCGATGGAACAGCAAACACCAATTTCATATTGGGAAGAAATGCATGGACGATACGAAAACTGGATTAATAACTTTAACGCTTGCCCTGTCCTGCGTTTGAATATCAACGATTATGACCTATTCAACAACCCGGAATCAATCGAACCCATCGTCGAGAAAATCGCGACTCACATCAGACAAACACAATTATTGAAAAAATAAACCGCCGATCAGGCGGTTTTTTATTGCTCTCTATTGGCATAGAACGCTCATATATCTGCATTCAACGAGTCTATAAGACCAAATTGTGCGGCTAGCCCTCAAAAGGGCACATAAAGTATATTATCAACTCTAATAAGGAAAAAGAGAACATAAAAAAACCCATTACATAGTAATGGGTTTTTCTACACAATCTCCAAATTGTTTTATGCGTTAATGCATTAATTGAAAAATTAATGGAGGAGGTAGAGGGATTCGAACCCCCGCGCGGTGTTACCCGCCTGTCGGTTTTCAAGACCGATCCCTTCAGCCGGACTTGGGTATACCTCCGAGACAAGATATATAATATCATGTATTTTAAACTGAGTCAACACATCTTTTGATTTTTTTCGGGCAAGAATAATTCTTGCCCGAGATCAAGAAAAGCGAAAGGGCCTTAGTCAGCCCTGACAAGCGACTCGAGCTGCTCAAAGCTAACGCTTCTCGCAAGATACTTTAGGATGAAAACTGGCTAGGCGCTGGAGCTAGACAGCAATCTTATTAAAATAGCTTAAGTTATTCCGGATTGATGACTTCACGGTTGCGCATGTATGGACGCAATACTTCTGGAATAATAACACTGCCGTCAGCCTGCTGGTAATTCTCGAGGATTGCTGCAACTGTTCTTCCAATAGCAAGCCCAGAACCGTTCAGTGTATGTACATGCTCTGGCTTAGCCTTTGGCTCGCGGCGGAAACGGATATTGGCTCGGCGTGCCTGGAATCCTTCAAAGTTACTGCAAGAAGAAATCTCTCGGTATGTTCCATAACTCGGAATCCAAACTTCGATATCGTACTTCTTTGCTGCAGTAAAGCCTAGGTCCGCAGAGCACATGCTTAGCACACGATACGGTAGTCCAAGCAGCTGAAGTACTTTTTCAGCATGACCTGTCAGTTTTTCAAGCTCCTCATAAGAATCTTCCGGCCTAACGAACTTTACTAACTCTACTTTGTTGAACTGATGCTGGCGGATCAAGCCACGGGTATCGCGTCCTGCAGAACCTGCTTCAGAACGGAAGCAAGCACTGTATGCAGCATAGCTGATTGGCAGTTCTTCCGCGCTGATGATTTCATCGCGGTGCATATTCGTTACAGGAACTTCAGCAGTCGGAATCAAGAAATAATCCTCGCTCTCAATTCTGAATGCATCCTCTTCGAATTTAGGAAGCTGTCCAGTTCCAGTCATGCTGGCGCGGTTGACCATGTATGGAGGAAGTACTTCCTTGTAGCCATGCTCATCCACATGCAAGTCTAGCATAAAGCTAATCAAGGCGCGTTCCAAGCGTGCTCCCAGCCCTTTGTAAAATACAAAACGGCTTCCGGTAACTTTTCCTGCGCGTTCGAAATCAAGGATTCGCAGATGCTCTGCAACTTCCCAGTGCGGCTTTGCCTCAAATTCGAAATTGCGGATTTCTCCCCAAGTGCGAACCTCAACATTATCATCCTCTGTCTCGCCAATCGGAACACTTTCATGAGGGATGTTCGGGATGCTGAGCATCAGGTTTTCCAATTCTTCCTCAACCTCACGCAATTGATCATCCAATACCTTGATCTTGTCGCCAACTTCGCGCATTTCAGCAATCAGTTGATCAGCATCCTGTTTTTCTCGCTTTAATTGCGCAACCTGTTGTGATACCTCATTTCTCCTGCTCTTTAACTGTTCTGCCTCGAGTATCAGCTCCCTGCGTTTCACATCCAGATCTTCAAACTTGCCGAAATCTGTTAAGTCTTCGCCTCGGTACTGCAGCTTTTGTTTTACGTCTTCAAAATTCGCCCTTAAATACTTTACATCTAACATAGCCAATTCCTCCCTTTTAGTTAAAAAAATAAAAAAACTCCCGTCCCCGGAAAGGGACGAGAGTTAACCCGCGTTGCCACCCTAGTTGAAAGCAAAAAATGCTCTCCACTCATAAAATAACGGTTTCTACCGAAAGTATTTACTGGCCAATACGGCGTTCCATACTCTGCTCGAGGGCGGATTCATTTGTTCCAGACACCGGTTCTCACCAACCACCAGCTCTCTTAAGAATGAAAACAAGTTACTATTCCCTCTCATTGCTTTTAAGTATCAAATTTTAATACATAATTTACTACAATTATGCTCAGCATGCAAGCGGTTTATGCAAAGTTTTTACTTTTAGCCTCTTCAACCATCTTTACAAAATAATTCATCAGTCTGTAATCATCCGTCAATTCGGGATGGAAGGAACATCCTAAAAACTGACCTTCTCTTGCGGCGACAATCCGGCCATTATGCTTTGCCAGCACTTCAACATTCTCACCAGCTTCGACGATATGAGGTGCACGGATGAATACTGCAGAAAACTCATTTGCAATTCCGGCAATATCGATATCCGCTTCAAAGCTTTCACGCTGGCGGCCAAATGAATTTCTTTCTACCTTTACATCCATGACCCCTATATGAGGTGCCTCATAGCCAACTAGATTTTTAGCTAATAGAATGAGGCCCGCACATGTACCGAACATCGGCTTGCCGTCGGCAGCGAACTTTTTCAGCTCTTTCATAAACCCATATTTATCAATTAAGCGGCGGATTGCTGTGCTTTCTCCGCCAGGAATAATAAGGCCGTCCATTTCTTCCAGCTGTTCAGGGCGTTTGATGATAACACCCTCTGCACCGGATGCTTCGATGGCCCATATATGCTCACGTACCGCCCCCTGAAGGCCAAGTACTCCAATTTTCAACATAGCCTATCTCCTTACCAGCCGCGGTCTTGCATGCGGTTTTCAGGATTCAATGTTGAAATTTCAATTCCTTTAAGAGGTGTCCCAAGGTTTTTGGAAATGTTCGCAATCAATTCATAATCCTGATAATGAGTTGTCGCTTCAACAATTGCCTTTGCAAACTTTGCAGGGTTTTCAGATTTAAAAATACCTGATCCCACAAATACTCCATCAGCACCTAACTGCATCATCAATGCAGCATCTGCAGGTGTTGCTACGCCGCCTGCTGCGAAGTTTACGACTGGAAGGCGTCCCAGTTGCTTGATCTCTAAAAGAAGCTCATATGGAGCGCCTAGAAGCTTTGCTTCTGTCATTAACTCATCAAGGTCCATTGCGACAACCTTGCGCACCTGTGCGTTCACCTTGCGGATGTGACGCACAGCCTCAACGATATTTCCTGTACCTGGCTCACCCTTTGTGCGAAGCATAGAAGCACCTTCGCCAATCCTTCTTGCTGCTTCGCCCAGGTCGCGGCATCCGCAAACGAAAGGTACTGTATAATCTCTTTTATTTAAATGGAATTCTTCATCTGCTGGAGTCAAAACTTCACTCTCATCGATATAATCAACGCCCATCGCTTCAAGCACACGCGCTTCTACAATGTGGCCAATCCTTGCTTTTGCCATTACGGGAATTGTGACAGCACCCATTACTTCTTCAACGATACGTGGATCTGCCATTCTTGCTACGCCGCCAGCCGCACGAATATCCGAAGGAACTCGCTCTAGTGCCATTACGGCAACAGCGCCAGCTTCTTCAGCAATCTTTGCCTGCTCTGCATTGACTACGTCCATAATGACGCCGCCCTTTTGCATTTCTGCCATACCACGTTTAACTCGATCAGTACCTGTCTTCATTCTTTTTCCCCCTTATTCCTTTTAAAAGGATATGTATGACTTGCAATAACTGGAAAGTTGACTTTTTCAGTCGGAATAACAGTTATCCATACTGAAAATAACAATAAAAAAGGTTTCCTGTCAATACAGGAAACCAATTTATCATTATAGTTTCGCATACTCCAAAGCAATTGTATGCTAATATATCTTCCGAATTAAAAGAAGCCTTTAACTGTATCTGCCACTCCGCCAAACAGGTCTCCGAAGAAGCCGCCGATACCGCGCATCATCAGCACGAACCAGTTTGCCTTTTCAACGTTTTCCGCTGCAACGACAGGTACCTGAATCTGTTTTTGGCCGTCTTCTGTCAGGAAGCTGATTTTATCATCATTTTTGGACTTAACAGTCATATAGCCGACCTGTTCTCCCTTTTTAATAGGGGCAGTCAATTCGCCATTTTTATTCAGCTTCTTTTTATCCAACACAAGCACCGGCTCATATTGATCCTTTTCGCCGTTTTTCACAGCCATTGTAATTGGATCTTTAGATTGGATTTTAACACTGTCTTCCTTGCCTTTTGTTACAGGAAGAGTTTTCTTTCCTTTAACCTGATAATTCTTTTTTACAAGTTCTTCTTTTGTGAAATTATTGAAAGCATAATCAAGGATTTTGCGAGTTTCTGAAAAACGGCTATCCTTTGAATCTGCCTTCATGACCACAGAAATATATCTTTGGCCATTTTTCATAGCTGTAGCAGTAAAACCATAACCTGCGAAGTCAGTAGACCCAGTCTTCAAACCATCTACACCTTCATATTGGTATATAAGGCCTGGAAGCATCCAGTTAAAGTTTTTATACTCTCTTCCATCCTTGAATTTTAAAGAAGGCTTTTTAGCTGTATCTAACACTTCTGGATAATCATTAAGTAACCGGTAAGCAAGCTTCGCCATTGAACGAGCAGACATAACATTTTCTTCATCTGGATTTCCTGCAGGATGTTTTCCAAGCAAATCTACGTTGTTCAGTCCAGATGAGTTGACGAATTTGTAATCCTTAAGCCCGAGTTCAGCAGCTTTTTTATTCATCTTCTCAACATGGTTCTGTTCCGTTCCGGAAAGAACTTCTGCAAGCGCAACGGTTGCTGCGTTTCCTGAATGGATTGCCATAGCTTCATATAATTCTTGTACTGTATAATCTTCACCTTGAGTAAGACCTACGTTAGAGAGGCCTGGTGCAGCTGATAGTTTGTGGACGTACTCATTGATTTTTACCTTTTGGTCCCACTTAAGCTTTCCCTTATCAACTGCTTCTAGAACCATATACTCCGTCATCATTTTGGACATAGACGCTACGCCCAGGACAACATCAGAGTTTTTCTCGTATAATACTTTTCCAGATTCTGCGTCAATCAGCATGGCTGCTTCTGCGTCGATGCCTAACTGGCCCTCCGCTGCTTTTGCTTCCATTGTAAATCCAGAAAACACGGTTGCGATCGCTAATATGAATGTTGCGAAGAACATTGAAAGCTGTTTTTGATTACGATTCAAGACGACTTTACCTCCAAATTTTATTAAAATAATCTATGAAACTTACATTTTTTTGACCCCTGAAAAATCACACCCGTTAAGTTTAACACAAAAAAAACGAAAAAAATAGACAGAGAATAGTCACTCTGTCTATTGTAAAATCAGGAAAAAACTGACTTGATGCAGGTAAAAAGTCTCTATTATGGGCAAACCCCTCTTGCTATTTATTATTAAGACATAGAATAGTTAGGAGCTTCCTTTGTAATCTGTACATCATGTGGATGGCTTTCTCTCAGCCCCGCTCCAGTCATCCTGACGAACTGGGCATTTTCCCTCATTTCCTCCAGGTTCGCTGTTCCGCAGTAACCCATACCGGATCGGATGCCGCCAACAAGCTGATAGATTGTATCTGCGAGCGGCCCTTTGTAAGGAATTCTTCCTTCAATACCTTCAGGAACAAACTTCTTATTGTCCTCCTGGAAATAACGATCTTTAGAGCCCTTTTCCATCGCTCCGACAGAGCCCATACCACGATATACTTTGAACCTGCGTCCCTGATAGATTTCAGTCTCACCCGGACTTTCAGATACTCCTGCAAGCAGGCTTCCTAGCATGACGGCATGTCCGCCGGCTGCAAGTGCCTTCACGATATCACCAGAGTATTTAATGCCACCATCAGCAATGATCGCTTTTCCGTGCTTGCGAGCTTCTGTCGCGCAAGCATAAACAGCAGTGATTTGTGGAACGCCTACACCGGCAACAATCCTTGTCGTACAAATAGAACCTGGACCGATTCCAACCTTCACGATGTCAGCGCCCGCATCGATCAAATCCTTTGTAGCTTCAGCAGTAGCGACGTTCCCTGCGATGATATTCAAGTCAGGGTAACTGTTACGGATTTGCTTTACCGTTTCAATAACACCCTTTGAATGGCCGTGGGCAGTATCCACCACAATGACATCTACATGTGACTTCACGAGCATCTCAACTCGTTTCATCGTATCGGCAGTGACACCAACGGCAGCTCCGCAAAGCAAACGGCCCTGTGCATCTTTTGATGAGTTCGGGAACTCAATTACCTTTTCAATATCTTTGATTGTTATAAGTCCTTTTAACACGCCTTGGTCATTTACTAAGGGGAGCTTTTCTATTTTATGGCGTTGAAGGATCTTCTCAGCTTCTTCTAAGGTAGTGCCAACAGAAGCAGTGACCAATTCAGTTTTAGTCATGACTTCTTCAATCTTGATTGAATAATCCTGGATAAAACGCATATCGCGGTTCGTGATGATGCCGACAAGCTTCTGCTCATCCACATTATTGACGATTGGCACACCAGAAATGCGATATTTAGCCATAAGGTGCTCAGCATCAAATACCTGGTGACCAGGAGTCAGAAAGAAGGGGTCTGTAATTACTCCGCTCTCTGACCGCTTAACCTTTTCGACTTGTTCAGCCTGCTGCTCGATGGACATATTTTTGTGGATGATGCCAAGTCCGCCTTGTCTTGCAATTGAAATTGCCAATTCAGCCTCTGTCACAGTATCCATGCCAGCACTTATAATTGGGATATTCAAATTTAGACTTTCAGTTAAGCTTACCTTCAGGCTGACATCCTTAGGAAGTACCTCAGATTTAGCAGGTACCAATAGCACATCATCAAAGGTTAATCCTTCTTTCACAAATTTACTTTCCCACATTGTAAATGACCCCCTTTAAGAAAATATTATTTGTAGGTTATCAATTGGTTAAAATACTGTCAAGAAGTCTGTTATTTGTCCGATTTTTCAAATAACTTGGAGGTTTTTCATGTGTCTTTGCCTTATAAAGAATGGAACAGTTATACACTCTTTTTTTCAGCAGAATATTCGCAAGCTTATCTGAAGAAATGCTACCGGAAACTAAATCTCGATCAGCCCGACCTGAAAAGCTTTGAAAACTGTTATCCCTTTATGTATTATCTCGAACACGGGAAACTTTATTATGAACAAGCTGAAAATTCACCACTGGCCATCCAGCCAATCATGCTTTTTTATGGACTTGTCCATTTAATAAAAGCCTGTATCCTGACAGTTGAACCAGATTACCCTGAGACTACTTCCGTTCTTGCTCATGGTGTCTCGACTAGAAAACGGAAGAAGCAGCAATACAGCTTTAGTGAAGATGAGGTGAAATTTCAAAAGAATGGATTGTTTTCTCTCATGGCTGAGAAAATGTTCCACATGAAACAACTGGAAGGCGAAAAAGCAACAATGGGGGATCTACTTGAACAGATTCCAGAGCTGGCTGGCATCTATTCAGAACTGAAGGGAAAGCAAATCTTTGAGGCAGTGACGGAAACTGATTCAGTATATTCTCTCCCTAAATCTATATTGGACCAATTCCATATGACCGAGAATCGCTTTAAGGAATTCTTTCAATCTAAATCGTCAATTCCTATTTCTTTTCTGCAGGAAGAACAGCAGCGAATCAAATTTGCAGCTAATTTAGCAGAGAAAGCCGAACCAACTCCGTTAAAATACAATCTGGAGGAGCACCATTATTCTTTTCCTCTAAATAAAGGTGATATGTTTTTATTCCCTGAACTCCTGTTGCATTATTTACTATTATACAACCTGGGAATGATCGCCCGCTATGAAACAGAATGGTGGAGTGAATTGATTAAAATGATGCCGAATGAAGATTATCCACTGATTCAGACTTTTTTAAAATCAACAGTAAAGAAGGGCCCTTACTTAATTTACCAATACCTGATGAAAAAGTGATAATATCAAGGGTTAACAGCCTGCCTAACTGGCGTCCTGCCCAATTCACTGTTTAGATCCTCATAAATCGGGAATTTCATATAATAGACCAACCAAACCAACGAGGAGTGATTTACATGGATAGAAAAAAACTAATGATGACAACAGTTGCTTTAGGGACTGCATACTTGCTAAGAGACCAAAAATCACGCGAGAAGGTAATGGATCAATTGCAGTCTCTAGGCACAAATAAGAAAAAGAAAAATTAAATACAGAATAACCCCCTGGGACCATGCCAGGGGGTTTTGTATTATTAAAGGCATACTCTGCTTCCGAAAGGATTCTGAAACGTTCGAAAGGGTATCTACAGCCTGCATAACTATGGATAAAAGAGTAAGCTTGTACATATAAAGCCGGAACCTCAATCTTGAATCTCTTTCACAGTGCTTAAAACCGGTTAAATCCAGTATAGAACCAGTAAAATAATATTGATAAATCCAATTTCATTCCTTATAGCAGGGTGCCGCTTTCCTATTCAAAATTATAGAAAACACAAAAAAAAGAACAGCCATTGCAGCTGTTCTTTCGTGTGCCCGGCGGCGTCCTACTCTCACAGGGGGAAACCCCCAACTACCATCGGCGCTGAGAAGCTTAACTTCCGTGTTCGGTATGGGAACGGGTGTGACCTTCTCGCCATCGCCACCAGACTATTTGGTT
>NZ_JAMBOF010000030.1 GCF_023715485.1 Mesobacillus subterraneus | reverse complement strand
AGGTCAGAGGTGGAAGCGCGGTGACGTGTGGAGCTGACTGATACTAATCGTTCGAGGACTTAACCAAAATAGATTACTCGTTTCTTCTGAATTCTTCTTACACATTATCTAGTTTTGAGGGAATAAAACCTCAAACCAAATAGTCTGGTGGCGATAGCGAGAAGGTCACACCCGTTCCCATACCGAACACGGAAGTTAAGCTTCTCAGCGCCGATGGTAGTTGGGGGTTTCCCCCTGTGAGAGTAGGACGCCGCCGGGCACAAAAAAAGAACAGCTGTTATCAGCTGTTCTTTTTTTGTGTGTTTTTACTGGAGAATAAACGATTCCAGCTAGAGAAATACGTCATTTTTTTCTCCTAACTCAAACAAACTTGTACAATGGAGTCTTACTTTTCATTAATATGGATTACCAAATCGTTATTCCATTTAAATTAAATTTTGTTCAATGAGAAAAACAATTTATAAAGAGTTTCAAATACTGTGCTTGAGGAAACCTTAAAATAAGATGTCTTTTTCGTTAATTATTTTGCAACTTGCTTTACAACAAGATTTTTTAGTGCGAACATAAAGGCTTATTAGCAGAGATGTTTGGAGGGTTTTTAATGCTGGAGAATAGTTATGTCATGGTAGCCATCATCCTAATCATCAATATTGTTTACGTGTCTTTTTTTACGATCAGGATGATCCTGACTTTAAAAGGGCAGCGATATCTTGCTGCAGGCCTTAGTACGGTTGAAGTGGTGATTTATGTTGTCGGTCTTGGTTTGGTTCTTGAGAATTTGAATGAGATACAGAATTTGATTGCCTATGCGGTGGGTTATGGTATCGGGGTTATTGTCGGGATGAAAATCGAGGAGAAGCTGGCGCTTGGTTATATTACGATCAACGTGATTACAAAAGAATATGACTTGGATCTTCCCAAGGCATTGCGTGAAAAGGGATACGGTGTAACCGATTGGGCGGCACACGGGCTCGAGGGTGACCGGATGGCGATGCAAATTTTGACGCCGAGAAAATATGAGCTGAAGTTATATCAGTTAATTAAGGAATTGGATCCGAAGGCATTTATCATTGCCTTTGAACCGAAAGCGATTCACGGCGGATTCTGGGTTAAATCGGTAAAGAAAGGAAAGTTGTTTTCATGAGCAAGGAGAAAAAGAAAAAAATGTATGAAGTCGGTGAAAATGAATCAATCGATGATTGCTTAAATAGAATGAAGAAGGATGGATATGCTCCTGTACGCAGGATGGAGAAGCCAATTTTTCAGGAAGTTAAGAGGAATGGTACGGTCGAGTATGAGCCGGCTGGAAGGCAGATTATTTTTGAGACGAGACCGATTGAAGAATAGTATCCGTTAATCGTTTAACGCAGCAAAATACGAACGATAGAAAATAATCATGTAATCAATGTTCGATTATTAATTGACAATGAGTCGAAAAAGTTGTTAATATGTAGTTGTCGAAAGTGAAATTTAGTTTTTCCCTCGTATAATAATGGGGATATGGCCCATGAGTCTCTACCCGGCTGCCGTAAATTGCCGGACTATGAGGGAAAGTAGTTTTTAAGTGAAGGGAAAAGAAATCGCGTTCACTTTGGTTTTCTTTGCGATTGCACCCGGACAGACTACTTTCTCTTCAGTATGTAGAGGAAGCGGCCTATCCGGGTTTTTTGTTGTGATACTCCAAGGGGAGGTTGAATAATGAGTGCATCGATTGCGGTTATTATGGGGAGCAAGTCGGATTGGGAAACGATGAAGCATGCGTGCGACATACTGGATCGGTTGGAAGTCGCTTATATAAAAAAAGTGGTATCAGCCCATCGTACGCCTGACTTAATGTTCGAGTTTGCTGAGAGTGCGAGGAATGAAGGAATAAAGGTTATCATTGCAGGGGCAGGCGGAGCTGCGCATCTGCCAGGAATGGTAGCGGCGAAGACTACGCTACCGGTCATCGGAGTACCGGTCCAGTCGAAGGCGCTAAACGGCCTAGACTCACTGCTTTCGATTGTCCAGATGCCGGGCGGCGTGCCGGTTGCCACGGTGGCAATCGGAAAAGCAGGCGCAACGAACGCAGGGCTGCTGGCGGCGCAAATCCTGGGTACCTTTGACACAGGTGTAGCTGAGAGGCTTGAGAGGATGAGGGAAGAAACGAAAATGTCGGTGATGGAAAGCAGTGATGAGCTTGTCTAAAGTGATTTTACCAGGGCAGACAATCGGGATTATCGGCGGCGGACAGCTTGGCAGGATGATGACCTTATCGGCTAAAGCGATGGGGTTCAGGGTAGTCGTGCTGGATCCAACTCCGGATTGCCCGTGCGGTCAGGTGGCGGATGAACAAATTATTGGCGGATATGATGAACTTGATAAAATAAAGCAGTTATCGGAAGCCAGCGATGTTATCACATATGAGTTTGAGAACATCGATGCCGATGCGCTGGATTGGCTTAATAAAAATGCTTATGTGCCGCAGGGTACTGAATTGCTGCGGGTTACTCAGGACAGGATAGAAGAGAAGCGCAATATCCAGGCAGCCGGGGTAAGAGTGGCGCCTTATGCGGTTGTTGCGAAGGTTGAAGATGTTAGCACAGGTATTGAAGAGCTGGGTTTTCCTGCCGTGTTGAAAACAGCAACGGGCGGCTATGACGGCAAGGGTCAGCTTGTCATCAGAGGCAGTGAAGATATTGAGTTAGCTGAAACGCTCGTCAGTCAGGGTCCATGTGTGCTGGAGAAATGGATTTCATTTGAAAAGGAGATCTCGGTCATCATCACCCGCAGCACGACTGGTGAGACAGCCGTTTTTCCGGTAGCAGAAAATATCCATAAGGACAATATCCTGCATCAAACGATTGTGCCTGCACGGATCAGCGAACTGGCTGAAGAAAAGGCAATAGAAGCAGCGAAACAGATTGCATCAGCATTGGGTTTGACGGGAACACTGGCTGTGGAAATATTTTTGGCAGCTGATGATGAGATTTACATAAATGAACTGGCGCCGAGACCTCATAATTCGGGCCATTATTCAATCGAAGCTTGCGAGACCTCGCAATTCGAGCAGCATATCAGAGCGGTGTGCGGATGGCCGCTCGGCAGCACTGAAATACTTAAACCGGCTGTGATGGTAAACATCCTCGGGGAGCACCAGCAGCCATTATTAGATAGAATCCCCGAATTGCACGATTGGAAGATCCACTTATACGGCAAGAAAGAAGCTAAGTACAAAAGGAAAATGGGGCATGTGACCCTTTTGAGAGAATCAGTAGAGGAAGCGCTGCATGAGGCTGAACAAAGCGGCATCTGGGGATACGCGGCAGAAATGATCGGAGGACAAAAGAGATGATAGATCGTTATACAAGACCGGAAATGGGAGCAATTTGGACGGAAGAGAACCGCTTTAAGGCATGGCTTGAGGTTGAAATCCTTGCTTGTGAAGCGTGGTCCGAGATTGGAGATATCCCGAAGGAAGACGTGCAGAAGATCCGCGAGAATGCTTCATTCGATATTGACCGGATCAAAGAGATCGAAGAGGAAACACGCCATGATGTTGTAGCTTTTACTAGGGCTGTATCGGAAACACTTGGCGATGAGCGGAAATGGGTCCACTATGGACTGACTTCCACAGATGTAGTTGATACTGCGTTGTCTTACGTGCTTAAGCAGGCGAATGCGATTTTACTGAAGGACCTTGAGAATTTTGTAGAGATCCTGACTAATAAAGCGAAGGAACATAAATACACAGTCATGATGGGCCGTACCCACGGTGTTCATGCGGAACCGACGACGTTTGGCTTGAAGCTGGCTCTTTGGTTAGAGGAAATGAAGCGCAACCTTGAGCGTTTCAAAATGGCCTCACGTGACGTCGAGTTCGGCAAGATCTCAGGTGCAGTTGGAACATACGCCAATATCGATCCATTCGTCGAGTCATATGTTTGTGAAAAACTTGGGCTTCAGCCAGCGCCGATTTCGACACAAACATTGCAGCGTGATCGCCATGCATTCTATATGTCTGCACTTGCATTGATTGCGACTTCGATTGAAAAATTTGCGGTTGAAATCCGCGGACTGCAAAAGAGCGAAACCCGTGAGGTCGAGGAATTTTTTGCAAAAGGCCAAAAAGGGTCTTCTGCGATGCCTCACAAACGCAATCCAATTGGATCTGAAAATATGACAGGATTGGCGAGGGTCATTCGCGGATACATGACAACAGCTTATGAAAATGTGCCGCTCTGGCATGAGCGCGATATTTCGCACTCATCAGCGGAAAGAATCATTCTTCCTGATGCAACGGTTGCATTGAACTATATGCTGAACCGTTTTGGCAATATCGTGAAAAACTTAACGGTTTACCCAGAGAACATGAAGCGAAATATGGACCGTACGCTTGGCTTGATATACTCCCAGCGTGTACTGCTTGCCTTAATCGATAAAGGAATGTCCCGTGAGGAAGCGTACGATACTGTTCAGCCGCGCGCGATGGAAGCATGGGAAAAGCAGGTGCAGTTCCGCAGCCTGATTGAAAATGATGAGAAAATCGCAGGGCTTTTAAGTGAAACTGAAATAGATGATTGCTTTGATTACAACTACCATATCAAGCATGTTGATATGATCTTTGAACGACTAGGTCTTTAAAATGAACGGGCAAGGTGTCTTGCCCGCGTTTTATCTATAAGTGACTGAAGATTGCTAATTATCTCAATCGGAGGCGTTGAAATGGAAGAGCAGGCATTGTTATACGAAGGAAAAGCGAAGCGGATTTTTGCTACTGGCGATACTGGAATTGTCCGGGTGCAATATAAGGACTCAGCTACAGCGTTCAATGGCGAAAAGAAGGCTGAGATTGTCGGGAAGGGCCGGCTGAATAACGAGATTACTAGTCTATTATTCTCTAAGCTTAGCGAATTCGGTATCAAATCTCATTTTATCGAAAAAATCTCCGAGAATGAGCAGCTTGTGAAGAGAGTCGAAATTATTCCGCTTGAAGTCGTGGTCAGGAATTTTGCTGCAGGAAGTTTTTCAAAGCGGCTTGGTGTTGAGGAAGGCAAAAAGCTTTCACGGCCGATCGTTGAGTTTTACCTGAAGGATGATTCCCTTGGTGACCCACTGATTACAGATGACCATGTCGATGTTCTAAATCTGGCATCCACGGAAGAGGTGGCGGAGCTTAAGGAAGCGGCTTTGAAAATCAATACAGTGCTTGGCGGTTTTTTTTCTGACATTGGCGTTAGTTTAATAGATTTCAAGCTTGAATTCGGCAAGGATGCGGAAGGGAACATTCTTTTGGCTGATGAAATTTCTCCTGATACGTGCAGGCTTTGGGACATTGAAACACAGCAGAAGCTTGATAAGGACGTATTCCGCCGCGATTTAGGCAATTTGACAGATGCTTATGAAACCATTTTAACGAGATTGGGAGGACAACTGCATGTATAAAGTAAAGGTGTATATCACGTTAAGGGAAAGTGTTTTGGATCCGCAGGGAACGGCTGTGAAAAGGGCGCTCGCGACGCACGGTTACGAAGGCATACAGGAAGTCCGAATTGGCAAGTATATGGAGCTTACTTTGGATGAGAGTGTGAAGGATGTTGATGCAGCGGTAAAGGAAATGTGTGAACGACTGCTGGCAAATACGGTGATTGAGGACTACAGGTATGAAGTCGAGGAGGTTGTTGCACAGTGAAATTTGCGGTGATCGTATTTCCGGGTTCGAACTGTGACATCGACATGTACCATGCGGTAAAAGATGAGCTTGGCGAAGAGGCGGAATATGTCTGGCATGACGCTGAAAGCCTGGAAGATTATGATGCCGTGCTATTGCCGGGCGGCTTCTCATATGGAGATTACTTAAGATCTGGAGCAATTGCTCAGTTCAGCAATGTCATGAAGGAAGTCGTGAAGGCGGCTGAAGCAGGAAAACCAGTACTTGGCGTTTGCAACGGATTTCAGATTTTGCTGGAGGCAGGCCTTCTTCCAGGAGCAATGCGCCGAAATGACAGCCTGAAATTCATTTGCAAGCAGGTTGAGCTGAAGATAGAAAATAACGAAACGATGTTCTCTGCTGGCTATCGAAAAGGCGAGGTTATCACAATCCCGGTTGCGCACGGTGAAGGCAACTATTACTGCGATGACCAGACTCTTGCTAAGCTGAAGAAAAATAACCAAATAGTGTTCACATACAATGGCGAGAATCCGAACGGCAGCCTTGAGAATATCGCGGGAATCATCAACGAGCGCGGAAATGTCCTTGGGATGATGCCTCACCCGGAACGTGCAGTCGATACGCTGCTTGGCGGCGCTGACGGTCTGCAATTGTTCAGATCAATCGTCAAACAATGGAGGGAAGCAAATGCGGTTAATGCTTGAACCAAGTCCAGAGCAAATTAAACAGGATAAAATTTATCAGGAAATGGGACTGTCAGACAGCGAGTTTGCTTCTGTTGAAAACATTCTTGGCCGTTTGCCTAACTATACCGAAACCGGATTGTTTTCGGTTATGTGGTCAGAGCACTGCAGCTATAAGAACTCCAAGCCTGTACTGAAAAAATTCCCTGTCACTGGGGAGAAGGTTTTACAGGGACCAGGTGAAGGTGCGGGAATCGTTGATATCGGTGATGGGCAGGCGGTAGTTTTTAAAATTGAAAGCCATAACCATCCCTCTGCGATTGAACCATATCAGGGGGCAGCTACTGGAGTCGGCGGGATCATCCGCGACGTATTTTCGATGGGAGCAAGGCCAATTGCATTATTGAATTCCCTCCGCTTTGGCGAGCTTGAATCGCCGCGCGTGAAATATTTGTTTGAACAGGTTGTGGCCGGAATTGCTGGCTACGGGAACTGCATTGGGATTCCAACGGTTGGGGGCGAGGTCCAGTTTGATGCTGCTTATGAGGGCAATCCGCTTGTGAACGCGATGTGCGTTGGATTGATCAACCATGAGGACATAAAGAAGGGCCAGGCACACGGAGTTGGTAATACGGTCATGTACGTTGGCGCAAAGACTGGCCGCGATGGCATACACGGGGCGACTTTCGCTTCTGAAGAATTGACTGAGTCATCTGAGGATAAGCGTCCTGCTGTACAGGTTGGCGATCCGTTTATGGAAAAATTGCTCCTTGAAGCTTGTCTTGAACTTGTGAAAAATGATGCTCTAGTCGGAATCCAGGACATGGGCGCGGCAGGATTGACGAGTTCATCAGCTGAGATGGCAAGCAAGGCCGGGTCCGGAATCGAGATGAATCTTGATCTTGTGCCGCAGCGTGAAACAGGGATGACTGCATATGAAATGATGCTATCCGAGTCACAGGAGCGCATGCTGATCGTTGTTGAAAAAGGCCGTGAGCAGGAAATTATCGATCTGTTTTCAAAGTATGAGCTTGAAGCAGTGGCAATCGGAAAAGTTACCGATGACAAGATGCTTCGTCTTTTACATAAAGGGGAAGTGGTTGCTGATGTACCTGCGGATGCACTGGCTGAAGAAGCACCTGTTTATTACAAGCCTTCCAGCGAACCAGCGTATTTCCGTGAGTTCCAGAGCATGGAAAATGATATCCCTAAAGTTGAAAGCTATGAAAATACTCTTTTGCAGCTGCTGCAGCAGCCAACAATCGCGAGCAAAGAGTGGGTCTATGACCAATATGACCATATGGTGCGCACGAGCACGGTCGTTTCACCTGGATCCGATGCAGCTGTCGTAAGAGTTCGCGGCACTGAAAAGGGATTGGCGATGACGACGGATTGCAACTCGCGCTACATCTATCTTGACCCAGAAACAGGAGGGAAGATTGCTGTTGCCGAAGCGGCGCGCAATATTGTGTGCTCTGGCGGTGAACCGCTGGCGATCACAGACTGCCTGAACTTCGGGAACCCTGAGAAGCCGGAGATTTTCTGGCAGTTTGAAAAAGCGGTCGACGGCATGAGTGAAGCGTGCCGGACGCTTGGAACGCCTGTAATCGGCGGAAACGTCAGCCTGTATAACGAAACGAATGGAACAGCTGTCTATCCGACACCGGTTGTCGGTATGGTCGGACTGGTTGAGAATCTTAAGCACGTAACGACACAGCATTTTAAAAATGCCGGCGACTTGATTTATCTGCTTGGCGATACGAAGGATGAGTTTGGGGGCAGTGAACTTCAGAAGCTTGTATATGGCCGGATTTTCGGGAAGTCACCGGAGCTGGATTTAGAAGTGGAAGCCAGCTATCAGGCACAAGTATTAGCAGCAATCAAAAATGGTTTTGTTGCTTCTGCTCATGATGTCGCTGAAGGCGGCGTGGCGGTTGCCCTTGCTGAATCGTTGATTGGAAGCAAGGGGCTTGGAGCAGCGGTAGAACTTGAAGGTCCAGTTGTATCGGCATTGTTCAGTGAATCGCAGTCACGTTTTATTTTATCAATAAAACCAGAGAACCAGATTGAATTTGAGAGTTTAACAGACGCTGTCTTGATCGGAAAAGTGGTCGAAGCGCCTGTGTTAAAAATAAATGTGAACGGCGAGAACGTCATCAATCAAGATGCAGAGGGGCTGAAAAAAGCCTGGAAAGGAGCCATCCCATGCTTGCTGAATTAAAAGGCTTGAATGAGGAATGCGGCATTTTTGGAATTTGGGGACATCCCGAAGCAGTGCAAATTACGTATTACGGACTTCACAGCCTTCAGCACCGCGGCCAGGAAGGTACTGGAATTGTTGTTACGGATGGCCAGCAGCTTAAAAGCAGAAAAGGGGAAGGGCTTGTTACGGAAATTTTTACCGCTGATGCGATGGAGGATATACAGGGTGTGGGCGCAATCGGCCATGTCCGCTATGCGACGGCAGGCGGAGGCGGCTATGAGAATGTCCAGCCGCTCCTGTTCCAATCGCAAAGCGGCGGATTGGCACTTGCCCATAATGGAAATCTCGTAAATGCAGATGCATTGAGGAACCAGCTCGAGGCCCAGGGAAGCATTTTTCAAACGAGCTCTGATACTGAAGTCCTCGCCCATTTAATCAAGCGCGGCGGTTTCAGCCAGCTGAAGGATCGTGTAAAAAATGCGCTTCCGATGCTGAAGGGCGCTTATGCATTCTTGATCATGACCGAAACCGAAATGATGGTGGCGCTTGACCCGCATGGGCTGCGCCCGCTGTCGCTAGGGAAGCTTGGCGATGCATATGTGGTCGCTTCCGAGACTTGTGCGTTTGACATTGTCGGAGCTGAGTTTGTCAGGGATGTCCTTCCTGGCGAATTGCTGATAATTGACGGAGATGGTTTGCACTCTGAAATGTACTCAATGAATTCAACTACAGCCATCTGCACGATGGAATATATCTATTTTTCAAGGCCAGACAGCAACATCCACGGAATCAACGTCCATACTGCCCGCAAAAATCTCGGGAAGCAGCTTGCGAAAGAGGTGCCGATCCAGGCGGATGTCGTAACAGGTGTTCCGGATTCAAGTATCTCAGCGGCAATCGGCTATGCGGAGGAATCAGGTATTCCTTATGAAATGGGCCTAATCAAGAATCGTTACGTCGGCCGGACATTCATTCAGCCTTCTCAGTCCTTGAGGGAGCAGGGGGTTAAAATGAAGCTTTCGCCGGTGCGCGGTGTCGTCGAAGGGAAACGCGTCATCATGGTTGACGATTCTATCGTTCGTGGCACTACGAGCCGTCGAATCGTGAACATGCTCAAGGAAGCAGGCGCGACTGAAGTACATGTCGTCATCAGCTCACCGCCAATCCAGAATCCATGCTTTTACGGAATCGATACATCTACTCGCGAAGAGTTGATTGCATCGGATCATTCAGTCGAAGAAATTCGTGAATTGATTGGTGCGGACTCGCTGACATTTTTAAGTGTAGAGGGAATGCTCGAGGCGATCGGCCGGAACGAACCAGGTGAAACAAGGGGGCAGTGTCTGGCTTGTTTTACCGGGAGATATCCAACCGAGATTTATCCTCAGGCGATTCCTGCCGGGCAGAAGTGCTGATTTTTCCTGGAAAATAAATTGATAGCATACATTTTTTGAAAAGAAACAGCCAAATCGGAGGTAGTGAACATGGCAAACGCGTATAAGCAGGCTGGTGTGGATATTGAAGCCGGTTACGAGGCGGTCGAGCGAATCAAAAAGCATGTGCAGCGGACGGTAAGGCCAGGAGTGATGGGAGCTTTAGGCGGGTTCGGCGGAATGTTCGACCTTTCCAGCCTGGGGATGAAGGAGCCTGTTCTCGTATCAGGCACGGACGGTGTCGGCACGAAGCTTATGCTGGCTTTCATGATGGACCGGCATGATACAATTGGCATCGATGCGGTGGCGATGTGCGTCAACGACATCGTCGTCCAGGGAGCAGAGCCTTTGTATTTCCTTGATTATATTGCCTGCGGCAAGGCTGAACCTGAAAAGATCGAGGCGATTGTCAAAGGAATCGCCGATGGCTGCGAGCAGGCTGGCTGTGCACTGGTCGGCGGGGAAACAGCGGAAATGCCGGGTATGTACTCTGCTGAAGAATACGATTTGGCTGGCTTTGCGGTTGGAGCATGTGAAAAAACGGATATCCTCACCGGTAAGCAGATCAAAGAGGGCGATGTGCTGATTGGTCTTGCATCGAGCGGGATTCACAGCAATGGCTACTCACTTGTGCGCAAGGTGTTTTTTGAGCAGGCGGGCTGGGACCTTGATCGACATGTAGAGGAGTTTGGCTGCACACTTGGCGAGGAGCTGTTGAAGCCGACACGCATTTATGTAAAATCGGTCCTTGCCGCGATCAAGCAATTTGAAGTAAAGGGTCTGGCTCATATTACCGGGGGCGGCTTTATCGAGAACATTCCGCGAATGCTGCCGGAAGGTCTTGGAGCTGAAATAGAAGAAGGCAGCTGGGAAATCCCTCAGGTATTTAAGACGCTGGAATCGCTCGGCGGAATTGAACGCCTGGATATGTACAATATTTTTAATATGGGAATTGGCATGGTCGCTGCTGTGGATCGAGCGGTCGCGCAGGACGTCCTCCGGTTGTTTAATGAAAGCGGGGAAAAAGCAGCGGTAATCGGTACGGTTACTGGAACCGAAGGCATTCGAATGAAGACGGCTGGTGGCTTGGTATGATCGTAGAAAAAACAATAGGGCCGGCTACGAAAAAAATAGCGATTTTTGCTTCGGGCAGCGGGAGTAATTTTCAGGCGATTGCAGTCGCTGCCCAGGCTGGTACACTTCAGGCTGAGATTTGCCTGCTAGTATGCGACAAGCCAGGTGCTTTTGCGGTTGAGCGTGCGGAGATGCTTAGGATTCCTGCACTGGTCATCAGCCCGAAGAGTTATCCAACCAAGGAAGCATATGAAGCAGAGATTTTACAGAAACTAACCAGTCTTGACGTTGAGATGATTGTGCTTGCGGGCTATATGCGGCTGATTGGCTCGACGCTGCTGAGGGCTTTTGAAGGTAAAATCGTGAACATTCATCCATCATTATTGCCGGCATTTCCTGGGAAGGATGCGATCGGCCAGGCGCTGGCTGCGGGAGTCGAGACAACAGGAGTGACGATCCACTACGTCGATGAAGGGATGGACACAGGTCCCATCATCGCCAGCGCACCGGTAAAAGTCGCTGCCGGCGAGACGAGGGAATCGCTCCAGAAGAAAATTCAGCGGATTGAACACAGCTTATATCCAGAGATATTGGAAGAGTTGTTGAACGGAAAAGAGGAGGCAGTACAATGGGAAAAAAGCGTGCACTGATCAGTGTTTCAAATAAGGATGGAATCGTCGAGTTAGCTCGGGAATTAGTTGAACTTGGTTTTGAGCTTGTTTCAACTGGCGGCACAAAAAGGGCCCTTCAGGACGGAGGAGTTCCTGTCATCGGCATCAGTGATGTGACTGGTTTTCCGGAAATACTTGAGGGTCGCGTCAAGACGCTTCATCCTAAAATCCACGGCGGCCTGCTTGCAAAATACAGTGATCCATCGCACGAGGCACAGCTTTCAGAAAATGAAATCGAGAAAATCGAGCTTGTCTGCGTGAACCTGTATCCTTTTAAAGAAACAATTTCAAAGCCAGGTGTCACGCCGGAAGATGCGATTGAAAACATTGATATCGGCGGTCCGGCCATGCTGCGCGCATCCGCTAAAAACCATCAATACATAACCGTGCTCGTCGATCCTGCAGATTACCAGCAGGTCATCGAAGAGTACAAGAACAATAATGAAACAACTCTTGAAACACGGCGCAGGCTTGCGGCCAAGGTGTTCCGTCACACGGCTGCTTACGATTCGCTGATTGCTGAATATATGACGAACCTGGCAGGCGAGGATCAGCCGGAAAAAATGACCGTCACTTACGAGTTGAAGCAAAATCTTCGCTACGGTGAAAATCCGCATCAGAAGGCTGCCTTTTACCAAAAGCCGCTTGGTTCTGCATTCTCTGTGGCAGCAGCAGAACAGCTTCACGGCAAAGAGCTTTCTTACAACAATATCAATGATGCGAATGCTGCGTTACAGATTGTAAAAGAGTTTCCCGAGCCGGCGGCGGTTGCGGTTAAACATATGAATCCTTGCGGAGTGGGAACTGGCAGGGATGTTTTTGAAGCTTTTTCAAAGGCGTTTGCAGCTGATCCGGTTTCGATTTTCGGCGGTATTATCGCTTTGAATCGCGAGGTCGACGCGGATACAGCACGCAAGCTGTATGAAATTTTCCTTGAGATCATCATAGCGCCTTCTTTTAGCGAAGAGGCTCTTGAAATTTTAACGGCGAAGAAGAACCTTCGTTTGTTAAAAGTTCCGTTCGATGGGGAGGCTGCAAAGGAAATTACTTTGTCTTCGATCGAGGGCGGTTTGCTTTTACAGGAGCAGGATTCGTATGGCTTAGAGGATGCGGAAATTTCGATTCCAACAAAACGCGAACCAACTGACGCTGAGTGGGAAGCCCTGAAGCTCGGCTGGAAAGTTGTGAAGCATGTGAAATCCAATGCGATTGTGGTAGCAGATAAAGATTCAACATTAGGCATTGGTGCTGGCCAAATGAACCGCGTTGGCGCGGCAAAAATAGCCCTTGAGCAAGCTGGCAAAAAAGCAGAGGGTGCTGCACTTGCATCCGACGCATTCTTCCCAATGGACGATACCGTAGAAGCAGCAGCAAAAGCCGGGATCACCGCGATCATCCAGCCAGGAGGCTCTGTGCGGGATGCCGATTCGATCAAAAAAGCAGATGAATATGGCATTACGATGGTGTTTACTGGAGTAAGGCATTTCAGGCATTAATATAACGGGATTAATATATGGAAGGTTTGTGTTCACTATGAAGACAAACCTTCTTCCATATAAACTGAATTCATTTGGAGGTGCGGGGAATGAAGGTTCTTGTGATTGGCAGAGGAGGCCGGGAGCATGCGATTTGCCGGAAGGTCAGCGAGAGTCAGCTTGTTACAGAGGTGTTTGTGGCGCCGGGCAATCCTGGGATGGAGGACTGCGCTTCACTAATAAATATTAATGAAAACCAGCGAGAGGATTTAGTATCATTCGCAAAGGAACAGGAAATCGGCCTGACAATCATCGGGCCTGAGGTTCCGTTGATCGAGGGACTGGGTGACCGCTTCATCGAGGAAGGACTCAAGGTCTTCGGCCCGCGGAAAGCAGCAGCAATCATTGAAGGCAGCAAATCGTTTGCGAAGGACTTGATGAAAAAGTACGGAATTCCTACGGCTGAATATGAAACATTCACTGATTATGTGGCAGCAAAAGCTTATCTGAATAAAGTCGGTGCCCCAATTGTCATCAAGGCGGACGGACTGGCTGCAGGCAAGGGCGTTGTCGTGGCGATGTCACAACAGGAAGCGGAAAGTGCACTGCAGGAAATGATGCTCGACGGGAAATTTGGTGAAGCTTCCGCAAGCGTGGTCATGGAGCAATTTTTAACAGGGGAAGAGTTTTCGCTGATGGCATTCGTAAACGGCGACACAGTGATTCCGCTGGAAATTGCCCAGGACCATAAGCGCGCTTTTGATCATGACAAAGGACCAAACACCGGCGGGATGGGCGCATATTCCCCGGTGCCGCATATTCGTAAGGAAACCGTTAATGAAGCAGTAGAAAAAGTTCTTCGTCCAGCCGCGATTGCGATGGAGATGGAAGGCCGCAGCTTTACGGGCATCCTTTATGCGGGGCTGATCGAAACGGCAGAAGGTCCGAAGGTGATTGAATTCAACGCGCGCTTTGGCGATCCTGAAACACAAGTGATCCTGCCGAGGTTGAAATCGGATTTGGTGGAGGTCATGCTGGAGCTGCTTGACGGCAATTGTCCTGAGCTTGAATGGCATGAAGAAGCAATGGTCGGCGTGGTAGTCGCGGCCAATGGCTATCCAGAAGAGTATGAAAAAGGGGCAGTGTTAAAAGGTATTGAAAACATGTCGCAGGTTTTCCATGCGGGCACGGCTAGAAACAGCAATGGCGAGTTCGTGACCAATGGCGGCAGGGTTTTGCTTGTCGGCACCAAGGCAGCATCGCTAAAAGAAGCACAAAAAAAAGTGTATGCTGAGCTTGAAAAGCTGGACTGCCCGGAAACCTTTTACCGCAAGGATATCGGCAGCAAGGCTATCGGGCACGTCTCTTGTTAGAACCTTTTAAAAAAACGAGCAGCAGGGCGATGATGCTTCCAATCAAAGCGATCCAAACGAAGCTCACATCCATCAGGTATTCCCAGAACATAGTATCATCTCCTATTTTGAGCCCCCAGGTGATTGGGGGCTTTTATTATCCTAATAAGTTGTCCATCTACAATGCCTATCACCGAGGGTCAGAACAAGATGGTTGGTTTCGGTTTTCCTAGGTCGGATTATAAGGAATCCATCCCTCAGAATCACCATTCTCGGCAGTTTTCTGTTCCATCATGTCCTGGCCCTTTTCGTAGGCAGCTGTAAGTGGACAGTAGCGTACAATACCTTCCCCAACCTTCATCGCGCCGATCATCGCCATGAAAATATACGAGTCCCGCCAAGGACGTTTCACCATTTTTGAAGTGGACCATGCGAGGATTGTCAGTCCTATCGTAATCCTGATTAATGAGTTGATGATCCCAATATTCGGGCGTACATTCATTTTCATCGCTCCTTTACGAAGTTTTTACAGTTAATTTGAAATTCTTTAGTGCGTTAAACAGTGAAATATGTTACCATAGAAATCAACAATGAAAGGGCTTTCTTTTTGTTCATATTAACTTTTATATATAGAGAAAAGGGGAACATGGTATGGAACAACGCTACCGATGGAAAAACAAACAATTGCGCGACCATGCTGCTGTTTTGGACGGCACCCTTTCACCGACGATCTTACTGAAGAATGCGACGTATTTGAACCAGACATTCCGTAAGTGGATGACTGCGAACATTTGGATTTACAAGGACCGGATTGTGTATGTTGGTGAAAACCTGCCTGAAAATACAAAGCAGTGTGAAACAGTGGATTGCACAGGGTTGAGGCTAGTGCCGGGTTATATTGAACCTCACGCCCACCCGTTTCAACTTTATAATCCCCATTCTTTTGCTGCCTATGCATCGCAAACGGGGACAACCACCCTTATTAATGACAATATGGTGCTTGCTTTACAACTCGGTAGAAAGAAAGCGTTTTCTTTTATCAGTGAGCTGAACAATAATCCTGTCACGATGTATTGGTGGTCTCGTTTTGATGCGCAGACGGAAATCCAGCATGAGGAGGACGTTTTCTCCAACAGCAATGTCCGCGCATGGCTTGAGCATGAGAGTGTCGTGCAGGGCGGGGAGCTGACGTGCTGGCCGAAGCTGATGAACGGGGATGACATGATTCTTCACTGGATGCAGGAAACGAAGCGCCTCCATAAGAAAATCGAGGGCCACTTTCCGGGAGCATCGGAAAAAACGCTGGCGAAAATGATGCTGTTCGGAGCTGATAGCGACCATGAGGCAATGACTGGCGAGGAGGTCAGAAGAAGGCTGATGCAGGGCTATATGGTGTCCCTGAGGCATTCTTCGATCCGCCCGGATTTGCCGAAGCTGCTCGACGAAATCCACGAGCTTGATATTGCGGTATATGACCGCTTCATGATGACGACGGACGGAGCTTCGACGGCATTTTATGAAAATGGCGTGATCGATGAATTGATCCGAATCGCGATTTACAAAGGTGTACCAGTCATTGATGCGTACAATATGGCGACAATCAATGTTGCCCGCTATTATAATTTTGAGCATTTGCACGGCAATATCGCGACAGGCAGGATTGCGAATATCAATATTTTAAGTGACGAACAGAATCCGACTCCTGTATCGGTACTGGCAAAAGGCCAGTGGGTAAAGCGTGACGGCGAGGCAATTGATGCGGCAAGCGAATTGGACTGGTCTCAATTTGGGTTCGATCCATTGAAATTGGATTGGAATCTGACAATGGATGACATGCAGTTCTCGATGCCATTTGGCATTAAGATGGAGAACTCGGTCATTACGAAACCATACTCCATTTCGATCGATGTATCGGACGATGAATTGTCTTCAAGCCATGACGAGTGCTTTTTCATGTTGATCGACCGTAATGGGCATTGGCGTATCAATACGGTTTTAAAAGGATTTGCGACCGAATTGCAGGGGCTGGCGAGTTCGTTTTCCAATACCGGCGACATCATTTTGATCGGTAAAAGCAAGCGCGATATGATTGCCGCTTTTAACAGGATGAAGGAGCTTGGCGGCGGCATCGTAGCCTGTGAGGATGGCCAGCCTGTACAGGAGATTCCATTAAGATTGCAGGGAATCATGTCCAGCCATCCAATGGCGGAATTGATGGCGGAGGAAAAGCTGCTGCTTGAATACTTGAAGGAAAAAGGATACAGGTTCGCGGATCCGATCTATTCACTGTTATTCTTCTCCTCAACGCATTTGCCGTACATCCGCATCACACAGCAGGGCATCTATGACGTGATGAAAAAAACGGTACTCTTTCCAACGATAATGCGTTAAAATATAACAGTGCATCTAGACAGAGACAGCCATGAACGAACTGGGAGTTCAAGGGGTGGCGAGAATGATAAAAAAATGGATCGCTGTAACGGCAGCAGTAATGATGCTGACGGCCGGCTGCAGCAGTAAAGAGACAGAGAAAGAAAGTGCGAAACCACATAAAGAAAAAGAAGTGGAAGACGTTGTAAAAGAAGTCGAGGAACTTCCGTATGAATTTCCGCTGACAGGCATTGGAACTGAAAAAGAATCTTCAGACAGGGCAATTGCCGTGGTTGTCAACAATCATCCGAAAGCGAGGCCGCAATCCGGGCTCAATAAAGCGGATATTGTACATGAGGTTCTTGCTGAAGGCGGTGTGACAAGGCTCGTAGCGATTTTTCAGAGTGAAAAGCCTGAAAAGGTAGGGCCTGTCCGCAGTGCGAGAGAGTATTTTATCGACCTTGCATCAGGCTTTGACAGCTTTTTTATCGCACACGGCTACAGCCCGGAAGCGCAGGCAAGGCTTGAACGTGGAGAAATCGACAATATCAACGGAATGCAGTATGATGGAACCCTTTTTGAGCGTGCAAGCTTCCGCAAGGCGCCACATAATTCTTACATCACGTATAAGAATATGGTAAAAGGTGCTGAGAAAAGAGGATATGATCTGGATCAAGCTCCAGATTCAGCTGAGTTCTTAAATACAGATGAGGCAGATAAACTTGAAGGTACAGCTGCAGAAGATTTCATGGTATCCTATGGTTCGCCGTCATTTGATGCAATTTATGAATATGATGCCGAAAAAGGGAAGTACCATCGTTATACTGGCAGTGAGGAAACAGTTGACCTTGAGTCCAAGGATCCGGTGCTTCTCGATAATGTACTGGTTGTACAAATGGACCATCAGGTCGTCGACGATGCGGGCCGCAGGGAAATCGATATGAAGTCCGGCGGCAAGGGTTATTTGTTCCAAAAGGGCAAAGTCAATGAGATAGAATGGAAAAGTGAAGCTGGCAGGATCGTCCCTTATAAGGATGGGGTAAAAGCTGGTTTCGTTCCCGGGAAAACATGGATCAACATTGTCCCATCAATCAGCGATGTCTCATTCGACTCTCAACAATAAGGCTTTCGGGCCGCACTAAAATTTGAGTGAATTAAGGGGTAGACTATATGCAAATTGATAAATTAAGAGGAAAAGAACTCGATCAATTATTCAAGGCGATTTTATCGCTTAAAGATCTCGAAGAAGCTTACCGCTTTTTCGATGATCTTGCGACTGTGAATGAAATCCAGTCACTGGCACAGCGTCTTGAAGTTGCCCGCATGCTTCGCGAGGGCAAGACATATCATAAAATCGAGACAGAAACTGGCGCAAGTACGGCAACGATTTCCAGGGTCAAGCGCTGCTTGAACTACGGCAACGACGCCTACGAAATGGCGCTTGAAAGACTGAAAGAAGAAGAGAACGCTGAAAAAGCGAAATAGTTTTTTTGAAGAGAGCGGAACCGAGTTGGGTTTCGTTCTTTTTTTATGCTCTTTTCATAAACTTTGTTGCTTTCACAACCACATCGGCATTTGGATTTTTACGAGGATTAAAGCAATCCTATCTCCTCAAAGGAGCTCGTAGTGAGAGGAATGAATATTTAGCTTGAAAAAAAATTTACGCGAAACAGTCTTTTTTACGGCTATAAAATTGGAAAAAATCGCGTGAAATTTCCAATTCGCTATAAAAATGAAGAATTCGCTATAAAAATGAAGATTTCGCTATAAAAAGATGGTTTATAAATGTATGTGTAAGGCCTTTTTCTAGACAAAGAAAAAAGGACAAAGTACTCTCTGAGTTATCACCACAATAACCTTTTGAGAGGAGTACTTTATCCATGTCCAATTTTAACACAG
>NZ_JAMBOF010000003.1 GCF_023715485.1 Mesobacillus subterraneus | reverse complement strand
TTAAAAATGTTTGAACAACGATATACAAAGGCCAAAAAGGGGTAGTCAGGCAGCCTCGGCTGCCTGACTACCCCTCCACATATAACTCATAGAGTATGGATGTTTACACATAATTCTTGACGGAACCTTATTTTCGCCAATATACCTGTGAAAATCGCCAATAAAATTAATTTTTCGCCAATAAACGCGAAAACTACAGAAAATAGTGTCCGTCATCAGGTAGATGACGGTCCGAAATAGTGAAGCACCAAAGAAAGTGTACGTCATCACCTGCCTCAAGCCAGATTCGGAGCTAATGCACCCTTCCACCACTCATTAAAAACCCAATTTTGGTTAAAACTAAGCAAAACGTATGGAAAGGCGGAGGTACCCTTGATTGAAATCAAATCTGAACTTGAAGGCAAGCACTTTGACCTGTTTAAGCTTGAGCAGCTTCTTAAGCCACTTGGCTACACTGTAGGAGGCAACTGGGATTATGACCACGGAGCCTTCGATTACAAAATTGACGATGAAGTAGGCTATCAATTTTTAAGGCTGCCGTTTAAGGCCATTGATGGCCAGCTTGATGCCCGGGGTTGCACGGTGCAAATGCAGCGCCCTTTTCTGCTCTCCCATAAGTATCAGCGGGGGATAGACGACCATGCAAATATCGGTAATGCGAGCGCTTCGTTCAACCAGTTCCAGGAGCCCGTGGACAAGGATGCGAGCTTTCCAGAAAAATATATCGAAGTTGGAAAGTCGCTAGTCCGTGAGGTGGAGGCCGCCATATTGCATCATTAATCGGTTGTTATGGCCAGTAGCTGGTCATCATGTCCAATTTTGATATTATTTACGGGGTTGACGACTAAGTCATCCCCTTTTTTAAGTCCGATCAGAGTTATATTTCTCTCTGTCAGTAATAAATGGCTTGCTTCCTGAAACCTCTTGCCAATCAAGATGCTATCAGCCGGAATATAGGATAAATGCTTGCCATTCAACTCGCCTAACAAATCAAGAAGTGGACCCATCACATCTTCTGAAGAAATGCTGTTCAAAAAGACAGCGCTGGTCAAGGCATTTGTCGGGATGAGATCATCTGCTCCAGCCCTGCGCGCATTATTGATTTGCTCGCTTGTAAGGATTTCCGCTATACAGCGGATTTCAGGATTTAATCCTTTAATCGCAAGCAAGGTAAGGATGGTATTCATATCTGCTTGAAGTTCATCGAGGTTTTGATCGGATGTGATGATGACTTTTAGCGCATTTTGAATTCCTGCACTTAATAAAGTGTCATCCCTGTTCGCTCGTCCTCTGATGAAATGGACATTGTCATCACTTATAGGATTTGCCCCTAACGATTCATCAATCAGTATAATTGACTTTCTTGATTCAGTAAGTGTCCTGATGATCGACCGTGACCTTTCATTCCATCCGATGATAATGACATGGCCTTTCCCCTTATATCCTACTTTACCTTCAATATATGCATTCTGTTTAGTGACCGTAGCCGCAGATAGATGGATAAAATAGGATGATAAAAAACCAGTGCCAACTAATAAGAGAATGATCGCAGTCATTCTTCCTGCAAAAGTAACAGGGTAGAAATCCCCGAAACCCACGGTCGATGCAGTAATGATCGCCCACCATATGCCGTCAAAAACCGTTGGAAAGCTCTTTGGTTCAATGAAATGGATTACTGAGCCAAATACAATAACCATCAAAGAGGCAATCATTAATATCCTTGTTAAAATAGGCATCCTGACAAAGCGCATATATATTTGACTAGTCATTTTTATCCTCCTTGTAGGTTTATGCAATTCTATGTAGGAAAACAATAGTTCCTTTTCCCTTAATAGCATCATCAAAAACAGGGTAGCCATGAAAATTATGTAAAATTAGTTTCTACGATAAGGGCTGTTTTTACACCCATTATGTACAGGAATTGTACATTAGCCCGTACCAAACTTTCAGCAATACATATGCTGTGTAGTAAAGGAGGGATATGATATGTCATTTAATTTTGGATCTAATGTGTTTCTATTCCTTGCATGCATGCTGGCTGGCTGGGCACTTATAAAATTTGGACCGTATTTACTAACACTTGCCGGCATGGGTATTTTTGGTATTATCGGAGTCATTGTCATCGTCGTTTTCGCATTCGTCATTATATTTATTGGCCTCAGGGTGCTAATTAACGGCGGCTGGCGCAGTTAGTCTGCCAAGTCAGAACCTGTCCTCAGGGCAGGTTCTTTTCCATGACATCATCATAAACTTGTACATAACAAAATATATTTTAGAGAAGGGTAAGGGAATAGGATTGGAGTGGTCTAGCTCGTGCATGATTTTATTATGGCCGTATTGGACTGGCTATCGGACCTTGGTTATATGGGAATTGCTATCGGATTGATGCTGGAAGTGATTCCTAGCGAAATTGTCCTTGGATATGGTGGATATATGATTTCTCAGGAATTGATAGGCTTTACCGGGGCAGTCATCGCCGGCACGATTGGGGGAACGATAGCACAGCTGTTTTTATATTGGCTCGGATTTTACGGCGGACGGGCGGTGCTGGAAAAGTACGGCAAATATATACTGATTAACAAGCATCATATTGATCTATCCGAAAAATGGTTCAATAAATTTGGCCCTGGTGTCATTTTCTCAGCGAGATTTGTACCTGTAGTAAGACATGCGATTTCGATTCCAGCTGGTATTGCAAGAATGCCCTTAATCAAGTTCACTTTATACACGATAGCAGCTATTATCCCTTGGACAATTTTCTTTCTTTACCTTGGTATAGTACTTGGTGAAAACTGGGCGGGCGTCAAGGACGCAGCAAAGCCATTCATAGTTCCAATCAGCATCATTGCACTGGGGGCAGGAACTGTTTATTTATTGGCAGCACGAAAAACTAAACAATGATGATCTTGCTCAGGATTGATTCCTGAGTTTTTTTATGCCAAAGCGGCTCATAAAAATTAGCAGATTAGTAAAAGTTAAGAAAAGGAAAAAGCTATTCCATACCGGCAGGGGGAAGATCCAGTGTTAAAGGAAATGTTCAAGCTGTTCAAAAAACAGCAAAAGAAACAATCTTCCTCAGTAAAAAAGCTGGGGGGAGAGCAATCCGACTTAAAGGAAAAGGAATTCAGCCGCCATCTCCAGGAGAATTTGTCTATATTAAAAAAGCTTTACAGCGTTCCGGATAATAAGGACATAAAACTGAGAGAGTTGTATCTGGAGGGCTTTAAAAAGCAAGCTGCCCTTTTATTTATCAGCACAATTACGGATGTTAAGAGTGTTGAAGAAAATATACTTAAGCCGTTAACTGAGAACACTTCATCTACTAAGCATGTGAGAGATGTAGTATCAGTACAAATGGTACATGAAATCTCTTATTTTAAGGATGCTGTCAAAGATATTAATAAAGGAAATGCCCTTTTGGTTTTAGAAGGGGAAGCCTGGGCTTATGTTTTGGATTGCCCGGATTTCCAAAGCAGGGCGATAGAAAAGCCTGACAATGAAATCCTCATTAAGGGTCCAAAAGAAGCCTTCAACGAAAAGGCGGTAGCAAATATATCGCTGCTCAGGAAGAAAATCAGGAACGAAAATCTAATTGTTGAAGGAATAGAAGTCTCTCAGCGTTCCCATAATGATGTTTTCGTCCTTTATATTCGCGGGCTGGCAAATGAAAAACTCGTTACTAACATCAAAAAAAGGCTTGGCAGTCTGGAAGTGAATGCAATACAGAATTTATCGCTGCTGGAAGAATACATTGAAGAACGCAATTATTCCATTTTTCCAAGCATCCTGAACACCGAAAGACCTGATCGTGCAGCTTCGTTCCTTGAAGATGGCTATATTATTTTACTAATGGACAACTCTCCTGATAGTCTGGTGCTTCCTGCCACCTTCTGGTCATTTTTCCATAGTCCTGAAGATCACTATCTCAGAATCCATTATGGTAATTTTACGAGGGCGCTCAGGATGTTTGCGCTTTTCATCACTTTATTTACATCTGCTATCTATATTGCAATCACAACGTATCACGCGGAAATGATCCCACCTGATTTATTGCTGGCGATTGCATCCTCCCGTGAGAAAGTACCTTTCCCTGCTGTAATTGAAATTTTAATCATGGAAGCGGCATTTGAACTGATCCGTGAGGCTGGGTTGCGTGTTCCGAGCCCCATAGGACCAACTATAGGGATTGTGGGGGCCTTGATTCTCGGACAGGCTGCTGTTGAGGCGAATATTATAAGCCCTATTGTTATTATTGTCGTCGCCCTTGGAGGTCTTAGTTCCTTTGCCGTAAGTGATTTAAGCCTGAATTTTGGAGTAAGGCTCATTCGCTTTTTGTTTATTTTGAGTGCGTCCATGATTGGCATATATGGGATGACAGCGTTTTTCGTTGCCGGACTGTTTTATATGGTTTCACTGAAGTCTTTCGGTGTTCCTTATCTAGCTCCCCTGTCTCCTAGCTATAAATCATCCAAGGATACAATTTTCCGCAGGCTAGTTAAAAATGAAAACATAAGACCAGGATTTCTTAAACCTTCTGATTCACAAAAAAAGAGCGATGGGGCCTAAATAATGATACAAAGCAAGGGGAAACTCGGAATAAAAGAATTCATATCAATTATCGCCCTCACGATTGGAACAAAGCTTAGTGATGATACTCCTTCCATCATTTATGAAAATGCCAAAAACGCTGGATGGATTGCCACAATCCTAATCGGAGTGATGTCTTTTATCCCTGTAATAATATTGATCAAAGTTTTTTCCGCCCACAAAGATAAGAATTTGCATGAGGTGATCATTTACCTTTTCGGGAAAATTCTTGGCAACCTTATTTCAATCATCATTCTTGTACTCGGTGCTTCAGCATTGATTGTCGATTCAGGTGTGTATGTAGATATTATCGGGACGATGTATTTCACAAAAACTCCGCCAAGCATAATTTACCTAATTTTGATGGCTGTATGTGCATATGGCGCCAAACGGGGGATTGAGCAAATTGGTGCGGTTTCCTGGCTGCTGCTGCCATACTTGAAAATCACCCTATTGGTGGCTGTCATTGTAAGCATCAATGAAGGAACACTTGGGTTTATTTTTCCGATTTGGGGTGAGGGGAAACTTGAAATTGTTAAAGCGTCTGCTAAAAATCTATCCATTTTTTCGGATTTTTTATTTATTGGCCTGATTGCTCCCTTGGTCGTCTCATTCAAGGATTTCAAGAAAGGAACCATCATTTCACTAATATTTGTAACTTTAGAAATCAGTCTGGCTATGGTCACATTTGTAATGTTATTTGATTACACTACGGCTGAAATGCTGAGTTATCCTTTTCACGAAACCATACGATACATACAAATTGGCTTTTTGACAAATGTAGAGACTTTATTTTTTCCGTTCTGGCTCGTGGCTACTTTTATAAGATTTTCGTTTTACCTTTATCTTAGTGCAATCTTGCTAGGTGGAATCCTGAAAATTAAAGAATTCGAATATCTTATTCCTTTAGTGACAACGATCGTTATTTTAATCGGATTAAGTCCAGATAGTCCTTCGATCGTGCTATATACAATGAGGCAATATATATTATTGCTGCTTAGCCCTGCCTTTATATTCCTGCCGCCGCTTATGTGGCTGATAGCCAAAATACGGGGAGATTTTAAGAATGAGACAGTTCAAGAATCTAGTTGAATTTTCGCTGCTAATTATAATCGTTCTCTCTTTAACGGGATGCTGGGACCAAAAAGAACTAGACCAGAAAGCATATGTAATTGGCATTGGCCTTGATCCTCACGAAGCGGAAGGAAAAGTGAAGGTTACATATATAATCGCTAACCCGGAGGTGGGTTCCCAGCAATCAGGCGGAGGCACAAATGAGCCTCCTCAAGAAACGATCACTTTGGCGGCAGATGATTTCATCTCTTCTCGAAATACTGCTAATACTGTCATATCGAAAGAAATTTCCTATGACCTGTTGAGGGTCATTATCGTATCTGAGAAGCTTGCGAAGGAATCGGATTTTATCAGATGGATCTATAGTGCAGCAAAAGACCGTGAAATCAAAAGAAGTACAAAGTTAATCGTCACGAAAGAGAGTGCGGCGAAGTTTATTTCAAACAATAAACCAAAGCTCGAAACACGTCCTCATAAGTACTTTGAATTCATGATCGACAGAGGGCAGCAAACCGGCATGATTCCCAATACGGATCTTAATGATTTCTTCCGGGTTACTGAAAGCGATGCAGATTTATTTTTGGCGATCTATGCAACTACTGAAAAAGAGGAGTCAGATCGCAGTAATATGTCGGATGATGATTTTTTAGCAGGTGAAATTCAGGTAGAAGGGGTTACGAATGATGCCCAATTTATCGGCTCTGCCGTATTCAAGGAGGGAATCATGATTGGAAAGATAACAGGAGAGGAAACAAGGATCTCAAGCTTGCTGGATGACACATGGGATATAGGAGATTTCAAGACGACGTTTAAGGATCCCTTTGATGAGAGGTTTCGGATATCTGCAAGGATAGCAAAGACTAGGGCCAATAAATTCGAATTCAAACAACAATCCGGGCGGCCAGTAATTGATATAAAAGTTCCTTTGTACATTGAAGTTCTCAGTGATCCGAGCATGATTAATTATGCAAAAAATAAAGAAAAAGTAAATGATTTAAAGAAGGCCATGAGGACAAAAATTGAAGATAATATTACAAAGTATATTAAGTATACCCAGGAAGAATTCAAGGGCGATACTTTCCATTTGTCAATTCCTATCAGGACGGAGTTTGGAACACTCGGTGAGTTCCGTGATTTTGACTGGATGAAATCCTACTCAAACGCTGAAGTTAATGTAAGTGTTGACATCCGCTTTGGAGAGTTTGGCCGTCAGACTAAATTTCCTAAGCTTGAGGAAGTGAGGGATTAATATGGTCTATTTGATATGGGGGATTGTAATGGTAGTGTGCTTCTATTCTCTCGCATTTGGAGTGACCTTGTGGAAGCAGAAAAATAAGCCAGGATCGATTGTGGTCATCCTGCTTTCCATCACCAGTATCATCCTGCCTTATTTTACTTATGTAAAGTGATATTTTAAAAACGAGAAAAAGAAATTTTCCCCATCTGGTTTTTTATTCGAATTTTTAAAAGTTTATAACATTGTGATAATATAAATATAATCAATATTAAATGGGGTGTAGGAATGAGCCTGGTTGGATATAACTTTGGAGAAATTCTTAAGTCGTTAAGAGCTTATAAACGAATGACTTTGTCAGAATTAGCCGAAGGAATTTGTTCTGAAGATGATTTGCTTCAATTTGAGAAAGAAGAGAAATATCCAACAATCGACCAATTATACAAAATAGCTTTGAAGCTGGATGTTGAACTGAACCACTTTTTTGACATCGCCTCAACAGATACATATAATTACGCAATTGCTGTTACGGAATTGATTAAAAAGTATAAAAGAGAACGGGATTATGCCGCGATCAATGAAATTATTTTAAAGGAGCAGGATAGTCCTTTATTCAAGCATACATCATTCAAGCAATTTTTGATGTGGCACGAAGGAATTTGTACCTATTACCTTGATGAAGATAAAGATAAATCTATTGGATTATTATATGGAGCTTTATCCATGACCAATCCAGAAAGAAAAGACCTGACCGAACGTGAAATTGAAATTTTGACAAGTGTAGCGATCATTAAGAAGGATGCAGGTAACCTTGAAGACGCGGTTGAAGTTTTTCTGATGGCGCTCAATAATTTGACGAAACTTCCACAAGTGCAAGACTCTAGCATCTGGTTGAAAATTCTGTATGGTCTGGCACAAGCATTATCGAAGCTTGAGAGTTATGAAGAATCACTTATTTATTGCAGCAAGGGGATCGATAATTGTATATATGAAGAAAATATGTATTTATTTGGTGAACTTCATTATCAAACAGGCATGAATTACATTAAATTGGGTAAATTAGATGAAGGAAAAGAATATTTGGAAAAAGCAGTTTTGATTTTTAAACTTCAAGAAAATGAGAAGTTTGCTAGTTTAGTAATCACTGAAATGGAAAAATTATTGAAATATTGCTGAACTTGTTAAAATATCACCTGAAAAAAGGAGGAAGAAAATGAAGAAAGCACTTATAGTTACAGCATTAGCTGCCGTCTTTGCTGCCGCGGCTGGCCTGAATACAGCTTATATTCATCTTGGCGACCTGCCATCGCAGCATTCACAGGACGGAACAACCGTAGCCGACCTGCCGTCGCAGCATTCACAGGCCGGAACAACCGTAGCCGACCTCCCGTCGCAGCATTCACAGGACAGGATAACCGTAGCCGATTTGCCGTCGCAGCATTCACAGGCCGGAACGACCGTAGCCGACCTGCCGTCGCAGCATTCACAGGACGGGATAACCGTAGCTGATTTGCCGTCGCAGCATTCACAGGCCGGAACGACTGTAGCCGACTTGCCGTCGCAGCATTCAGAGGATGGGACAACCGTAGCCGACCTGCCATCGCAGCATTCACCGGATGGTACTCAGTTAGCAGATCTTCCTTCACAGCATGGCAATAGTGATCATTTAGCTTAAATATTAATTTCGGCAGCCTTGACTGAATTGGTCAGGTTGTTTTTATTTTACATACTTAATTGGATCTGTATTGTTTCATACTTTGTTAGGCTTATTGTCTATAATATTGGATATTTAGAAAAAAAGGCTCTGGAATGCCCAGAACCTTTTTTTTACGGTATTATTACTAGTGCACGAAGTTTTTAATCAACTATATCCATGTGGCCGTCATCCATCATTTCAAAGTTCTTGCTTGGCATTGCACCCATTGTTCCATGACAATCATTGTACATTTGCTTTAATTCCTTTTCTGAAAAACCTGGGTGCATTTTTTCCATCAACGGTTTCATTTGGCCGTAATTAAAAGTTCCTTTGCCGTCATTACCTTCTTCAGCGAAGGCTGAAGTGCTTGCTCCTAGGATAAGCGCTGTGCTAAAAAAAGTTAAAATTATTTTTTTCATCTTGCTCAGCTCCTTTCTTGATATCTTAATCTTATATGGACAGTTTGCATAAACTTAGCAGAAGCGGTGACAAAGTTATGAACTCTTCAAAGCATTGCAGGAGGCAAAAGTATGATACTGCTTGATTCTCTCGCTGGCCAGCCAATCTGGCTAGCCATTTTAATCAGCCTTCTGGTTAGTATAATTATTGCAATTGCAGGTATTCTTCCTAGTACATTCGTGACTGCAGCCAATATAATTTACTTTGGGTTTGAGGGTGGCCTGGCTCTGTCAATCATAGGTGAAGCTTTAGGTGCCATCATCAGCTTTTTCCTATATCGAAAAGGCTTAAAAAAGCTCAGTGAAAAATCTTCTGGTAAGCGAAATCTTAAATTGCTGGACAGGCTGAAGGGTACATCTGGCGCAGAGGCGTTTGTACTTGTTTTTTTATTGCGGATCTTTCCATTCATACCATCAGGGCTGGTAACTCTTGCGGCCTCTTTTAGCAAAATGGGAGCAGCTGCATTTATGGTTTCGAGCACCTTCGGTAAAATCCCTGCTCTCTTAATGGAGGCATATTCTGTAAATGCTGTCCTAGGGTGGGAAAAGGAGTACCAGCTGGCGGCTGCAGCTTTTGCGGCGATTGCTGCTGTTTGCTACTATTATTGGACAACTAGAAGAAAAAAACGGAGGATTTAAAAAGATTAATGTATAAGAAAAGTTTCATGGTTGTTCTGATGCATCAATTCTTTTTACAGGCTTTTCAAAAGAGAAGGAAAAGGATGAGACAAAACCAGCGCCAGCAGAAGAAAATGCTGATCGATCAAGCAGGATGGAAGACTGGCGTTCATAACGATTTAAAATGATTTATACGATTCGGCAGATGGCAACCAAACTTGGAACCAGTTGCTGACCAAGGGTAAAATACGATATACCGGAATGCTAAATTACAATAAAACAATGCCACAGCTTTTTGCTGCGGCATTTTTATGTGATATTACTTTTCTTCTTTTCCAAGTACGCGGTTTACACGCTTCCTAAGCATGTTCATGCCGCTGCCGCCTGCCTGGAAGTGACGAAGCTTGCCTTCTGCGTCAAATACATAGTATGCGGGAACATATTTATTTTCAAAAGCATCGGTCAGCTTGTGTTCACTATCGATGAAAATCGGCTGTGAAATATCGTGGCCCATTGCCATTGCTTCGATAACGGCAACATCCAAGTCATTTTCAGAACGAGGCATATGGACTGCGATCACGTTCAATTCATCTTCAAATTCATCTCGGAACTCATTTACTTCTGGCATTGCTTCTTTGCAAAGACCGCAGCTAACAGACCAGAAATGGATTAATGTAGGCCTGCCTTGTAGATCTTCTTTTGTCACTTCACCGTTTAACCAGCTTGTTGCACCAGATAATTCCGGCATTTCTTCTCGTAATTTCATCACGGATGCCTCCTCAGCAATAAATTATATAGATATATTATCATTGAAACTATTTAAAAATCAATACTTAATTATAATTATTATAAAATATTAATGATTATCATTTAGAAACGTTTAGGTAAATAACTAGGACCAAACACTTTTCCCTAAAAGATTCATATCCTGACTATTGGGAGGTGAGCGCAATGGCATATAGCAACGCTCTTGTGTACGTCGGGGAAATGGGCGCAGACATGTATACTCAAACCCTTAACGGAGTTTTATATACCCAGGATCAAATCGGATTCATGGCCGATAGAATTTTATGGACTGAAGGACAAATAGGAGAAATGGCAAACAGAATCGTGTATGTTACTGAATTGTCCCAATTCAATACGGTTAAAGCAATGTATATGGTCATGACCATGTCTTTTATGGGCATGGATACAATGATGAACAATATGTTCAAATATGCGATTACAGTCAATCCAGTAAGCTACATTCCATGGATGACACGGGCAGGTAATGGTAATCATTATCTTCCTTATCCGTATCCTTTCTATTCAAAAGAGTAGTTTGGAAAGCAGCCAGTTAAAAGGCTGCTTTTTTTATTTTTTTCTGAAATCATGAATATTTTTTACGGTAGGAGGTATATATAAAGGTAATTTTTTTTCAGTATGGATTCCGCCGGATCATAAATACTATTGGGTAGGAAGGGGGATCACTATGTCAATTTCTGCGGATAAAGTACTGGACGCTAAAGGGCTGGCATGCCCTATGCCAATTGTGAAAACAAAGAAAATGATGAATGAATTGGAGCCTGGTCAAGTTATAGAAGTTCAGGCAACAGATAAAGGTTCAACAACGGATTTAAAAGCCTGGGCTCAAAGTACAGGCAATCAATACCTCGGAACAATCTCAGAAGGGGAAGTTCTAAAGCATTATCTTCGCAAAGCTAGTGAAGACGAACTGACGAATGACTCACCGCATCCTCATACCGCATCACTTGAAGAGGTGCTTGGAAAGCTTGAGGGCGAAGAGAAAATCACGATCCTTGATGTCAGGGAATCAGCTGAATATGCTTTCGGGCATATACCTGACGCAAAATCAATTCCGCTTGGCGAGCTGGAGCAGCGTTTCAATGAACTGAATCCTGAAGAGGATGTTTATGTTATTTGCCGCTCAGGCTCACGAAGTGATATGGCAGCAAAAAAACTGGCTGAAAAAGGATTCAAAAAACCAATTAATGTTGTTTCCGGCATGAAGGACTGGACAGGCCCTACCGAAACTTCAGTTGAAAAATAAGGAGGAACTAAAAAATGAAAGTAGCTATCATCGCCTCTAACGGCGGAATGTTTGATGCATACAAAGTATTCAATATCGCGACTGCGGCAGCTGCAACAGACGCAGAAGTAGGAATTTTCTTTACGTTTGAAGGTTTGAACCTGATCCATAAGGATGCGCACAAGCAACTTCCTATGCCTGCAGGGAAAGAGCATTTCCAGGAAGGATTCGCAAGAGAAAACGTTCCTCCAGTAGAACAGCTTGTTGAAATGGCAGCAGAAATGGGCGTCAAAATGATCGCTTGCCAGATGACAATGGATGTAATGTCTCTGGAGAAAGACCAGTTTGTTGATGGAATTGATGTGGGCGGAGCTGCTTCATTCCTGCACTTCGCAAGCGACGCAGACATTACTTTGACATTCTAAAATCAAAGCAAAACAGGAGGAATCAAATGGTACAGACGATCTCAGCAAAAGAATTAGCGCGAAAAGTCATTAACCATGAAGACCTGTTTATCCTTGATACAAGAAATACAGATGACTTCGATGACTGGAAAATCGAAGGCCGTAATGTGAAAGTCCATAATACGCCGTATTTCGACCTGCTTGAAGGCGTTGATCCCGTGAAGGATGTTTTGCCTAAGGATCAGGAGATTTATGTCGTATGTGCAAAAGGTGGATCGTCTGAGTTTGTTGCCGAGCAAATTGAAGAGGCTGGCTACACGAATGTCTACTCGATTGAAGGAGGCATGAAAGCCTGGAGTGAACATTTAGAGCCTGTGAAAATCGGTGACCTTAAGAACGGCGGTTCTCTTTACCAGTTTGTGCGTATCGGCAAAGGTTGCCTTTCCTACCTTGTTGAATCAAATGGCGAGGCTGCAATTATCGATACAAACCGGATGATTGAACAGTATGAAGAGTTCATGTCAGGCAAGGACTATAAGTTAGTTGCCCTGCTCGATACACACCTTCATGCTGACCATATTTCTGGTGGAAGAAAGCTAGCTGAAAAAGTGGGAGCTAAATATTACCTCCCGCCTAAAGATGCTGAAGAAGTAACATTCCAATATGAACCTCTGCGGGATGGCGATGAAAGTAAGGTTGGAAACACTGTAATCACGGCTGTGTATTCTCCGGGACATACAATCGGCAGTACTTCATTCATCATTGATGACCAATATTTGTTGACTGGCGACATTCTGTTCATCGACTCAATTGGACGCCCTGACCTGGCCGGCCTGGCTCAGGACTGGGTAGGAGACTTGAGGAACACTTTATACAAACGATATAAAGAACTTGCAGATGAACTACTTGTTCTGCCAGCCCACTATATGGGAATCAATGAAATGAATGAAGACGGCAGCATTTCAGAAAAACTTGGCGTCCTTTATGCCGAGAACCACGGTTTGCAGATTGACAGCGAAGATACGTTCAGGAAAACAGTAACGGAAAATCTTCCGCCACAGCCGAACTCTTACCAGGAGATCAGGCAGATGAATATGGGGAAAATCAATCCTGATATCGAAGAGCAGCGGGAAATGGAGATCGGTCCAAACCGCTGTGCTGTCAGATAAAAAAAAGGGGTACCTTGTGGGTACTCCTTTTTGAATATAAAAGGCTCTTTTCGTAAGCTTCACAAAAATTTGTGTGCGTTTTTCAGCTCACGCCATTTTATAGTTCCATCAAACAGATGATAGGTTTGCGAAAATAGCCTTAGAAAATTGGAGGAGAGAAACGATGAAAAAATTGACTTTCATCCAGCAAAACGATACACATGGCAGTTTGGATTTGCATCACGAATTATTCTGGAAAGAAAATACTCCTGAACTGAGAAAAACAGGTGGATTTTCACGGATTTCGAAATATGTAAAAGATCTTAAAGCTCAAAATGATAATGTGCTTTTCCTTGAAGGCGGAGATTTATTCCATGGAACTTTGCCGCTTGTCGCTTCGAAAGGAGAGGCCATATTGCCGGCATTAAAAGAAATGCAGCTGGATGGATGGGTACCGGGCAACTGGGACTTCGCATATGGAAAAGATCAGCTGGCTTTATTGGCAGATAGACTTCCTTTCCCAACGCTGGCTTGTAACGTAATGGATAAGGAAACAAAAGATACATTCTTTAAGCCATATTTCATTAAAGATCTCCATGGAGTAAAAGTTGGAGTAATCGGCCTTACCTATCCATATGTCGATGAAACGATGCCTGACAGCTTCTCTGCAGGACTTGCTTTTTCAAAAGGAGTAGAAGAAACCCGTAAATGTGTAGACGAGCTAAAAGGCCACGCAGATATTGTCCTTTTGCTGAGCCATATGGGCCTGCCGCTCGATGTGGAGCTTGCGGCACTTGTTGATGGGATTGATATCATTTTATCTGGCCATAGCCATGACAGGATCGAACAGCCGATTACTGTGAATGGGGCACTCGTAGTGCAGGCTGGTTCCAGCGCATCCTTTCTCGGAAAACTGGATGTAACTTTTGAAAACGGTAAAATCGATGACTACCAATACGAATTAGTGGCGATTGATGAGAGTTTTCCTGAAGATGAAAAGATGGCCAGAATCATTGCTGACATTTTGGAGGAGTACAAGCAGGAAAGGAACAATGTCGTTGGCAGTACGGAATCCCTTTTACATCGAATGACCTTGAACGAAGCACCAATGGATAAATTGATTACTGATGCCTATCTTCACGCTTTCGATTGCGATTTGGCGTTCTCACACGGATGGCGGTACGGGACACCCATAGCTGCTGGAGATATTACAGAATATGATTTGCATACCATCATTCCGACGAATCCTGAAATGTTTACTTTAGAGATGAGTGGCGAGCATCTTTTAATGGCCTTGGAGAAAAATCTAGAGATGGTTTTCTCAAGAAATCCATTCAAGCAAAAAGGTGGTTACATTCTACGATCATCAGGATTGTTCATGGCCTTCAAGCCCTATAATCCAGAAGGGAATCGCATTCAGAAGCTGCTCATTGGCGGTCAAGAAATCAACTTAAGAAATAACTATAAGATCGCAGGCGGCGGAAAACAACTGTTCAGAGGAGCAGAAGCCGATAAAACCTATCATGGTGTATATGCTATTGATGTCATTAAGCAATTTTTAACAGATAAAGGGATATTTAGGGCTGACAACGAACAAAAGATACTCAGTATTTAGCAAATAGAAATGTTAATGGACATTTCAAGCCTGGACTGAGTTCAAAATGTCCAAGAAAGGTGATTTAATGGACATTTCCAGCCAGGACCGAGTTCAAAATGTCCAAGAAAGGTGATTTAATGGACATTTCAAGCTGGAGCTGAGTTCAAAATGTCCAAGAAAGGTGATTTAATGGACATTTCCAGCCAGGACCGAGTTCGAAATGTCCAAGAAAGGTGATTTAATGGACATTTCAAGCCAGGACCGAGTTCAAAATGTCCAAGAAAGGTGATTTAATGGACATTTCAAGCCAGGACCGAGTTCAAAATGTCCAAGAAAGGTGATTTAATGGACATTTCAAGCTGGAGCTGAGTTCGAAATGTCCAAGAAAGGTGATTTAATGGACATTTCAAGCCAGGACCGAGTTCGAAATGTCCAAGAAAGATGATTTAATGGACATTTCCAGCCAGGACCGAGTTCAAAATGTCCAAGAAAGGTGATTTAATGGACATTTCAAGCTGGAGTTGAGTTTAAAATGTCCAAGAAAGGTGATTTAATGGACATTTCAAGCCAGGACTCAGTTCAAAATGTCCAAGAAAGTGATTAAATGGATTACAAAAAAAGTCGCGGCTCACAAAAGCCGCGACTTTTTCCTATTTTACCCCAGTCAGGTCTTTCATCATGTTCTCGTCCATAGGGCCGACGATTTTTTTCGTGATTACGCCGTTCTCATCGAGGATGTAGCTTGTAGGAATCGTGAATGCCTGATAGGTCGTTCCTGCATCTCCCTCTTCATCCAGAGGAATCGTGAAGGTTAGACCATATTCATCAACGAATTTTTGGACTTCCTCCACGCCTTTGTCCATATTGGTCAGGTTTACAGCGAGGATTTCAACGCCCTGGTCGTTGTATTCTTCATAGAAATTCTGCATATGCGGCATTTCTGCTTTGCATGGCGGGCACCATGTAGCCCAGAAGTTCAAAATGACTTTTTTGCCGCGGTAATCAGAAAGCTTGATTGTTTTTCCGTCAAGCGTGTTTAATTCAAAGTCAGGTGCTTCAGCGCCTTCCCGCAAGGACGACAGCTTTGCGCCAGGAATATCTTCTGTTGTTTCCGTGGCTTCTTCAGTTTGATTCGTCGTTTTCTTTTCACTTTCAGTCGAAGTCGGTTTCCAGATATTCACTACAAGAATGACGACAGCGAGAGCTAAAATAGCAAATGATAAAAGATTTTTATTCAAAGCTGTACTTCCTCCTTATTAGATCGTAGAAATGTTAGCAAGTAGAAACCAAGCGCAAGGATTAACAGGTTTTCCAAAGAAAACAAATCTGAAAATAAACTCAGTATAAGTACTTCTAACATCAAAAATAATATTGCATATTGCAAATTGAGCTTTGTTTTACTGAAATAAAACACAAGGAAACCTAGCAAAAATAGAGCCTGTAACGCGGCTGCCAAAAGGTCCTCTGATAATGCGAATAAAGCAGTCCAGTACAGCATGAAAAATATAAAGTAGACAGGGAGATACTCCGCTGTGTTAATGCTGCTGCCCTTTTTCCTTGCGATCCATAACAAATAAAGTGCAATCCCGGCGAATGCAAGGATCTGCCCCTTTGTCCCGCCATTGAAGTAAAGAAGGGAAAGGGGGGTATCAATGAACATTTTAAAATTAAAGAGCGCATAGCTTAGCTTGTAAATAGCTATGTAAATGAAGAAGCTGTTCCAATACCAGTCGTCGATGCTCTTCTTTTCCTTTAGCCTGTAGACTAAGGCTGCGATAAAGATTGCGGCAAACGCTGCAAGCAAGTCCGCAGGCAGCGTGAATCTGCCGAATGTTATATAATTCAAGCCACATCACCTTTTTTTGGCTGGTCTGGCGTCAATTCAATCTGGTACCGTATATCGATGTTCCCGATGACCGATTGAATCATGCCGCAATTTTTCAGGACAAGGCTCGCCAGCCTTTCAGCCTGATTAGCCTTATCCTGCTCGTCTGTCTGCACCCTCACATTGAATGTCAGCTGTTCAATCCGGTTTGCTTCTTCCGGATTCCTTACTGAGGATACAATAACATCAATCCTTTTATAGTCTATTCTCTTCTTCGTTAGAATATTTGCAAGCAAAGAGGTGCTGCAGCCAGTCAATGAAGCTACAAATAATTCAAAAGGCCGGTAGCCTAATTCACTGTTAGGCGATACTGGAAGGAACCCGTATTCTAGCTGTCCAATAATTTTATCATTATAATAAGTAAATTCCATCTTAATTGCTCCTTTTTAAAGGCGCTTTTCGTAAACATTGTTGCTTCTCCCCCAAAGTATGAGTGTTAAAACATTCCCTTTTCAAGAACTTTTTCGAAAGGAGCTTAAGTAAAAGAAGTAAGAAATAGAAAAACAACAATAATACGGAAACAGCCTTTTTAAAACAGTATGATTATGTTTTGTTAAGGAATGATTAAGATGAGTGATAAGCTGGTATCGTTATCCAAAATGAGTGATGATGACCATCAGTTTCAAGGCCGATTTCTCCTCCATGTGCTTCGACAATGCTTTTCGCGATCGCTAATCCTAATCCGGCACCATCTGCTTTTGTACTCCGGGATTCCTCGAGGCGGTAAAATCGTTCAAAAATCAACTCTTTCTTTTCTGGATCGATGTAATTTCCTTTATGGGAAAAAGTGATTTTGACTATCTCCCCGCTTGTATTAGCTTCAATGGAGAGTTGTCTGCCAATATCATAATCTATGATATTTTGCAGAAGGTTGGATGTTACCTGTTTGAGGCCGTCTTTATGTCCAAAAACAAGACCAGAATTTATTTCCTGGAGGAAAGTATCGAACTTGCTGTTCAGCTTCAGCTGAAAAGCAGAAATCGATTCGGACAGGACCATATTTATGTCTACCTCTTCAAACTGCTTTTCTAAAAAATAGACCTCTTTATTCCACGCATCCAGTTCACCAATCAAATCGACTATCCGGGTGATCCGCCGTGATTCCTCCAGAAGGGAACCGAACAATTCAGGGTCGCCAGTTAATACCCCGTTATGTAGGGCTTCGAGATAACCATTGATATTGGTTAGCGGGGTCCTCAACTCATGGGCGATATCTCTTAGCATTTCTTCTCGTCTTGTCTGGATGACAGAAAGAGTCTCTGTCATCGCGTTGAAGTTCGTAACCAATTCACCCAATTCACCGGTAGAGGGTGAATCAATTTGCGAAGGGATTTTCCCTTCCTTTATCTGGTTGGCGGCAATAGACATTGTTTTCACCGGTTTTACGATCCTACTTACGGAAAAATAATGCACGAGCCCGGCGGTGATAAAGGCGATGATACTTACCTTGATCAGGAATGAATTCAATGTGTCAACGAGCTGTGCTCCTGTAACCTGTTCTTGATTTACCAGGAAACAGGCATAATCTTTGACGGAAATTCCGGCAAGCATGATGACCAGCAAAATGACAACGCTGTTGACAGCAACAAGCTTCGATAATAATAAATTGGCAAAACTACTAATTCGCCGCAAATTTATACCCCATTCCTCTCACGGTCTGAATATAATCTTTTGGCGTCTTTTCTTTGATTTTTTCCCGCAGGTTCTTGATATGGACATCGATTGTCCGCTCAGTAACTGCTTTTTCGTTGTTTTCATAAATCGTATCAAGGATCTGCGGCCGGGAAAGAATCTGACCTGGATGCTGCATGAACATATGAAGGAGCCTGAACTCAAAGTTCGTCAGATCAAGTGGTTCCCCATCCACCATGGCTTGGCCTTTTGCCGGCTTGATTGTCAGTCCTGTGAAAGTAAGCTTGCCGCATCTGCTTGCGGTCCTTCTTAAAACGGCCTCGACCCGCACCATCAATTCAGCAGGGCTGAACGGTTTTACGACATAATCATCGGCCCCAAGCTTAAAGCCCTCAATCCTGCTTTTTTCAGAGGCTTTTGCAGTCAGCATGATGACAGGCATCATGCTTTCCAGATCATTCCTGAGCCAGCGGCAAATTTCCTCACCGTTTTTGCCCGGAAGCATTAGATCCAGAATCAGGATGCATGGGTCGTATTTTTCGATCATTTCCTGAGCGACAAGGCCATTGTCGGCTTCTAGGACCTCATAGCCTTCATTCGTTAAATAGATTTTCACAAGCGTCCGGATTTTCGGGTCATCCTCAACAACTAAAACGCTTTTGCCAATCAACTCTTTTTTCAAATGAAACACCCCTTCATGCAGCCTGCAGGCAAGAATTAAAATTGGAACAAGCTATACGCAGACAGCCAGGCACTGATTTTTTGCATTTGTCCTGAAAGGACGAGGAAGCCCATGCCAACCATGATCATTCCGTTAACGAATGCCAGCTTAGCTAGATATTTGTTGATTTTCTTGATTGCCTTCAAAGAATAAGAAATAACAAATGAAATAATCAAGAACGGAACGGCCATTCCAAGGGAATAGGATGTAAGCAGATACATTCCTTGATATAAAGTATCTGATGAACTTGCCAGCAGCAGGATCGATGAAAGAGCAAGTCCAACACAAGGGGACCAGCCGCTTGCAAACGCCATGCCCAGGAAAACTGAACTGAAAGCACCTTTGGATTTTGTTTCAGAATGAACTTTTTTCTCCATCATCAAAAATTTGATGTTCAGCAAACCGGCCATCTGCAAGCCAAAGACAATAATAAGCAAGCCGGCAATTTGCATAACAATTGTTCTATAGTTTGCGAATACCTGACCAAGGAAAGACGCGGATGCACCCATTACGATAAAAATTAAACTAAACCCTATAATGAAGCCGAAAGAGCGGCTGAAAAGCGTGGTGCGGTCAACAGCTACCTTTGAACCTTCAATCTTTCCTCCAGTCAAATGCGTTATGTAGGCAGGGAGGAGGGGAAATACACATGGTGAGAAAAACGATAATATTCCAGCAGTAAAAGCAAAAAATAATCCAATCTCTGTCATTTTAAAGATCACTCCTTTTCTATACTCTATATTGTGATTTGTTTGTTAAGGATTAATGAAGATACAGTAAATCAATATACCCCTATTGGTATTTCTGTTTAAATATTGTATAATGAATGGTAGTCTCTTGTAAATGTTGACGTTATTCTTATGCTGTTTTGATTGCTAGTATACTGTTTTAAGTAAAAAAATAAAACCTAGGAGATTTCCTAGGTTTTACATTCATTTTATTGCAGTTTACCTAAACCCTATGTGGTATAATCCAACTTAATGGTTTAAATTTCTCTTAATCCCGAAATAAGTGAACAGGGAAACAGTGGATAAAATGGCCAAAGAGGCTATTTCAAACTTCACATCACGGTAGGTGATGGAATCATCCTTTGTAAAGTACATCAAACCGAAAATAAATACAGATAATACGATAACGGTAACGATGATATCTACTTTTTTCATTTTCTTCCCTCCAAATCTATAGTAATAAAGGGGTGCGATCATATTGAACTTGGAACATTTAAAGACATTTATAGCTGCGGCCAAATATGAGAGCTTCTCCCAGGCAGGCAAGATGTTGAATCTCTCTCAGCCAGCCGTAAGCCATCAAATCAGCCAATTAGAGACTTACTATAATAAACAACTGTTTATCAGAGCCAATCGGAAAATCAAATTATCAGAGGCCGGCAAGACATTGTTCGATCATGGACAACAGCTGCTGGCGTTAAATGATAAACTCGAAACTCTCTTAGCTGAGGGTGACACAAGCCAAACAATAAAAATTGGCTGCAGCAATACGATTGGTGAATGCCTGATTTCAAAGATGATCCAGGACTTCATTAAACTGAATCCGGATATTACCAGCAGCCAAATTCAAATCACGATTGGGACTTCTGTCCATATAACTGATTTACTGTATGCATCTGAAATTGACCTTGCCCTTGTCGAGGGACAAGCCGGGCGCTATGATTTCATATCTCATGAATTCTATGATGACTTGCTCGTGCTTGGTGTCTCACCTCAGCTGCGTATTGACCCAAGTAATCAGGCTCCTGAAAAGCTTGAGGAAATGACATGGCTAATACGCGAGCCAGGCTGCGCAATGAGGCAGGCAACTCTTGATTTATGGAAAGGGTTGAACATCGAGCCGAAATCTGTCCTTGTCTATAATAGCAACACGCTGATCAAGGAAGGTGTAAAAAATGGATTGGGGGTCGCTGTATTTTCAAAGCTGGCGATCTGTCCGGAAATTAAATCAAGACAGCTCATTGTCAGTCCATTTAAAGACAGGGACCGCTCCCGTCCATTCTACCTGCTAAGAAAAGACAATCAGTTCAAATCCAATCTCCATGAGAGAGCATGGAATTTCATAACTGATTTAGATGAAAATCCTAATGCCTCCTGTTAAGGGACATTAGGATTTTTCTATTTTTGGTGCATACGCTTTTCTTATTCTTTATCTTTATTTTGTTCAGCTAATTCTACTTCAAGCTCTGTTTGGATCTTAAGGGCCTTATGTGCGTCAGAAGCAAGATAATCGATGATCTGCTGTCTTTGTTCATCAGTCATTTTCGCTCCATTACCGGCCATACGATCCACGACAGATGTCCACTGCTCGGGGCCTTTACTTGAATTCTTCATGATTCGGCCAATATCATGGCACTGAAGGCAAGTGCCCAGGAAGGCTTCTTCATTAATATCTTTTGCCTCTGGGAAGACAAGCGTAGAAGCTTTCTTGATTCTGTTTGCTTCTTCCTCATTGCCCTTCTGATATGCCAGAAGCTGATCTTTTGGAACATCTGTTTTTAGTGCGATACCATTTGGATTCAACCCGACAGGAATTGTCTGTCTGAAATCCTTCTTTTTCGTTAAATCAATTTTTGTAAGGGTTTTGTCACCCCAGTTAGATCCGAACATCATGCTTCCGTCCGGACTCCATGCCAGCCAGTGAATATTCTGTACTCCCCAGATTTTCCTGACAATTTTGTAATTATCTTTCGGATCAAGGACTGTCAAGAAGCCTGCGCCGTTTTGGGAAGTATACCAGTATCCGTCAGGACCAAGGTAAGCAATGTTTGTGCCTGCACCGGTTTTTACTGTCTTGATGAACTTTAGCTTCTCTGTATCGATGATCGAAATGGACCCATCATTACGATTGCCAGTAACCAAATCATGCGTATTGCCCATGAAGCTTAAATTAACTGGCTTTGGAATATCTCCAATTTTCTTTAAAAGCTTTTCTGTTTTAGCGTCATAAATCGCTACTTCATCGTCAGCAGTATTGGCAACTGCAACATATTTTCCGTCATTGGACATATCAAGACCGGATCCTGTCCCTTTGCCATAGTCTGTTTCTGTCCGCTCAAGGTGTCTCATTTCTCCAGTTTCAATATCGATAACTGTGATGAATGGTTCTGCCTGCAAGCTGACAAAGAGTTTTTTGCCGTCAGGAGTGACGTTCAAATCCCTTGGCTTTTTACCGACATTTTTGAACACCTTAACGAGTTTTGCTGTTTTCGCATCAATCATGCCGACTGCTTCTACACCATTCAATGAAGTGAATGCGTATTTGCCGTCAAAAGAAAAGGTCATGTGCTGTGGTGCAGGAGGCTTTTCGAAGCCAGGGAAATCGATGTCATGTGGTTCAAAAGTCTCCATATTGATAGCCAGTACGCTCGTTCCGTAACGCTGTGTTGCAAATGCCCATGTTTGATCCTTATTTAAATGGATATGGTGAGGAGTACCAGAACTTTGGATATATTTTACCGGGTTACCGGTTTTGATATCGGCAATGGCAATCCCGTTACTAACTTCGTTAGCTGAAAGGATCCAGCCTTCGCCATTCCAGTCCATATTTGTATCCGCGTTGCCGTTTGGCTGGTCTTTCCACCAGTTAGGAGAATAGTCCTCATGCACCTCAGAAAGATCTTTCTTGTTCTTGTCATCCAGAGAAGCATCTTTAACTGCAGCTTCGGAGCAGGCAGTAAGGGATATAGATAAAAGTGCCAAAGCTGATAATTTTAAAATGTTTTTCATTATATTTTCACCTCGCTTATTTTTCGATTAGAACCATCCAACAAGCAGGATAAGAACTAGGGCAGTTGTCGTACCCCATGTAATCCATACTCCAGGATGGGTAAGCCATTTCGTTTTATCATCCACTTGGGAAATTCCCTGTGCAAGTCCGTAAGGGCAGACTTTACAGAATGAGTTTCTCGCCTTGTAAGATAAAGCTGTATAAAGAACAGCCGTTGAAGTTACAAGGAAGAAGTACTTATCCATACTAAAGTTCACAAGAGATTCCCAAATTGTGATTGGGTTATAGAAGTAACTTACTGTTGCGTAAGCCATGAAGATGCTTACAACGAAAGCTAACAAGAACGTTACTGCTTTGCCTTTGTCACCTAATTTAGCTTCAATTTTGTTGAGAAGCATGCTGAAAGTGTTATGAGGGCAAGCATATTGGCAAAATGCCCTGTAAATGATCATGGATAGAGCAAGGAAAGCCATCAGGAACAAGAAGAGGAAAACGAAAAATAGATAGCCAGCTTCATAGCTTAATTGATAGCCGAATAAAAATAATTTTTCGTTATCGAAATCCACCCTGAATCCGTTCCAAAATGGAAGAGTGAAAATGATGATAAAAAATGCCCATCTGATTAAAGTTTTAACCACGAAGAAAATCCCCCTTTCTTTATCTGTAGTCCTTTAAATATTCATATACCAGGTCAATCTCTTTTTCTGTGTATAGGTGACCGATAGCTGGCATCGTGTTTCGGCCTTTTTTGATGACATTCTTTATGTCTTCTTCAGGCATTCTGTCTGTTACACCGCTTAAATCAGGTGCCGCACCAGTCGCATGGCAATTCAGGCAGGTACCTTCAAAAATAATCTCTCCTTTGTTGTCCTGAGGAGCTGCAGCAGGTTCAACTGCTAATTTCCCAGGCATAAAGATGGCATAGCCGATTGCCCAGATTGCGACGACGTAGAATACAGCCACTAAAAGCTTCGGCACTTTATTATGCTCAATTTTAATGTCAGAAACGATATCTTCTTTATGTTCTTTTTTCATGATTTCCACCTGCCTTTTAAATGCTGTAAGTATGGGAAGAGCAGATAACCATTACCTTAAACCTGGGGGCTTAAGGTAATGGTTTTACTTCTTTGTTAAATTAACAACAAGAATTTAGTTGTTATCCAACGGTTTTTCAAGATTTATTTCTTTTTTGTATTCTTCCAGTCTTTCTTCAGTTGGCTTGAGGCTCATCAAATAAGCGACAAGGTCATCAAGTTCCTGGTTAGAAAGATAATCGAAAGATGGCATGATTGAACCTGGGCTTGTTGATTGAGGATCAATCAAGTGCTGGCGCTGCCAATCTTCATTGTATTTCAAGCCAACCCACATTAAATCCGGGCCAGTACGGTTAGATCCCAATAGGTGGGGTAAATCATATTTGTAGTCGCCGCCTTGTGATACTGGTCCAAGATTCTGGTTTGTATCCGCAGGCAATGCTCTTACGAATTGTGTGTGGCAAGTCTGGCAGCCATTTTGGATATATACTTCTCTTCCTCTTGCTTCAGCAGAATCCTCTGGGTAATTGCGAAGCTCACCGCTCGCAGTTGCAGAGTTGATTTCCTGGTCGAAGAGGGGAAGGATGACTGTGCCGGCGACACCGAAAGTCCACAAGATTAAAGCAACGATTAATACAGCTGATGGTTTACGTTCCAACGTGTTCCCTCCTCATTAAGCAGTAGCAGCTTGTTGCTGAGCTTGCTGTTTTTTCTCTAATTTAGCTAGTTTAATAGTTTTATACATATTCCAAGCCAAGAAGAACTGAGCTACATACATCATTGTTCCGCCGATTGCACGGCCCTGTACATAAGGCTCCATCATTAATACTGTTTGCAGGAATGGAACTCCTTCGATCCATGCGAATCCTTGTACCACACCAGCGATCCATAATGAGAATGCGAATACTAGGAATCCAACAGTAGAGAACCAGAAATGAGCTTCCATTGCTCTCTTGCTGAACATTTCACGGCCAACAATTTTAGGCAGAATGTAATAAATTGCCGCGAAAGATGTGAAAGAAAACGCTCCGAATGGTCCCATATGAGCATGCCCAACAGTCCAGTGAGTGAACTTAATGACTGAACTTACAGATGGAAGGGCTTGCAAGGGTCCTTGAAGACAGGCGAACAGGTAAAAAATTGTACCAGCCATTGTGAAGCGAAGCGGTACGCTCGTGCGTGTTTGTGCCCAAGATCCCTTCATTGTTCCCCAGAAGTTAGCAAGAACTGCCCAAACCGGAATCAAAAGAACGATTGATGGGATAACTCCCGCTTTAGAAATCCATCCAGGGATTGGTCCGTTCATCAAGTGGTGAGGACCGTTCCATACATAGAATGTAGCGATTGCCCAGAAGCCGATCATTGACAGCTGGTGGCTGTATAGCGGCCGGCCAGTCAACTTAGGAAGCAGGTAATAAATTTGGCCTACACCTACAGTTGTCATCCAAAGACCGATAGCATTATGTCCAAGGAACCAGCCCATCAAACCTTGCTGTACACCACTTGGAATCCATTGTGCGGGGAAGTTTCCGACAATCCAAGTCAATGGCAGCCATAGCAATGATCCTAGGAAATACCAGAGACTGACATAAAGCATTTTTTCTGTTCTCTGGCCGACTGTCTTGAATAGGTTATAAGCTACAAGTCCAATTGCCACAAGAAGCTGAACGTCAACCCATAGAGGGAATTCACCATACTCAATTACCTCGGTCTGACCGAATAATAATGCAAAGAAACCTTCTAAAATAACGATGTTATAAAATACTAGTGCGAAATTCCCTAGCTTTTCGCTGTAAACCTTGGTTTTAGCGAGCTTAGGAATCATGTAGAACATTGATCCTACATAGGCCATTGAAAGCCATGCGTAAATGACGAGCATAACGTGGGCAGAGCGAACATGCCCGTAAGTTGTCCAGCGATTGTTTAACAATTCTGGCCAGATTTGTTTTGTTGCAGTAAGAAGTCCCATGCTCATGCCGATGATGATCCAGAAGACAGCAGCAATGAACCAATTCTTTGATGAACTCCATTTTTCGTCTGTAAACATTTTGACACTCCCTTGTTCATAAAATAAACACATATATTTCACAATTTCTTCACAATCTGCTATTTTACATGATACATCCCAGATTGCTTTTAAGTTATTCAACTTTTCTATAGTGTTATCCAATTCTTTTATACATGCTTATTAACTGGGAAAAAGACGCCTTTTTTTACATTTATGGCAAAAAAAAACAGAGCGGGATTGTTCCGCTCTGGAAGTTATTTTTAATTTTGTTCTTCTTTTTTATTGTACTTTTTACGAATGGTATCGAGGACAAAGATAATAAGAATAGGTACTCCGATGTAGTAAAGGAAATCAAAATACAATCCCAAAGATTGATGATCCATTGTTCTACCTCCTATAATATTTTCACCACATTTTAATCCCAAAGCATTTTTATTACAACCCCATAAATATACTCTGGACGGTTTCGGGAATTTCTGTTAGAGTATTTCGGTAGAACAGACAACTATTATAGAGGGAGGTGTCATGATGGTAACTGGAGCTTGGATCTTGCTGATGGTCATGTTCGCATTTACTGCATCTGCAGGCATCATCTGGTATTGGAGCAAGAAAAACGGCCTTTACGATGAAAGCATAAAATACAGAATGCTTGATGAGGACTAAACCAGCCTGGTACACAATCTTTACAATCTGCTAATTATAAAGGTTACCTGGGCGGGCTTATCTTTTTATCTTCATACAAACTCTGCTTTAAAAACTTCTATAGAAAAATAATTTTATCTCCGCAGTATTTCTATTATAAAAAATCTTTTTCTTCTATTAAATATAGTCACTACCTTCTAGTTATTTCTTTTCGATCGTTTTTCAATATAATATCTCCTTTCCTTTTTTTCATTTTTTCATTCAACTTATCAGCCTACATGACATATGATAATTCAATGTTGCTATTTTATTTACTTTTCCGTTTTTTGACAGCGCAGAACATTATGAATTAAAAAAGTCATAAAAAATTCATAAATACTGTTGACAAAGGTATTGATTTTTTATACTATATACCCTGTAAGGTATTTAACAACGTAATCACGTTAAAAAAGATAAATATTTTTTTACAGAGAAAAATACCCGTAACCGTAATTAGAGAGGGAGAGAATAAATGGGAGAAACGAAAAAAACAACAATTGTTTTATTCAGTGGGGATTATGATAAGGTAATGGCTGCATATATCATTGCCAACGGTGCTGCCGCTTACGATCACGAAGTAACGATTTTTCATACGTTCTGGGGCTTGAATGCTTTAAGGAAAGATGAGCCAATCCAGGCTGACAAAAATTTCATTGAAAAAATGTTCGGCTGGATGATGCCAAGAGGCGCTAACAAAATGGGCCTTTCTAAAATGAACTTTGCTGGATTCGGTCCTAAGATGATCAAGGATGTCATGAAAAAGCACAATGCAATGCCGCTTCCAGACTTGATCGAATTGGCAAAGGAGCAGGATGTTAAGCTTGTAGCCTGCCAAATGACAGTAGATTTGCTTGGTCTAAGACAAGAAGAGATCATGGATGGCGTGGAATTCGCCGGCGTAGCTGCGTACCTGGCTGATGCTGAAGACGGCAACGTCAACCTGTTCATCTAATAGATACTTTTAATTGGAGGTCTACAAATGGAAACTGTAAAATCAAATTTCACTGTCGACGCAAAAGGGCTTGCGTGCCCAATGCCGATTGTCAGAACTAAAAAAGCAATCAACAATTTAAATCCTGGCGAGGTTTTAGAATTGCTCGCAACGGATAAAGGTTCTAGGGCGGATATCCAGGCTTGGTCTAAAAGCTCTGGCAACCAATACCTGGGAACGATCGAAGAAGGCGATGTTCTTAAACACTATATCCGCAAAGGCGGTTCAGGTGAAGAACAAGAAGAGACAAAATATCCAAACGTTGTTTCAAACGACGATGTCATCAATAAGCTTGAAGCAAATGAGGATGTTGTTGTCCTTGATGTAAGGGAACCAGCAGAGTATGCATTTGGCCATATTCCAAACGCTGTTTCTATTCCTTTCGGTGACTTGGAAAACCGTTTGACTGAACTTGATAAGTCTAAGACAATCCTTGTTGTATGCCGTACTGGCAACAGAAGTGACATGGCTTCACAAACACTTTCAAGCAACGGCTTCGAAAATGTTTGGAATGTCGTGCCTGGAATGTCAGAGTGGAACGGACCCACTGAATCAAAAGTAAAATAATTTTTTTTGAAAAAAATATACCTATGGAGGTAAATTTGAATATGAAACCAATGACGTCTAAAGAAGTTACTAAAAAAGTATTTAATAAAGAACCATTCTTCATCCTTGATGTTCGTAACGAGAGCGACTTCAACGATTGGAAAATCGAAGGCGAGAACTTTGAATACTTGAACATTCCTTACTTCGATCTTCTTGATGGTGTAGAGGAAATCCTTGATAAAGTCCCAACCGACAAAGAAGTCCTTGTAGTATGTGCGAAAGAAGGTTCATCTGTAATGGTTGCGGAAATGCTTGAAGAAGCAGGCCGTGAAGTATCTTATCTTCAGGGCGGAATGAAAGCATGGAGTGAACACCTTGAGCCAGTTAAGGTTGGCGATCTTAAAGATGGCGGCGCGATGTACCAGTTCGTCCGCATCGGAAAAGGCTGCCTTTCATATGCAGTTGTTTCTAATGGGGAAGCTGCATTGATCGACGCTACAAGGATGACGGATGTTTACCTTGATTTCGCTAAGGAGCTTGGCGTTGAAATCAAGCATGTATTCGATACACACCTGCACGCCGACCACATTTCCGGCGGCAGAAAAATTGCTGAAGCAACTGGTGCTGCTTACTGGCTGCCTCCAAAAGACGCAGATGAAGTTGTCTTTAATTACCAGTCATTAGAAGATGGCAACGAAGTGACAATCGGTGAGACTAAAATTGCTATCAATGCACTTTATTCACCAGGCCACACAATTGGTTCAACTTCTTTTGTAGTGGATGAAAAGTATCTTCTATCAGGGGACATACTATTCATTGACTCAATCGGGCGTCCAGACTTAGCAGGAAAAGCTGAAGACTGGGTAGCGGACTTAAGAGAATCCCTCTACACTCGTTACAAGCAGCTTTCTGATGAATTATTAGTGCTTCCAGCTCACTTCATGATCATCGATGAGCTGAACGAAGACGGCAGCGTATCTGAAAAGCTAGGTACACTATTCGCAAAGAACCACGGCTTGAACATTGAAGACGAAGCTGAGTTCAGAAAGCTAGTGACTGAGAATCTTCCGCCGCAGCCGAATGCATATCAGGAGATTCGTGAAACAAATATGGGTAAAATCACCCCTGACGACGAAAAACAAAGAGAAATGGAAATCGGGCCAAACCGCTGTGCGGTAAGATAAATTGAACTCTATCCAGGGGAGTTATACTCCCCGGATTGCATTCGATAAATACGACTTTTTATACAACCAAGGAGGATTTTAACATGAACGTAGCAAAAGTATTAGACGCAAAGGGACTAGCTTGTCCAATGCCAATCGTAAAGACTAAGAAGGCAATCACTGACCTTCAATCTGGAGATGTATTAGAAATTCATACAACTGATAAAGGCGCTGTAAAAGATCTAGCAGCTTGGGCACAATCCACTGGAAACGAACTTCTGAAGCATGAAGAAGAGAACGGTGTGTTCAAGTTCTGGATGAAAAAGGCGTAATTGAACGAAGGGAGAGCTTGTCTCCCTTTTTCTTTGCTTATATATGAGTTTCTAAAAGGAGGAAGCCAGATGGATTTTACTTATTTAATCGTTATATTTTTAATCGGTTTTATTGGTTCTTATATTTCCGGGATGGTTGGAATCGGCGGTTCAATCATTAAATACCCAATGCTATTATACATTCCGCCATTGTTTGGAATCGCGGCTTTCAGTGCCCATGAGGTATCTGGAATCAGTGCGGTACAGGTTTTCTTCGCTACAATCGGTGGAGTTTGGGCTTACCGAAAAGGCGGCTACTTGAACAAGACACTGATCATATACATGGGTGCAAGTATCCTTGTTGGTAGCTTGCTCGGCAGCTATGGCTCAAGATTCATGTCAGAAGGCGGCATCAACCTGGTTTACGGTATCCTTGCATTAATTGCTGCGGTAATGATGTTTGTTCCGAAGAAGAACGTAGATGACATTCCGCTTGACCAGGTTACTTTCAACAAATGGCTTGCAGCATTCTTCGCGTTTATCGTTGGTATTGGCGCAGGTGTAGTAGGAGCTGCCGGAGCATTCCTGCTTGTTCCAATTATGCTCGTTGTATTGAAGATTCCTACAAGGATGACAATTGCCACTTCATTGGCAATTACTTTCATCTCTTCAATAGGATCAACGGCTGGTAAACTGGCAACTGGCCAGGTAGAATTCTGGCCTGCGTTAATCATGGTAGTAGCAAGTCTAATCGCTTCTCCGCTTGGTGCAAATGCAGGTAAGAAAGTTAATACTAAAATACTTCAATACATCCTTGCAGTATTGATTCTGGGTACAGCTATCAAGATCTGGATGGATATACTTTAAAAATTAGGCTGTGTTAAAGGTCATTATTGATTTTTAAGCTCTGTTGATTGGAGTGGAAGGCGCGAAGACTCCTCCGAAAATGCTAACGCATTTTCATCGTGCGTGGGCAGATTCGAGGAAGTTCAATCAAAGTCCTGCGGGATGAACGGGTCAGGGGAGACCCCGCAGGAGTGAAGCGACGAGGAGGCTCCCCGGGCCGCCCGCGGAAAGCGAAGCGCCTGGAACGGAAATCAACAGCCAAATTTAACTGCCAAAAATTAAAAAGGCTTCGCTTCGGCGAGGCCTTTTTCTAATTAAAACTTCCGTCCCGGCAGCCGATGAAGGGTAAAATACGGACAGCCTTGAAGGAGTATCGGCAAAGTTGTCTAGAACCGTTGTGGGTTCGGACAGATCTGGAGGAAAACAGCAATAGTCTGCCCAATTTCGCCTGAAATGTGAGCTGGCATGAAGTTATTATCATTTTATATGGTTTATTATGGTAATATAGTTATATTTTTTATAAAAACTGAAATATAAGTCTTTTTGCTCACATCAAACACTATTAAACAATACCTTTTCCCTATTTAGAATATACTGAATATTTTATATTATTTAGGAAATAGAAATATTCTAATAGGGAGTGAATGATGTGTTAAAAGTCCTTTCCACTTCGGCGTTATCCCTTGCTTTAGCGGGCAGCGCAGTATTTGCGGGAGTCCATGCAAATGATTCCTCAGTCAACACACAAAGTAAATATGAATTAAACCTTGCGCACCATGTAGGTGCTGCTCCAGAGCTTGTTGATAGAGCAAAGGAATTAGGTATTGATATCTCCAAAGTCGATCCTGCAGAGAAGATTGCCCAGACTGGAGCTAAATTCCAGCAGCCTGGAGATAAGCATGTAGCCTATAAGGAAGCTACTGGGGATATCCCGGTGCTGGTTATTTTGGCAAAGTATAAGGGTGAAGATCAACCGATTGGTGACATGCCAGGGCAAGTTCCTGCACATTACTACGAAGACTTAATTTTTGGAACGGAGTACAATCCGTATGAACTGGAGCAATTCAAAAAGTATGATGGCCCAGATGTTCCAAAAGACCGTACGATGCAAAATGCTTACAAGGAATCAAGTTACGGAAAAACCAATCTTATCCGCAAAGAGAACACTGAATTTGTTTGGGTTGAACTTCCAAAGGGTGCCTCTTATTATCTTGACCAGGAAGGCACATATGCTGAAGGCGGAGTGTACAAGCTTGGTAACGTAAACGGAGATGCCCATACTGGCGAATTCATCCGTGACCTGTTAAAAGCAGCGGATGATCAAGTCGATTTTTCTAAATACGCAGATGAAAATGGCGAAGTTCCTAACGTATTCGTCGTCCATGAAGGTACAGGAGCTGAATACAGCCGTGACCCTGGCCAATTCTGGTCTCATAAGTGGAGCCTGTTAAGTGCACTTTACTATGGAAAATATTATGAAACTGGCAAGCCGGCAGATGTTCATGCAGGTATGACCCAAGCAGAATGGATTGCCAAAACACAAAAAGAAGACATGACGTATGATGGCGTAGTCGTTAACAACTACAACATCCAGCCTGGTATCGGCGGTAACGTAGCTGGTTTCGATGCAGCGACAAACTCTTATAAAGAAGAAGCGAAGACAGGTCCATTCCCAGTACAGACTGGTGTATACGCACACGAATTTGGACATGCACTAGGATTGCCTGATTTCTATGACACTCTTTACTCATCAGAGGGAGTAGGAAACTACTCAATGATGGCAGGAGGCTCATGGATGCGCTATCCGAATAAGGCTGAGTACGGCGGAAACTCACCGACACACTTCGATCCATTCTCAAAGGTCTTCTTAGGCTGGGCAGATCCGATTGAAGTAACACCAGAAAGTGGAGTACAAACCATCACTTTACCAGCTGCAAGCCAAGCAGATGCTAATAACGGAATCGTTAAAATGGAAGTTCCAGGATCAAACGGAACGGAATACTTCCTGTTCGAAAACATGCAGCAGGATGGCTTCAACAAGGGAATGATCCGTCAGGGAGAAAACGCTCATGGTTTAGTTGCCTGGCATGTTGATGAAAACATCATCAACCTTTACCAGACAGCTGGCTTCCGTCCGAACAATGTCGAAAACTGGATGAACAAGCGCTTCCAGTTCAATCAGTCCCAGACTGCAAGCAATGGCGATGTGGTAACACACTATGGTCTATCTGTCCTTCAGGCAGACGGCTTGTATGACCTGGAGAAGAATTTAAACCGTGGAGATGCTGGCGACTTCTTCAAGACAGGAAGTAAGATCACTCCTGTATCAGGAAACGTTCACTCTGGTTCTTACTACTTCTGGAAAGGCTTCAGTGACACTCCAGCTGATTCCGGAATTCATGTAACAAACATCAAGGAAAATGCAGATGGTTCTATCACAGCTAAATTCTTCTACAACTTTAATTCAAGCGTAAAGTAATATTAAAAACCTGAGCATGGAAAGAATCCTGCTCAGGTTTTTGTGTTCTTATGAAGTCACATTCCCACAAATACATCTAAATGGCCTGGAAGGACCTTTGCGTGAAATGGGAGTCGCTGTCCTTCTTCACCGTCAATATTAACCACATGATCCTTTGACGAAGACACATTAAGGAAGGAGGTGCGAATATATTCGACTTCTTCACTTTCCTTCAGTTCACCCTTCAATAGGGAAGGAATGATCGTGGCGATTTTTGGTATGGACATCTTCTTTACGATAAAAACGTGAAACTTTCCATCATTTACGCTTGCATTTGGGGCGAGTGCCTCGAAACCGCCAACCGAATTTGTAAGAGCTGCAAGCAACAAGAAAGAATCCCCCTCCCACTTGCCGTTTTCATGTTCAACTGACAGTTCAATCGAATCGCCGCTAAGGAAGGATTTTGCACCTTCCATAAAATAGGCAAGTGACCCAAACCTTGTCTTTTGATCGGGTGTCACATTATAAGAAGCTTCTGCAATGGATCCAACTGCCAGGACATTCGCAAAATAAGCTGTATCTATCTTTCCGACATCCACGGCTATGGTTTTTCCATCTTCTAAAATCGAAATTGCCTTGTAAGGATCAAGGGGGATTTCAAGTGCGCGGGCAAAATCATTAATTGTCCCTAAAGGAATGATTCCCAAAGCAGGCCGATGTTCCTGTTCAGCAAGGCCATTGATAGCTTCATTAATGGTTCCGTCTCCTCCCATCGCAATGACTGCATCATAAAAAGCTATGCATGCCTCTGTGGCAAAAGCAGCGGCGTCCCCTTCCTTCTCCGTTTTCCTGATATCTATATCATCATATTTTGACTTCAAGGTTTCTTCTATTTTTTCCACATAGTCGTTCGCTTTTTCTTTTCCGGATGATGGATTCATTATGATCATTGCTTTCATTATCGACAACCTCCAACAATTCATTTCGCGAACCTTCAAGCATTTATCAACTCTATTATTTACCATTAATCCATTGCCTATAAACCAGGTAATAGATTGGCATACATATCAGCGCATTCCCATATTTCTCCCGTTAATACAATAACCCCCTTTGAATACAGGATTATAGCTAACGTAAAAAGGGTAGTTACTTAGCAAGCAACTTAAAAGAGAGAGGAGATCATCGGGGAATGCCTAAAAAATGGTTGTTATTCATAGCACTTGTTCTTTCAGCGTTGCTGTTGTCAGCCTGTGCCGAAAAGGAACAGCTTGACGACGGAACTGAACTGATTGACAAGGATGAATTAATATTCACAGCTTCCGGCGAGTTCAAGCCGTTCAGTTACTTAAAGGATGATTTGAAAATGACTGGCTTCGACATTGAAGTAGGGGAAGCAATTGCAAAGGAAATGGGTCTGAAGCCGATCCAGAAAAGAATGAAATTCAAGGGGATTGTTGAAGGGGTGAAAACGGGACGCGCGGATGTCGCGGTTGCCAGCCATACAATTAATCCTCAGCGTAGCAAGCATGTATTATTTTCGACTCCATACTATTATTCTGGTCCTCAGATTTTTGTACGGCCAGACAGCGGCATAGAAACTGTTGAAGATCTAAAAGGGAAGGAAGTCGCAGTAGCAAAAGGGTCGACTTACGCAGACACTGCCTCAAAATATACTACTGACCTTAAAATGTATGACAGCGATATTACTGCGTTAAAGGCTTTGAGCACTGGACGCCATGACGCTGTCATTACAGACTTCGTCACGGGGAAAAGCGCGGCAAAGGAAGGCTTTGATATTGAAGGAAGACAACTGATCGAACGCAGTGAGCAGGCGGTTGTCATTCCGAAGGATAACCCGCAGCTATTAAAAAGAGTAAACGAAGCGCTTGAAAATCTGCGCAAGGATGGAACACTCTCAAAGATCAGCCAAAAGTACTTTGGTGAAGATATAACAACGAATCCTGAATGACATAGAGAATATTACTAGAAGGGATGTAGGAGCATTGCCAAGTATCGGACATTTATTACAAACATTTTTCGACAGCAGCGATCTTTTTATCGATGCTATGCTGCTTACGCTGCAGCTTACAGTTGTGTCAATTTTAGTTGGTATCGTAATCGGTTTGTTTTTTGCACTTTTAAAGATTTCAAATATTAAAGCTTTAGAATGGATTTCAAATACGTACGTTTATTTAGTCAGGGGAACACCTCTGATTGTACAAATCTTCATTTTATATTTCGGGATCAGCGGTATTTTCCTGATTCCTGATTTCTGGGCGGCAGCATTGGCTCTTGCTTTCCATAATGGTGCGTACATCGCGGAAATATTCCGTGGCACGATCCAGTCAGTCGACAAAGGACAGATGGAAGCAGGGCGTTCCCTGGGAATGTCAAAGGCACTGACAATGAGAAGGATCATCTTGCCGCAGGCTTTCCGGCGTTCACTCCCGCCGTTAGGGAATCAATTCATCATCGGCCTTAAGGATTCCTCACTTGCTGCCTTCATTTCGATGAATGAACTTTTCAATGTAGCCACAACACTAGGATCAAACAATTTTGATGAGATGACGTATTTGTTGATCGTAGCATTCTACTACCTAGTGCTTGTAGCAATCCTGACATTGATTGTACGAGCAATAGAAAAGAAATTAGCTGTAAGTGACAGGTAAGGAGGAAAAATTCGTGTATACAAGAGAAATGATTCATATAGAAAACCTAAATAAATCCTTCGGAGACCTCCATGTACTGAAGGATGTGAATGTAACCGTTAAGGAAAGTGATGTAGTCTGCCTTGTCGGCGCCAGCGGTTCTGGTAAAAGCACATTGCTGCGCTGCGTCAATTTTCTGGAGAAAAAGGACAATGGCAAGATCATTATTGAAGGGAAAGAAATTACCCAGGATACTCATGACATCAATGAAGTGCGCCAAAAGGTAGGCATGGTATTCCAGCATTTCAACCTGTTTCCCCATATGACAGTTCTGGAGAATATTATTGAAGCTCCAGTCCATGTGAAAAAGATACCGAAAGATGAGGCAATCAAGGAAGCGAAGGCACTTTTGCAAAAAGTAGGCCTTGATGATAAGGCTGATGTTTATCCGAGCAAGCTGTCAGGAGGGCAGAAGCAAAGGGTGGCGATTGCCCGTGCTCTGGCGATGAAGCCAGATATCATGCTTTTTGATGAACCCACATCAGCACTTGACCCAGAATTGGTAGGCGAAGTACTCTCGACGATGAAAGAACTTGCCGAAGAGGGAATGACTATGGTAGTCGTTACTCATGAAATGGGCTTCGCCCGTGAAGTGGCTGATTGGATCATATATATGGATGAAGGAATCATCGTTGAGAAAGCAAAGCCAGAAGAGTTCTTCACCAATCCAAAAGAAGAACGTACAAAAGAATTCATCCAGACAATAGGTCTTAAATAGGTAAAATAAAGCAGTCCTGCGCAAATGCAGGGCTGCTTTATTGCTATTATAAGGTTATAAAAAAAGGCGAAAAACTGCGATTCAGTGAGATATTAAGTGATTAGCGGGGAATAATCTTTTAAATTAGCCTAAAAAGGTCATTTTTAGCTCTCTTTTCATCCTTTACAACTGGAATGGCAGAGGAGTATGATTACAACAGTTTCAGTAATCTGCTGAAGCAACTGCCCTTTTTAGAAGCTTTTGTATCAATGCAATAAAGCTTTCGAAAAGAGCCTAATTGAATGAGTTTCATATTTCTAAATCGCTGAATCCATTGGAGCGGGGGAACCAACAATTCGTGGAACTTATCCACTAGGGGTGAAGCCTTTAACAAGGCAGGGCTATTCTGAGCCCTAATCCGACAGCTAACTCCGCAAGCGTTGCAGAAGAGGAAGATGAAGCTTGTGTGACTAGTTTGTTCAAAAGTCCACAAGGCTATTATCTTTTAGCCTCTGGGGGCTTTTTTGTTTTGCATGATTTTAAATATGTCGACTATTTTAGAATCCAGTAAAGACAAAGGCCCAGCAAAGAAATATTTGAAGCGTAATGTCTCATACTAAGGAGAGAAGGAATACATCATGCGCAGGAAAATGTTTTTTAGGCTGGACCCTCCTAAAATACTTGTCATTGGTTTTGGGACGATTATCTTGTTGGGTACGCTGCTGCTGTCACTTCCCGCGGCGACAACCGATGGCAAAGGGCTAGGCTGGATGGATGCATTATTCACCGCTACATCCGCAACTTGTGTGACAGGGCTGGTGGTAGTGGATACCGGCGATACGTTCACCAGATTTGGTGAAATGGTCATCCTTTCGATGATCCAGATCGGCGGACTTGGATTCATGAGTTTTGCTACATTGCTTGCGTTCATCCTGGGTAAAAGAATCTCCTTCAAAGAAAGGCTGATTATCCAGGAGTCTTTGAACAATGCGACAGTTGAAGGTGTGGTCAGACTTGTAAAAAGAATTTTGGTCTTTACAGCAGTTATCGAAATTGCTGGAGGAATCCTCTTGTCGCTGAGATTTTCACACGACATGGCTGCTGGAAAAGCTATCTATTATGGCTTTTTCCATGCTGTTTCGAACTTTAACAATGCCGGTTTTGACTTAATGGGGGGCTATCGCGGCCTGACAGCATATGCTGATGATCCTGTCGTCAATATCACACTGATTTCACTGATTAGTTTAGGCGGCATTGGATTCATTGTTATGAATGAGATCTTTGAATTTAGAAGCACAAAGAGAATTTCACTGCACTCAAAAATGGTTTTAGCTGTTTCCGGTATCCTTGTTCTTGGTGGAGCCATTCTTATTTTTATTCTTGAATACAATAATCCCGCTACGTTGAAGCCGATGGGGATGACTGGGAAGATATTTGGGGCGATTTATCAATCTGTCACTCCAAGGACTGCAGGTTCCAATACGATAAGTATTCCCGATATGAAACAGACGACCTTATTTTTAATTATTTTCCTGATGTTTATCGGAGCCTCTCCAGGATCTACTGGAGGCGGGATCAAGACAACAACATTTGCTATACTGATTGGTGCGGTTAAGTCCCAGATCCGCGGCAAAGAAGATGTCGCGTTCTTTGGCAGAAGGCTGGATTACAGCATCATTTCCAAGGCTTTGACAGTGACACTTATCGCGATATTTTTAGTGATTTCGATTACAATGTTGTTGACGATCACAGAACCGGGACATGATTTCCTGATGATATTTTTTGAGGCAGTCTCTGCTTTTTCAACAGTCGGTCTGTCAATGGGATTGACACCTGAACTGTCACCGTATGGGAAAATGTTAATAACAATTACGATGTTTGCGGGCCGGGTTGGTCCGTTGACACTTGCCTTCGCAGTAGCGAAAAAAAGAAAAGAAGATCATTATCGCTATCCTGCTGGAAAAGTGATGATTGGGTAGGAGGATGTTTTTATGGCAAAGCAATACGCAGTAATCGGGATGGGACGCTTTGGTTCAAGTGTAGCAATCTCCCTGTATAATCAAGGGAACGAAGTATTGGCAATCGATAAAAAAGAGCAGTATATTGAAGAATTCAAAGAGCATGTGACCCATGCGGTTATTGGAGATTCTACCGATGAACAAACACTGAAGGCAGTAGGAATCAGGAATTTTGACACCGTAATCGTGGCAATCGGGGATGACATCCAGGCAAGTATCCTGACTGTCCTTATCCTAAAGGAAATGGGTGTCTCAAATGTCGTTGCCAAGGCGCTTAACAAGCACCATGCCCAGGTATTGTTCAAGGTTGGCGCGGACAAAGTCATTTTCCCTGAAAGAGATATGGGGGAAAGAGTTGCCCATCAGCTGATGGCATCTCCTAATGTATTGAATTTCATCGAGCTATCAGATGACTACAGCATCGAAGAAATCAAGCTTCCAATGAGCATGGCAGGCAAGAACTTAATCGAAATTAATTTGCGTGCAAAATACAATATTACGGTAATCGGAGTAAAAACCGGAACAAAGGTTGATATTTCCCCAGATCCGGAGAAAACTTTAAGAGCTGAGGATATCCTGATTGTACTTGGTGAAAATGGTGATTTGAACAGATTTACAAGGGTGAAATAAAAGTATGTCTTGCAGGCTGTCATGGAACAGCCTGTTTTTTTTGATGAAAAAATTAGAAAATTGATAAAAGATAGACTTTAGGAATAACCATTAATAAAAATTTTATAATGACGATGATTTATTTGTGGAATTTTTATAAAGGAGCATGATCATCAAGATGAAACGAATCACAAGTATGCTATTAGTTATATTTTTGCTGTTAGGAACCCTTGCAGGATGCTCATCTAGTGAAAAGTTGCAAAAGGACAGGGTTAAAATTGGCATTATGTTGTCTGACGTCGGACTAGGAGACCAGTCATTTAGTGATGCAGCTTTTGCTGGGCTAGGCAAAGCAAGAGATGAACTGGACATCCTTTTTGACTATAGAGAATTGCAAACAGTAGGCTCGTATGAAAAAGGATTCACCGAGCTTGTTGAAGCTGAGAATGATGTAGTCATTGGCTTAGGCTTCATGGTTCTTGAGGATCTCGAGAAAGTAGCGAAAAAGTATCCTGAGCAGCAATTTATTCTTATAGATTCAGTTTCTGAGCTGGATAATATCACGTCCATCACATTTAAAGAAGAGCAGGGAAGTTTCCTTGCAGGTGCCGTTGCTGGAATGGCTTCTAAATCTAATATTGTAGGTTTTATTGGCGGTGCGGATGTTCCGCTGATTCGTAAATTCAAAGCAGGGTTTGAACAGGGAGTGAAGGCTGTCAACCCGAAGGCAGAGGTGAAAGCAGCCTTTGCTAATGACTTTGGCAATGCCGAGCTTGGAGGGAAAATAGCTTCGGGGATGATCGAAGAAGGAGCGGATGTCCTTTATGCTGCGGCTGGTTTTACCGGTGTGGGCGTACTGAAGGAAGCCCAAGCAAAGAAAAAGTTAGCCATTGGTGTGGACAGTGACCAGTACTATTACGCCGAGAAGGCAATCGTTACATCCATGCTAAAAAATGTCGACGTAGCCCTATATGAAATAGTGAAGGAATTCAAGGAAGATAAAAAACTTTCAGCAAAGCAAATTGAACTCGGCATTAATGAAAATGGGGTAGGGTTGGCTCCAATCAGAGTCATTAAGCTTACGCAAGATCAGGAGAAGAACTTAAAGGACCTGGAAGCAAAAATATCAAGTAATGAAGTGTCGATTCAGCTAGATTAAAAGCTGCTATTGGGGGAGCTACCATGACAATCAAAAAGAAGTTACTGTTAAATTTATTATTGGCTATAGGATTATCCATAGTGATGATTTCCTTCATCATTTACAGGATGCTGATAGTCCAATCATCAAATCAGGATTATGTCCAAGTTTTACTCACTGTGCAAAATCTGCAGGCTGAAACATCGGCTGCCAAGCAATCATTAAGCAATTTCTCTTTCAATCCAACTGACGGGAACAAGCAAGAAGCGATAAGTAAAATGGAGAAAACCTCCGAAATATTCAAGAAGGCAGGCAGCTTGATAGAGGAGCAAGAGAGCCAGAAAGTTTTAAAAAAGGCTTATGATAAATTTACTTTGCTTCAATCTGAAGCAAACCGTGCACTAGATGACAAAGTAAGTGAAGAAGTGAAACGCCAGTCTCTCCGAAGCGACGGAGTGCTAAATGATCTTCACCTGTTGAATATTCAGGTTAATGAACATTATGATTTTTTACAGAGGGACCTGAAAAATCAGATTCAATTTATTATAATAGCCGCCGTATTTGGAAGTATCCTTCTTGTCATCGTTGCAGGGGGCATTGGTATCAGGCTTACCAGCTCGATTACGAAACCGTTGAAGCAGATTGCCATGAACGCCCAGGAAATTGCCAAAGGGAATTTAATGATAGAGAAAGTGCCTTATAAGCATAAAGATGAATTAGGAACTTTAAATGAGTCATTTGACCAGATGGCGTTGCAGTTGACTTCATTGCTGCAAAAAGTAAATTTGGCGAGCAAGGAAGTAGAAGTATTTGCCGAGGAAATTGAGCAGGAAAATTATTCGCTTACGGAAATTTCTAAGCAGGTAGCGGTATCGACTGATGAATTATCAGCAGGCGCACAGACAGTTTCAGAAGACCTGCAGCAATCTGTCCAGCTGATTGACGACATGGATAAGGAAATTATTCTAAACCTGAATCACTCCCAGGAATCCTCACACTTTAGCAGGGAAGCTGTTGAAGCGATTGGTGAAGGAAGGAAAGCGATCGACGAGCAGAAGGTTTTGATTACTGAGAATAAAGAAGCCTCGTACTCAATTCAGGCTGCAACTGATAAGTTTGTTGGTTATGCTGCAAAAATTGAAGATATGGCTACATCCGTTTCGGCTATCGCTGCACAAACCAACTTGTTAGCCCTGAATGCAGCGATTGAAGCAGCAAGGGCAGGGGAAGCGGGAAAAGGTTTTGCAGTGGTTGCTTCAGAAGTGAGGAAGCTTGCAGAAGAATCGAACGTTGCAACCACACAAATTTTTGATATGGTCAACCTGCTCAAGAGTGGTCTTGAAGATATAGCAATGGCAGTAACCAAAGGCGGCAGCATCGCAGATGAGCAAATGGAATCGATGGATTTAACGATGACCACCTTCGAAAACATCGAAATAAAGGTTACGGGCATCTCCAATAAAATCTTACAGCTTGTCCAGGGCATGGAAGCATCTAAAGAACTGGGAGCGAAGGTCCTTCACAATGTTGAATCAATCAGTGCTGTCGTCGAAGAGACAGCTGCTGGAAGCGAAGAAATATCTGCTTCTACTGCCGAACAATTATCAGCATTCGGAAATCTATCTAAAAAAGTTACAGATTTACGGAAGCTGACAAATGAGTTAAATAATTCTGTTTCAGTTTTCAAGTTTAATAGGTAGTAAAGGAAAGTATCATAGTTTTTTAGCTGTGATACTTTTTTATAGTATTTAAGCAAATTAGAAAAAAACTCGTCCTTAATAAAATGAAGTTATCGCCAATATAATTTTGCTCGATAAGATCATTCTTTCGCCAATGAAAATTTTATTAGTAGATTATCAGTTAACTTAACCAAAAAATGAGCATTAAATCATCTGAATCTGGGACTAAAACAAAAAACTAGCCATGCTTGTCTTGTTTTTGTCATGCAGCAATGACCATTTGAGTCTATAATAAGATAATAGAAAATAGGGTTATAGAAAGCGATTGCTTTGGGGCTTAATAACAGAAGAGAAGGTGAAGTATTGAAACAGGCGGATATATTTTTGGCGTTTTTTCGTGTGGGAATCCTTGGCTACGGCGGAGGACCTTCGTCCATTCCACTGGTACATAAGGAAGTTGTCGAAAAATATCAATGGATGGATTCCGATGAATTCAGTGATATCCTGGCGCTCGGAAATGCTTTGCCAGGGCCGATCGCCACGAAAATGGCCGGTTATATCGGCTATCGGGTAGGCGGAATTTTCGGTATGGTCAATGCCTTATTGGCTACGATCGTCCCCACTATCATCCTGATGATTCTCCTGCTGACGGTACTGAATGCATATAAGGATGAACCATGGGTAAATGGGATGGCTGAGGCTGTAGTTCCAGTCGTTGCTGTCATGCTTGCAGTCCTGACTTGGGATTTTATCAAGAAATCGGGCAAGTCGAAACTGGGGTGGGGCTGGACGTTTGTTGCGCTGGCTGGCAGCCTTCTTCTCCTTCAATTCCTGAATGTCCATCCTGCTATCTTAATTTTTGTCTTGCTGGTTGGTGCCCTGTTGAAGAGAGATGCTTCTCCCTCAAAAAGTGAACAAGCTGGAGGGGAATAGTAATGATTTATTTTAAGATTTTCATGGCATTTTTTATTCCCGGCATTTTGGGCTATGGAGGAGGACCAGCCTCAATTCCGTTAATCGAGAATGAAGTTGTTGACCGTTATGAATGGATGACGGTCAATGAATTCAGTGAAGTTCTCGCAATGGGAAACGCTTTGCCAGGCCCGATCGCCACGAAAATGGCAGGCTATATCGGCTATGCCCAGGGTGGAATTGTCGGTGCTGCAGTAGGTATATTTGCCGCAGTAGCTCCTTCACTAATCCTCATGATCGGCTTGCTCGGCCTGCTGATGAAATTCAAAGATTCTCCGCGGGTCAAGAGACTGACGATTGTCGTCCGCCCAGTCATTGCCGTGCTGCTCGGAGTCATGACCTATGACTTCTTTTTCTCCTCCTATGAAGGCGTAGGCCTGATGCAGACAATACTGATCGGAGGCATAAGCTTTGTCCTGATGGAAAAATTGAAAGTGCATCCTGCTTATGTCATCGCAGGAGCACTAGTGTATGGAGCCCTTGTTTTATCTTAATCAGGGGTTTTTCTTAATTTATGGCTGTGTTAAAGCTGAATGTTGATTTTTAAACCCTGTTGATTGTAGTGGAAGGCGCGTAGACTCCTGCGGGCGCTGCTGGTCAGGTGAGACCCCGCAGGAGCAAAGCGACGAGGAGGCTCAGCGCCAGCCCCGCGGAAAGCGAAGCGACTGGAACGAAAATCAACAGCCGTGTTTAACAGAGCTTAATTTATAAGAAACTCTTTAAGGGGAGAATCTAGTTTAATAACCAAATTAAGCTGAATTCAGAAAAAAACTTTCGCTTACTCCTGCAACAATGAAAGCGATACCATTTAAAAAAGTTGGTAAAATGCTTGTTGACAAACAAATCAGAAGGTTTTATGATTTCAATTATCAAAATTAATTTAATAAGTTACTTATCAAGAGAGACCGAGGGATTAGGCCCTATGACGTCCGGCAACCTCCAATTTGGAAAGGTGCCACTTCCTGCAGAATGTTTTCATTCTGAGAGATAAGTCGTATAGATATTTACGATGCCTCTTTCTATGAATGAAAGAGGCATTTTTTATTATATCTAAATTCGTAACCATGAGCTGGAGGTGCAAAGCATGATTGAAGTAAAAAAATTGGTCAAGGTATATGAAACGAAAAAAGGGTCCGTAACCGGTGTTGACCAAGTTTCCTTAAGAGTAGAAAAGGGTGAGATTTATGGAATTGTTGGTTACAGTGGCGCTGGAAAAAGTTCTTTGCTGAGATGTCTTAATCTCCTTGAAAAGCCAACTTCAGGAGAAATTTTGATTGATGGTGTCGAGCTTACTTCGTTAAACAAGAGTGAACTAAGGAAAGCACGATTGAAGATCGGGATGATTTTTCAGCATTTCCATCTCGTGAGCGCCAAGACAGTAAGTGAAAACATCGCGTTTGCTCTGAAGGCTGCAGGAACACCCAAAGCGGAAATAACGGAAAGGGTCCTGGAGCTTCTAAACATGGTAGGACTTTCTGACAAGAAGGATGTTCATCCAGCTCAATTATCAGGGGGACAGAAACAGCGTGTCGGTATTGCGAGGGCACTTGCCAATAATCCATCGGTGCTGTTATGTGATGAAGCTACGTCTGCCCTGGACCCAAGCACAACGAGGTCAATATTGTCTTTACTAAAAAAGATTAATAGAGAACTTGGCATCACGATTGTCCTGATTACGCACGAAATGGAAGTAGTCAAGACCATCTGTGACAGAATGGCTGTCATGCAAAATGGCAAAATCATCGAAGAAGGCAATGTTTATGATCTGTTTGCCAATCCACAGCAGACTCTTACACAAGACTTCGTGAACTCGATCCTTCAGTTCGAACTTCCAGAAAGGCTGCTGGAAAAGCGAGATGGCAAGCTCATTAAGATTTATTTCCAGGGTGAGATTGCCGAGCAAGGTGTGATCTCGGATGTCTTCCAGCGATTCAAGGTAAAAGGAAATATCCTTCACGGAAAAATTGAGTATATTCAAGACATTCCACTAGGGATATTCATTATGGAGGTTTCGGGCGATAAACAAGAGCTTGAACGGGCGATCGCTTATATCGCATCGAGAACGAAAAATCTGGAGGTGATTGATGATGCTGCCTGAAAGTCTGGTTACCTTATTGCCGGAGCTAAACAAAGCGTTTTTTGAGACGGTGTACATGGTCGGGATTTCAATCCTTGTCGCGATCATTGTGGGACTGCCGACAGGTGTACTGCTATTTGTCACAGATAAAGGCTTGTTCCTCGAAAATCAGATTTTTAAAAGTGTTGCAGGATTCATCGTCAATATGATTCGCTCGGTCCCATTTATCATTCTGTTGATTGCACTGCTGCCGCTGGCAAACCTAATCGCGGGGACGACAATCGGGCCGACAGCCGCATCCGTTTCATTATCAGTAGCGGCGATCCCTTTCTTTGCAAGGATCGTAGAGCAAAGCTTCCGAGAAATCGATAAGGGTGTAATTGAGGCAGCCGTAGCGACAGGAGCGACACCCTGGATGATCATAAAAGATGTATTGATTCCCGAAGCACGCTCGGGAATCGTCCAGGGGATAACTATTACGATCATCAGTTTGGTTGCCTATTCTGCAATGGCCGGAATAGTCGGCGGCGGCGGTGTCGGTGACCTGGCAATCCGCTTCGGATATTACAGATACGACAATACAATCATGGTCACGACTGTTATTATCCTGATTTGCCTAGTCCAGTTGATTCAATTCGGCGGGGACAGAATTGCAAGATTAGTAGATAAAAGATAAAAAAATATGGGGGTTAATTAAAATGAAAAAACTATTTTACTCATTATTCTTGTTGTTATCAATCGGACTGCTTGCGGCTTGCGGAAGTGATTCAGCGTCAAATAGCGAAGCAAAGGAAGACAAGAAAGAAGTGACTTTCGGTGCTACTTCCGGTCCTTACAGTGACATGGTTACAAAAGCAATCAAGCCGTTGCTTGAGAAAAAAGGCTATGAAGTGAAGGTAGTCGAATTCAGCGATTACATCCAGCCAAATCTTGCTTTATCTAAAGGCGATCTTGATGCGAACCTTTTCCAGCATAAAGTGTATATGGAGAATTTCGCTAAAGAGCATAAACTCGAGCTATCAGAGGTCATCGTAGTGCCGACCGCGCCTATGGGAATCTATTCAAAGAAATTCAACTCTCTAGATGAAGTAGCAGAGGGGACTGCTATCGCGATTCCGAATGATCCGACAAATGCAGCTCGTGCTTTCCTTATCCTTGAGGACGCTGGCTTAGTAAAGCTGGATCCTAATGCTGATCCACTTACTGTTTCTGAGAAGGATGTAAAAGAAAATGAAAAAAAACTGCAATTCAAGCCAATTGAAGCAGCGCAGCTTCCAAGAGCAGTAGACAGTGTCGACCTTTCTGCTGTTCCAGGTAACTTTGCACTTGCCGCGAAGATGGACCTGCTTGATGCCCTTCAGCTCGAAAACATGCCAGACCAGTACCGCAATCGCGTGGTCATCAATACAAAAGATGAAAGCGCGCAATTTGCAAAAGATATTAAAGAGGTTGTAGAATCCGATGAATTTCAAAAAATAATCGATGAAGAATTCAAAGGCTTCGGAAAGCCAGAGTGGATGAAATAAGATGGAAATCAAGTTCCAGGAGAGCGTATCTCCTGGGACTTTTCTTTTTTATAGCTTTACTCCCTGTAAATTGGTTAATATATTAAAAGAGATTCCTTTTTTTCCATGCCACAGGAATGAGGACAAACAAACAGTATCAGAGGGAGAATTATGAATAAACGAGATAAGAGATCTAGACATCTGGCAGCCATTTCACTAGCTATTATGGGAGCTGGCTTTATTGCGACGATTCCATTTCAGGACTCGCTGATCGGCAAACTGCTGATGGGAGGTTTTGAAGCTGGATTGGTGGGTGGACTTGCAGACTGGTTTGCCGTCACGGCACTGTTCAGGCATCCGCTTGGCATCCCAATCCCACATACCGCGCTCCTGCCTAAAAATCGTGATAAGGTGACACGCGCGTTAATCAATATGCTTGAGAATGATTGGCTTACGAAAGAAAGCATCATGGATAAATTCAAGCAGATTCATATATTGGATAAGATTTTTGAAACAGTTGAAAAGGAATTGCACTCAGAATCTGTAAAAAAGAGCATTCAGTCTTTCAGCCTTGAAGTTATCAGGAAAGTAGAAGTTGAAAAATTCGCTCCGTCCATTGAACAAGAAATCAAAGGCTTCCTCCTTTCAGCAGACACTTCCGTGTTCCTTCAAAAAGCCTCAAGCCATGTATTAGCGAAGGAATATGATGAAGCGGCTTTTAACTATGTCCTGACAGAGACTGAAAAATGGGCTGCAAAGGATGAAGCAAAAATGGTTCTCGGCAAACTGGGCAAGCAGGCAATCGAAACTACACAAGCCGACGGGCTTTTAAAATTTGCGATTCAATCCTTCAGCAATATGATCACTGAAGAAAAAATCGGCAATATGCTGCAGTCTTTCATTTTAAAACGAATGAACAATCTTAAGAAAAGCGATAATCAATACAGGCATATGATTCTTGAAAAGGTACGCAAAGAGCTCGGAGGCATAAGTGAACGGGAAGCATTGATGCTCGAAATCCAGAGTTGGAAAAATAAAATGGTCGATGATATGGACTTGTCTGGACAAATCAAGGGTGTCCTGGCAAAGGCAAAGGATCGTGCCATCGAGTTCATTGAAAAAGACAGCTTTGTGGATGACTCGGTGATTCCAATCGTGAAAAAATTCATCAACGAAATTAAGCAAGACGATGAAAAAGTTGCAGCAATCGAGAGCTGGCTCCATGCTAAGATTGCAGGGTTAATTGAAAGAAACCATTCCAAGATCGGCAAGCTTGTGAGGGAAAACCTAGACAAGCTCGATACCGAAACGCTAATCGATATGATGGAAAACAATATCGGAAAAGATCTGCAGTGGATCCGGGTCAACGGAGCAGTTTGCGGCTTCCTGATTGGAATTGGACTGACGATTTTCAAGCTTGTCGTTATGTAAATACTTCGGGGAAAGATCAATCTGCATTGCAGGTTGGTCTTTTTTTAAAATTAAGCTTTGAACAATGTTGATTTAAGCACATGTTGATTGGAGCGAAAATCAACAGACTAGTTTTACAGAACCAAAAATTAAGTAGGAGGGAGAGTCATGATTAAAAGAAAAATATTGCTCAAAGTAGTCTTATTCATTGCCGTTGCTTGCTTTGTAACTCTGTATTGGGCTTATAATTACAAAATTGTTTCAGGCATGTATGAGAAATTAACAATTACCACCATGGGTAAGACTACAGTTACGATTGAGAATCAATCACAAATCACAAGAATCATCTCAGAGATCAATGAAAGCCCGAGATCATTCAGCTTTAATAACGGATTTACATACGATTATTTGCCACATGGCATGTTAACCTTTGAAAATGATACTGAAAAAGTCCAAATAGGATTCTTAATCAAAAATGGGAATACAATTACAAAATACTGGGAGATAGACACTGATTTTAAGTTTGGGACTCACTGATGAACAGGTAGCAGAGAGTCTGCATTACCCCGAATGAGCTGAGAGAAGGAAAAACGGTAAGAGCAGAGAGCCTGCATTACCCCAAATGAGCTGAGAGAAGGAAAAACGGTAAGAGCAGCGAGTTTGCATTACTCCACATGAGCTGAGAGAAGGAAAAACGGTAAGAGCAGAGAGTCTGCATTACCCCGAATGAGCTGAGAGAAGGAAAAACGGTAAGAGCAGCAAGTTTGCATTACCCCAAATGAGCTGAGAGAAGGAAAAACGGTAAGAGCAGAGAGCCTGCATTACCCCGAATGAGCTGAGAGAAGGAAAAACGGTAAAAGCAGCGAGCCTGCATTACCCCAAATGAGCTGAGAGAAGGAAAAACGGTAAAAGCGTAATACGTAAACCCCATAAAACAAGAAAAGACTTGGTTATTACAACCCAAGTCTTGTTAACTCTCTTATAATTCGTTTTTGACAAGCTCATACCCTGTTTCTTTCCACACATAACGAATGCCATGGACAAAAGAGTTGAATGTTGGAACGTCAACGCGCAATCCATCGAGTACAATCGACTTGGCCATTTCGGGACGGATTCCTACATAAATAGACTGCACTCCCATAAGTTTAAGCGCATTGACTACCTTCTGCAGGCGGAATGCAATAGAGGCATCAAGTTCATGGGACACACCGGTAAAATCAAAAATGACAAATTCATTTCCGTGTTCTCCACAATATAATGAAATTTTTTCTTCCAGGAGTGTTAGTCTGTCTTCAGTCAATTTGCCCATAACTGGAATAAGAACGGCTGAGTCGACTGATAATGGGATTACCGGCATGTCCAGGATCTGAAGTTGTTTCCTGTTTTCCTCCAGGGTTTCCTCAAAATCGGTAACATCCTTCCAGGTAAGGACGTATCCATTATTTTCGCCATCACCGTTTTTTAAGTGATTAACTGAAATGTCAGCGGAAAATTTATTGAACAATATGATACTTGCTTTGAGAGGGAAATTTCCACTGGACAGGTTTTCCTTTTTGAGGCTGCCATGAAGTTCTCCCATATTCTGTCCCAGAAAATCCTCAGGATCATTGATTCCAACATAAGGTCCGATTTGAGCCAATAGTTGTTTTGCAGAATCATTTATAAAAACAATTTTGTACTCTTCATCTGCTATTAAGATATTTTCATTGATTTTATTCAAAATCTGGACGGTATCGATAGCATCGATCTTATACAAAGGAATCGCTCCAATTCAAGTTCGCGTATTATGTAAAATTATAGACGAGTTTCCAGGTATAAACAACAATATCGATAATCCGAGCAAAAAAGTAACCCCATCGCCATTATATTTGGGGATGGGGTTTCATCATTGTGTTATTTAAAGGTGAAATTTCACTTACTGTCTGGTGCTGTTTGTCTGAAAATAGTTTTCCGGATAAAAGGAATCACCCAGCGGTCTAAACCATATCTTCCTGCGTTATAGCCAGCGAACAGGATGATGAAGCCGAAGAAGATGTCCGTTGGATTGTGGGATACTGTACCGGCAAGGAAGAAGGAGAAGTTCATCACCAAGCCGAAAAACATTGCGGCTGTTGTCAGACATCCGAGGATGAGACCCAAACCAACAAGGAATTCGCCAACAGGTACGATAAAGTTGAAAAGCTCGATGTTCGGCAGGGCAAAGTTTTCAAGGAAAGATACATACCAGCTATAAACCATGTTTCCATCAGGACCTTTTACCGGATTAGCAATTGCATTTTTCAAATATCCAGTGGCGTCGAAGCCATCTCCAGTCATTTTCCCCCATCCAGCGGTCATCCAGTTATAACCTAGCCATATACGTAAAAATGTCAAAAGTCCAGCAGCAACATTGTTTTCTCTTAACCAATTTGCGAACATATAAATCGCATCCCTTCAAGAATGAGTAATTATTGATTACACTATAATATATTTGCTTACCTTATTTTTAATGATGGCTGGAGAGCGCAGTTCACAAATTAGCCAAAACATATTTACAGGATTTTGAACAATAGAAGAACTTGGAATCAAAATTCATAGGTTCATAGAATGCATTCCTTAAAAGTAAGCAGCAAAAAAGAGCCTGGTTTGGCCAGGCTCTTTTAGAAGCGAGAGTAGTTACACAGCTTTATGTGCAGCTTCAGTTTCCCTTTTCAATGCAGCTTTGCGGATGAACGGCACTACCCAGCGGTCTAAACCGTATTTTCCTGCATTGTAGCCAGCGAACAGGATAATAAAGCCGAAGAAGATGTCAGTTGGGTTATGAGATACAGTTCCGGCAAGGAAGAAACTGAAGTTCATCACTAAGCCGAAGAACATCGCAGCAGTTGTCAGTGCACCAAGGATCAAACCAAGACCGATCAAGAATTCACCAAGGGGAACGATAAAGTTGAAGAGATCGACGTTTGGGATCGCAAAGTTTTCCAGGAAGTTCACATACCATCCGTAGACCATGTTTCCGTCTGGACCCTTTACCGGATTCGCAACGGCATTTTTCAAATAGCCAGAAGCGTCGAACCCTTCACCAGTCAGTTTACCCCATCCAGCAGTCATCCAGTTATATCCAAGCCAAACCCTAATCACAGTCAACAGGCCAGCAGCAATATTGTTTTCTCTTAACCATTTCGCGAACATATAAATCGCTTCCCTTCAAAAATAAGTAATTATTGATTACACTTACAATATATCAGAAACCGAAATATAAATGATGGGTATGTGAAAGTATTCACAAAAAAGAAACAACAAAATGACAGAATTTTGAACATGTGATTGTAAAAGAGGTAAAAACCCCTATGCCATAATCTTTCATTATGCCTATTAGAGAAATAGAGTTCAGAAAGGAAGGATATAGATGGAACATCAATCAGGAGTCCCACAACAAAAACCGGGCACTGAAAAAATATGGAGCAAGGATTTTAAGCTCATTTTTCTCGCCAACTTCTTTATCTTTCTAGGATTTCAAATGACATTGCCGACAATTCCCCTGTTCGTGGAGCACTTGGGAGGAAATGACCAATTAATTGGATTCGTCGTTGGGATCTTCACCTTTTCAGCCTTGCTGGTTCGGCCGTTTGCGGGACGCATGCTAGAAACAAAGGGAAGAGGATTCATATACCTAACCGGCCTGGCGATCTTTGTTTTATCTGTAGGTACTTTTGGCTTTGCAATGGGAATAACCTTCTTGTTTTTGATGAGGGTTGTCCAGGGAGTGGGCTGGGGATTCTCAACTACAGCATCAGGCACAATCGCCACCGATTTGATACCTGAACGGCGCCGTGGAGAAGGAATGGGGTACTTTGGGCTATCCGGTAACATTGCTCTGGCTTTTGGCCCCACGCTTGGCCTTGCTCTGGCAGAAGTAATCACGTTTAAGCAGCTATTCTTATTTAGTGCTTTGCTGGGTTTGACGGCCTTTCTTTCAGCTTCAAGAATCACTTATAAACAAGTTGAGAAAAGCGAAAAGGAATTGGAACGGCGCAAATGGGATGTCTATGAAAAAACGGCGTTGCAGCCATCCTTATTATTATTATTCATTACCATTACCTTTGGCGGGATTGCGTCATTTCTCCCGCTTTATACAGCACAGAAGGGCATCAGCGGAATCCATTGGTACTTCTTCATTTTTGCGATAACCCTCATGTTGTCCCGGTCATTTGCGGGCAAGCTCTATGATAAAAAAGGACACGGAGCGATCTTCATTCCTGGCGCAGTTTTAATCATGGCGGCCATGATCTTGCTGGCATGGCTTCCAGGCAGCCTTGTCATGTTCATTGCTGCCGGTTTGTATGGATTTGGGTTTGGCTCAGTTCAACCGGCTCTGCAGGCATGGGCAGTTAAGGATGCTCCCATGAACCGCAAAGGCATGGCAAATGCAACATTCTTTTCCTTCTTTGATTTAGGTGTAGGAATCGGGGCCATGGCTTTTGGCCAAATTGGACATATGTTTGGATATGGCAGCATTTATATTGCATCTGCGCTGTCTGTTTCTGTTTCGATCCTCCTTTATATGTATATGGTCAAAAAACCGTTGGTTAATTAGATGGCCGAGCCTGTTCCAAAATTGGAGCAGGTATTTTTATTTGTAAGGTTAAATTTAACAGAGTAATATACACTTATAGGTATAAAATGGATGGTATTTGAGACATCGCCCTCGCCTGGCAATTTTTAAGACTTTTAAAATATATGGTGCGGGGTATAGAAGAAGTAGACTTGCAAATAGTATCTATACAATAGCTATGAAAATGGAGGAGGAATTTAAATGTATTTCAAGTCTTTTTTTGATGAACAGCTAGCCCATATGTCTTATTTGATCGGCTGCCAGAGAACTGGCGAGGCGATTGTAGTCGATCCGGCAAGGAATATTCAGCCTTATCTTGATGTTGCGAAAAAGGAAGGCTTGAAAATTTCTGGTGCAACCGAAACTCATATACATGCAGATTATCTTTCGGGAGCCAGGGAGCTTGCCCATCACCATGGCGCGAAGCTTTACGTTTCAGATGAAGGCGACAAGGACTGGAAGTATGAATATGTCGATCAATATGAGCATGAGCTGCTTACCGATGGTTCGACTTTTAACATAGGGAATGTTTATTTTGAAGTTCTTCACACGCCTGGCCATACTCCGGAAAGCATTTCCTTCCTGCTTACGGACAAGGGAGGCGGAGCCAATGAGCCGATGGGGATCTTCACAGGTGACTTCTTGTTCGTAGGAGATGTGGGCCGTCCAGATCTTCTGGAAAAAGCGGCAGGAATTAAGGATACGTCCGAATCAGGGGCGCGGCAGATGTTCGAATCGCTCCGCAAGGTCGAAGAACTGTCAGACTTTCTGCAGGTCTGGCCGGCCCACGGTGCCGGCAGCGCGTGCGGAAAGTCACTCGGAGCAGTCCCGATGTCGACCTTAGGGTATGAGAAGAAATTCAACTGGGCTTTCCAAATCAAAGAAGAGGATAAGTTCGTTGATGAATTACTGGCAGGGCAGCCTGAGCCTCCGAAGTATTTTGCCCAGATGAAAAAGCTGAATAAAACAGGCCCTGAATTGCTTCGCCGTGAAGAAACGCCTCAAGTTTCTTTATCGGATGCCAGCAATGCAGTGGTTGTTGATTCACGCCCGGCAAAGGAATTCGCGGATGGCCATGCAGAAGGCACCATCAACATTCCATACAATAAATCATTCACAAACTGGGCAGGCTGGCTATTAAGCTACGACCAGGATATTGTCGTGATTGCCGATCCTGAGAAGCTGGCTGACGTGAAAAAATCGCTGCAGTCAATCGGGCTAGACCAGGTAACCGGCTACATTAACCCAAAAGAAATCGGCCAAAACCTGGAAGAATATAAGAATGTCACGGCCAGCAAGGCGAAAGAACTGATGGAGGATGACAACTACTTCGTCATCGACGTCCGCAACCAGAGCGAATGGGACAGCGGCCATATCCCAGGCGCCCATCATATGATGCTTGGAAATCTGACCGACAAACTTGACGAGATTCCAAAGGACAAGAAAATCATCGCTCACTGCCAGTCCGGCGCACGCTCAGCAATCGGAACAAGCCTGCTGCTGAAAAACGGCTTCAAAGATGTACTCAACCTCGAAGGCGGCTTCTCCGCCTGGGAAGAAGAAGGACTGCCTGTTAAAAAAGATTAAATTATTGAGCCAGCTCAGCCAATGAGCTGGCTTTGTTGTGATTTCACAAGAGTTTATTGGCGCCCATATTTGAGAGAATGCGAGAAAGGAGGTCACTAATGGGCCGTATTGGCGCCCGTTTTTAGGAGTTAGCGGGAAAAGAGGTCACCAATGAGCCGTATTGGCTCCCTTTTTTGAAAGAACATGAGAAAAGAGGTCACCAATGGGCCGTATTGGCGCCCGTTTTTGAGAGAACATGAGAAAAGAGGTCACCAATGAGCCGTATTGGCGTCCATTTTTGAAAGAACATGAGAAAAGAGGTCACCAATGGGCCGTATTGGCGCCCGTTTTTAGGAGATTGCGAGAAAAGAGGTCACCAATAATCCGTATAGGTGCCCATATTTGAGAGAATGCGAGAATACATGTAACCAATAATACGGAGCTGCGCTGCAAAGAGGTGGCCAATGCCGCTTTCATCAAATCATGACCAAACTATGACCAAATCATTAATTAATCTGTAACAATGGCCTAATCAGTTGATTCTGTTTCATGGGAGCTTTATTTTATATATAACAGATATCGGAATTAGAGGGGATAGCCGTGAGAATATTAGTCATTGAGGATAATGAAAGTGTCTGTGCGATGATCGAGATGTTCTTTTCGAAGGAAGGAATCGAAGGGGAATTCGAAAATGACGGCCTGAAAGGATACACTGCTTATAGAAATGGCAGCTGGGATTTGCTGATCGTCGACTGGATGCTTCCTGGAATGGATGGGGTTACGCTTTGCAGAAAAATCAGACAGGAAGGAAGCGATGTTCCGATTATCATGCTGACGGCGAAGGACAGTGAGTCTGATCAGGTTCTTGGGCTGGAGATGGGCGCGGATGATTATGTGACAAAGCCGTTCAGTCCACTTGCCTTGATGGCAAGAATCAAAGCTGTTGCCCGCCGCTATCAAAAGCATAAGCCTGAAGAAAAAGGTGAAATCGGTACAAGCCTCCTGAAAATCAATAAGGAAACGCGCGAAGTGATGTTCGATGGGAAATCGATCACTAATCTGACGCCAAAAGAATTTGACCTGCTGCTGTTTTTCGGCCAGCATCCTCGCCAGGTTTTTACGAGGGAACAGCTGCTTGAACGTGTATGGGGGTACCAATACTATGGTGATGAGCGGACGGTCGATGTCCATATCAAGCGGCTAAGGAAGAAGCTTGGTTCTCCTGAACAGCCACTGTTCCATACGGTTTGGGGCGTAGGTTATAAATTTGATGAATCGGTTGATGGGAATGAAGGTTAAATATATTTACCAGCAATTCATCAGTCATATCAGTATTATCATTGTGGCTTTTCTGATTCTCAGTCTTGTGTTCACCCAGTATGTTGAGACACTCGTCTATAAAAACAAGACAGAGGAGCTCATTTCATACGGAGAAAATATCCTGAGGGATCTTGACCGGGGAAGTGAACGTCCTGACCAGGTTATTAACCAATATGCACGTGTTCTGTTTGGACGGGACATCCAATTCAGCGTGTTTGATGAAAATATCCAGCTGCTGAACCCAATCAGATGGAGGGGTCCGGCAATTGAATTCACCGAAAAGGAATGGAGAAAGCTCACGAACGGTGAACCAATTGTCATGAAATATGATCTCGAACGATATGACAGAGCGGTAACCCTTGTGGCATTGCCATATTTAGACCAGGGTCGCTTCGTTGGCGGTATCCTGCTCACTTCGCCGATTAGCGGTACCCGGGAGATGATTGGCGAAATAAATAAGTATCTTTTCTATACTGTTCTTATCGCGCTTGCCGTCTCATTCCTGTTGAGCTGGGTGCTGTCACGCATCCATGTCAAAAGAATCAAAAAGCTGCAGGAAGCGACATCGATGGTTTCAGCAGGCGATTATACGGTAAAAGTTCCGCCCTCGGATTTTGATGAAATTGGCGAATTGGCGAATGATTTTAACAGCATGGTCAGCAAGCTTAATGAATCGAAGTCTGAAATCGAAAGCCTTGAATACCGCCGCCGCCAGTTCATGTCGGATGTCTCCCATGAATTGCGGACTCCGCTTACGACGATCAGCGGGGTGATCGAAGGGCTGAAAAATGATATGATTCCAGAGGCTGAAAAAGAAAGGGGCATCCATCTCGTCAGCCAGGAAACAAAGCGCCTGATCAGGCTTGTGAATGAGAATCTTGATTATGATAAAATCCGCTCAAATCAGGTGCAGCTTTTTAAAGAAGATATAGATCTGCTTGAGGTGCTTGAAATCATCAAAGACCAGCTGGAGTTGCAGGCGGAAGAGCGTAATAATCAAATTGAAATTACAGCTGAAGGAACTGCGATGGTGCATGCTGATTATGACCGGCTCGTCCAGATTCTGATCAATATCACGAAAAACAGCATCCAGTTTACCGAAAACGGAACGATTTGGCTCCGCGGAAAATTGGACGGCAACAAAACGTTGATTGAAATTGAGGACACTGGGATTGGGATTGAATCAGAGGAGATCGAAAAGATTTGGCATCGCTTTTACAAAGCGGACATCTCAAGGACGAGCAACCCGTTTGGCGAGTTCGGGCTCGGCTTGTCCATTGTCAAACAGCTGGTACAGATGCATGACGGAAAAATTCATGTGGAAAGCGAACACGGAAAAGGGACAAAGTTTGTGATTGAACTCCCATTCCGATAATATAAAAAAGTAAGCTGCAGGCATCGCCTTCAGCTTTTGCAATTTGAAAGGATGAGAAAGATGGTACGTTTCGGAGTAGTAGGAACCAATTGGATTACAGAATCATTTATTAACGGCGCATGCAATCATAAGGATTTCCAGCTGACTGCAGTTTATTCGCGTACAGAGGAGAGCGCTGCAGCGTTCGCGGATAAATTCGATGTGAGCTCCACTTTTACTGATCTGGAGGAAATGGCGAAGAGCGACGTGATAGATGCAGTATATATCGCCAGCCCAATCTCACTGCATGCCCGTCAGGCATTAACGTTCATGGAAAACGGCAAGCATGTCCTGTGCGAAAAGGCGATTGCATCCAATAGCGATGAATTAGCCAGCATGATCAAGGCGGCTAAAGAAAACGATGTCGTTTTAATGGAGGCATTAAAATCAACATTGATGGCCAACTTCAAGGCTGTCCAGGAAAACCTGCATAAAATCGGCACGATCAGGAGGTACTTCGCAAGCTATTGCCAGTATTCCTCACGCTATGACAAGTATAAACAGGGAACGGTGCTGAATGCCTTCAATCCTGAGTTTTCAGCAGGTTCGTTGATGGATATCGGCATTTACTGCGTCTATCCGCTCGTTGTCTTGTTTGGAGAACCGAAGTCAGTCCAGGCGAACGGTTATGTGCTTGAATCAGGAGTGGACGGAGAAGGAAGCCTGTTATTAAAATACGATGGCATGGATGCTGTCATCATGTTCTCGAAAATCACCGATTCTACACTGCCATCTGAAATCCATGGCGAGGATGGCAACATCAGGATTGATAAAATCAGCAGTCCAGAAAAAGTGGATATCATTTATCGTGACGGCAGGACAGAAGACATTTCGCGTGAACAGCTTGCAGACAATATGTTTTATGAAGCTGAAGAGTTCATCTCTTTGATCCAGCAAGGAAAGAAGGAATCAGTGAACAACTCACTTGAAAACTCGAGAATTACAATGAAAATCCTTGATGAAGCAAGAAGGCAAATGGGAGTCAGGTTCCCGAGCGACAAATAAAGATAGGGCAGATACTTCTGAAGTATCTGCCCTATCTTTATTTTCATTTGGGTTAATTAAATTTTTGATTCATTAAAAGTAGTTTTTTTAACTTTATTTATAAAATTAGTAATTTAAAAACTTCACGCACACTGGGTCTGGGACCTTCACATCAGATTGCAGCAAGGTCAGCTTCCCTGTTTCCTCATCACGGGAATAGAGTGCGACGTTGCTGGAATTCTGGTTTGTGGCAATCAGGAATTTCTCGTTTGGATCCAGTACAAAATCCCTTGGCCAGTTGCCCTCGGTTGATGTGTGTTCGATAAATGAAAGCTTGAAGCTTTCGGAATCCACCTTGAAGATGGCGATGCTGTCATGGCCGCGGTTGGCTGCATAAACGAATTTTCCATCAGAAGAGATGTGGATGGCGCTTCCCTGATTGTTCTCTGTGAAATCGCCAGGCAGTGTAGAAATAGCTTGAAGCTGTTCGAAGCTTCCATCTTCGGATTGGTATTTCAAAACGAGAACCTCAGAGCTGAATTCAGTCATCAAATAGGCTATCTTGTTATTCGGATGGAAAACTAGATGCCTTGGACCGCTTCCCGGCGCTATGTGCAATATACTCTTTTCGATTAATTGCCCGTTATCGAGTGAATAGGTAAGCAGCTGGTCGATGCCGAGGTCGATGACTGCTGCGTATTTTCCATCAGGAGTAAAACCTGCATAATGGGTATGGGCTTTTTCCTGACGCTCATCAGGCCCTGAACCTTCGTGGACGACGCTTGATAACACTGTCTCGATACTGCCGCTTTCTCGGTCAAGCAAATAAGAATCTGCAGAGCCTTTATGATAGTTAGCCGATAGCAGCATGCTGTTTTCCTTATTCACGCTGACATGGCATGGCGACGCACCTTCGGCAAGCTGAGTATTAATCAATGAAAGGCTGCCGAATTCAGAAATATTAAACCCTGCAACTCCGCCTAAACCACCTTCCTTTCCAACCGCATAAAGAAAGCGATTATCATCACTGATAGCCAGGTAGGTTGGATTCTCAAGCGAAGCAGCTGCTTTCACATCAATGATTTTCCTATTTGCGGCATCAAGGGTAAAAGAATAGATCCCCTCGCTTTCGCCTTTTGTATATGTACCAAAATAGCCTGTGAATTTTTCATGAGTTGTCATCCGCAAAGCCTCCAATATGATTTAGCAATTTAATGTTTTAGTCTAGTAATAGTCTAGCAAAAAAGTGCACAAGGACAAAATGTTCTGAACGGTGGTGTAATAAGAAAAATTTCCGGAAACTGTTATGTCTTTAAACGGCGGACGTTTAATTTTTCAATAAAACGGTATAGTTAAAGATGGGATGTTATATTTCCTGACTAAAATCTAGACATTAAACTTTAGAAGGGCTATGCTCTTTTATAAATAGTTTATTGTGACTTAGGAGGTTTAAAATGAGCTTGCAAAAACAGATAATCGAAGCATTGCATGTACGGCCGCAAATCAATCCCCAAGAGGAAATCAGAAAGCGGATCGATTTCTTGAAGGAATATATGTATGCATCTAAGGCCAAAGGATTCGTACTTGGAATCAGCGGCGGTCAGGACTCCACACTTGCAGGAAGGCTGGCTCAGCTGGCTGCGCAAGAACTTCGCTCTGAAGGTTCGCAGGCCAAATTCGTGGCAGTGAGACTTCCATATGCTGTCCAAAAGGATGAAGACGATGCACAGCGAGCGCTGAATTTTATCCAGCCTGATAAAACGCTCACTTTCAACATCCAGCCTGCAGTCGATACGTTCAATACTCAATTTGAAGAAGCGATTGGCGAACGGATGACTGATTTTAATAAAGGAAATGCAAAGGCAAGAATGAGGATGATTACCCAATATGCAATTGCCGGGCAGGAGGGCTTGCTGGTGATCGGTACAGATCATGCTGCAGAAGCGGTAACAGGATTCTTCACAAAATATGGGGATGGCGGTGCAGACTTGCTTCCGCTGACTGGCCTGAATAAGAGACAAGGCAGGGAATTACTCAAAGCCTTGAACGCGGAACCTAGGTTATACCTGAAAGAACCGACAGCCGACCTTCTCGACAATAAACCGCTTCAGGCCGACGAGACTGAGCTTGGAGTGAGCTATGAAGCAATCGATGATTACCTCGAAGGGAAGCAGATCGCAGAAGCGGATGCTGCGAAGATAGAAGGAAGATACCTTGCCTCAGAACACAAGCGGCATGTACCTGCATCCATGTTTGATTCCTGGTGGGAAAAATAAAATGAAAGCCTGGCTGATCTCGCTTCAGCCAGGCTTTCATTCTATTCTGACTGTGCCATCGCTAAATGGTTTGTCTCTTCCTTTTCAGTAACTTTGTCGATTTTATCGGTAAACATTTGGAAGACTCGCTTTTTTTCTTCCAGCTCCTTGATGTACTCTTTTAAGTCATTGAATTTCTGTTCAAATGGCTGGTGATACAACTCCCTGATTTTCCTATTCAAATCAGGATTCACAGTCGATTGGACGACCTGCTTTGTGATGTTGTATTTATATGTATAGACCTTTAACTCGTTTTTAACCTCATCGTATTCTGCGTCAATCTCGTTCAAAATTCCTTCTATTTCTGCTTTCCATTCATCTAGCGACATCTTAACATGCTGTTCCATACGGATCCTCCTGCCATTCGCCTGTATTAAAGCTTCTTCTTTTTATTCTATCAGGCAATTTTTACATCTGGATTGCTGGTATATTACAGTGTGGAAACAATCTACTGTTATTGAACGAATAATCAAATAGAAAATTACAATAAAATGTATAAAGCTGATAATATGGATGTAGGGAAAAATACTCATTTTTGTAGATTAATGACGAAATTTGTTGTATTGATGGTTCATAAGTTTTATATTTTAACTAGTACTGAAAAAGGCAAACTTATCGAAAGGTAAGGACGCAAAGCCACGAGTCTAAGGTGTTTATGCTATGATCGTCGGGTTGCCAAAAAAGATCGGATGTAATGACCAGATAGGTAAATGGGTTTATTTTGACCGTTCGCCGAAAAAAATCCGCCATCTTTTTGGAGGATTTTTTATTTGGGCCTGTTTGGTGATTTTACCTAAAGTCAAGCTTTCCATCACGTCAATTCCTTTAACCAGCTGAGAATAAAACACAAAACTGCAAAAAAGAACAGAATTTGACGTTTGCGAACATTGAGAGAGGTTAAATAATACTTAAGTGACTTGACAGGACAAATAAAGACAATCCTTTTGGCAGGTTTGTTCAAATTCAGGATGGGGGATTTTAAGAAAAATTTGACGGAAGGTGGAGGAATCATTGACTGTATTATTTGGAACGGTAGAGTACTTTGAGCGGGAGATTGAGTTTCATTTAGCAGAGGTTGAAAAAAGAGAGCGACTCATGGAAGAAATTAATCAAATACAGCTGAAGCTAGAAGAAGAACTCCTTAATGATTTCATATGTGACGAGAAGCTCAGGATGGAATGCTTACAGAATCTATCCAATGCCTGCAGTAAATTAACAGAAGATTATGTAGTTTGAAATCTAGTATACTATTAAAGCCTGTGGTGCGTACCACAGGCTTTTTTATAGGCTTGATAAAGGTTCCTTCTGCAGAAGTACTGCCGATCTTTATTCTTATTCTATTACATTCTCGATGATTGTCGCGACACCCATGCCGCCGCCAATGCAAAGTGTTGCCAAACCGTATTTTTGTTCTCTCTTTTTCAATTCATGAATCAGTGTTACAAGAATTCTCGCGCCGCTCGCGCCGATTGGGTGGCCTAGTGCGATCGCTCCGCCGTTAACGTTGACATTTTCTTCGCTCATGCCGAGCTCCTTCATGACAGATAAGGCTTGTGCAGCGAACGCCTCATTTGCTTCAACCAAATCAATTTGCGTCAATTCCATGTCAGCCTTTTTAAGCGCTTTTTTAACAGCGTCAACTGGTCCGATGCCCATGATGGAAGGATCGACTCCGGAAGAGGCATTTGCCTTGATTGTTACAAGCGGTGTAACACCAAGTTCTTTTGCCTTTTTGCCGCTCATCACGACAACGGCAGCTGCTCCGTCATTGATGCCAGATGCGTTGGCTGCAGTAACAGTGCCGTCTTTCTTGAATGCGGGCCTTAATTTGCCAACCTTCTCAAGAGTGCTTCCGAATTTCGGATGCTCATCCTGATTGACGATGATTGGCTCGCCTTTTCTTTGCTTTACAGCAACAGGGACGATTTCATCCTCGAAGCGTCCGGAATTAATCGCTGCCTCAGCTCTATTCTGGCTTTTTACTGCGAATGCGTCCTGTTCATTACGGGAGATTTCATATTTATCCGCAAGGTTCTCAGCAGTGATGCCCATGTGGTAGTTATTGAATGCGCACACAAGGCCATCACCAAGCAAAGTATCGACGAGCTTTTGGTCACCCATCTTGAAGCCTTCACGCGCACCTTTAAGTACGAAAGGTGCCTGGCTCATATTTTCCATTCCGCCGGCCACAACAATGTCAGCATCTCCCGCAGCAATAGCCTGGTATGCAAGGTGTACTGCTTTTAAACCGGATCCGCATAGTTTATTGATGGTCATGGATGGGCAAGTTTCAGGAAGTCCTGCTCTCATAGCAGCCTGGCGTGCCGGATTCTGGCCGAGACCAGCCTGAAGGACATTTCCCATGATTACTTCATCGACAGCATCTGTGCTTACATTCGCTTTTTCCAAAGCTGCTTTAATCGCTGTTGCTCCTAAGTCTACTGCTGAAACATTTGAAAAAGCTCCGCCAAATGCTCCAGTTGCGGTCCTTACTGCGCTTGCAATGACAATTGTATTTTTCATTTTCACTGCCCCTTCGGAAATCAAGATAAGAATGGGGGATATATTCCCCATTTGCTGTTGTTATTATTATACTAGTCCAGTTAACTTGTAGACTGCAATTATGAAGAATACAGCCAATGTTTTGATAATTGTAATCGCGAAAATATCTTTGTAAGACTGCTTATGTGTAAGTCCGGTAACGGCAAGCAATGTAATGACCGCACCATTGTGCGGAAGTGTGTCCATACCGCCTGATGCCATGGAAATGACACGGTGCATAACCTCTGGCGGAATGTTGAACTCCGTAATTGCTTTCATATACGTATCTGCCATGGCGCTTAGAGCAATACCCATACCGCCAGAAGCTGACCCTGTGACACCTGCAAGCGTAGTGGTTGTAACCGCTCCGTTAATCAGCGGATCAGTAAATGTAGCAGAGATTCCTTTACTTACAACTGAGAAACCAGGAAGGGAAGAAATGACTCCTCCAAAACCATATTCAGCACCGGTGTTCATGGAAGCAAGCAATGCTCCGCCGATGGCCGTGTTGACGCCAACCTTGAAGCCACCAGTAACTTTCTTCATATCATATAAAAGAGTAGCCAGGATACCAAGGATCAATGCCAATTCAACCGACCAGATGCCGACTACTCCAGACATTTGCACTGTTCCGTAAGTATCAAGTCCAATCTTTGAGAAATCGAAACCATTAGGATACCATTTCGGTAGGTTCACTGTGAAAAATTTGTTCGCGACACCAACTAAAATTAATGGCACAAATGCTAATACTGCCTTTATTGTGCTTGTTTTAGCTGTCATATCGATATTGGCAACGCCTTCTTCAAGTGCATCTGCCTCGGCAGCAGCAGCTGATTCAGCGTTATCAAATCCATAAAACCCTTCACCTCGCTTGGCGGCTTTCTTTCTAAGTGTTTCAAGGTAGAGCATACCCAAAACGAAAACAAGGATCGCACCAATGATACCAAGTACAGGTGCTGCATAAATATCTGTGCCAAAAAAGCCTGTCGGAATAACGTTTTGGATTTGCGGTGTACCCGGAAGCGCATCCATTGTGAATGTAAAAGCTCCGAGCGCGATTGTTCCAGGAATCAATCTTTTAGGAATGTTCGCTTCTCTGAATAAGTTTTTAGCAAAAGGATAGATGGCGAATACGACAACGAATAAGCTTACTCCGCTGTATGTTAAAATTGCGCCCATCAACACGATTGCAAGGATTGCGCGAGTACCGCCAACCAATTTAATGATTGATTTGGCGATTGATTCGGCAATTCCTGACATTTCTACAACTTTACCGAAGATAGCTCCCAGCAAGAAAACAGGGAAGTAGCTTTTAATGAATCCAACCATCTTTTCCATGAATATGTTGCTGAAGAAAGGAAGCACGTGGCTCGGATCAGTCAGCAGCACCGCAAGCAATGCTGCAATCGGTGCAAACAGGATAACTGAATATCCTTTGTAAGCTGTGAACATCAATAATCCAAGCGCTAAAAGAATAACGAAAAGCTCCATACGGGTAACCCCTCTCTAATACACAAATAATAGTTTGTTAGATTGCTGCAATGTTTCTGAAGCTTGCAGCTTCTTCATTTTTTAAACCCATCGGCTCATTCATGAATATCCTGCTGTCCATTAACTTTAAGTCTTTGGCAATCAGCGGCCTGAAATTCATATGGGAAAGGATGTCACTTTCAAGATTGATACCTGGTGCAATCTCAGTGAGCGTAAGTCCTTCCGGTAAAAGGTCGAACACTGCACGTTCGGTAATGTAGATTACTTTCTTCTTGTTTTCTCGGGCTACATCGCCGCTGAAGGTAATTTGCTCAACATCCTCGATGAATTTTCTCGCTTTTCCTTCTTGAAGGATTTCCAGCTTGCCGCCATCGGCCTGAACTTTCAAGCCGCCTGCGGTGAATGTACCGCAGAAGGCGATCTGCCTTGCGTTCTGGGTAATATTGATGAATCCGCCGCAGCCGGCAATTTTCGGCCCGAACTTCGAAACATTGATATTGCCTTTTGAATCACATTGCGCGAGACCAAGGAAGGCTGCATCGATGCCGCCGCCATCATAAAAATCAAACATATATGGCTGGTCAATGATCGCCTGCGGACCGACTGAGCAGCCGAAGTCAAGGCCGCTTGCTGGTGTTCCGCCGATAGCGCCAGGCTCGACAGTTGGTATGAACTGTTCGTTCATGCCTTCTTCCTTTAGGACCTGGGCGATGATTTCAGGAACGCCGATGCCATAATTCAACACTTTAGTTTCATCGTTCAGCAGCATTGCTGCCCGGCGAGCAATCACCTTGCGCTCGTTAAGCGGATAGGCTTTATTCGACTGCTTGTGGACCACATCGCCGCGATAGAAGTCTTCATTATGCTGGCTTCCAAAGGTTTGCATATGGTTTGCGGGATTTTCAACAACTACTACATAATCGACAAAGATACCAGGGATGGCAACGAGTTTAGGATCGATCGAACCGTTCTTAACAATTTTTTCAACCTGTACGATGACCTTGCCGCCACTATTGCGCGCATTCATTGCAATTGATAGAATTTCAAGTGTAAGCGGTTCCTTTGAAAAGCTGATGTTGCCGCTTTCATCTGCCTCTGAACCCTTTAAAATAGCAATATTGATTTTTTGAGTTTTATAGGCAAGATAAGAGCTGCCGTCAAAATTGATTTTTTCGACAATCTCATCTTTTGTTACTTCATTAAGCTTGCCGCCATCAAGATCAGGGTCGACAAATGTGCCAAGTCCTACATGTGTAATCGTTCTAGGCTTTCCAGCCGCACCATCCCTGAACATCTGCGAAATGACACCCTGTGGAAGGTTGTAGGCTTCCAGTTTGTTATTGACAACAAGCGGCTGGAACTTAGGAGCAAGCCCCATATGTCCGCCGATTATTCTTTTAACAAGCCCCTCGTGAGCGTAGTGGTTCATGCCTCGGTTAGCTCCATCACCAATCCCTGCTGCGTAAAACAGTGTTAAATTTTTAGGTTTGCCTTGTTCAAGGAATCTATTCTCAACTTCCATATGAATTTCTTCAGCTACACCAGTTCCGATAAATCCGCCAAGACCTACGACGGAATTGTCTGCAATCAGGTTAGCTGCGTCTTTTGATGTAATGATTTTTACAGAAGACATTGTAAACACCTCATTGTCTGTATTCTTGTTAAGTCCTAAAGAAAAGGTGAGTTATAGTCTTAATCCGCCAGTCACTTCCAGAACATGGCCGTTCACATAGCTTGATTCGTCACTGGCCAGGAACAATACTGCATTCGCGATTTCCTGTGGCTTTCCAAGGCGGCCAAGAGGAGTCTTTTCCCTTATTGGCTGAAGGACCTTATCAGGCACTGTAGCCATCATTTCTGTTTCTACATATCCTGGAGCGATTGCGTTCGAACGTACTGCTGCGCCTTTGCGTGTGAACTCCTTCGCCCATGTATAAGTCATGCCGATTACGCCAGCTTTAGTTGCTGCGTAGTTTGTCTGGCCAACATTTCCATATACTCCAACAACTGAAGAAATACTGACGATTGAACCTTTGCCGTTTTCCATCATAATTGGCGCAACAGCCTGTGTAAGGTTGAATACACCTTTCAAGTTAACGTTGATGACAGCCTCCCACATATCTTCAGTCATTTTCTGAATCAATGCATCACGTGTGATACCCGCATTGTTTACTAGTACATCTATTGTTCCTAACTCGTTTTTAACTTCTTCGACAAATTTCGCCACCTGGTCACGATTTGTTACATTAAGCTGCACTTGTCGTACATTTGGCAGTTCATATTCCCCAGTCCCCATATCCAGAGAATAGATAAGCCTGGCACCTTCTTGCGCAAACGTTTCCACTATTTGGCGCCCAATCCCTCTTGCGCCTCCTGTAACGATAGCAACTTTACCTTCCATTCTATTCATAATGTACGCCCCCTACATGATAGATAATTCCTACACCATTAATGTAAGCGTTATCAACTATAAAATAAAATACATATAAATCATATGTATAATAACTTTTGGTTATAGAGTATAAAAAAGCAGAGTGCAAAGAATTCTTTGCACTCCCCAGGGAAAAAAAATATCGTTATTTGATGTGTTCTTTTACAAATTCAATGAACTTTTTTGCCGCAAACGATACGTATCTGTTTTTCTTGAGGATGATGGCAATCCGCCATTTCAATTCTGGATGTTCGATAGGGATTTGTTTGATGTTCTGACTGTTGAATCTTGCGAGAATCGGCCTTGGCAAAATCGAGATTCCCTGGTTAAGACAAACTAGTTCAGTTAGAAAGTCCCACTGCGAACTTTTGAAGTAGATATTCGGTTCAAATCCGGCCTCCCGACATGCCTTGATAACATGGTGGTGGAGGAGAAATGTTTCATCTAAAAGTGCAAAGGATTCATCTTTTAAATCCTCAAATAAAACCTTATCCTTGCTTGCGAGCGGATGGTCATTATGGACAACGAGAACGACCTCATCCTCTGTGACCGGAATATATTCGATCCGGTCTGAAAGCTCCGGCAAAATGACAAGGCCGAGGTCCACAAAGCCTTTTTCCACCATCTCATATACAGTCACTGCTCCATTTTCAATAATCGAAAGATTGATCCCGGGATAATCATGGCGGAAGTTAGCAATCAGCGGGGGGAAATAACACGTGCCTATTACCGGCGGGATTCCGACACTTACATTTCCAGTCCTTAGATTTTTAGTATCCAGAATCGACTCGGTGATCGCTTCCATATCAGAAAGGAGTTTTTGACCTTCTTCAAAAAGCCTTTCTCCGGCATCGGTCAATGTCATTTTGTGTTCAGACCGGTCAAACAACTGAACACCGAGGTCTTCCTCAAGCTTTTTGATCATTTTACTGAGTGCAGGCTGTGATAGGTGCAGGTGCCGTGCTGCCACTGTAAAACTTTGATCCTTTGCAACCTGTACGAAATAAGATAGCTGTCGAGTATCCATACTCATTCCTCCATTTTTTAAGGAGTATCCGTCCATTCAATGGGAATATTGTAACACAGGCAGCAGGTTGAAAAATAATTCTTAAATGCCAATCGCTAGACGCATTCAATTAGAATGGCTCTGACAAATTTCCGGTTTGCTGATATTGGACAAGCATTTACGAATGAGTGCTGATTATCTAAGGGCAAATTAAATTTTTCAACGATAACCTATGGGACTACCCGGACAAATCAGCTGCATTCTAGTTTGTGCAAATGATTCCATATGAATTTGCGTTTGAACCTATAAATTTAAGGATATGTTTATCAGTAGGACATCAAAAGGAGCAATGACATGGAGAAAAAGGAATATAACAAGCTTGTAAGAGACTATTTTCCGGAATTAATGAAGGAAAAGGGGAGAGAAGCAGAGTTTGAGGAATTAAGCAGCAGTCAATACAGCGAAAAGCTAATGGAGAAATTCAATGATGAAGTTGAAAAGTTCCGCAATGCTGGAACGGACAGGCTGCTAAGTGAGATAGTGGACTTGCTTGAGATTATATATGCAATCGCAGAGCATCGCGGCATAACGGAATCCGAAGTAGAATTCATGCGGCAGTTAAAAAAGAACCGAAGCGGTGGCTTCAGAAAGAGAATTATGCTAAAAACCATGGATGATAAGTAATTTCTGTTGTCACAATGAATGTTGCTTTTCGAATAAAATTAATTAAGTTGTAAAAGCAACAAGGTTTACGAGAAGAGCCTAAATAATAGACCATAAAAATCCCCTCCGCCAGTTTAGCAGCGGAGGGGATTTTCTATATTTGTTATGCAGCTTTATGTGCGGCCTCTGGTGTTTGTTTAAATACAGTCTTTCGGATGAAAGGCACAACCCAGCGGTCTAAACCATACTTCCCAGCGTTGAATCCAGCGAACAGGATGATGAAGCCGAAGAAGATGTCAGTTGGGTTATGAGATACAGTTCCGGCAAGGAAGAAACTGAAGTTCATCACTAAGCCGAAGAACATCGCAGCAGTTGTCAGTGCACCAAGGATCAAACCAAGACCGATCAAGAATTCGCCAAGTGGAACGATAAAGTTGAAGATATCGACGTTCGGAATCGCGATGTTTTCAAGGAAGCTCACGTACCAACCGTACACCATGTTTCCGTCTGGACCCTTAACCGGATTCGCAACGGCATTTTTCAAATAGCCAGAAGCGTCAAAGCCAGGGCCAGTCAATTTGCCCCAACCAGCAGTCATCCAGTTATATCCAAGCCAAACCCTCAGGACAGTCAGCAGGCCAGCAGCAATATTGTTTTCTCTTAACCATTTCGCGAACATATAAATCGCTTCCCTTCAAAAATAATTAATTATTAGTACACTTATAAAATATCAAATGGATTGGTATTAATCTGTGAATAAAATATGAAGTCACATATCAGCCATAATGTTATGAACAAATTTTGTCAGTAGTTTTCCTTTTATGTCTATTTATACCTATATAGGTATATTGACAAATACCTTTATCCTTGCGGCATATACAGGATAAATTTAGAATAGGAATAAATATGAAATACAAGCTGGAAAGGGGAAGGGAAATGAGCGATCTTTTATTCAAACAGTTTGAGATGACGAGAGGTTTTTTTATCAAAAACATTGAATCTATCACTTCCGAACAGGCAAGTGTACAGCCAGAAGGCTTTAACAATACAATCCACTGGCACATCGGCCACGTTTTGACAGTGGCTGAACAATTCATGATGGGCTACCCAAAAAAATCACACCATCTTCCGGAAAACTACATAGAACTATTTGGCAATGGTACGCGTCCTGCAGATTGGAGTGGTGATATTCCTACTGTGGAGGTACTGGCTCAACAATTGAAGGAACAATTAGGAAGGATTACGGAAGTACCGGCTGAAATGCTTAATGAAAATCTTAAAAAACCGTTTCTTGGGCTTGAGACATTCGGAGAACTAGCCAACATGGCATTATTCCATGAATCCTATCACCTTGGCCAAATCCATGCGATGAAAAAAGTGATAGATAAATAAATGAATTCCACTAAAGCAGGGTCCAATGTGGGCTCTGCTTTTTGAATCTTTTCTTTTTCGAATTCGTATAAAAAGCAAAGCACGAATTAATGTTCTTATGAATCTAGTTTGAAGAGGAGATTAAAAATGTACAGAGAAGATTGTCCATATTGCAACATAAAGGCGGATGTTGAACAAGACATAGTTTTTGAGAATGAAACTTGTTATTTCATCCAAAAGGAATCTGAGCAGCAGGTTTTGCTTGGAAGCGGATTGATCATTCCAAAAAAGCATAAGCGGGACGTATTTGATTTGTCAGCTCAAGAGTTTAGCGGTTCAAGAGAATTGCTGCTTCTGGCTAAGGAATTACTCGATAAAAAGTTTTCTCCAGATGGTTACAGTGTAGGCTGGAATACAGGAAAGGCAGGAGGTCAGTCGATTTTCCATGCCCATCTTCATGTAATTCCAAGATTCAAGGACGAACCATTTGCTGGAAGAGGAATCAGGTACTGGATTAAACAGAAAGAAAATAAGAGAAGATAAGCCATAAAGTCAACGTGCCAATTGTATGTTGGGAAATTTATAAGAAGTTTTTCGATAAATAGTTTGAATATTTTTACAAAAATGAATCGAATTTCCCGGGATGCTAGTCCTGGGATTTTTCTAATTTATAGGGTTGTTGGGTCTAAGGTGGTATAGACATCTATACTGTTGCTTAGATAGTCTAAAGATACATATTGAAAGCCTTTTCATAGATTTAAAGATTATGTAGAGCCACGGCTCGGAAAAGGAGGAAACATGAAGAAAAAGCCACTATCAATCGCTTTAGCAGCAGTGCTAGGTACGGGAGTGTTCATTCCAGTGTCATTTGCAGAAGGTAATTCAGGTCCAGGGGCGTCTATCGAACAAAGGGAGGGGAAAGCAGGTTACCAGCAAGCACATCCTGTTTTCTCATGGGACAATCCAGGACCGTTATCTCTCGTGCTCCACAGAGGTTCAGTCCGTGGCGCAGGGATGGTACAGGAGCCGCTGGATGAAATCGATGGCCATATGAACAGAATGATCGCTGACCGGGTCATGCCAGGAGCAGTCGCATTCGTTGCCCGCCGCGGTCATATCGTGAAACATGAAGCCTATGGGCATGCATACAAGTATGAAGATGATCAATTCACAGAGACCAGCAATCCAATCAAGATGGAAGAAGATACAATTTTTGATCTTGCCTCCATCAGTAAAATTTTCACGACAACTGCTGCCATGATTCTTTATGACCAAGGTCGTTTTGAGCTGGATGACAAAGTATCAGAGCACATTCCTGAATTTGCAGCAAACGGCAAGGGAGACGTGACAATCCGTCAGCTCCTTACCCATACATCAGGTTTTACAGCTTGGATTCCGCTTTACACAAAAGGAAGCAGCCGTGAGGAACGAATCGATTTGGTCCTGCAGCAGCCATTAAGCAATGAACCGGGCAGCAAATATACATACAGTGATCTCAACATGATCACGCTCGGTGTTTTGGTTGAGCGCCTTTCAGGACAGCGCCAGGATGATTTTGTTAAGGACCACATTACAGGTCCGCTGAAAATGAACGATACTTTTTACAATCCTCCAGCGTCTTTGAAAAATCGGATTGCGGCCACTGAATACCAGCCATGGACCAACAGGGGCATTGTCTGGGGCGAAGTGCATGACGAAAATGCATGGTCCCTGGATGGTGTTGCAGGTCATGCAGGTGTTTTCTCAACAGCCCCAGATCTCGCCAAGCTTGCCCATATGTATTTGAATGATGGCCGTTATGGCAGCGTCCAAATCTTAAAACCTGAAACAGTCAATAAGATTATAGAAAACCAGATTCCACAATTTCCTGGCAATGACCACGGATTAGGCTGGGAACTTGCCCAGGGCTGGTTCATGGATGCTTTATCTGAAGGTTCTTCATTAGGCCATACAGGTTATACGGGTACTTCGATCGTCGTCAACAGAAACAATGGCACCATTGCGATCCTGCTTACAAATCGGGTGCACCCTAGCCGTAACACGGTATCAACCAATGTCGCGCGCAGACAGCTGGCAAGACAGGTTGCCGATGCGATTCCAGTCGAGATACCGGATGGTGCTGCATGGTTCTCCGGCTATGGAGACAAACTTCAACGCACGCTGACGTCAGAAGTGACACTGGACAAGCCTGCAAAGCTATCATTCCAAACATGGCATCGAATTGAAGCGCAAGCTGATTATGGTTACGTGGAAATCTCTGAAGACGGAGAAAACTGGGAGAAGGCTTCAGTTTTGACAGGCAGCAGCATCGACTGGAATACGGCTGAAGCTGAAATTCCTGCGGGAACCAAGTACATCCGCTTCCATTATAAAACAGACAGCTACACGAATGGCCGTGGCTGGTATGTTGACAATATTAAACTAGCAACCTTTGACGGTGAGCAAATAGAGACTGAGTTTTCAGGTGAAGGCTGGGAACAGAGGAATTATTGAACCACTAATATTCAATGATTTGGATAAAATATGAAAATGGAGGAGATATGCATGAGAAAAATGAGTAAACTGATGCTTTATTCGTTAGCAGTTGTTCTGGCATTTTCACAAATGCTGTTCGGCAGTTCCTTGAGAATAGCAAAGGCTGAGGATGCTGACCAGGTGGAAGACCTTGTGATCTACCAGAACGTTCCTGAAGCAGAAACGGTCATTAACGGTGGAAGCATTCAATTGAAGGCACTTCATGTTTATCGCGAAGGGCATTTCATGCTTGCATCCAAAAACCTTGTCTGGGATTCCGCAAACAAAAATGTTGCGGAAGTAGACACTAACGGAAATGTCCAATTTACGGGGCAAAATGGAAGAACATTCATTACGGTCACAGACGGTACTTTTAAGGACCGAATTGCCCTCGACTATAAAGTGAAACCATCCTCAAAAACAGAGGCGGAGAAAGGGAAACCTGAATCCGAAGCTGCCGTCATCAAGCAGGAAGGTCAAAGATATGACGTCATCGGCAACGCAATCAGCAAAATGACATTGGAAGAAAAAGCAGGACAGATGCTGATGCCGGATTTCAGGAATTGGAACGGTAAAAATGTTACTGAGATGCTCCCGGAAATCGAGCAACTCGTGAAAAAATATCATTTGGGCGGAGTCATCCTGTTCCGCGAGAATGTTGTCACAACAGAACAAACAGCGCGCCTTGTATCAGATTATCAAGCTGCTGCTGAAAAATTCGGCCTGCTGCTTACCATCGACCAGGAGGGTGGAATCGTAACAAGACTTCAGTCCGGAACAGATATGCCAGGCAATATGGCATTGGGAGCAACCAGGTCACCTGAGATTTCATGGAATGTTGGAAACGCAATCGGTGAAGAGCTTGCCTCACTCGGCATCAACATGAACTTCGCACCGGTAATGGATGTTAACAACAATCCTGACAATCCGGTCATCGGCGTCCGTTCATTTGGCGAAGACCCACAGCTTGTTGCTGACATGGGTGTAGCTTATACAAAAGGACTCCAGGCCGCAGGTGTAGCGGCGACAGCAAAACACTTCCCTGGACATGGAGATACCGCAGTCGATTCGCACCTTGGTTTACCGGAAGTTCCGCACGATAAAGAACGATTGAAGCAGGTTGAGCTCTATCCGTTCCAAAAGGGAATGGAAGCAGGCATCGATGCGATTATGACAGCTCATGTCACCTTCCCTAAAATTGACGGCACAAAAGCCATCTCACAGAAAACAGGAGAAGAAATCGCGATTCCGGCAACACTTTCCTACAAGGTGCTGACAGAATTGATGCGTGAAGAAATGGGCTATGAAGGTGTTATTACAACAGATGCAATGAACATGAAAGCAATCGCTGACCATTTTGGTCCGGTAGATGCAGCAATCCGTGCTGTTAAGGCGGGTACTGATATCGTTCTGATGCCAGTGGGGCTGGAAGAAGTGGCGAATGGCTTGCTGGATGCCGTGAAAAACGGTGAGATTTCCGAAGACAGAATTGAAGCTTCGGTAAAACGAATTTTAACCTTGAAGGTAAAACGCGGTGTGATTAAGGAGGAAACTCCTGCTTCAGTTGAAGAAAAAGTCGCAAATGCGCTGAAGGTGGTTGGTTCTGCTGAACATAAGCAGATAGAAAAAGAAGCAGCCGAGAAGTCAATTACATTAGTTAAAAATGACGCTGCATTGCCTTTGAACAATGATGACCAGGTTGTCGTGGTTGGGAATACGTTCGTAAACGATTTGGGCAGCGCGATTAAAGAGCGCCATGAAAACACAACTATCATTTCGACAACCAATTACAAGCTGTCGGAAGCTCAGCTTGATCAAATCAAGAATGCCAGCGCTGTTGTGGTCGGCAGCTATACTTTCAGTGTTGCAGGACGCTCTCCTTCCAGCGCACAAATGTTGATGGTCAACCAGATTATCGGCATGACAGATGCACCTGTTATTGGAGTAGGCATTCGCAATCCATATGACATCATGGCTTACCCGGAAATTGACGCTTACCTGACGCAATATGGATTCAGGCCTTCAAGCTTTGAAGCTACAGCGGGGGCATTGCTGGGAGAGTTCTCACCTACTGGCAAGCTTCCAATCACAATACCTGATTTGAATGGCGGCGTACTGTATCAGTTTGGGCACGGGTTAACCTACTAAATGTGAATAGGCAGGCTTCATGATTTGCGCCTGCCTTTTATTTTATTCATTTCGATATCTCCGGGGGAGCACTCCTCCCTAATATTAATCCTTAAACTAGGGTCGGCCGTATTTAGGAATAAAACAAGAAATTCAGGAATAACAAGTCTGGTTTAAGGAATATAACGAAAAAATTAGGAATAAAGCAGCTGGGTTTAGGAATATATCGAAAAAATTTAGAATAACTCTCTTATTTCAGCCTCATAAAAGTAATTTTAATAGAGTTGCAGTCGAATATTGATTGAACTCTATGTCAATCTTCAAATAAGATTCAACCAATTATAAAAACAGGAGTGATAGCGTTGAAAAAATGGCTAGTTACAATCCTAACAACTGTCTTGATTCTCTCCTCTCTGACGGCAGCAATGGCGAACCATGATAATGGCCAGGGCAAAAGCCAGGATCACAAGAAGTTCAAAGTAGGAGCGGAAACGCTTCTCGAGGAGCATAAGGATTTGATCAAAGGCAAGCGCGTAGGTTTGATCACGAATCCGACTGGCATTGACCAAAATCTTACCAGTGTTGTTGACCTGCTTTTCAATGACCCGGATGTGGAATTGACTGCTTTATACGGACCAGAGCATGGTGTCCGGGGAAGTGCACAGGCAGGAGCTTATGTTGAATATTACATCGATGAGAAAACAAATCTTCCTGTCTACAGTCTCTATGGTAAAACAAAGAAGCCAACACCAGAGATGCTTGAGAATGTCGATGTCCTGCTGTTTGATATCCAGGATGTGGGGACAAGGTTCTACACTTACATCTATACGATGGCATATGCAATGGAAGCTGCGAAGGAAAACAACATTCCCTTCATCGTCCTGGATCGCCCGAATCCCCTTGGCGGATATAAAGTGGAGGGACCAGTGCTTGAAACTGAATACAAATCATTTGTTGGAAACTATGAAATCCCGTTGCGCCATGGCATGACGGTAGGTGAACTCGCCAAGCTCTTCAATAAAGAATTTAATATCGGAGCAGATTTAACAGTAGTGGAAATGGATGGCTGGAAGCGAAATATGTTCTATGATGAAACACCGCTTGAATTCGTTCCGCCTTCACCAAACATGCCTACACTTGAAACGGCACTAGTTTATCCGGGAGCTGCTTTGATTGAAGGGACGAATGTATCGGAAGGAAGAGGGACGACCAAACCGTTTGAACTGATTGGCGCGCCTTTCATCAATTCAGACGACCTTGCTGAAGAATTGAACTCTTTGGATCTTCCAGGGGTCAAATTCCGGGCTGCATCGTTCATTCCGACTTTTTCAAAGCATGCCGGGACCCTTTCGCATGGCATCCAGATCCATATCACTGACCGCAACTCATTCAAGCCAGTTGAAACAGGTCTTCACCTTGTAAAAACGATTCATGATATGTATCCGGAAGATTTCCAGTTCCGTCCAGAAGACAGCAGGGGAATTTCCTTCTTCGACCTTTTGACAGGTAACGGATGGATCAGGGAAGCGATTGAAAATGGACAATCTGTCGAAGAAATCAAAGCACAGTGGGAAGATGAATTAAATCAGTTTAAACAGGTGAGAGAAGAATACCTTATCTATTAAAAACGAACATCACAAGAAATGAAAACTGGCCGCTGCATCTTGCAGCGGCCAGTTTTTTGGACATCAATTCGCGCTGGTATCCCAGTCGGAATACAGTCCGCTGCCATTGCAGCCAGGACATTCGTACGGTGCGGCATAATAAACAAACTCATTGGCGGAAAACGGATAGAATCCTCTTCCGTAGCAGTCAGGGCATTTATTCTGTTCTTTCATATTAGTAACATGATTCTCATATCGCGTATTTCTCCACTGGTTCAGCGCATTTAGTAATCCCATTTACGATCACCTCCAGTTCTATACATATAGTTTGGAGAAATTTATCTCTTTTTATGTATAGTTTATGGAGAATTATGGATTTTGCGCCGGTACTGGCACAGAACTTGTCTAGAAAAAATCAGCGATTTAACGAAAGTTGACAGTACTGTGAACAATTCGTGATTACGGCCATTGCTGGATAATCTTGGACTATAATTAAGCCGTACATATGAATTGGAGGGATTCAAATGAGTGAATTGTCTCAAGCGGTCAACAGGCAAATTGCGAACTGGAGCGTGATGTTTATCAAGCTTCATAACTATCATTGGTATGTAACAGGACCTGAATTTTTCACCTTGCATGCAAAGTTTGAAGAGCTTTACAACGAAGCTGCCCTGCATATCGATGAACTCGCAGAAAGGCTGCTGGCTATGGGGGACAAGCCAGTTGCAACAATGGCAGGAGCTTTGGAGCAATCCTCGGTAAAAGAAGCTGAGGGAAGAGAAACAGCACAGAAAATGGTCGCAACTATAGTAGAAGACTATTCAACAATGATCCAGGAATTGAAGCAAGGAATGGAATTGGCAGATGCAGCAAATGATGAAACGACAGGCGATTTGCTACTTTCGATTCAATCAGGGCTGGAGAAGCATGTCTGGATGCTTAACTCTTTTTTAGGCCGGTAAAAGAAAATCATAATGTGAAGTTCTAGTAAGGCGTATGAATGGGCATACGTCTTTTTTTAATGCAAAAAAGCACTCGGTGGCCGAGTGCTTTTTCAAGAAATTTCATATTGGATCCCTATTGGAAATCTATTTTTTATACTTCCAGCCAGCTCTGTGACCATTTTTCAATATCCCTCATAAGAGGTTCAAGCGCAATCCCTTTATCAGTCAATGAGTATTCGATTCGGACTGGAGTGTCTGGATAAACTTTACGTTTTACAATCCCTTCGATCTCCAAATCCTTCAATCGCTCTGAAAGCACTCTGCCACTCACTCCTATGGAGGATTCAATGGTGCAAAAGCGCTGCGGTCCAGAAAGCAGCTGATATATGATCATTCCAGTCCATCGCTGGCTAAGGATGGTCATCGCTTTTTCGAATCTGGGACAAATCGACTTATCCATTTTCATCACTCCTTACTTATATTATAAACACATCAGCTAAAAAATAAATTACTTTTTATAAAATAATTACTTGACGTAATTAAATTACAAAAATATAATTACTTACATAAAGTAACTAACTAACGACTTATATATTAAACTGCAGTTAATATACTCGTTAAAATTCATCTAATTGGAGGAAAAGGCAAATGATAAAAAATAATGAAGCAGGCGCAACGATTTTAAGGGTAATATTGGGTATAACATTTTTAATTCATGGTGCAGCAAAGTTCCAGGGTGGAATTGAAAACACAGCTGGTTTCTTTGAAAGCCTTGGATTGCCAGGTTTTACAGCGTATCTTGTAGCAATCATTGAATTAGTTGGCGGCTTGGCAATGCTGCTGGGAATGGGTACAAGAATAATCTCAATCTTATTTGCGATCGTTCTGGCTGTAGCGATCGTAAAAGTGAAACTGGCTGGCGGATTCCTTGGAAACGGGCAAATGGCTGGGTATGAATTGGATTTAGCTTTACTGGCCATCTCTATTTATCTAGCGATGACAAATAAGTCACTTTTCGCATTGGAAAATGTACTTTTTCAATCAAAAAATGCTTAAGCGATATCAAAAGGAGGAAACAGATATGAATTTTCATCAGCCGCCGGTTACTTTTGTAGGGCAGGTAAATCTTAAAGTACAAAATTTCGAGCGTGCACTTGCCTTCTATAAAGAAGTTATTGGCTTCAAAGTATATGAACAAACGGAAAGATCAGCTAAGCTGACTGCTGACGGAAAGACAGTCTTACTATCGATTGAACAGCCAGAAGACGTCATACCAAAACAGGCAAGAACCGCAGGACTATACCATTTTGCGCTTTTATTGCCACAGCGTTCTGATTTAGCAAATATTGTTAGGCACTTTCTTAAGTTAGGCTATCCTCTGCAGGGAGCATCCGACCACCTTGTAAGTGAAGCCCTCTATTTAGCGGATCCTGATGGCAATGGGATTGAAATCTATACAGATCGCCCAGCGTCAAAATGGGATTGGAATGATAACGAAGTAGTGATGGCTACCCAAGCGCTGGATGCAGAAAATCTGCTTGCAGAAGGAAAGGATGAATCATGGAATGGACTCCCGGCAGGGACAATAATGGGGCATATCCATTTACATGTTTCCGAATTAGCCAATACAGAGGAATTTTATACAAAAGGTCTTGGATTCGAAGTGGTTTGCCGTTATGGATCACAGGCTTTATTCATTTCATCAGGTAAATACCATCACCATATCGGACTGAATACCTGGAATGGCATAGGTGCGCCTAAACCACCAGTTAACAGTGCAGGTCTTGAATCATTTACATTGGTATTGCCGAATGAAGAGTCGGTAATTGCAACGATTGCCCGGTTAAAAGAAATCGGAGCATCTGTTACAGAAGAAGAGTATGGTGTGTATACTGTTGATCCTTCAGGAAACCGCATCAACCTAGAAACAGCAGCTGGCAGCAAAGGAAATTAATTGAATTCATGTGGTGGAAGTTGGAATGAAAAGCTCGCATTCCTTGATGGATTCGTCATCGTGCAGGAATATCACAGTATCACCGGTGCTTTGAAAACGCGCTAGATTTTGCGCGTGAGGCATGGAACAACAAGGCAGCTGGCATTGTAAGTTATGGATCAACTGGCGGTGCATGTGCGGCGTAGCATCTAAGAGGAATCTGCGGTGAATTGAAAATTGCTGACATCCGTACACATCCAACATTGTCATTATTTACAGACTTTGAAAATGGTGCTGAATTCAAGCCACAAGCCCTGCATCTTAATAATGTCAACACCATGCTAGATGAGGTTGTAGTGTGGACCGGAGCCTTGAAAACTTTAAGATAAAGTAAAGCATTTTCTAGTGAGCAATTTTATTGACCACACTTTTAAAACGGAGTATTATCTCGAAGTAAACACTTTTTAATTCGAGATTTAAAATTCTCAAATTATTTACAATACATCAAAAAAAAGGTGGAATTACATCATGGCAACGGTTTTATACATCACAGCACATCCGCTAACCGAGGAGCAATCCTTCAGTTTGGCAGCAGGAAAGGCGTTCATCGAGACGTACAAGGAATTGAACAAGAACGATGAGATCATTCAACTGGATTTATTTAAGGAAAACATTCCGCACATCGATGCAGATGTTTTAGGAGGCTGGGGAAAGCTGCAAAAAGGCACTGAATTCGCAGCGCTATCTGCAGACGAGCAGGCAAAAATCGGCCGTCTTGCTGAACTTGTTGACCAGTTCACGGCAGCAGACAAAATTGTATTTGTTACACCGCTTTGGAACTTCTCATTCCCTCCAGTTATGAAGGCATATCTTGATGCAGTTGCAGTAGCTGGCAAAACATTCAGGTACACACAGGAAGGCCCTGTCGGTTTGATGACAGACAAAAAGGTTCTCCACATTCAGGCGCGCGGAGGATATTACTCAGAAGGTCCTGCAGCAAATATGGAAATGGGACACCGCTACATCGAAACAATTATGAACTTCTTCGGTGTACCTTCAACTGAAGGTCTGTTCCTGGAAGGCCATAATGCTAACCCAGAAAAAGCACAGGAAATCAAAGAGAATGGAATTGCCCGTGCGAAGGATCTTGCATATACGTTCTAAGGGATTTGCAAAAAGCAGGTCAGCAATTCTGCTGTCCTGCTTTTTGCATTGTGCAGAGTTACTATAGTAATTAGAAAAAACAGAGAGGATAAGCCGGTTGGTCCCCAATCAGCTTCATTGGTGACCTGTTTTCATCGACTCTCGGATTCTAGGTCACCAATCGGCATCATTGTGACCTGTTTTCATTCACTCTCGGATTTTAGGTCACCAATCGGCATTATTGGTGACCTGTTTTCATCTACTCCCGGATTTTAGGTCACCAATCTGTATCATTGGTGACCTGTTTTCATTCACTCTTAGATTTTAGGTCACCAATCTGTATCATGGGTGACCTGTTTTCGTCGACTCTTAGATTTTAGGTCACCAATCTGCATCATTGGTGACCTGTTTTCATTCACTCTCGGATTTTAGGTCACCAATCGGCATTATTGGTGACCTGTTTTCATTCACTCTCGGATTTTAGGTCACCAATCGGCATCATTGGTGACCAGTTTTCAGTGAATCTGAGATTTTAGGTCACCAATCGGCATTATTGGCGACCTGTTTTCGTCGACTCTTAGATTAAGCCCATATAATTGTGTAAAAAGAAAATGAGTCAAATTAATTCCTTTAGTCAACAATGTTATCAGCGACGAAAACAATGTGGAGGAATTAATTATGACTCAATTACAGTTTAACCTAAATCTTGACATTTTAAAAGAATCCGTCATGGATTCAAACATCGATTCTGTGATCAAGGCATCCATTGTCTTGGTATTAAATGAGTTCATGGAAAAAGAGCGTGATGACCATTTAAAAGCAAGTGCCTATGAGCGCACACCTAGTCGTCACGACTACAGAAACGGATACTATGAACGAGAACTTTTATTAAGCATTGGAAAGATAGTACTGAGAGTGCCTCGTACTCGAAGTGGTGATTTTTCTACCAGTGTGTTTGAACAATACGCTCGATGTGACCAGGCTTTTGTCCTCTCTATGCTTGAAATGGTCGTAAATGGAGTTTCCACTCGAAAAGTATCCAATATCGTAGAACAACTCTGTGGACAAAAAGTATCCAAATCCTTCGTATCCACTCTCACGGAAAAGTTGGATCCTGTAGTGAACAAATGGGCGAACCGGCCGCTAAATACCATGTACTACCCTTATATCTTTGCGGACGCCATGTATATCAAAGTAAGGGAGCACAATCGTGTTGTTTCTAAAGCAGTCTATATTGCCACTGCCGTTGATGAGAATAACAGACGGGAAATCCTTGGCTTACGTGTAGATCATGTGGAGAGTTGTGAAGCGTGGCAACGATTCTTCCAACACTTACAGTCAAGAGGTTTACAAGCACCTAAGCTGATCATTTCCGATGCCCATAAGGGCTTAAAAGCTGCCATTGGAAAAGAGTTTGTAGGATCCGCCTGGCAGCGATGCACGGTCCATTTCAAAAAGAATATCATCACCCATATGCCGAAAAAAGAGATGGATGAAGTGAAGATCGCACTAAAGAGAATATTCGAAGTAGCGAAAGTGGAAGACGCGAGAAAATACAAAACAGAGTTCATTGAAAAATACGGAGACAATTCAAAACTTGCGAAAGCAATAGAGATTTTAGAAGACGGCTTCGAAGATGCAATACAGTACCTTGATGAGAAACCAATGTTCCATAAGCATATTCGAAGCACAAATTCATTAGAGAGAATAAATGGAGAGGTCCGTAGAAGAGAACAAGTAATTAGGATCTTTCCTAACACACAATCAGCTTTCAGATTGATCGGAGCTGTCCTGATGGATTACGCAGAGGAAGTTGGAAAACGAATCATCAAAGAAAAGGAAGAAGACTAAAGGTAAGAAGAAGTAGGGTCCGCGAAGCGAAATTTTTGATGTACTGGAAGGGGGGTACCCCCCTTCCAGTACATCAAAAATATATCAGCTGTATAACTTGATTTTCCTAAGGAATGATTTTACACATAATAGTGGGCTTGACTCCCCAAACTGCGAGAACTAACCCAAAACGGTAAAAGCAGGGCCTCTCCTTTGCCCCAAACTGCGAGAAAAAAATGAAAACGGTAAAAGCAGGGCCTCTCCTTTGCCCCAAAATACGAGAAAGAACTTAAAACCGTAAAAGGAAAGCCAACAACAAATGTCTACCCTATTGGGAAATTCTATCCAAAAACATAAGGTTCGGAATGAGACCTTTCCGGACCCCTTTTATCTACTAGCTGAGACCCTCTATCAGAGGGTCTTTGGTTTTGCGCTCTAATCGAATATTTACTTTTTGAAATAAAAAAACACGCTCTCTTTATAGGAGCGTGTTCACTGTGGACTATTGGTTTAGGTCGTATCTTTTTCCTTTTACAAGGTAAAAGACATTTTCTGCGATGTTTGTAACGTGATCAGCTGCTCTTTCGAGGTAACGGCTGATGAATGACAGCTGGGTGATTTGAGCCAGCTGCTCTGGTTTGCTTCGGGCAAGGCTTAACAAATCCTTGATTGTCTGTCCATACAGATCATCTACTTGATCATCCATCTGGGCAACCTGTTTCGCTTTGCCTAAATCTTCCTCATTGTATGCTTCTAAAGATAATGTCAGCATTTCTACAGACAGCTGGTGCATCTGCTTAATGTGTTCAATAGGTTTAACTAATGGTTCATTTCCAATGCGGATAGTGGATTTCGCGATATTAACGGCGAAGTCTGCCATTCTTTCGATATCAGTCGCGATTTTTATAGCAACAATCAGCCTTCTTAAATCAACCGCTACAGGCTGCTGCTTTGCAATCAATAAAATCGCAAAGTCATTGATTTCCTCTTCCATGATATTGGCCTCTGCATCATCCTCAAGAATTTTCAACGCGAGTTCGATATCTTTGTTTTCGAGTGATTCAAGAGATTTATTTAGTGCATTTACTGCGAAATTACCAAGCTCCATCAATTTTCCGTGCAAAGTTTTAAGATCTTCATCAAATTTACCTCTTACTACCATGAGTCCTCATCCTTCCAGTGAAATTATTAGGAAAAATCAACCGAAACGTCCAGTAATGTAATCCTCTGTCCTTTTGTCTGATGGATTGGAGAAAATTTTATCCGTCTCAGCAAATTCAATGACCTCGCCATTCAGGAAGAATGCAGTCTTGTCAGAGATACGGGCAGCCTGCTGCATGTTGTGCGTTACGATGATGATGCTGAAGTCTTTTTTCAATTCCTGGACAAGCTCCTCAACCTTCAATGTTGAAATTGGATCAAGTGCTGACGTTGGTTCATCCATCAGGATAACATCTGGTTCAATCGCCAGCGCGCGGGCGATACAGATACGCTGTTGCTGTCCGCCAGAAAGACCATAAGCATTCTGGTTCAAACGGTCTTTTACTTCGTCCCAGATTGCTGCTCCCCTAAGGCTTTTTTCTACAATTTCATCTAGGATTTTTTTATCACGGATGCCATGAATCTTCGGACCATAAACGATATTTTCATAAATGGATTTCGGGAATGGATTCGGTTTCTGGAATACCATCCCTACGCTCGTTCTTAAATCTTCAACCTGATAAGATTTTTCAAGAATGTTCCGGCCCCTGTATAAAATCTCACCGGAAATTTTAACAGAAGGAACCATTTCAACCATTCGGTTCAATGTTTTAATATAAGTTGATTTTCCGCAGCCGGATGGTCCGATGATTGCTGTTACTTCATTCTCATTGATCGCTAAATTAATATTTTTCAACGCATGTCCTTCACCATACCAAAGGTTAAGGTCCTTAGTATCATAAACAACCTTCTTATTATCTTTTGCGCCTTCATTTCCTGCAGCTGTATTTACATTTACATTTGTCTTATCCGTCACTGTTGACATAAGTTAAAACCTCCCAGACTAATATCTTTTTTGAAATTTATTCCGAATCAAAATAGCAATTGAGTTCATTACAAACAAAACTAGCAATAGAATGACGATTGTTGCCGCTGCAAGGTTTGCATATTCAGCTACAAGTGCAGAGTCAATTGTCCAGTAATAAATCTGAACTGGCAAAATCGTGAATTTATCAAAGATTCCGTCTGGAATAGGAATTAACAACGCAGGTATTCCAATTACAACAAGTGGTGCCGTTTCACCAATCGCACGAGATAAGGCAAGGATTACACCTGTAAGAATTCCAGGCAAAGCGGCTGGCAAGACGACGTTCTTGATTGTCTGCCATTTTGTAGCACCCATTCCAAAAGAAGCTTCCCGTAAAAATTGAGGAACGGCACGTATTGCTTCCTGGCTGGCCACAACTACGACTGGCAGGACAAGCAAAGCCATGGTCAAACCGCCGGCAAGCACTACTGAACCTAAGTCTAGAGCCCTTGCGAAAACTGTTAGACCAAGGATACCAAAAACTACGGATGGAACACCAGCCAAATTCGAGATATTTGTTTTAATGAATGAAGAGATACGACCCTTTGTTGCATACTCTTCAAGATAAATAGCTGTCCCAATCCCCAGGATCATCGTGACAGGAGCCACTACGAGCATCAGCCAGAATGTTCCCATGATGGCGCCCCAAATACCGGCTCTTCCGGGGTCAGTAGACAGGCGGTTAGTCAGGAAATCCATGTTGATCCATGGCAATCCGGCTGTCAATACACGATAGATTAATACGACCAATACTACAAGGCCGAATAGTGTCGCCATTAAGAAAAGTGCTTTTGCAAGTTTGTTCGCCAGTAAGCGGGAACCCATTTTTTTATGGACTTGTTTCGCGTCTACATATTTCATATTAATATTCCTCCCTGAACCTTCGAGAGATATATTGAGCTACAAGGTTCATGATCAGCGTGAAGACAAACAGGGTCATGGCTACTGCATAAAGGCTGTAGTACAGAGTTGTGCCGGCAGCAGCCTCTCCTCCTGTTACTTCTACTATATAAGCTGTCATTGTCTGCATCGATTGCGTGACATCGAAAGTGAAGTTTTTTGAACTTCCGCTCGCTATTGCAACAATCATCGTTTCACCAATAGCTCTGGAAATTCCTAGCACGAATGAAGCGATAATCCCTGAAATCGCTGCAGGAATGACTACTTTCCAGGTTACTTCAAGCTTTGTTGCTCCTAAAGCCAATGCGCCTTCTCTCATCGCATTCGGCACAGAACTCATCGCATCTTCTGATAATGAAGCAACCATCGGGATAATCATGATCCCCATCACAATTCCCGGGCTCAAAATATTTGTCGGTTCCAGGCCAGGAATGAATGATCTTAACAAAGGAGTTACAAATGTGAAAGCAAAAAATCCATAAACAATCGTTGGAATTCCTGCCAAAATTTCAAGTATAGGCTTTAACACTTTTCGTGTCCGTTCAGATGCATACTCACTCAAGAAAATAGCTGTCATAAGCCCAACAGGGATAGCAACGAGCATCGCGATGACTGTTGAAATTAATGTCCCAGTAAGCAAAGGCAATACTCCAAATACAGCATTTTCTCCCAATGGCTTCAATTTAGTACCCGTAAAGAAATCTATGAAAGGAACGTCTTTAAAAAAGGCGATTGTTTCCGTTAATAAAGTAAGTACAATTCCAATTGTCGTAAAAACAGAGATTGCTGCAATTCCAAATAAAATTTTCGGTATTAATTTTTCCGTTAAATTGCTGACACTTTTTGTCTTTTTCTTTTCTTGTATGATTTCACGTACATTCAGCTTTTTACCGCTATCGTGAACAACGCTTTTTGCCACGTGTAAAACCCCTTTCATCCTTCTCATCCAAGGAAAAGCCTTTTCAACAATACCCCAGGGAAAACAAATTAATATTTAACACACGCAAGAAGATGAGAAGGTTAGACCTCTCATCTCCTCGTAGTAAGGTTTTACTTCTTCAACCCATTTAAAGTATCAAGAGCTGCTTCGATGTCTGCATCAGATAAAGGAGCAAATCCAGTTTCTGCTGCAACATCTTTAGCGTTCTCCATTGTGTAGATTGCGTAATCTAGCACTTGCGCCTTTTCTTTTGCATTATTCACGTTCATGTAAGTGAAAACAGGGCGTGTGAATGGAGCATAGTCGCCATCTTCTTTGATTGTGTCTAATGATGGTTCTACTGGTCCATTACCAAAGTCAACTTTAACCGCTGACAGCTTATCTTTATTGCTGTCATAGTAACCGTAACCGAAGAAACCAATTGCATTCTTATCTTTAGAAACAAGATCCACTAGAGTTGAGTAATCCTGCTGCAAGTTAATGTTTTCAGGAAGGTCCTGTTCTTCAAGGATGTTTTCAAACATGAACTCGTAAGTTCCGTGGTTTTCATTAGGACCATAGGTCTTGATTTCTTCATCTGGGAAATCAGCACGGACATCCGACCATTTTTTCTTTCCTGCGCTAGCAAGGAAAATATCTTTTACTTCTTGTTCAGTAAGCTCAGTAGCCCAGTCATTGTCTTTATTGATTACGATTGTGATACCGTCTAATGCAACCTTCATTTCCTGCACTTCGATGCCAAGCTCTTCTGCTTTAGCTTTTTCCTCGTCCTTGATCTGGCGGGAAGCATCGTTGTAGTCAGTACCGTCTTTAGCAAGGAATTTCTTGAAACCTGCTGAAGTTCCGGAGCGGCTAACTTCTACAGAGACATTTTCTTGTTCTCCCATATAGTTTTCAGCCATGCGAGCCATAAATGGATAAACTGTACCTGAACCGTCAATGACTACGCTGCCTTCTAGTTCTTCGCCATTTCCACCTTCGTTATCTCCGCCTCCACAAGCTGCAGCGAATACCATTACAGCTGCCAGCATTAAAAACAGGCTCATCTTTTTAAGACTCTTCATTCCTTAATTCCCCCTACGAGATGTGGTTGTTTAAATCCTACAAGCTTAGAATAAAGCTTTTCTTTTAACGCGGTTTTAACTGAATGTAAAGGTTTTGTAAATTTAATTGAATCCTGGATAAATTTTTCTAAAAACAGGTATACATTTAAGTTGTCCGGTTGAGGATAGTATACCCAGTGAAATAAAAAAAAAACTGTCCCAAAAGAGACAGTTTTCAAGCACTATTGTTCAATTTCAACTTCGATTTCTTCTAAAAGTTCGGTACCTTCTTCTTTCTTTTCAACTTGCTGAATCGGCTGTTCTGGGTTCATATTTCCTTCTGTCCGTTTCTTTTTCAACTCAAAAAACGTATCAAGGACCCTGCGTCCAATATCATTATTCGCATGATGGCCCTGATTTCCTTCATATGCCCAGGGGACCATGACTGCCATGGCAATCTCTGGATTCTCATGTGGCGCATATGCAATAAGGCTTAAATTCATTACCTCAGGAGGCTTGTCAAACTTGCTTCTCTGTGGCCCATCATAAAAAGCCTGTGCCGTACCAGTCTTGCCTGCTGGTTTATAATCAGCAGTGTAAAAGGATCCGTAGGCTGTGCCGCCTCTCTCTTGCATGACTCTCCTGAATCCTTCCTGGACTCTGTCAAACCATTCCGACTTGGCATCAACTTTATTAAGGATCACAGGTTCGAATTCATTAAGAACAGGACCCACTTCATTATTCTTCATCACGGGCTCGCGTATTTCCCTTACAATCCTTGGCTGAAGTCGGTTTCCACCATTTGCAACGGTAGAAGCATATTGCGCAAGCTGTAATGGTGTATACGTATCATATTGTCCAATCGCAAAGTCAAGCAAAAGACCTGGTCTTCTTTCTGTACCCTTAAAGCCGACCATTTCGTTAGGTAGATCGATTCCGGTTCTAGCTCCGAGACCAAATTGGCTGAAATAGTTCCTCATTGTATCGAAGGCTTCTGGTTGGAGATACAATGGCTGATCATACTTATAATTTCCTTTACCTATGTTGATTGCTGTCCTGAACATGTAAACGTTCGAGGAAACCTTTAATGCATTGCGATCATCAAGTGTGCCAAGCCCTGCTTTCCATGATTTCTTGGGATTTGTACCTTTGATTTTTATCGGTGTATCGTAAAACTGCGTTCCTGGATTTATGGCACCAGTCTTAAAACCAGTGAGAATTGTAGCACCTTTGACTGCGGATCCAACGTTATATGACGTTGTAAAGTTGCCGCTCGCAAAGTCCTGCATGACCGTTTTCCCTGTATCCTCATCTTTTACTATCTGTTTTCCGGCAAGCGTCAGGATTTCTCCAGTATTCGGATCCATCAAGACAACAAATGCCCTGTCCAATAGACTTGTTCTTGACGTCTGCTTTGCCTTTGCTAATTCTTCTTCGATAATCTTCTCGACCGCTAACTGTAGATCCATGTCAACAGTAAGCACAAGATCCTTTCCTCGCTGTCCTTCTGTGATTACCTTTGTATCCAGCACGTTTCCTGCTTTATCCGTAATATTTTTCACTTTCGCTTTTTGGCCGTGGAGTACGTCTTCATATTGCTGCTCAATATAACTTAACCCTACCCTGTCATTTCGGCTATAATCGCGTGAAAGGTAATACTCAAGTTTTTCTTTTGGCAGACCCTTCTCTGAATCACTTACCTTGCCCAGAATGGATTTTAAGGTTTTATCAAACGTGTAATGTCTCTCCCAATCAGTTGTTGTATCTACACCAGGGAGCATTTCAAGATTTTCGCTGACTACAGCATATTCTTCAGGCGTAACATCTTTTTTGACGATTTGCGGCGATAAGGCATACCCGCTGATTAATTCACGGAAAATGGCGAGGATTTCCATATCTTCTTTCGTCAATTCATCAAGCTCGTTCTTGGAGATACGGTCTAGCTGAAGATTATAGATTGCTTTATCATCGAGCTTTTTATCATCATAAAGGGCCCATTCTTCTTCCTTGACTTTTTCCTTAGCCCTCTCTTCATTTCTTAAGATCCAATAATCCTTTTTGTCTCTCTCCCGGACTTTTTTCAAGTCTTCTTCAGTATCCTTATTGATCAATTTCGCCAGGCGTTCTGCTATCATGAGCATTTCCTTCGTTTCGGTGCCCTGGCTCTTTGTATACGTAATCGCCTTGCTTGGCGTGTTATCGACAATCGTTTTCATATTCCGGTCATACATTTTCCCTCGCGGAACCGGATTGTTCACTGTAACATCCTCTGTACGTTCAATTTCTCTTTTAAAATCTTCTCCGTATACGATCTGAACTATGCCTAGTCTTAAAATCAGCATCGAGAATAACAAAAATACTGCAAAAAACACCATATTCAGCCTGAATGGCACATGCGTCTTCTTTTTTTTCTTTTTATTCAAGCCTCTCCCACCTCTTCAGTCTGTATGTCCGTGCCAATGCACTATCTCTTATTTTATCGAAAAAGGTCGATTTTTTCTATCATTAAACTTCAAGAGAAATTTTTTCCAGAAAAAAACCGGGGGGAGTCCCGGTTATGCTGTAGCTTTAAGATGAATATGCCTGATACAAAAGTAAATGAGGGTATGTCCACTGCCAAGGATGACAAGCAAGATAGGGATAATCCGTTCTTCATTGAAAACTGAAATCGAACCTAGGAATAACAAGATTGAAAAAATCCGGCCCAGATTCAAAAACAATTCCCTGACAACAATATATTCGATTCTCATTTCAGCAGCCTTCCAGCCCCTGCCGATTATATCGTAGGTCATTGATGAATAGGGTACGAGAAGCAGAGGATAAGCGACTGCAATCAGAGCCGCATATAACAGCAGGCGGAAATAGCTCAGCTCAAATACTAGCAGGAATATTGCCAAGAAAAGCATGATTCCACCAATAAGAATGGCTTTTTTCCTGTATTCTTTTTTCAGCATCCGCGAAACAAAATAATAAGCCAGAAAAGAGATACCTGAATTTATCAAACCATAAGTACCAAGCGCCAGCTCACTATCCGTGGCGATAAAAACATAAACCGAAACGATAAAAACAAATACTCCTTCCCTTAGACCCTGGAAAAAGTGAGCGTTTGTGATCATTCGCCAATTTTTATCATTTTTCCTCTCCGTTATAATACGCTGGAACCAATACTTTCCGTGAGCAGGCCTGCGCTGCAAGAAAAAGCTCAGGAAAACAGCAACGGAAAAGAGTCCTAATGATAGTCCAAATACAACCGTATAACCGGTGAATTTTTCAAGCCTCGAAATAATGAATCCTGCTGCAACAGGGCCAATCATGCCGCCTACAGAACCGAGTATCCCTAAAAATCCATTAAAGAAATCCCGCGTTTCCGGCTCGGTTATTTCAAACGTAAGCACGTTGAAGGCAAGCCAATAAAAGCCGTAGCCTATTCCCAATAATACACCGAGCAGAAGCAAAAAGTCCGAAGCCCTCGTGCCTACAAGCAAGACAGTAACATAAAACAGAGCCAAAAAAATCACTCCAATACGGAGTACGATAACTCTATCCACTTTCTTGGCCCATCTCCCTGCCAGGATGAAGGTCAGTGGCTGTGCCACCACAATCGATAAATTGTACAGTCCCAGATCGGCAAGCTCTCCGGATTGCTTCCATAAATATATATTGACGAAGGTGTTCGAAAGGGCAATGCTCAATGAGTACAGTCCCCCAATAATCAATAGGAGCGATAAATCCTTGGTAAGTTCAATGTCTCCTAATAATCTTTTTACTTTGCTCATGATCAACTCCCCTTTTCTCTTGGGTAGTTTCTATCAAAGTAAAGGGCGTTATTCAGTTTTTCGAAAGCCTCTTTCTGTGAACAGCCAGGACTTGACCATAGCAAATTAAAGAGGCTGCAATAAATTGCAGCCCCAGCCGTTAACACGTATTATTTAGCGGAAGTGTAACGGTTGTTAACTTCTTCCCAATTTACAACGTTCCAGAAAGCGCCGATGTATTCTGGTCTTCTGTTCTGGTAATTCAGGTAGTATGCATGCTCCCAAACATCAAGTCCAAGGATTGGAGTCTTGCCTTCCATTAATGGAGAGTCCTGGTTTGGAGTGCTAGTTACTTCCAACTCGCCATTGTTCACAACAAGCCAAGCCCAGCCTGAACCGAAACGAGTAGTTGCAGCCTTTGAGAACTCTTCCTTGAAGCCTTCAAAGCCGCCAAATTTAGAGCTGATCGCTTCTGCTAGTTCGCCAGTAGGCTCGCCGCCTCCATTTGGAGAGATCACTTGCCAGAATAAAGAGTGGTTAGCATGTCCGCCACCGTTGTTGCGGACAGCAGTACGCGCTGCTTCAGGAACTGCATCCAGGTTAGCAACAACTTCTTCAACAGTTTTGGAAAGAAGCTCTTCGTTTCCTTCCAAAGCGTTGTTAAGGTTTGTTACATAAGTATTGTGGTGCTTAGTGTGGTGAATATTCATTGTTTCTTTGTCGATGTGTGGCTCAAGTGCATCGTATGCATACGGTAATTGCGGTAATTCAAATGCCATTTTAACATCCTCCTATGTATCGTGGTTCACTTCAAGAACAAACCTATCATATAATTCAGATATTAGAATTGTTCTAAAAGTGCTTCAATGTAAGATTACCAAAGAACGGTAATCGATTCAAATAAAATGCTTGAATCCAACGAAATTAAAATTCTCATATTTAAGGAATTTTATACATCCTTCTTCAAGTATCACTGTTGTTTGGGTACCAAAAACCAGTTAGCCCTCCCTTTGATAAAGTTTCGAAAAATCGTCAATATTCTCAAATGGCTTTCTGTCAACGATTTAAGTCGCATCCAGGAAAACGCCTTCCATTTTATGCTAAAACACCATTGACATAGTAACAACAATTCTTTTAAATCAAAGGTGTAGAGGCATTATAAGGGAGACGATCCTAATGGACAAAAACATATCATTATACAGTTTAATTTTACAAAATTTCATTGATAAGGAAACAATCCAAAAAATTAAACCGGATACCTTACTTTTTCAGGAAGATGAAAATGTCCAGCATATTTACATCATCCTTAGCGGCAGTGTTTCAGTTGGCAGAGTCCATATGAAGGGGAAGGAATTTATCCTTAAAATTTTGAATGGCGAAGAAATGATTATCGAATACGAATTATTCAAACATTCACCACGGTATCATTTTTCAGCAAAGACACTTACTGAGTGTGAAATCCTCATGATAAAAAAAGAACAGTTCGAGGACTTCATATTGAATGATAAAACGGCTATGAATGCGCTTGTCAATTGGTTAAGCACCAGGTATCTGAAAGCACAGATGAAGTGCCAGGACCTGATTATGAACGGTAAAAAAGGCGGACTCTATTCCATTCTGATTCGTCTATGCAATAGCTATGGCGTGATGACAGATGAGGGCATCCTGATTGATTTGCCTCTGACACACCAGGAATTAGCGAACCTTACGTACGGAACACGCGAAGTTGTGCAGAGAATGCTTAAAGAATTGCGTGAAAAAGACATCATTTCCTATGATCAGCTCAAATTCACCGTGAAGAACCTCGCTTACTTGAAGAAAGAAGTCGATTGCCAGAACTGCTCTTTTGAAATTTGCGGATTGAATTAAAAAAATCGTGCTCGAGCAGCACGATTTTTTATTATCAAGAATTATTAAAGCACCAAAACGAAGAAGTAAATAAGCATGACAGCCATAATGATTCCTTTGGTTACTACACTGCTCACAAAACCGATTACCGATCCAAACCCTATTTTAATGGCATCATTGATATTTTTCTTGTTCACCAGCAACTCTGCAAGTGACGCCCCTAAAAATGGACCGGCAATGATCCCGACGAAGGGAATGACAAAAGGGCCAACAAGCAATCCAATCGTGCTGCCCCATACCCCTGCTTTACTGCCTCCGTATTTTTTCACACCGATTATATTGGCAATATAATCCGCGCCAAACAATAAGATGACAAACAATCCCTGCACCGTCCAAAAGATCCAGTTGAAGGGTTCGAATGAAAATAAGACGCCATACAGAATGAAGCCGCCCAATAAAAACAGGACGCCAGGCAAAATCGGGACGATCAAACTTGCAAAGGCACCAACGAATAGTACTCCAATTATTGTCCAATAGATATATTCCATTTAATCATTCCTTCTGTTAGTGAAATAAAATAAGCAAGGGTTTCCCCTTGCTTATTTTACCACTATTTCTGGTCTCCCAAAACGTATTCAGCGATGTTAACTGCATGGTCGCCGATTCTCTCAAGGTTGCTGACGATATCAACGAAGACGATACCTGCCTGTCCAGAACACTGCCCTTCATTCATGCGAAGGATATGCTGCTTTCTGAGCGTACGCTCCATGCTGTCAATTTCATCTTCTTTTTTAACAACTGCTCTAGCAGCATCAAGATTTTTCTGATCCAAAGCCTGAAGTGCTTCTTCAACTGTGCTGACGGTAAGATTGAACATTATTTCAAGGTCATCCATCGCAGTATCAGTCATCTTGACTTTATTGGCCTGCTGGTATTCGATCAATTCAATGATATTTTCGAAATGGTCCCCAATTCTTTCAATATCACGGACCGTATCAATAAGCATGCTGTGCTCTTCTGATTCATGCTCTGATAATGAGCTGGTTGCTAAGTCGACTAGATAATCTGTTATCTTGCGGTCAAGGTTATTAATAGCTTCCTCTAGTTGGTATGCCGTCGCAGAGTGCTTAGTATTTTTTGTCTTTAAGAATTCATTCGTTTCTTCAAGTCCCTTGAGCGCGAACTTACCCATACGCAATACTTCTTCCTTCGCCTGGCCAAGCGCGATTGAAGGAGATTGTTCAATGAAAACTGGATCAAGGTGTTGAGCTTTATAATCAATGATTGCATCCTCACCAGGAATCAGCTTAGTCACAATCAAAGCCAGGACAGCTACAAATGGAAGCTGAATCAGCGTGTTAGTAGAGTTGAAGATCCCATGTGCGAAGGCAATCGTCATTTCAGGATTTAAACCTAGATGATCCTTTAGTATTTCAATCAAAGCTGTAAACGGACGAAGAAGGATTAAAAAGATAGTGGTACCTATCAGATTGAACAGTACATGTGTTGCAGCCGCCCTTTTTGCAGCTACTGAAGTTCCAATTGCAGCAAGGACTGCTGTAATTGTTGTTCCAATGTTATCTCCAAATAAAACAGGTAAAGCACCATCAAGATTTATCAGGTTTTCAGCATGCAGTCCCTGTAGAATACCAATTGTAGCACTTGAACTTTGGACAATTACAGTAAACACTGTTCCAATTACCACTCCAAGGAATGGGTTTGAGCTTAGTTCAACTGTCAAGTCATGGAATGATTCCAGACTGCGGAGCGGCTTCATTCCTCCGCTCATCAATTCAAGACCATAAAATAACGCTCCAAATCCAAAAACAATTTGTCCGAAGTTGTGTACTTTTTTATTTTTAAAGAAGAATAATAGAATCGATCCAAGAGCAATAATCGGTAAAGCATACTCCCCTACATCAATACCAATGATAAATGCAGTTATCGTTGTACCGATATTTGCGCCCATAATGACCCCAATCGCCTGGCGCAGCGTCATAAATCCTGCACTGACAAGACCGACTGTGATAACTGTTGTAGCTGAACTACTCTGCACCAAAACAGTAACAATTAGTCCTGCTAATACTCCCATCACCGGATTGGTTGTAAAGCGATCCAGTACATCTCTCAATCGCTCACCTGCTGACTTCTGCAGGCCATCACCCATGAATTTAATGCCGTATAAGAAAATTCCAAGACCCCCAAAGAATTCAAACAGCATTTCTTGTAAATTCAATTCCATTTTTTTCAACCCCTAGATTTATTTCGACAAAGATTTACAAACCTCCATTATTATGAGGTAAATATTAAAGGGAAGTAAACTGTTTTCGCTTCAAATTTACAATAGCTTAACATTTCTTCGTTATGTTACAAACATGTTACAAAACCATCTTTAAATGCTTGTTAAACGCCTATCTAACAGCTAAAATAAAAAGCGGGCAATCTACTAAAGGGCGTGTACCGATGAATATTTTTACACAATTGATCAAGAGCATCTATTCACCAAACGATATTGCGAGATTCCGGTTTCAAGGCATCGGAAAAACGATCCTCTACGTCTTCATTCTTACTTTAATATCAATCATTCCTGCTTCCTATTATTCAGCGTCAACTATAAGTGAAGCGGCTGAATCCGTTAAAGAGACCATGAAGACGGATATCCCCTCTTTTTCGATAGAACAAGGAGAACTTAAATCTGAACTAAAAGCACCTTTAACAATTAAAAATGAAAGTTTCACACTTATATTTGATTCTACTGGTACAATCGAGCAAAAAGATCTGACTGGCATGGATGCGACTTTTGCCATACTGAAAAATGAAGCAGTACTTGCAGCAGGCGGCGAAACAAATTCTTTTTCTTACACATTATTCGGTGCTGAAACAATGACAAAGCAGGATATTCAAAGGTTGATTAATAGCGCCTCCTCCTCCCTTCCTATTTGGATCGGGCTGCTTCTCATCTTCATCTTTGTTTTTTCAATTGGCATGAAATTCATAGAGGTATCTATTCTTGCCTTGTTCGGACTGCTTTTAAAAAATCTAGCAGGAAGAAACCTGCAATACAAACAATTATGGAGAATGGCTTCCTACAGTGTCACACTTCCAACTATATTTTTTGCAATCATGACTTTGCTTAAGACGACAGTCCCATACAGCTTCGCAATCAACTGGTTTGTGGGCTCCATGATTTTGCTATTAGCTATAAAGGAAGTTCCGATCCCTAAAAAGAAAAATGATTAAAATGCGCCTCTGGGCGTATTTTTTTTTATCAAATCCTGTTTATTCTATTAAATAAGTTCTCAACTCTACTTCTCCTGCATATCAATTGATATAGGCTGTTTGAGGGGGGAAAATCCTATGAAAAAACTTGCAGGTTTCTTAATGCTTTTAATAGTTGTTTACGCGATTTATAACGATTTAAGTGCAGGGACTCTACCAGCAGCAACTATGCAAAAGGCAGAGTCCGTTGAAATACAGGAAAAAGAAATCAAAGATAAGAAGACAGTAAACGAGATTCGATATTTTGAACACGAAGTCAAACCTGGAGATACAGTTCTTTCCGTACTCGACAGCAATTCAAAAAGCCCACTGGAAGTACCGGTCTCAAAAGCGGTTGAAGACTTTAAAAAATTAAATGATGGAACGGACCCGCAAAAGATCAAGTTTGGCAAGACATATAAATTCCCGGACTACAGCAATACAAATTAGTAAAGGCTAACAATTATAGTCTTTCCTTGTCAATATGAACTAAAGATTGATAAAATGGGGATGTGCATCATTAGGAACTTAAACATGAATTCCATTTTTCAAAGGAGCGAATCACTGTTGAGTGAAATCATACATCGTACGAAAACCCGTCCGATCAAGGTGGGAAATTTAACAATTGGCGGCAACAATGAAGTCGTCATCCAAAGCATGACGACAACCAAGACGCATGACGTGGAAGCAACTGTCGCAGAAATCATGCGTCTTGAGGAAGCAGGCTGCCAGATCGTCCGCGTTGCATGTCCGGATGAGAGAGCAGCGAATGCCATATCTGAAATCAAGAAACGCATTAACATCCCGCTTGTTGTCGATATCCATTTTGATTATCGCCTGGCTCTGAAAGCAATCGAAGGCGGAGCAGACAAAATCAGGATCAATCCTGGAAATATTGGCAAGCGCGAAAAGGTAGAGGCAGTCGTAAAAGCAGCAAAGGAACGTGGAATTCCAATCAGGATTGGTGTGAATGCTGGTTCACTGGAAAGACGTATTCTTGAAAAATATGGCTATCCTACAGCTGATGGGATGGTAGAGAGTGCGTTGCACCATATCAAAATCCTCGAAGATCTTGATTTTCACAATATCATCGTTTCGATGAAGGCATCTGATGTGAACCTGGCGATTGAAGCATATGATAAAGCCGCAAGAGCATTTGATTATCCTCTTCATCTTGGCATAACAGAATCGGGCACATTGTTTGCCGGAACTGTTAAAAGTGCTGCTGGTCTGGGAGCGATCCTAAGCAAAGGTATCGGCAACACTGTCAGGGTATCACTTAGTGCGGACCCAGTAGAAGAAGTTAAGGTTGCGCGAGAGCTGCTGAAGTCATTCGGCCTGGCAGCCAATGCGGCAACACTGATTTCCTGCCCGACTTGCGGAAGGATCGAGATTGACCTGATCAGCATAGCCAATGAGGTAGAAGAGTACATCTCAAAGATCAAGGCACCAATCAAGGTCGCAGTGCTTGGCTGTGCCGTGAACGGCCCTGGCGAAGCGCGCGAGGCTGATATCGGCATTGCCGGAGCGAGAGGGGAAGGCCTGCTTTTCCGTAAAGGAGAAATAGTCCGTAAAGTACCTGAAGCTACGATGGTGGAAGAACTTAAGAAGGAAATAGATAAGATCGCTGAGGAAAAGCTGCGTGAGGCTGCAGTCCAGCAATAAAATAATAAGCGCCCGGGAGAATATACTCCCGGGCATTTTTTTGGCAATCGATCGAGTGCCGTTAAAAAAACGGCAAGATGAATATGCCAACTAAAATGGAAATTGTCCCAATCCCAATAGCCCAGCTTCCAATTGCGGAACCTCTTCGGCGGGCCATGAAACCAAGGACGATTCCTGCTGCTCCGAAAAAAACAGGTAAAATAAACAGCGACAAGATCGATAGGGCAAGAGCTGAGTATGCAAGCCCTCTTCCTCCAGTTGTACTTTCTTCTGACCTTCTTGTTATTGCAGGAGCAGCAGGAACAGCAAATTCGGCCGCAGTTTCTTCCTGGTACTGTTCATTTCGTCCAGGCAGGGCTATTGCAGTCATCTCCTGGTAGTGCTCATCACGCCCAGATCCAGCGATTGCGGTCATTTCCTGATAGTGTTCATCACGTTCAGGACCGGCTATTGCAGTCATTTCCTGGTAGTGCTCATCACGTGCAGGAGCGTACAGTTCTGCTGCGGTTTCTTCCTGGTATATCTCATCACGTGCATCTCTGATTGTGATAACATCCTGCTTAGGTTCAGTAATATACTCGGTACCAATCTGTTTTCGTTCTTGGTCTGCCACTTTAATCCCTCGCTTTCTTAAGTGGAGCATTTATTATTGTTTACGACCATGAAGTTTTTCATCATGGCAATGTTTGTCTAATGGAAAAGTAATTCTTTTGCGCAATAGGAACATTTGGTAAGATTGAGGAAAGAAATTTTTTAAGGAGCACACCGCATGAAAAAACGCTTTGGCATAGATATTGATGGAACAGTGACCTGTCCAACTACATTCGTTCCATATTTAAATGAGGCTTTTAATTTGAATATTACGCTGGATGATATCAAGCAATATGACTTCATGCCGCTTGTAACAGTCTCTGAAAAAGAATTTGCTGCCTGGTTCAAAAAGATGGAGCCGGAAATTTATTCTCAATCACCCCTGGCATCAGGTGCTAAGGATATTTTAAAAAGCTGGGAAAAAGATCATGAATTGTTTTTCATTAGCGCAAGAGGAAGCCATTTGCTGGACCTTACAAAAGAGTGGTTCACAACGCATGAACTTATGTACCATGATATACATTTAATCGGCTCCCATGATAAAATCGCAGCAGCCCGGAAGTATGATGTGGAAATCTTTTTTGAGGACAAACATGATAACGCGGTAGACATTCACGAACAATTAAACATCCCCGTCATACTTTTCAACACACCATATAATCAGGATCCTATTCCAGATGGCGTCATTCGGGTGAATGATTGGAAGGAAGCAAACAGCTGGGTTCAAAACTGGATAAAAAATAACTAAAACGGCCTTTCTTATGGTCGTTTTTTTTGTTTCACTTTAAATTACCCATTCATTAGATAAAAAAAGACCGGAATTGATATCCGGTCTCGACCTGATGCCGATCTTTAATTTAAGCTATAACAGCAACAAGGTTTATGAAGTGAGCCTTCACTGTACACATTCTGGACAGCGCCCATAGATCTCAAATTTATGCCCGGAAATATCGTAGCCATTAAAGCTCGCTTCAATGTTTCTCATTGGGCAAGTTTCGATTTCCTTCGTTTTGCCGCAGTCAAGACAGATAAAGTGATGGTGGTGCTCTTTATGTGAGCATGTGAAACGAAAATGTTTTTCTCCGGAAAGCTCAGTCATTTCAAGTATCCCAAGCTCCACGAATACGCTCAGATTGCGATAGATCGTGTCAAAGCTCAAACCAGGATAATTACCCTTCATCTGTTCGAGCACATCGCGTGCCGTCAGATATTTATCATTATCGGAAAAAAGCTGGAGCATATCCTCACGCTTGCCGGTATGCTTGTAGCCTTGTTCCTTTAAAAGGTTCATTGCTTCTATTACATTCATGGTATCACCTCGTTAAATAGATCTCGCTGACGCCCGTTTCTTGAACCAAATGGCTAAGACAAGGATGAGAACTGCAATCAGGACAATGGTTCCTCCAGGTGCAAGGTCCAAGTAATAAGACAGGAACAAACCGCCTAATACAGAAATCTCGCCAAACAGGATCGAGAAAAAGATTGTTTGCTTAAAACCTTTTGCAAACCGGATGCTTGCCGCAACCGGTAAAGTCATCAAAGAAGAAACAAGCAGAATGCCGACAATTCTCATTGAAGCCGCAATAACAAGAGCTACCATGATAATGAAAATGAAATGGAGCGTCTTGGCTGCAATTCCCGTAGCCCTGGCATATTCCTCATCAAAAGATAAAAGGAAAAGTTCTTTATATAACATTACGACAAGCGCAATGACGAGCAGGCTGATCACAAGAATAGTCCAGAGATCGGTTCTGCTTACTGCGCTGACACTGCCGAACAAGTAACTGAACAAATCCGTATTGAAGCCGTCAGCGAGCGAAATAAAGATCACTCCGAGCCCGATTCCCCCTGAAAGGATAATTGGGATTGCCAGTTCCTGATAATGCTTATACACCGTGCGTAGCTTTTCGATGAATAAAGATCCGCCAACCGAAAATGCCATGCCCATATAAAGAGGATTCAGGCCGCTGAAAAACAAAAATTTCTTTTCGAGCAGCAGGCTGGCAGCGATTCCCGCCAAGGTTACGTGGCTGAGCGCATCTGCAATGAGCGAGAGCCTGCGCACAACGATGAAGACACCGAGCAGCGGTGCAATCACTCCAATGATCATACCTGTTAAAAAAGCATTCTGTAAAAATTCATATTGCATGAGTCCGCTAATCATGAATGGGCCCCCTCATGATGGTGATGGTCATGTGTCAGAACATGAACATCGTGCCCATAAATTTCTGAAACTTCATTGATTTTCAATTGTTCGAATTCCACTGTACTACCATGGAAATGCATATTTTTATTCAAGCACGCAACATTCGTGACTTTATCGGAAATGGTGCCGATATCGTGCGTAACAAGAAGCAATGTGATGCCATTCTGTTTGTTCAGTGTTTCGAGCATTTCATAAAATGAATTCACATTCTGCGCATCGACCCCGACGGTTGGTTCATCAAGAATCAGGAGTTCCGGACTGCTTACAAGAGCCCTGGCAATAAAGACTCTTTGCTGCTGACCGCCAGAAAGCTCGCCAATATTCCTGTCTAAAAACTTTTCCATTCCAACAGATCCAATTGCCTGTTTGATTTTTACCTGGTCGCTCTTCTTTAAAAATTTAAAAAGCCCGAGTTTTTTGGTTAACCCGCTCGCAACCACCTCAAAAACGGTCGCCGGGAATCCAGTATTGAATGAGTTGGCCTTTTGCGACACAAAACCGATTTTATGCTGGTCCCTGAACTTGCTAATATCCTGGCCAAAAAGGCGGATTGTGCCCTTCTGCGGTTTGATCAGCCCCAGCATCAGTTTCAGCAGGGTGGACTTGCCAGACCCATTCGGCCCGACAATCGCTAAAAAACTTCCCTTTTGGATGGACAAATTTATATTTTCAAGTACATTTTCTTTATCGTATCGATAAAACAAATCCTGCACCTGGACGATATAATCGTTGTTGGCCATTTTTATCACCTACAAAAATAAGAATCATTCCGATTTACATTTAGTAGTATATCTTTTACCGGTCAGAATGTAAATAAAAGAACGTCACTTGCCCAGAAAATTGTCACGAAATCCATTAATGACACATACGTTACTATGGAGGAGTGATGATCTTTGGCTATTTTTGAAAATATCATTAACCATAAAATAAGTAATATTACGGCCGATGAACTGCTTAAATATGCCTCACAATTCAACATTTCAATTTCAAAGCCTCAAGCACAGAAAATCGCCGGGTACTTACGCGGAAAAAAAGTAAACATTTTTATTGATTCAGAAAGAACGGCACTAATCAAGGAAATCGCCCGAATCACCAGCCCTGAGACAGCAAGAGAAGTTAACAAGCTGTTTATTAAATTCACCAAATAATAATGATTACATTCAAAAAAGCTGTGGATTTCCCACAGCTTTTAACTTTGTTATTTAGTTAGCTATGCAAGATTAGATCAAGCAGATTATCCTCAAATTGTTTGCTTTTAAGCATCTCAATTTCGTGTTTATAAGGAGCTTTTTTATTGTTCTTATCTTCACCGACAAATGGTGTTTCAAGAATTTTCGGCACGTGTGCCAATTGTGGGTGGTGAACAATGTAGCTTAGTGCCTCAAAACCAATATGGCCAAAGCCAATGTTTTCGTGGCGGTCTTTTCTCATCCCTATCTCATTTTTGCTGTCGTTGATGTGAAGGACCTTAAGCCTGTCAATACCGATGATTTTATCGAATTCATTCAGGACACCGTCAAAGTCCTCTACGATTGGATATCCAGCGTCATGTGTGTGGCAAGTATCAAAGCAGACGGAGAGTTTGTCATTATATATGACACCGTCCATGATCATTGCCAGTTCTTCAAAGCTCTTGCCGCATTCTGAACCTTTTCCAGCCATCGTTTCAAGGGCGATCTGAAGATTTTCTTCTCCAGTCAAAACTTCATTGATGCCTTCGACTATTTTTCCGATGCCTTTCTCCGTTCCTGCTCCAACGTGCGCGCCTGGATGGAGGACAATCTGCTTTGCACCCAGCGCTTCAGTCCGCTCAATCTCGCTTCTGAGAAATCTCACCCCAAGATCGAATGTATCCGGATTTTCCGAATTTCCGATATTGATGATATAAGGAGCATGGACAATGATTTCACTGATCCCATGCTGCTCCATATGCCTGCGGCCCTCTTCTATATTCAGGTCCTCGATTTTTTTCCTTCTCGTATTCTGTGGTGCCCCCGTGTAGATCATAAAAGTATTTGCTCCATATGAAACGGCTTCTTCGCTGGCAGCAAGCAGCATTTTTTTTCCGCTCATGGAAACATGTGAGCCAATTAACATTACTGATCTCTCCCTAAAACCAATGGTTATTTTTTCTTATTCAGGCGATTTTGCCGTTTTTTAATTTTATCCATTTCCCATTGCATCTTTTTCTTATATCCAGGTTTTACCTTCTTAGGTTTTGAAACGAGTGATTTTGCCACAGCTTCACCTGGAGTTTCTTTTTTCTTTCTGTTTTGTCGTCTGTTCCGCTCTTCTATCTCAGTGAATTCACCTTTCTTCACATCGATATTCTTGAAAGTGATCCCCATTTTTTCAAGGCGAATTAATGCATCTTCATCAGACTGTTCATAAACCGTCAAAGCAATTCCTGAAAATCCTGCGCGGGCAGTACGGCCAACCCTGTGGATATAAAAGTCCAGGTCCGTTGGCAGCTCATAATTGATGACATGGCTGATACCCTGGATATCGATTCCTCTCGCTGCAAGATCAGTAGCAACGATATATTGGAACTCAAGGTCTTTGACCTGCTTCATGACTCTCTTGCGCTCACGAGGACTCAAGTCTCCATGGATACGGCCAACCTTCATCCCTTTGGAGATTAATCCATCTGCAACCTCGTCTGCTTTTTTCTTTGTATTCGCAAAAACAATCCCAAGGTATGGATTGAACGCAAGCAAAGCAGAATGGACGAGTCCGATTTTATCCCTGTGTCTTGAGGGCAGCAGAAGGTGTTCAATATTTTCAGCAGTCGCTTGTTTAGGGTCGACTTGCACGAATTTAGGATTTTCCATATATTTTTTCAAAAACGGTTTAAGCTTTTCCGGAATAGTCGCGGAAAAAACAAGCATCTGGAGCTTTTCTGGCATTCTGGAGGCAAATTGGTCAATATCCTCGATGAATCCCATATCAAGCATCAAGTCTGCTTCATCGACGACAAGCATTTTTGCTGTGTGAACGAACAGCGCATTTTCCTGAACAAGATCATTAATTCTGCCTGGAGTTCCTACCACGATCTGCGGCTGCGTCTTAAGCTTTTCGATCGTTCTCTGCTTATCTGTCCCGCCAATATAACAACGCGCAGATATCTTTTCATCCTCTGGTGCATGTTCAGCGATTTTAAGTACCTCATGGTAAATCTGGTTCGCCAGCTCCCGCGTCGGCGCGGTTATAATTGCCTGCACCTCATTACGTGAAGCATCAAGCTTGTTCATGATCGGCAGTACGTACGCATGTGTTTTCCCAGTACCTGTCTGGGATTGTCCGATTGCGCTGTCACCCTTAAGGACTGTTGGAATCAGGCGCTCCTGGATTTCGGTCGGCTCATAAAAGCCAAGTTTCTGGATTGCATCTATAATGAACGGCTTCAATTCATATCGATCAAATTTTGTTTCACTCATTGAAAATCTCCTTTTTTCACCCTGCTCCCCTTTTATATCGGGGACATCAGCCTGTTCCGTAGGCTGGTCTTTTCAGGTTCATCCTGTAATTATAATAAAGATTGCAGAAAATCTCCAATCAGTACTATCTTAACCTTTCCTCCCGAAAAAACAAACCTGTTTCAGCCTAAATACCAATTTCTTAAACCATTCCTGATTAAATGCATACTCTAATAGGAGATGATTTATTTGGAAAGGAGGGATCACTATGCTACAAGGACCCCGTATGAATTCACGTGGAATGCAAAACCGCTATATGGGACCCGGCTATATGGGAAGGCCAGGAATGAATCCATACCAGATGTACCCTGGCCAGTTCGGATACGGACCTGGGATGCCGCAGGGGCAGTTTCCACAAATGGGCAGAAAACCGCAATCGAGGCAGGGTGGAGGTTTGCTGTCAAAGCTGTTGGGAAAAGGCGCAAGAAACCAAGGCACTGGAGTGGCGGGAATGCTGTCTGCAGGGAATGCTCCCGCAAGAGCGGCCACATCAGGCGGCGGAATTCTGAAAACCCTGACAGATCCAGCCGCATTGAATGGTTTTCTTAGCAACACTCAAAAGGTATTAAACACCGCCCAGCAATTTGGGCCGATGATCCAGCAATACGGTCCTCTCGTCCGCAACATTCCATCCATGTGGAAGCTCTATAAAGGGTTGAAGGACCTGCCGGATGCCGATGAGCAAAGGGAACAAGAACCTCAGGAAGACAGTGGACCAAAAAAATCCATGAAAGCCGAAGATACAGATCCAAATAAATCTGCCGCCCGTAAAAAAGCTGCAAAAAAGGCTGTGCCTAAAGGCTCATCATCTCCAAAATTATTCATTTAGCATACAAGAGTCTAATAAATCCTCCCTTCTGGAAAAGTCGCTTTTGTAATCTTTCTATAAGTTTTATATAATGAAAGAGAGAATTAGAGGTATTCGCAGGAGGATGACTCAATGAATGTAATTAAAATATCACCGCGAGGCTATTGCTACGGTGTCGTTGATGCAATGGTCATTGCACGTAATGCTGCACTGGATAAAAGCTTGCCGCGGCCTATATATATACTTGGGATGATTGTTCACAACAAACACGTCACAGATGCTTTTGAAGAAGAAGGCATCATCACTTTGGACGGCAATAACCGCAGGGAAATCCTTGAAAAGGTTGAAGGCGGTACAGTTATATTTACAGCGCACGGGATTTCCCCTGAGGTCAGGGAACTTGCGAAGAAAAAGGGACTCGTATCGATTGATGCGACATGCCCTGACGTAACCAATACTCATAACCTGATCCGTGCCAAGGAAAAAGAAGGCTTTGAAGTTATATACATTGGCAAGAAAGGCCATCCCGAGCCAGAGGGCGCTGTAGGCGTCGCACCTGGGATCGTCCATCTCGTCGAAACTGCAGCAGATGTTGAGGCGCTGGATTTGAATGCAGAAAAATTGATCGTTACCAACCAGACAACCATGAGCCAGTGGGATGTTTCTGAAATCATGCATAAGGTAAAGGAAAAGTATCCTCACGCTGAGGTGCATAAAGAAATATGCATGGCTACACAGGTTCGGCAGGAGGCTGTAGCTGAGCAGGCGAAAGAAGCCGATGTCCTGATTGTCGTCGGCGATCCAAAAAGCAATAACTCAAATCGTCTTGCCCAGGTATCTCAAGAGATTGCCGGAACAGTAGCATACCGGATTGCAGATATATCTGAATTGAACATCGACTGGATCAAGGAAGCCAACACAGTCGCTGTCACTTCCGGAGCTTCTACACCGACTCCAATAACAAAAGAAGTCATTTCGTTCATTGAACAGTTCGACCCGGAAAATGAAGCTACTTGGCTGAAAGAGAAAAAGGTACCTCTTCATAAAATCCTGCCAAAAGTTAAGAAGACTGAGGCAAACGTATAATAAGCTGAAAGCAGCCTGAATTTGATTCAGGCTGCTCAGACTGTAGACAAACTCGATGAAAATCGTGTTTGTTTACAGTCTTTTTTTTGGTTGGTGCTGGAACGGGGCTGTTGATTTCCGTTCCAGGCGCTTCGCTTTCCGCGGGGCCGGCGCTGAGCCTCCTCGTCGCCGCTGGCGCCTGCGGGGTCTCACCTGTCCGTCTGATCCCGCAGGAGTCTACGCGCCTTCCACTCCAATCAACAGGACTTACAAACTTAACGTGGAACTAAACTAAAGTCTATTTTAAAATAGATACATATAACGCTTGAGGTGGTAAAGATGCTCTCGAAAAATAATCCAATCCAACGAGATCAATTAGAGATGGTCGCTTTAGACCAGCTTGTTCCTCAGGAACATTTAGTCCGCAAGATGGAAGCAGCCCTTGATTTTTCTTTCATTTATGACTTGGTGAAAGATGTGTATTCGGAAGTAGGGCGCCCAAGCATTGACCCTGTAATTCTGGTTAAACTCCCATTCATTCAATATACCTTTGGCATCCGTTCCATGCGCCATATCTGGCAGGAGTATGTGGAAGAGGCAGACCACTTGAGGCACAAACCAGAAGTAAAACAAATCTATGCGAAGCGCAAAGAAACCATTGAGCGTGTATTCGCAGATGCAAAAGAAAAGCATGGCATGCGTTGGACAACCCTGAGGGGACTTAAAAAATTGTCGATGCAGGCGATGCTTACTTTCGCTGCCTTGAACTTGAAGAAGATGGCCAACTGGACATGGAGAAGTCCAGTAATGGCCTAAAAGTATAGCAAAGAGAGTCTATTTCTTTTGAAAAATCCGATGAAATCCAAAAAGGGGTTCGGAATGAGAGCATTCCGAACCCCTTTTGTCTACAAACTGAGCAGCCTGAATTTGATTCAGGCTGCTTTTCTTGTTTTCTTTATTCCGTGTAACGGCATCTCGTTCTGTGACCGAATCGATGCCAGCGACGCTCTTCGTTCAGATCCAGCAATTTATATAAAGGCTGTTTTCGCATAGATTGTTGTTTCGAACCGAGATTTCATCCCGTATATCTCTTGACTTCGAGCTCTTTTCGGGGAAGTACCTGAACAAGGAATGCATTTAAACTCGTAAAAATCCAAATGCGATTTTAGTAAAAGCAACAAATTTTACGAAAAGAGACTAAATAAAAGTAAACGGATCTGTCCCTATTTCAGATGGAATGAAGCGCACATCATAGTTTTTCTCTTTGCAGAGACCTTCCATTACCCAAGCGACTCCCTTTTTCATGACCTTTTCAACATTATGTCCTGGATCGATCATATTCAAGCCGGCCATCATTGCGTCATGTGCGGTGTGGTAATAAATATCACCTGTTATATACACATCGGCACCCCTGAATTTTGCCTGTGAGTAATACTTATTTCCGTCACCGCCGAGGACCGCAACCTTTTTAACCTTGGCAGTCAGGTCGCCAACGACACGAACTTTATTAACATCGAATGCTGCCTTGACATGTTTCGCAAATTCGCCAAGAGTTGTTTCTTCCACTTTTCCAATCCGGCCGAGGCCAAGCTGCTCACCGGTATTTTCAAGACTATATAGATCATAGGCAACCTCTTCGTATGGATGAGCCTTAATCATGGCCTGTATTACCCTTTTTTCTATGCTTTGAGGAAAGATAGTCTCTATCCTCACCTCATGGACTGCTTCAAGCTTTCCTTGTTTGCCGATATGAGGGTTCGTATTCTCGCCTGGGAGGAAACGCCCTTCCCCAGTTCCAGAGAATGAGCAATGACTGTAGTTACCGATTGAACCGGCGCCAGCGTTTCCCAATGCTTCTCGAAGCTGCTCTGCATTCTCCTCAGGAACGAAAACCACCAGTTTTTTCAGCTTGTCTTCAAATGTCGGGACCAAGACTTCTGCATTCTTTAAACCAAGGGCTTCCGCTAGCAGGTCATTGACTCCTCCCTTTGCGACATCAAGGTTTGTGTGGGCTGCATAGACGCCAATATCATGCTTGATCAGCTTTGCGATCATCCCGCCTCCGGGAGTGTCTGTAGTGATTTTTTGCAGCGGACGGAAGATTGGTGGATGATGGGCGATGATTAATTGGGCATTCTTCGCAATCGCCTCCTCCACTACCTCCTCTGTTACATCAAGGACAATCAGGACGTTTTGGACTGTTTGGTTCAGCGTACCAATTTGCAGCCCAACTTTATCTCCTTCCATCGCAAAAGCTTTGGGAGAAAATTGTTCAAAAAGCTGGATCACTTCATGACCATTCACTTTTTTCACTTCAGCGCCTCCTTTGCCATTTTTATCTTCTTATCAAGCTCAAGTCTCTTGGACGCCGTATCTTCATTTTGTACAGCTTCATCCAGCTGCTTTAAAATCCGCTCCCAGTTATTCATTTCGGCAGTCCATTTTTCTAAAAAGACTCCTGGTTTTACAGCTAATAAAAATGGGCCGAACAAAATTCCTTCTTCTAGGTTGTTTTGTTGATAAGGCTTTAATGGCTCTCCTTTTTCAGCAACGAGAATTTCGTAGATTTTCCCATCTTCCTTGAGAATTTCTTCCTTCACCAGTTCCCATCCATTGTCGATAAGCCAGTTCCGTACGGCAAAGCTCCCTACATTAGGCTGGAGCACAAGCCGGCTTACCCCTTCGAGCTTGGACTTTCCTTTCTCAAGTATAGTTGAAATCAGAGTCCCGCCCATTCCTGCGATCGTAATGCAATCGACTTCTCCAGGCTCAATTACTTCCAGTCCATCTCCTTTACGGACGGCTATCTTGTCATTTAGATGCTCAGACTCCACCTGCTCGAGAGCAGACTGGTATGGTCCTTCTGCGACTTCGCCAGCAATGGCCAGCGGAACGATTCCTTTCTTTACTACATTGCATGGAAGGTATGCATGGTCAGAACCGATATCCGCCAGCCTAGAACCTGGAGGGATATTATTCGCAACGGCTTCAAGCCGGTTTGATAGTTTTTCAGCATTCATTCAAGTCACCTACTAAATCATAATTTGCTTTTATAAGTATATGAAAACCAGATGCCCCTTGTCCAATCAAGCAGCAGATAAAGAACAAAAAGCGCAAGCGCCTCGTTCAGCCCCGACAAGCGCTGGAGGGCCGACCGGTGAAGTCGTTCTTTGACTTCACCTGAGCGAACCGAAATCGAAATGTGTAGCCGACTGCCCAGAAACGCAGAAACTGGAGACTCCGACAAAGAAGCGCTTTTTGCTTCTGCCGGCGGAGTTGAAGTTTCGGAGTTTCTAGGAGGCGACACTAGACAATTCGAAAAGCGGAGGCGACTGTTCAACTCCGACAAGCCGAAATCGAAATGTATAGCCGACTGCCCAGAAACGCAGAAACTGGAGACTCCACCAAAGAAGCGCTTTTTGCTTCTGCGGGGGGAGTTGAAGTTTCGGAGTTTCTAGGAGGCAACACTAGACAAGCGTCTCGAGGAGTTAGGAGCCGCAGCTAGACAAGCGACTCGAGCTGCTCAAAGCTAACGCTTATCGCAAGATACTCGAAGAAGCACTCTCGGGGATGAAAACTGGCTAAGTGCTGGAGCTGGATTAAGAAGACTGCATATAGTTATCCACAACTAAATAATTTTATAATTTCCTAAAGAAAGAATAAAGGCCCTTTGCATTTCGCAAAGAGCCTTTATTCTTACTTCAATTCTTTAGCTATCCATTCAGCCATTTGTTCTTCCTTGCCTGCAGCCATTCCAGGAGGCATTGCGCCTTTTCCGTTAGTCAAAATGTCTTTGATTTCGTCTTTGGAATACTTGCTTCCAACGCCTTTTAACGCTGGACCGGATACACCTTCATACTGGTTTCCGTGGCAGCCTGCACATGATTGCTGATAAAATTCCTCAGGATTCACTTCAGCAGTTTCTTCTGTCTTTCCGCCGCCTTCCTTTTCCTTTGCAAGATCCTTAGAATCTCCAAGGCCTTTGAAAGAAAGCAGGAACATCAAGCCGATTCCCATTACCATGATTAATACGAATGGTATAAGTGGATTGCGATTCATCATATAACCTCCTTATGTATAACATCACTTTTAAATAATAATTTCACACAGCTATTATTTTACTTGAAAAACGTTTACAGGGAAAGCAAAAAAGCAAACTTTGTCACACTTGTTCACAAATTAGACAAAAAACTCCATCGTTTGATGAAGTTTTTTTATAAGGCATATTTAGAATACCCTGTTAGCAGCCAATTAATCTGGCAATGACCATTCTTTGCACTTCTGATGTGCCTTCACCGATTTCAAGCAATTTCGCATCCCTCATATAGCGCTCTACTTCATACTCTCGCATATATCCATAACCGCCATGGATCTGTACAGCCTGGTCGGCTACTTGCATAGCTATTTCAGACGCGTATAGCTTGCACATCGAGGCCTCTTTTGAGAACGGACGTCCCTGGTCCTTCAGCCAGGCTGCCTTGTAAACCATATTGCGGGCAAGTTCAATTTTCATCGCCATATCAGCCAGTTTGAATTGTATGGCCTGGAATTTAGAAAGTGACTTCCCAAATTGTTTTCTTTCCTGCGCGTATTGAAGCGCCCTTTCATAAGCAGCCTGCGCAACACCAACGGCCATAGCTCCAATTCCAATTCTGCCGCCATCAAGGGTAATTAAGAACTGCTTGAAGCCTTCTCCTTTTTTACCTAAAAGGTTCTCAACTGGAACGCGTACATTATCCATTACTAGTTCTGTTGTATTGGATGCATTCAATCCCATTTTCTCATAGTTATCGATGACTTTAAAACCAGGTGCATCAGTCGGTACGATGATGGCGGTTATTTCCTTGATGCCATTTTGTTCTCCAGTGATGGCTGTCATAGCCAAATGGTTAGCATAGCTGGCGTTTGTGATAAAGCATTTGCTTCCATTGATGATGTATTCTCCATTTTCCTCTTTGGCAGTCGTTTGCGTGCCGCCTGCATCAGATCCGGCATTCGGTTCTGTCAATCCAAATGCACCAAGTGATTCCCCTGTGCAGATAGGTGTAAGATATCTTTGTTTTTGTTCTTCTGTACCAAATAGATTTATAGGAGCACCGCCGAGTGAGATATGTGCGGAGTAAGTAATCCCTGTAGACGCGCATGCCTTGCTTAACTCCTCGGTTACGATAGCAAAACTTACTGTGTCTGCTCCAGCCCCGCCATACTCTTCTGGAAATGGCAAGCCAAGCATACCCAGTTCACCTAGCTTTTTGAAGATTTCTGTCGGAAATTGTTTTGTCTTATCTCTTTCAATCGCGCCAGGAGCTACTTCTTCCTCCGCAAATTCTCTAATCGTCCTTTTGATCATTGATTGTTCCGATGTTAAATCAAAATTCATTTCCATCCCCCTTAAAACATTGAATACGTTTACATTTCTCATTATAAGGGTGAACAAACAATTTTCTCAACATTTAAAAACTTTTAAATATTTGATTATTATATAAATATAGTAATAAACAAGATAATTAGACCCGCGATTCCTGAAATTTTAAAGGAAACCAAATTCCATTTCATCCCTGCTGCGAGCCATAATAAACAGTTCACAGCGGTCACGAAAAAAAGGACGTATGCTTTATCAGGAAATAAGATTTCAGATGCATTCACGGTATTGAGCAATAAAACGAGTGCAGAAGCGAGTAAAGGAATTACTTCAAAAAAAGATTTTGATATTAAATACCCTGCCGTAATTAGGGAACTTATTCCAAAAATTATCATCAAGGCGGTTTGCAAAATGAGAGATAATTCAGTAAAATAAAATAAAAATATTGAAAGCGATAACAACCCCAGCATAAACAATGTCAATAATTTTGATAAAGGAAAGAATCTAGTGCTTGTTGGTTCCGCTTGCCCTGAACCGCCTTCGGTATAGAGGTTTAAAAGAAAATTACAATAGTGCTCCGGCAGCATCCGGTTTTGTTTCCAATAATTTATTTCACTTGTGATGATTTTCCTGCGCTGTTCATCCATTTAGTTGGCACGTCCTGTCTATTTGGTTATCGCTTTACGTAAAAGGTCATTTTGGTTTTGGACGAGTTAAGTCATTGTTGTTGGGATCTGGCTAAATTAAAACGTGTTTACGAAAGCCTAATAAAAAAGGAATAATTTACTTTTATTTTAAAAAGTAAATTATTCCTTGGCAATACTATTCTAAAAAGTCTTTCAAACGTTTGCTTCGGCTTGGATGTCTTAGCTTGCGAAGTGCCTTTGCTTCAATTTGTCGAATACGTTCACGCGTAACTCCAAATACCTTGCCGACTTCCTCAAGAGTTCGAGTACGTCCATCATCAAGCCCAAAACGAAGCCTTAGGACGTTCTCTTCACGGTCTGTAAGTGTATCGAGCACATCTTCAAGCTGTTCCTTCAATAGCTCATATGCTGCGTGTTCAGAAGGAGAGGTAGCATCCTGGTCTTCAATGAAATCTCCAAGATGAGAGTCATCCTCTTCACCAATCGGAGTTTCAAGTGAAACAGGCTCCTGTGCAATCTTTAAAATTTCCCGTACCTTTTCTGGTGATAAATCCATATCTTCACCGATTTCTTCAGGAGATGGTTCGCGGCCTAAATCCTGAAGAAGCTGCCTTTGTACGCGGATTAATTTGTTGATTGTTTCAACCATATGGACAGGAATCCGGATTGTTCGGGCCTGGTCAGCGATAGCACGAGTAATGGCCTGGCGAATCCACCATGTAGCATAAGTACTGAATTTGAATCCTTTTCGGTAATCGAATTTTTCCACCGCTTTAATCAAGCCCATGTTACCTTCCTGGATTAGATCGAGGAAAAGCATGCCACGGCCGACATAGCGTTTCGCGATACTTACCACGAGTCGAAGGTTCGCTTCCGCAAGTCGCCTTTTAGCCTCTTCGTCGCCTTGTTCGATTCTTTCTGCAAGATTGATTTCCTCTTCAGCAGAAAGTAAATCCACTCGGCCAATTTCCTTCAGATACATTCTTACAGGGTCGTTGATTTTGACTCCTGGAGGTACACTTAAATCATTAAGATCGAACTCTTCATCATCTTTAGAGAGCTGCTTAATATCTGGGTCTTCAGCTTCGTCGCTTTCTCCAACGAGTTCAATACCCTGCTCACCGAGGAACTCATAATATTCATCCATTTGATCGGAATCCAGCTCAAAGCTTGAAAGCCTTTCAGCAATATCATCATAAGCAAGGACGCCGGTTTTTTTTCCCAGTGCGGTTAACTGGTCTTTCACTTGTTCCACTGTCACTTCATTTTCCGTGACCTCTTTAGAACGGGCTGACTTTTCAGCCATATGTCCCCCTCCTTCCAAAAATCAAAAACAATCAGCATTGAGATTTTATAAGGTCTTGCGCAGTTGGATTATTTCCGTCGCGATTGCCGCTGCACGCAAGATGTCGTTTTGTCGTTCTGCCTGTTTTTGTTCTGCCATTTTTTCCTTTATTTTTAACATTTTTTGATAATTCAACACCTGCTTGATATAATCAGATAACTCCTGATCACTTAGTTCCTCGTTCAGAGGCATCATCTCTATATCAGCAACGACCCTTTTTAGCTTATTATCCTGAAGATAATTTAAGAACGCACTTGGATCAGGGTCATGACCTTTTTCATAGTATGCAAATAAATAAGTAATAATAGCCTGATGTTCATCAATGTTTAATGTATTTCCTTCAAGCATTTCCTGTACCTTGTAAGCAATATCAGCATTCCTCATCATATGGAAGATCAAACGTCTTTCTGCTGTATGGTAAGCGGGCTTCAGCTCTGCTTTCCGGGTGATGATCACAGGATTTTTTTCGGGCCTTGGCTGATTTTGCTTCTTTGGGCTGAATGCCTGTGACAATTGATTCTGCTGCTGGACTAGAGCATCAAGAGAAAGCGAAAACTCATTTGCCAGCTGCCTCAGATACATGTCTTTTTCAACAGCTTTATCTAGTGCGCTGATTTCTTTAAGTACTTCTTCGATATATTGAAGGCGATCTCCTTCATGTTGAAGGTTTTTCCCTCGTCGATAATATATTAATTTAAATGCCATCAAGGTGGCGCTCGAACCAATGATATCGTTTTTGAATTTTTCTTCGCCGTGCGCCTTTATGAAATCGTCTGGGTCCATACCATCCGGCATTGTTGCAACCCTGACAGCAAAGCCTGCCTTTGAAAGCATATTTGACGCCCTGAAGGCCGCTTCAATCCCCGCTTTGTCTGAATCATAACAAATCGTAACGGCTTGCACATTTCTTTTCAGCAAGACTATCTGCTCATCTGTAAGTGATGTGCCCATCGTCGCAACGCCGTTTTCAACACCGGCCCGGTTTGCTGAAATTACATCGGCAAAGCCTTCAAAAAGTACAGCTTGCTGTTGCTTCCGGATCGAAGCACGCGCAAGGTGGAAATTATATAAGACCTTGCTTTTATTAAAGATTTGCGTTTCGGGACTGTTTAAGTATTTGGGTTCTTCGCCCCCTAATGATCTCCCTGAAAACGCAATTGTATTCCCTTGATGGTCCAAAATCGGAAACATGATCCTGTCCCTGAACCGATCAAAGTAAGTACCATCTTTTTCTCTTTGTATGACTAATCCTGCTTTTTCGATCAGCTCAAGGGGAAATCCCCTTTTTTCAAGCAGTTTCGATACAAAATCCCACGAAGGCAGTGCATAGCCAATCTGGAACCTGTCAATCGATTCCATTGTGAATCCCCTGTTTAGAAGGTATTCCAGTGCTGCCTGGCCTTCCTTTGTGTTTACCAGCAAATGATGATAGAATTTACGCAATAGCTCATGCGCTTCTATTTGCTTCGAGCCCTCCGGCAGTCGCGGACTTCTGTTGACAGATGGGCCTTCCAGCTGCAATTCAACATTAGCCCTTTCGGCAAGTTTCACCGCTGCTTCCTGGAAGGACAGACCATCAATATCCATTAAAAATGAAAAGACATTGCCGCCCGCACCACAACCAAAGCAATGGTAAATCTGCTTATCAGGTGAGACTGAAAACGATGGAGAGTTTTCCCCATGAAATGGACAAAGCCCAAAATAATTCCGGCCTTGCTTTTTCAATTGGACATAATCACCAATGACATCGACTATTTCAACCGCCTGCCGGATTTCATTTACTTTTTCCTCGGCAATCCTCTCTGCCATATGCATGACCCCTGATTAGTTGTGATTCCTTGAACATATCTTAAAATTCGACAAAAGCATGCTCAATTCCTTTATAAATTTTAGCCTGTCTCTTTCGGTAAAGGGTTTTGGCCCTTTTCCATAGGATCCCTTTCTTCTTGCCATTGCAGAAAGATGCCTTAATTCGAGAGCAGTCTGCATTCCTTTTTCTTCAAATAAAGTTCCCCTTGGAGAGATGGCATAAACCCCTTTCGCAAGAAGCGTAGAAGCAAGACCAATATCTTGCGTCACTGCAAAATCACCTTTCTTAACGTGATTCATTAAATAAAGGTCTACAGCCTCCTTATAAGAATCGACGAACACCCAATTCAGTCCTTGCAGATCATTTTTCATATGGGCATATGAAGCTACAAAAACGGCTTCGATGGAAAACTCCGAAGAGATTTCGACAATTTCCTTAATAACCGGGCATGAGTCTGCATCAATAAAAAGGGTCTGACTGTTGATTTCACTAGTATTAATTCTACATCACTCCGCATTTTCCTTCTTAGGGACTATATTTTTTCTAAGGGAATTTGTCGAATTTTTTCATGGTCATTATCTTGACAACTGATAATAAATAGTTTATTCGTAATCTGTCAAGTCTAAACCTAAACAGATACATTTTTATCACAATTTTTTATTATAGTATAAGAAAGGCTTTTTTTCCATTATTTTTTCTCGGTAACCCATTAATAAATTAAAGCGGAGAAAATCGTGTTCAAAAAGAAAAGCACATACATGGAATATGTGCTAAGCGTCAAACGTTTTGTTCCGCACCATGTTAAGTATTACATTTGCCGTTTCTTCGACCGCTTTATTCGTTACATCAATGACTGGACAGCCGATTTTATCGACAATCCCATCGAAAAATTCGATTTCTTCTTTGATCCTCTCGATGTTGGCATAAATAGCCTTGTCATTCAAACCGAGGGATATCAACCGCTCACGGCGGATCTGGTTCAATTTATCTGGAGATATTCTCAATCCAAAACATTTTTCCTGCGGAACAAGGAATAGCTCTTCAGGCGGATCGACTTCAGGTACAATTGGAACATTTGCTACTTTATAACGTTTATGTGCCAGGTATTGCGATAATGGCGTCTTCGATGTTCTTGACACACCGACAAGAACGATATCAGCCTTCAGGATTCCCCTGGGATCTCGTCCATCATCATATTTAACCGCGAATTCTATCGCTTCTACCTTTTTAAAGTAATCTTCATCAAGCTTGCGGACCAGGCCTGGTTCATATAAAGGTGTTTCACCGGTAAGAACCTGGATTTTCTGCATTAGCGGACCGATAAGATCACATGCATAGATACCTTCTTTTGCAGCCGCCTCTTTCAGGTAATCACTTATTTCCGGCTTGACCAATGTATACGCGATCATTCCCCCATCCTGCTTAGCAAGAGAAACTACTTCGTCAATATGTACTTGATCTTCAACGTATGGAAATCTCTTTAACGATACATCCACATGTTCAAATTGGCTGATGGCAGCCTTCGTAACGAGCTCTGCAGTCTCGCCGACAGAGTCAGAAACCACATAAATAATTGGCATTTTATTCATTTCATAACCCACCCCTTCTATTATTCCTCTGCCAAGGCAACAAAAGCCTTCGTTATGTTTGTCTTGGTCAATCTCCCGACAAGTTCAAAACCGACATCAGTGTCTTTGATGATTGGAAGTGCGTCAATCTGTTTTTCGATCAATTCCTTGGCGGCATCTATAAGCAAATCATCACGGCGACATACAGTAATATTAGGCATCCTTGTCATAATGATATTTACAGGCAGGGTGGTCAACTCCTGTTTGCCAATACTTGCCCTCAGTAGGTCTTTTCTGGATAGAACCCCAACCAGATTGGAAGCTTTATCGACAACAAACAAAGTCCCTACATCTTCAAGAAACATAGTCACAATCGCATCATAGACAGAAACATTTTCAGGTACGACTACCGGTATGGACTGATAATCTCTTACACGAATCTTCTTTAAGTTCTCAGAAAGCAGCTGGCTTCCTGTCTTACCTGTATAAAAATATCCTACACGCGGCCTGGCGTCCAAAAAGCCTGCCATTGTCAGGATGGCAAGGTCCGGCCTCAATGTAGCCCGGGTAAGGTTTAGCTTGTCGGCAATATGTTCCCCTGTGATTGGGCCATTATCCTTCACGATTTGCAGGATCAGCTCCTGGCGCTTATTCAGTTCGATTGTCCTCACCACCTATCGGGAATATTGTCAAACTCTTTTATAAAATCATTATATACTACCGCTGGTAGATTAAATAAAAATATTATGTTCATCTGTGTATATTAATAGAACTTTTTGCATGTTTTTTTATGAGGCGTACTTCGCATTGATTGTTGTTTATGAACAAGTGCTCATCCTTTATATCTCAGGACTTATAGCTCTTTTCGAGGAGGTCTCTGAATAAGGAATGCTTTAAAACTCGTAAATATCCAAATGCTGCCGCTTGTTACTTTTGCTTATAAAAGGTTTACGAAAAGAGCCTTATATAAAGTGCCTTCCTTAGCGGGAAGGCACTTTTCCACTTATTACTACTGTATGTCACCACATAGTGATTACTTTACGACAATTTCATTGACCTTAGCCATCTTGATGATAAGAACGGCAAGGGCAGCCATCTGGTTTAGGCGATTTTCCTTGACCTCTGCGTTATCGGACATGACCATTGTATTATCAAAATAGTCATTTATCTCTGGCTTCATCGCCACGAGCAGCTGATAATACGTGACTGCATCAACTCCGCTTTCAATCTTTCTTCCAAGGTCCAAATACTTTTCATATAGCTTTTGTTCGTATTCGTTCTCGAACAATTCTGGATTAATATCACCCAAGACATCTTTTTTGCTTGCGATATTCAGCACCCTGCTTAACGATTCCATACTCTCTTTGAAACCTTCATCAGAGCTTGCAGCTTGAAGCGCATCAGCTTTTTCGGTTAATTCTGAAACGCTGCCGAGTTCACCGCCAAGTACTGCATCGTTGATATCGTAACGGATGCCTCGCTCCTGCAGCAAATGCTTGACTCGAAGCTTAAAGAATTGGATAAGTTCGTGATAAATTTCTTCGTCATTACGCTTTGAAATTCCTGCATCCGAAATCAGGCTTAATGAGAAACCTACAAGTTTTTCGATTGAAATGTCCCATCGTTTTTCAATTAACGTTTGGACAATACCTGTCGCCTGCCTTCTCAATGCATATGGATCCTGAGAGCCGCTTGGAATGATGCCAAGCGAGAAGAACGAAATAATTGTATCAAGCTTGTCAGCAATCGCTACTAAAGCACCTGCAGGCGTTCCTGGAACTGAATCGTTCGCATTTCTTGGCATATAGTGCTCATTGATTGCCGCAGCGACTTCTTGGCTTTCGCCTTTTTGCAGAGCGTATTTTTCGCCCATGATTCCTTGAAGCTCAGGAAACTCATAGACCATTTGCGAAACTAAGTCGAATTTGCTGATTTGCGCTGCCCTGTCAGCAGCTTTTGTGACATCGGCAGCAAAATCCAATCTCTCTGCTATTAGATTTACAAGCTTGCGTACCCGTTCAGCCTTTTCGGCAATCGTGCCGATTTCTTCGTGATAGACAATATTCTTGAGCTTAGCCAGTGCAGCATCAATTTGCAATTTCTGGTCTTCTTTATAGAAAAATGCAGCATCTGCCAACCTTGCTCTTAATACTTTTTCGTTACCGCGGGCTACTTTTTCAATGTGAAGATGATCGCCGTTCCTAATCGTAATGAAATGAGGAAGCAATTCTCCATCAGCAGATTTCACAGGGAAATATCGCTGGTGTTCTTTCATCGATGTAATCAGTACCTCGCTTGGGATTTCGAGGAATTCTTCTTCAAATCGGCCATATAGAGCTGTCGGATATTCTACAAGATTATTGACCTCTTCCAGAAGGTCTTCATCGACAGGGATTACCCAGCCATTCTCTTCCTCAATTTTTTCAAGCTGTGAGATGATTGCATCTTTGCGTTTTTTCGCATCCGCAACAACATACTGTCCGAGCAGCACTTCTTCGTATGCCTCTGGATTGGATAGGATCACATTATCTTCACCAAGGAATCGATGTCCCCTTGTTACATTGCCAGTCTGGACTCCAGCAATTTCAAATGGTACTACGTCGTTGCCGAACATCGCTACGAGCCACTTGATAGGCCTTACATAACGCATATCCAGATCAGCCCAGCGCATGTTTTTAGGAAAGGTCAAGCTCGTGACGATTGCTTGAAGTTCAACCAGCAGCTGGGTAATTTCCTGGCCTTTTATGAACTTGCTGATATGTGCGTATTCAACTCCATTAATCTCTTTGAAGAAGATATCATCTACTGACATTCCCTGTCCACGAGTGAAACCCATCGCCGCTTTTGACCACTCGCCGCTTTCACTAAGTGCAATTTTTTTTGCTGGTCCCTTCGCTTCTTCGACGCTGTCTTCCTGGCGTTCATCGACATTCATGACGAGAACAGCAAGCCTGCGCGGTGTTGAATACAAATGAATGCCATCAAAACCAATATTGTTATTTTTCAGCCAGTTCTCTACTTTGGAAGCAAGCTGATTAATGGTGTCAGTGATAAATCTTGCAGGCATTTCTTCCAGACCGATTTCAAGCAATAGGTTGCGTTTAGTCATTTTCCACCTGCTCCTTCCGTTTGATGATTGGGAACCCTAATTTCTCTCTTTCCTCATAGAACGTTTTCGCCACTTTTTTCGCGAGATTCCGGCAACGGGCTATGTAACCCGTCCTCTCTGTGACAGAGATTGCTCCGCGTGCATCAAGGATATTAAAAACATGTGAGCACTTAAGGACATAGTCATAGGCAGGATGGACAAGGCCTTCGTCCATCTGGCGGTGAGCTTCCTTTTCATAGATATTGAAAAGATTAAAGAGCATTTCCTGATCAGACGTTTCAAATGTATATTTAGAATGCTCGTACTCTGGCTGGCCAAAAATATCTCTCACCGTAAAACCATTGGTCCATTCAAGGTCAAATACATTCTCTTTATCCTGGATGTAGGATGCGAGTCTTTCGATACCGTAAGTGATTTCGACTGAAACTGGTTTGCAGTCAAGTCCGCCCACTTGCTGGAAGTAAGTGAATTGTGTGATTTCCATGCCATCAAGCCAGACTTCCCATCCAAGTCCAGCACAGCCCAGTGATGGGTTTTCCCAGTTATCTTCAACAAAACGAATATCATGTTCAAGCGGATCTATTCCTAACGCCTTCAAAGACTCCAAATAAATTTCCTGGATATTATCAGGAGAAGGCTTCATGATCACCTGGAATTGATGATGCTGGTAGAGCCTGTTCGGGTTTTCCCCGTAACGTCCATCTGCTGGCCTTCTGGATGGTTCGACATAGGCGACATTCCATGGCTCAGGGCCAATTGCCCTTAAGAATGTGTAAGGGCTCATAGTGCCAGCTCCCTTTTCGACATCATAGGCCTGCATGAGGATGCAGCCTTTTTCAGACCAGTGTTTTTGCAAAGTTAAAATCATATTTTGTATATTCATCTGTACACCTCCGAATTTTTTTCAGTTCTTCCTTCACTTCAAGTATTTCAAATAAAAAACTCCCGCCCCCTATGCATTTAATTAATGCATAGGGACGAGAGTTACCCGCGGTTCCACCCTATTTGCCGCTTAACGCAGCCTCTTTAAAAGGATGTTGCTCCGGAATGCCTTCGTTAACTTTCTGCAATCCGGCTCACACCAAACCCGGACTCGCTAATACAGAAGAGATTAAGTACTCTTTTCCTTCACAGCAACATATGTAATTATTTTAATTTGAATAATAGCGAAAAGAAACATCATTGTCAATAGTTACAGGCTGTCCCTGAATGAGTCCATCTGATCGAGGAATCTCCTTGTTTTTAAATAAAGGCCCGAGTATTCATCATAGTAAGCAGCAATGACCTGCTTCAGTTCAGCCTTTGTTTCTGGCTTGACGGAAATATTGCCAAGGCGGTTCAGGTCAAGCAAATAAAATAATCGAAGCAGCCTCACTGTCCCAGAAGATGTTTTAATCCTATAGGGGTCTATTCCAAAGCATCGATGGCAGACGAGACCGCCTTCCTTAATGGAAAAATCGAAGTCCCCTTCTGTACTGCCGCAATTTGTGCATCTGTCCAAAACAGGATACAGCCCCTGGACATTGAGCATCTTCATTTCGTAAATATTGGTGAGAATCTCCAGGTCGTAGCCTTCATTCATATAATTCAGCGTAGTAAGCAGCAATTCGAACAAAAACGGATTTGGTTTTCTGTCCTCGGTAACTTTATCGGTTAAATCAACGATATAGCTGGCATGCGCGGTAAGGAAAATATCCTCTCTTATCGACCGCATTGATGAAATCATTTCACCCTGCTGCAGCCCGCCTAGCCCCGTGCTTGCATGGAACAAGTACTGGCCATATGTAAAAAGCTGGGTGATGGCAGCAAGCCTGCTATTAGGCTTTTTAGCTCCCCTTGCCATCACACCAACTTTTCCAAATTCCCTGGTATATAAAGTAACAATTTTGTTTGTTTCGCCATAATCTGTCGTTCTAATGACGATGCCTTCACATTTCTGAAGCATCTGTTGTCACCATCCATTACTACCGACAATCCTATGAGATTGGAAAATCAATTTCTGCTAGCTGTTCCTCCTGATAACCGGGTATTTCTTGATCGTCTTTCTCTAATTCCTTAAAGAGAAGATATGTGTCAATGTTACCTGTTTGCGAAAACACCTTCCAGGTAAAATCCAACATCGAAAACCCCACCTTTCGTTTTTTCACTAGCAATACATGCATCCCAAATCCTTAACAATATCATAGCCTGTCAATCAGATTTTCATGTTACGAAAAAATTGTAAATCCAGTTCATGCATAATTTTCGCAAAACATTAATATGTTAATGATGGAGCATTTGCCATACAGGCTTAATACTCATCGTCCCGGAAACCAAAATCACGCAATTGCGATGCTTTATTCCTCCAGTCTTTCTGTACCTTCACCCATAATTCAAGAAAAACCTTCGATCCGAGCAGGCTCTCAATATCATGCCGTGCCCTTTTACCAATTTCCTTCAGCATGCCGCCCTGCTTCCCAATAATGATTCCTTTTTGTGAATCCCTTTCGACAATGATTGTTGCCATGACATGCACCATGTCCTTTTCAGGCTGGCGTTCCATTTTTTCAATCATTACGGCTAGAGAATGGGGTATTTCTTCCCGAGTAAGATGCAGCGCTTTTTCCCTGATCAACTCGGAAACAATGAACCTTTCAGGATGATCCGTTACCTGGTCTGCAGGATAAAACTGTGGCCCTTCAGGCATTCTTTCCTTGATTTGTTCCAGCAGCTTTTCAACGTTGTTACCTTCGAGAGCCGAAATAGGAACAATTTCAGCAAAGTTAAACTTCTCATTGTAGGATTCAATCACTTTAAACAGCTGGTCTGGATGTATTAAATCAATTTTATTAATCACTAGGAAAACCGGCGTTTTCACGTTCTGCAGTTTCTCAATGATAAATTCTTCTCCACGCCCATATCCTTCGTTCGCATTGACCATGAACAATACTAGGTCGACTTCTTTTAAAGTATTCTGAGCTACCTTCATCATGAAATCGCCAAGCCTGTGCTTTGGTTTATGAATCCCCGGAGTATCAATGAAAATCAACTGTGAATCCTCCAAAGTAAGGACACCCTGGACCTTATTGCGGGTCGTCTGCGGTTTATCGCTCATGATGGCGATTTTTTGGCCGATTACCCTGTTAAGAAAGGTTGATTTACCGACATTAGGCCTTCCAATGATTGAAATAAAGCCTGATTTGTGAGATTGATTGCCTGGATTTTTAAAATTCATATTGTAATTCCCTTCTCCACTTAATTTTACCTTATTTTTAAAGAGATTTCATCGTTTGTAGCAAAAATGAAATATAAAATTTTTAATTTTCTAAAAACACTTATTAACTACTTTTACACTGTTATGTCATTTTACTTAAGTTTTTTCCTGTTTTCAAATCGGGTGAAAGATTTGCTGGAAAAACGCAGGATTAATCTGTTTTTTTCTGTCGCTAAAACGACTGCGGGGTGAACCTCATGAGGATTATCTCGATTTGGATCTCACCAATTCCGCTGCTCCCGCTGCACATTGATATGGCGGACAAGGCGTCAATGATTTAAAAAACTGCCTTTCAAAAAGAAAAGTTGCCCCTTTTCGGACAACTAATTGACCAATGCTAAAATTCTTGGAATAAAGATGATTAAACCAATTATTACACTGATGATTGCAAATATAAGGACAGCTCCGGCAGCAATATCCTTCGCCTGCTTCGCCAGTGGATGAAATTCTTTCGTGTACATATCCACTGTACGTTCAATTGCAGTGTTCAACATTTCCAGGGCAATCATCCCGCCAATACAAAGCAGGATCGTAATCCATTCATACTTAGAAATCGAAAATACAAGACCTGCAACTAATACTAAGACAGAAATCACGATATGAATCTGCATGTTCCTTTCCCGGGCAGCAGCAGAAGCTATTCCCTGAAAGCCAAATTTGAAGGAAGATGCTACACGATGCTTCCCCCCTCTATCAGCGTCCAAGTCCATAACCATCCAGAATTTCTTTTTGTTTGTCAAACATCGTTTTTTCATCCTGTTCATTCATATGGTCATATCCCAATAGATGCAGGAACCCATGAACTGCAAGGAAGCCAAGTTCCCTCATGAAAGGGTGGTTATAGTCCTCTGCCTGCTCCCTGGCCTTAGGAACCGAAATGATGATATCTCCCAGTATGCGCGGGATTTCCTCACCGACAATTTCAAGCTCTCCTTCACCCAATTCTTCCATCGCAAAGGAAATCACATCTGTTGGCCGGTCTTTATCGCGGTATTCGCGGTTGATTTCCTGGATTCGCTCATTCGTTACGAATGTAACCGAAAGCTCACTTCCCGCCTGGACACATTCCTTTTCTGCCGCATAGTTCAACAGCTTTTCAATTTCTACAATTTCCTGCTCGGACAATTCATTTATTTCATCCAAAAAATCGATTTCTAGATTCATGCCTGCTTCACCTTCTGTTTATTCATTTCGGGATATTCGATCCTTGAGTGGAAAATCCCCTTCAGCGTCTCACAAAGGGTATCAGCCACAGTATCAAGCTCTTTTAAGGTTATATCGCATTCGCTTAATTGTCCATCCTGGAGCCTGTCGGCAATGATATTGTGGACAAGTGTCTCAATCTGTTCGTGAGTCGGATGGGCCATCGACCTTACGGCTGCTTCTACACTGTCGGCTATCCCGATGACAGCTGACTCTTTTGTTTGCGGCTTGGGGCCAGGGTAACGGAAATCCTCTTCCTTTACCTCATGTCCTGCTTGTTTCGCCTTATGGTAAAAGAATTTTAATAATGTTGTTCCGTGATGCTGCTCTGCGATATCAATGATTTCCTTCGGCATACGGTGCTTACGGAGCATTTCTGCTCCATCGGTGGCATGGGCGATAATGATATTTTTGCTCGTCAATGCAGGCAATTTATCATGCGGGTTATCCATATTGATCTGATTTTCGATAAAGAACTGCGGACGCTTCGTCTTCCCGATGTCATGATAATAGCAACCGACCCTGGCAAGCAAACCATTTGCGCCAATCGCTTCACATGCAGCTTCAGACAGGTTGGCGACCATGACGCTGTGATGGTAAGTGCCCGGTGCCTCCGTGAGAATCTTTCTTAAGAGAGGATGGTTAGGGTTTGATAGCTCAATCATCCTCAAGGTTGAGAGAATGCCAAAACCTGCTTCAAAAAATGGCAGCAAACCAATTGTCAGCACTGCTGAAGTTATTCCAGATACGAACGCAGCAATGATATAAAAGCCGTATTCCAATCCGGAGAACTGGCTGTTCCTCAGAAATAGCATTGAAAGAATGGCAATAAGATTGATCGCTGAAACAAATAAACCAGCTTGAAGTACTTTCGAGCGCCTATTTTGCTTTTGTAAAAAAAGAATCGCTGCCAGCCCGCTGATTAATATATAGATTCCTAAAGAAACATTCAGCGTTCCGGTAATGCCTTCATTAAAAATAATCGTCCCGCTAATAGCAAGGATTGCCATCTGGAATAACGCAAGGCGTTCATTGATCAAGATTTTGATGAGCATGGCACCCATTGCTGCCGGGAATATATAACCGATCTCCGAGTATTCAAATTCGTCAAACAGGCTGACCAATTTCATGAGCAGAATCGACGTGATAAAAATAAAGCTGAAAATAAGCAGGTTCTTTTGTTTTTTATCCGCACTTTCCATTTCATTGAAGATGATATAGAGCGCGAACAGGATCAAAGCAACCATCATCGCAAGACCGATAAAAGGCATATAGGAATTTTCGCTCTCCAGAAGCCCGACCAGCTGGAGCTTTTTATAAATTTCCCTGCTGATCAGCTGGCCTTCATCAACGAGGATCTGTCCTTCAAGAATCCTGACCGTCTCAACTCCATCCATAGCCTGCTGGCGTAAAAACTCTGTAGCCTCGGGGTCGTAGAATTCATTCTGGACAATAGCATAACGGCCTATTTCAATAACAGCATCCTTTAAGCTGCCGTTTAAACTCGTATATTTCAATTCTTCTTCTACTCGTTTTTTTGCATTCTCCACTTCATCAGCAGGAATCCTGTTTTTCATGACATTATTAATCGCAGTGACCGTTAAATCCTTGGCAATCAACAGCTCCTCATTAGAAGCTTGCAGCAAAGGGATGAACACTTTGTCAGCCAGGCTCTTTGTTTCACTTTCAGTCAATTTTGTTTTCAGTGTCGCTAACTTTTCCTCAATTGTTGGTTCTGATGGAGTTGCTTTGTTTTCAACTTCGGTGCCTTCAGCATCTTTTTTCTCCTGGTTCACTTTTTCTTCTGCTTCATCATTCACTTCAGAAACCGAGCCAAAGATCGATGTAATTAAATCAACCCTGTTCTGGGTATATTCCAGCTTCACGTTATAGACATCTTTAACTTGCTCAACTGCATCCCTTCGGCTCGCTTCAGTGCTTTCCTTATCCTCAATCGTAATGGGCGAACGGATGGTTTGCTCGGCCACAGAAAACAGCTCCAGATTAAGCTTTTCAGGCTTTACATTGCTGTACATTGCAGCATACATCACGATGCCGATCAGCAAAAATAATAAAACCCGAAAGATCTTTATATTCAACAAGTTCAAAATGGCGGTTAACTGGACCTGCAGCTTTTCCATTTACAGCCCTCCTATTATGGCATTATAGAGCCAGTTGAGAATTACTGGGAAATTACCTAACTTTATGTACCATCATATCAGTTTTTAACTGAACTTTCACCTCCATTTAATAATTGGTACGAACAAGCTGTCCATAACAAACCTGAAGCACTTTTTTCAATGAGAACGGACGGTAAGAAAAGCGCAAGCGCCTTGGTCAGCCCCGATAAGCGCTGGAGGGCCGACCGGTGAAGTCGTTCTTTGACTTCATTGGGCGGACCGAAATCGAAAAGTATAGGCGACTGTCCAACTCCGACAAGCGCTGGAGGGCCTGACAGTGAAGTCGTTCTTTGACTTCATTAGCAGGACCGAAATCGAAATGTATAGCCGACTGCCCAGAAACGCAGAAACTGGAGACTCCACCAAAGAAGCGCTTTTTGCTTCTGCGGGGGGAGTTGAAGTTCCGGAGTTTCTAGGAGGCGATACTAGACAAGCGTCTCGAGGAGTTAGGAGCCGCAGCTAGACAATCGACTCGAGCTGCTCAAAGCTAACGCTTCTCGCAAGATACTCGAGGAAGACCTCAGGGATGAAAACTGGCTAGGCGCTGGAGCTGGACAATTCTCGAAGTAAATTTAATGCTTTCTAATTTAGAAAAATAAGCAAAATCCGCCCTCGGGTTAGCAAGAGCGGACTGCAAGATTGTCTATTCATTTTTACCATAAGCTTCTATGATCCTGCCAACCAATGGATGACGTACTACATCTGCCTGTTCAAGATGCACAAATGAAATCCCTTTAACATCCTTTAAGATATTTTCGGCGGCAACCAGGCCTGACTTTGCTCCCTTTGGCAAATCGACCTGGGAAGTATCCCCGGTAATAACCATTTTCGAACCAAACCCAAGACGTGTCAGGAACATCTTCATTTGAGCCTGAGTAGTATTTTGCGCTTCATCCAGGATGACAAACGCTTCATCCAGCGTCCGTCCCCTCATATACGCGAGCGGGGCAATTTCAATCGTCCCTCTTTCAATCAGGCGCAGTGTGTGTTCCGTCCCTAAAATATCATGCAGTGCATCATAAAGCGGCCGCAAGTAAGGATCAACTTTTTCCTTAAGGTCACCAGGCAGAAAGCCAAGGCTCTCGCCTGCCTCTACTGCTGGTCTTGTTAAGATGATTTTCGATACAGTACCATTTTTAAGGGCAGTTACAGCCATTACAACAGCAAGGTACGTTTTACCCGTTCCCGCTGGTCCAATACCGAAAACAAGATCCCTGCTTTTAATGGCATTTATATAATGTCTTTGGCCAAGAGTCTTAACCCTGATTGATTTCCCCTTGACGTTCTTGCTGATTTCTTCGTCATACAAATCCCTGAAGTATTCGAGAGTTCCCTTCTCAGCCATCTGGATGGCGTAAACGACCTCCCTCTGGCTGATGCTGATTCCCTTTCGGATGACTGCAAGAAGGTTATTGAGGACTGCCTGTGCCATCCCAGCCTTGTCCTCTGCCCCGGAAATTCCGACAGTTTCCCCGCGCGTTACAATCGAGACACCAAGCTCCTGCTCAATCAATTTGAGGTTCAGATCGGCATTGCCGAATAACGAAATAGCTTCATTTGGATTCGCAAGTTGTATTTCCATTGTTTTTAAGTCTTCTGTCATTCTTAGTCTCCTTGGCTAATTGGTTGTCCTACTGCTATATCTTCAATGATGGTAAAATGAGTGGTTAGTTTTACTTTATCATTCTCGATTGATTGATGTAAAATTTTTTCCCCTTTAATGATAGCATTTTCAGGAAGGTGGTTTTTTATATCCTTCCTCGCCAATTCTTTTGCACTTTCAACAGCTTCTTCCCTCGAATAAATACGGGTGACTTCTTCACGTTCTCTCAATGTCTTTTTTTCCACCATCAACGGAAGCTCCCATTTAAAAAATTTAATGGGATGGTCGTTCACTTCTGTTTCGTATTCTTTGAAATCCGGGTCGCCAAATCCCCAGACAGGGAGGGTCCTTCCAGCGATTTTAAGTGAATATTTGCGTTTCTCACTGCCATTGAAAACCTGAAATGTACTCTTCAAAGGCAATTCTACCTTAGTTGAATACCACGTCTCCCCCAGTATTTCCCCAGATGCAGCCACAGTCTTCATATCGTCCTCATTCCCATATAAACCAGAAACAAGGAGCTGACCGGGCAGAACATAATCGTTCACTTTAACGACTGGCTCTCCTTTTTCAACGAATATTTTGACGATGGCCGCTTTCCTTTTTGCTATTAAATGCCTTGGACCAATTACTTCAGCCTTCTTTGGTTCACTCTTTTCTACTACTTGGAAATGATATGTGGTCCCCTTCAATTCCACTCCAATCCAGGTAAGCGCACCTATTTTATCCGTCAGTTCCCTCTGGACACTTTCAACATTGTCAATTGAGAACTGCATTTTCCCAACACTGATCCCCATCTTGTCCAATTCCTTGCGTATATGATGCTCAGTAGCAGGGTTTGCGCCTCTTATCTCTATACCCCAAACCATGTTGGAAAGAAGCATGATTAAGCCTAGAAATAAGCAAGCACCAATAAAGAAACCACTGTTTGTCCATAATTTGCTTAAAAAGAAAGGGCCACCCGCCCTCTCCAGGAACCTGATTTTACAATTACTGTCCCTTGCAGGGATCCTCAGTTTCTTTACATCCTGCAAATTGACATAAAAGGTTACGGCCTCTGATCCATGCTTTCTCACATTCCATATCGAAACGCCATTTTTGGTAAGTTGATTAAGAAATCTTTCTATCCCTTTTCCGGTCAATTTAACCTTCACGGTACCGGAAAAGATGTGAATCCATTGGTTTTTCATTGTTCTCCCCCTCGTATCAGTCGTTTATATATATCACCTGATCGATTTTTCCTTCCAGTAAAATCTCTTCGGGTAAAATCGTCTTTATGACAAAGGCCTTGCCTTTGACGAGCAGCTGTCCATGTTTGATCATCAGCCGCACTTCGCCATCTGAAAAAGCAAGCAGCCCCCGGTGATTTTCAATATATATATGGACTTGCCCAATCATCGTGATTCTAGGGAGATCCATCATGACATCTTGAGGAAGATCCATTTTTTGTGTCATCCATTTTCGTACATACTGGCCCCATTTTTTTGCCATAAAAAAAAGAACCCCCTTTCATCTCATATGTATGAGAAAAAAGAAGGTTCTAGCACCTTTTTTCACTTTATGGATAGGCATTCTTCATACAGCAATTTACAGCCTGACTGCATAATTAGACCATGCTTATTCAGGTCCTGAAGCCTGACTAATATCTCCTGCCCGGATGGTAAGGCTTTTTGGCACGTGGCTTGCCAAGTACTTCTGACCAGATTAATCCTTCAACCAGCCTTTCCCGATCAGGCTGAAAGTCTATTTCAGGTTCCTTTTCGGACCTTTGCTGCCTCATACGTCCTGTATTCTCCGTAGACATTCTGCCTCTTTCAGCAGCCCTTTGATTCTGGTTGCCCGTTTGAGACTGCTGCTTTCTTTCCTGATAGACCTTTTGGAGATCGCCCAGAACTTCGGCATCTCTCTCAGCTTTTACAGGAATAGGCTGAACCGGACGAGGACTGTTCACAGATTCCCTCCGATTATTTTGCCGGGGCTCGGGTTTTGCCCCCCTTCGCTGATCATGTCCAGTCCCAGGCTGAGTATTCCTTCGGTTATCATATCGAGGATCCTGTTTAGCTTCCGCCTGTCTCCTCATATCTGCGAGAGGACGGGACGGACGTACTGGACGCTGCTGTTGCTCCTGGACATTTCCTTTTGCTTTGTTAAAAATGCTGGAAATTACCCCGATCAGGATAAAAAGCGCTATTGGATTACTAAATAACTCAAGTAATTGTTCCATGAGGAGCCCCCCTTCCTTTTAACGGGTTCTCGCATCAGTTATTATTGTTCTCATCTTCTTTTTTTCCACTGGAAAGCTTTCCGATCGATCCTCGCATATCCGTATCGGCAGAGATATTCTGGATATTCATATAATCCATTACACCAATATTGCCTTCACGAAGTGCTTCTGCCATCGCCAGCGGAACCGTAGCTTCTGCTTCGACAACCTTCGCTCTCATTTCCTGTACGCGCGCCTTCATTTCCTGCTCCTGGGCAACAGCCATCGCGCGGCGCTCTTCAGCTTTCGCCTGGGCAATCTTCTTGTCTGCTTCAGCTTGTTCAGTTTGAAGCTCCGCACCGATATTTTTGCCGATATCAACGTCCGCAATATCGATCGATAAGATTTCGAAAGCAGTCCCGGCATCAAGACCTTTTGAAAGGACGGTTTGGGAAATCATATCAGGATTCTCCAACACTTTTTTATGATTATCTGAAGAACCGATAGTCGATACAATACCTTCGCCAACACGGGCTACGATTGTTTCTTCACCCGCACCACCGACTAGCCTGTCGATGTTAGCTCTCACCGTGATTCTCGCTTTCGCTTTTACTTCGATCCCATCCATGGCAACACCAGCAATGAAAGGTGTTTCAATCACCTTAGGATTAACGCTCATTTGCACTGCCTCTAAAACATCACGGCCGGCAAGGTCAATCGCGGCAGCACGCTCGAACGAAAGCTCAATATTGGCACGGTGCGCAGCAATCAAAGCATTTACCACCCTGTCAACGTTACCCCCGGCAAGGTAATGGCTTTCCAGTTGGTTCGTTGTTACATTCAGTCCAGCTTTATGGGCCTTGATCATCGGGTTGATGACCCTGCTTGGAATTACCCTTCTAAGTCTCATACCGATAAGGGTGAAAATACTTACCTTAACACCCGCTGCCAAAGCGGAAATCCAGAGCATTACTGGCACAAATGTCAGTAATACACCGAGAAAAATTATCGCAAGTACAACTGCGATTAAAACAAATGCTGTTCCTGCTTCAATCATTAAACTGCCTCCTCAAATATATTTTCAGGCTTTTTCACTATACATTGGCTCACCGTGAATAATCGATAAACAAAAAGTTGGAAAATAGCCTTGTTTAAACCTCTCTTACCACAATTCTTGATCCTTCAGTTTTAATGATCCTTACCTTTCTGTCCTTAGGGATAAAGCCACCCTCGCTGACTACATCGATGCGTTCGTCCTCGATAAGGATCGTACCCGAAGGACGAAGCGGAGTCAAAGTAATTCCTTCTACTCCAATCAGCTCCAGACGATTCTTATTGGATACATAGCCCTTTTCCGTACTCGTTGAATCAGTCAGTATGATACGTTTAAATAATTTCATCCTTTTTCCAAACACCCTTATCATCAAAATAGATAAAAGGACAGACGCAGTCAAGGCAATCAATAGCGATATGCCCATATGGACCACATTATCCGAAGCAATAAAAAAGCTGGCAATGATCGCTAAGAAGCCTATCGCCCCTGCTATTCCACCCGGAACGAAAAATTCCAATAGAATCAATCCAATTCCAAGGGCGAATAAAATAAGCGTTTCGAATCCGGCAAGACCAGCAACAAGATGGCCATAGAAGAACAATAACAGCGAAGTAAGCCCGGCTAATCCCGGCAAGCCAAATCCCGGAGAATATAACTCAAGCACCAGGCCCAAGCTGCCTATAGTCATCAAGATCGGAATGACAACCGGATGTGTGAGGAACCTAGCCAGTTTTTCAGCGAAGGATTCATCTACATTCCTGATTTCTGCATTCTCATACCCAAGCTTTTCAAGCAAGGCATCCAGGTTTTTCACTGTACCCTCTGAATAACCAACCTCAAGGGCCTGTTCTGCAGTTAGTGTCAGCAATTTCCCTTTACCAGCACCAAGCTCCGGCAGATCTATGCTTTCATCAGCCATCGCCTGTGCATAAACAGGATCACGGCCACTCTCGACCGCAGCGCTTTTCATAGCAGCAAACCAATAGGATTCAGCCTTCTTTCCTGCAGTATTTCCCTGCTGGTCAATGATCGCAGCCGAGCCCATCGTCGAACCTGGTACCATATATATTTCGTCTGTATTCAGAGAAATATATGCTCCTGCTGATAAGGCTTTTTTGTTTACGAAGGCGATTGTTTTCAGTTCAGTACCAGTAAACAATTTTCCGATTCCGTCTGCTGCGTCTACTGCACCGCCGGGTGTATTCACATCAAAAATGATTGCCTCAGCATTCGCCTCTTCAGCCTCTTCCACTGCTCTTTCTAAAAAGGCTAGCAAGCCTTTTTCGACCGTTTCCTCAATCGGCACCACATATACTATTTTTTCTTTTGCATCTGCAGTGTACGGATTGATCAGCCCGGCCAGCGATAAGAGGATGATCATGCTGGCAACCACTGATTTTATATTCAATTCGGCACCCCCATTCTTAAAAATCAGGCCATAGCGGTATTACGTAAAAGGATGCAAAAAGGTTTCATTATTTTCTGATTCGTTTCTATGTAAGGCTTTTTAAAACTGATCAGTTGGTTTCTGCTTCAATCGATATAGTTGCAGGATTAATATTTAGCTTCTAATACCAGCTATGTTACCGTTGAGCAAAAATCAGGCGTCTCTCGTCTTCCACGCCAATCAACAGGGCTGATAAAAATCAACATTGATAATCAACCCAGCCTTTTTAGCGTAAAACTCTCTTTCAGTATATGCTAAAAAGGCCACAAGAATATCCTGCGGCCTTCGAGCTTTTTATGAAAGGTGTTGTTGTACAAGTTTATTAACGAGAGATCCGTCTGCTTTGCCTTTTACTTTAGGCATAATGACAGCCATTACTCTACCCATATCGGCTTTCGATGCCGCGCCTGTCTCTGCGATAGCTTCCTTGACGATTGACGTCACTTCTTCTTCGCTAAGCTGCTGTGGCAAATAAACCTCGACATGTTTTAATTCATTTTGTATCTTTTCAACGAGGTCTTCACGACCTGCCTTTTCAAATTCCTGGAGGGAATCTTTGCGTTGCTTCACTTCACGAGAAAGTACAGTTAACTCTTCTTCTTCGGATAGCTCCTGCTTGCCGAACTTGATCGCTTCGTTCTGCAAGGATGCTTTAATCATCCGAATCGTTGTGAGTCTGTCCTTTTCTTTGTTCTTCATCGCTTGTTTCATATCATTATTTAAACGCTCGAGCAGGCTCAATTTGATTCCACCCTCTCTTAGAACTTGCGTTTTCTAGCAGCTTCAGACTTTTTCTTACGCTTTACACTAGGTTTTTCGTAGAATTCGCGCTTTCTAGCTTCTTGGATAGTACCTGATTTAGATACAGTACGTTTGAAGCGTCGAAGAGCATCTTCAAGCGATTCGTTTTTACGAACGACAGTTTTAGACATTCTCTTTCCCTCCCTCCGAGCACAACACACTAACACCAAAACACATGGAAACCATGTACCTTGCAATTATAATATAACAGCGGCAGGAGGTCAACTGTATTTAGCCCTTGTTTTAAATTATGTATTTTAGCCGATTATCATACTTGATTATGAATTTTTATATGCATGTCCTGCTCCCCTTTTCATACATTTAATTGAAAGGGTGAACGCAATGGTCTATCTATTGTTATTTCTATTATTCCTCGCTATTTTCATAGCCGGAATGACATTGTTGAGAAAAGGGTTGTTTCAGTTATCAGCAAGCAGGATGAAAAATTGGCTGACCATCATGACTGACACACCTATAAAAGGACTGATAGCAGGAACAGTCGTAACAGCGCTTCTGCATAGCAGCTCCGCAGTAATGGTCCTTACAATCGGATTGATTTCGGCAGGCCTGCTGAAATTCTCTCAATCAATAGGGATTATTCTTGGTTCTAATATTGGGACGACCTTCACACTTGAAATCATCACATTCAATATTGACGCATTCATTGTGCCATTGGCTGTTATCGGTGCAGTTTTGATGGTTGCCAGAAACAAGACATGGCAAAATCTTGGCGCCATTTCATTTGGGATAGCCGCCGTTTTTGCCGCGATGCGCGGCTTCACCTTCCTGGCTGATCCTGTCACAAGCCTGCCCGTCGTCGAACAAGCACTTGCCAACTTGAACGGCAGCCATTTGATCAGCATTGCTACCGGCACCATTGTCACAGCCTTGATACAATCAAGCACTGCGATGACAGGGATTATCATGGGCTTCTTGGCCGAAGGTACATTGAGAATGGATTCAGCGGTTGCCGCAATGTTAGGTGCTAATATCGGCACTTGCATCACCGCCTTGCTAGCATCGATCGGCGCCGGCAAAGAAGCGCGCCTGACCGCGTATGCGCATGTATGGCTGAACATTGCCGGTGCTGCAGCCTTTTATCCATTCATCGACCAAATAGCCGAAATTGCTCCCCTGACGGCTGCACGGCCAGAAGTCCAGCTGGCACATATCAGTGTCGTTTACAATATAATCGCTTCATTGCTCGTTCTCCCGATGGCCGAGAAATTCGGAAGGATGATTGAATTCATTCATGGGAAAGAAGAACGTAGTTAGTGGTTGAAAATCTCATTTGGACGATAAAATCGGAAATGTGGTCGATATATCTTTAAATATGGTCGATATATCTAAGTATTTGGTCGATATATCTTAAAAAGTGGTCGATATATTTTAAAAGGTGATTGAAATATTTAATTTTTCGCTGATATATTTTAAAATGCGGATAAAATACTGGCCTGACTTCTGAAAAATTTAAAAAAGAGCTGGCATTTTTGCCAGCTCTTCTAACATTCATTTACATAACAGCTTGTTCAGCAACATTCTCATCTTCCAGTACGGTGACAAATTGCCCTTCGTTGAAAGGATAGCCTGCTTTTGCAAGCTTGACCTTCACGATTTTGCCGATCATTTCTTCGTTAGCTGGGAACACAACCTTCAAGTAGTTATCTGTATATCCTACATAAAGACCGCTTTCCGGAGCATCTTTGTAGATTTCTTCCGGAATCACTTCAAGAACTTCATTCTCGAACTGGGAAGCATATTCCTTTGCTAGCTGGTCTGAAAGCTGGATCAAACGGTGGACACGTTCATTTTTGACATCTTCATCCACTTGGTCTTCCATTCTTGCAGCAGGTGTTCCTGTGCGTTTTGAATATGGGAAAACATGAAGCTCTGAGAATTGGTGCTTTTTGATAAAATTATAAGTTTCCATGAATTCTTCTTCCGTTTCTCCAGGGAAGCCAACGATGATATCTGATGTTACCGCAAGTCCTGGCAGCACTTCCTTCAAGCGGTCAAGACGCTCGCCGAAAAATTCCATCGTGTACTTCCGGCGCATTCTCTTCAATACAGTGTCAGAGCCAGATTGAAGAGGGATGTGCAAGTGGCGGACAATAATATTGGACTGGTCAATGACTTCGATGACCTCATCAGTAATCTGGCTTGCTTCAATGGAAGAAATGCGAAGACGCTTTATACCCTTAACTTGTGCCTCAAGATCTCTGAGAAGAGCAGCAAGGTTGTAATCCTTCATATCTTCGCCATAACCGCCAGTATGGATGCCTGTAAGGACGATTTCCTTATAGCCTGCATCGACAAGCTGCTGTGCCTGGCGGATAACTTCTTGCGGATCGCGCGATCTCATAAGTCCGCGTGCCCAAGGAATGATACAGAAGGTACAGAAGTTGTTGCAGCCTTCCTGGATCTTTAACGAAGCTCTCGTCCTGTCCGTAAAGGCAGGCACATCAAGTTCTTCGTAGACACGGTTCTTCATGATATTGCCTACAGCGTTGATCGGCTGGCGCTCCTGCTTGTACTGTTCAATATAATCAAGCATTTTCACGCGGTCCTGTGTTCCGACAACGATATCAACGCCAGGAATCGCCATGATTTCTGCAGGAGATGTTTGGGCGTAGCAGCCGGTAACAGAGATCACCGCATCCGGATTTTTGCGTACGGCACGGCGGATAACCTGGCGGCTCTTTTTATCACCAGTATTCGTCACTGTGCATGTATTGATTACGTAAACATCTGAAATAGCTTCAAAATCTACTCTCTCGTATCCTTGTTCCTTAAATAATTGCCAAATGGCTTCTGTTTCGTAATGGTTCACCTTACAACCTAATGTATGAAACGCAACTGTAGGCATTATTTTCACCTCAATAATTCAAAATGATAGGAAACAGCTGACAATGCATATAGCGGAGCTGTTTCCGTACGCAGAATGCGCGGCCCAAGACCACAAGCTAAAAATCCATTCTTTTTTAAAAGGTCAACTTCCTGGGAGGTCAGTCCTCCCTCGGGACCAAATACAATCAGGAGGCTGTCGCCTTTCCCCAATTTCGCGAGAGTAGAAGAAAGGACTGAAGCTTCTCCCTCCCTCGCTTCTTCCTCATAAGCAACTAGCTTATAAGTATACTCATCGCTCGCTTTAACCAACTCTTTAAAACTAATTGGCTCTTTCACTTCTGGAACCCAGCTCCGATGGGACTGTTCGGCAGCTTCCTTGGCAATCTTCTGCCACCGTTCAACCTTTTTGGCAGCTTTCTTGCTGTCCCATTTCACAATCGAGCGGGATGCAGTGAAGGGGACAAATTCATAGGCACCTAGTTCAGTACCTTTTTGGATAATCAATTCGAGCTTATCCCCTTTGGGCAGACCGCTCGCAATCACGACATGTACTGGGAGCTCCTTAGTCCCTTCCTCCCATTTTACAACGTTTGCCATAACCATTTCATCGGTAATTTCTGCAATTTGGCAAAACGCGCTTCTCCCCTGAGGCGAAACACAAATAATTTCATCCCCAGCTTTCATCCTCATAACACGTACAATGTGATGATAATCATCGCCGCTAATATTGAACTGATCCGTGCTTCCTTGTTCTTCAATAAAATAACGCTGCACCACAGCACCTGCTTTCAAATTACGCTGTTTTAAAAAGACAGAAAAAAGGGGATAAACTGTTTCCCCTTTTTTCACATTATTTCTTTTTTCCGATGATCGCAACCCAGTCTTCCATCGAAATTATTTCTTCAATGGAAAAACCAGCATTGATCATTGCATCCTTAACGACTTCTTTTTTCTGCTGGATGATGCCTGAGGTTATAAAATAACCGCCATCCTTCACGATTTTGCCAGCATCATCTGCAAAGCGGAGAATCACTTCAGCGAGAATATTCGCGACAACTATGTCAGCACCTTCAGCTACGCCATCCAATAGATTGTTCTGAGATACAGTGGCGACACCATGGACTTTGTTGAGCTTTATGTTGAGCTTTGCTACTTGGACAGCTACATCGTCTAAATCCATTGCTTCGACTTTTGCTGCACCAAGCTTTGCCGCTGCTATGCTAAGAACACCGGATCCCGTACCGACATCAACAACTCGGTCGCCTGGCTGCACTGTTCTTTCAAGCGCCTGGATACACATTACCGTTGTTGGATGGGTGCCAGTTCCAAAAGCCATACCCGGGTCAAGCTCGATGATCAATTCATCTGTGTTGACCGGAGTGTAATCCTCCCAGGTTGGCACAATTGTGAACTTCTCGGAAATTTTCACCGGATTGTAGTACTTTTTCCAGGCAGTAGCCCATTCCTCTTCATTCACTTCGCTGATTGATACTTTATTCAACCCGATATCAATATTGTAGATGATCAGGTTATTGATTGCCTCTTTTATCTCATCAACAGCCTCTCCCAGGAAGCTGTTCACAGGGAGATAGGCTTTGATAATAACGCCTTCTTCTGGGTAATCGTCTGGATTGAGTTGGTATATTTCTCCGAATTGGTCCTCTCTTTCCTTCACAAGCTCGAGCGGATCTTCAATTACTACTCCGCTTGCGCCTGCCTCGTGCAGAATATTCGAAATCGGCTCAACCGCTTCATTTGTAGTCAAAATGCTGATTTCAGACCATTTCATTTATACCAGCTCCATTCAATTAATCACCTTTGAAGGCTCGTTTTACTTTTGAGAAAAAGCTTTCTTCATGCTCACCCAGAGGCGTTTGCCCGCTTACTTCTGCAAACTCGCGCAATAGCTGCTTTTGTTTTTCTGACAGCTTTGTAGGCGTCACAATCTTTACAATCACATGCTGGTCCCCTGTACCATAACCGCGTACGTTAGGGACTCCCTTGCCCTTCAATCGGAACTTGGTTCCTGTTTGTGTGCCTGCTGGTACTTTCAGTTTGATCTTGCCATGCACTGTAGGAACTTCTACTTCGTCGCCTAAAGACGCCTGGACAAATGTGATTGGCATTTCACAATAGATATCGTCGCCATCACGCTCAAAGAATTCATGAGACCTGATATGGAAAACAATATAAAGATCTCCCGGAGGTCCGCCGTTAATTCCAGCTTCCCCTTTTCCGGCAACTCTTAATTGCTGCCCATCATCGACACCTGCAGGAATTTTCACATGGATCTTGTTGCGTCTTGTAACTTTTCCAGAACCTGAACATGTTGAACATTTTTCCTTGATTTCTTTACCAGTACCATTACAGTAATGGCAGACACGTCGATTGACGATACGGCCAAAAGGAGTATTCTGTTCAACATTTAATTGGCCGCTGCCATGGCAATGTTTACATGTATCCACTTTAGTTCCAGGTTTTGCACCTGTTCCGTCACAAGTGTCACAAGTTTCTTCACGCGGAATCTCGATATCTGTTTCCTTGCCAAATACAGCTTCCTCGAACTTCAGCGTCATCGTATATTGAAGATCAGCACCCTGTCTTGGAGCATTTGGGTCACGGCGTCTGCCGCCGCCGCCACCGCCAAAGAAGGAATTGAAAATATCCTCAAAACCGCCAAAACCGCCGCCGAAATCTCCCCCGCCAAATCCCTGGTTAGGATCGACATGGCCGAATTGATCATAATGGGCGCGCTTTTGGTCGTCGCTTAGTACCTCATATGCTTCTTTTACTTCTTTAAACTTTTCATCTGCTCCCGGATCTTTATTGATGTCCGGATGGAATTGCTTAGAAAGCTTGCGGTAAGCCTTCTTTAATTCATCCTTCGTAGCCGATTTACTGACTCCGAGGACTTCATAGTAATCCCGTTTGCTCATGATTACCACTCCCGAATCTTTTCACATAAAGATAATTCTAACATTCCCGTACATTCATACGCAATATTTAAAACATCTGGATATGCGGTATTTTGTCTTACAAACAAAAAGTCAAAGCCAAGTATGACCTGACTTTGACTTTTTGGTGTTATGACGGATTATTTATCGTCATTTACTTCTTCAAATTCTGCGTCAACGACGTTATCATCTTTAGCAGTTCCTTCTTGTCCTGCAGCGCCTTGCTGTGCCTGTTGCTGCTTAGCAGCTTCTTCATACAGCTTAACGCTCAAGTTTGTTACGATTTCCTGCAATGCATCTTTCTTAGTGCGGATATCTTCAATTTCGTTCTTTTCAATTGCCGCCTTCAGCTCATCTTTCGCTTCGGTTGCTTTCTTGACTTCTTCTTCATCCACTTTGCCTTCAAGATCCTTCAGAGTCTTTTCAGCAGTGAATACTAGCTGGTCAGCTTCATTGCGAAGTTCCACTTCTTCTTTAAGCTTCTTGTCCGCTTCGGCATTTTCCTCAGCTTCTCTAACCATGCGTTCGATTTCGTCGTCAGAAAGGCCAGTAGATGACTTGATTGTAATCTGCTGTTCCTTGTTAGTGCCAAGATCCTTAGCGCGAACGTTAACAATACCGTTCTTATCGATGTCAAAAGTAACTTCGATTTGCGGAATTCCGCGTGGAGCCGGCGGGATGTCAGTCAATTGGAAACGGCCAAGAGTCTTATTAGCAGCAGCCATTGGACGCTCACCTTGAAGGACATGGATATCAACTGCAGTCTGGCTGTCTGCTGCAGTAGAGAACACTTGCGATTTAGATGTCGGAATTGTTGTGTTGCGGTCGATCAGCTTTGTGAATACACCGCCCATTGTTTCGATACCAAGTGAAAGCGGAGTAACGTCAAGCAAGACAACGTCCTTAACATCTCCAGAAATTACGCCGCCCTGGATTGCAGCACCCATGGCAACTACTTCATCAGGATTTACCCCTCTATGAGGCTCTTTACCCGTTTCCTTCTTGATTGCTTCCTGAACAGCCGGGATACGAGTAGATCCGCCAACAAGGATTACTTTATCCAATTCAGATGGGCTTAAGCCTGCATCTTTAAGAGCCTGGCGAGTTGGCCCCATAGTACGCTCTACCAATCCTGCAGATAATTCCTCAAACTTAGCGCGTGTCATGTTCACTTCAAGGTGAAGCGGACCTGCTTCCCCAGCTGTGATGAACGGAAGGGAAATCTGCGTAGAAGTTACTCCAGATAAATCCTTCTTCGCTTTTTCAGCAGCATCCTTCAAGCGCTGAAGAGCCATCTTATCCTTAGCAAGGTCGATGCCGTTTTCTTTTTTAAATTGTTCTACTAAATAGTCAATGATCACTTGGTCAAAGTCATCACCGCCAAGACGGTTGTCACCAGCAGTAGCTTTAACTTCGAATACGCCATCGCCAAGCTCGAGGATGGAAACGTCGAATGTACCGCCGCCAAGGTCATAAACCAGGATTGTTTGGTCTTCATCCATTTTGTCAAGACCGTAAGCAAGTGCAGCTGCTGTTGGCTCGTTGATGATACGCTCAACTTCTAGTCCTGCAATTTTACCTGCATCCTTAGTTGCCTGGCGCTCAGCATCGTTGAAGTATGCTGGAACCGTGATTACTGCCTTTGTAACTGGTTCGCCAAGATAATCTTCTGCATAAGACTTCAAGTATTGCAGAATAACAGCCGATAATTCTTGAGGAGAATATTCTTTTCCTTCAGCCTCTACCTTATGGTCCGTACCCATATGACGCTTGATAGAGATGATTGTATTAGGGTTAGTGATTGCCTGGCGTTTAGCCACCTCACCAACCTGGCGCTCGCCATTCTTGAATGCAATTACCGAAGGAGTTGTTCTGTTTCCTTCTGGATTTGGAATTACCTTTGGTTCGCCGCCTTCAAGTACGGCAACACATGAGTTGGTTGTTCCTAAGTCAATACCGATGATTTTGCTCATAATTAATTTACCTCCTGGCTTATTTATGTAGACTCTTTTCTAAAACTTTGTGCTTTCTCAAGCAAAAGTTAAAACCGGCCTGGGTTTTTGCGAGTATAAATCCAATCTTTATTCAGAAGTCTCCTCGAAAAGAGCCCTGTAACCACTGTTATTGGTTCACTTTCACCATTGCTGGACGAATGATACGGTCCTTTAGCATATAGCCTCTTTGGAACTCCTCAACAACAATGTTTGGACCGTAGTTTTCATCTTCAGCTTGCATAACTGCCTGGTGAAGATGCGGGTCAAATTCTTTGCCAACCGCTTCAATGACTTCTACGCCCTCATTTTTCAGAGCATCAAGCAGGCTGCGGTATACCATATCCACGCCCTGCATCAGGGATTTTGCCTGTTCATTATCCACTTCCATCTTCATGGCTCGCTCAAAATTGTCGATAGCCGGAAGCAGGTCAGTGATGATGCTTTGTGCTCTATATTTAGCGCTCGCCTCAAGTTCAATTCTTGAACGGCGGCGGAAGTTATCAAAGTCAGCCTGCAGGCGCAAGTAACGGTTATCAGCTTCCTCGAGTTTCGCTTCCAATTCAGTGATTTTCTGTTGTGTTGGATCTTGTTCTTGCATATCTGCGATTTGTTCAGAAGCTTCGTTTTCGGCAAAAACTTCTTCAACCGTTCCTTCTTCCATCTGGCTGTTCAATTCTTGCTCAATGTTTTTTTCTTCTGTCACGTTAACTCACCTCCCTAAAATAATGACTGCAGCGTATATCATTCAATCACCACAGTTTTCCAGGGTAGTTCCTGGATGTTATATTTCAATGAAGTATTTCAGACTCCATAGAAAGCTGTACCCACATTGATTGTTGCTTTCGTACGATCGTTAATCCCGTATTTTCTTGCCTTAGAGTCTTATGCAGGGGTAACTGATCCAAGATGGCATCAATAAGATTATAAAAGTAACAAAGTTTACGCAAAGAGCCAATAGAAAACACATGACAATTCGGGATGGAACAGGTTGTTCCACCCTTAATCAATATTTCCATGCCTATTTGTTTTGATACAACTCCGTCAGCACCTTTGAAAGGTCTGTACTGATCAATTGAAGCAGGCTGATAACACGGGAATATTCCATCCTCGTTGGGCCTAAAACTGCGATTGTTCCCAGTTTTTCCGCACCCATCGAGTAGGTGGCTGTAATAAGACTGCAATTTTCCATCGCTGAGTTATCATTTTCAGTGCCGATTTTTATGTTGATACCAGCAGGATTTTTCCTGATCAGCTGATAAAGACCATCCTCTTGCTCAATCATGTTCATCAGTCTGCGGATTTTGTCCACATCATTGAACTCCGGCTGACTGAGGATATTTGTCTTGCCGCCGAAAAACACCTTTTCATGCGAAGGCAGATTAAGTGTGTCCGCAATCGAATTAAGGAGCGTATCATAGCTGCTAATATGCTGGCGCAATAACACAGCAATCTCCTTATAAAGCTTGGAATTCAGATTTGTAAGCGGAACTCCAGCCAAGCGTTCATTGAGGATATTGACCATTTTCTCCACATCGGATGGATCTACACTTGTCGGGAAATGGAACATCCTGTTTTCCACATGCCCAGTATCCGTAACGATTATGGCAATCGCAGTATCCTTATTCAACGGTACTATCTGGAGTTTTTTCAATCTGTTATCCTTCACTGCCGGCCCCAAGACAATTGAAGTATAATTGGTCATTTCAGAAAGGATCTTGGCTGATTTCTGAACGATTTTTTCAAGTTCGTAAATCCTTTCAGCAAAAAGGGACTTGATAGCAGCCATGTCTGAATGATTCAATTTTTGCGGCAGAAGAAGATTATCGACATAGTAACGGTATCCTTTTTCAGAAGGAATCCTTCCTGAAGAAGTGTGCGTTTTTTCAATGAAACCCAAGTCTTCCAAATCTGCCATTTCATTTCGGATTGTCGCCGAACTGAAAGTAATTTCCTCTTTTTTCGACAAGCTCCGTGAACCTATCGGCTGAGCTGAACGAATAAAGTCATCAACAATCACCTGCAATATAAGCACCTGACGATCTGTTAACAACATCATCACCTCTGTTAGCACTCTATAAGAACGAGTGCTAATTCTAAAAATAATTTATCAATAAAAGCTGAGGATGTCAACGATTTGATACCCCAATAAATGATTGAAAAACTTCATTTCCAAGCAAACGTCCTTGCCGGGTTAAAAAGATTCTTCCTTCATCTGTTTTCAGCAGGCCTTTTGAAGTCCATTCCCTAATTTGGTCTCTATATAATTCGATAGGGTTTTCATTGAATTTTTCCTGAAAATGTCGAATAGAAACACCTTCTGTCTTCCTGAGTCCGAGGAACATTTCCTCTTCTGTTTTTTCTTCAATAGTTACCCTATGCGCGTCCATGATCGGAAGCTCCCCTTTGGACAATGGTTCCATATACTTCTTCAGCGGCCCATAGTTGGATTGCCTGATGCCATTCACATAGCCGTGCGCACCGGCACCGAATCCATAGTATTCTTCATTATTCCAGTATGTGATATTATGCCTGCTTTCATATCCCGGGACAGCAAAGTTGCTTATTTCATATTGGTGCAACCCATGCAGTTCCATTTGCTCCATAAGCGTTTCATACATTTCCGCTTCGGCATCCTCGCCAGGGATTGGCAGCTTGCCTTTTTGCATTAAATTATAAAAAACTGTTTTTGGTTCGATGATCAGTGAATAGCCTGAATAATGCACAAGACCTAAAGAGAGGGCTGTTTGGATCGATTCGATGAAATCCTGCTTTGTCTGGCCTGGGAGACTGTAAATTAAATCGATGCTGATATTTTCAAAACCAACCGCTTTTGCTGCCTCAATCGACGCAAATACATCTTTAGCGCAATGCGTCCTGCCGATTCTTTCAAGCAGCTCATCATTAAAGGTTTGAACACCAAAGCTGAGACGGTTGACTCCGGCATTTTTCAGGATGGCGAGCTTTTCTTTTGACAGGTCTCCTGGATTCGCTTCGAAAGTATACTCGGTTTTGCTGTCAAAGTTAAGCTGCTTTTGGATTCTTTGAACTAATTTTTCTAACTGATTTTCATTCAAGGCGGTCGGGGTCCCGCCGCCGACAAATATCGTATCGAGAACATCACGATCATCTTTCACGATTAATTCCATTTCTTTTCCAAGTGCCTCCAGGTACTCATCAACAGGCTGTCCTTTCATGAAAACTTTATTGAAATCGCAATAATGGCAAATATGATGACAGAACGGTATATGGATATAAGCTGCTTTCATGTATGAATCACTTCCTATTTGGCTTTCCAGCCGGGATTTAAATTGTTTTTGAAAATAGATGATCCAACTGCATTTTAAAATGCCTATTAAAAAGAGGCCAGAAACGCTCGCGATACACAAGCACATCCAGCCTCCCCTGCTATATTATTTCTTTGGTTTTGTATCGTCCATTTTCAGTACCGCCATGAAGGCTTCCTGCGGAACTTCAACAGAACCGACCTGCTTCATCCGCTTCTTACCTTCTTTTTGTTTATCCAATAGCTTCCGCTTACGGGAGATATCCCCGCCGTAACATTTTGCCAATACGTTTTTACGCATCGCCTTAATAGTTGAGCGAGCGACAATCTTTTGGCCGATAGCCGCCTGGATTGGCACTTCGAACTGCTGGCGAGGGATTAGGTCCTTCAATTTTTCAACGATGACCTTTCCTCTTTCATAGGCAAAATCATTATGGACGATAAAGCTTAAGGCATCGACTTTTTCAGCGTTCAATAATATGTCCATTTTCACAAGCTTCGACGGCTTGTATCCGATCAACTCGTAATCGAATGAAGCATAGCCTTTCGTGCTCGACTTTAGCTGGTCAAAGAAGTCATAAACGATTTCGGATAGTGGAATTTCATAAATGATGCTGACACGAGTTTCATCCATATATTGCATATCGATGAAGATTCCGCGCTTTTCCTGGCAAAGCTCCATGATCGCTCCGACATAATCATTCGGTGCCATCATTGTCGCTTTTACATATGGCTCTTCAACACGGTTTATTTTTTGCGGGTCAGGCATGTTTGACGGGTTGTCGACTTTTATTTCTGTTCCGTCCGTCATGATGACATCGTAAATAACACTTGGCGCAGTCGTGATCAAATCAATTTTGAATTCACGCTCGATACGCTCCTGGATGATTTCCATGTGCAGAAGACCAAGGAATCCACAGCGGAAACCGAAGCCTAACGCCTGGGAAGTTTCTGGCTCGAATTGCAATGCTGAGTCGTTCAGCTCAAGTTTTTCCAGGGCTTCACGCAAATCATTGAATTTCGCTGAATCGATTGGATACAGACCGCAATATACCATAGGGTTCAAGCGGCGATATCCAGGAAGCGGTTCAACCGCGCCGTTTTTCGCATTCGTGATGGTATCACCGACACGTGTATCGCCGACGTTTTTGATAGCTGCTGTCAGGAAACCTACGTCGCCGACGGTCAATTCATCCGAAGGAGTCGCTTTCGGAGTGAAAACTCCTACTTCTGTCACTTCAAATTCCTTGCCTGTCGCCATCATCCTTACTTTATCCCCAACTTTTACCGTTCCATCTACCACACGGATATAAGCTACTACACCGCGATAGGCATCATATAAAGAGTCGAAAATCAAAGCTTTTAAAGGTGCTTCTGGATCACCTTCTGGTGCCGGCACCTTTGCTACGATTTGCTCAAGGATATCCTCAATCCCAATACCCGCTTTTGCAGACGCAAGAACAGCTTCGGAGGCATCAAGGCCGATTACCTCTTCGATTTCATTCCTGACACGCTCAGGGTCTGCACTAGGCAAGTCAATTTTATTAATAACCGGAACTATTTCCAGGTCATTGTCGATTGCCAAGTAAACGTTCGCCAATGTCTGCGCTTCTATTCCCTGTGCGGCATCAACTACGAGCACTGCCCCTTCACAGGCAGCCAGGCTCCGCGAAACCTCATAAGTGAAGTCGACGTGTCCTGGAGTATCAATCAAATGGAAAGTATAGATTTCTCCATCTTTCGCTTTATATTTCAATTGTACTGAATTCAATTTAATCGTAATTCCGCGTTCACGCTCAAGATCCATAGAATCCAGCAGCTGGTCCTTCATTTCACGGGCAGTCAATGCATTAGTCTTTTCAAGGATCCGGTCCGCCAAGGTAGACTTACCATGGTCGATATGGGCGATGATCGAAAAATTCCGTATTTTACTTTGTCTATTAAGTCTATCTTCTCTGTTCATTGCGTTCACTCCTACTATACTCGCGCATGTACACTATTGTTGATTATATCAGCAGGAATATCAAGATTCAATAAATAAAAGAAGAAGTGTCACAGATGGTCCATTGAGCAAAGCTGTGCCATTGCCTCGAAATGTTCACAGAAAATTGGGAAATCGTTATGTAAAATGAAATTAAGAAAATTAGGTTAAACTCCTTTATCCCAAAACGAAAAACAGCGGGCCAAGCCCGCTGCCACTTACTTCCCTGTGATCAATTTTACTGTTTTTTCCACGACAAGCGAGACTCCGTCAGCGAGTTGCTTTCCAAGTGATGAAAATAAATTGAAAGCTTTCATTTCCTCTAGTTTTTTCCGCTTTTGTTCAAGGTCATGGCTGGAGACATCGTTGCCCAATATCGCGCTTTTGTAGGAACCGTCTTCATCTTCTTTTATCATGAAAGCACTTTTGAATTCCGGGTCATCATAGCCCTTCATTTTATGGATGCCTTCGTTTGCCTGCTGCATCCCGAACAATACGGATATGAACATTAAGGCAGCAAGCATGAAGCTTTTAAGCATGAACATTTTCATCTCGATCACCTTGCCAAAATTTATTTCTTGTCAGGAGGCTGCTGGGCCGGGGCTCCTACTTGTTCTGCCTGCCAGTAAAATTCACTGAATACATCTGCTAGAGCATCCGCGGACCTGTTCAATTCTTCAAAGGTATTATCCACACCGCCGAACTCTATTAACAAAGCGTTTTGCGATAAATCCTGATTAAATTTACCATTGGTAGATGCACCTTTTTTCTCTATGACTCCCCTGCTCAATCCCTTGCCGTATTTTTCATCAAGGAGATTGTGCAATTCTTTTGCGAGCGCAAGGTTCTTCTCATAATTGGCGTTCTCCCCGCCGATGACAAAGGCCAGCTTCGCGTACGATTTGCCGTTTAATTGAATCGTCGTTTTATCTTTTCTGTATCCGTCTCGATGAATATCGATGAAATATTGCAGATTCCGGTCTCCTGCCATTGCAGCTTCTACAACAGGCCGTGATTCCTGGTAGGCCTTACCGAAACCTAAGCCTTTCTTATTTAAATTTGCCATTACGTCCGTTTTGTCTACAGTTGTCCCTATGCCGCGCTTCTCAAGGCTTGATTTCAGATGGTCACCAATTTTAGTTACGTTCACCTGTGAGTGGTATGCTTTATTAGGGTCATTTACTCCTTTTAAATACGGCAAGTATGATTCCCTTGTGTGCGTAAAATAGATATAAACAGCTTTCCGGTCTCCAGTAGATAATGGTGGTGCCGCTGCACTCCCTTCAGGCGATGCCGGGAGTTTATCAGTGTTTTGGAGTGCAGCATCTTGCTCTGCCTTCAACACCTCAATAGGAGGGGCGGATTCCATTGGCATATTTGTATAATTGGTCCCTTCGCCAGCAACAAGAATTTTGCCATCAAACAGCGAGAATCCTGGAAGCTCCCTCCCCAGTAAACTTCTGGGATCATCCAGATTGATATTAGTAGAGAGTTTGAACATCACGTTTGTCAGCTTCGGTGCTTCATGGCCTTTTGGAAGTGCCTGCAGAAACTGATGGTTTTCCCATCCCATCAATGTGAACAACAGCTGGCCATTTAAATTCGTTGCTGCCTGATTGACCGAATCGGAAGAAATTCTATATTCAGGACGCAGCGAAGTCATGACTCCGCTTATAGAAAATATCCCAATGAGAAAGAACACAAATGCTAGTGCGGCTTTTACTAAATGAGTCCCTTGGACAGCTACAATTATTCCAGGTCGTTTACTAAATCTCATTGTTTCACCTCTCTGTGCAAGTCTAGTAAATGTTATGACTTTGCTAGAGAAGATAGAACCAAGAATCCATACGTAACGATATTGAAATAATTGTTAATGTGTATACATACCGGCATTATCCTGGTCAACGCTAGAATGGAGCGCGGAATTGAGGCCGCTGGCAATCAAATTCGCCATATCCTCTATGAAAACATCCACTTCCTTAGGCGTTACCATCAAGTTATGTCCCAATGGCGATAACACCTCGTAAATAAGTTTACGCTTCTCTTCATCCTCAAGTGTTCCTACCATTCCAAGGAATGTTTGTCGGTGCTGAGTTTCTGGGAGGTCTTCTTCCGTAAGTTTTTTTCTTTTCCCGAAACTCATTCCCGCTGGAACGAGAGATCTTGAAGGTTTATCTCCTTCCCTCAATTCCTTGCCAAAATGTTTAAGGATGAAATCAATCGTATCACTTGTGATCGATACAGCATCGACGACGGTAGGTACGCCAATCGCTATTACCGGAATCCCGAGCGTTTCCTTGCTTAATTCTTTTCGCTTATTTCCTACTCCCGATCCTGGATGAATTCCAGTATCGGAGATTTGGATCGTAGCATTGACTCTTTCGATCGACCGTGAAGCGAGCGCGTCAATGGCAATGACAAAGTCAGGCTTCGTTTTTTCTACCACACCAAAAATGATATCGGATGTTTCAATCCCGGTGAGGCCCATAACCCCTGGGGAAAGCGCGCTAACGGGACGGTACCCTTCATCAACATTCTCTGGCTGAAGCTCGAACAGGTGCCGAGTGACAAGCAAATTTTCACAGACAAGTGGACCGAGAGCATCAGGAGTAACATTCCAATTCCCCAAACCTACAACAAGGCAGGAAGCGTCCTCTTTAATACCAGCCTGTTTTAAAAAATGGGCAAACTCCGAGGCAAATACCTTTTCTACTTTTCCCTGCAATTCAGTGTCCTGATTACGTATGCCGACAACTTCAATCGTCAAATATTGGCCCTGCTTTTTGCCGAGGTTCTTTTCACCTTCGCCCGTCACTTCCACGAGAGATATCTTTATGTCATTTTCTTCTTTTTCTTTTATGATAACGCCTTCAATGTGGGAGAGATTTTCCTGTGAATGGACTGTCGCAGCCTGGTCTGCCAGCACCATTTCCCTTGCTTCGACAGCCAGGTCAGTCCTGATCGAATACATGCTCAAGTCTACAGATTCCTTCATTCTCGCATTCCTCCAAGTACAGTTTGGCTGGTAAACAGCATACTATTGCCTATCTTTTCCTTTTACATAAAAAAACATTCACGTTACACTAGACTTAAATTAGCGCAGAGTATTGCATTATTAACCCCTGTTTGATAAAATATCATTTGTTCTTAATAAATAAGAAATGTACTGGAAATGTCGAGTTCCATAAAATCTCGATGCTTTTTTAGGAGGTGAACGGAATGCCAAACATTAAATCTGCAATCAAACGCGTAAAAACTAGTGAATTGAGCAAAGCTCAAAACATTACTGTAAAATCTTCTATGCGTACAGCAGTTAAAAAAGCAGAAGCAGCAATCGTGAACAACGATACTGAAGCAAAAGTTTCTTTCGCAGAAGCAGCTAGCAAGCTTGACAAAGCAGCAGCTAAAGGTCTTATCCACAAAAACGCAGCTTCCCGCAAAAAAGCCCGTTTAATGAAAAAATTAAACGCTAATGGCTAATTTTAAATGCTAAATGCAAATAAAAAAACGACCTTCACCGGTCGTTTTTTTATTTGTTCTCTATTTATTTCCTTCCATTTATCTGAAAAAGGATCATTTCAATTAGCATCTCTTTTTTCATGCCGCCAGTTTTCATCTGATAATCCGCTTCTGCCAGAAGCTTTATGATCCTTGTCAATTCTTCATCAGAAAATGCCCCTGCCTGTCCAGCGGCCAGCTTTACCCTGAATGGGTGAATTTTCAACGTTGCCGCAATCTGCTGCTGACCGTATCCTTTGCGTGCCAATTCCTTAACCTGATAAATCAGCCTGAATTGACCCGTAATAACTGCAAGGATTTTAATCGGTTCTTCATTCTGTTTTAAAAGATCATAATAAATCCTTAATGCTGCTTCAACATTCCGGTGGACCACCTTGTCTACGAGGGAGAATATATTTTGTTCTAGCGATCTCGCTGTCAGCCTGTCAACGATGTCCTTGTTGATTGGCTGATTCTCTCCTGCATATAGCGCAAGTTTATCTATTTCCGAGGTAAGCATAAATAAATTCGTTCCTGCTAGTGATAATAACAATTCAATTGCATCATTTTCGATAATCGCACCATTTGAAGCTGCCCGCTCTTTTACCCAGGAGATTAATTCCTGCTCTGATAGCTTCTTTGCTTCAACGATTGTCGCTTTCCTCTTTAGTTCTTTCGTGACTTTCTTTCGTTCATCCAGCTTTTCATAAGGCGCGGAAAAAACGACAATTGAATACGGTGCAGGCTGTGAAAGGTACTCCTCTAGCTTTGCGAGGTTATGTTCGACCTTACCCTTAGACTTCTCTGAAGTCAGGAAGGCAGGGTTCTGCAGGATGACCAACCTCTTTTCTCCCATGAAAGGAAAGGTTTCTGCGTCTTCCAAGGCTGCTTCTATTGGCGTTTCTTCGAGATCGTAAACTGATAAGTTAAAATCTTTTTCCTCTTCATCCAAAACATGTTCTATTAACAGCTGCTTCGTTTCATTTATAAGAAAAGCTTCTGTTCCAAATAATAAATAAACAAGGTCAACCTGTTTTTTGCTGATTTTTTTCCAAATGTCCAATACCAATGTCTTCCGCTCCGTTCAATCAGTTTTGCCATATACCTATCGTAAAGAAGCTTGGACATTTTGACAAGCATTCTAAGGGAATTGGCCGCGCCTTCCCGGACCAATTCCCCTATTTATATTGAACGCTGTCATATAAGGCCTAGGATACTCATATGACAGCGGTGCATCTTAGTAAGATTATTTTAGCCCCAAACGGGAAAAGTATTTGTGACAACTCTTGTCAAATTAGCAAGAGCATAACAATTGAAATGGCCTGCAGAACAATACTGGATTTTTTATTTTGAATCGCTTATACTATTAAGGAAATAGGGGGGATTCACTGTGAATCAATTCGAAGAGAATGTCCAAAGCAATCGCAATGACGCTGTTGACTCAGGTGTTGGATTCATCGTTTCTTTTGGATTCTTTGCAACAATGTTCATTATTGCGACAGTCGTGCAGATAATCGGGAGTTAATCACGGCTACATAGGATAACGTTACGGAGACTGCATAAATAATGCAGTCTCTTTTCATGTTGCGATAATCGGGGGAGAAACCTGGCTGCTTCTTGCTATATCCTATGGAATCTGGGTGAAAAATGTTCCTAGATTGCCTTTAAATCTGTAAATCACTGCCCCATTTACATCGGTTCTAAATGTTCGTGTTCCTTGGGAATCAAGCCTTTCGATCACTTCCTTCCCGGGGTGGCCATACCTATTTTTTTCCCCAACAGAAATGACCGCATACTCTGGATTAATGCTTTCAATAAAAGGCTGCGAACTTGAATATTTACTGCCATGGTGGCCAACTTTCAGGACATCGATGTCCATTTTGCTGTAATTTTCCAGAAAATCTTTTTCACCTTCATGGCCCAAGTCCCCCGTAAAAAGCCACTTCTTTCCGCCGATATCCGCAAAAAGGACAATCGACCTTTCATTTCGATCTCCGTCCTTCCCCACACCCACAGGGTTTAGCATGATGAATTCTCCTCCCGGTGTTTTCCATGCCGTTCCCGAACCACCAAAATATATATCTACACCCTCCTCAGATGCCCGTTTGATGATATCTTTTTCAAGTCCGGACCTATCTGTCTCTCTTGGCAATATCAGCTGTTTGACCCTGATTTCATCGAAAAGGGCGGCAGCACCAGCAATATGGTCTGCATCCCCATGGGTCAGTATCAGCTTATCCAAAGTGCCTATACCTTCACTTTTCAATAATGGCAAAACAATGTTCTTCCCTGGATCGTATTCTTCCCTTCTTTGCTTCCAGTCCCCACTCTCAAATGTGAATACGCCACCTGTATCAATAAGGTAGTTCCCTTTATTGAACGGCATTATGATCAAAATGCTTTCTCCCTGGCCGACATCAAGGAATATCACTTTTCCGTAAGGGTTTATAACTGGAAAAAGGATTTGGATAAACAGCGGAATCAGGGGAATCAGGAAGATCCATACCTGCGGCTTCAACTTGCTGACAAGAGAACTTTCCCATAAGAAAAAAAACAGAGGTATCAGTATTATTTGCAGTAACAATATTAGTTTCCACGGCTTTCCGATGATGAGGGTTGAACCAGGGACCTCCGCAAGTATTGTTGCCGTATTGTTTATCTGGTGGACAATACCTTCGAGGATATTCAGATAATTGACCGGAAGGGTGCCAAACAGCGAAAAAACAAGGTAGGTGACCAGCAACAGCGGAAGCAAAAGGAGCGAAAATAGAGGTACAAAAAGAAGATTGGCGATAATTGATATTACAGAAACTTCATAAAAGGAATTAATGATAACTGGAAGGCTCGAGAGCTGGGCTATAAAAGAAGCTGCAGCCGTTTGTTTGATGTATGTTGTAAAGACTGTAAGTATTTTAGGAGCGGAAATTACAAGGGAAAAGCTTACTGAAAAAGAAAGCTGAAATCCTATGTCATATATTAAGTTAGGCTCAAGGAAGGTTAATATCATAAAAGCAATCGAAATGGCGTCAAGCGGACTAAGCCTCAAGTTGAAACGGCGGGCACCAATCAATATCATCAGCATGGCTGCAGCCCTCAACACAGGCGGTGCTAACCCTGATACAACTGCATAAACTGGCAGGAAAGCCAGAAGTATGAATTCGGTATTTTCCTTTGTAATTCCGATTCTAAGGCAAGTAAAATACACCATACCTGCAAGGAGTCCGACATGCAAACCTGAAATCGCCAATAGGTGCACTACCCCAATTTTCTGGTAAGACCGTTCTGTTTCTGGATTAAAAAGATCTCTTTCGCCGAATAACAGCGCTGCCGCAAGTGCCGCGGTTTCCTGCGGGAAATTATTATTGATTGAAGTAATTTCTTTTTGTCTAAAGCTTTTTAACGCTGTTATAAATCCGCGTGACCGGCTTTGGCATTTTTCTGCATTAAGATGGTCAACATTGAGGATCCACGTTATTTGCTTTCGATTCAAAAAGAGTTGGTAGTCGAAGGCATTGGGATTACGCGCTGGGGAGGGTTTCTCGAGTGTTCCGGAAGCCTGGCATGCGATTCCGGTTGTAAGCAGTGGTTTAAGGAGCTTTTTTTCCTTCTCTGTCTTGATTCTGTATCTGACCACAACCTCTTCATTCATGGGAATTGAGACCGCATAAGCAGAAAGCAAATTCCCATCAAATCGGATGTCATTTTCAAATAAAATTAGAAAGTCTTTTTCCTTACCGGCAAAGTGGGTGTCAAAAGTCATCTTTTCATAATAGCCCGATGCAAAGTATATCACATAGCACCCAAACAAAAGGAATACCATTAGCACATGGAATTTTTTATACTTTAGTAAAAAGAGGATTGCCAGCAATAACAATCCTCCATAAATCACATGGCTTTCCAGGACGCTAAGCAAACCCAATAATGATAAGGCCGCAAAGTATATCAATCGTCCTTTGATGTTTACAGGTCGATCAGACAAAATGTCCATTATCCAAACTCTTTTCTTGATATCAGTTATTTTGACAAATGAACAACTTCTACATCTCTTAAGAAAGTATCATTATACTTGTTAGGATAGGCGCTGCGATAAACAATTCTTGCTATGCCAGATTGTGCGAGCGTCTTTGAACACTTCTCACATGGTTCATGAGTGACAAACGCTGTAGCGCCCTTTAATAATCCTCTGTCAGCATGGAGGACAGCATTTTCTTCGGCGTGCAGCGTCCGGATGCATCTTCCTTGCTCATTGATCAGGCAGCCGACATCCTCACAGTGGTCATGGCCGTGTATTGAACCATTATAACCAGTTGATAAAATATGCTTATCCTTTACGATGACGCACCCTACATGCAGTCTAGGGCAAGTTGAGCGTGTCCCGACCTCATCTGCGATATCCAAAAAATACTCATCCCAGCTTTTTCTTCCCATGCTGATCTCCCCCTTCAAAAGCTTCAAAATGTCCAGCGGTTCTTGCAACCCTAAACCTTGTCCCATATAAATAATTTTAATGCTAAATTCAAAAGAGTTCAAATTGAATACAGTTACTTTACCGAAATAAGCTCCTTCAATTTTTCAAAGGTTTTATCGCCAATTCCGCTGATCAACTTTAAATCTTCAATTGATTTATAGGGTCCGTTTGTTTCGCGGTGTTCAATGATTGCTTCGGCTTTAGACGGTCCTATCCCAGGCAATGTTTCGAGCTCACTGGCTTCGGCAGTATTGAGGTTAACTGTTGTTTTTCCTGATGTCGGCTGTTCTGCCTGGACATGTATTGCTGACTCAACCTGCTCGCCTATTCTTGGTACATATATAACCATTTCATCTTTTACATGCATAGCGAAATTGATGGTTGCCGCATCAGCATCCTTTGCAAGTCCTCCTGCCAGTTCAATCAGGTCAATGACCCTGCTGCCATCTTGAAACTCGTATACTCCCGGATTCACCACAGCTCCTTTTATATCTGCCATGATGATGAGAGATTCTTCTGCTCGTTCAGGAATGTCCTTGTTTTCCGCCTCTTCCCCTTCATCCAAAGCAACAACCTCCTCATGCTGTTCTGTAAGATCATTCTCAGAACCATAGGATGAATATACAAAAACCAATGAAGCGGCAATACCAGCTAGGAGATAAAATTTATGTTCCTTGATCCATTCCATGTCTGGTCAACACCTTTCTAAAATGTCATAATCTAAAATTTATAATCATATGGATATAGGAGAATAAATGTATGAAGGAGGGAAGGGTTATGAAAATAGGGATTATTGGCACAGGGAATATGGGGAGAATTCTCGCCGAAGCTCTCATTGATGGGAATGCCGTTTCCCCTTCTTCAATGACGATCACAAATAGAACATTAGCAAAAGCATTAGATATTCAAAAAATATATCCAAGCTTAGCAATTGGACAGAATGCCATTGATGTGGCTGAAAACTCTGATGCCATTTTCATTTGCGTGAAGCCTCATAATATGTTGGAGCTGGTTGAACAGATCAAGCCTGCCCTTAGCAAGGATAAATGCATCATTTCAATCACAAGTCCGATCAGCGTCGAACAACTTGAACGAAAAGTGGACTGTTCAGTCATACGGATTATACCAAGCATCACCAACAGGGCTCTTGCGGGTGTTTCGCTTTTTACGTATGGGACTCGTTGCAGTGCTGAATGGAAAAATGCTCTTAACGCCCTTTTCAAGAAGGTATCTGTACCAGTAGAAATAGAGGAGAATATTACTAGGGTGGCATCTGATATCGTTAGCTGCGGACCTGCGTTCTTCAGCCACCTTGTCCAAAGCTTTATATCAGCAGCTGTAAAAGAAACGGAAATAGACCAGGAAACTGCCACGGTGTTAGCCAGTGAAATGTTGATTGGTTTAGGAGAGCTTTTAAGCAAAAATCATTATACATTGCCTACATTACAGGAAAAGGTTTGCGTCAAGGGCGGGATTACCGGGGAAGGAATCAAGGTTTTAGATAGTGAAACCGGTGATATGTTCGAAAAGATTTTTCAGGCCACACATAAAAAATTTGAAGAGGAACTTGGAAAGGTCCAGGAACAATTCGGCAATTAAATAAGTTCTCCATTTTATCAGAAAATCCTTCCAAGCAATTGTGACAATTTATTAACAATAAAATAGAGGCTCCCAATCTATTTGGGAGCCTCTTACATTTATGGTTTTATCATGGCGTAAAAAATTCTCTCTGCAGACGGCTCAGGAGCATTCATTGAAAAGTCTCCGGAAATCTCAATTCTCTTGAAGCCTGTCTGTTCAATCAGTTGCTTATAAGTCTCTTCAGGATATGTACGCTGAAAATGCAGTTCGTCTATCCTGTCATACTTTCCAGATGATTCATCGAGAACAAAGAATGTCAGCTCGTGTTCGACGCTGTGAGGCGCTTCTCCACTAAAACTGTTCCAAATATAGGTGATTTCATCGTCATCCCAAGTAAAGGTTGCATCAGCAAAAATATGATCCATTTTATAGACCGAATGGACATCGAACAGGAACAAGCCACCCTTTTTTAAGAGACGGTACACTCCTTCGAATGTTTGCTTGACTGCCTCTTCATTCTCAAGATAATTCAGTGAATCACAAAAAATGCCGATGATGTCAAATTCCCCTAAATCATCAAGTCTGGTCATGTCCTGCTCGAAAAATAGGATTGGCAAAGAAAGGCCATCAGCCTTCACTTTCGCAACGGAGAGCATATCCGTGGATAAGTCCGCGCCGGTAACATCGAATCCTTTTTGGGCAAACCTAACAGAAAGCTCTCCGGTTCCACATGCCAAGTCAAGCAGCTTATTGCCGTCTATTTGAAACTTCTTTCGGTATTCCTCAACAATCGTTACCCATTGATCGTAAGGTACATCCTGCATGAGCTGGTCATACAAGTATGCGAATCTTTCGTAAGACATTAATTGAGCTCACTCTGCACGTTTTCGAGTGGAGCATCTCCCCATAAGCGTTCGAGATTATAATAGCTTCTTTCTTCTTTGTGGAAGACATGGACAACTACGTCTCCAATGTCGATCAATACCCAGCGTGCTTCGTCAAAGCCTTCCATTCTCTTCAGTTCGTAGCCTTGCTCAAGTGCTTTTTCCCTGATTTCACGGGCAATAGCCTGTACCTGTTTATCAGAATTACCGTGGCAGATCACGAAATAATCAGCAATCAAGGATATACCTTTCATATTCAAAACCAAAATATCTTCTGCTCTTTTATCATCAGCTGCTTTTACCGCTGTCATCAATAACTCGCGTTCGCTCATCTAATCATCCTCCTGAATTTTTTACGATACTGTTGTATGCATTGAATGTATCTGGAAAGACCGGCTGGTTCTTCTTCAATAAAAATTGGATTGTGTTTTTCATGGATTGGATCAATGCATTATCCAGATCCTCTTCCGCTATCGCCCTGACTTGATCGACACCAGGAAAATGGCGGCCCGGCTCAATATAATCAGCCAGATAAACAATCTTATCAAGCAGCGTCATGCCTATCCTGCCTGAGGTGTGGTACCTAATCGCATCCAAGACAACCGGGTCCGTAATCCCTGCTTCTTTTTCGACAAGGAAGGCACCAACAGGGGCATGCCAGAGTTCACTATTGTACTCGAGCAAAATTGACGGCATTCTTTGCTCAACAATGATCTGCTTCATTTCATCTTTTGGCCTGAATTTAGCATAATCATGGAAAATGGCGGCCAGTTCGGCCTTTTTGACATCGGCTCCGTAACGATCAGCGAGTTTTATGGCCGTCTCCATTACGCCGATGGTATGCAGATATCGATGTTCTGTAAGCTGGGGCTTCACTAGCTGAAGTGCTTGATCACGATTCATATAAACCATGCTCCTCAATATATTCCCTTACAGGTTCAGGCAGCAAATAACGTATGCTTGTATCTGCCTTTACTCTCTCTCTGATCATGCTGGAGGAGATATCCATTTGTGGTGTCGCTGCATAAAGGATATTATATGGTGATTCATCCTTGAATGATGGCCTGCTTACACCGACAAATTTGACCATTTCAAGCAATTCATCTATTTGGTGCCATTTTGGCAAATACTCAACCATGTCTCCACCGATGATGAAGTAAAAATCATGTTCTTTATACATATCTTTTAATATTCTCATCGTTTCATACGTATATGATGGACCGCTCCTGTCAAGCTCTGCCCTCTCAACCCTGAAAAATGGGTTATCACTTATGGCGAGCTCGAGCATCGCCAGCCGGTCAGAATTGCTTATTGGCTCGGTTACACTTTTATGCGGCGGCACCTGGTTAGGCATGAACCAAACCTCATCAAGTCCGTATGCATGGAAAACTTCATTCGCAATCACTAAATGTCCGGTATGCGGCGGATTAAAGGTTCCGCCCAGTATGCCAACTTTTTTCAAATAGGCACCTCCCAGTTATTTACCTTGGAAGAACTAATTGCTTATTTTCACGTGACTCTTTGTATAGGACGATGGTATTTCCAATAACCTGAACTAGTTCAGCTTTCGCGCCGCGGGACAATTGTTCTGCAACTGTGTCCCTGTCATCCTCACAGTTCTGAAGGATGCTTACCTTGATCAATTCTCTCGCCTCGAGTACTTCCTCGATTTGTTTGACCATATTATCATTTACCCCGCCTTTGCCAACTTGAAAAATCGGATTAAGATGATGGGCTTTCGATCTTAAAAAACGTTTTTGCTTGCCTGTTAACATGTGTATCCTCCTAAATGTCTTAAAACATTGGCTTTCATTTTTTCTGTATCAGGAAAAATGCCTGTCCATTTTTCAAAGGCCAGTGCTCCCTGATACACAAACATCTCAATTCCATTTTGCGTTGATGCTCCTTTAACAGAAGCTTCTTTTAACAATTTTGTTTGGAGCGGATTATATATTATATCACTTACAAAAGAATGTTGCGCTATGTTATTTGTAGATAATGGCACCGAATCAATGTCAGGATGCATGCCTATCGATGTTGTTTGGACTAGCAGCTGGTAATTTCCCAGATTTCTTTCAGCTGAATCATAATCAAGTACCTTTGAATCAACCTTGTATGGACAGGCATTGACAAGTTCCTCAGCCTTGTTCGGTGTGCGATTGCAAATATCGATATGTTTGAATCCAGCTTTCGCCATCGAAAAATAAATGGCCCTGGCAGCACCGCCTGCCCCAATAATCAAAGCTGACCTCGATAAAAGATCAGCAGCATGGGATTCAAGCCCCTTTACAAAACCAGGGCCATCAGTATTATAGCCTATAAACAGGCCACCTTCATTTTTGACTGTATTGACTGCTCCGATTGCTTCTGCCAGAGGATCGATTCCATCAAGATACGGAATAATTTCCGTTTTGTGAGGGATTGTCACATTGAAGCCGCTTGCTCCCAATGCCTTCAATCCTTTTACAGCTGACTCAAGATCATCATTCGATACATGGAATGGCAGATAGCTGGCATCGATTCCATGCAGTTGGAACAAGTCATTGTGCATGGCAGGAGACATTGAATGGGCGATTGGATCGCCGATAACACCGAACATTTTTTTCATTTCAATCTCCCGCCCTTTCTTTGTAATTGTAATTATTAAATTAAATTAATGACCTTCTTAACAATACATGTACCCCTTTTGGGACATGGGCCGCAATCTTTGCACCTGCTTCATTTACAGTAACCCATCCAAGCCCTGAGAAAACAATATCTGTCTTTGCTTCTTTAATCGTAAACTCATGGCGGATAAGCTCCGGAAATTCATCCATTTGTTCGCGCCGCGGCGGCGTCAGCAATTCACCGGCATGGTTTTGGTAAAGCTCGTCGGCGTTCTCCAGCTTTGTTCTATGAATGTTGATTTCGTTGGGCAAATAGCAGGGAAACGACCTTCTGCCACCAGAAATATAATCAAAGCGTGCCAGTCCGCCGAAAAATAATGTCTGGCTTTCATTAAGCTGATAAACCTTTGGCTTTATCTCTTTTTTGGGGGTGATGTATTTTAAATCGCGTTTATCAACATAGTGCGCCATCTGATGATGATTGATGATCCCTGGGGTATCGACAATCGCTTTTCCATCAGCAAGTGGAATTTCAATCATGTCCAGGGTTGTCCCAGGGAAATGTGAAGTTGTGATAACATCTCCTTCTCCGGTCACTTCTTTGATGATTCTATTGATAAAAGTAGATTTCCCTACGTTTGTACAGCCAACAATATAGACATCTTTGCCATTGCGGTATTCATCAATAGCAGCAGCAGCTTCTTTTATATTCATACCTCTAGAGGCACTGACAAGGAATACATCAATCGGATTCAGTCCAAGTTCGCGGGATTCCTTTTTCATCCACTCGATCAGCTTCCGATGCTTTACGGATTTAGGCACAAGATCCGCCTTGTTTCCGATAAGCATTACTGGATTGTTTCCGGCAAACCGGTGGATACCCGGAAGCCAGCTGCCGTTAAAGTCAAAGATGTCAACGATCTTGACAATCAGAGCATCCGTCTTGCCCAACTCATTCAATATTTTCAAGAAATCATCATCTGTAAGACTTACATCTTGAATCTCATTATAGTTTTTCAATCGGAAGCATCTCTGGCAGACAACGACCTCTTTTTCCAATGAAGAAGGCGGGGCATAGCCCAGCTGTTCCGGATTCTCCGTCTGTATTTTCACTCCACAGCCTGTGCAGACAAATTGTTCACTCAATGCTTTAGTCCTCCCAATTCAGCTTGCCTTGTTTCCTGAACCAATTAAGAATTCTTCTTTCAACTTTTCGGTTGAACCTTGTTACAAATCCGTCGGTCTGTGCAACCGGAACAACAAGAATTGTATGGAATCCTCCTCTATTCCCGCCAAGTACGTCAGTGAGCAGCTGATCACCGATCACAACCGTTTCTTCCTTTCGGAGGCCCATTTGTTTTGCTGCTTTATGGAAAGCTCGGCTCATCGGCTTCCTTGCTTGGAATATAAAAGGTATTTGAAGGGGATCTGAAAAAGATCTAACCCTTTTCTCATTATTATTTGAAACAATCGTTACAAGTATTTCATTCTTCCTCATATTATCAAACCATTCGATGAGCTTTGGAGTCGCATAGGGACGGTCCCATTCTACAAGCGTGTTGTCAAGGTCCGTGATAATGCCTTTCACGCCTTTTTCCTTTAAGCTTTCCGGCTGGATATCAAATATACTTTTCACATGCTGGTCAGGCAAAAAATTGTTTAGCAATTTCATTACACCTCATTAATTAAGTCCTATCATACCGTTAACATCATACCCAATTTTAACCTCGTATTCAAAGCAAACATTTAAATAGAGGAAAATTTACAGAGAATTGGCTCACAGGGGTCGACAAATCTACATAAAAATCATCTGGATTCGAGTAATTTTTAAAATATTATAAAAAAACACAAAAAACTTTTCGACAAAATCCAACGTTTTCCATATCTGTGGATAACCTTATACACAAAATACACATTGATTCTATTACTTTTTTCCCATTTATAAACAAATTAATCACAGGTTATCCACGGGTAATTGTGGATAATTAGAACAGTTGTTCTTGCAGTTTTGTTCTGATAGAGTAGGGGTAGAACAAATTAACTAACAATTATATGCAATATACAACTGGTTTAGAAGTATCCTTTTTGGGGGTGAATGACTGGAATGCGTAAGCTATCGGATGAACTATTGATTGAGTCTTATTTTAAGGCAAGAGAATTAAATTTAAGCTATGAATTTATTCGATTGATTGAAACGGAAATCCACCGGCGGTCATTATCTAACCGAATTAAAGTTTCCTCCTAACAGCCCCTGAAAAGGGCTTTTTTTTTGGTTTTCAACTTCAACAGGAAAGTGATAGACCAGCCGTCTATCGGTTGCAATCAAAAGAAGTGCCGTCCTATAGGATGCTCTATACGCTGGGATAATTTGCTGAATGACCTCGCTAATAGCTCCTTGGGTTACGGTTTCTCTATGCTGAACTTAATAAAATCTCTTATTATCAGTAAAGGCACAGATTTAGTCTGTGCCCCAAAATCATCACCCTTGTCCCCTTAATGTCCCTATCCTTTCCCCATATTTTACGTGGTAAGGCGCTGTGATCTCTGGGAGAAGGCTGAAGGAATCTTTTTCAAAAAGCATGACGATCGTGGAACCGAACGTGAAATAAGCCATTTGCTCACCCTTTTGAAGCGTGTCACCATCATGGGTAGTTTCAATGGAATTAACGAACATCGCTCCGACTTTAACCACAGCAGCCAATCCGGTTTTATGCCTGATTTCGGTAATTTTCCGATAGTTTTTTGATAGTGGGTATTTTCCATATTTTAATCCTGTTTTATTGACTGGATATGACTTCATTCCAAGTGACCATTGATTTTCCACCTTACCTGATAATGGGCTGTGAATGCGGTGATAATGGCTCGGGCTCAGGTAAAAAATCATATATGTTCCCTGTTCATACCGTGCCATAGCTTCATCATTGCCCAGCATTTCGGCGATTGAATAGACTTTCCCCTTCACGTTGATGGTCCGATCGGCTTCGATATCCCCGATATCTTCAATAACAGCATCAACAGGACTTACTACAGAGTCAGCGTCTTGATCAATCTTCCTGGACCCTTCCTTAAGAGTCCTGATAAAGAACTCATGGAGGCTCGGATAGTCATCGATTGGCCGCTCCATTTCTTCCTGGTTGATTTTATATGTTTTTGCGAACGAAGGGACAATCCATTTGCTTTTATCCGATTTTGCGAACCTTTGCAAAATAACTGAGGACCATCTTCCATTCGTCAATTCTATGAGCAGTCTATAAATACTTTGAATCAATGTTACTACCTCCGGTTTTTAAAGAATATTGTCTGCGGATAATGATTTTTCCCCTTGCAATTTTCAAGAAATGAAATCAATTCAGTAATCTAGAAGCCACAAATTTATAGGCTATGAAGAAATTGATGTTGATTTCCGCTCGCGGCGCCACATTCAACATATTTACGAAATTACAGCGCCTTTTGAATGAGCAATTTTTAAAGAGTCTAAAAGATATCTTTACGAAAAAGCATAAACATCTTAGAATTATATATTATTATATAATAACCTAAGGTGCTAGTTCCCTTTCCCCATGAAGAGGAGTGAGATCCATGTTCATACAAGATGTACTTGACACAACAGTCAAGAAGTTAAAGTCCCAGACAGCCAATGTCCTGACGCTGGCCAACCTTTCATTGGGTGGTTTTGCTATTATTGTCGGCATGAACGGCAATTTGAACCTTAGCCTGCTGCTGATTTTCATTGCCGCACTGGCAGACCGTTTTGATGGCATGGTTGCCAGAAAGTTCAATATTGAATCCGAATTGGGTAAGCAATTGGATTCCATGAGTGATATTATATCATTTGGCGTGGCACCTGCACTATTAATATATCAGGGAATATTATCGGAATTCGGTGCACCTGGCGCATTCTTTATCGTTTTTTATATCGGCTGCGGAGCGTTCCGTCTGGCAAGGTTCAATATTTCAGAGAGCAACGGATACTTTACAGGCCTGCCAATTACAGCTGCAGGTGTCCTGGCAACATTAAGTTTCCTGGCTATCCCCTTCTTACCGCCGCAAACCTTCTTATTTATTATGATTGTCCTCAGCTTTTTAATGGTCAGTCCATTCAGACTAAAGAAAGTATGATAAAAACCCAGCCGAAGCCGGCTGGGTTTTTGCTTGCATATCGTTTATACAGTTTTTTCAACTGGATGCCATTTATCTATTCAGTTAAAGCTAAAAATTCTTCTACATCTTCTACGCACATACGCACGGCTTTTTCCCAGAAGTCTCTCTTTGTCAGATCGACATTCAAATGTTTTTGAGCCAGTTCTTCCACTGTCATGGAAGCGGAGTCTTTCAGCAGGGCAATATATTTTTCTTCATAGCCTTGCCCTTCTTCTTGCGCCATGGCGTAGATGCCAAGTGAGAATAAATAACCAAATGTATATGGGAAGTTATAGAACGGCACCCCGGTAATGTAAAAATGCAGCTTGGAAGCCCAGAATAACGGATGGTATTCCTCAAGCGCCCCGCCGTATGCTTCCGTTTGAGCGTCCTTCATTAATTCATTTAGTGTTTCCGCATTGACTAACCCTTGCTTCCGTTTTTCATAGAATTTCGTCTCAAACAAGAATCTGGCATGGATGTTCATCAACAGTGCCACAGACCGCTGGATTTTGTCCTCTAACAGACTAAGTTTCTCTTCTTTTGATTTCGAGTTTTTCAGCGAAGCATCAGAAACAATCATTTCAGCGAATGTCGACGCCGTTTCAGCAACGTTCATTGCATAATTGCGGTTCAGCAAGTGCAGGTCCCGCATTGCATACGTGTGGAAACCATGTCCAAGCTCGTGGGCAAGGGTAGACACATTGGACGGCGTGCCAGAGTATGTCATGAAGATACGTGATTGGCTGCTTTCAGGAAAAAACGTATGGAATCCGCCTGGCGCCTTTCCAGGACGATCCTCAGCTTCGATCCATTTGTTTTCAAACGCCATTTTTGCGAAGTCAGCCATTTCCTTGCCAAATTGTCCAAAATTATCAACGATAAAATCGGCTCCTTGCTGATAGGACATTTTTGATTCGGCGGTGCCGATTGGCGCATCAAGGTCGAACCAGCTGAGCTTTTCGAGTCCAAGCAGCTTTGCTTTCCGGTTAAGGAACTGTACAAACGGTTCCTTGTTTTCAGAAATGACCTGCCACATTGCATCAAGTGTTTCTTTTTGCATCCGGTTAATATCGAGAGGCTCTTTTAACACATCTTCCCAGCCGCGAAGCTTATAAACATTCAATCTGAAGCCTGCAAGATGGTTGAGAGTCTTTGAGTAGAAATCTTCCTTCTCTCCCCAGGCTTTCTCCCATTCTGTGAATATTTCCTTCCTGACATTACGGTCAGCATCAGAAAGCTTATTGGCAGCCTGCCCGACCGATAAGCTTCCTTCTTTATAATTTATTTTCGTGCTGCTGACGAGAAGGTCGTACATTTGTCCCCACCCGTGATAGCCATCCACGCTTAATGCGTTGATTGCCGACTCTTCCTGTTCAGAAAGCCTTTCAGCAGCCCTCTCGCGGCGTTCAGTCAGTACAAAACGCAACTCATTTAAAAGACCTGACTGAAGAAGCTCATCCCATACCTCTGTTGAAAATCCTGCAAGCTTTTGGTCAAAAACAGTCAGCGCGGTCTGGAGCGAGGCACTCAATTCTGTTACAGCCGCCCTTAATTGTCCAGCTTTTTTATCCTCAGTATCCTGCGCCTGCAAACAGCTGACAAAAGCACCAGCTTGTCTAACCTTCTTGGCTGCTCCGTCAAACATTTCGACCAGGCTTGCAAGGCGGTTCCCCTCACTTACTTGATCGTTAGGATTCCAGTTCCCAACTTCTTTTTTAAAACTAGAAATTGCTTCTTGTGCTGATTGAAGATGGGAGGCGAATTCAGGAGACTCACTTCCCCCCTGAAAGAACACTTCCAGATCCCAAACTTCTGAGTATCTTTTCGTCATTATGTATTTCCCCCTTTTCTATATTGTTTTATTATAATGTTATTTTTCTAAAATTTCTATTTTTTCAAAAGGGGTTAAACAAAAGCTTTAAATGTTATTTTATAAAGCCAGGCGTCTCCCAGCGAAAAAGGCTTATCCAGAATGTCTGGCATAAGCCTTTTTCCTACTTATGAATTAAAGTACCACCATCCGCCAAAGATGAGAACGATTATGAGCAGGATTATGAACAGCGCAAACCATGCACCATTTCCGCCATAGTATCCTGGGTATCCACCATAAGGTCCTGGATATGGTGGACAGCATCCGTAAGGCATACTTTCACACTCCTTTTCTGTATCCTATTATCAGAATATGGGATTCTGTCCATTTTGGATTGGGCACTCAGCGATTTTCCTGAAAAGGAAAACAAAAACATCAAAATATATAAATGCACAGTTTTTTCAAACTTATAGTGTAAGATTGATTTAATTACTTTGAATGTAAGGAGTTTTTATTATGGCTAATATTTTGCTAGTGGATGATGAAACACGGATGCTGGAGCTGCTAACGTTGTACCTGGCTCCGTTAGGTTATAAGTGCATTGCGAAAACTTCCGCACATGATGCGATCAGCTTTCTTGAGGAAAAACACGCTGATCTTGTTTTGCTCGACGTCATGATGCCAGAGATGGATGGATGGGAAGCATGCCGGGAAATACGCAAGCACTGGGATATCCCTATCATCATGCTTACTGCGAGAAGTGAAAAGCCTGATATCGTGAAGGGTTTGAAAATCGGGGCAGATGATTATGTCACCAAACCTTTTGATGAAGGCGAATTAATTGCCAGAATCGAGGCTGTTCTTAGGAGAAATTCCGGGAAAAGCCACCTCCTCTCCTTCAATGGCCTGAATCTTAATATGGACTCATATGAATTGCAATATAATAGGACATCAATTCCACTTACACCGAAGGAATTTTCGCTCCTGAATCTTTTCCTGCAAAACCGTAATAAGGTGTACACAAGAGAACACTTGATTTCATCCATTTGGGGTTACGGTGTCGCCACAGAAGACCGGACTATTGACTCGCATGTGCGGAATTTAAGGGATAAATTGCGCAAGGCAGGATTTGCTGCGGATGATTACTTGATCACCGTATGGGGTGTAGGATATAAATGGCTTGATAAAGCAGAACGTTGAAATAAAAATGTTTCAATCATATTCCTCTGGTTAAAAAGAAATAATAGGGACGTTACTTTCAAAAAGGAGGAATATGAATGGAAAAGTTGTATGAACGACTGGGCGGACAGGATGCGATCACAAAGGTAGTCGATGTTTTTTATGAAAAGGTATTGGCTGACGAAACAGTTAGTCACTTCTTTACAGAAACAGACATGGAAAAGCAGCGTCGTCACCAGTCCCTTTTTATAAGCTGGGCATTAGGAGGTCCTAATCAGTATTCAGGCAAAAGCATGGAGCTTGCCCATAAAGGGATGAACTTGAATGATGAGCACTTCGGCGCAATTGCAAACCATCTTGCTGCAAGCTTGAGGGAGTTTAATGTATCAGACGAAGATATCAATCAAGTACTTGAGAAGCTAACAACAATGAAAAATGACATTTTGTATAAGTAGTAACAAAAAGCGCAAGCGCCTTGTGCAGCCCCGACAAGCGCTGGAGGGTTCATTGGGCGGACCGAAGCGACTCGAGGGGCTAGGCGCTGGAGCTGGATTAAGAATACTACATGTAGATCCTCAACTAAACAATTTTATAATTCATGATTAAAAGGAGAGGATTATCCTCTCCTTTCCTATTTATTCAACTGTTTTGGAAGGTTTTGAAGGAAGGATATCAATAAAGTCATTCCTTCTCTGGTTTCCTTTTGTGTCACTGCCTTCATTAACTGCATGGATGACAGAGGTTCTTTTCCTTTTGTGTCCTCTTGAGCATTGTAGAATGCAGTTAGCATGCCTTCCACAAGATCTATGGCACCAAGCTGTACGAATGAATCCGCAAGTTCCACACCTTTGATCGCTTTTTCAGCCATATCAGTAACCATCGGGCCAGTCATTGCGCCTTTCATTGCCGCAGCCATGTCAGCCAGCTGCATCAATGACTTAAGCACTCCGGTTTCTTCCATGCGTTTTACTTTCATTAAAGTGCGCTCAAGGTTTTCAGCCACTTCAGGAAGAACCTTCAATAAAGAAAGGGTTTCAGGCTGAAGAAAATCATCAGCCATCTCAATCATCTTAACGCCGGTTTCCGCGATTGTTGAAACCATTTCACCCGTAACAGCATTCATGGCTGCATCTGTAAAGCCGACGAGTTTATGTTGTTCAGTATTTTGTGCTTGAGGTGTTTCTGTAGCCATCTCAACCACCCCTTCTATAAAATCCCTTTGGCATTTAACCAGTAAAGTTCATTGTATACTGCTTTGAACCAGTGCAGCAGGTCAGAAGTCTCTGCAGGCTGCGGAGGGTTGTTGTAATCAAATGTAATCATGCTGGCATCTTCTAAGCTGTTTTCCAGGAAGCACGCCACCTTGCCATTGTACACGGCTGTTTCAGGACGGCCTGTCAATCTGCTGATGATGTTCGCCACAAGTGATTCAGATTGATAGTGTGCTGTTGAACCAGCTTTGCTGATTGGAAGGTTGGTTGCGTCCCCTATTACATACACGTCATCCTGGCCAATCATCTTCAACGTTGTGCGATTTGTAGGAATGAAGCCAGATTCGTCGCCAATGCCGGAATCGATTACTGCTTTTGCTCCAGTATGAGCCGGAATCGTGATCAGCATGTCGTATTCGTGTTCTGCTCCGTCCATCGTAATGGCCACTTTACGCTTAGGGTCGACTTCCTCAAGGTTGAAGAACGTTTCGTATTTGATATCTCTCTTATCAAATTGCGGCTGTCCCCATTCAGCAACTGGCACTAGTGAGTGGATGCGGCCAATTGGGTACGCGTACTTGATTTCGATATCTTTGCGTCTGCCATTCTTGCGGTAATAGTCATCAAGCATCAATGCAAGCTCAAGCGGAGCAGCTGGACATTTATGAGGAACATCAATTGTGATCAGGATTTTGCCCTTTTCCATTGCTGCAAGGTCAGTGCGAAGGCGTTCTGCACCTTCAAGCGTATAGAAGTTATGAGCGCCTTCCCTTAAACCTGGAACGCTGTCAAAGTCAGGGTGAGAGCCAGTAGCAACCACAAGATAATCATACTGGTATTGTTTTTTACCCTTTACAGTCTTCTTCTCGACGTCGATTTTTTCGACATCGTCATAAACAAGATTCACATGTCTGTGTACAAGCGTTTCCTGTTTTCTGATGAAATGCTCGGATGGCTTCTCATTGAATGCAATGAATAAGTACCCAGGCTGATAAATATGCTTTTCTGTATTTGAAATCAAAGTGATTTCGACTTCACGCTTTTTAATATCTTCTCCTAGTTGGCGGGCAAGCCTGTTCGCTACCATTGTACCAGCACTGCCGGCGCCAAGAACCACGATTCTCTTTGTCATTTGATCCACACCTCTTTACTCGATTCGTTGTTGAAGGCTTTTTTTATTTTTCAGGCTGGAATTATTTCGCTTTTCTAACCGCGATTTTGAATTCATCGCCTTCATTTTCTAAGTAAGCAATTTCGTGGCCCATTTTGTTAACCCATTCAGGAATATCCACTGCAGATCCTTTGTCAGTAGAAAGAACTTCTACTACATCTCCGACCTTTGCTGTTTTGATTCCTTTAACCAATTCCATTAGCGGTCCAGGGCAATATGCTCCTCTAGCATCGATTGATTTAGTTACTTGTACTTCACTCATGATTTTTTCCTCCAGTATAGTTAAGTTTTATGTTAGAATAAGAAAAGATTTTTTATTTTTGCATGAAGAGGAAAAAGAATGAAAGGCCTGCACGCCGTTTCTCTTTTTCCTGCTTCAGCAGATTACATCGTAATAACTGTAGCTCCCTGAGTCATTCCCAAGAATTTTGTTACCCCAATTACGCCATCGAATACATCAATCATGTCTTCTTCATTCCAATCCATGATATCCATTGCCAATGCGCATCCGTAAATGTTCAGCTCTCCCATATCCTTGCCTTCCTGCAGCAATGAATCGAATAATGGAATTTTCTTCGCGAGCATTTCCTTGCCAATCGTTCCAGTGATGAAGTCGGCATTTTCAAAGCTGTCTTTACGGAAGGACTTCAAAGCATTCATTGTAACGAACACATTTACAGTCATGCCTGACATTGAAGCTACAGAACCTACCAATGCCCCTGCATGAAGCTTCTCAAGATCTTCAGATAATAAAATAACCGCTAAAGATGGTGCTTGCTGTTCCATAATTTATTTCCTCCTAAGAAATCGAATGATTTACCTTACACTTGAATTATACCTATACCCCTATATCTATGTCTGTTTCTTTTATGTGAACGTTTTTCATCTAAAAAGTGACAAAACAAGCCGGTTGCAGAGTTTTCTGTTGCATTTTAAATATGTTAAATTGGTTTAAATTTACAAAACAAAATATTTGGTAGGACAGACACAATATCTGCCCTCTTTTCATAGGAATTTATTATAGGCGAAAGCCTTACTAAGCGGGGGTGGAAACATGTCTGGCATTCTAACAGCGCTCGGCTATTTAGTTAAAGAAGTGATCCTTCTTGTTTCATATGTAAAAAATAACGCATTTCCTCAACCGTTATCTGCAGCTGATGAAAGAAAGTATCTAAGGTTGATGGCAAATGGCGATCCACACGCACGAAATATGCTGATTGAGCACAATCTCAGGCTGGTCGCGCATATCGTAAAAAAATTCGAAAACACCGGCGAGGATGCTGAGGATTTAATTTCGATTGGTACAATCGGCCTGATTAAGGCCATCGAAAGCTATTCAGAAGGAAAAGGGACAAAGCTTGCCACATACGCGGCCAGGTGTATAGAAAATGAGATACTCATGCACTTGCGGGCGCTGAAGAAGACTAAAAAGGACGTTTCCTTGCATGATCCAATCGGGCAAGACAAAGAAGGAAATGAAATTTCTTTGATAGACGTCCTGAAGTCAGAGTCTGAAGACGTGATTGATACTATCCAGCTCAACATGGAGCTTGAAAAAGTGAAGGAATACATCGATGTTCTGGATGAACGAGAAAAAGAGGTCATCGTTGGCCGATTCGGCCTTGATCTGAAGAAAGAAAAAACTCAGCGCGAAATCGCTAAAGAACTGGGGATCTCAAGGAGCTATGTGTCAAGGATTGAAAAAAGAGCCTTGATGAAGATGTTCCATGAGTTCTACCGTGCTGAGAAGGAGAAGAAAAAGAACAAGGGGCAATAAAAAAAGAGAAACCGGGGCCTCCCGGTTTTTTTGTATTGCGCTGTATCTCGAGTTTTCTTTTAAACTTACTGTTAAACTAATGGAAAAATAAAAAAAGGGAATCAACCTGAGCTGATTCCCTTATTACTATTCTACACTCACTTCTGCAGCTATTACCAAACCAACAGCGCCGCAGATGACTAATCCCATGACAATCATGAACATGCTCATCACCCCTTTAGCATTCACCCATGTTTACACCAAATTTATCATATAATTACGGTGCTAAAAGGGGACGGTTGTGAACATTTTGTTAACGATTGGATCTCTTTTTCCTAAATATAAGCGTTAAAAGCAAGATATGCAATGGCATAAACAGTACCTCCCTAAAACGTCGTTAGGTGGTGTCCTTCTCTACCCACAGGCTAGCCAGTCTTCTTTGAATTAAATAAATCATCATCTTTCCACCTTTCTATAGTTTAGTTATTCAAATGAATTAAAACGAGCGCAGCATTGCCTGACGGGTTTTGTTTTCTTCAACCATTTTTTCAACCATTTCATTATGGCGAATTTCTTCTAAAGACATTTGGCGTTTATTGATTGTAATCGTAAAAAACAATATGTTAAGGGTCATTATCGGTTCACCTCCTTAAATCTCCATAAAAAAGCCGCAAGGAAATCTTCCCTGCGGCATAAATGGGCATAGAAAAGCCGCAGGGCACGATTCTCCCTGCGGCCATGGATGTATTAGTTAAAAAACAGCTTAAACAATCCAGTCCGATCCGGTCGAATGCGTTTTGCAATATGAAGTTTGTGGGTTATTCCAATATCCAATCATGATCATTTCACTCGACCTCCTTCTGAATTATTTAACTCACATTGGTAAGTATATCCACTTCCATATATTTTGTAAACCCTTTTATGGCCTTTTTTTCCAAAAAAGATTTCGTCAAAAAGCAACAAGATTCTTTTCATAAACTATTATCTTACGTAAACGATAACTAAAGCAAAAAAAATAAACGTCCATCGAGGACGTTTATTTCTTCATTAATAATTCTTGGCCTTCTTCTGATTCAATCAACTGGTTGCGGTATTTTTTTGCGAATGAAAAAAATAAAATTGACACAGCAAGGAATCCGACAGATGCGCCTGTTGCAATATATATGTCTGTCATTACTTTTGTAGCTGACGGAATGATTGTACCCAGATAAAAGAAAGCACCCACTGCTAATAATACGGTAGCAAATTGCTTATAATCTACCATTTTTTCATATATATGTTTTGCATTCATTTATATCACCTATTTATTTTGTCTTAACCACAACCCTACTTTAACATATATAAACATTTATTCTGCATGTAAATTTTGGAATAAATAGAGGGTGTCCCTAAAGTACCTAGGGACACCCTTTCAATTTGAATGATAGTCTTCAGTTAATTTCCGCTCCAGGCACTCGCTTCAATTAATAAAGTTCCCCGTTAAAAAAACATAAATAGACAGGGACTATCATTAACACTATTGAAGCTTCCAGTTCTTGATCATTTCATTTACGATTTCAAATGAATTCTTAGAGGCTAATTTGGTGAATTCAAGGAAGTTTACGTCTGCTGAACCGTCAGCTTGGTCAGACATCGACCTGATGATGACAAATGGGACGCCGTTCATGCTGCAGACTTGGCCGACAGCGGCTCCTTCCATTTCTGTGCAGTAGCCCTGCAGCTCCTCATGCAGGAATTTGACTTTCTCCCGGTCTGCGATGAATTGGTCTCCCGATAATATGCGGCCGCTGACAATTTTTTTGTCTGCGACGATTTCTTTGCTGGCCGAGATGGCGAGGTCCACTAAGCGTGAATCTGCTTTAAAAACTGAAACCTCGGTATAGGGGATTTCCCCCAGTTTGAAGCCCAGTGGCCTGACATCCATGTCATGCTGCACGCAATCAGTGGAAACGACGATATCGCCAATTTTCAGCTCAGGATTAACTGCACCTGCAACACCAGTAAAGATGATATTTTCAGCTGCGAATTCATCGATAAGAATTTGTGTGCAGACGCTCGCGTTAACTTTTCCTACTCCAGATTTACAGAGTACGATGTCAAATTCATTAAAGGCTCCAACATAAAACGTTATCCCAGCTTTGCTCTTTTCTTCATAATCCTTCATAGCGTCCAGGATATGCTGGATTTCTTCATCCATGGCGCCTATTATTCCGATTCTGTTCATTACTGTTACCTCCGAGGTTTATTCTGCTAACATTCTAGATAAGCGATTAGCTTCAAAAAGTATTTTTTCTTCATCAATTGTCTTGAACTGACGATTATCGAGGATTTGTTTCCCCTGAACATAAACATCCCTGACATCTCTGCCAGATCCTGAGTATACAAGGTGTGACACAGGGTTATGCCGCGGATAATAGAAAGACTGGTTCGTCTCGACTACGATAAAGTCAGCATCCTTGCCAACCTCCAGCGACCCCGTCTTATCGCCGAGCCATACTGCAGCGGCTCCATCGATTGTTGCCATCCTTAATGCTTGCTCTGCTGATATTGCTGTTGCGTCCTGGGCGATTCCTTTATGGATCGTTGCTACAGATTTAATCTCTTCGAACAAATCCAGGTTGTTATTGGAAGCGACACTGTCTGTGCCCAGGCTAACCGTCACTCCATGCGCCAGCATTTTGCCGACGGGAGCGATTCCGCTGCCAAGCTTGAGATTGCTGATGATATTATGAGAGACACTTACATTTTTTCTTGCAAGGATTTCAATATCTGCGTCACTCAGATGGACCGCATGAGCAACGAGCGCTGGCCGGTCAAAGAAACCGAGGCTGTCCAAGTGTGCAACTGGTGTTGCACCGAAATCCTCGATATTTTTGTCTACTTCATATTTTGTTTCAGACATATGCGTATGCAAAGGAACGTTCAGTTCCACCGATTTATCAATGATTTGGGAAATGTACTCAGGAGAGCATGTATAAGGCGAATGCGGTGACAGCATCGTCGTAATCCGGCCATTCGCGGCATTATTCCAGTTTTTTGCGAACTCGGCTGCTTCCTTAAGCTTGCTTTGAAGAAGTTCCTCAGATCCAAAGCCGATCACTCCTCTGCATAGCACCCCTCTGATTCCAGCCTCGTCTACAGCCTTACCCACTATGTCCATATAATCATACATATCAACAAATGTGGTAGTTCCTGTACGGATCATTTCGAGGATTGATAAATTCGCTCCCCATTTAACATGTTCTGGTGTGTATTTTGCCTCCAGCGGCCAGATTTTGTCTTCTAGCCATGTTTGCAGATGCAAATCATCCGCATAGCCCCTTAACAATGACATCGGAGTATGTCCGTGGGTATTTACTAATCCGGGGAGGACAATATCCCCCTTGAGGTCAATCGTTTCTTCATATAAAGAGACATCGTCAGGCGTTTTACCGACATAGACAATCTTTTCATCCTCAAAACCGATTGCACCAGAATCAATCACTTCATTTTCTGCGTTACAAGTAATGATCGTGCCATTATATAATAACTTTCTTGCCATATTAATCTCTCCTATGTAAAACCCTGATTTTTCGCATGAAATGCACTATGTACTAGAATTAGAATATTGCTTTACAATTATGCCCGCCGTTTAAATTTATCAAAAAATGTTTTATTTTTATAGAGGTTTTGCTATTTTTAATTGTACAGCAAAGCTAAATCTAATTATTCATAAGGAGTGTAACTATGGAATTCCATTTTGACTTAATCGAGGATAAGGTTGAATTTTTTGAAGCGGTTGATTTAAAGACGCTTGAAAAAAAAGTCAACAAACAGATTGAAATCAATAAAGCCATCATGCTTAGTGTACATCATGTATCACATCAGATGCACATTGATGAAAAGGGACGCCTGTTTTATTCTGCAGTAGTGCACTTCAAAGCAAAAAAGTAAGGGGCCCATATCATCTGAGCCCCTGCAAAAAAATTCTATCGTTTATCGTTTTGAATCAATTCTTCAATCTTAACAGGCTTCCAGCCCTGGCCGTCTACCCACTGGATGATGACTCTGTAAGCCTGGTCGCCTCCTTTTTCGGAAACGGTGCCTCGGGCTGTATTAGGCGCTCCGCCATTTTCGTTCCACCAGACCGTCATATTGTTCTTATCTATACCTGTTGCATATGAGTACGCCAGGATCATCTCCTGCCAATCTACTGAATTCTGGTCAAAAACAGTGGCGTGTTCGCCAGATTGTGTAGTTCCTACTGGTTCCCAGTGAGGATTTTCAATCGTCTGTTTTACATTGGCATCGCTGCCGCCCTCAGTGACAACAGGCTCTCCCAATTCTTCACTGTCTTCTGATTCTTCGTCTGCATCTTCAGACTCTTCGCCAGTGGAATCATCTTCATTATTGCTATCTGCGCTTTCGTTATCCTTATCGGCAGTTCCCTTGCTGTCATCCTTATTGTCTTTTTTGCCGGAGGAGGCGGCGTTGTTATTTTCTGCTGTAACATCGCTGTTGTCCGCTGCCCCTTCGTCATTGCTGAAAAAAATGTTAAAAGATACAATGGCAATCAACAAAATAACGACAACAATCAAGCTATTTAAAATAAGGTTTGTTTTTCTGCGCTTTGCCCTCGTTCTCGTACGGGCACCCTCATTTAGGTTGTCATAATCATCATGCTTCAAGGTCTTTCCCTCCCTTATAAGGTTGTCAACATTCTACCATGACTTGAGGCAAACTTGAAGGATTTTATCTCTGTCTAATCGTTTTCGGGACCTTCATCCGATGTGCCATGATTGTAATCATAGACCGCCTTTACTATATCAGCAAACAACAAATTGATTCCGCCTTCGTCTTCAGGAACCCCAAGATTGACAGCTACGAGCGCATATTTAGGATTTTCATAAGGAAAATATCCAGCGAACCATTTATTATGCATCTGCTTATCTCCGGCATAAATACCTGTTTCAGCTGTACCCGATTTTCCGGCGACAGCATATGGCAAATCCTTGAACCATCTTCCAGTTCCGTGTTCATTCACTACAACTTCACGCAAAAGCGTCTGCAGCTTCATTGCGGTAATGGATGAGATTTTGGCTCCCTTAAGCTTTTCTTTTGGAAACTCAGTCATTTCGGTTCCATTTTGATATTGGATTGACATGACTGCCCGAACCATGTCCTTTTCACCGCCTCTGGCGATTGTAGCCATCATGTTCGCAACTGAAAGAGGAGAAACCCTTACCTCATGCTGGCCTATTCCTGATAAGGCTGAAAAATTGCGATCCTTCCTGGCATCATCAGAAAGGAATACTCGGCCTTTTTCCTCATCCTGCAGCTGCCTGAAATCTTCAAGGTGGAAGATATCCCCGGTCCAGCCTACACCGCCCGTTATCGACAGCATCTCCGCATATTTTTCCAGGATTAGCGGATCTTTATCCTGGAGTTCTTTCGCTACCTCTCCAAATGTCCGGTTGCAGCTCCTCGCAAAGCTGTCATTAAAGTTAAGCATTCCGTGATCATATTTATTATCCGGGTCGCCATTTATCTTTTTACTGCAATCAAACTTTCGATTCGGGTCATCAAGACCATTATCGATCGCAGCAGCAGCAACGACCGTCTTGAAGACTGAACCTGGTATATGCTGTTTGACCATCATATTCTCAATTCCCTGATCTTTGAAAGGATTGGCTTGATTAACGACCGGTCTTGAAACCATTGATAAAATGCTATTTGTATCAATATCGAGCAGCACGACGCCGCCTTTTTTAATATGATGCTTGTCTACCGTTTCTTCGACAATCATCTGCAGGTTCTTATCAATCGAGGTTTGCAAGTTGATAGGATAAAATGGATTTGCCGGTTCAATATATTTGACGTTGATACCAAACAGCGGCGCGCCCTCCCCATCCACATGGTATACAAGCCTTGATTTACCTTCGGCTACCAAAAATTCGTCAAAGCTTTTTTCCAGTCCGGAAAGTCCAACTAACGTCCTTGGCAGAAAATCTTTTTCGCCATACCTTGATCTCAGGATATCCTCGTTTTCTCCGATGATGCCTAGCAGCTGGGCTGCAGGTATTCTTTCAACCGCATACTTACGTTCGACTGCAAATACACCCGGGATTTCCATCTCATTAATCGTATCCATCTGGCTTTTGTTCAATGCCACAGGCTCCGGATTCCCAAAAGCGAACGGTTCTTTTGAGTCTTCCACAGCACTCTCCAAAGCATATTCTGATACACCGATGATCCTAGCTACCTTTTCAGCCTGCCAGTCCATCTTCTTTAAAAATGGAAAGAGTACCAGCACAGACGCTGTCTCGTAAGATAATGGCTCCCCTGATCGGTCAAGGAAATTTCCTCTCCCGTTGTCCACTACCATTTCCTGCGACCTCTGCTTGACGCTCGCTTCTATTAAATTTATTTCATGTTTTGAAAATGATTCTGTTTCCAGCAGCTGCAATTGTGCCAGCCTGAACATCAGCAGTCCGATGCCGGCAATGCATATGCTGATCCATACAACCATCCTTTTTTTGAGCATAAAAAACACCTCGTCAAAAGTGTTGACGAGGTGCTGCGGTTTCAAACCTATGGAAGTTTGAAATTACTTAATTGATGTGATGCGTACGCTCATTTCGCCGCCAGGAGTCTGGACGGAAACTTCATCGCCGACTTTTTTGCCCATTAAACTCTTGGCAATCGGAGAGTCATTTGAAATCTTGCCTTCAAATGGATCAGCTTCTGCACTTCCTACGATTGTATAGGATTCTTCATCACCATCAGGAAGCTCAACAAATGTCACTGTGCGGCCAAGGCTGACGGCATCTTTGCTCACTTCATCTTCCTGGATGATCTTTGCGTTGCGGATCATATTCTCAAGAGTCGTGATTCGTCCTTCCACAAAAGCTTGTTCCTCTTTTGCAGAATCGTACTCAGAGTTCTCTGAAAGGTCGCCGAAGCTGCGCGCGATTTTAATTCTCTCAACAACTTCTTTACGTTTAACCGTTTTCAACATTTCCAATTCTTGTTCCAGCTTTTCTTTTCCTGCCACTGTCATAGGAAAAACTTTTTCTATAGCCAAAATCCTTCACTCCTTCTAGTCTTCACAATTCCCCAAAATCGATTGTGTAATATTATATTATGTAACCTGAAAAATATACAGGAGCGCGTCCTTTATCAGGGCGCGCATTTTAAGAGAGTCCAAAATCGGACCATTAATTTTTACATTGGACAAATAGAAGCACTTTTTAAAGTACTTCTATGTCCGCTTTATCTATGCTATTGTGTCACAAAAATGATTTTTGTTCAAGAATTGTTTGAATTTTTGTTACCATCAGGTCGATTGCCACATGATTATGGCCGCCTTCAGGGATGATGATGTCTGCATATCGCTTTGTCGGCTCAATGAATTGGTTGTGCATCGGCCTTACAACATTCACGTACTGTTCAATGACAGAATCCATTGAACGTCCACGCTCCTTAATGTCGCGAAGCAGTCTGCGGATGATTCGCAAATCTGCATCTGTATCGACATAAAGCTTCATATCCATCAAATCGCGTAATCTTTCATCTTCCAGGATAAGGATTCCTTCAAGAATGATGACATCCTTAGGATCGACATGAATGATTTCACTAGATCTAGTATGGACCGCATAATCATAAACTGGCTTCTCAATCGGTTCATATTGAAGCAGTTTTCCGATATGCTCTATCAAAAGATCGTTGTCAAATGCCAGCGGATGGTCATAGTTTGTCTTCAAACGTTCTTCCATTGGCAAATGGCTTTGGTCTTTATAATAGTAGTCTTGCTCAATCATCAGGATAGAGTGGCCTTTAAAGCTATCAATGATCGCTTTCGTGACGCTTGTTTTACCAGAGCCGGAGCCGCCGGCTACACCAATTACAACAGGCTTGCGGTTCATCTGTTACTTCTCCTTCCGCATCATGTTATTTGGGTAGACTGGCTTGTCCATCTTGAACTTGACGATTTGCAGAGGATGGCGGGCTACATCAAGCTCGTTGCCATCTTCATCCCAGATTGTCTCAATCACATGGGTAAAGTTCTCGATTTCCGGTCCAAAGAATTCAACTTCGTCACCAGGCTTGAAATAGTTTCTTTGCTGAAGTGTAACCATCTGGTCTTCAGCATTATAATCAAGCACAAGGCCGGCAAAGTCGAAAGTCGTCTTCTTGCTATGGTTTCCAAACATTTGCTCTTTATACCCAGGAACCCCTTCAAAGAAGGCAGTTGCTGTCTCACGGTTCGCACATTTGTCCAGTTCTTCGAGCCATTCCTGCTTGATGACAAAGTTTTCAGGGTCTGCGCAGTATGCGTCGATGACCTTTCGATACACGCTGACAACTGTTGCGATATAGTGGATCGACTTCATGCGGCCTTCAATCTTAAGGCTGTCTATGCCAAGCTCAATCATCCGCGGTATTGATTCTATAAGCTTTAGGTCCTTAGGGCTCATCGCAAATGGAGAGTCGCCTTCAGCAAACAATGCGTTTTCTTCATTTCCTTCAAGAGTGTACAAATCGTAATCCCAGCGGCAAGACTGACAGCAGCCTCCGCGGTTTGAATCACGTGCTGTCATGTGGTTGCTCAACGTGCAGCGGCCTGAATAGGCAATGCACATTGCGCCGTGGATGAAGGTTTCGATCTCGATATCGACCTTCTCCTTCATTTCCTTGATTTCTTCACCACTTGTCTCACGAGCTAGAACAACACGCTCCAGGCCTTCTTCTTTCCAGAACTGTACAGCTTTCCAGTTAGAAAGGGATTGCTGCGTGCTCAGGTGGACCTCGATTTCAGGAGCGACCCTGCGGCAAGTTTCAATGATCAGCGGGTCAGCAACGATGATTCCGTGAACCCCTGCTCCCTTTAATCCAATTAAGTAATCTTCTAGTCCGTCAATGTTTTCATTGTGCGCGAAGATATTCGTTGTAACATAGATTTTCGCGCCGTAATTTTTCGCGAATTCGACGCCTTCCTTCATTTCCTCGAATGTGAAATTATCTGCGTTTGAACGCAAACCATATTCCTGGCCGCCGATAAAGACAGCATCTGCACCATAATGGACGGCAATCTTCAATTTTTCGAGATTTCCGGCTGGCGCAAGCAGTTCTGGTTTTTTCACAATAACACGTTTTCCGTCCACAATTTGTGAAATCTTGTCTGTCACTGCATTCATGACGCAACCTCCTTATATTGTAAAATACCTCTAGTAAACAGTCTCTTTAAAGAAGAATCCAGTATCCAGCGGGCGGTTAGGCGGCTGAATTGCTTCTGCTGCTGCAAGTAAGCTGTCTTTTTCTTCATCATATTGATCCGCGTCTTCAACTGCCAAATCAATCGCTTTGCGGTAAAGCTTGGTGACTTCCAAAATATATTCAGGACTTTTAAGAATCCCATCAATTTTAAAAGAATCAATGCCTGCTTCGACCAGTTCAGTAAGCTCGTCGATAATACAGATATCGTTAGGGCTCATGATATGAGTTCCGTTTTCATCTTCAAAAATAGGGTATTTGTTTTCACGCTCTTTATCGTGAAGGAACATGTTCTGTTCCTGTCTGCGGTTCTCAACTTCCAGCGCCTTGCCCTGGTATTCAAAATAATGTCCAAGAAGCGGGCGCTTTGACTGGAACATATTCATCATTCCGTGCACCTGGACTTCAATTTCGACCTCTGCGTTTTCTTTCATCTCGACAATGGCATCCATGTTAATTTCACGGGCAAGCACGGCGCGCTTTGCACCTTTTCTGCCCCAGTAATTACATGTATACCAGTTTGTGCCCGTCGTTTCTGTACTCCAATGCAGCTTTATATCCGGAGTGTGTTCCTTGGCAGCCATCAAAACAGCAGGGTCACCGAAAGTAACTCCATCTGCTTTAACTTCCTGTAGGAACTTTAAGTAATCGCCGAGCAATTCTATTTTTTCATTGTGGAACAAAGCGTTCATGGCAACATATACTTTTTTGCCTTTTGAGTGGGCCAAATCGATCGCTTTTTTTACGTCCTCACGGGTAAATTCACCAGCAAGGCGGAGTCCGAATTTCTGTTCACCGACCAAAAAAGCATCTGCTCCTGCTTCTGCCAAAGGAATAATATCGTCTACACTCGTTGGAGTTACTAATAATTCAGGTTTATTCATTCCGTTCACCTCTTCTTACTAATCGCGACACCATCGCCAATTGGCAGTATGACTGTGTCATACTCCGGGTTGGCGGCAAGCCAGCGGTTGAATTCATCTATTTTTTTCACAAGGCTGCGAATCCTTTTGCTTTCTGCTTTTTGTTCATATACTTGACCTTTGAAAAGGACATTGTCGGTAATGATCATCCCTCCAGGCGTTAAATACCTGGAATATATTTCGAAAAATCGCTTGTACTGCCCTTTGGCTGCGTCGATGAAAATCGCATCGAAAGGAGCGTGTTCTCCGACTTCATCCTCAAGCAGCAGTGCATCTCCCTTGATTTGGAGGATTTGCTCCTGCTTGTCTGCCTTTTTTATATAGTCAACAGCAAGCTCGTACCGCTCCTCATCACGTTCAAGAGTAATGATTTTAACCATTGGAAGGGCATAGGCCATCCTGAGGGCAGAATAGCCAATTGCTGTCCCCACCTCTAAGATTGCTTCAGGCTGCTGGATCCGCAGGAGTTGAAGCATTGCCTCTATCCCGGCAGGCTCCATGATCGGCACGCCGTTCTTTTGCGCGTAATCCTCCATCTCAGCAAGCAGACCGTGTCTAGGCTCAATGAGAGAATCTAAATATTCCTGCAGCTTTTCATTTAGCAAGCTGCCCTCACCTCTATTCAAAAGCTGTATTATAGCTCGTGGAAAATCTATTTATGCTCAATGTAAAATCTCCATCTGAGCATGAAAAAAATAGCGTTCACAGGATAAGAGAGACAAACCCCAGCCCGGCATTCCTCTGCCGCACTGTTTGTTAAGCCGTTTACAGCCATAACTCTTACATCTGTAATGCACGCTATCATCGATAAGCAGAAGCGCCTTTGTCAGCGCTGGATTGGCATATGAATCCAAACCCAAAAAGTCTTTTTTAATTACAAAAAACACTTGAATTATTTTACCACAATAAGAAGGGAAATGCTAATGTTTCTGCATTTCCCTATATGGATTGCTATTTTTTGCTGGTGATATGTTCATTTTTTTTACGATTATGCTCCACAAGTGTCTTAGAGAAAAGAACGTCCCCAGTCGATGTTGCGAGAAAGTACAAATCGTCTGTATCTGCAGGTGCTAAAGCCGCTTCGATCGACATTACGCCTGGGTTCGCAATCGGGCCAGGAGGAAGACCTTTATTCACATAAGTGTTATATGGATCTTCTATTTCCAGGTCTTTATACAAGACACGGTCTTTATGTTCCCCGTGTGCGTAGAGGACAGTTGGGTCCGTTTGTAATGGCATGTCGGTATCTATACGGTTATAGAAAACACTCGCAATTTTATCGCGGTCTACTTTGTCAGTTGCTTCTTCTTCAATCAGCGATGCCATTGTCATAACTTGATGTGACGTCATTTCCCTTTCTTCCATTTGGCTTTTGAATTCGCCAAGGACTTCCTTGGTTTTCGTCAGCATGACTGTCACAATTTCTTCTACAGTCGGCTTTTCAGAATAGAAAGGATATGTCGCAGGAAATAGATAGCCTTCCAGTGGATACTTCACATTTTCATTAAAGATGTCTTCTGTTAGAACATCCGGATATTTGCCCATCATTTTGGTCACGAATTCTTTGTCGTTGAGCTGCTTGAAAATTTCTTCCTGGTCCTGCTGGGTCTTTTCAGCAATGATTCCAGCGATTTGCTTCAATTGCTTGCCTTCTGGAATGGTTATTTTCATGACTACATCTTGCATAACTTTACCCGTCTTCAAGCTCGAGATTATTTCGGGAAGCGTCATCGATGGCTTCATTTTATAATCTCCGGCCATAAAACCGGCTTCATTTTTAAACTTAACATAATATTTGAAGACCCTTGCGTCTCTGATGACACCGTTATCCTCTAATATTTTCCCGATTCCTGTCGTCGAAGAACCAATTGGGATATTGACATTAATGGTTTTCTTGCTGTCCACATCTATAGGCTTTAAGGCTTCTTTAATATAATAATATCCACCCCCGCCAATAGCGCCGATAAGGAGAAGTGCCGCAATCGCAGTGATGAAAACGATTTTTCTCACAACTTTCGCTTCCTTCTGTTGTTCAATCAATTTTTGGGCAATCATTTGTTTTTTTTCTTTCTTTGAGTCATTTATATTTTTCTCGTCAGACATAAGTTCCCCTCCAGTCAACAGGGCTAATCACCTGGATATTCTCTATTTACACATCTCGAACCATTATACTATATTTTCTATTTTTATTTGCAAATAATTACGAAAAAATACTACAGCCGACAAATAATCTTATATTCCGACAAGAGAATGGGATGTGTGAATTTAATAGATGTTGGGGTTATGAGATCCATTGAGGGTTGAACGCAGAGTGGTATTCTTGAGACCCTGGACTAAGCCTGGAAAGCGGCAGAACACTGCTTGGTCGATATATTGCCATTTGTGGTCGACATAATAAAAAAAGTGGTCGATATCGATTCATAGGAGGAAAATGAAACGCGCGAGAGAGGCAATATAGTGAATCTTCATGCTTGAAGAGAACGAATTCACCTCTTTTTTAGCAAAATGGAGCGTTTTAGACCTTAATCGCGTACCTTAGGTGTAAAACATTCTTAGCAATCCAATCAAAACTCATCAAACCAAAAAAAAGACCAGGCTATTTCACCTGGTCTGATCCTATATTACTCTTCGTCTTGCTCTGCAAGGAATGTTTCAAGCATCTCTTCGATCATGTCCCATTCTTCGTCTGTTTCGATTGGCATTAATTCGCCATCCTGGTTGTCTTCAGTCGGGACGAAAGAAGAAGCGTGGATTTCGATCTCTTCATCGTCACTTTCTTCAGCGCCAAGTGGATAGTATAGTACATATGACTTACCAAATTCTTCGGAGTCAAATGTAAAAAGTACTTCGCATAATTGTTCGTTACCGTTTTCGTCTACTACTGTAATGTTGTTTTCACCGTGATCCATTAAAGTCACCTCATTTAATTTTGGCTGTTCAAATAGCCTTGTAGTATCATCATTGCTGCCATTTTATCAATGACCTTTTTGCGCTTTTTCCGGCTTACGTCTGCCTCAAGCAAAACCCGCTCGGCAGCCACGGTCGTCAAACGCTCGTCCCAGAGAATGACAGGGATGCCGAACCTCTCTTCCAATTCACGAGCAAAGAATTGGCTGGCTTCGCCGCGAGGGCCGATTGTGCCATTCATGTTCTTAGGCAAACCGACGACGACTTTGTCTACTTCGTACTCTTTTATTATTTTACCTAATTCATCGAAACCAAACACATTTTCTTCTTCGTTGATTTTCAATGTTTCAAGTCCCTGAGCAGTCCATCCCAGTTCATCGCTCAGTGCAATGCCGACTGTTTTAGAGCCGACATCAAGTCCCATCGTACGCATTTATTTCCCCTCTCGGTGGTTCCTTAAATAGGATTTAACCAGTTCCTCGATAATTTCATCCCGTTCCAGCTTGCGGATGATATTGCGGGCATCCCGATGGCGGGGAATATAAGCAGGGTCACCAGAGAGCAAATATCCGACAATCTGGTTGATCGGGTTATACCCTTTTTCCTGCAATGCTTCATAAACCTGCAGCAGGACTTCATTGGCATCATGCTCAAAAGGCTCTTCGGGAAAATTAAATCTCATCGTTTTATCAAACGAGCTCATCGAATGCACCTCACTTTTAAAAATGGCAGGCAAAATTTTCTTCAAGTTACCTTCATTCTACACTACTTTACCTTTATATCAAATTGATTTAACCCATTCTTCGGCAAATTGAAGCGCATTGTCGAGTTTTGAAGGGTCTTTTCCGCCAGCCTGTGCCATATCCGGTCGGCCGCCGCCGCCTCCGCCGCAAATCGAAGCTGCTTCCTTGATCAATTTTCCAGCCTGGTAGCCTTTCTTGATCAAGTCATCAGTCACAGCAGCAATCAGGTTCACTTTGCTGCCGTCAGTTGTGCCAAGCAGGATGACTGCCGATCCAAGCTTTTGCTTCAAATCATCAGCCATATTTCTCAGGTTGTTCATGTCAGCAGCCTGGACGCGCGCCGCAAGCAATTGGACACCATTCACTTCTTTTACCTTAGATGCAAGGCTTCCTGCTTCAATATTACCCAATTTAGCTGCAAGAGATTCATTTTCGCGCTGAAGTTGCTTGATTTCAACCAGCATTGAATCAATTCTGTTTGCAACTTCCTTAGGAGATGTCTTCAATTTCGCAGCCGCATCTTTCAGGATGCTGATCTGATCATTGAGTACTTTATAAGCCGCTTCGCCAGTTACCGCTTCAATCCTTCGTGTTCCAGCCCCAATACCGCTCTCAGACACAATCTTGAACAATCCAATCACAGATGTGTTAGGCACATGGCAGCCTCCGCAAAGTTCCAGGCTGTAATCGCCAACTTTTACAACACGGACGATATCACCATATTTTTCGCCGAACAATGCCATAGCACCCATAGCTTTAGCTTCAGCAATCGCTTTAAAGCTCGTTTCTACCTGGATGCTTCTCCAAATCTTTTCATTCACGATTGCTTCTACCTTTTCAAGCTCTTCAGCAGTTACCTGCCCAAAGTGCGAGAAGTCAAAGCGAAGTCGATCTGGTTCCACTAGTGAACCAGCCTGGTTGACATGGGTTCCAAGGATATCCTTCAACGCCTGGTGGAGAAGGTGGGTAGCAGTATGGTTTTTAATGATTCTAGCACGGTTGTCCTGATCAACTTTGGCTGTAACTTCTATGCCATTGGTAACTGTGCCCTGCTCAACAATTGCGTTGTGTAGGTTCTGCCCATTTGGAGCTTTCTTTACATCTTTGACAGATAGTTTTATTCCATTTGCAACAACCATACCCTTATCAGCGATTTGTCCGCCGCTTTCAGCATAGAATGGAGTCACATCAAGCATGAAGTGGATTTCATCACCGGCAGTTGCTTCCTCTACAAACTGGCCGTCCTTCACCAATGCAATAATCTTGCTGTTCGTTTCAAATGTATCGTAGCCGACAAACTCGCTGCTTTCCTTGATTTCACCAAGAACGCCGCCCTGAACTTGCATCGAACCGACATCCTGGCGTGCAGCCCGCGCTCTTTCACGCTGAAGCTCCATTTCTTTTTCAAAGCCCTCATGGTCAACTTTCATGCCTTCATCTTCAGCATATTCTTCTGTTAACTCGACTGGGAAGCCGTACGTGTCATAGAGGCGGAATACATCTTTCCCTTGGATCATGCTGCTTCCTGTTTCTTTCTCCTTCTTGATGAGTTCAGAAAGGATTGCAAGGCCTTCATGAAGTGTTTCATGGAAACGGTCTTCTTCATTCTTGATGACCTTCTGGATGAAGTCTGTCTTTTCTTTTACTTCTGGATAGAAATCATGCATGATCTCGCCAACAACCGGCACCAATTCAAACATGAACGGACGGTTGATATTCAGCTTTTTAGCATATCGGACAGCACGGCGCAGCAGTCTGCGGAGTACGTAACCGCGACCTTCGTTAGAAGGCAGGGCGCCGTCGCCAACAGCAAACGCTACTGTACGGATATGGTCAGCAATTACCTTGAACGCTTCGTCCTTCTCTTTGGATACTCCGTATTTCACTCCGGCAATTTCTTCGGTTGCATGGATGGTCGGCATGAAAAGGTCCGTATCAAAGTTTGTTGGAACGTCTTGGACAACGCAAGCCATCCGCTCAAGCCCCATGCCTGTATCGATGTTCTTCTTCGGCAGTGGAGTATACGTGCCATCCGGATTATGGTTGAATTCAGAGAACACCAGGTTCCAGACTTCCAGATAACGGTCATTTTCTCCGCCTGGGTATAATTCGGGATCCTCAGGATTGTCTCCGTAGGATGGCCCTCTGTCATAGAATATTTCCGTGTTTGGTCCGCTTGGCCCTTCGCCGATATCCCAGAAGTTCCCTTCAAGGCGGATGATTCGTTCTTCAGGAACACCGATTTTTTCTCGCCAGATATTGAAAGCTTCATCATCTTCAGGGTGAATCGTTACTGATAACTTTTCAGGATCAAAGCCAACCCACTTTTCATCTGTAAGAAACTCCCATGCGAATTCGATTGCTTCTACCTTGAAATAGTCACCGATAGAAAAGTTTCCAAGCATTTCGAAAAAAGTATGGTGGCGCGCTGTCTTGCCTACATTTTCAATATCGTTTGTACGGATTGACTTTTGCGCGTTGGTGATTCGCGGATTTGCTGGGATGACACGGCCGTCAAAATACTTTTTAAGCGTTGCGACACCGCTGTTAATCCATAGCAGGGACGGGTCATCATGTGGAACAAGCGAAGCGCTTGGTTCGATGGCGTGGCCCTTTTCCTTAAAAAATTCTAGATACATTTTTCTGATTTCAGAACCTGTCAGTTTCTTCATATACCTAACCTCCTAAATCAATAAAAGTAAGCATTCAGGGAATTTAGGCAACAAAAAAAGCCCTCATCCCTGGACAGGGACGAGAGCTTGCTCGCGGTACCACCCTGATTATGAACGCATAAAAATGGCGCGCCCATCTCTCAAAAACGCTTTAACGCAGCTGCTACGGCAGGTTTTGCCTGCACTCCGGAATAGCCTTCTGTTATCCTTCACCGGGAATTCTTCCAGCCGTGGAATTCCTCTCTTGACGATGGACTATAACATACTCGTTCCTTCTACATTTTGCTAATTATTATTCTATAGCCGAATTATATATAGCCGCTTTCAGTTTGTCAAACGACTTAATGAAAAATTATGACGGTTTTTCTTTTTTGCGTTCTAAAATGATATGGTCCTTTGCATGGATCAAGGCTGCCCTCAGAACAACCAATACCGGGACCGCCAGAATCAACCCGAGAATGCCGCCGATTTCCCCTCCCGCGAGCAGGGCGAACATGATCATAAGCGGATGCATGTGCAGACTTTTCCCTACAATCAATGGAGAAAGGATATTCCCCTCTAAAAATTGCAGTGAGAATACAATCGCTAATGAAATCAGCACCATTTTCACCGACATTGTCGCCGCAATTATCACAGCAGGGATTGCCCCGATGATTGGACCAAAATATGGGATGACGTTCGTGATGCCGACTATCGCGCCGAGCAGCAAAGAATACTTTATGCCAGCAATCCAGAAGAATATTGTTGATAATACGCCAATGATAAGGCAAACCAGCAGCTGCCCGCGGATATAGCTTCCCAACGACTTATCGACATCATGCAGGAACCTCGTGCCAGGCTGCCTCCATTGCCTTGGAGTAATGTACCACGCGGCTTTTTTCATTACATCAAAATCCTTCAGCATGTAAAATGCAATGAACGGAATGACCGCAATCGTAAAAATCGAATTGATGGTATCCATCAGGAATGTCATCGTACCTGCCAGTACACCGTCAAGCCATTGCTCCATCCGATTAATTCCGTCTTCAATCCTTTCGTGGATGCCCGCTGGCCATGTAGATGTCTGGTCAACGATATTATTGACCATCTGTTTATATTGCTCCGCAAAATGAGGGGCATTTTCCGCAAGGTCACGCAACTGGTGAATCAGCGCCGGTATTCCCTTATAAAATGCAAAGCCTGCTCCACCAAAGAACAGGATATAGATGATGAGGATGGAAACACCACGATGCAGCCCTCTTTGATGTAAGGCCTCAACAATTGGATGCAGCAAATATGTAATGAACGCTGCTACTGAAAAAGGGATGAGCAGCGAAAAGAGCACTTCTAATACAGGTACCCATAATGACTGCAGCTTTATGAAAATATAAATAACAATAAACAAAAGGAGAAGAAATCCAAGCCGGTAGTACCATTTCATCTGGATGTTCATTCATTCGCCCTCCTTCCTGTTTATTCTTGAAAGAAACGGAGGGGATTATACATTTTGATTGCCCGTCTCATCTTTAACATCATTTTATTGCGACAATCAAGATTATATTTCGGGAAAAATAACCTTTATTTAACGAAAACCTCTTTCTTGGAATGTAAATCAAGGTTATTTACATCGATAAAAACTTTTTATAGCGAAATTTTCTTTTTATAGCGAAATTGAACTTTTTATAGCGAAAATTTCATTTTTATAGCGAAATCAAACTTTTTATAGCGAAAATCGATTTTTTATAGCGAATTGGAAATTCTGCTCCATTTTTCCCAAATCAAAAAAATCCCCTGTATGCCCAGGGGATTCTCGTTAATTTAAAATAATGCTCTACTCATTTTCTTGCCAAGCTTTTTCATTTTCCTTCCAGACATCATATTGTTGTTGGAAGCATAATTGTAAGCTGCCATACCAGCACCCAAAGCGATTACGGAGGTTAACATTTTATTCATGTGTTTCACCTCTTCATTTTAATTTTAAATGCCGTATTGACGTTGATCCTCATCAAATAAGTCGTCAAGGGAGCTCAATGTTCCATCTTCCTCAACTTGATGGGTATGGATCAGACCTTTGTTCAGGGACAGTTCTATGAAGCAATTCCAGCAATAATATTGGTTGATGCCAATTTTGCCGATATCCTTGCTTCTGCAATTGGGACAACTTAACATAGGGACACCTCATCTCGATTTGACAGTGACGATGATGGCATCCTTCCCGATTGCAGGCGGACCAATGGTCTTGACCACACGCTTTCCATTCGTGATATCCGAAAAAAAGCCATCCGTTAATTCGTACCCTACAATCGTTCCCAATTCCTCCATAAAATATACGTCCTCCAGCAGCCCAAGCTGTTCACCATCATTCGAAAGAAGTTTTTTCCCAGCCAGGCTTTGGTTGTGTTCAAACGTATATTCAGGCTCTGTCTCCAATGGCTGCAAAGCCGTTTTGTCTTTCACCATGACTCCATCCCAGCCGAAGGATGCAACCTGGCTTACCTTGACCTGAAACGTTTTCTTGATGAACGCACCCTTTTTAACAAGTAAGCCTACTACGCTTCCATTGCTTGAAATGCTCATATCACACACTTCGCCCAGTTTCTGACCACTCGCCAATTCATAAACAGGCAGACCCTTTAAAAGTGAAAATGTCCGCAAAAGTTTGTCCCGCCTTTCCGAACAGTATTAGTTTCCACTCCCTCACAATAATTCATGTGGTGTAAGGATTTCCATTAAGAAAGAAAGTATGGTTCTGCTCAAAACTAATCTTCAAATTGTAAATTCACCATAAAAAATTGCACCTTTATTGTTAGTTTTTCAACTAACGATAAAGGTGCAATTTTCGTGCTACTTCCTTTTTTCGAGATAATATCAGCTTTCCTCCATAAAATCATAAGGAGTGCTGTTGCCCATCCCAATCATTGGGTCTGCGTTCCTGATCATTTCCAAATAATCGACTTCTTCCTGCTCCTGTCCAATTTCAGTATGAGCTGTCTTATCTTCTTCTGTCGGCAGGCTTTCACCTTGTGAAACATTCAGTTCAGGTAGCATCTGGACCAGCTTTTCGACCAGGGTCGTGTTCCGTTCCGTGTCTTCTCCACGTTCGATTCCCATTTTCAAAGCATCTTCTTCGCCAACGAGAATAAGGAATTGTTTACTTCTTGTGATCGCTGTGTATATGAGGTTCCTGCGGAGCATGCGATAATAGCTTTTCACGACCGGAAGAACAACAATCGGGAATTCGCTTCCTTGCGACTTATGTACCGAACAGCAATAAGCATGGGTGATCTGCGATAAGTCTGGCCTGTTGTAGGTTACTTCGATGCCGTCAAACGAAACGATCAGCTGGTCTTGCTTCTCGGTATTTTCTTTTGCGTAGAAAATCGCCACGACTTCACCCATATCACCATTAAAGACGTTGGCCTCTGGCTGATTGACGAGCTGCAGCACCTTATCGCCAATCCGGTACTTGATATCGCCAAATGCAAGCTCTTTTCGGGTACCGTCAACGTTAGGATTAAATAAATCCTGGAGCAATTCATTCAAGCGGTCAATTCCAGCAGGTCCGCGGTACATCGGCGCAAGCACCTGGATATTCCGCGGTGAATACCCCTTCTTCTTGGCATTGGCCACTACTTTCTCAACAACCTGCGGAATCTGGTTCGTACTGCATTTGATAAAAGAACGGTCAGGCTGCTGTTCGGAAATATCATTAGGAATAAAGCCCTTTTTAATTTGATGGGCGAGCTCGATGATGGAAGATCCTTCTGCCTGCCTGTAGATATCCGTCAACCGGACAGTCGGTACTCTGCCGGAATCGAGCAAATCCTTAAGGACCTGACCTGGCCCAACTGAAGGGAGCTGGTCTTCGTCACCAACCACAATGACTTGGATGTGATCAGGCAGCGCCTTGAATAATTGATGTGCCAGCCAGATATCAACCATTGAGGTTTCATCGATTATTAAAATCTTGCCCTCTAGCGGCTGGTCTTCGCTATGATCAAAGCTGCCGGCTCCATTCCAGCGCAGCAGCCGGTGGATGGTCACTGCTGGAAGACCTGTGGATTCGGTCATCCGCTTGGCAGCACGACCAGTAGGAGCAGCAAGCAGGAACGGATATGGCTCCTCTTTTTTATAATCTTTCGGCTCCAAAGAACAGCCGTGCAGTTCGGCATACAGCTCGACGATTCCTTTAATGACGGTCGTCTTCCCTGTACCCGGACCGCCTGTCAAAATCATCATCGGTGACATGAGCGCAGTCTGGATTGCTTCCTTTTGGCTTGGACCATATTGCACACCCAATCGATCTTCAAGATTGCCTAAAGCCAGCAAAAACTCTGATTCCGGGAACTGGTTTTCATACTCTGTCTGTTCGAGGATTCTTTTTATATTCTTAACCAGTCCTTTTTCGGAAAAATAAAGGGATGGCAAATAGACTTTTTGTTCTTCGGCAATCAGCTTTCCTTCTTCGCCCAGACTAATGATTTCTTTAGAAATATCGGTAAATTCGATCTGAATATTTTGATTGTCCTCCAGCAGCTTTTTTACATCAACCAATAAATTCTCTGCTTCCATGTAGACGTGTCCACCCTGGATGCTCGAACTTTCAAGCGTATAAAGGCAGGCCGCCTTGATGCGGTCTGGATGACTGCCGGTCAGGCCTAGCTGGCTGCCGAGTTCATCTGCCCGGCCAAAGCCGATCCCTTCAATATCCTCCACAAGTTTATAGGGATTATTCTGGATTACTTCGATTGCCTGTTCCTTATAGACCTGATAGATTTTCATAGACAGCTGGGGTCCAAAACCATATTGGTTCAAAGCAACCATCACCTGTTCCAGCCCCTGATGCTCCATCAATGTGTCGTATAGTTCCTTCGCTTTTTCAGGAGCGAGCTTCGGAATCTGGTCAAGTACGGATGGGTTTTCAATGATTCTCGTAATCGCCTTTTCTCCCAGTGTATCGACGATTTTTTCGGCCGTCTTTTTTCCGATTCCCTTGAAAAGGTCGCTCGATAAATAGCTGACGATTCCCTGCTTCGACTGAGGCAGGTCCTTTCGGAAGTGCGTGGCCTGAAACTGCGTCCCAAACTTTGGGTGGTCCTTAACTTCCCCGAAGAAAATATAAGTTTCCTGTTCATGAATCCGAGGGAAATACCCTGTTATAACTGCTTCTTTATCTTCATACTGCTCATTGGTATCCTCTACCCTGATCCTCAGAACTGTATAAAGATTTTGTTCATTATGAAAAATCGTGACGAGATGCTTTCCTTTCATGAACTTTCCCTGCTCGGAAAACAAATCAAGCGAGTCTTGCTTTTCCAAAGTATTTTCCCCCTTTCCGTGAATTTCGCCTATATTATTGGAGGTCTTGTCCCTCAATCAATTTTTTGCCGTGCCCGGCCAGCAAATGGTCAGGCTGAATTTCCAAGGCGCGGTTGAACATTTCAAGCGCTTTTTCGCCATCTTCTTTGAACCCGTATGCAACGCCGAGATTATAAAGGGCATCAGCATGCTGAGAGTCAAGAGTAACCGCCTGCTCGAGGCTGATCACTGCTTCATCGATAAAACCTTCCCTGGCAAGGCAAAGCCCATATTGGAAATGCGCTTCAGCATCATTTTCAAGAAGCTCAGTACTCCTTTGCAAATAAGGGAGAGCAAGCCTGCTATTGCCCATCTGAGCAAGGCTCATTCCAAGCATGAAAAAGTTATCTCCTGTTTCGAGCCCTTTTTTCATTGCAAGCTCGAACATATTTTTTGCTTCCTCAAAATTTTGCTCATCATAATATAGGCCGCCTTTGCTGTAATAGGCTGCAGTTGCGTTCTCATCGAGGCTTATCGCCTTATTGTAAAAATTCAATGCTCTTTCGATATCGCCCACTGCTGTAAGGACGTTGCCAAAATTTATGTATGCCACAGGATCAGCTGGGTGGGCTTCAATCGCTTCCATGAAAGCCTGAGCCGCTTCTTCCCATTTACCTTCCTTCATAAACTCAATGCCTGTCTGGTTTTTATCCAAATTAAACACTCCAATCTCCATGCAAGTATATCATATCTAATTCAATTGAATAATCCCCGGCGAATCAAGCCCGCCGGGGATTTAATATGGATTAGCCGACATATGTCAGTTTGCTTCCATCCTTGAATATCTCGTCAATCGTGCCGCCTCCGAGACATTCTTCACCGTCATAAAAAACGACAGCTTGTCCAGGAGTTACAGCTCTTATCGGCTCTTTGAACTTAACCTTTGCGGTGCCATCTTCCTGCAGCTCTACAGTCACAGCATTGTCCGGCTGGCGGTAGCGGAACTTGGCCGTACATTCGAAGGTCTGAGGCTTTGGCCGGTCAGAAACGAAGCTGATATTCACAGCCGTAATGCTGTCAGAATAGAGAAGCTCGTTATGGAAGCTTTGTTCTACAAGCAATACATTGCGTTCCAGGTCCTTGCCGACAACAAACCATGGTTCACCTGAGCCACCAATACCTAGTCCCTGGCGCTGGCCAATCGTGTAATACATCAGTCCGTCATGCTTGCCTTTTACCTCGCCGCTCATCGTCTCCATGTTGCCTGGCTGGGCTGGCAAGTAGTTCCCAAGGAATTCCTTGAAGTTTCTTTCGCCAATGAAACAGATTCCAGTGCTGTCTTTCTTGGTTGCCGTAGCAAGATTGGCTTCCATAGCAAGCTCCCTTACCCGCGCTTTTTCAAGATTCCCGATTGGGAACAGCACTTTTTCAAGCTGGCTTTGGTCCAGCTGGTTCAAGAAATAAGTCTGATCCTTATTTTCATCCAGCCCGCGAAGCATCTTGCGCTCTCCATCGCGGTCTTCCACCCGTGCATAATGGCCTGTCGCCAGATAGTCAGCGCCAAGATTCAGCGCGTGCTCAAGGAAAGCCTTGAATTTGATTTCCTTGTTGCACATGACATCAGGGTTTGGAGTCCTTCCTGCTCTATATTCATCGAGGAAATAAGTGAAAACCTTATCCCAATATTGTTTTTCAAAATTAACTGCATAATATGGAATGCCGATCTGGTTGCAGACCCGGATTACATCCTCGTAATCCTCTGTTGCCGTACAGACGCCGTTTTCATCGGTGTCATCCCAATTCTTCATGAAAATGCCAATCACTTCGTAGCCCTGTTCTTTTAAAAGCAGCGCAGCAACTGATGAGTCTACGCCTCCAGACATTCCAACCACCACTCTAGTATCCTTAGGTGATTTTACCATTATGCCTCACCTCTCTTCTCTTCCTGTTAAAACTTATTTTGCCCTGCCAGTTAACCATTTCTCGCCAGTCTCTGAACAATTTCAGCTGTTTGCTCAGCTGCTTTTTCAACCTGCTCTCTAGTATTGTTTAGACCAAAGCTGAACCGGATTGAATTTGTTAACCTTTCAGATTCTTTTCCGAACATCGCGACGAGCACATGTGAGGGATCGATCGAGCCGGCGGTGCAAGCTGAACCGCTTGAAGATGCAATTCCCGCCAAATCCAGATTCACAAGCATCGCTTCAACATTCGTGCCCGGAAAGCTTAAGTTTAAGATATGAGGCAGTGAGTTTTCAAGTAATCCGTTCAACTGGAAAGAGATTCCGCTCGTTTCGAGTTTATCGATGAAAACATTCCTGAACTCCTCATAGGCAGTGCGTTTGCTCTCAAGTTCCTTTACCGAAAGTTCGACAGCTTTCCGGAATCCGGCAATTGCTGCCACATTTTCAGTGCCAGCCCGGCGCTTCCTCTCCTGTTCCCCGCCATAAAGCTGGCGTGCAAGCTTTACTCCATCCCGGATGTAAAGGAAACCGATTCCTTTTGGACCGTTAATTTTATGCGCAGAAACGGATAAAAGATCAACCTGTAATTCATCAACATTCATTTTTTCAATCCCATAAGCTTGTACAGCATCCGTGTGGAAAACAGCTTGATGTCCGGAAAGAAGCTCGCCGATTTCACGTATTGGCTGAATGGCGCCAACCTCGTTATTACCGTACATAATTGAAACGAGAATTGTATCATCTCTTAATTCTTGTTCCAGCTCTTGCATAGAAACTAGTCCTGTTTCATCGACCGGAAGATAAGTGACCTCAAAGCCGCGCTTCTCCAGTTCTTCACAGCTGTGCAATACGGCATGGTGCTCAATTTGTGTCGAGATAATATGCCGCCCTTTTGAACGGTTATTTTCTGCATAGCCGATAATCGCCAGGTTATCCGCTTCAGTACCGCCGCTTGTAAAAATGATATTATTTGCTTTCGTCCCAATGCTCATTGCCAGCTCATGCCTGGTATCATCCAGGATTTTTCGGGCTTCCCGGCCATAATGGTGGATGCTCGATGGATTGCCAAACTCCGCTTCCATTACTTTTACCATTGAAGCCAGGACTTCTGGATGAATTGGTGTAGTTGCAGCATGGTCCAAATAGATTCTTTCCAAAATATTACCCTCTCTTCAGAAGATTTTCCTTTATGGGTTCCCGTTAAATATAAAACATATAGGCGTCAGATTCGCCAAAGTTGTCAGAATGGTTCGCGAGGTCCTCGATTGTGGTATTGTCGAGTACTTCCTTGACAGCGTCCCGGATTCTCGTCCAAAGCTCTCGCTTCGCTGGTTCTTCATCTTCAATTCCTTCAACGATGCTAATCGGTCCTTCCAAGACGCGGATGATATCCCCAGCGGATATTTTCGAAGGCAAATCTCCCAGGATGTAGCCGCCATACGCTCCCCTGATGCTTTTTACCAGTCCTGCATTTCTGAGCGGAGCGACCAACTGTTCTAAATAATGCTCGGATAAATCATTAGTCTGCGCAATGGACTTAAGGGAAATCGGGCCTTCACCATGTTTCTTGGCTAGCTCGATCATGATGGTCAGTCCATAACGGCCTTTCGTGGATATTTTCATAAAAACACCTCTATTTCATTGTTCTAAAAGAATGTCCCTGTAAAAATAACAATATGTCAGCTCACATTAAACTCATTATATTTATGCCCCATACGGCATTCTCATATTTAAATTATACCTAAATCCTCAGTCAATAGGTAGGCTTTTGACATTATAGCACAAATAGCATGTACAATGCGCAACTGCGCCGTTCATGTTATGGTATATATACGAAAAATGTAATGGAGCGATGAGTATGAACCTTAAACCTCTTGCTTTCAGGATGCGGCCCCGGACGATTGAGGAAGTGATCGGCCAGTCACACCTTGTAGCCGAAGGAAAAATAATAAATAGAATGGTAAAGGCGAAGCAGTTATCTTCAATGATTTTATATGGCCCACCAGGCATAGGAAAAACTTCTATTGCCAGCGCGATTGCCGGAAGCACGAACTTTGCGTTCAGGACACTTAATGCCGTCACCAACAATAAAAAAGATATGGAGGTCGTCGCTGCCGAAGCAAAGATGTCAGGAAAAGTCATCCTGCTTCTCGATGAAGTCCATCGCCTTGACAAAGCCAAACAGGACTTCCTGCTTCCCTACCTTGAAAACGGGATGATTGTGCTGATTGGGGCGACGACGAGCAATCCGTTTCATGCGATCAATCCGGCGATCCGCTCAAGATGCCAGATTTTCGAACTGAAGCCGCTCGAACCAAATGATATAAAAGAAGCTTTACGCAGGGCGATTGCCGATGAAGAAAGAGGCCTTGGAAACTTAAAGGTTGAGATAACCGAGGAAGCCTTGACCCATTTCGCCACGGCGTCTGGCGGCGATGTGCGCAGTTCTTTAAATGCATTGGAACTAGCCGTATTGTCTACAGCTCCAGATAAGAATGGTGTTATTAATATAAATGAGGAAACAGCCGAAGAGTGCATGCAGAAAAAAAGCCTCGCGCATGATAAAGATGGCGATGCGCATTATGATGTGCTGTCAGGCTTTCAGAAGTCAATCAGGGGCAGCGACGTCAACGCGGCTCTCCATTATCTCGGAAGATTGATTGAAGCTGGCGACCTCGTGAGCATCAACAGGCGCCTTCTTGTCATTGCCTATGAAGATATTGGACTGGCCAGCCCTCAGGCCGGGCAAAGGACACTTGCCGCGATCGAAGCAGCCGAAAGAGTCGGCTTCCCAGAAGCGAGAATCCCTCTGGCAAGTGCGGTCATTGAATTATGCCTTTCTCCAAAATCAAATTCGGCCATTGTCGCGATCGATTCAGCGCTTGCAGACATCCGTTCAGGCATCAGCGGCGAAGTCCCAGACCATTTACGGGATGCCCACTATAAAGGCGCCAAAGAGCTTGGCAGAGGTGTTGATTACCTTTATCCTCATGATTATGAAGGTGGTTGGGTCAAGCAGCAATACTTGCCTGACCGCATCAAGAATAAGGTCTATTACAAGCCGAAGAAGACAGGTAAATTCGAACAGGCATTATCGACGATATATGATAAAATTACCGGATATAAAAAATAAGCGGATTGGCCTTGTTTTAGGCCATCCGCTTATTTGTTTAATCGTTAACTCTCGTAATTTTAACATCCTTTAACAGCTCTCTTACAACATGGCTTGCCATAATAAGACCAGCTGCAGAAGGAACAAAAGCATTCGATGAAGGCGGCATTTTCGCTTTGCGGATTTCCGCATTGTCATTGCCTACCTCTTTTCGGACCTCTTCACGGATCACAATCGGGCTTTCATCAGAGAATACGACAGGTATCCCCTTTTTGACGCCTTCCTTTCGCAGACGAGTACGGATCACCTTAGCGAGTGGATCGGTATGTGTCTTGAAGATATCAGCAATCTTAAAGCGCGTTGGGTCCATCTTGTTAGCAGCACCCATGCTTGAGATCATTGGAATTCCTCGAGTAAGAGATTCTTTAATCAGGTGGATCTTATATGAAATCGTGTCTGATGCATCTACAATAAAATCAAGGTCATAACTGAAAAATTGCTCATATGTCTCTTCTGTATAGAACATTTTCAAATCAATGACCTCGCAGTCAGGATTGATGTCCTTTATCCTGTCGCGCATTACTTCTACCTTTGGCTTGCCTACTGTAGAAAGCAGGGCAATCAGCTGACGGTTAACATTTGTGATATCCACATCATCTTTATCGACAAGCACAAGCCTGCCAACTCCAGACCTCGCTAAAGCTTCTGCCGCAAATGATCCTACACCGCCAATTCCCAGAACGGCAACTGTACTATTTTTCATTATATCAAGGCCCTCTTTGCCGATGGCCAATTCATTTCTAGAAAATTGATGAAGCATTCAAACTCACTCCAAACATAATATTAATGTTAATATCTATACCCGCTTTTGAATATAACATACTCTAAGTTAATTTCAAGTATTTTTATAGGAATTAAAGTATATATGGTTTTTTTGCATGTCTTAGAATAAAATACAACATCAATAAGAGGAATGCCCGAATCAAGCAGGAAGCACCTACATAAAAAAATGCCGATAAAACCTAAGCTTTAAGTTAATTAAGTGTCCGATAGGATGAATGGAGATGAGTGATATGCTCATCGAGGCTTTTACGGATAGAAATCGAAAAAAACCAATTTTCGTCCGGTATCGGAGCAAAAAAAAACCATGCAAGCGCATGGTTTTTGATGACGTATGTAGGAAGAGTCCCAATCGTGCCGTCGTGTGGATGCCTTCGTCTTGAACCCGCTCTCAGCAGGTGGGTGCCCTGTTCCGGATTTCTGTAAGTCCTCTAGCCAGAGGCATTTACGCGGCCCGGAAACGCGGACTCCCGAAGGAAAAATGTTAGGTCAAAACTTCAGGTTAAACAACGAACACATCAGGACTCTTCATCTGTTGTAAGTATAATACCACAGCTGGAAATGAACTTCAAGGAAATGGACGCTGGATATTACTGGTCTTTTTTTACATTCAATGCTAAGTGAAGTTCATCAAGCTGGGCTTCGCTTACTTCGCCAGGTGCATCTGTCAGAAGGTCGCTAGCGCTTGCCGTTTTCGGGAACGCAATTGTATCGCGAAGATTAGACCTTCCGGCAAGAAGCATGACCATTCTGTCAAGGCCAAGGGCGATTCCGCCATGTGGTGGAGTTCCATATTCGAATGCATCAAGCAGGAAGCCAAATTGCTCGTAAGCCTGTTCTTTCGTGAATCCAAGGACTGAGAACATCTTTTCCTGGACATCTCTTTCAAAAATCCTTAAGGAACCTCCGCCAAGTTCGTAGCCATTGAGAACAAGGTCATATGCCTGTGCTTTTACATGGGCAGGATCGCTTTCAAGCAATGGCAAATCCTCGCGCACTGGCATCGTGAACGGATGGTGGGCAGCGAAATAACGGTCTGCTTCTTCATCGAATTCCAATAGCGGCCAGTCCGTAATCCAAAGGAAGTTGAATTTGCTTTGGTCAATTAGGCCAAGCTCTTTTCCAAGCTTTATTCTCAAAGCGCCAAGTGCATCAGCAACGACGCTTTTCTTGTCTGCAACGAACAGAAGAAGGTCGCCTGTCTGGACATCCAGCTTTGCTTTTAGTGCCTGTTGCTCCTCTTCAGCAAAGAACTTGGAGATTGGCCCTTTAAGCCCATCCTCTTCTGCCTTCAGCCATGCAAGACCTTTCGCTCCGTATACTGAAACGAATTCTGTAAGAGCGTCGATGTCTTTACGTGAATAATTTGCTGCTGCTCCCTTCACGTTGATCGCTTTTACCTGGCCGCCGTTTGCAACTGCAGATGCGAATACTTTGAAACCAGAATACTTGACTGTCTCGGAAAGATCGACAAGTTCCATTGCAAAACGAGTATCCGGTTTATCAGATCCGTAGCGGTTCATCGCATCATCATAACTCATGCGCGGGAATGGAACAGTCACGTCCATACCTTTCACATCCTTCATGACCTTCTGCATCATTTTTTCAGTCAGTGCGAGGATGTCCTCCTGGCTCATGAAGCTGGTTTCGATGTCGATCTGCGTGAATTCCGGCTGGCGGTCAGCTCGCAAGTCTTCATCGCGGAAACAGCGGGCAATCTGGTAATAACGTTCAAAGCCGCCGACCATCATCAGCTGCTTGAAAAGCTGTGGAGACTGCGGAAGTGCATAGAATTCACCTGGATGAACACGGCTAGGGACTAAATAGTCTCTCGCTCCTTCAGGCGTGCTCTTTGTTAAAATCGGTGTTTCAACATCGAGGAAGCCTTCTCCATCGAGGAAGTCACGGATTGCTTTTGTCACCTGGTGCCTCATCTTGAAGGTTTCAAACATTACCGGACGGCGCAGGTCCAGATAACGATACTTCAAGCGGACATCTTCGGAAACGTCCGTTTTATCAGCGATGACAAACGGTGTTGTTTTTGCCTCATTGATAATTGTAAGTTCCTCAGCCTGAACTTCAACCTTACCTGTTTTAAGGTTTTCATTTACAGTACCTTCACCGCGGGCGATGACTGTACCCTTAACGTCAAGGACGTATTCAGTACGGACCTTCTCGGCAAGCGATAGTGCTTCTGGTGAAACATCAGGATTGAAAACGATCTGTACAATACCAGTCCTGTCACGCAGGTCGATAAAAATCAGCCCGCCCAGGTCCCGGCGCTTTTGCACCCATCCTTTAAGTGTAACTTTTTCACCAATTGCCTTTTCTGTAACTTCACCGCAAAAATATGTTCTCCCAAACATCGAAACTCCCCCTCTACTTACAGATCACCCGGAATTTTTCAATAAAGCTTTCAAGTGGCAGTTCAATTTGCTCGCCGTCTGCCATCGATTTTAAGTTGATTTTATTTTCTTTTAATTCATCTTCACCTAAAACAGCTACATACTTAGCATTCATCCGGTCAGCTGCTTTGAATTGCGCTTTGATTTTACGGTCTTGATAATCACGTTCTGCTGAGAAACCGGCGGCCCTTAAATTGTGGAGCAGCCTAACAGTGTAGTCCTTGGCAGAATCACCAAGAGAAACCAAATAGCAGTCAATTCCTTCTTTTACCGGAAGTTCCACACCTTCGGCATCAAGAGCGGACAAAAGTCTTTCAATACTTAATCCAAACCCGATTCCAGGTGTTTCAGGTCCGCCAATTTCTTCGACAAGTCCGTTATAACGTCCTCCGCCGCAAAGAGTTGTAATCGCACCGAATCCCTCAGCATTGCTCATAATTTCAAACGCGGTGTGGTTATAATAATCCAGGCCGCGCACAAGGTTTGGATCAATTTCAAATTCGATGCCCAAATCAGTCAAGTACTTAGTGACTGTTGAAAAATATTGAGCGGAATCATCTGTCAAATAATCAATGATTGATGGAGCAGATTTCATGAGCTCATGTTCGCGGTCCGCTTTACAGTCCAGAATCCGCATTGGATTTTTTTCAAGACGGTTTTGGCAATCGCTGCAAAACTCACCAATACGAGGTTTAAAGTGATTCATCAGTGCATCTCTGTGCGCTTTACGGCTCTCTTTGTCTCCCAGGCTATTGACTACAAGCTTCAGCTTCTTCAAGCCAAGTTCATTGTAAAGGGACATTGCAAGTGAAATGACTTCAGCATCAATCGCCGGGTCTGCACTTCCCATCGCTTCGACTCCAAATTGGACAAATTGACGGAAACGCCCTGCCTGAGGACGTTCATATCTGAACATTGGCCCCATATAGTAAAGCTTCACAGGCTGGTTTGCATAACCAAACATTTTATTTTCTACAAAAGAACGGACAACCGCTGCAGTTCCTTCGGGACGGAGCGTAAGACTCCTGTCGCCCCTGTCTGTAAAAGTGTACATTTCTTTCTGGACGATGTCGGTCGTATCGCCTACGCCTCGCTTGAATAATTCTGTATGTTCGAAGATTGGAGTACGAATCTCCTGATATTGATATTTTCCACAAAGTTCCCTTGCTTTTGCCTCAATAAGCTGCCATTTTTCAGACTGGCCTGGCAAAATGTCCTGTGTTCCGCGTGGGATATTAATTTGATTAGACACAGTGCATCCTCCTCCATTAATCAATTCAATATGTATAAGATAAGACTTGACGCTAAGCAAGAAGCAGAGCCATTTCCAGTCTTTTTCAGCTTCTTTCCTTGACTAATCAACAAAGCCTCAGTCAGCAAAGAGAACCGTAAATAAAGAAAATGAAAATACAAAAAAGCCCCCAATCCCTTGTTTAATAACAAGGGACGAGAGCTTTGGTTCCCGTGGTGCCACCCTAATTGAAGGCGCCTGAGCGCACTTCCTCTTTAACAGTTAACGCCTGAATACGTCTTCTCCTAATGATTGCCCTAAGGCCATGTTCAGAGAAAATCCTACGGAGTGTTCATTCACCAAGTCATCATGCAGAAATGCTTTCAGCCAAGGCATTTCCTCTCTTTCCACGTGTTTCCGGGTTACTCTGCTCCATCAACGGTATGATTTCGATATAACATTTTATTTATATTATAATACGGAGTCCGTTTTGCAATGTCAAGAACATTTCACGAACGTTCAAGCTGTTTTTTCAATTTTCTTACGTCACGGAGAGACAGCCCAAATTCTGAAGCTAATTCTACTACGTGAGAGCTTTGTTCCTTTTGGATAAAATCATGGAAATCCACCCCTAATAATTGATTCTCCCCAAATGAAGCGGACATTCCTTTATCGCTGAACCGCATGGTATCACCTTCCATAGTTTGTTGCTACTATTCTTCCCAGCCTTTTGAAAATTTTTCACGATTTTTCATATAATCTTTTTCAAGGTTAAATTTCCGGCTTATTTTCCGATAAAAGATAAAAGAAACCGTGATTTTACCGGTAAATTCCGGTAAAATATTTTTAAGCGCAGGCTTAATCACCTGTTGTAATTTGCTCTATTCAACATAGTTTGTAAATCAAATCGACCTTTAACACAATCTTGAGAAAGAAAAGGGAGGGAGATCATTGCCCAAAAATAAATTGGTTCCTGTCATCCTTTGTTTGTTGCTGATTTTCGGGAACCTTCCAGCTTTAGAAACAGCAAATGCGGATAATGGAAGCCTCACGATTACAGCAACTAGCTTAAATGTCAGACAAGGGCCTGGTTTGAGCTATCCTGTTGCCGGTTCGGTAAAAAAAGGAGAAAAGTATTCGATCGTCAAGGAGGAAGGCGATTGGATCCAGATCAGCCTTGGAGGAAGCAAAAAAGGCTGGGTAGCGGAATGGTTCACTTCCAAGGATACATCGAAGCCATCCGTTTCCAAGAATTCAAACGGCACCTCAGGAAGCATCACAGCGAATGGCCTCAGAGTAAGAAAAGGTCCTGGCACCAATTATCAGGTAGTTGGATCGCTGAACAGCGGACAAGCTGTCGAGATTCTTTCCACCAATGGCAATTGGTCTGAAGTGCGCACGCCAGCAATCCATGGCTGGGTATCAAAGGAGTACATAAGATTCAGTGGCAGCAATGCCAGCAGTGCTCCTGCTGCCGGCAGCTCTAATGCTGCAAGCAAAGGAATAGTAACTGCTGATTCATTGAATGTCAGGGAAAAACCATCATTGAATGCAAACACGATAGGGCAATTAAAAAAAGGTGCAGAAGCAGCAGTCCTGTCACAGTCGAATGGCTGGGCGGAGATTTCATTCGCCGGTAAGAAAGCCTGGGTAAGTGCTCAATTTCTTAAGGTAAACGGGAATACTTCTTCAGACAGCGTGAAGCCGACAGCTCCTGCAGAGCAATATTCGGGCAAGGTGACAGCTTCCCAGCTGAATGTCCGTGACCGGAATGCCTTGGATGGCCGGGTTATCGGGTCTGTATCACAAGGACAAAGTTTTCTAATCCTGGAAGAACAAAATAATTGGGTCAAAATCGAATTTAAAACTGGGAAAACCGGCTGGGCGGCGGGCTGGTTTTTCGATAAAACAAAGAATGGACCTGCAGCAGCACCAAACCAGCCGGTTAAAAACAGCAGTGTGAAAGTGCTGCATAATGGCACGAATATCCGCAAAGGACCAAGCACCGGAACTACAGTGATTCATCGGGCAAATCAGGGAGATACCTTTAATGTTGTAAGCATTAAGAATGACTGGTATGAAATCTCTCTCCCCAATGGAGCGGTCGGCTTCGTTGCAGGCTGGATTGTCTCAATTCAGGGAAATGTTCCGCAAATCGAAAAACCCGGAGCAGAAAAGCACACTAAAAACAAGACTGTTGTCATTGATCCAGGCCATGGCGGCAGGGACAACGGGACAACAGGAGTCAGAGGTACGCTGGAAAAAACGCTGACATTAAAAACAGCCCAGCTTTTGTATGACAAACTAAGAGCTTCTGGAACGAATGTTGTCCTTACAAGGAATAACGATACTTATATTTCCCTGCCATCGAGGGTAAGCAGCTCACATTACCATAGTGCCGACGCATTCATCAGTCTTCATTATGATAGTATCAATGATAGAAGCGTAAGAGGCATGACGACGTATTATTATAATTCAAAGCAGAAGCCTCTAGGTGAACAAATCCACTCATCGGTTGTAAGCAAGACTATGCTGAAGGACCGGGGAACGCGTTTCGGTGACTACCATGTCATCAGGGAAAACAGGCAGTCAGCCATCCTTCTGGAGCTTGGCTATTTAAGCAACCCAGCTGAGGAAATGCTGGTAAGTACCCCACAGTACCAAGAAACAGTGGCCAACGGCATCTTCGAGGGCCTTGCGCGTTATTTTAAAAACTACTAATAATCATGCAAAAAGAAGGTATCCCACTGGGATACCTTCTCTCATTTTTCTCTATTTACTATCGATGATCAATGTTACCGGTCCATCATTAGTCAGCTGAACATCCATCATCGCTCCAAAAACACCGGTCTCAACCTTGACCCCTTTGTCCCTCAAAAATCCATTGAAGGCTTCATATATGGACAAAGCATGGTCAGGCTTAGCCGCATCCATGAAATTCGGCCGGCGACCCTTACGACAATCGCCATATAAAGTGAACTGTGATACGGAAAGAATCTCACCGCCCACTTCTAAGAGTGACAGATTCATTTTTCCGGCCTCATCTTCAAAGACCCTCAGATTGGCAGCCTTCTCTGCAAGGAAAGCTGCATCCTTTTCGCTGTCTTCATGCGTAACGCCCACAAGGATGACAAAACCCCTAGTAATAGCGCCGGCAACCTCACCATCTACCGTTACCTTAGCTTCTTTGCTTCTCTGTATAACTAAGCGCATGACAAATCTCCTTAACTAATGGCTGCTTTCGTAATTTCCGGACGAAAACCACAAAGTATACAAGAACCTAACTCATCATCCTTCTGACAGCATAGATGTCAGGGATTTGTTTAATCCGGTCAACAACCTTTTGCAAATGGCTGACATTGTGGATCGCGATCGACATATTGATTGTCGCCATTTTATTCTTGTCGGATTTACCGGAAACTGCTGTTATATTTGTTTTTGTTTCATTAACTGCCTGAAGTACCTCGTTAAGCAGCCCTCTTCGGTCGTATCCGCTGATTTCAATATCAACGTTATATTCTTTGCGGTCATTCAGTCCCGTTTCCCATTCAACAGGAATCAGCCTGGCCTGCGCATCTTCTGTATGAATGTTGGTGCAATCAGAACGATGTACGGACACGCCTCTGCCCTTTGTGATGAAACCGACAATATCATCGCCAGGGACTGGATTGCAGCAGCGCGAAAGTCTGATCAGCAAATTATCAATGCCGGACACCCTGACACCTGATTCCCGTTTCTTCACCGGAGAAAATGCTTTAAGTTCTGAAACAGCATTCGATATATCCTTTTCCTGCTCAAGATCACGCTTTTTGCGCAGTTTTTCAGTAAGCCTGTTCGCAACTTGGAGCGCGGTGATCCCGTTGTATCCGATTGAAGCGAATAAATCTTCTTCATTGGTAAAATTGAATTTATCTGCAACCTTTTTAAGGTTTTCTGTCGTAAGGATTTCCTTGACATCAAAATCCATGTTGCGAATCTCTTTTTCTAGAAGTTCCCTGCCTTTTTCAACATTTTCATCCTTCTGCTGTTTCTTGAAGAATTGGCGGATTTTATTTTTCGCCTGGGATGTTTGGGCAAGCTTCAGCCAGTCCTTGCTCGGTCCATAAGAGTGCTTGGAAGTGAGGATTTCGATAATATCGCCTGTCTTAAGCTGATAATCGAGCGTGACCATCTTGCCGTTGACCTTGGCACCTATTGTTTTATTCCCGATTTCCGAGTGGATCCGATAGGCAAAATCGATTGGCACCGATCCTGACGGCAATTCGATTACATCGCCTTTTGGGGTAAAAACGAAAACCATATCAGAGAAAAGATCGATCTTAAGAGATTCCATGAATTCTTCTGCATTCGCAGTATCATTCTGGAACTCAAGAATTTCCCTGAACCAGGAAAGCTTAGTCTCAAAATTCGAGGATTCGGTTGGCTTCCCTTCTTTATATGCCCAGTGGGCTGCAACCCCGAATTCTGCAATCCTGTGCATCTCATCCGTCCTGATCTGGACTTCAAGAGGATCGCCTTTCGGGCCGATTACTGTTGTATGCAGCGATTGGTACATATTTGGCTTTGGCATGGCGATATAGTCTTTAAATCGTCCAGGCATCGGCTTCCAGCATGTATGGATAATCCCGAGGATTGCATAGCAATCCTTGATGCTGTCCACAACAATCCTTACAGCAAGCAAGTCATAGATTTCGTTGAATTGTTTGTTTTGCAGAACCATTTTACGATAGATGCTGTAAATGTGTTTTGGCCTGCCGGAAATCTCTGCTTTAATGGAAACTTCAGCAAGCCTTTCCTTCACTTCATCGACGACTTCATCAAGATACTGCTCGCGTTCTGCACGTTTCTTTTTCATCAGATTGACAATACGGTAGTATTGCTGAGGATTCAAATAGCGCAATGCCGTATCTTCGAGTTCCCATTTGATCTTTGAAATACCTAGCCTATGCGCGAGCGGCGCGAAAATCTCAAGAGTCTCATTGGAAATCCTCCGCTGCTTTTCGAGCGGCAAATGCTTTAAAGTCCTCATATTATGCAGGCGGTCAGCAAGTTTGATGAGGATTACGCGGATGTCCTGGGCCATAGCAACAAACATCTTTCGGTGATTTTCTGCCTGCTGCTCTTCATGCGACTTATATTTGATTTTACCAAGCTTTGTAACGCCATCGACAAGCATTGCCACTTCATCATTGAACGCTTCTCTGATATCATCAAGCGTTACAGCGGTATCTTCAACGACATCGTGAAGAAAGCCGGCAGCTACCGTCGCTGGATCCATCTCAAGGTCTGCAAGAATCCCTGCTACCTGGATAGGATGGATGATGTACGGTTCACCAGATTTCCTGAATTGGTCGTAATGAGCCTGTCTGGCGAATTCATAAGCTTTACTTACCAATTCCACATGCTCAACATTTAAATATGATTTAGTACAGTCAATGACTTGTTCTGCGGTCATTACCTGGTCATTCGCCATAGGATCACCTAATTTTTTATTTCGTTATATTAACCCGCATTTGTTCTGCGGGAACCAAGGAAAAATCGACAAACAATCAAAAAACCTTTATAAATACAATAATTATTCTTGTAAAGGATTGTTACTATTATCAAAGAAAAAATCAAAGATGTAAAGAGAAAGGAAGATATTTTACAGCAGAAATTAAAAAAATTGTCGAAAGATATTTAATTTCATTTATTCACTATGATTTTTACAACTAAAAGAAGGAGTACATTTCAGCAGGCCAAGTATAGAGGAAACCTTCTGCAAATATAAGAAAAGCGCAAGCGCCTTGGTCAGCCCCGACAAGCGCTGGAGGGCCGACCGGTGAAGTCGTTCTTTGACTTCATTGGGCGGACCGAAATCGAAATGTGTAGCCGACTGTTCAACTCCGACAAGCGCTGGAGGGCCTGACAGTGAAGTCGTTCTTTGACTTCATTGGCAGGACTGAAGCGTCTCGAGGAGTTAGGAGGCGCAGCTAGACAAGCGACTCGAGGGGCTAGGCGCTGGAGTTGGACATTTCTCGAAGCGAAATTTATACTTCCTTATCTCATAAGAAAAGGGCACTTCGCAATGAAGCGCCCCGTCCCATTAATATTGCATCAATGTTAACAATTCGTATCCGTTAAGCTTCTCACGTCCATCGAGGTATGTCAGTTCGATCAGGAACGCAATACCAGCTACAACTCCGCCTAGTTCTTCTACTAGTTTGATCGTTGCTTCGATTGTTCCGCCGGTAGCTAGCAAATCATCTGTGATTAAGACTCTCTGTCCCGGTTTGATTGCGTCTCTGTGGATTGTCAAAACGTCGCTGCCGTATTCAAGACCGTAATTGACCTTTACTGTTTCGCGCGGAAGTTTTCCTTCCTTTCTTACTGGAGCGAAACCTACTCCAAGCGAATAAGCAACCGGGCATCCAATGATGAAGCCACGGGCTTCCGGACCGACAACAAGGTCAATTTGCTTTTCGCGAGCATAAGCCACGATTTGGTCTGTTGCATATCTATATGCCTCGCCATTATCCATTAAGGTTGTGATATCCTTAAATTTAATGCCCGGCTTTGGCCAATCGGGAACGATTGTTATGAATTGTTTCAAATCCATTGAATAATTGCCTCCTCATTTTTCACCGACTCTTGAATATATTGGTCAAACCAAGCTTTCAATTGCTCATACGATGAATAGAGCAACTCATTTTCAAGAGTAAATGCTTGCACCTTGTGCTGATATGTTTTGGATTCAGAAAGATCCCGTTTCGGGACATTTTTTTCAAGTGAAATAAACCCATTGTTTATTTTAACAAACTCTAGTTCAAAAAACACCTGTGACATGAAATCAACTGTCTCTTTTGTCCATCCTTTATGCTTAGCCAGTTCATCGCCATATCGTTTCAAGTCAAAAGATCCTCTCTTTGAGAGGAATGCATAATACCATTTGAAATGTTCCCTCGTAGGCATTGTCGTAAAGAAATCACTGTTTTCTTTATAGAAATGGACATATATTCTCCCAGGTTTTTTCCCGGAAAATAAATTTTCAAGAATTTCCTTCGTTGGCGGAAGATCCAGCAGTACAGTATATGATAAATCAATATCCAGCTTAGCTGCTTCTTCCACGGAAGGTACCAGCAGCAGAGAGTCTCCCAAAATAGCAGAAAACTTATCCTTCAATTCGGGATTGAATAGGATCCATTTTATGTTATCGCCTGATATCATTTCAGGAAGCTTTTCAATTCTTTTTAGTCCCCTGAAATCGAAAAGCTGCCACGAATTTACAGCTACATCCCTGAGGAAAATTTGTGGCTTCTTGATGTTGTTCCATTCATTGATTGACAATTCCCCGATGATCGACAGTTTGGAGCTTGGTGAAATATGGTCATGGAGATGGCCGAAACCAAATCCGATGCCATCGATCGTTGTACCCGCTTCCTCTAGGGAGAGCTTAAGATGGGACTGGTCAGCACCTATTTTCCTTAACGTTGAAATATTCGCCTCTTCGATCAGCACCCTGGGCTTCGGATTACTGACACCATACGGAGACAGCAGGCCCAGTTCAATGATAGATTCAATATCTATATCATTAATAGCTATTTTAGCATCAATATGTGATACAGGAATTAAGTCTTCCTCAGTCAGCTGCTCTTTCGCCAGCTCATTCAGCCTTGTTCTCAGTTCCTCTACATGGTCAAGCTCCAGCGTCATTCCAGCAGCCATAGGATGGCCGCCAAAATGAGGAAGGATATTTCTGCATGTAGAGAGATTTTTAAACAGGTCAAAACCAGCAATGCTTCGGGCGGACCCTTTTGCCAGACCCTTTTCTTTGTCAAAACTAAGGACGATCGCCGGGCGGTAATATTTTTCAACTAGCTTGGATGCGACAATGCCGATGACTCCGGCATTCCAGCCCTCCTTGCCGACGATAAGGACTCGATTATCTTCTACAGGATAATTCTTTTCGACTTCATCAATCGCTTCCCGGGCAATTTCTGCTACTATATTTTGGCGCTCCTTGTTTATTGAATCAATTTCCTCAGCCAGCATCATTGCTTCCTCTGGATCAGAGGTCATCATCAATTGGACAGCAGGATCTGCACTCCCCAGGCGACCGGCCGCATTTACCCTTGGTCCTATTAAAAAACCAATCGTTTCTTCATTTATTGCCGATTTTTCCGTTTTCGCGAGTTTCAGCAACGCATGTAAACCAGGCGTTTGGCTTGCCTTCATTTGCGCGATTCCGCTTAAGGCTATCAGCCTGTTCTCACCCAGGAGCGGGACTAAATCAGCGATGGTGCCTATTGCCGCAAATTCCAGCAAATGCTCAGGAAGCCTCCCAAGTAATGCATGAGCAACTTTAAGCGCCACGCCTACACCGGCGAGATCTTTAAAAGGATATACGCTGTCCTCCAGCTTCGGATGGATGATTGCGAAAGCATCAGGAAGCACCGGACCTGGTTCATGGTGATCTGTTATGATCAAATCGATGCCAAGATCCCTGGCCACATTTGCTTCATGAAGAGCTGAAATACCTGTATCGACAGTGATGATCAGCCCAATTCCGCTCTCAGCAGCCTTTCGGAAAGCTTTTTCATTTGGACCATAGCCCTCTGTGAAACGGTTTGGTATGTAGTAATCGGCATTTGCCCCAATTTCGGTCAGGGCTTTCATCATGACCGTTGTACTGCTTACACCGTCTGCATCATAATCGCCAAATACTAAAACCGGTTCCTGTGTTTCCACCGCTTTATTGATTCGCGCAACCGTTTTGTCCATATCTTTTAATAAAAACGGATCATGAAATTCGTTTTTTTGCCCAAATAAAAAATACCGGGCATCTTCCACGGTATCCAATCCGCGATTGACAAGCAGAGAAGCAGTCAGACTACTAATGTTAAGGTCCTTTGCAAGCGACTCTGTTTTCGACTGGTCAGATTTCTTTACAATCCACCTTGATTTTGGCTTTAACATACGTTCACCTCTCAGCTTTTTAATTATACAAAAGCAGAGACACGGTTTCAATGACAATGAATGTTAATATATACGGGTTAAGAAAACGCATGTGCCTTAGTCAGCACTAAAAGGTGCCTAAGGAAATCCTGATACCCGCGGGATGCGGCTTATAACCTGAGCGACTGGGAGCTATGTGCTGGAGTTTGGACAGTAATTTAAATTCCACTTACTTAGAAAGCAAAAAAAACGGCGGCATAAATGCCGCCCCCTCTAAACTCAATGCATATCCTCTATTTCGTACACTGGATCTTCTTGGAGATCTTTTTTAACAGCCAGCTGCTCCTCGAGAGCCATATTTTGCTTTTTTAATGACTTCACTTCACGCTGAAGCACAAACATCCTGAACAGTCCGACTGAGCCGACGATGATGCCGCCCATTAGAACTGAGCTTAAAATGACCAGGATCAGCGGCCATTTTGCTTCCCCGAAGAAATAGTTCACTGTTACAGGATCAACGTTAATCACAGCAAAAACTGCCACAATTAAAGCAAAGCCTATCCCCAGCAGTAATGCCCATTGGAATTTCATGTTCCTCCACTCCTCTATTTCTATTGAATGTCCACACTATCTTCGAACCTGCCATCTGCGCTGTAGGGGTTAATATGGACTAAGACGTTTTGGACGTTCTTGTTTTCCATCAGCTTCTTTTTAACACACTTTCCGATGCGATGCCCTTCTTCTACAGTCATATGCGGATCGACTGATATTTTCAAATCGATGATTACATAGTGTCCATGCTCCCTTGCGTGCAATTCATCCAATTTTTTCACTTCCGGGATGGATTGGACAACAGTCCTGAATTCTTCCGTATCTTCATCATGAAGGACATGATCCAATGTGTTGTGGATTGATTCCTTCCCCAGCTTCCAGGCCATCCTTATGACTAACAGGGCTACAAGCAGTCCTGTTACCGGATCGGCATATACCAGCCAGTCAATTCCGAACTTCCCGCCCAGAACCGCAGCGCTGATACCAATCAGTGCTGCTATGGAGGAATACACATCTGATCTATGTTCATATGCATTTACGATCAAGGCATCACTTCTTAATTCTTTACCAAGTCTGTATTTATACCTGAACATTCCCTCTTTAACAATAATTGAAACGACAACAGCCACAATTGCGATTGATTTTGGGGGCTCTATTGGCTGGAAGAAAGACTCAATTGAAGACCTTCCGATTTCTACACCTACCAGCATCAGCAATACAGCAACAATAACCGCAGCGATCGATTCTGCCTTTCCATGACCATAAGGATGGTCCTCATCAGGTGGAGCCTTGGCTGCCTTCAGTCCTATGTAAACCGCCAATGAACCAACTACATCCGACGCAGAATGGACAGCATCCGCCACAAGCGCCTTACTGTTCGCGTAAATGCCGATAGTCCATTTTAATGCTGCCAGAACGATATTCCCTATAACCCCAACCATTGCGGCGAACTCTGCTTTCTTAAATCGAACATCTTTTTCCAATGGCAATCTTCCTCCCAGAACCATGCATATTATGTATTTCTGCAACTTTACCGCCACAATTAGTCTGTCGGCATTCCTTTTATTTTATCCTAAAAATTGGTTGTTCTAACCAAAAACGAAAAAATACCACGCGGAACCGCGTGGTATTTTTTCAAAGTTATTAGTTAAACTTGTGGCTCATCTGAGTAAACTTTCTTCTCTTTGTATGTCTTAATCGTACCTTTTTTCTTAAGCTCTTTATTTTTCCATACATACCAGAGCTGTGCGGCCAGGAATACAGATGAATATGTTCCGGCAATCAAGCCAATAAGAAGTGCGAAGGAGAAATTCCAGATTGATTCACTGCCAAATAACAGCAGTCCAACTACAGTAATGACAACAGTTAAAACAGTATTGACTGAACGGGCAAGCGTCTGGCGAAGTGACGTGTTCACTACCTCCGCAATATCTTCAGGCGTCTTCAGGCGTTTCTTTTTCACCATATTTTCGCGCATCCTGTCGAAGGTTACAATTGTATCATTAATTGAATAACCGACAATGGTAAGGATCGCTGCGATAAATGTAATGTCTACCTCAAGCCTTAAAATACTGAAGACTACTATAACAAAGAAAGCATCGTGCAGCAATGCAAGAATCGCTGCGAGTGCCATATAAATTTCAAATCGGATTGTAACATAGATGATGATCCCGATTGAAGCAATTACAAGCGCAATCATTGCATTCTTAGCCAATTCTTTTCCGATAGTAGGTGACACTGTACCGATATTCGGCTCAGCTCCAAATGCGTCTTTTAGCTGCGATTTAAGCTCAGCAATTTCATCCTTGTTTAATACCCCTTTTAATCGGGCTACACCAATTTCTCCGTTATCACCAGAGATAACGATGTCATCGGTTTCAATGTCTGCCTTTTTCAGTTCTTCTTTTACTTGTTCGGCTGTCAACTTATTGTCAGACATGATTTCAATTCGAGTACCGCTGGAAAAATCAATTGCAAGATTTAGGCGGAAGACCAGCAAGACCACCAAGCCGACTCCAAGCAAAACAGCAGTAGCTGTAAAGAATTTTTTTCTGTTATGGACAAAGTCAAATCGATCGAACTTTGTCTTTAAGTCCAGAGGATCAAGACCTTCAGAAATGTCATGAACTTCCGAATTCTTAACACCGAACCACCATGGTTTGTCCTTAAATAACCCACTGTTTACCCAGAGGCTAAGGAATAAACGCGCACCGAAGACCGCAGTAATGAAGCTCCCAAGGATACTGATGATCAACATCGTTGCAAAGCCCTTGACAGAGCTTGTACCATACGCAAACAATACAACAGCTGCAAGGAGTGTTGTCAAGTTGGCATCGAAAATCGTTGACAATGATCCTTTGCTTCCCGCTTCAAAAGCGGCTTTGATATTGCGGCCAACCTTCAATTCTTCTCTAATCCGTTCATACGTAATGATATTCGCATCTACCGCCATACCGACACCAAGGATCAATGCAGCGATACCTGGAAGGGTCAATACTCCATTCATCCAATCAAAAATCAACAGGATAAGATAGATGTAAATTGATAATGTTACAATCGCAACAATACCTGGTAAGCGGTAAAGTGCAAGCATAAATACGAAAATGGCCAGAACGCCGATGATACCAGCAAAAATTGTTTCGTTTAATGCCTGTTCACCAAACTTGGCGCCTACAGATGTAGAGTATGTTTCTTCAAGATTGACCGGCAAGGACCCGGCGTTCAGCAATGATGCAAGCTGCTGAGCTTCTTCAATTGTGAAGGTTCCCGTTATTTCAACGTTCTTTTGATTTAAAACCTGGTCAACATTTGGATTTGAAAGGAATCCTGGATTTGGCTTCATCCTTTCTTCCTTATATGAATCTTTGCCTTCCTCGAAATCCAGCCAAATAACCAGCTGATTATCAGGGTACATATCACGGATTTCCTTCGTTATTTCCCCGAATTGGTCTCCGTCTTTTAAGGTTATCGAAATGCTTGGCTTGTTTTGCTGGTCAAAGCTTTGCTTTGCACCATTCTCAGCCAGGTCTCCCCCATCCATCATGACACGGTCGTTCACGTCACGGAATGTAAGATTCGCTTCGGTAGATAGAATTTCACGGGCCTTATTCTGATCCTTAACACCAGCCAGCTGTACACGGATCCGGTTTTCCCCTTCTATCTGGATATTCGGTTCACTGACTCCAAGAACATTGACCCTCCGCTCCAGCGCTTCTGCTGTACTTTTTAAAGTTTCCCGGTCAACTTTCTCTCCTTTTTTACCATTTAGTGGTGTGACTTCATAGAGAACTTCAAAACCTCCCTGAAGGTCAAGGCCAAGCTTGATATCTTTCAATATATTCTGGGTTGTTGCACCCATGGCGCTTCCAATAAGCAAAATCAGCAAAAAGAAGGCCACGATGCGGCTGCGTTTTACCATTATGTAGAAATCCTCCTTATTCTTAAGACACAAATCACGCTAACAGACAGCAAAAACATTAAGACTATTAAAAAATAAACAGTAACCAATTTATAGCATTCTAATTATGTATCAGTTTAAAAAAACTGTCAATTAAGCTTTTTCCGTTCTCCTACTCGAGAATGCTTAACTAAGAAAAAATCGGGTCCTGGTTTTTTTTGGGTGTTATTTCAGATTAGATTAAAGCTATTTAAGTAGTTCCCTGCGCTCTTCTTCGTCACCCAGCGCAAAATCTCCTAATTTGAATGCTTCGACAGTAGTAAAATTCATTACGTCGCCGATTTTGGCTGATAAAATATCCGCAACGACTTCATATACCTGAATATCTTCTTTTGGCTTCTTCCACTTTTTTTTAGTGAGATATTGCCATAAATCTTTTTCAGTCACTTTTTCATATCCGAATATTTTGAATTCTTCAACTTTGCTTTGCAACGCCGGTTTAACCTCATTGTAAAACCGTTCATACTGATGAGTTCGATCCATTCCGATGCCTCCCTGTTCTAATTTCTAGTCTTTATATGTTCTAACCTGTCATGCTTTGTCCACTTTCTTGCATATAGTTAATTGTATATGAAATATGCATTTTTGAGAAGGCAGGGAACGGAATGTCGAAGTTTTTAAAAGGAACATTTATTTTGTTGATGGCCGGGCTCGTAACCAGGGTGCTTGGTTTTATAAATCGGATCGTCATCGCCCGTTTCATTGGTGAAGAGGGTGTTGGTTTATATATGATGGCATTTCCTACGATGATGCTCGTTGTGACCATCACACAGCTGGGGCTCCCGGTTGCGATTTCTAAAAATGTTGCGGAGGCTGAAGCGAGAGGCGACTTTCCTAAAATAAAGAAAATACTTGTCGTTTCTCTGGCTACCACGATTTCCTTATCCATCATCTTTACACCAGCACTCATATTCCTTGCCCCATACCTATCTGAAACTCTTTTTACTGACCCTAGGACTCAATTGCCACTTCTGGCTATTGCGCCGATTGTTCCAATAGTGGCAGTTTCCTCAGTTCTCCGCGGATATTTCCAGGGAAGACAGAACATGAGACCTTCAGCCATTTCGCAAGTGATTGAACAACTAGTCCGAATAACCTTGATTGCTGTGCTTACAAAGACCTTCATGCCTTACGGTATTGAATACGCCGCGGCAGCTGCCATGGTTGCATCGGTAATTGGAGAATTGATTTCTCTGCTTTATTTAATGACAACCTTTAAGCTCAAGAAAAAATTCCGCCTGAGGAAAAACTTTTTTCAATACGTCCACTCAGGGAAATCGACATTTAACGAATTGATGAGCATCGCATTGCCCACTACAGGTTCCAGACTGATTGGATCGATATCCTGGTTCTTTGAACCGATTGTTGTAGCGCATAGCCTAGCAATAGCCGGAGTTGCGGCCGTGGCCGCTACAAAACAATATGGCGCCTTGACCGGTTTCGCAATGCCTCTGCTTTTGCTGCCTTCATTCATTACCTATTCCCTCTCAACCTCACTTGTCCCGGCCATAAGCGAGGCAAACTCTAAGAAAAACGTAAAGGTCATCGAACACCTTTTGCAGCAGTCTCTGCGTTTCTCGCTACTGACAGGAGGGCTGGCAGTGGTTGTATTGTATGTGCTTGCTGAACCATTGATGACCTTGATGTATGGTACTTCCAATGGGTCGCAATTTATCACCCTGATGGCTCCTTTCTTCCTGTTTTACTATTTTCAGGGGCCACTGCAGGCTGCGCTGCAGGCCCTGGACCTGGCCCGAGCTGCGATGATTAACAGCCTGATAGGAAATTTAGCAAAGACAGCCGTAATCTTTTTGCTGGCAAGCCAGCCAGCGTTTGGCATCAATGGTGTGGCCCTGGGAATGGTCATGGGTATTGTATTGATCACCCTGCTCCATTTCGCAACAATGCTGAAGGCAGTTTCTTTCACGTTCTATGTTTTGGATTATGTAAAAATGTTTTCTGTAATTGCGATTTCAGGCTTGATTGGCTTCATTCTTTGGGACAGACTTAATGAGGGATTGGCGCTGGCTGTCAGGATTCTTATAAATGCGGGGGCTATCAGCATAATTTATATATTGCTTGCTATTGTTTTAGGTTTAATCAGGAAACAGGAGCTCCGGCGAATCCGTACAGTAATTTTGTCCCTATTCAAAAAATTTGTGACGTAAAAAAACGTGGATTTCCTCCACGTTTTTTATTCGTTCATTAAATCAATATAGAATTCCCCGTTCTGGAAGCTGCAAAAGGAAATCTCCCCAGGATCTTCATATCCTTTTTTATTTAACTGGGTCAGCAGCCAAGTTCTTGTCCTGTCTATCAGTTTAAGATTATCCTCCTGGATTTCACCGTCGATGATCAAGGGCAAGGCAAGACTCCCATTTTCCTGATGATCCCCATTTTGTTTTTGAAAAATGGAAAGCGTCCCGGACGGCTCTAAAATTGCATATTCAACATCTGCGATATTGCCTACATCCTTTTCTCTTAATTGGAGCAGCAAATCATCAAAATTATATCTCTGGGCTCTCATTGCCTTCTCGTCAATTTTTCCATTATTGATAATGATTGTCGGCTTTCCATCAACGATATCCCTGAACTTTTTGCTTTTAAGAGAAAGGACTGCCAGTGTGATCTGGATAACTACCAGCACCATGATTGGGAGAAGAGTATTGATTAATGGATCTTTAGTGTTTTCTATTGCCAGAGATGCCATTTCCGCAATCATGATATACACAACTAAATCCAAAATACTTAATTCGCCGATTTCCCTTTTACCCATTAAACGGAAAATCAAGAGAATCAACAAATAAAGGAACAACGTCCTAAATAGAATGATCAAATATTCTTCCACTTTTCCCCCGCCCTTCAAACACATTCATCTATAGTCTTTTACACGGACCATAAAAAATACTTAGCGTTTTATGAAAAATTTCAAAGATACTTTACTTCATAACTGATGAAAAACTGATTCTATTTAGTCTTTTTGGTGAATATGCTTGTACTAGGCAATTCCCGGTTAGAGGGATCAGATTAGAGGGGAGAGGGGTTAATGGAATCCAAGAGTTTAGGAAAGGCCGTCCTTTTCGGCGTGATTGCAATATTCCTATTGGCAATCGTAAGCAGTTTTATATTTTCTCTTCTTTTAAAATTCACTTCCGTCCAAGAGTCTTCGCTTCAATACGTAATGACATCTATCTCATTTTTATCCATGTTTATTGGCGGCTTCATCACCGGAGGGAACGGAAAGCAGAAGGGCTGGATGATCGGTGGAGCTACAGGTCTCGTTTATTCCGTGATTATATTCCTGTTTCAGTTCCTGGGTTATGACAGTTTATTCTCCTTCGAGCAAATCATCTACCATAGCTGCTATATCATTACTGCGATGATGGGCGGGATTTTGGGAGTCAATATAGCTGGCGGCCCACAAAAGGCATAAGAAAAGCGCAAGCGCCTTGGTCAGCCCCGACAAGCGCTGGAGGGCTGACCGGTGAAGTCGTTCTTTGACTTCATTGGGCTGACCGAAGCGACTCGAGGGGCTAGGCGCTGGAGCTGGACAATTCTCAAAGTTAATTTTACACTTCCATATTTCGTAAAAAAAAGAAGCGGATTAATCCGCTTCTTTTTTTCATATTATTTCGCAAGCATGCCACCTGCAGATTCTCTTACATCGCGAATCGCAGCGCGGTCATATGTAAGACGGCTTCCATCTCCGCACTTAATGACAACAGTTCCTTCGTCAAGTGCATCAACAATTCCATGCAAACCGCCGATCGTTACTACCTTATCACCTTTTGCAAGGTCACTCTGCATTTGCTGAACCGCTTTTTGCCTCTTTTGTTGAGGGCGGATCAGTAAAAAGTAGAACAATACAAACATAAGCAACAGCGGGAATACTGTACCTACTAATCCTTCCATTCATTTCCCCTCCTTTCGTTGTTCAAGACTGCTTCCGCATAAATACGGAAGACCTTGGTAAGCAGTTTATTTAGAAGTTTTTGGCATTCGGCTTATTGTAGCCATATTGCTCAAAGAACTCTTCTCTAAAGTCCCCCAGACGGTCTTCACGGATTGCCTGTCTGACCTGCTCCATTAATTTTAGCAGAAAATAGAGATTATGGTAAGAAGTAAGTCGAATTCCAAACGATTCATCCGTTTTAATCAAGTGACGGATGTACGCCCTGCTGTAATTTTTGCATGTATAGCAATCGCAGTTCGGATCCAGCGGTCCAAAGTCACGCGCAAACTTCGCGTTCTTGACGACCAATCTTCCCTCGCTCGTCATCAATGTGCCATTCCTTGCAATACGAGTTGGCAGCACACAATCGAACATATCAATTCCGCGGATGGCACCATCAATCAATGAATCTGGTGAACCTACCCCCATTAGATAGCGCGGCTTGTCCGCTGGCAGCCATGGTGTGGTGAATTCCAGCACTCTGTCCATGACATCCTTCGGTTCGCCAACTGACAATCCCCCAACTGCATATCCTGGGAAGTCCATGGATACCAGATCCTTGGCGCTCTGCTTCCTTAATTCCTCGTATTCCCCGCCCTGGACAATGCCGAACAATCCTTGGTCCTGCGGACGCTTGTGGGCTGTGAGGCAGCGTTCTGCCCAGCGCGACGTTCTTTCAACCGACTTTTTCATATAATCGTATTCAGCAGGATACGGAGGGCATTCATCGAATGCCATCATGATATCTGAACCAAGCGCATTCTGGATCTCCATCGCTTTTTCTGGAGAGAGAAAAAGCTTGTCCCCATTAAGATGATTACGGAAATGGACGCCTTCTTCTTCAATCTTCCTGAACTCACTTAATGAGAACACTTGGAAACCGCCTGAATCTGTCAGGATGGCACGGTCCCAGTTCATGAATTTATGCAATCCTCCTGCATCTTGGACAATTTCATGGCCTGGTCGCAGCCATAGGTGGTAGGTGTTGCTCAGGATAATGCCTGCACCCATGTCGACCAATTCCTCGGGAGACATCGTTTTCACGGTTGCCAGGGTGCCAACAGGCATGAATATAGGAGTTTCAAATGAGCCGTGAGGTGTATGGACACGCCCAAGCCTGGCACCTGTTTGCTTACAAGTTTTAATTAATTCATAACGGATTGCTGACAATTATTATTGCTCCTTCCATTGAGTCATACATTGACCCAAATTCATTCCACACAAATTACTCTTTTCGTGGAAATCATTTTTTCTAAGGGTTATTTTAGATAAACATTTAAGCACTTATAGAATCAGCATCGCATCGCCGAAGCTGAAGAAACGATACCTTTCTTCCACTGCTGTATGATAAGCATTCAAGACATGATCCCGGCCAGCCAGAGCACTGACAAGCATGATGAGTGTCGATTTTGGCAAATGGAAGTTGGTGATCATGCCATCGATTGCCTTAAACTCATAGCCAGGATAAATGAAGATATTTGTCCAGCCATTTTCGGCCGCAAATTTACCGTCGTTAGCAGCAGCAATCGTTTCAAGCGTACGCGTTGAGGTCGTACCTACGGTAATGATCCTGCCGCCTTGTTCCCGTACCGAATTCAGCAGCGATGCTGTTCCTTCCGTCACCTGGTAGAATTCAGAATGCATATCATGCTCTTCTATTGAATCGACACTGACAGGCCTGAAAGTGCCTAGACCTACATGAAGGGTGATAAAGGCAATGTGGACCCCGATTTTTTTAAGCTCTTCAAGCAGCTCTTCGGTAAAATGCAAACCAGCCGTCGGGGCTGCAGCAGAACCGCGTTCTCTTGCAAATACAGTCTGGTATCGGTCCTTATCTTCCAATTGTTCCTTGATATAAGGAGGAAGCGGCATTTCGCCAAGCTGCTCGAGCACCTCATAAAATATTCCCTCATAAGAGAATTTCAGCTTTCGGCCCCCATGGTCAGCTTCACCCGTACATACCGCTGTTAGAATTCCGTCACCAAAGACGATTTTCGTTCCTTCCTTCACACGCTTTGCCGGTTTGATAAGGGTTTCCCACTCATCTCCCTCGATCTGTTTTAAGAGAAGGACTTCAATTTTGGCACCTGTATCCTCCTTCATACCGAAAAGCCGGGCAGGAAGTACTTTTGTATCATTCAGTACAAGGCAATCTCCTGGCTGAAGATACTCCTTAATATTCTTGAAAATGTCATGTTCTATATTGCCCGATTCTTTATTTAGAACCATCAGCCGGCTTTCAGCCCGCTGTTCCAGCGGCGTCTGTGCAATCAATTCTTCAGGAAGATGGAAATCAAACAAATCTACTTTCATGTTGTCACCCTTACTATTTTTTCTCTGTAAACTAAGCGAATCCCTACAACTTTACCATTCATCCTGAACAAAAGCTCTGCATTAATCAGAGCGTTGTTCAGCGGAATCTGCCGATAAAGTAAAAAATCGCTGATAAAATGATGCTTGCTACGATCGACGTAACAATTGGGAAGTAAAAGGTCGTATTTCCCTTTTTTATGACAAGATCTCCAGGCAGCCTTCCCAGGTTGATAAATTGCATGAGAAAACCGATGATAAAAATCACTGCTCCTGCAATCATCACAAACTTCGCTGCACCAGTCATCATTCTGGCACCTCCATCTGAAAATGTCGGTATACAGCCCCCGTTACTATTCTTCCCCTTGGAGTCCGCTGTAAAAAGCCAATCTGTAAAAGGTACGGTTCGTACACATCTTCAATCGTCTGGGACTCTTCTCCGATCGTGGCCGCGATTGTCTCCAATCCAACGGGACCGCCACGATATTTTTCAATGATGCCTTTAAGTAACTTATGGTCAATATGATCGAGTCCTAAGCGGTCAACCTGCATCAGCTCAAGTGCCTCTTTTGCGAGAGTGTCCTCAATCGCGCCGTTGCCCCGGACCTGGGCAAAATCTCGGACGCGTTTCAACAGGCGGTTCGCAATCCGTGGTGTTCCTCGCGATCTTCTTGCCAGTTCTTGCGCTGCAAGCCAATCGATTTCGGTTTCCAGCAACTCAGCTGTCCTGACAACAATATCAGTCAATTGGGTCTCATTATAGTATTCCAATCGGCTCAATACTCCAAACCTGTCTCTTAATGGAGCAGACAATGAACCAGCACGGGTTGTAGCCCCTACAAGCGTGAACGGCGGCAAATCAAGCCTGACTGAACGGGCACTTGGCCCCTTTCCGATGACAATATCAAGGCAAAAGTCCTCCATGGCAGGATAGAGAACTTCTTCAATCGTTCTTGGAAGCCTGTGGATTTCATCTATGAACAGGACATCACCAGGTTCAAGAGCAGTCAAAATCGCCGCAAGATCCCCCGGCCTCTCAATCGCTGGTCCAGAAGTCGTCCTCAGGTTAACCCCCATCTCGTTGGCGATGATCGCCGCAAGTGTAGTCTTTCCCAATCCAGGAGGCCCATATAGCAGTACATGATCAAGCGTTTCTCTTCTCATTCTTGCTGCTTGTATGAACACCTCGAGGTTGGCTTTAACTTTGTCCTGGCCGATATATTGCCTGAGTGTCTGGGGACGCAGACTTTGCTCAAATGAAAGATCTTGATCGCCCGCTTCACTGGAGATGATTCGTTCTTCCATCTGTTAATCACCCTTTTATCAATCTTGGTATTATCGTAAGGCTCTATTAAACTTGTCTGTTGATTTAAGCTCCAGGCACTCACTTTCCGCAGGGCGTCCGGTGAGCCCGCAGGAGTCGAGTACCCTCCACTCCAATCAACAGGTGCTAAAAATTAACATCGACCTTTAACACAGCTTATCTCAAAAGCTTCTGCAATGCCTTCTTAATATATTGGTCTGTCGTCAATTGTTCCTTTTTCAAATCAGGCGTAATCTTGCGGATTTCCTTCTCGGAATATCCAAGCGCCTTCAGTGCAAGAAGGGCCTCATCAAACTCTGTTGAATGACTGACCGTGGCGGCAACTTCGTCAGCATTGAATAAATTCGGGAAAAAGTCAGGCACCAAATCATGCAGTTTCCCCTTCAAATCTAATATCATTTGTCTGGCTGTCTTCTTTCCGACACCAGGGAACTTGACAAGGAAAGATTCATCTTCATTTTCTATTGCCTGTACAACTTGTTCCGGCTCCCCTGAAGCCAGAATCGCCAATGCCCCTTTAGGACCAATTCCGGAAACATTCAAAAGCCTGGTGAAAAGGGCTTTTTCCTCTCTTGTCTTGAAGCCGTAAAGAGCAATGAGATCTTCCCGAACATAATGATATGTATATATACGAATCTCTTTGCCTGTTTCTTTTGCAAATACGAACGGGTTTGGTGTCATAATTTGATAACCGATCCCGTTATTTTCAACTACTATATATTCTGGCCCGACAAAATCGACGCTGCCTTTAATGAATTCAAACAATACGCTCGCCCCTCTGCTTTGCTGTAACTCATTTTAACATACTATATTTAAAGGGATGAACAAAAATATGCTAAAAAGCGAACGTATGATCATTATTTGTTTCATACAGGGAAGTTAAACGCAAATAAGAGCCGGTCAGCCCGGCTCTTAATGATTTTCATTTAGTGTATATGGTTTAAATGTCTCGAGGACTTCTTCAAAGCAGTGTTTATTCCTGATGGGAATCCCCTTTTTTAATTGATCCCGCTTAATGCTTTCAAGCCTGCCAAGATCAATTTGAAAGAACGATTGGATGATATTCGATCCCTCTGGTCTGCCATTGAAAATCGTCAGGACCCCTTCATCCGACAATCCGAAATATCCATTTGCCTTCAAAAGCGGTGAGATATCATCTACATCCTGCCTGAAAACTGCCTTTTTCTTTTCCATATCGACAAGCTGCCATTTGTCATATTTCGCCCAAAAATCCTCCATCGACCAAATTGTTTCCTGGACCTTTTCCTCACTTATTTCTCCGTCCAGATAAACTCTTTGTAAAATGATCGTTACCTCAAGAGGTTCATTGATCTCTTGAACTGTTGCTTCAGGCTTCTCAGCAAAAGCAGGTTCTGTCCCAAATGCCAAACCTAAGCAGGAAAGACTGACTAGCAGCAGTACAACTGTACTGAACGCTTTTAACATATTTTTTGAACCCATTGCTGTCCACCTCTCTTTTACTTAAATATATTGTAACAAAGTATAGATGAAGACTTATCCAATAATAGTTTAGCCAAATTTATCATGTTTATCCTTTTTGGTAAATCTCTTTTGCTGAAGCTTCTGGATTGGTAAACGAGCACTAAAATAGAAGGCAAAGATCGACTTTGCCTTCTAAATTTACCTCTGATTCAAATTGATGCTTTCCCGTGGATTTCCGTTTTTTCTGTCGTAATCGATGTTCCTTGGCCTGCTGAAGGTACCTTCATCTGTTACGATGCGTAATTCCCGGCCACCGATGTAAGGAAGTACCGCTTTCCTGATTTCCTTCTTTGTCTGTTTTTCCAATGACTTGTCTTTATAAGAAACAGCGATTTCAACTTCTCTGCCATACAGGACGGACCTTACTTTATCAACATTGTCGACAGCTTCTGCCGCAATGCCAACCTTACGTGCCAGCTTGTTGTCTTGACTTGTATTGCTGTATATCCCCGCTTTTCCGCTTCCTCTTTCTTCATTCAAATGGCCATGATAATTTAAGTCTCCACGGCTAAACCTGTTATCTTTTTGAAAAAAGTTATGGTCGTGGTCAGATCGAGGGACTGTTGGATTGGGAGGATTGCCATTTTCATCTCTTGACTGAAGCTTTACTCGCTTCTGGTCCCTGGCCACTCTTCCCTCTTCCCCAAAGTTATGGTCCATTATCTCAGTCAATGGCCCTTCCCTGTCATCCATCACATCGACCTCATTGCCTTTTTCATTCGAATAATAGCCGATTGGCTGAGCCGGATTGGCATTTCGGTCCTGAATAGCGGTTTCATTATTTCCAGTACATGCTGACATCCCCATAACGAGCAGGGATGCAAAAGGAACGAACAACATCCTCTTATTCAAACGAAAGACCCCCATCCTAACTATACTGAGCATTTTATTATGCTCATTAATAGAGTGTGGATGGGGCAGGTTTTTCATTCTGACAGATAAGTCCAAAACAGGCTTGTGTGCTGGCTTATTTCAGCCTGGATTTGACATCCTCCTGAAATTGTTTCCTTTGTTGAAACTGGCTGACTGTCATTTCTACAATCGGTGCGGTCCTGAACGGGTTTGAATTTTGCCCTTCCCGGAGCAGCCGGTTCCATTCCCTTAAAATATCAGCTGGATATAGGAGTCCATACAAAAAAGCTTCATTATTCAGCCAGTTGTTAAGATGCTTTATATTTGCAAGAGATTCAAGCTTCCATTCCAAAAAAGGCAAAATTCGATTTGCATATTGGACCATATCGTATGCCCTTGAACCTGTGGTGATTAAATCAAAATCAATTAAATACAGTTTACCTTCTTTTGATCTTAGGAAATTATGATGAGCCACATCACCATGGAGGATGGCCGGACTATCTGTTTCAAGGATCTTTCTCTTACCGATGAAACCTTGTAAAGAAAAATCGGCCCATTCTAATAAATCCCTAGTCAGTTCTTTACTTATAAAATAATTGATTTGGGTCAGGTTTTTAGTGAACTCAATTCTTCTCTGCTGCCATTTCCTCACCAAATCAGTTTTCGGAATGAGAGAAGTATACGACGGTGCAAGCCCAATCGTTTTTTCATGGAACTTATTCAATAATTCAATGCCTTCATCCCTGTCATATTCGTGCTTATAGTGAAAAGCCGTTTCATGTGGTTCAATATATTCGATGCAACCATAATATTCATTTTGAAAATACAAGGTGAGCTTAGGCTGAATATAAAAGGAATATGAATGTGCAAAACCAGATTTGCGCAATGACGAGGTAAATGCTTCCTGTATCTTTAACTTCCGAATGTCCCTATACCCTTTCAAAATAAATCGAGAAGTTTTTGTATCTACCAGATATACATTGCCTCTTAATTGTTTAATCCCCAGGATATTTGCATCAAGTTCCTTTGATAAATAAGAGAAGAGACGATTATTAAAGAAATCGTCTCCCCCTTTCTTGATATTAATATTCATTGCTTTCTTCATCATAACGCGGCATTGGCATTCCATAGCCTGCACCCATTGGTCCAACTCCATAAGGGTTCATGAACCCTTGTGGCCCAGCACCCATCTGATAGCCCTGGGGTTGAGGATACATTCCATGTGCTCCCGGATATCCATGATGTGCCGGAGGGTTAAAACCTGGTCCCATCATTCCATAAGGAGCGCCCATGGAACCCCCGCAACCGCAATCGCTGCCCATTCCCTTGACACCTTGCTTAGGCATCGGCTGCTGCATCATTCCACCGACCTGCGGCATCTGATTATCCATCATCCCGCCCACTTGTGGCATCATCGGCATCTGATCCTGCATCATTCCGCCTACCTGCGGCATCATCGGCATCTGATCCTGCATCATTCCGCCGACTTGCGGCATCATCGGCATTTGGCCCTGCATCATTCCACCGACCTGCGGCATCATCGGCATTTGGCCCTGCATCATTCCACCGACTTGCGGCATCATCGGCATTTGGCCCTGCATCATTCCACCGACTTGCGGCATCATCGGCATTTGGCCTTGCATTCCGCCTACCTGCGGCATCATTGGCATCTGGCCTTGCATCATTCCGCCTACTTGCGGCATCATTGGCATCTGGCCTTGCATCATTCCGCCTACCTGCGGCATTTGCGGCATCTGATCCTGCATCATTCCGCCTACCTGCGGCATCATTGGCATCTGGCCTTGCATCATTCCGCCTACCTGCGGCATTTGCGGCATCTGATCCTGCATCATTCCGCCTACCTGCGGCATCATTGGCATCTGATCCTGCATCATTCCACCGACTTGCGGCATTTGTGGCATTGGCATTTCTGAGGATTCGTCATCCATCATGCCACCGACTTGCGGCATCATCTGGTTATCCATCATTCCACCGACCTGCGGCATTTGTGGCATCTGATCCTGCATCATTCCGCCTACCTGTGGCATCATTGGCATCTGATCCTCCATAACCCCGCCTACCTGTGGCATGTAAGGCATTTGCGGGTACCCATATGGCATTTGTCCATATGGAGGGCAGTAGCCTGAACCAGGCAAAACAGGAGATGTAGGAACACCATAGAATGTTGGCCCAGTCATTTGTGGAGAAACCTGTGACGGCATATTTTCATCCATTACAGGGCTTAACGGCATCTGCATTTGCTGTGCAAATGATGATGACTCGATATCTTCCACAGGCATTGCCATGTTCGGCATCATTCCCGGGAACTGTGAAACTCCCTGTACCTGGGGATAAGGCATCATTTGCTGCTGGCCTGGATATCCGTATCCCGGTCCTTGCATGGTTGGTGCTCCTGGATAACAATTATATGGATAAGGGATCATAGGCTGTTGGTAACCTCCTTGAACAAATGGCATCATAGAAGGTGCTTCATCCATGAAATCATTCTTTTCGATTTTAATTTCAGGTTTTATCTCTGATTTTACCGCGCTTGGCTTTACTTCAGCTTTTGGCTGTGGCTTCACCTGAGGTTTTACCTCCTGTTTTACTTGAGGTTTCACCTGCGGCTTCAATTCCGGCTTCACTTCTGGTTTTATTTCAGGGAAAATATTGTCTGGCTTTTGCGGGAGCTTTGGCTCCGGCTTTGGCTGTGGCTTTGGCTGTGGAGGCATCTGCATGTTTGCCATATTCAGCATATAATAATTGTTTATATCAATCTCAGGCATGATCTGTTTCGGCATTTTAGGAGCGTATGGTTTTACTGCTTCCTCTTTTTTAATTGGTTTAGGTGCTTCTTGCATAGGTACTTCTTGTTTAGGCATTTCCATCTTTGGCTGCTCCTTGACCGGAGCCTCCTTTGGCACTTCTTTTACAGGTGCCTCTTTTTTCACTTCGATCGGCATCTCTTTGGCAATCGGCATTTCCTTTTTGCCACCCATATTGATTTTTGCTTGAGGCGTTCCACCAGTAATTGGAGCTTCTTTCTTTACATTACCTCCACCAGTTGGAACTTTTATTTTCATACCGGGCATAATCATATCAGGGTTGCTGAGCTGAGCGTTCATCTTTTTCAGCTCTTCAAAGTTCACGCCGTACTTCTTGGCAATCTTCCAAAGAGTATCCCCTTTCTGTACGATATGGAGCTTCATTCTGATTCCCTCCTATGGCATAAGTCCATATATTCTATGTTGGTGTGGGCAAATTGCTAACAATCTTCAAAAAAACTTATGCTTCACTATTTATAAATATGTTTCTTCAAGCGACAATAAGCTTTTCCCAAAATAAAAATTCCTTCCCATTCGGGAAGGAATTTTTATTAAGCTTGCTGCAGCATTCGGTCGAGAGCAAGCTTTGCATTTTTCGAAGTGCCAGCATCGACATTGATGATATTGCCTTCCTGCCCTTCCATAATAGAGTCAAGACTCCAGGCTAGATGCTGAAGGTCAATTCTGTTCATCGTCAAACATGGACACATATGGGGATTCAAAGAAACGATATGTTTATCAGGATGCTGTGCAATCAAGCGATTCACTAAATTCATTTCCGTCCCGATCGCCCATGCCGAACCTGACGGAGATGCTTCTATCGCTTCGATAATATAATTCGTCGATCCGGCCATGTCCGATAGCCCGACAACCTCGCGCCGGCATTCTGGGTGGACAATGATTTTCATTTCCGGGTAAGCTTCGCGTACTTTCGCAACATTTTCAACAGTGAAATTCTCATGGACTGAGCAATGCCCTTTCCAGAGGATTACCTTCACTTTTTCAAGAGGGCCATCGAATTCAAGAATATTTTCTATCGGATTGTATACCGCCATCTCATCAAGGCCGATGCCGATATTATAAGCAGTATTTCTTCCTAAATGCTGATCCGGAAGGAAAAGCAAGCGCTCTTTTTGAGTAAAAGCCCATCGTACCATTTTCTCTGCATTTGAAGATGTAACGGTAGCTCCTCCATTTGCCCCTACGAATGATTTGATTGCTGCTGTTGAATTCACGTAGGTCAAAGGCAGGATTGTATCAGCGAATAATACCTGCAGGAATTCCCACGACCGTTCTGTCTGATATATATCTGCCATATCAGCCATCGAGCAGCCTGCCCTCATATCAGGCAGATATACCTTCTGGTTTTCCATTGTTAAAATGTCCGCAGTTTCAGCCATGAAATGAACTCCGCAAAAAACAATGTGCTCCGCTTCCTTGTTTTCAGCAGAGAGCTGAGCCAACTTTAACGAATCTCCAGTAACATCCGCGAACTGAATCACTTCGTCTTTTTGATAATGATGGCCTGGAATAAATAACCTCTTGCCCATTTTCACTTTAATATCGTTGATCAGACTTTCAAGCTCGAACGTGGACATGTTCCTGTATTTTTCCGGCAGCATCCGGGTTTTAGCTTCGAGAGACTCCAATATATTCATGAGGTAATTCCCCTTTCTTTTCGGCTATTACTTTTGCGCTTATATCCAATGACTTCACAGAATGAGTAAGGAAGCCAAGGGATATATAATCCACTCCACAGCTGCGGTAGCTGTTTAAGTTATCAAGGGTAATCCCCCCTGAAGCTTCCGTTAGAATCCCTTCTGGGACGATACCGATCCATTTCTCGATTTCTTCTGGTGTCCTGTTGTCAAACATGATGCAATCAACCTTTGATCCAATCGCTTCAAGGAGCTGAGCTTTCGTTTCAATCTCCACCTCAACTTTTACCATATGTCCTAGGCTTGATTTCACTGTTTCAACTGCTTTGCTGATTGAGCCTGCAAAGGTAATATGGTTGTCCTTGATCATTACCGCATCGTATAAACCGTAGCGGTGATTGTAGCCCCCACCGCAGCGAACCGCATATTTTTCGAGCATTCTTAATCCAGGCGTCGTTTTCCTTGTATCACATATCCTTGTTTTCACGCTGTCCAAGGCAATGACCGCTTCGTTTGTTTTCGTTGCAATGCCGCTCATTCGTTGCACGAGATTCAGGATGACTCTTTCAGCTTTAAGCAAAGCAGAGACCTTGCCCGAGATTCTTGCGAGCTCCTGCCCCTTTTCCACTTTCTCTCCATCTCTTACATTTATCTTGACCAGGCAGTGATCATCCATCAAACGGAAGCCCGTAGTGATAACCTGCTCTCCACAGAAGATTCCATTATCTTTTGCGATGAAAACCATATTTCCAGTTTGTTCGTTACCAAAAATCAGCTCACTCGTGACATCGCGGTCACCGATATCTTCAATAAAAAATTGTTCAAGTAGCAATCGCAGTTTGATTGAATTCATGCTTCCCATCCTTTACAGTTTTTCGTTGGTGGATGATCTGCCTTTTCATCCAGTTGTAATTATCTTCATGAGGAAAGTCATCCCTGTAATGACCGCCCCTGCTTTCTGTCCTTTCAAGCGCTGACTCGGTAATCATACAAGCGGTGATGTACATGAATAACTTATTTATTTCAATAGCCGTCAGATGATCGAGCGATGCCTCGAACCATTCATTTAACCCTAACTGATCAAGCCATTTCTTTTGGGCAGAGAGCGATTCCTTTGTCCGGACAATCCCGGTAAGGTCCATCATCCGTTTTTTTAATTCATTAATATCCGGCAAGTCCGGCCTTGAAAAATATTGAGATTGTATGACTTGAATTTCCGGTAATGAGTTGGCAGCACCATAGGTGTTAAGCCAGTCAGCGAGATTCCCGCCAATGAACATGCCTTCAAGCAATGAATTGCTCGCAAGTCTGTTTGCTCCGTGTATACCTGTATAAGCCACTTCCCCAATTGCATACAATCCCTGGATGCTGGTTATGCCATTAAGATCGGTTTTTACGCCGCCCATGATAAAATGGCTCCCTGGTACAACCGGAATGAGGCCCTTTTCAACATCAACCCCATGCTCTGTACAAAGCTGGGTGATTGTCGGGAACCTCGCACTGAAATTAGCAATCGCAGAAACATCCAAAAATATTTGCGTTCCTTTTTTTGAGTAGTCATAAATCGTTTGCGAAACAATATGCCTTGGCGCTAAATCCTTTAACGGATGGATTCCTTCCATGATTCGTTTTCCTCCGGCAGTTACCAGGATGGCGCCTTCACCCCTGACAGCTTCGGAAACAAGGCCCCGCGTTTTTCCATCTACAAAAAGCAGTGTCGGGTGAAATTGAACAAACTCCATATCTGCCAACTCCGCGCCGGCTCTATATGCAAGCGCCATTCCATCTCCCGTTGCGGATTCAGCATTGGAGGTAAAAGAATAAACCTGGCCGCATCCACCTGTTGCGAGAACTACATGGCCAGCATAAAACACTTCATTTGTCCCATCAGGAAGCTTTGCTTTTACCCCAACGCATCTATTTCCATCTAAAATCAACTCATAGACAAAAACAGATTGTTCAATGGAGATATTCTCTTCAAGGTTCGCAAGCAAAAAATCCACCATATGCTTACCTGTGGCATCACCGCCACTATGGACAATCCTATTCATGCTGTGAGCACCTTCCATGCCCAAAAGCAGCTTTCCCTGCTCATCTTCATCAAAACTGCAGCCGGCCTGCCATAAGCCCTTGATTATTTCCGGTGCCCCTTTGGTCATTTCAAGCACGGCTTCTGCATGATTATGGTGGGCACCAGCTTCAAGCGTATCTAGATAATGCAAATAAGGATCATCGCCTTGCGCAATCGCCGCTGCCACTCCACCCTGGGCCATATAAGAATTACCCATCGTTATATCCTTTTTTGTGAGAATCATCACATTTAAGCTCTTCGTTAACTTATTGGCCAATTGCAACGCGGCAATCCCACTGCCAATAATGATTACATCTGCATGTTTCATAGAATTATAGCCTCCTGGATTAACAGGTGTCTTGACATCTATATTTACACAGTTTTACACTGTTGACAAGAACTTTTAATCTAATCCGGTAACATCGCAGACTAGCGAGGAATCACTTAGCTTATTAATTTAATGTCAAAAACATTGGAGACAGAGATGAAATATTTCGATTACGCAGCAACGTGCCCGCTCGATCCCGAGGCGGCGGACGTTTTTATCAAGGCATCAACTGAATACTTTGCAAACAGCCAGAGCCTTCATGATGCTGGCAGTGCTTCTGCGAATCTTCTTGAAGGCTGCAGGCGGGAATTTGCCAGGCTTCTTCAAGTGGACAGCGCAGGTGTTTATTTTACAAGCGGAGGGTCGGAAGCAAACTTCCTCGGAATTATGGCCCTGCTTTCTTCTGTAAGAAAAAAAGGCAATCACATCATTACTGGAGCGGCAGAACATTCATCAGTCTATAATCTTATGAAAAAGCTTGAAGCAGAGGGCTGGGAGGTCACATTTTTATCTTTAAACCGCAGCGGGCAATATGAACTTGAAAGTGTTTTGGCAGCGGTCCGCGAAGAAACGGTGCTCATATCGCTTCAGCATGGCAACCCTGAAGTCGGATCGCTGCAGCAAATTGAGGAAATCGCTAGGTTTTGCACCAGCAAGCAAATTCTCGTGCACAGTGACTGCGTCCAAACTTTTGGCAAAATGCCACTTGAAAGATTAGCTCGTTCCGTTGGTTCCCTTTCAATCTCTGGCCATAAATTTTATGGGCCAAAGGGGACAGGTGCAGCTTATGTAAACCCAAGACTTGCCTGGAAACCTTTTATTACAGGAACTGCGCATGAGAAAGGATTTCGGCCAGGTACCGTTAATGTTCCTGGGATCGCTGCAATGACTGCTGCAGCCAAGATCGCTCATTCAAAAATGGATAGCGAACTGACAAGGATGAGAGAACTTAGAAACTCCTTCCTGTGTGCACTTTCAATATCGTCGGAGAGGATTCGTATTTTTGGTGCGGAGGAAGGCTCACAGATTCCTGGAATCGTGGGAATGAGCATTAAAGGGGTTGAAGGGCAATTCGTCATGCTTGAATGCAACCGAAGAGGATATGCCATATCAACTGGCACCGCCTGCAACGTCGGGATGATGTCCCCTTCAAAAACGATGACGGCTATGGGCACTATGGGTAAAGATGCAAAGGAATTTTTCAGAATTTCATTTGGAAGAGGAACAAGCCATGACGACGTGAAAGAGCTTGGGAAATTCCTTTTAGAACTGTCTGTTCATGTTTCAGCCGTTTAACTTTAGGTGTATTTATGGTAAAATTCTCGAATGAAGAAGTAGAAGGAGAGGATCGGATTTATGAAGGAACCTACCAAAATCCTCGGGGATGAACGCCGGGCATATATCCTTAAGCGGCTGCAGGATAGCAGCGAGCCGATTACCGGCAGTGATCTGGCATCGATTACGAACGTCAGCAGACAGGTGATTGTTGGCGATATAACACTGCTTAAGGCCAGGAACGAACCAATCATTGCTACCAGCCAGGGATATTTATATATGCACGCCTCACGCCCATCCGGAGCGGAAAGGACAATAGCTTGCTCCCATGATCCCGAAAAGACAGAAGAGGAACTCATCCTTCTTGTCGATCATGGTGTCACTGTCAAGGATGTCAGGATCGAGCATCCTGTGTATGGAGATCTGACAGCTTCGATCATGGTTTCAAATCGATACGAAGTGAAGCAATTCATGGAAAAAATCCGGGCGACAAACGCTTCTTATTTATCGGAACTAACAGATGGCATCCATTTGCACACAATCTCTGCGCCAACGGAAAAAGCGTTGGATGACGCAGAAGTGGCACTAAGGAAAGCAGACCTCCTAATTGATTTAGAATAGCGTAGAAATTAAACGCAAAAAAAGATCCATCCCCTGAGATGGATCTTTTTATATGTCATGGCTTGAGTAGCTGCCAAGAAACTTGACATTGCAGCCTAATGCCTCCAATTCTGCAATAGCTCCCGGAATCAGGACATCGTCCATTTTTAAGTTAATATCAATAATGAAAAAATACTTGCCAAGACCAGTCTTCATTGGCCTGGATTCTATTTTTGAAAGATTGAGCTTCCGCCATGAAAAAGCAGATAAGACTTGATGCAATGCCCCAGCCTGGTCTGATGGCAGAGTGATCATCAAGGTCGTTTTATAATTTTCTGTTGGCTCAAGGCTAATGGCCTGTCCTTCTTTTGCCAGAATTGCAAAGACAGTATGATTGTAGCTGTAATCATGGATGTTTTCCTGTGCCTTGAACAGACCATACTCCTCTGCCGCCAGGCCATTGGCGATTGCAGCGATATTCATTTCCGGATGGCCTTTAATAAATTTAGCCGCAGCTGCAGTTGAAGCCATATTTTCCAATTGAATCCCCTTGAATTCCTTGTGCAGGAACTTATGGCACTGGGCCAGTGCATGGGGATGGCTGCAAATCAAATCAGCTTCAGGCCACCTGTCCATATTTTCCGGATGCACAAGCAAATGCTGCCTGATCGGAACAACTGCTTCACCTGCAATTTGGAGTTCAGACTCATGGACCAAATAATCGATGGTAATATTGACAGAGCCCTCAATTGAATTTTCCAATGGTACGATGGCCGCATCAATCTCACCTGCAGCGGCAGCATCCATACATTCCGGTATGCTTACAAAGGGAATTCTCTCCGCTGCACTAAATAATTGCCTGGCCGCATAATCAGTAAATGTAGCCTTTGGCCCAAGATATCCTACTTTCAAGACTGTCCCTCCCCTGCAGCAAACAAACTACGTTTCTCTCTTTTTCAATCCTTGTTCTCTCTATAAATAGTCTTATCACTAACAAACATTAAGCACCCGAACCGAGCACTTCAACTTTTTCGACAAATTCAAGCCTCTTTAATCTTGCAAGCATATCATCCATTTCCACTCTCATCTCTGTTACATTCAAGCTTAATGTAACATTCGCCCTGCCCTGGAGGGGGATGGTCTGATGGATTGTCAGCACATTGCAGCCTGTTGACGCAACTGTGCCCAATAACTCTGATAAAGTGCCTGAACGATCCTCTAGCTGGAAGAAGAGGGTGATGATCCGCTCTTTAACAATTGTATGGAATGGGAAAACAGTGTCGCGGTATTTATAAAAAGCGCTGCGGCTTAAATCGACCCGCTGCACCGCATCCCAGACAGACTCTGCTTTTCCACGTTCGATCATTTCCTTTGCCTCAAGCGTTTTCTTCATCGCTTCCGGAAGCACATCTTCACGCACGAGGTAAAACTTTTTATCCTGATTCTGCTTCAATCTTCCTCACCCCAACAGAAAAGCGTAAGCACATTTTAAAAAGGAATGCCGATCAGCCACATCATGTGGTCAATCGACATTCAGCCAGCCTTAGGCAGTCCAGCGAGTTCCAAGCTTGTACAAGGCAACCCGCGTATTTAACAATGGACTATTCCACAAATTCGAATTCAAACTCGAGAAGTTTGACAGTGTCTCCGTCCTTTGCGCCTCTCTCACGCAGAGCATCGTCAATGCCCATGCCGCGCATCTGGCGGGCGAACCTTCTGATTGACTCTTCCCTTGAGAAATCGGTCATCTTAAAGAGCCTTTCAATGCTGTCACCTGTAATGACGAATGAGCCATCTGATTCACGTGAAATCTCGAATTCTTGTTCTGCCTTTTCATGCTTGTACATGACGCGGTTCACATCAGATTCTTCTTCCACTTCTTCAATAAGCGGGAATTCCGGCGTGTTTTCAACTAAATCAGCTACTGCAAATACTAATTCACGAAGGCCATCTCTCGTCACAGCTGAGATTGGAAAAATCGGATGGTCACCCTCTAGCTTTTCTTTAAATGCTTTCAAATTCTCTTCAGCATCAGGCATGTCCATTTTATTCGCAACAATCACTTGCGGCCTTTCAGTCAGCCTTAAGTTATATTCTTTCAATTCATTGTTAATTGTCAAATAGTCATCATAAGGGTCACGGCCTTCAGTGGCGGCCATATCAATAACGTGGACGATGACGCGTGTGCGCTCGATATGACGCAAAAACTGATGCCCTAGTCCAACGCCTGAATGCGCGCCTTCAATAAGTCCCGGCAAATCTGCAAGCACAAAGCTTCGGCCGTCTTCCGTCTCAACCATTCCTAAATTCGGAACAATGGTTGTAAAGTGATATTCAGCAATCTTTGGCCTTGCTGCAGACACTACAGACAATAATGTGGATTTTCCTACGCTCGGAAACCCGACAAGACCAACATCTGCAAGAAGCTTCAATTCCATGAGGATGTCTTTTTCCTGGCCTGGTTCTCCTTTTTCAGAGAGCTCCGGAGCTGGGTTATTTGGAGTCGCAAAGCGGGAATTCCCGCGTCCGCCGCGTCCTCCTTTAGCAATGACAGCCTGCTGCCCATGTTCTACTAAATCCGCAATCACGGCTCCAGTTTTTGCATCAGTAACAATCGTACCTGGGGGAACCTTGACAATCATATCCTTGGCATTTTTCCCATGCTGGTTCTTCGACATACCGTGCTCGCCGCGTGGTGCTTTGAAATGGCGCTGATATCTGAAATCCATTAACGTACGGAGTCCTTCTTCAACCTGGAAGATTACGTTCGCGCCGTTTCCTCCGTCACCTCCGGCCGGACCGCCGTTTGGTACATATTTTTCACGGCGGAAAGCAACCATTCCGTCACCGCCGTCGCCGCCTTTTACATAAATTTTTACCTGATCGACAAACATTATGTCATTACCACCTGTCTAATATTATAAATCGCTTATTTTGTTAGAAGTCAAACTGCATTTTTTATGATTCCCTAGAGTGAACCCATAAAAACTTCAATCGTCAATTCTCCATCGACCACGCCATCGGAGATAACTTTAATCTTCCCATCCGGCTGGCCAGCCAAGAAGCTTTCCAAGCGATTTTTATCATTTATTATTCCGCTAAAATCAAAAAAGAACCCAATACCTTTATCCTGTGGATCGATTGTAACTGAGAGGTGATTTTCCTGATAACGTTCAATTGACGCATCCAGGGCTTCAAACAGGCGCTCAGTCCAGCCTGTCAGCAGCTGATCATCTAGTCTGTGGAAGTTTTGGGTGTCCATTACTTCAAATTCCAATTGAAAAAAATGGTTCTCCCAATTGCAGGTTAACAACGTAGAGGCGAATTGAGGAAGTTGTAAATTAGATAGCTTTGCATCCTGCCTGGCTTCCAAGATAATTTCTTCAATAATTTCTTTTGCCCGATCCACTTTATTCAGAGATAGATTGCCTTTAATTAATTGAAGCTGATTCATCCAATCATGGCGTGCATGGCGCAAAACCTCGATTGTATCCCACTCTTTTTTCATAGACATACTCCTACTCATAAGACTGCTTGGTGTAAGTATAACAAAAAAGCCATACTACGTAAGTAATTATGTATATGTTCATTCAAATAAAAAACAAGAAAACCCTAACCGCAGTGGTTAGGGCTTCTCTTTAGCTTACGCTTCTTGAGCTGCAGGATAAACACTTACTTGCTTGCGGTCACGGCCAAGACGTTCGAATTTAACGACGCCGTCAACCTTAGCGAATAGAGTGTCATCTCCACCTTTACCCACGTTTACACCTGGGTAGATTTTAGTTCCGCGCTGACGGTAAAGGATAGAACCACCAGTTACGAATTGACCATCTGCACGCTTAGCGCCAAGACGCTTAGAGATTGAGTCACGTCCGTTCTTAGTTGAACCTACACCCTTCTTAGAAGCGAAGAATTGAAGATCTAATCTTAACATTTTGTTCCACCTCCTACTTTTTGAAGGTTAATTTTATGTGCTTTCCGTACTCTTTTTCCATCGATTGCAATGTAATGACCATGCTTTCGAGGAGCAATTGAATTTTCTCCTGTGTATCCTCAGGCAAATTGTCCGGGATTTCACAGCGGAGAAAACCATCTGCGCCCTGTTCAATGTCCGGGGTGACTCCGGTCAATCCAATAATGGAATTGACTGTCCCAATCGAGATGGTCGAAACACCTGCACAGACAATGTCGCTGCCATGGGCAGCGAATCCCGCGTGGCCGCTAATCGTAAACGAACGGATGCTTCCGGATTTTGTACGATTAATCGTTGCACGAATCATGGTAATCCGCCTTAATTAAGCGTTGATCTTTTCGATAACAACTTTAGTGTAAGGCTGACGATGACCTTGCTTCTTACGATTGTTCTTTTTCGCTTTGTACTTGAAAACGATGATTTTCTTTTGACGGCCATTCTTTTCGACTTTAGCAGTTACAGTTGCGCCTTCAACTACTGGGCTTCCAACTTTAACGTTATCGCCACCTACAAAAAGAACCTTGTCAAAAGTTACAGTTTCGCCTTCAGCAGCGTTTAGCTTTTCAATGTAGATTGCTTGTCCTTCTTCTACCTTTACTTGCTTGCCGCCAGTTTCGATAATTGCGTACATTCCATTGCACCTCCTCATTAGACTCAGACTCGCCGACTGCAGGCGTTTGCGTATTTGCAAAGCTTAGATACCTGAAGTGTGCGGTTGTAGCACGGGTGCTACAAACAATAACATTAAAATACTATCATATGCCGAGCGAAAGTGTCAACATAATAATCGATGTGCCATACATAAATTATGACCGCTCTGTCGAAGCTCCGACCTTAAGTATTTCATAATAGGGTTTATCCCTGTGTGTCAAAGAGAATTGTATCTTAATTCCGAGCGCCTTTTCAAGCCTCAATTTATGGATATCGTTTTCTCCGGAAAAATGGTCGATGACTTCCGGGGTCGCTGCAATGAGCATATCTTCGTGATCAGAGTTCCTGTATTGCCACAGCTCCCGCTCAAGCCTGTATGCCATAGTTTCAGAGCTGATTACCTGTCCTGATCCTCCGCAAGTACTGCATTTCTCTGTCAGCGTTTCGGATAGGGACTGTTTCGTCTTCTTCCTCGTCAGCTGGAGGATTCCAAGCTCGGTAAAACCAATAATCCTTGATCTGCGATTGTCCTGGACCAATTCCTTACGCATGATATTCAGTACCAGGTCCCGGTCCTTGCTTTCCTGCATATCGATAAAGTCAATCAAGATGATGCCAGCAATGTCCCTGAGCCGCATTTGGCGCGCAGCCTCGACTGCAGCATTCATATTTGTCTTGAGTACGGTATCACGCAAGTCATTCTTCCCTGAGAACTTACCTGTGTTCACATCGATCACAGTCAAAGCCTCTGCCTTGTCAATGACCATGTATGCTCCCTTATCAAGCCAGACGATTCTCTTTAGAAGCCGCTCGATCTCCTGCTCAATTTTATAAAATGAAAAGATATTTTCCTTGCCATTGTAGAAACTGATTGTATTTCCCTCTTCGACAAGCAAAGCGATTTTCTTCTTTAAATCAAGGCTGTCGACAATGACCTCTCCTTTTTCAAGAAGTGCTAGAGCAGCTGCCGCCTGTTCATAAAAATAATCCCGGCTGTAGACTATACCCGGTTTTTTCATTCCTCCAGCGGCATTAAGCATTCCAGTATACTGAGCCCGATGCTGCTGCAGTTCCCGCGCAATGACCTCCTCGCTCTGTTTCAGGCTCTCGGTCCTGAAGATCAAGCCTTCTTCTGCCGTTTTAAGCTGTTTAGCGAATTCTTTCCAGCTGTCCCTGATTTCCGGAGTTTCCGCTTTTTTGGATACTGCTACATATTTGCCATTCGGCATGTAGACAAGATGTTCCCCCTGTATCTCAATAATACCTGTAAGCCGTGCCCCTTTCGTCCCGGCTGCGTCCTTTTCAACCTGGACAAACAGCTTCTCACCTTGATGAAGGAAGGATGATATGGAACGGTTGGCCTTAGTGCTATCCTCAGACAATACATATGCAGGCAGTTTGTCCCGTGACAGGAAGCCGCTCATTTCTTCGCCAAAATTCACAAAAGCAGCGTTCATTCCTGGAATCACCCGTTCGACGATTCCAAGATAAATATTGCCGACAAGCGATTGCTGGTCGGGCTGTTCAATATATATTTTTTCCACAGTGCCATTCTTGACGAAGGCAAAGCGTTTTTCTCTAGAAATAGTGTTTATGATTAACTGGTCCATAGTTTCTCCCTGTATAAAAAAATGCAGCGGGAAAAGGCTTCCCACTACATTAATTATCCTATTTCAATAGGTGTAAAGCAAATCTGCAATTTTCGCCGACATCAGTTTTTCACTGAAAAAAGCATGGAGCAATTCATTCTCGTCCATCACCGTTTCTTTGCCATTCAGCTTCTTGACGATGATTGGATGCTTGCAGCCGCGCTGGAATTTTTCAAGGACTCGCCCGACCATTTCGTTTTCTGCCACATTGATTGGCTTCAACTGCCTGAAGTCCGCCTGTTTACCGTAATGCCTTTCCATCAAAAAACGCATGAAGATGAATCGTCTTTGTTTCCATTCATAATAAAGTGAAAATGCCAGAAAGCCAATGATCACCCAGACATTCAGAGTCAAAGGCGCAATAATCATGAGAATGATTGAAAAGATGGTCAGTGCCACTAAAGATGTATATAGAGTCTTCACATGTGCCTCCTGAAAGGAAAAGCTCATTGAAAACAGGATGAATACCAGTTTGCCGCCATCAAGCGGCCATATTGGCATTAAATTGAATAATAACACCATCAGATTATAGTCAACGAACAGTGCATGCCATTTTTCAGGTATGACACCAGTAAGGAATAATAGATAGGCGACCGCGATCAGCCATATATGCTGAAGCGGTCCTGCCAGGACCACAATCAGCTCTTCTTTTAACGGCCTGTTCCCATGCTCATCCATTTCTGCAACCCCGCCAAAAGGCAGCAGGGCTATTTTCTTGATTCTCCACGAAAAAAAAGAGGCTGCAGCACCATGTCCCATTTCATGAACAAAAATAATCAGCAGCACCATCATCAGCTCTATAAAATGCGCGGTTGCGACAGCAAGGGCTATGACCATCCACAATAATGGATGTATCTGTATTTTTCGCAATAATTCAATGGCTTTATTCAAATTTGATCACCTGGACGGGATCAATGAAATCATCCCCTTTTTTTATCGCGAAATAAAAGGAGCCCTTTGTACCATCCGTACTGTCCATCGCTGTTCCTACCTTTGTGCCCTTTGAGATATATTCATAAAGGTTTACGTCAATATTTTCGAGATTCCCGTACCATGTTTCACTTTTATCGCCATGCTGGATAATGACCGTCTTGCCAAAACCATCCTTCATTCCGACGAAATGGACAAGGCCTTCATTCATCGACTCAACATCGGCTCCTTTTCCTGTTTCAATCATGATCCTTTGACCATTGTCGCCAAAATCCTCGAGAATTCTTCCAGAAGCAGGCAGTGCATATTCGCTATCCTCTGACAAATCCTGCTTGTCTTCCTCACCATCATTTTTTGCCGGCAGCAACGCCAGAGGTTTGCCAAATTGGTCTTCATACCAGTCGGAAACCGCAGCAAACTGGAATTCCTGATCCATGGTGTGCTTTACATAATTTTGAATGGTTTCTGCTTTTTCGGAAGGACTCCGGAAAATAATTGCCACAATCAATACCAGACATGCGGATGCCAGCACCTTGAATAAGAACACTTCTTTTTTGAATAAAGGATGGCCGCCTTCATCCGGACCAATATCATACGATGGAATCCTGTCGAAGCCATGCCGTTCTTCATCCGTAGAAAATAAACGGCTATGGTTCATTTTCTCCATTCTTTCCCGCTCTTTTTTCCTCTTCATCATCCTCTTGCGGACATCATCAGTTCTCGAGCTCATCCAATCCCCACCAATCCCCTTGTACTCTAAGTTAGTACAAGTGTATGACCTGTCCAATGAGAGTATGACTAGAAAGAAAAGACTGAGTGAAAACAAAAAGGCACATGTCCAAGGATGCAGGAATACATCAGGAACATGTGCCTTTAAATTTTGGTTCTGTTAAATTAGTCTGTTGATTTCCGTTCCAGGCGCTTCGCTTGCCGCGGGGCTGGCGGTGAGCCTCCTCGTCGCAAGCTCCTGCGGGATCTCACCTGTCCAGCTGATCCCGCAGGAGTCTGCGCGCCTTCCACTCCAATCAACAGGGTTTAATAACAACATTGTGTTTTAGCAGAGCCTGAATTTTATTAACGGACCCCGAAAAATTTCTTGATCTTTGAGAATACGCCTTTATTGTCGCTATCAAGCTGCTGCAATGGAACAGATTCGCCAAGAATCCTCCGGGCGATGTTGCGGTATGCGATTGATGCTTTGCTGTTTGGGTTCAAAGCGATAGGTTCGCCGTGGTTTGAAGCTTTGATGACTTCGTCGTCGTCGGCAACAATACCGATCAAATCGATAGAAAGATGTGTCGTGATTTCATCGACATCCAGCATATCGCCATTTTTCATCATATGGCTGCGGATACGGTTGATGACTAGTTTTGGCGCTTCGACATTCTCTTCTTTTTCGAGCAAGCCGATAATCCTGTCAGCATCCCTGACGGCGGATACTTCAGGTGTTGTCACTACGATCGCCTTGTCGGCACCGGCAACAGCATTTTTATAGCCCTGCTCAATACCTGCCGGGCAGTCAATTACGATATAATCATAGTCTTGCTTCAGTTCGTTGATCAATTTTTTCATTTGTTCCGGCTGGACCGCCGTTTTATCGCTGGTCTGTGCGGCTGGAAGCAAGTAAAGGTGGTCATCGAAGCGTTTATCTTTTACAAGTGCCTGATGGATTTTGCATCTTCCTTCAATCACATCGACAAGATCATATATAATACGGTTTTCAAGCCCCATGACAACGTCTAAATTGCGCAAGCCGATATCTGTATCGACAAGACAGACTCTTTTGCCTTGAAGTGCCAAAGCTGTACCAATATTAGCAGAAGTTGTCGTTTTGCCAACTCCGCCTTTTCCGGATGTAACTACTATCGCTTCTCCCACTTTAGAGGCCTCCTTCGAATCTAGTTAAATTAGGTCTTTTTCTCATTAAAACTTGCAATCTATCAACAACAATCTGTTGTGTGTCTGATATGTAAGCACATTCCATTACACGGTTTTCTTCATCCGGCACCTGATCAGGAGCGCGATTGATACAGTCGCTGATCCGTAGTTGCGAAGGCTTCATGACTGACGCGGCTATGACTGCATCTTCATTGCCGTCTGAGCCAGCATGGGCTATTCCTTTCAGGGCACCCATGATAAAAATATTACCTGTCGCTTTAACTGTGCCTCCAGGATTGACGTCTCCTATAAGCAGCAAATCGCCTACTATTTCAAGAACCTGGCCGGAACGTATTACCCTGGCTACAGGAACAATTTCCGTTTCTTTCCTTAGCCGTTCAGCTTCCGCTTTCGTAATCACATTTGTTTCAAGGTCCTCAACGATTAAGTTTCTTTTTTGGCGGATCAGGTCTTTCAGCTCTTCCTCCTGCTTTTCGGTCAGGTACCTATTTCCTACCTTCACCTTTACCGAGAACAATTGCTGCTCCTCCTGGACACGTGAAGAATTGGAAAGCTTTCGATCGAGCTCTTTTTTCAGTTCATCATAGGAGCAAGTATCATCCAAATGGAGGGTCAATCCATCCTTGGTCCCTTTAATTGTCACATTTTGTGTTTTTTTCATACGGATGTTCACCTCAATGGTAAAAGAAATTCGACAACTATCCGTCAATATCCTTTATTTGAATAGGCGGGGCTAAAGAATTTTCTTAATCGTTGCGCAGCCGGTCGGCAGCATTTTCAAACTGCCTTTTGAAAGGATAGGCAGCAATTACGATGAAAGCTAAATTCAATATCAATGTTGGGACTAGTCTTATTTTAACATAGGCATTAAAATCCAGGTCAGTAATTTTTATCAAGTGCATCATCTGGTAAACACCTGTTTCCAAAAGGGCTACCCCAATCAGCGATAAGAGTGACACGATGAGTACATTGGTTTGCAGCACTCTTATCATGTATGTGAAAAGGTAGGCGATGAACGGGAACATGAAAAGATAGATCCCGATGATTTCTGTGTAAACAACATCAAAAAGAAGACCGAAAATAAAACCGTACATGATCCCGTGCTTCGGGCTTAAATAAGCCGTCAAAAACAGAATTCCGACCATTAGGAAATGTGGCGCAAGTATTCGGTCACTATTGAATAACTCAGCCGGGAGAAGCTCGACAAATAAACTTTCCAGGATGAACAGAAAAGCGAACATGGCTGGCAGCAAGAATCGGATCAATTGCCTTCCTCCTCGCCTTCGCCATCTTCGGCACTATCTTCAAAATTAATAGAAGGCATCGATTTCTTTACGACCATCACGTGTTCAAGATCATAGAGATCTGCTTCTGGTTTTATATAAGCGGTTTGATTAAGGCCGAACTCATCAGGGACTACCTTAACAACCTTTCCAATTGGAAGATTCTTGGGAAATACTCCGCCCATGCCGGAAGTCACTACATTCTGGCCTTTTTCTACCTTTGCGTCATAAGGAAGACCCTTCAGCAGGAGCAATTCCTTTTCCTTATCATATCCGTCGATCGTGCCATGAAGCTCAGTTTCAGCTTGAAGCAGGGCTGATATCCTATTGGTTGGATCCAATGCGCTGACGAGCTGCACCGTGGATGAAAATGGCGTCGTGCTCTTCACCTTTCCGATCAATCCTCTCGCAGTGATCACAGCCATGTTTTTTTCGACACCGTGGGACTTGCCTTTATTAATGATGATTAGCTCGTTCCATCTTTCGGGACTCCGGGCAATCCTGATTGCCTGGATCGGTTCGTAGTCTGAAAGAGACTCTTCTTTATCTAAAATCTCCTGAAGCTCCTCGTTTTCTTTTTCAAGGGAATATACCTTTGCTTCAAGTCGTGCCATATCGTCAACACGTTTCTTCAATTCTTTATTTTCCTGATATGTATTTTGCAAGTCTTGAAGGCTCTCAATATAACCGGCAATATAATTGGCAGGTCTTGAAACAAGGGTTTGCACCCAACTGGTTGAATCCTTGATGAATTGCTCAGGCCAAGACAATTCTTCCCTGTCCCTTAAAGAAAAACCTATCAATGCCACGAGGACTATAATGCTCACAAGCAGCATTATCAGGCGTTTATTAAAAAAGAACTGTGGCATGATTTACACCTCTTCAATCTAAAAATTATGAAAAACAGAAGAGCAGGGAAGTAGGAGTTACTCCCGCTTCCCTTCTTCTCCTATCTTGATTCTTTTGCTTTGTTCTTGAATAAATCAATGTGATCCAATGCTTTGCCTGTACCGATTGCGACACAATCAAGCGGATCTTCTGCGATAAGTACTGGCATCTTTGTTTCTTCGCTGATCACCTTGTCCAAATTGCGCAGTAATGCGCCTCCTCCAGTAAGGACAATTCCGCGGTCCATGATATCGGATGCAAGTTCCGGTGGTGTTTTTTCGAGAGTCAGCTTAACAGCATCAACAATGGCGTAAACCGTGTCGTGCAATGCTTTGGCAATTTCGACAGCGGTGATTTCAATCGTCTTAGGCAGCCCTGTCAACAGGTCGCGTCCGCGAATTTCCATGTTTTCGATTCCTTCTGCATCTCCGGCAGAACCGATTTCCATCTTGATGGTCTCAGCTGTTCTTTCACCGATCATCAGGTTATAAGTTTTACGGATGTAATTAATGATTGCGTCATCCATCTCATCACCTGCGATGCGGACAGATTGTGAAGTTACAATCCCGCCAAGAGAGATGATTGCGACTTCAGTCGTTCCGCCCCCAATATCGACAACCATGCTTCCCGTAGGCTCCCATACTGGAAGGTTCGCGCCAATTGCCGCTGCAAACGGTTCCTCAATCGTGAATGCATCTCTTGCCCCAGCCTGGCGAGTCGCGTCAATGACGGCACGTTCTTCAACCGCAGTAATGCCTGATGGAACACATACCATGACGTATGGCTTTCCTGCAAACAGGCCTTTATTCTTAGTCGCCATTTTGATGTAGTACTTCATCATAGTTGCTGTCGTTTCATAATCAGCAATGACTCCATCCTTCATAGGCCTTAAGGCCACGACATTGCCAGGAGTACGGCCGATCATATTTTTCGCGTCATTTCCAACAGCGACAATATTCTTTGTATCTGTCTGAAGGGCCACTACTGATGGCTCCCTTAAAACAATTCCTCTTCCTTTTACATAAACGAGTGTATTTGCTGTGCCTAAATCGATTCCTAGGTCTCTGGTTCCAATTCCGAACATATTTGTATCTCCCTCTCTCAACAAAATGCAATAAAAGAACAGGCAATCTATTTACAAAGTGTGTTGATTGTTTATTAGCAGATTTTCTGACAAATTATTAACTTTATCCGCAAAAATCATAAATTATATTATAACCCAACGTCAATCAAAATCCTAGTATCATACATACCCTTTTTCCTTCAAACTAACATATTTATTTTCGCCAATTATCAAATGGTCAAGCAATTCGATTCCGACAATTTTCCCCGATTCCGACAAACGCTTCGTGACCTCAATATCCTCCCTGCTCGGTGTCGGGTCGCCGGATGGATGGTTGTGGACACAAATGACTGATGCAGCCGATCTGCGGACAGCTTCCTTATATACTTCCCTTGGGTGGACAATGGAAGCGTTCAGGCTGCCGATGAAAATGGTCTGCTTGTGGATTACCTGGTTTTTCGTATTTAAATAAAGGCAGACAAAATGCTCCTGAGTCAGGAAGCGCATATCGTTCATTAAATATTTTGCGCCGTCCTCTGGGGAGCGGATCACATAGCGTTCATCAAGCGTGTGGTTGGCAATGCGTCTGCCGATTTCAACAGCCGCCAGGACATGGATCGCTTTTGCTGTTCCAATCCCTTTTATTTGCGTAAGTTCTTCAAGGGTAGCATCTTTTAACAGACGAAGGCCTTCAAACTGGGAAAGCATCCTGTTTGCCAGCTGAAGGACTGATTCCTCTCTTGAACCTGTCCCTAATAATAGGGCAAGCAATTCATGATTCGAGAGGCTCTGGGGACCGTTCTGTACAAACCGCTCTCTCGGCCGTTCGTTTTGCGGATAATCTCTGATCATTAATGAAGTCGTTGACAATTGAACTTCCTCCCAGTCAATTGATTATGACGAGGAAAATGTCGAAGAAGTTTCTGTGGCAATCTTTTAATAAGGAAGGATGTAACCGATTTTTCTTAATTCCCTGACCAATCTTGATACAGGCAGCCCAACAACTGTGTAATAGTCACCACTGATTTCCCTGACAAGCATGCTGCCAAACCCCTGGATTCCGTAGCCGCCCGCCTTATCGAATGGTTCACCGCTCTTTATATAGGTGTCAATTTCTTCATCTGACAATTCCCAGAACGTCACATCTGTTTTTTCATAAAAACGCATTTCCTTCTCAGGGGAGATAATCGATACTCCTGTGTAAACTGAATGAGTGTTCCCAGACAGCTTTCGGAGCATCTCAAAGGCTTCCTGCCCGCTTTCAGGCTTCCCGAGGATCATTCCTTCATGGACAACGACGGTATCCGAGCCGATCACAAAACATTCCGGGAAATTAGCAGACACTGTCCCTGACTTTCTTGAAGCAAGCTCCATAACTGCTTCTGAAGGGCTCAATGACTCACTGAAACTTTCGTCAGCATCACTGCTCGAGATTTCGAAGTTTAAGCGGAGGTTTTCAAGAAGTTCTTTTCGCCGTGGAGAAGATGAGGCTAAAATGAGGCGTTGCATATAATCACCTTTCTTTTCTTTTTTGCATCTAAGGGAGATACAAGCTAATCGTAACAAACTTCAACATATCAAACAATCTTTAGTCGTTAAACTGGCAAAAAAAATCAGAGCCTGCCGCAATATGGCGAAGGCTCTGTTAATTTGTTCAATTTCCCGGAAAATATTCAGTTAACAGTCATTGCGGCCTTTACTTGCCGATCGATTGATAGGCAGCCAGGAATGATAGCAATCCGGCTTCCATCTCGGCAAGCTGGTTTGCATCTTTTGATTTTTGGTAACCAAGGAATGTTCCGCTTGCTCTTTCCAAGCTAGCCTTTGCTTTAAGGATCGTCTTGTCAGTGACACTTTTATCAGCAATTTTGCTTAACATCGCATGATAATCTTCGACTTTTTTGACAGCCTCTGGCGATGCCCCGGCTCCGCTAATGAGAATTGCGTAGATTTCCGGCGCCTGCTGTAAAAATTTCTCTTCCTCCGCAGTCCGACCTGTAGCAGTTCCACCCGATATCTCAAAAGGCTTTGCAAAGACCTTCACGCCTTTTGCCTCGAGCGCTTTTGCCTGCTGTTTCGCTGCCTCAATGCTGTCAGCTGTTCCTAAATAGACGGCGAACTTACCATTTACAGGAAAAATTTCACCTGTAACGCCCTGTCCTGCAAGCAAATTCAACCCTTCCTTTGCTGCTTCTTCTGACCCCCAGATGCCATTTTGGATAATAAAGACGGAGATCGGCTGTAACTCCAGCGATTCGCTAACAGCTGCAGGTTTCTCCTCAACAGGCTTAGCTGCAGGAGGGGAAACTACAGACCTAATCGTTTGAGAATCCTCTTTGACAAACTTAAGAATGGTCACTCCAAATGCCGTTCCCAGCAAAACAGCAAAAAAGACAGTTATAAAGATAGTTGTATAAAGGCGGTTATTGCGTTTAGTCTTCGTATTCCAAACAGAAATGCCCAGACCTTTTTTCTTTTGCTTTTTAGCTTGCTTCGGAGCAATTTTGTACTCCTTTACAGCTTCTTCTTCAACCGGATCAGGCAAAATCCAATCAAAGCTTTCCTCCACCTGTTCCTGGGCAGCTGCGGTTTCATATATTGCTTCATCGCGATCATTTGGAAAAACCCAGCTTTCAACCTCATCCTTATCAAGAGGATTAATCTTGATCCCCGCATCTTCTTGTTTGTGAATCAATTTATCTTCTTTTATTGGACGGTCCTTGCCATTTATCTTGATAGTGATCGTCTTTCCGTGCTTGTCCAATGCTTGTACCTCCTCCAGCCCGTTCCTGTTTTGCTCCATCCTATCATACAGGCAAAAAAAAATAACAAGACTTTTGTCGTCTTGTTATAGAATGCTTTCGTCAATTTTTTTAATAGATAAATCATCCTCATGTATCTTGTGTTACTAGTTTTCGGAATCATTGCTGACAGATGGGAAAGGATTTCGTTTGTTAGCAGGTTCAGGTGTTTCAATCTGCGTCCTGAATTCATTGGAGTCATCCATAACCGGGAAATAGAAGGCTGAAACCGTGACCGTGAACAGAATAATTTCTTTAGTGTCAGGGTCAGGAGAAATTCCCTCTCGTCCCTCGAATTCAATTGATTCAACGACCATTTCTCTTTTTGACTCCTCCAGGATTTGAATGAATTTCTCCAACCCTTCATAATCCTTGGACTCTACTGTAAGAGTTACCGATGTTTTCTGCAAGCCGTCAGGCATCTTGACCTGTGTCTTAGATATATTTTCATTTTGATTCGATGAATCCGTTTCGGCTGATTCTCCTTCTGAATCTTCAGCAGAATATTGTAGTCCTCCAGAGTTACTCTCTCCGAATTCCATAAACGTAATCGTACTGTCGGAAACAACCTCTGCTTTTTCAAAATTCAGGATCAATTGCTCAGAAAACGGTTCATTTGGAATCCTTTTTTGAAGTTCAACAGCGCTCTTAATGTCCCCTGATGGAACAGATGAAATCCTTTTTTCGTATGCCGCCTGAAGTTGTTTTTCAGTTTCAAGCTGCTGCTCTTTCAGAAGGACACTTTCCTTCATGGGATTGAGGTAGGTAAATGAGACGACTAAATACAATATGACTGCTAAGGATATTTCAGAAATTATTATGAGCATCTCTCTTTTTGAAAATTGGAGGTTCATGTTTCATCCCCTCCTGAACTTTCATTTCCCTGAGTAAAGAATTCCTTATTAAAGCTAATTTCAAATTCAGCAAAATACGCCGGCATGACAGCCGCGCTTTCAATGTCCTTGTCTTTTGCCGTTTCATCTTTTTTCACTGCCTCAATGGAAAAGACGGATGCGTTTCTGACCCATTCTGATTGTTTGAGAGAACTTAAGAAATAGGCAGCATCTCTTGAGGATTCGACTTGTATTCTGACTTTGACAGTGCCCTTGTCTTGATAGTTAAAAAATTGGATGAATCCCTGTTCTGGCAGCAAGGCAATAAGGCTTCTAAGCAATCTGACCGTTTCCGGCGTGAATTCCTCAGCCCAAATGACGGCACTTTGCAGTTCAGCAAATGAATCACTATTCTCTTTTTCAGTAATCTTACTTTGCAGGGCCGTATTCAGTTTTTGTACAGCTTCAATTTCCCGATCCAGTTCTTGCAATGATGCTTCATTGATTCGTGCCTGCCAAAAAACTAAGCTGGCACCAATAGCGAAGAGAAACAGCAAAAAAAGTGTGATAGCAAATAGAGCGGATGTCTTAGGTTCTTTTTTGGGAAGCAGGTTAATCTCTACAAGCATAGTCACACCTCTTTCAATCCAAGTCCCAATGCCAAATAAAATGCTTGTGGAATTTCGCACCCAGCTCCGGGTAGTGTTTCTTCCAAAATCACTACCTGGACTTCAAAGCGTTCTCTCATTTCTCCGGTGATTCTTGACATCATAGGATGGTCTCCATTTAATAAGATTTTTGTAATGGAGTTTTTGCCATGGGTTAAAGAATATCGATAAAAATCCTGCAATTTATTGATTTCTTTATAAATATCTTCAAACTGAAACATAAGTTCATTCGCTTCACCTATGTAGGTAAGTTCGTGTGCTCCTGTAAGGCCCAGCTTTACTTCCCAATCAGATTGCAATTCTACTGGAATATGCCTCATGAAGATCGGTATCGTTCCCTCGAATATGCACATACTTACCAAGCCTAAGTCAAATTGGATTGTCATCAGCTTTTCATTTTCTCCCGCTAAACCTAGAGTATGATAGAATCTATAGGCTGCGAGCGGAGATATATCTGCCGCTATCGGTTTTAATCTTGCATCCTTCAAGAGATTCGTATATTCGGAGACATATTGCTCTGGAGCAGCGAATAGAAGAACCTCCCGTTTGTTGTTTTCAACTCCTAGTGAAACAGTATCAAAAACGGGCTCATCAAATGGCAAATGTATGCTTGAGCCCAACTCAAGATACAAGTATCCATGAATCTCATCATCTTTAACATCCCCAGGAATATTAACTTTACGAATGATCACTAGCGAATCCGGAACTAAGAAACGGACTTCTCTATTTTTTATTTTCCATTCATCAATACATTCATCCAGGATGAATGCCAGTGTTTCGAAATCCTGAATTTTACCATCAGAAATAATGCCGGCCGGAAGGAATCGTTCACCCATTCCAGATACGGCTAGAGAGTCTCTTTGTTTCATTTCAACATATCGAATAGAGTGGTCATTTATTACAAGATTGATTGTCCTGTTTCGTCGGGAAAAGATGGATAAGGCCATGATTAAAACTCCTTCAATCAAAATCCTGATGTTAATAGATTAATATACGCTTCGAATATATATTCGCCATAGAAATATGCAATAAGAGTTCCAGTAGCAATAAAAGGTCCGAATGGAATTGCTTGTTTCCGTTTTATGAAACCGAAAAGAAGGCCAAGGACACCAAAAACCGCTCCGAACATTGTGGATAAAAAGAAGGAAAGCAGCAGCAGTTTAACTCCTAGCACAAAGCCAATCACTGCAAAAAGCTTGATGTCACCTCCGCCCATGCCACCCTTGCTGACAATGGCGATCAATAAGAGGAGAATAAAGCCCACCGCAGCACCAGCGAGGGAATCCCACCACGGCGAAAGAGGAATAAAGCTCCGTTCAATAAGAAATATGCCTGTAAAGACAACCAGCACCTTGTCGGGAATGATCATGTATGCCATGTCAGAAACTGTGATGATGACAAACAGCGATATGAGAGTTAACGCAATCACTAGCTCACTATTCCAGCCAATTATCAGAGGCGCAATCCCAAATAGAATACCGGTCAAAAACTCAAAAAAAGGATAAACGGGCGAAATGCGCGCCTTGCACTGGCGGCATTTCCCCCTCTGCAAAAAATATGATAGTACCGGGATCAGTTCCCAGGCTGTCAATTGATGGCCGCATTTCGGACAAGACGAGCGCGGTGCTACAATTGATTTTCCTTCTGGGACTCTCAGGGCTACTACGTTGTAGAAGGAGCCTAGGACTGTGCCGTATAAAAACAATAGAATGTGTATCAAGGGTTATCGCCCCTTGGAGTATTGGTATTTAATTGTTTGGGTCATCGCCGGATTCATCTTTTACAGGTGCTACTTTTTTATTTACTAACTCCTGTTCTGTAACTCCAGTTGTAGCATCCCCCCCAATAGCTGCAACAGCTTCTTCATGTCCTTCAATTGTATATTTACCATTGTCACTGTTAAACCTTACAGTAAAACTTGTATCCTTCGCTTTGCTAATATATTTTCCTAAATCATCATATTCCCATGGTCCAACAATCTCTGCAGCATTTGCTAGTTTAGCAGCACTAATTATTTGTAAAGCATCTGCTATAGCTGCATCTTTTTTTGACTTTTCTACTAATCCTCCGATGCTAGGCACAGCAATCGCAGAAATAATCCCCAAAATCACAATAACAGCCAATAATTCTACTAAAGTCAAACCTCTTTCATTCTTCAATCTCTTCTTCAAAGTTTTTAACATTTTCTTCTCCTCCTAAATAGGCTATCTTTCCCATGACTTTCGTTGTATGTATCTATCAATAGTATAACTGATTGATAGAAAAAATAGAAAGAAATATAGTGTATTTTGTTACCTTATGTCACCATTAATTTACGTGATTGAAGATTTCAAACATCGGAATCATAATCGCAGTAACAATTGTTCCTACAAGCCCTGCCAGCAGGATGATCATTATTGGCTCAATCAATGATTTAAGCTGATCGGTGCTGTGCTCTACTTCTTTTTCATAGAAGTCTGCCACTTTGCTGAGCATGGCATCTAGTGATCCTGTTTCCTCTCCAATGGCGATCATTTGGGTAACTAGGGGAGGAAATGCCCAGTGCTGCCTCATCGGGCCGGTGAGTGACTGCCCTTTTTCTAATGAATCTCTTGACTCTTTTATGACCCTTGCCATTACTTCATTTCCGACAACCTTTTCGACAATTGATAATGCTTGCAAAATTGGAACAGAGCTTGCAAATAAGGAACTTAAAGTCCTCGTCATTCTGGCAATTACCCCTTTTTGCAGCAACTTTCCGAAAATCGGAATTCGTAAAAGTGCGTAATCAAGATAATATTTTGTCTGGCTGTTTTTCTTCAATACTATGATTAAGGACGAAAAACTAATTGCTAATATTACTAAGAGCCACCAAAACGATTGCATGAAGTCACTGGCATTCAGGACGAATATTGTGATTCCTGGGAGTTCACCGCCAAAATCTGCAAACATCTCGACAAAAGTAGGTACGACAGCAACCAGCAGGAAAATGACTACTATTATTGCTAGTGTTCCGATTACTGCTGGATAACTTAGTGCAGCGACAATTTTTTTCCTGGTGTTATGCTGTTTTTCAAAGTGCTCTGCTAGCCTTTCCAATGTTTCATCCATATTACCGCCGGCTTCTCCGGCTTTAATCATATTGATATACATTGGCGAGAAAATCTTATTATGCTTTGCTGCCGCTTGTGAAAGTGGATTCCCTTCGCGCAGTTCCTGCTCGATATCAAGCAATGCTTTTTTAAGTGCTTTGCTTTCTGTTTGGGCTGCAAGAATTTTGGTTGAGTCAACCACCGATACGCCAGCTTTCAATAGGGTGGCAAATTGTCTTAAGTATATGACAAGATGCTGCAGTTTAACGGGATTCCCGATGGTTATTTCCTTCGTTAACAACGATTCCTTTACCTCAATGATTTCAGTGGTCCTGATTCCTTCTTCACGCAGCTTCTCCAGGGCTTCCCTTTTGGATGTTGCTGAAATGGTGCCTGAACGCTTTCTTGTCCGGTCTCTGCCGGTATATTTGAATCTAGCCATTGGTTACACCATTTTTTCCTGTAGATATGGTTCTGCAGATTCCTTTGAAATAATGCCTTTCTGGACAAGATCCTTTATATCCATCTCAAGTGTGTGCATTCCATAGGATCTCGAAGTTTGCATGATACTGATAATTTGATGGATCTTTTCATTACGGATCAGGTTGGATACGGCTGAATTATTAATGAGGATTTCTGTTGCCCCGATCCGCCCTTGCTTTTCTAAAGTTGGGAATAATCGCTGTGAAACCACTGAAACTAGTACGGATGCAAGCTGGATCCGAATCTGCGCCTGCTGTGCAGGAGGGAAAACGTCAATTATTCGATTGATCGTAGCTGGCGCACTGGATGTATGCAAAGTACCAAAAACAAGATGACCTGTTTCCGCTGCCGTAATCGCCGTTTGGATTGTTTCCAAATCACGCATTTCTCCTACAAGTATTACATCAGGGTCTTGACGGAGTGCTGCCCTCAGCCCGTTTGCGAAGTTGTTCGTGTCGAATCCGACTTCACGCTGGTCGATGATCGAACTACCATGCTTGTGCAAATATTCTATTGGATCTTCGAGGGTAATAACGTGCTTTTTCATCGTTTCATTCATGTATTGAATCATTGCTGCAAGAGTAGTAGACTTTCCGCTTCCTGTTGGTCCCGTCACCAGCACCAGACCTTGCGGCTTCTCAGCGATTTTTTTCAAAACTTCAGGGAGGTTGAGTTCTTCAATTGTCGGGATTCTCGTCGGGACAATCCGAATCGCCATCGATACACAGCCTCTTTGATGATAGGTATTTACTCTGAATCTTGAGATCCCTGGAAGACCATAGGAAAAGTCCAGTTCTCCTTGTTCTTTAAAACGGGGCCACATTTTTTCTGGAATAATAGCCCTCGCCATGCCCTCGGTTTCCTCAGGCAAAATAGATTCCTTACCGTACTTTCTCAAATCTCCGTTAATTCGCATAATCGGAGGCACACCGACGGTAATATGAATATCAGAGGCTCTTAGCTCAAACCCTGCTTGCAGCAGATGATCTATTTTCTCTTTCATAATTTCTCCCCACTATTCTGTAATCGCTACCCGCAGTACTTCCTCAGTGCTGGTCATTCCCTGTTTCACCTTTAACAAGCCATCATCTATCAGGAAAATAGTTTTATTTTTCACAGCAATTTCACGCAGTTTTGTGACAGGCTCTTCATTCATGATTGCTCTACGCAATTCTTCATTCATCGCTAATACTTCATGGATTGCTATTCTGCCCCGATAACCCGTCATATTGCAGGATGCACATCCTCTTCCTCTCCATACTTCAGCAATTTCAATTCCCCTTTTTGAAAAAATATCTAATTCGCGTTTAGTTGGAGCGTACGATTCGGCACAATCACGGCATACCTTACGGACTAGACGCTGAGATACTACTCCGCTTAAAGAAGAAGCAACAAGGAATGGTTCAACCCCCATATCAATCAGTCTTGATACCGAGGTCAGAGCATCATTTGTATGCAAGGTACTTAAAACAAGATGGCCAGTAAGTGAAGCCCTGACAGCTACCTCGGCCGTTTCCTTATCCCTTATTTCACCGACCATAATAATATTGGGGTCCTGACGGAGAATCGATCTTAAACCGGCGGCAAATGTCATCCCGACATTCGAATTGACCTGAATCTGATTGATTCCTTCAATTTGATATTCCACTGGATCCTCAATCGTTATAATATTGACCTCATCGCTGTTCAATTTATTTAAAGCAGCGTATAGGGTGGACGACTTACCTGAACCGGTTGGCCCTGTAATCAAAACAATCCCATTTGGTCTGGTAATCATGTTGTTGAATCTATTTAAATTAAGGGTGTTGAAGCCAAGTTTGTTAATATCGTTCAACGTGCTGCCCATATCAAGCAAACGCAGAACTATTTTTTCACCATAGACAGTAGGCATTGTCGAAACCCTCAAATCGACAGGATGGAAATCTAAATTCACTTTGAACCGTCCGTCCTGAGGCACCCGATTTTCGGTAATATCCAAATTGGCCATAATCTTAATCCTGGCTGTCAGTACGTTCTGCATATGTTTAGGCAAAAATCTTTCTACCCGCAGCATGCCGTCAATCCTATAGCGAATCACTACTTTTGTTTCCTGGGGATCGATGTGTATGTCGCTCGCCTTGCTCGTCCCTGCATTTGATAGCAATTGATTTACCAGCCTGACGATTGGGGAATCGGCTTCCGTAATCTTTTCTTCTTTTACCGTTTCAAGTGCATATTCTTGCCCGATTAACTCTTCGAATCCTTCATCGATGTCATAGTATTTATTGATTGCACGGATGATATCGTCCTTTGTCGCAATTGCAGTCTCAATTTGGAAACCAGTTGACAGGCGCAAATCATCAATTGTGTAGAAATCCATTGGATCAGACATAGCTACATAGAGTTTATCGCCTTCCTTTTTTAACGGAATCACTAAATTCCGCTTAGCCGTTTCCTTTGGAATAAGCGTGAATAAGCTTGTATCAAATGGATACCTGTATAGACTTATATGTGGAATTCCAAGCTGGAACTCCAGCACTTCAATTAATTGCTGCTCTGTTATATAACCTCTGTGGAGCAAAGCATCTCCCAGCTTTTGTTCAGCCGGTTTTTCCTGAAGGGTGGCCTTGAGCTGATCTGCAGTCAGCAATCCAGATTCAATCAATAAGTCTCCCAGTCTTCTACGAGTTTGTTTCATCTGTTCGCCTCCTGTTTATTTTGGCTCTTCATTTGGTTTCCCCCATAGCCTGTCCTCGCTGTCGCCTGTCATTTCATCAGAATTTTTTTGCTGGTTTTCTTCTTCTACTGCAGGCAACTTGACATCTGTGTTATCTATTTGGTTTTCACTCGTAGTACCGTTATTCAAATCTGCGTTGGGCAGTGATTCCGAATCGGTCTCTTCCTGTTGTCCCATTTGGGCATTTGGATCAATCCCGTGGACTTCTACTCGATGAATTGGCTGATAGAAATCTTCAGATATCAATTCCGATTTGATCAACTCACCTGAAGATGAAATAGACTCGCGATAAACTTTAATCAATAATCCTGGTTTCCCTTCTTCTTCAACCGACTTTTGGTTTGGCTCAAGAAGTGGGGTGTACCGCTTGATCGTTCTTGGTTTAAACTCTTGTTTTTCTGCAAGAATTAGCCGGTAATCTGAGGAAAAGGGTACTCCCAATATAGAGATTTCTAATTGACTCTCATTTATTGATAATTTTATTTCGTATCGATTCTCGTTTGGATTGTAAAATGAAAAATCTATATCGTTGGTAAAATCAACTTTCGCTTCAAGTCCAAGGTTTATATTTCTCGGCAGTTCCCGGCCGGTGTTTCTTTCGGTTATTGTGAAATTAGTTGACATCAATACCTCAAAGATACCTGATGTAACAATGCCTAGCTGCTGGGATGACAAATGATTCAAACCCTTTTCTTCTACTATCTGTTTTAAAGAAACGTTAGTAAGCGGATCGACTGGTATTTGAGGAAGTTCTTGTACAAATGTTTCTATGTCAGAAAACTCTTCAGATAACTCTCTTGTGGCTGTGGCAACGACCACAGGATCTTCTTTTGGCAAAAAGTCTTCTAACTTTATGCTAAGAGACGGTTCAAGTTCGGATGCTGCTGAGGATAACCTGTTTAGCAACCCAGCCATATCAAGGGCATGTATGCCTAATATAGGAGCCACCAGGTATAATGTATCTTCTATTTTCTTTTGATTCACTTCAACAAGCAAAGGATTTTCCTTACCATTCATTGCTGATTCAACAGAATCATGTACTAAGAATATAAAACTGTTGGGATCCAACTTTTGGCTGTTCCCTTTGTATGTCAGTTCATATGATGCACTTTCTTGCCAATTCTTAATTTGTTCTTCGAGCAATGAATCTGCCTGTTCAATCGATTTCTCTGAAAGGCTAATTCTCCCGATTGATGTTTGTTCATCATATGTATCCTTTTCGATGAATGAGCTATAAACAACTGTAGAAAACTGGGAGAAACCAAATATAAAGAGAGCGGCAATGGTCATAATACCTGTAAACTTGAAACTTTTCACCTTGTCCATCGTCATAACCTCCCTATTATTTGGCTTCAATATACTCTCACAATTCATGTTCTTCATCGGTTGATTTTTGCTGAAAATCCAGCATCTTCTCAATATCATTTAGATATCCTTGTAGAGTAACAGGGGTATCTTCTATCTCAACTTCTTGCTGACGTTCTATAAAGTCGATATCTTCCTCTATCTTCGGTTGGATTTTACGCGGGTCCGGCAGATCAATTGTATGTTCTTTGTCATTCTTATGGAAAGAATCTGTGTTAACCGATTGTGATATTACTTCAACAAGTGCAGGAGCTCCGGTAACATTTTCATGATTGTTGATCGCTTCAGCATTCCCGTATATCCCACTCTGTTTTTCAGCTAAGAACCCTATTAAGATAGAGAAAAGTAACATCAGCAAAATTGCTTGCCAGTAAACTAGCAATTCACCTGCACCTACGCCAAGAACCCCTATTAATAGCGCGCCAATAGCTGCATACCATTTTCCTCTTTTAGTTAATCCCAGTGGAAGAAAAATGATGAGCGGGAAGACAATTACAGCTGCTAACATTAAGAAGAAAACCTCTATCATTTCCACACCTCATTTATGGTTACTGATACGATGCATCAAGGAGCATTCTATTAACATCCCATTCAGGTGTTTGGGTCTCCTTAGGATAATAAATAACTTTCTTAGCGTAAATTCCACCATAATGTTTGGCCGATGCAATTGCTCCACAACTTTGGGAGGTGGTAGTAACCGTCCCTTCCACTTTCCCATAAATCTTTAAAGTGCCTTCTATACAAAGAAGCCCCTGGTTTCCGTTCTCTTGTTTATTCTGTTTTACATCAATGTTTTCGATATAAGTGTCTCCGTAAACGATAACTTCGCTATTACTATCAATAAACGAATCTCCTTTTAAAAAAAGATTGCTTTCAAATTTCAATTCTGTGTTAGAATTCGCTGTGAATCCCTTCATAAAATAGGTGTCCTTTATAAAAACCGGATCATGGTTTGAAGGTATTTCCACATGAGAGGTAAACAACAGAGGGGTATTAAAAGGCCCTCTGTAATTAATCGAATCAACATCCTTTACTACCATTTCGTTGTCTGGGTCAGGAAACCTTCCGTCAAGTTCTCCCCTTGAAATATTCAACTCGGCGGATATCCTACTTTCTTGTTGGTCTTCTGCTAATCCAATTGAAGTAAAGGTAATCTTTATATCCTCTTGCCCCTGTAGGGTGGAAGAAGTTATTTCTACATCTTCAATTTTGTATAGTGGGTAGGATTTATTCTTTTTTACTTTGAAAGCGTTTATTAGCGGCAGTTTATATCGAAGCGCTTTTTCGGTATCTGATAATGAAGCTATTTTATTTTTTGCAATTAATTTAGCTGCCTCCCGCTTCATATGGGTCACACCCATCTCCGCAAGATTTGTAGCTTTTATTCCACTTCCAGTATGGGCTATCTGTTTTGAGTTATTAGCAGCCATACCAACAATGGTAATTCCGATGATGGAAAATACCGTCATCATTAACAACACCACTAGCAGCACTGATCCCTGTTCATTTTTCCTCATCAGAAATTCCCCTTGCAAATAGAGTTCTCAACGTAAAGGCGTGTTCTCCTTTTTTTATCATCAATGTTAACTCTAGAGGCAATTTAGTATCGATTTGTAATCGTTCTCCTACATATATATGGTTTTCATAGACTATTTCCGCCTTATAGATATAACTCTTGGAAATGGCCTTTCCATCAATTAACACTTCATCCGCTTTTATTTCAAGTTGATAAGCAGATTCTTTCAGGTGTTTATTCCGGATTGTGTTGGCAATTAGTTGTGCTTCCTGCTGAAGGAACGCATCTTTTTTACTACTTTCTCCCTGTTTAATACCTGTTTGCAAAACAGAGAATACAAGGACAATGATAATTCCTGTCAATGCCAGAGCTGCTAATAATTCAACAAGGGTAAAACCATTCCTCTTCATCCAGGGTTCACTCCTTGTAGCCAAATGTTTCGTACACAGTTTTATATGACTCAGCTTCTTTTTCTTGTATTGAAACAACTACTAAATTCAAATCATCCGGCAGATTATCATTGAATGAGTCAGCATGCATGATTTTGACATCAGGATAATACCTTTTTTCTCCAACTTCAATGTAAAATCGTTCACTGGATGAGAAATCAGCACCATATAATAGATTCCAATCCTTAATTGTTAAATCTGTACTATAAGGCGACTTTTTCACTATATGTAAAATTTCCTGGCTTAGCTGTGCAGCAGAACTTCTTTCTTCATTATCTGAATTAAAAATCTTTGCCTGTAGGAAAAATCCCGCGAATGTTAGGAGTACGATAGACAGCAGCGCGACTCCAAGAGTAATCTCAAGCAAATGATAACCTTGTTGATTTAGTCGTGTATGCATCGATTGGCCGCTCCTTTCTATTCGTCAAAGACTCATACTTTCTTCCTATTATACTAGCAAACGACAGTATATGACACTATGAATCTGCAGCAATAAACAATAATCAAAAGATAATTGATAAGAAAAAATACCACCTTTTAAAAGTGGTATTTCGTTTATTTTACATATTCTGCAACCCTGTTCCGTCCGGATCGCTTTGCACCTACATAAAGTGCACGGTCTGCGTGCCTGATCAATGCCAATGAATCATCGGCGTCGTGGGGTGCGGTTGCTACGCCGATTGATGCGGTGATGTTGACTAGCAGCTGCTTTCCTTCTTCATCCATTGATTGCAGGAGGGTGAACGGCTTGTTGGCAATAAGCAGCCGGATCTGCTCTGCTAGTTTAAAGGCATCGCCTTTCATCATGTCTGGCAGAAGGATGACGAATTCTTCCCCTCCGTAGCGGGCCACCGTTCCGATATCTCCGATTCTTTCATTCAGGCGTTGAGCGAGCTCTATTAGAATCTCATTTCCGCTTTGATGGCCGTAAGTATCATTGACGGACTTGAAATGGTCGATATCCAGCAGGATCAGTGATAGCAGGTCTCTTTGGCCGAACTGCAGCTTTTCGAATTCGGAAGTCAGCAAATTTTCGAAGTAGCGATAATTATAAAGACCCGTTAGCGCGCACCGTTCGCTATTCTCTTTCGTTTTCTCATGGTGTCGGGCGTTTTCAACTGCGATCGCAAAGTGTGAGCAAAGGATATCGACAATCATCAGCTGCGATTTTTCAAATGCTCTTTTTTTGTTTGCAGCCAGCACGAGTACGCCGACAACTTGGTTGTTGCGAACGATCGGAACGCTAAGAATGCTTTCCGCGCTATGCGGGACATAGCCTGAATTAATTTGCTTCCACTCGTTTTTTGAATTGAAGAGGACGGGCTTTTTCTCTGCCCATACAAGCCCGCTGATTCCCTCACCTTTTCTTAAAGGGTTGGCAACCGGTTCGAGGACTTCCCCAAATTCAATCTTATGAATCAATTTCAATTCTTTGCCGTCTACAACATCGAGTATGTATGCATAATCAACCGGGAGCATCTCAATCAGCTTCTGGACAAATAGATCAAGTACCTCGTCAGCTTTCAGCCTTTCAGCCAGCTCGTGCCCTATTTCTGCGGCACTCTGCAAAAACTGGTTCACCTTATCGCTGGAATAATAGAGACTGAGAATGATAGATAAGCTTGCAAACGGGATCCCGACAAACAATAGCGACATCAGGCCCATCTCTCTATATAGCTCATAAAGCACAAAACCTATCGGGAATGTGATGAGGGTTGTTACAGTTTCCCATATAAAATCTTTCCCGAAATAAGGACCCTTCAGTTTTAAGACGAACGCTTGCAATAATACAAGGAAAATTGTATTGACTCCATAATTACTGATTCCATATACAGTACCAAGGAACAGATTGTATGGATCTTTCGTCAAATGGTCGCCATGGGACCCTCCAAGGGTATAAAACATTAAGCCGCTTAATAATGACACAATAAAGAACATTAACGAGTTCAGGGGAAACCTATATGCATCAGACTTTTGGACCCGAAGTCTCATTAAGAGGATCAGCACTGAAATCTGCATCAAGATCATTTCAACAAAAATTCCATATGTAAGGAAAACAGCGAGCGAGACCCACTGGATTAAGAAAATTGGCGTATTGTTAACCACCATTGGCATGGCTGCCACTACTGACATCAAAATCAGGAACGGCAGCACTTCCCATACTGATATCTCACTTGAAGGTGGGTGGACTTCATAAGTTATCCAGATTCCGATCGGAACGATCAGCAGCCAGGCAATCCAGATTGATTGTCTAATAATTGGTGAAACTTTCATCTGCCCACCCCCACTCTCTTAGGTAAAAAGTCACGTTTTTTTAATAGTTTAGCAAACTTTTTGTTCAATGTCATAATTTTCTTATTTATTTTTCAATAACCTTGCAATTACAGGTTTTGCTTCTGACAGGAAGTAGAGGGAGCCTGTTACCAAAAAGATTTCATTCTCTTCCAATGCATTTAATTTATGTTCGATGAATTCTTGGTAATTATTTGTTACTGCTTGATCGGCATTATTTTTGCTGACTTCCAGCAATTCTTCAGCCCTGGCCGCTCTCGGAAAATCGAACGTAGTGAAGGTCAGCTCGTCCGCAGCCTCTTTGAGAGTCGCGATTATCTTATCCAATTTCTTGTCCTTTAGTGCTGCAAAAAGGATACTAATCTTTTTATCGGCAAATCGAGATTTTATTTCACTGACCAGTGCATGAATTCCTTCTTCATTATGTGCACCATCTATGAGGACAAAGGGATGATCACTTAAAATTTCTAGCCTGCCTGGCCAGTATGCCTTTTTCAAACCATCCCGGATGTGCGCGTCTTCGATGATGAAAGAATAGTAATTCGCAAGTATTTGTGAAGCCATTAAAGCCAATGACGCATTATCGACCTGGTGGGAGCCGATCATCGAAGTCTCAAGCAATTCATATTTGTTGAACATGCTTGAAAATGAAAATTGCTCCCCATTTTTTAATGATGTTCGGGAATTAGTGAAAAAGTCTTCTCCCAGCTGGTACATTGGCGACTTAAGCTCAGCTGCTTTGTTTCGAATCACCTCTAAGGCTTGAGGCTGCTTCACTCCGGTAATAACACTTACGCCATTTTTGATGATACCCGCCTTTTCGAAAGCAATTTCTTCATATGTGTCACCAAGAATGGCAGTATGATCGAGGCCGATGCTTGTGATAATCGATAGCAGCGGATGGATGACATTCGTCGAATCGAATCTGCCGCCAAGTCCCACCTCGTAAATGACTACGTCCACGGGAGAGAGTTTGGCAAAGTAATAAATCGACATTGCCGTGATGACTTCGAATTCAGTTGGGCCGCCTAACTCCGTTTTATCTAATTCGTCTGCAAGCGGCTTGATTACATTTGTCAGTTCAATCAGCTCATCGTCGCTGATTGGCTTGCCGTTCATGCTGATACGCTCATTAAACTGTTCGAAGTATGGAGAGGTAAAAGTCCCTACCCGGTATCCGGCTGACTCCAGGATGGAACGCAGGAATGTGACAGTCGAGCCTTTTCCGTTGGTACCACCTACATGGATCGTTTTGATCCTTCTTTCAGGATGATCCAGCTTTTTGAGCATCCATTCCATTCGTGTCAGTCCGGGCTTGATTCCGAGCCTCAGCCTCGCATGGATCCAATCGATTGCTTGTTCATATGTATTAAACATGTTAGCACCTCATTTCAAGATGAAGACGAACCAAAATTGGTTCGCCTTCAAGTTTTTCATATCCCGATGTAATTAGCTTCTTAATTCATTGATGCGCGCTTCGACTGCAGCACGTTTTTCAACATAATCCTTTTCCTTGGCACGTTCTTCTTCAATGACTTTATCAGGAGCTTTTTTAACAAATCCTTCGTTAGAAAGCTTCTTCTGGACACGTTCTACTTCTTTGTCCAGCTTCTCTTTTTCCTTTTGAAGGCGGGCGATTTCTTCATCGATATTGATGAGACCTTCAAGCGGCATGATGATCTCCAGCCCTGTTACAACGGCTGTCATCGCTTTTTCTGGCCCGTTCACCTCAATGCCGATCTCAAGGTTCTCAGGATTACAGAAGCGAACGATATAGCCTCGGTTATTTTCGAGTGTGCCGAGAGTTTTTTCGTCCTTTGCTTTCAGGAACATATCAACCTTCTTGCTAAGCGGTGTGTTCACCTCAGAGCGAATGTTCCTTACTGCACGGATGACTTCAACGAGCAGTTTCATATCCTCAGCAGCTTCACGATCTGTTAATGCTGGATCAACCTGCGGCCAGCTTGCAATCGTAATTGACTCACCCTGGTGTGGAAGGTTCTGCCAGATTTCCTCGGTAATGAACGGCATGAATGGGTGGAGCAATCGCATTGTGTTATCAAGAACATATGCAAGGATCGATCTGGTTGTCTTCTTGGCAGCTTCGTCTTCCCCATAAAGCGGAAGCTTCGCCATTTCGATATACCAGTCGCAGAAATCGTCCCAGATGAAGTTATAAAGCGCTCTGCCTACTTCACCAAACTCATAGCGGTCAGACAGTCTTGTTACAGTTTCGATCGTTTCGTTCAGTCTTGTTAAAATCCACTTGTCAGCTACAGATTTCTCGCCGCTCAAATCGATTTCCTCATATTTAAGCCCGTTCATGTTCATCAACGCAAAACGTGATGCATTCCAAATTTTATTCGCGAAGTTCCAGGTTGCTTCAACCTTCTCCGTGCTGTAGCGAAGGTCCTGCCCAGGAGAGCTTCCTGTAGTCAGGAAGTAGCGGAGAGAGTCAGCGCCGTATTGATCGATGACATCCATCGGGTCAACGCCGTTGCCAAGCGACTTACTCATCTTCCGGCCGTCCTCTGCACGAACGAGGCCGTGAATCAGTACATCCTTGAATGGTCTCTGTCCAGTGAACTCAAGGCCCTGGAAAATCATCCTTGATACCCAGAAGGCAATGATGTCATAGCCTGTTACAAGGGCATCAGAAGGATAGTATCTCTTATAATCCGCTGCTTCCTCATTCGGCCAGCCCATTGTTGAGAACGGCCATAGTGCCGAACTGAACCATGTATCAAGAACATCATTATCCTGCTCCCAATTTTCAGGATCTGCAGGAGGCTGGTGATCAACGTAAACTTCCCCAGTTTCCTTATGGTACCAGGCTGGAATCCGGTGGCCCCACCATAGCTGACGGGAAATACACCAGTCACGGATGTTTTCCATCCAGCGCATATAGGTATTTTCAAAGCGCTCAGGTACGAAGTTAACTTTCTCCTCTTTGCTCTGGAGGGCGATTGCTTCATCAGCAAGCGGCTGCATTTTAACGAACCATTGAGTAGATAGATACGGCTCAACTACTGCTCCGCTTCGCTCAGAATGTCCTACTGAATGCATGTGCTCTTCAATTTTGAACAGTACGCCTTCGTCCTGGAGATCCTTGACGATTTGCTTGCGGCACTCAAAACGGTCCATACCTTGATATTTGCCCGCTCTTGCATTCATTGAGCCATCTTCGTTCATGACAAGAACTCTTTCAAGATTATGGCGGTTGCCGATTTCAAAGTCATTAGGGTCATGTGCAGGCGTGATTTTTACTGCGCCAGAGCCGAATTCCATATCGACATAATCATCGCCGACAATCGGAATCTCACGGCCGACGATTGGCAGGATTACGGTCTTGCCAATCAAATGCTTATAGCGGTCATCCTCTGGGTGTACAGCAACCGCAGTATCCCCAAGCATCGTTTCCGGTCTTGTTGTTGCGATTTCGATGTGGCCGCTTCCGTCTGCCAGAGGATATCTCATGTGATAGAAAGCACCCTGGATATCTTTATGGATAACCTCAATATCAGACAGGGCCGTTTTTGCTGCAGGGTCCCAGTTGATGATGTATTCCCCGCGGTAAATGAGGCCTTTGCGATATAGGGTAACAAATACTTCTTTAACTGCATCTGACAGCCCTTCATCCAATGTGAAACGCTCTCGGCTGTAATCAAGTCCGAGCCCAAGCTTTGACCATTGTTTACGGATATGCTGTGCGTATTCCTCTTTCCATTTCCATGATTCTTCAAGGAACTTTTCACGGCCAAGTTCATAGCGATTGATGCCCTGGCTGCGAAGTTTCTCGTCAACCTTTGCCTGTGTGGCGATCCCGGCATGGTCCATACCTGGAAGCCATAGAACATCATAGCCCTGCATCCGCTTCATGCGGGTAAGGATATCCTGAAGCGCTGTGTCCCACGCATGGCCCAGGTGAAGCTTGCCAGTTACGTTTGGCGGCGGAATGACGATTGTATAAGGCTTTTTCGTTTCATCATCCTTCGCTTCGAAAAACTTCCCTTTGATCCACCATTCATAGCGTCCCTGCTCAATCGAAGACGGATCGTATTTAGTCGGCATTGACAAATTCTCTTCCATCATTTTTCCTCCTGTCAGACTCTTTTCGTAATCTCTTCCATTACAAAAGCCTTTGATAAAATAAAAAAACTCCATTCGCCATAAAAGGACGAATGGAGTTTGTTCGCGGTACCACCTTTTTTCCCAGCAACCGTAAAAATACCTCAATTGCTGGCTCAAATCTGGATAACGGCTCTTCACCGTCGCCTGTTACTGGGAATAATCTATTCCGTTCCCAGGCGATGCTCGAGGGCGACCTTCCATTGTTCAGCTTAGAAAACCTCGCAGCTACTGGTCTTCCTCTCTTAAAGCTGAGTGATCATGTACTCTTCCCTGTCAAAGCACTAACTTTATTGTGTTTTTTGGTAAACTTTGCTGCTTTCACAATCAATGCGAAAACAACTTTTTGTATATTAGATATACTACCCAAAAAAGGGGAATGACGTCAATCATCATTTCCTTTTTTTAATTATTTTATACTTTTCATGCCTTGTTGTGCCAATTTAAAGCACATTTTAGGCAAACAGCTCATAGAATAAAAAAAGGGAAAACTGATTGTTTGGAGGGATGACAATGAAGAGACGAAGGTATAATCCATATACACTCCCGAGGTGGGCGAGGACAGCACGTGCTATCTGTGCTCAATTAATCATTCCTTTTTGCGTTTTTCAGGGGATCCGCACCCTTTTCTTCCCGACAACATTTGATGTCTTCCTGTTATCGCTTTTTATCCTGGTTGCTTTGGCAATTAAATTTGAAATCGTTTAAGGAGCCTTAGAGCATCGTTTAGCTCTCGGCTCCTTCTTGTTGTGCCTGCTTTTTTTGCCTCTCTATTTCATCTATTTTTGTGACAACATAGCCTGTATTGCTTAAAAGCCAGTATTGCCGCTGCAGCTTTTGGACGAACTTTCTTTCATCCACTTCCTTTTTACGCTGATGATAGGTTTCCGCAACGCGTATGATTCCTGAAGGAAATGCGAGATAGCTCATGAACAGGAGCATTTCATCCTCCCTGAACGGGAAATATTTAAGATAGGCATAAATCCAATCGACACAATCATCGGATTGTTTCGGCAGCGTTTTTAACGACCTTGCCAAAAACGGCAGAAGATCCTGGATTGGTGAACCCTGCCTTGCTTTTTCGAAGTTGATGAAATAGCCATAACCTCTTTCATCGAACAGGAAATGCTCAGTAGATACCTTTCCGTGCAGCGTGACTGTCCTCGTCTTTTTCTGATCCTTCGTTTTCTCATGCCAGTCCTCTAGCTTTTGTTTCGCGAAAGCAATCGCCTGGCGGATTTGGCTGTAGTACAGGCAGAAGGTTAACTCAAACGGTGACATATATACTCTGTTTTCACAGCTTTCAATGAATCCATTGATGAATTCTTCTTCTTTTTCCCATTCCTTCAATGTCTGATTATAATGCTCCTCTTTTACCACTGGATTAATTTCGAGTTCCTTCGCCGATAGCGTATGCATCCTGGCTAATTCCCTGAACATCTGCTTATGGCGTTCTGATTGAGGATCTTCTTTTGTTTCATTTGGTATCCACGGCATTAAATAATAAAGTGATTTATTATGCAATACTGCGTACCTGCCATCATTCGCCGGGTAAACAGGAACAATCCGGTTATAGCCTTTTTGGTAAAGAGTTTGGATATTCCTGATAAAATCGGCACCCTCATAAGGGTGGATTTTCTTCAGTGCAAACGTCCCCGTTTTTGTATAGACCTTTTTAATTTTCCCGAAGTCCTCCGCAAAATAGGGTTCAATCGGATATTGCTTCAAAACTGCAGATTCTTCCTTTAAAAAATTGCGATCATCCATAGGATCACTCGCCCACTTTCTAAGCTTCCTAAACATAATAATATGGGGCAGGTGTCAGACACCTGCCCATACGAAAAGCGGAAGCAATCCTGGCCAGCGACAAGCCAGCCCTGACAACTAGCTATCTTTGGACAAGGCATTGCTTCCAGGTTCAGTGTTAAGAATGGTGAACTGCTACCCCAGGAACATATAAAACCTGGCCTTCTTGTACTTCATGATCAATGCTCAGGTGGTTCACTCTTAATAGCTGCTGGACTGGTACATCATAGCGTTCAGAAATAGACTGAAGCGAGTCGCCCTGCTGTACGATGCAAACTCTTATTTTGGCAACTTCGACTTGTTCTTCTTTTCTTGCTAAAAACTCTGCGATGGAAATACCTTTTTTCATGTTCGGCTTTTTCTTTTTCATCACAGCTTCTGGGGAGGATGAGCTTTCTACCTCAGCTTCCTGAACTTCAGCAGGCTGCTGTTCTGCTTGAGGCTGTTCCTCCACTTCCATCTCGACTTCCACTTCTTCCTCTTCAACCTCTACTTCCATTTCTTCTGCAGGCACCTGCTCGCTTCTAAAGTCGCTATAGGAATATTCCGGTACAGCAAACAATTCTCTCTGCTCCTGAAGTGAGGGCTCAGCTGTCTCTTCAGCGGCTCCTGTTTTCCTGGCTTCCGCCCTGAATGGTACATACAGTTCTTCTGCAAAAGCATCTGGTTCTTCGTGATTTAAAGCTTCATTTTGCTGGACAAACGAATATGCAGGTGCTTCTGGGAAGTCAAATTCCGCTGCTTCCTCACCACTTTGAACCTCCGTTTCTGCTGTTGCCTCTTTCCGGTAGCTGACTTCCAGTTCTTCAGCTGCATCTGCGCTGTCAGCTTCCTGTTCGTCATCATGCTGCTGTTCGCCATACAAGCCTGTAATAGCCAGGTCGGCATTAAGCTTCAGCCGGTCTTTTTCCGGAAAGACATAATCGAAAGACTCGACATTGATGTCAATGTCATAGATGCTTTCAATCCTGTTTTTCGGAATCGTGATATCCACCGGAAACCGGTGGAGGAATTCATAGACACCTGCTTCTCTTTCCATGATAGAATGCACAAACTTAAGAGCCGGGATTTGGTCTTCCGCATTTTCCTGCTGCTGTTCATGGCATGTATATTCCCCAGTCAACTCCAGCGATCCGCGAATTGATACATATTGCTCGTTTTCTTGGATGGTTATATTCGGATCGAGTGAAATCGAGACAAGTTCTGCGACTTCCTGTCCTCTTTGAAACCATACTGACTCCTCTAATGAAAATCGCAGGCACGATTGATTTCCCTGAGACAAAGCGACTCCTCCTTTCATTCCTTACGCATAAAATCACTATGTCATTAACACTTTATGAGCTTATATTTAGTTTTATGATAATTTAGAACATAAAAAGGAGTTGGTATGTCCAGGTCCGGAAAAAGACATGCGAAAGTTATGGTCCTTACTTTGCGTGTAATGGTATATTCCTTAAAAGTCATGATATATTCCTGAAAACTTATAATATATTCCTTAAAAATTAGATATATTCCTTAAAAACCAATTATATTCCTGAAAAATGAATTATATTCTTAAACACTAATTTTCAAACAGGCCCTGTTAACCTTGGCTGTTGATTTCCGTTCCAGGCGCTTCGCTCTCCGCGGGCGGCCCGGGGAGTCTCCTCGTCGCTTCACTCCTGCGGGGTCTCCCCTGACCCGTTCATCCCGCAGGACTTTGATTGAACTTCCTCGAATCTGCCCACGCACGATGAAAATGCGTTAGCATTTTCGGAGGAGTCTTCGCGCCTTCCACTCCAATCAACAGAGCTTAAAAATCAACAATGAACTTTAACACAGCCTTCAAATAAAAAAAACACCCTTCAATGGAAGAGTGTCTAATTAACTAAATTATTCTGCAAGCTTAGCAAAAGCTTTCTCGGCAGCTTCGATTGTTTTTTGCAGGTCTTCGTCTGTATGGGCAGTTGACAGGAATAATCCTTCAAATTGTGAAGGCGGCAGGAACACTCCTTCATCAGCCATTTCACGATAGTACGATGCAAAGAATTCAAGATTTGATGTTTTGGCAATTTCATAATTGATGACATTTTCATTCGTGAAGAAGATGCCGATCATTGATCCCGCGCGGTTGATTGTATGTGGAATACCGTATTTCTCAGCTGCTGCCTTCAGTCCTGCTTCAAGGATGTCTGCTTTGCGTTCGAATTCCTTATACGTTTCTGGTGTAAGCTGCTTCAATGTCTCAAGACCGGCTGTCATCGCAAGCGGATTTCCGGATAGTGTACCAGCCTGGTAGATTGGACCGCTTGGTGCGATTTGCTCCATGATTTCCCTTTTTCCGCCATAAGCGCCTACTGGAAGGCCGCCGCCGATTACTTTCCCAAGACAAGTAAGGTCTGGCGTTACATTGTAATAGCCTTGCGCGCAATTGTAGCCTACACGGAAGCCTGTCATTACCTCGTCAAAAATCAATACAGTTCCATACTGGGTTGTAATTTCGCGAAGTCCCTCAAGGAAACCTTCAACAGGCGGTACTACGCCCATGTTTCCAGCTACCGGTTCAACGATCACGCCTGCGATGTCATCGCCGAATTGTTCGAATGCATAGCGGACGCTCTTAAGATCATTGTAAGGTACCGTGATCGTGTTTTTCGCCACTCCTTCAGGAACACCAGGGCTGTCAGGCAATCCAAGCGTAGCGACCCCTGAGCCGGCCTTGATGAGCAATGAATCTCCATGGCCGTGATAGCAGCCTTCGAATTTCAGGATTTTATTCCTTCCGGTATATCCTCTTGCAAGGCGGAGAGCGCTCATTGTCGCTTCTGTGCCCGAAGAAACCATTCTCACCATTTCGATTGATGGCACTCGGTCAATGACTAGCTGGGCAAGTTCATTTTCCACAACAGTTGGAGCTCCGAAGCTTGTACCAAGCTCAGCTATCTTCTTGATGCCCTCGACAACCTGGTCGTTCGTATGGCCAAGGATCAGCGGGCCCCATGACAATACATAATCAATATATTCATTGCCATCGATATCATAGATTTTGGACCCCTTCCCTCTTTCCATGAAAATCGGATCCATGTTGACAGATTTGAATGCGCGGACAGGGCTGTTCACTCCGCCTGGCAATAGTTCTTTCGCTTCTTTGAAAGCTTCAATCGATTTATCATATGAGCGCATATTAATCCCTCATTTCATTTGGATGTTTTTAGTCTTTGGAAGAGCTTTACTGTTCTTTCAGCCAGCGTGCAGCATCCTTAGCATGGTAGGTAATGATCAGGTCAGATCCTGCGCGCTTCATGCCTGTCAGCATTTCCATCACGATGCTCTTCTCATCAACCCAGCCATTTTGGGCGGCTGCTTTGACCATTGAGTATTCACCGCTTACATTGTATATGACGACTGGCAGATTAAAATTATTTTTAACGTCACGGACGATGTCAAGGTATGGCATACCCGGCTTCACAATCAGGAAGTCGGCGCCTTCCATGACATCAGATTCAGCTTCGCGCATTGCTTCAGTACGGTTCGCCGGGTCCATCTGGTAAGATTTACGGTCGCCGAACTGCGGAGTGCTTTCAGCTGCTTCGCGGAATGGGCCATAAAATGCAGACGAATACTTTACAGCATAAGACATGATAGGCACATCCTGGAATCCCGCTTCATCCAAAGCAAAACGGATAGCAGCAACGAAGCCGTCCATCATGTTAGAAGGAGCAATGATATCAGCTCCGGCTTTAGCCTGGCTTACAGCTGTCTTTCCAAGCAATTCTAGTGATGGATCGTTAAGTACCTTGCCATCCTCGATAACGCCGCAATGTCCGTGGCTTGTATATTCACACAAGCATGTATCAGCGATGACGATCATGTCAGGGAAATCCTTTTTGATGACCCGAGTCGCCTCCTGGACGATTCCGTGGTCATGGTATGCCTGGCAGCCTTCCTCGTCTTTTTCATTTGGAACACCGAAAAGCAATACTGATTTAATGCCAAGTGATTCTACTTCTGCAATTTCTTCTTTCAGATTATCAAGTGATAAATGATAGACTCCCGGCATTGAAGAGACTTCATTCTTGATGTTTTCTCCTTCGACGATAAATAGCGGATAAATCAGATCCTCTGTGCGAAGGTAGTTTTCACGTACCAGGGCGCGCATATTCGCAGATTGGCGCAGGCGGCGATGGCGGCTGAATTCAAGGTGTTTCATGTATTACCCTCCTGTATGCGGTTTTATTTTTAAGTATCCTGCGACACTTTTCAGCATTTCTTCAACAGTGTATTTATCCGGCGCTGCATGGACATGCAGTCCCCATTTCTTGGCTTTCTTAGTTGATACTGGGCCGATGCAGGCGATGATACAATGCTCCAGGTGATCACGCAGTTTATTCTCTTCTACGATTCCCATAAAGTGGTCAATCGTAGATGGACTTGTAAATGTAAGTATATCAAGACTTTTATTTCGAAGCATCTTAACAAGCTTTTCACGGCTTTCTTCAGGCAGAAAAGTTTCATAGATGATGACCTCATCTACTATCGCTCCCTGCTTCTTTAGCGAAGTTCCGATATAATCCCTTGCGAGGCTGCCTTTCGGGATCAGCACCCTGGTGCCTTGCTTTATGTGAGGCAGGAATTCTTCAACAAATCCTTCGGCAACATACTGCTGGGGAACAAAATCTGCTTTTCCCCCCATGCTTTCAAGGATTTCTTTCGTTTTTTCACCAATCACAGCAATTTTGGCAAGTTCTGTTTGCTGTTTTTTCATAAAAGAAAAAAAGGTCTCAACTGTCACATTGCTTGTAAAGATGATCCAGTCGTAAGTATGTAAATTATGAAGTATATCAAGCAGTTCTTCAGTTGCTGCAACAGGCCTAAAGGCAATTAGAGGGATTTCCACCGGAATCCCCCCTTGCCTGGCAACCAATTCGGAGAAAGACTTCGCATGAGCCTTCCCCCTTGGAATCATTACCGTTTTATTTTGCAGCGGGAGAGACTGAATCATTCAATCTCAAGCTCCTGTTTAACCTTGTCGATCAAGTCCTTCGCACCCTGGCTGATGAGTTTATCTGCAGCAAGCTGCCCAAGTTCCTCTGGATTTTTGCCTTTTACTTGTTCCTTGATGATCGTCTTTCCATCAGGAGAACCTACTAAAGCAGTCAAAACGATTTCTTTCTGTTCATTCATAAATGCATAGCCAGCAATTGGCACCTGACAGCCGCCCTCCATTTTATGAAGGAAAGCCCGTTCTGCCTTAACAGCCTCACTAGTTTCTGCGGATGTGAATTTTTCCAGCAGCTGCAGAAGTTCCTCATCGTCTCCACGGCATTCGATGGAAAGTGCGCCCTGTCCGACTGCCGGCACACAGATTTCAGGATTGATGAATTGAGTAACAGTATCATCTGCCCAACCCATACGTTTAAGACCAGCTGCTGCAAGGATGATTGCATCGTAATCTTCTGTTTTAAGCTTCTCGATTCTAGTATCAATGTTGCCGCGAATCCATTTCATTTCTAGATCAGGGCGCTGGGCCAATAGCTGGGAACTCCTGCGCAGGCTGCTCGTACCTATAACCGCTCCTGGCTTTAGTTCACTGAAAGGAACATTATCCTTGGAAATCAGCACATCACGGTGATCTTCACGGAAAGGAATACAGCCAATGACAAGGCCCTCAGGCAGTACTGCAGGCATATCCTTCATGCTGTGCACGGCCATATCAATTTCTTTGTCGAGCATTGCCTGTTCGATTTCCTTGACGAAGAGGCCTTTCCCTCCGACTTTGGATAGGGTCACGTCGAGAATTTGATCTCCTTTAGTGACGATTTCCTTTACTTCAAACTCAAAAGGAGCCCCTAATTTTTTCAGCTGCTCAATCACCCAGTTTGTTTGTGTTAATGCCAACTTACTCCGTCTGGAGCCAACGATAATTTTTCTCATGACAGCCTCCTTTTATTGATACCAAAAATGGAATGATGATAATTTTCCAAAAAGAAAAAAGTTAATTAATACAATCAGGAATGACGCGATGTTCCATAGCGCGAGCGATTTGCCATACATTTCTTTGCCGACTCGCAAATACAGGTATACGCTGTAGACAGCGAGAACGACAAAGGAACCTATTAACTTCGCATCATACCATGCCAGGTCAGGGACCTTGATCCAGGCCCATTGCAGCCCAAGGATCAGGCTGAGGATGAGCATTGGCACTCCAATGACATTCAATATGTAAGACAAGTAATCAAGCCTTGTCAGATCCGTGATCCTCCATAACAGCTTACCCCACTTTTTCCGCTTTAAAAGGTCGTATTGGATAAGATAAAGCAGGGAAAAGACAAACGAGATGGAGAAGGCCCCATACGACAGGATCGCCATCGTTATATGGATCAGCAACAGTTCGGAAATCAGCTGCTCAGACATGACATTGGAATCATAGTGTACGGGAGCGAATGTGTGGATTGCCATGATGATGAACCCAAGTACATTCGTAAAAAAGACAATAAAGTCTACTTTTAATAGTTTGTTGATTGCCAGCGACAACGTGACCAGCACCCATGCATAAAAGTAAAGCCCTTCAAAGAGGGTCAGAACAGGGAATCGGCCTTTGTCGACCATATAATAGAATAAGAATATCGTCTGGAATCCCCAAACAAATGCAAGTAACCAGAAAGCAACTTTGTTTGCCCTCCGGTTACTGTTAAGGAAATCGATAAAGTATAAGAGCACGCTGGCCGCATAGATCACAATGGTTATTTCATGGAGACGCGTAATATAAAGATCAACCATGGGCAAAACCTCGCTTACGGCTGAAAAGAAGCCTGAGGCGAAGGAACTCTGACCTGCTTGGTTTCAGCTGTTTTCATTCCTTCTTGTTCAGCGACGAGCTGTTCAATATTAAAAATCTTCACGAATAGATCAAGCGCTTCGTCTGCATCCGGCCCTGCCGCAAGCTCCTTCGCCTGAAGGATCGGATCTTTGAGAAGCTGGTTGATGATACTCTTTGTATGCTTGTTAAGGACTTTGATATCCCGGTCAGATAAATGAGGCAATTTGCGCTCAATGCTGCTCATCGTCTCTTCCTGGATTGCAAGAGCCTTAACCCGCAATGCAGAAATGACTGGTACGACTCCAAGCGTGTTCAGCCACTGTTTAAACTGGACGATCTCGCCTTCAATCATAATGAGAATCTTCTCAGCCGCTTTTTGGCGCTCTTGCAGATTCGCTTCGACAATTCCTTCAAGATCATCAATATCATAAAGGAATACATTTTCCAGGGTAGCTATTTCAGGATCCAGGTCGCGAGGAACAGCGATATCAACCATGAATAACGGTTTTCCCTTTCGCTTCTGCTCGACCTTTACCATCATATCCTTCGTTACGACGAAATCTTTGGCACCCGTTGAACTGATGAGAATATCGGCATCCGCAAGCGCGCTCTGAAGCTCTCCGAGAGTCTTCGCCTTACCGGAGAATCGGTTAGCCAGGTTTTCTGCCTTTTGGTAAGTACGGTTGATGACCGTGACTTTCTTTGCTCCATTTGCATGAAGGTTTTGAATAGCCAGTTCACCCATCTTGCCTGCTCCAAGTATCAGCACATGCTTCTGGTCAAGCGAGCCGAAGATTTTCTTGGCAAGTTCAACAGCCGCATAGCTGACTGAAACGGCATTAGCACCGATTTCAGTTTCGGAGTGGCCGCGTTTTGCAAGAGTCACTGCCTGTTTAAAGAGATGGTTGAACACTGTTCCAGTCGTGTTCCTTTCAAGTCCAAGCATAAAGCTGGAACGGACCTGGCCAAGGATCTGGGTCTCTCCCAGCACCATTGAGTTCAATCCGCAAGAAACCTTGAACAAATGCTCGATTGCTCCATCTTGTTCATAAATAAACAGAAATGGCGTGAATTCTGCCTGAGGAATCCCGAACCATTCAGATAAAAACTCTTTAATATAATATCTGCCAGTGTGGAGCTGGTCCACGACAGCATATATTTCTGTACGGTTACAAGTTGAGACGATGACATTTTCGAGAATACTCTTCTTTTCCTGAAGAGCACTCATCGCTTCGCCGAGGTTGGCCTCGTTGAATGTCAACTTTTCGCGGATTTCGACAGGGGCAGTTTTATAATTAAGTCCGACAACTATAATATGCATTTTTTAATTGACACCCCCAAATAGAAATTGCATAATTGGCTAAGGTAATTATACATGACGTTTTTTTCCTTTTTACATGCTAAATGTGAACAACTGCTGAAATAATTTTTATATAAATGCGTTAAAAGAATTAATCATTATTTATCTATATGTTTGTTTACTTTTATACTAAATAAACAGCAATTAAACATACTCCCTAATGTACCTTATCAAAGTTTGTCCCTTAATTCAAGTGAGCCTTTTTGGAAGTGGTGAAAGAATGAAAAATCAGAGAATGATCCCAGGAATGATTTTAATCGGATTTGGCGTTTATTTTTATCTTCAGCAGGCAAATATATCCCTGTTCAATGAGTTTTACACGTGGCCGACCCTCTTGATCATCGTGGGTGCGGCATTTTTAGTGCAGGGGTACTATGGCAAGGATTATGAAGCGATATTACCAGGCGTGATACTTGTAGGGTTTGGCATACATTTTCACGTCGTGAATAAGTTCGAGCTATGGCCCGATCACCTCGGAGCATTCATTTTAATCATTGCCCTTGGATTTTTGCTCCGCTATCAGAAAACAGGCAATGGCTTGTTTCATGGAGTCCTCTTCCTCATTTTAGCAGGGCTGCTGTTATTTTATGACCGGATAACCAGCTGGCTTGGCCTCCTCGAAAATGGAGTCGCGGCAGCCTGGAAATTTTGGCCGGCTGCATTGATCCTGATTGGTATTTACCTCTTATTTTTTAAAAAGAAATGACAGAAAGCCCGCATCATTTAAATGATGCGGGCTTTACTTTGCTTATTTCATGAAACTGCCTAATACTGACCAGGCCTTGTCCTTCCCCTCTCCTGTTTCCGAGGAGAAGAGAATGATTGTGTCGTCAGGATCGAGATTAAGTGTTTCTTTTGTGATTTTCAAATGCTTTTGCCACTTTGACTTTGGGATTTTATCCGCTTTTGTCGCGATAATGATGACAGGAATCTCATAATGCTTGAGGAAATCATACATCATCACATCGTCCTTTGAAGGCGGATGCCTCAAGTCAACGATCATCAGCATCGCTTTCAGTTGTTCACGTGAAGTAATGTAAGTCTCAATCATCTTACCCCATGCTTCACGTTCAGATTTTGATACTTTAGCATAACCATAACCCGGAACATCAACAAAATGAACCATTTCATTAATCAGGTAAAAATTCAATGTCTGAGTCTTTCCAGGCTTCGAGGATGTCCTGGCAAGGCTTTTCCGGTTCAGCATTTTATTGATAAAGGAAGATTTACCAACATTCGATCGGCCTGCAAGGGCGAATTCCGGAAGATTGCTTTCCGGATATTGGCTCGGCCTAACGGCACTGATCACGATTTCTGCACTATTTACTTTCATTGAGAATCACCGCTGGCGAGAGCGTGCTTCAAGACTTCATCTAAATGAGAAACTAACACAAATTCAAGCTCCTTACGTACACTTTCTGGAATATCATCAATATCTTTTTCATTATCTTTTGGACAAATAACCTTTGTAAGGCCGGCCCTGTGGGCGCTCAACGATTTTTCCTTGAGACCGCCAATTGGCAAAACGCGTCCTCTAAGCGTTATTTCTCCTGTCATTCCCACTTCCCTGCGGATCGGCTTTCCTGACAAAGCAGATACAAGTGCAGTAGCAATCGTAATGCCCGCTGAAGGACCATCTTTCGGAACAGCACCCTCAGGGACGTGGATATGGATATCATTCTTTTCATGGAAGTCCGGATCGATTCCGAGCTCCTTCGCTTTTGAACGGACGTAGCTGAATGCCGCCTGCGCCGATTCCTTCATTACATCCCCAAGCTTGCCGGTCAGGACAAGCTTGCCTTTTCCTGGAGACAGAGATACTTCGATCTGCAGCGTATCTCCGCCAACCGTAGTATAGGCTAGTCCTGTAGCAACGCCAACCTGGTCTTCAAGCTCGGCCTGGCCATACCTGAATTTAGTCTTGCCAAGGAATTCTTCAACATTCTTTGCATTCACGATGACACGCTTTTTCTCTCCGGAAACAACGATTTTCGCTGTTTTCCTGCAGATTGCTGCAAGCTGTCTCTCAAGTGAACGAACACCAGATTCTCGAGTATAATAACGAATCACCTTGGTGATTGATTCATCCTTCATTTGGAGCTGGGACTTGGATAAACCATGGTCCTTAATCTGTCTTGGCAGCAAATGGTCCTTGGCAATATGCAGCTTTTCAAGTTCTGTATAACCCGCAATATTGATAATCTCCATCCTGTCGAGCAATGGTCCCGGCACAGTCGAAAGATTATTAGCAGTAGCGATGAACATGACTTTAGAAAGATCGTACGGCTCTTCAATATAATGGTCGCTGAAGTTATGATTCTGTTCTGGATCAAGCACCTCAAGCATGGCGGCAGAAGGATCCCCGCGGAAATCGCTGGACATTTTATCGATTTCATCGAGAAGGAAAACAGGATTGATCGTCCCCGCCTTCTTCATTCCCTGGATCACTCGGCCTGGCATTGCACCTACATAGGTCCTTCTGTGGCCGCGAATCTCTGACTCATCACGGACGCCACCCAAAGAAACCCGGACAAAATTCCGGTTCAATGATTTCGCAATCGATCTTGCAAGACTTGTTTTACCCACCCCAGGAGGTCCTGCGAGGCAGAGGATCGGGCCTTTCAATGAGTTAGTCAGCTGCTGGACAGCAAGATACTCAAGTACCCTTTCCTTCACCTTTTCAAGTCCGTAGTGGTCCTTATCAAGGATTCTTTCTGCCTTACTTATATCAAGGTCATCTTCAGTTGCCTTTGACCACGGCAATGAGACGAGCCATTCGATATAATTCCGGATCACTGCACTTTCAGCGGATGTTGTCGGCACCTTTTCGTAACGGTCCAATTCCTTCAAGGCAGTTTCCTTCACATGATCAGGCATCCCGGCAAGCTCGATCTTTTCGGTAAGTTCAGAGATTTCGCCAGTTTTGCCTTCTTTTTCTCCAAGTTCTTTTTGGATAGCCTTCATTTGTTCACGCAAATAATATTCCTTTTGCGTCCGTTCCATTGAGCGTTTAACTCGCTGGCCAATCTTTTTCTCAAGGCCAAGCACTTCTTTTTCATTATGGATAATTTCAATGACACGATTCATACGTTCTTTAATATCAATCGTTTCTAAAATTTCCTGCTTCTCCTTAAGCTTTAGAGGCAGATGTGAAGCTATGATATCAGCCATTCTTCCAGGCTCTTCGATGTCAGAAACTGATGCATACGTTTCCGCGGAAATTTTCTTGGACATTTTTATGTACTGTTCGAAATACTCAAGCATTGTCCTCATTAATGCTTCATCTTCGACATCCTTCGTTTCCTCGTCTTCAAATGTCCTCAGGCTGCAGGCATAATGGTCTTTTTCATCAAAAAGCTCCATGATTTCTCCCCTTGCCAACCCTTCAACAAGTACGCGAATCGTTCCGTTCGGCAGTTTAAGCATCTGCTTGACACGAGTCAGTGTACCCATCTGGTACAAATCCTCTTCGGCCGGTTCATCTATAGAAATATCCTTTTGGGTCGTAAGAAAAATTAAATGGTCATCCACCATTGCCTTCTCCAAAGCCTGTACCGACTTTTCCCGTCCAACATCTAAATGAAGCACCATTGTCGGGTAAACGAGCAGACCGCGCAGCGGCAGAAGAGGGACAGTGAACTCATTTTTGTTCGCCATGACATTGCACCTCCAACATGCATTGTATCATTCCACAAGCATTATAATACTTTGTTGTTCAATTCTATCGTATTTATTTTCTAGTGTCTAATATCAAGAGCGGGATGTACTCTTTCTAAGCCTTGATCATCTAATAGTTAGTATCCTGATATTGAGCAAAAAATATGTCCATATGTCATCGTGTTGGCAGATATTAAATAGGTTTCCTATTAAGAGTGTTTCATCATGTTCTGATTTCACCTAAAAAAGTCCCAAAAACAATTTGTTGATTTCCCCTCTGGTCACTCGCTTTCCGCGGGGGTCCGGTGATCCCGCAGGAGTCGAGTGCCCTCCGCTCCAATCAAAAGGTGCTAAAAATAAACAATGACCTTTGACATAGCCTAATTTTAATTGTCAAAACAACAAAATGTCCGAAAATAGCCTAAAAAAAGAACGCTAGCTCGCGTTCTTTTTTACAAAGCTTTAACTCGTTTCCTTTTTTGTTAAATCTGGTGCGGCCGAAATGATCTGTTCCCTCGGATGCTCTTTAAGCAGAGCGATATCAAACACTTCATCGAGGTGGGTGACAGGAATGATTTCAATACCGGTGATTTCATTCAGGATAGTTTGCATGTTTTCTTTTGGAATGATCACCTTTTGTGCGCCTGCTTTCTTCGCAGCTTTAACTTTTGGATAAACCCCGCCAATCGGCTTCACATTTCCATGGATGCTGATTTCTCCAGTCATCGCAACAGTATTGTCCATCGGTATTTTGTAAATGGCCGAGTAAATGCCTGTCGCCATCGCAATCCCGGCAGAAGGGCCATCAATCGGAGTCCCGCCCGGGAAGTTAACGTGGATATCAAATTCATCAGCAGGAACACCCATTGATCGGAGGACCGTGATGACGTTTTCAATCGAGCCTCTCGCCATGCTCTTTCTCCTGATCGATTTACCCTGACCGCCGATACTTTCTTCATCGACGATGCCCGTTATATTAATCGAGCCTTTATCTTTGGCTTTAATGACTGTGACTTCAATTTCCAGAAGAGCACCGGTGTTCGGACCGTAAACTGCAAGGCCATTGACAAGTCCAACCGCCGATTTTTCATTGATCTTCCGTTCCATCCTTGGTGTCAGCTGGCTGGAATGGACAACCCATTCGATTTCATCTTCCTTAATATACGAGCGCTCATCGGTGATCGCTAAACCTGCAGCAATCTGGACCATATTGACAGCTTCACGGCCATTTCGCGCGTAGTTAGAGAGAATTTCTATAGCCTTTTCACTCATTGTAAGCTGAACTTTTTCGGAAGCATTCTTCGCCACCGCAGAGATTTCCTCCTGGGTCAACTCACGGAAAAAGACTTCCATGCATCTTGATCTGATTGCAGGCGGAATTTCACTTGGAGTTCTTGTCGTTGCGCCAACAAGGCGGAAATCCGCTGGAAGGCCATTTTTGAAAATATCGTGGATATGGCTTGGGATTTGCGCGTTTTCTTCATTATAATACGCGCTTTCCAGAAACACTTTCCGGTCTTCAAGAACTTTTAGAAGCTTGTTCATCTGGATTGGGTGCAATTCTCCAATCTCATCTATAAATAAAACACCGCCATGCGCGTTCGTTACTGCGCCTTGCTTAGGCTGGGGAATTCCTGCCTGGCCCATCGCACCGGCTCCCTGGTAAATCGGGTCATGGACAGATCCGATTAACGGGTCAGCAATCCCTCTCTCATCAAATCTAGCAGTTGTCGCATCAAGCTCTACGAAAACTGAAGATGATTTAAAAGGAGATTTTTGATTCTGTTTCGCTTCTTCTAAAACAAGCCTGGCAGCAGCCGTTTTTCCGACTCCAGGCGGCCCGTAAATTATGACATGCTGCGGATTTGGTCCACATAACGCAGCTTTCAAAGCTTTAATTCCATCCTCCTGTCCGACAATGTCGTTAAAGCTGGACGGTCTTACTTTTTCGGCCAGAGGCTCACTTAGTGACACCGATCTCATCTTTCTTAACTGTTCCATTTCCTTTCTGGATTCCCGATCAATCGAAACCTTTTGCGTCCGCTGATTCCTTAATAGATTCCAGAAATACAGCCCAATAATAATCCCGAAAAACAGCTGTATGAATAAGGCGATTCCGGTCCAACTCAATATAAATTCCCTCCCATAAGTTGATACTATTCGCTTTAAACTAGTATCCCCTCGACGGTGTTGGAATAAACAATATTTTCAAGTGATTTTTTCCTTGGATAGTTCTAGCTAAGACTAGATATCGGCATGCTTTCATTAACAGAAAAATAATTAAACACTACTGGATTTCAGTTGCTAACTACTGTTCACTTTGTGAGAAACACAAAAAAAGTCCGGTGAAATTCACCGGACTTTACTGTTATTATGCAGAGTTTCTTTCATCTTTAAGGACAGTACCATCTTCAAGCACTAGCTTTGGCGGCATGTTGTTCTCGATTGTTTCCTTAGTGATGATACATTTCACGATATCATCGCGTGAAGGAAGATCGAACATGACATCCAGCATGATGCCTTCGATGATTGAACGAAGACCGCGGGCACCTGTCTTGCGCTCGATTGCACGCTTAGCGATTTCAACTAGGGCATCGTCTTCGAATTCAAGTTCAACATTATCAAGTTCAAGCATCTTTTGATACTGCTTCACAAGTGCGTTTTTCGGCTTCGTCAGGATTTCGACCAACGCTTCTTCGTCAAGCGGAGTCAAGCTGGCGATTACCGGAAGACGGCCGATAAATTCCGGAATCAATCCGAACTTCAACAAATCTTCTGGAAGCACTTTAGACAGTAATTCTTTCTTGTCTAATTCTTCTTCTTTCTTATCGGATCCGAAGCCAATTACTTTTTGGCCGAGACGGCGTTTAATGATGGACTCGATACCGTCAAATGCTCCACCGCAAATGAACAGGATATTCGTAGTATCAATCTGGATGAATTCTTGGTGAGGATGCTTTCTTCCACCCTGCGGCGGAACGCTGGCAACCGTTCCTTCAAGAATTTTCAATAGCGCCTGCTGGACGCCTTCGCCGGAAACGTCTCTAGTAATAGAAGGGTTTTCGGATTTTCTCGCGATTTTATCGATTTCATCGATATAGATAATTCCTTTTTCAGCTTTCTCAACATCATAATCAGCTGACTGGATCAACTTGAGAAGGATATTTTCTACGTCTTCACCAACATAACCTGCTTCAGTAAGTGACGTAGCATCAGCAATCGCGAATGGAACATTCAGGATGCGGGCAAGAGTTTGCGCAAGCAAAGTTTTACCGCTTCCAGTGGGTCCAATCATCGCAATGTTACTCTTTGAAAGCTCTACATCATCAATCTTGCTGTTTGAGTTGATACGCTTATAGTGATTGTAAACGGCTACAGACAAGTTTTTCTTTGCCTGGTCCTGCCCGATTACATACTCATTAAGGATATCACGGATTTCCATTGGTTTTGGAACGTCTTTAAATTCAACTTCTTCTTCAGTGCCCAATTCTTCTTCAACGATTTCAGTGCATAATTCAATACACTCATCACAGATATAGACGCCTGGCCCTGCTACTAATTTGCGGACTTGATCCTGCGTCTTGCCGCAGAAAGAACATTTAAGCTGCCCTTTTTCATCATTAAATTTGAACAATGCCTTCACCCCTTGAGAACTTCTAAACGATATATAAAGCTGCGATTCATAAGCAAACGAAAATTTAAGTAACGGTTTTCTGCTGCTTTCGAGCAGGTATGTATTGCATTGTATCACATTTTGCCAAGATACAGGAAATAATAACTCTTGACATGGACGGTTTCGTGCTTATGAATCGTTGAAAAAAATATGTACTAAATCATCTTAACCATAAATCGTGCCATTAAATCGGCATATGGGAAATTGCTAAAAAATTATGTATGTATATATGTATTTATTGTAGAAAACAAGGCACGATTACTCGCGCCTTGTTTCTATATATCCTGATTCTATTATGCAACAGTTTTGCTGTTTTCTACAAGGAAATCAACTGCTTTTTTCAATTGAAGATCGCCTTTGATTCCTTCAAGGCTTCCGCCAAGTGCAGCTTTGATGTTGTCAACAGTCATGTTGTACATTTCAGCCATTTTATCAAGCTCTGCATTCACTTCTTCATCAGTAACTTCGATGTTTTCAGCTTTTGCAATTGCTTCAAGCGTTAGGTTTACACGAACGCGAGTAGCAGCTTCTTCTTTCATTTGAGCGCGAAGAGCAGCTTCATCTTGACCAGAGAACTGGAAGTATAGCTCAAGGTTCATGCCTTGCATTTGCAGGCGCTGTTCGAATTCGTTGATCATGCGGTCAACTTCAGTGTCGACCATTGCATCTGGAACTTCGATTTCAGCGTTAGCAGCCGCTTTTTCCACGATTGTGTCACGAACGTGGTGTTCTTTTTGATGCTCTTTATCGTGAGTTAAACGATCTTTGATTTTAGCTTTAAGTTCATCCAAAGTTTCAACTTCTTCGTCAGCATCTTTAGCAAACTCGTCATCTAGAGCTGGAAGTTCTTTTCCTTTGATTTCGTGCAGTTTCACTTTGAATGTTGCAGGCTTTCCAGCGAGTTCAGCAGCGTGGTACTCTTCTGGGAAAGTAACCTCTACATCTTTTTCTTCGCCAGTAGCTGATCCAACTAGCTGATCTTCGAAACCAGGAATGAATGAACCTGTTCCAAGTTCAAGTGAGTAGTTTTCTGCTTTTCCGCCTTCGAAAGCTTCGCCATCAACGAATCCTTCGAAATCGATAACAACAGTGTCACCATTTTCAGCAGTGCCTTCTTCTTTAACAACAAGCTCTGCCTGCTTCTCTTGCATTGTTTTTAATTCGTTTTCTACTTCTTCGTCAGCTACGTTAGTGTCGAATGCTTCGACTTCAAGTCCTTTGTACTCGCCAAGCTTCACTTCTGGCTTAACTGTAACAGTTGCCTTGAAGATGAGGCTCTTGCCTTTTTCGATTTGTTCTACATCGATTTCTGGGCGGTCAACCGGCTCGATTCCAGTTTCTTCGATTGCATTTGCATATGCTTCTGGAAGAAGGATATCAATTGCATCTTGATATAAAGATTCTACGCCGAAACGCTTTTCGAACATTTGGCGAGGCATTTTTCCTTTACGGAAGCCAGGTACGTTAACTTTAGTAACGACTTTCTTGAATGCAGCGTCAAGACCTTGATTGACCTTTTCTGCATCAACTTCGATTGTTAGAACCGCTTGGTTCTTTTCTAATTTTTCTACCTTTGCAGACATACAGTTTCCCTCCAAAAATAATCTATTGTCATTTTCATTCGACGATGAATACTCTTGTTTACCAAGCAATATTCCAGATTAAATGTAAAATAGAATGATTTTTACATAATACAACCACTACATTATAACACAGGTTCATTTTGTTTCAACAGCTAGGACTACATTATCGGGTAAGAAATTTCTTCTAGCGTCCGGATAAAAACCAGGACCTGGCCAGCTTCTTCATTCGTACTATTGTAAATTTCAGCAAAAGACTCGAGCGGATCCTCGAATCCATAATACTGATTGGCCGTAAAATGATAGGCTGCAGCCCATGCCTCCGCAGAGCCATTCGGCAGCTCAAATGGAAAAATCAAAAAGAAATGTCTCTCAATGAGGCTCTGTACATTCTCGAATAATACAGGATCCTCACTCTCAATTTGACTGCTTAGCAATTGAATGACATCGTTCGTCCCGATGAAATCCTTCAATTCAGGCAGCTTTGCCGGAATGAATGATTTCTCCCAGCCAAATTTGCGTACGTCTATTTCCTCAGCGTACTCCTGCTCTTTCAATATATTGAGCAGCATTGTTTTCTGAAAAGGATGGCCTTCCTCAGAAGCAACATACTCTGTTATTTCTTTTATGTAAGGACGGATATTTTCCTTCGCGAGCCTTGCTGCAACCATGATCTGGTCTTTTGGATCCTTATAGTTGAATAAACCAAGCAGCTGCTCCTCGGATGCCCTCTCGAAAACTTCGGCATTCCCCGCATCCATCTCGCCGTCGAGCATCCGCCTGCCGAAATCAAGCAATCTCATAAAATGCTCATGCTTGTCAGTCGGGATTTCCCTTTCCTCGAGAAGAGCTTCTATAGTAGTCACTATCTCATTGTATTCATTTAACTGGACAAGGATCATCAGGTATAGGTCAATTACCTGAATATAATCACCCAATCCGCTCTTGAGCATCTCAGCGGCAATCTGTTTTGCCTGCTTGACGTATCCTGCTTCATAATTAGCCAGTACAAGTCCAACATAAATATCGCTATTTTCGGGATCATGCTCTAGTGCCTGCTCGAGATATTGGATGGCATCCCTGTACTTTTTCTGTTTTAGGTAATCAAGGCCTTTTTCTAACAAGCGCTTTTCAAGACCGGGAAACAGGATCACATTGTCCTTTTTTGAATCCCGTTTATTCATATACATACCGCCCTACTATTTTTTTGAATTCTTTTCTATACCGCTTATGTAAAATCCCTGTTCTTTTCGAAAAGTGTAGCATGAAACACCGAAAAAACAAAAAGATTCACAAGCAGGGCTTGTGAATCTTTCGATTTTTTATGAAATTCGTGTACTATTACCTGAATGTTCCGCTTCATATTCTCTTATGCGTTCTTCCAATTGCAGCGTCAATTCAATTTCATCCCACCCATTCAGCAGCATATTGTACCAGTAGGGATGTATGTCAAATTCTGCTTTGAATCCATCTGAGCCAAGTACTGACTTATTTTCTAAAGAAACAGTCAGTTCATACGGCTGTTTGCGTGATTGTTTTAGCAAGTATGCTACTTCGTCCTCCTTTAAAACAATCGGAAGGACACCGTTCTTCAGGCAGTTTTGGTGGAATATATCGGCAAAGGACGGAGCTATAATAACTTTGAAGCCATAATCCATTAATGCCCACGGAGCGTGTTCCCGTGATGAACCGCAGCCGAAATTCTCATTGGCAATCAAAATAGATGCACCATGGTTTTCCGGAAGGTTAAGTTCAAAATTTTCATTCAGCTCTCCATTGGGTTTGAAGCGCCAGTCGTAAAACAGGTATTGTCCAAAACCCGTTTTCTCAATCCGTTTAAGAAATTGCTTTGGAATGATTTGATCTGTATCCACATTTGTCCGATCCATCGCAACGGCTTTTCCTGTCATTTCTTTAAAACTAGACATACCAGGCTCCTTTCCTCTTAGGTTCTATCAACTAAACTTCCACTGCAGCTAGATTTCTGACATCAACGAAATGTCCATGCAATGCAGCCGCGGCTGCCATTTGCGGGCTGACGAGATGCGTCCTCGCTCCAGCTCCCTGTCTTCCTTCAAAGTTCCGGTTCGAGGTGGATGCACAGTGCTCCTCTGGATTTACAATGTCAGCGTTCATGCTCAGGCACATGCTGCAGCCCGATTCTCTCCACTCAAATCCCGCTTCCATAAAAATTTGGGCGAGCCCTTCCTCTTCAGCCATTTTTTTGACATTTTGGGAACCAGGTACAACAATTGCCTGGACTCCCGCTGCTGCCTTTTTGCCCCTGATGACTTCTGCGGCTGCCCGGAGGTCCTCGAGCCTTGAATTCGTACATGAGCCGATGAAAACCTTTGTCACATTGATATCTGTAATTTGCTGTCCTTCTTCTAGTCCCATATATTCAAATGCTCTCTGGACCGCTTTCCTTTCTGCCTCAGTGTCGCATTCGGATAAATACGGCACCCTGCTATTAACTGGTGCTGTCATCGATGGGTTCGTACCCCAGCTCACCATCGGGGCGATTTCGTTTCCATCAATCTCGATCGCATTGTCGTACTCAGCATCATCGTCAGATTCAAGCTGCTTCCATTCAAGGATGTTATCCAGGAAGTCATCACCTTCGGGAACATATTTCCTTCCATTCAAGTAAGTAAACGTTTTATCATCCGGGGCAACAATTGACGCCTTAGCTCCCCCTTCTATCGACATATTGCAGATCGTCATCCTTTCCTCCATCGACATATTCTTGATGACATCTCCGCAAAATTCGATTACGTACCCTGTTCCGAATTTGACTCCATGCTTGCTGATGATATACAGGATGACATCCTTTGCACTCACTCCTGGGCCGAGCGAGCCAGAAACCTCCACCTTCAACGTTTTCGGTTTTGCCTGCCAAAGAGTTTGTGTTGCAAGGACATGCTCGACCTCACTTGTTCCAATCCCGAAGGCCAATGACCCGAAAGCTCCGTGTGTGGAAGTATGGCTGTCTCCACAGACAATCGTCATTCCCGGCTTCGTCAAACCAAGCTCAGGACCAATTACATGGACGATTCCCTGGTCGGGGCTATCCAGATCAGCCAAGGGAATGTCAAATTCCAGGCAATTGCTCCTTAATGTATCCATCTGGTTTTTAGCAACAGGATCAACAATCTGATTTCGGTTGACTGTTGGGACATTATGGTCCATGGTAGCAAAAGTCAGGTCCGACCTCCGTACCGGTCGATTTTTCATTCTCAGTCCTGAAAATGCCTGTGGGGAGGTCACCTCATGAACCAGATGAAGATCGATATAAACCAGGTCAGGCTTTCCGGCCTCCCGATGGACGACATGTTTTTCCCAAATTTTTTCGATGATTGTATTTCCCAAAAGCAGCCTCCCCCTTTGATTGAATCTCCAGTTTTAATTAAGCATAGGCGCTCATGATATTCAGGATTGCTTCGTTATCCATAAGCGCTGCTTTGATCTCCTCTACCATTGCTTCAGTTGTGATAGTAACATTACCAAAGTCGGCAATATCACGAGTCCTGCTGCCTGAATCCAGCACCTGCTTTACGGCATTTTCGACAGCCTCAGCCTCCTCTGCCATACCGAAGGACATCCTTAACATCATTGCTGCCGAAAGGATCATCGCGATTGGATTTGCAGCGTTCTGCCCTGCAATATCAGGAGCTGACCCGTGAATCGGTTCATAAAGATATGGCCCTTCAACCGCTACGCTCGCAGATGGCAGCATGCCAAGTGATCCGGTCAGCACAGATGCTTCATCGCTTAAAATATCACCAAACATATTCTCGGTGACAACCACATCAAACTGGCGCGGATTCTTGATCAGCTGCATCGCCGCATTATCGACGAGCATATGCTCAAGATGTACACCAGGAAAGTCCTTTGCTACTTCCTCTGCCGTTTCACGCCACATTCGGCTTGATTCCAAAACATTCGCTTTATCCACTGATGTCACTTTGCTCCTTCGGCCAGATGCCAATTCGAACGCATAGCGGATGACTCTTTCAATCTCTTTTTTCTGGTAGAATAATGTATCGACTACAGAAGCCTCCCCTTTTTGCATTGACCTCTCGCTTGGCTTCCCAAAGTACAAGCCTCCAGTCAATTCCCTGACAACGACCATATCTGCACCTTCAATGACTTCCTTACGAAGAGGGGAAACGCCTGAAATACTAGAATAGTATTGTACCGGGCGGACATTAGCATACAAGCCAAGATCCTTCCTGATTTTCAGCAGACCTTTTTCGGGGCGAAGATGTCCTGGAAGCCGATCCCATTTTGGACCTCCCACGGCCCCTAAAAGGACCGCGTCGCTTTCTTTGCAAAGGTCGAATGTGTGCTGAGGCAGCGGCGTTCCGTATTCATCGATTGCTCCTCCGCCAATGTCGCCATATGCAAAATGAAATTTATGTCCAAAAAGCTCACCTACGGCCTGGAGGATGCTGACCGCCCCCCTGCTTACTTCTTTGCCTACGCCATCGCCTGGCAGGACTGCGATCCTTTTCTCCATATCCTTCGCCTCCAATTTTTTAGTGGTTTTGTTGTTTGTATCCAGACTAACCGTTGACTGCTATTTTCTTTGTTTCTTCTATATATAGGACTCTATTGACTGCATTCAGGTAAGCCTTTGCCGATGCTTCAAGCACATCCTGGGCAAGGCCTCTTCCCCTCGTCTCGATGCCGCCAAACTCTAGTTTCACATATACCTGGGCGAGAGCATCCCTTCCGGCTCCAACAGACTGAATCCGGTAATCAAGCAAACTGGCAGATTCCTTCAAGCATTTTTCAAGCGTATTATATAAAGCTTCGATACTTCCGGAACCTGTTGAGGCCTCTTGGATGATCTCATTTTGACACCCGTAAAGGGTTACTGTCGCAGTTGGCACCTGGTTCGTTCCGTACTGGACCTGGATGGAATTAAGCCGGTAATATTGCTGTTCCTTTGAAAGCTTCTCCTCCAAAATGATTGCAGCCAAATCCTCGTCTGTCATTTCCTTTTTGCGGTCGGCCAGTTCCTTGAATACAGAGAATAGATGGTTAATATCCTGCTCTGGCACCGTAAGTCCTATCTCATTCAGACGATTGCGGAAGGCGTGCCGTCCAGAATGCTTTCCAAGAACCATTGAGTTATTCTGCAGGCCGACGAGCTCGGGAGAAATGATTTCATATGTTGTTTTCTCTTTCAGTACGCCATCCTGATGAATCCCAGATTCATGGGCAAATGCATTACGGCCAACTACAGCTTTATTTGCCGGGACAGCCATTCCGGTAAGCTTGCTGACTAAGCTGCTTGTTCTGCTGATTTCCTTAAGATTCATCCTCGTCTCTGCTTGATAAAAATCTTTACGGATATGAAGGGCTACAGCGAATTCTTCCAAAGCCGCATTTCCTGCCCTTTCGCCTATCCCGTTAATCGTTCCTTCGACCTGGGATGCACCAGCTGACACCGCAGCAAGCGAGTTGGCAATGGCCATTCCCAGATCGTCATGACAGTGAGCCGAAAGTTCAACTTTACTAATAGAAGGAACATGATCATGCAAGTATTTAAAAATGCTGCCGTATTCCACCGGCGAGATATAGCCGACAGTGTCAGGAATATTGATGACCTTCGCCCCTGCTTTGATCACCTCTTCAACGATTTCTGCAAGGAAATCAAGTTCGGTCCTGCATGCATCCTCAGCCGACCACTGGATGACAGGGAATTTTGCGGCTGCATATTTCACTGTCCTTACTGCTGTTTCAAGCACTTCAGCCTTTGTCTGCTTTAACTTGTGCACCCTGTGGATGGGAGACGTTGCGATAAACAGATGCAGTCGCGGTTCTGCCCCGTATCTAAGCGCCTCCCAGGCCGCATCAATATCTGTCAGTACCGAGCGTGCCAGTCCTGTCACTGAACAATCTTTGATTTCACGCGAGATTTCCGCTACTGAAGCAAAGTCTCCTTTTGAAGCAGCAGGAAATCCAGCTTCAATAATATCGACGTTCAGCCTCTCTAGCTGTTTTGCAATTTCCAGTTTTTCCGAGAAGTTCAAATTGACCCCGGCCGATTGCTCTCCATCTCTCAAAGTCGTGTCAAAGATTTTAATTTTTTGCACTGGCAGCCACTTCTCTCTGCTTTTGTTTATTGACAAAAGGCATCATCTTTCTCAGTTCTCTTCCTACCACCTCAATTTGGTGTCGGTTTTCTTTTTCATTAGTTGCGTTGAATACAGGCCTGTTTGCCTCATTTTCTGCAATCCAGCCTTTTGCGAATGTGCCCTCTTGAATATCTGTCAACACTCTTTTCATTTCTTGTTTTACTTGGTCATTGACGACTCTCGGACCGCTGACGAAATCTCCCCATTGTGCTGTGTCCGAAATGGAATAGCGCATTCCTTCAAGTCCGCCTTCGTACATTAAATCGACAATTAGCTTCAGTTCGTGCATCGTTTCAAAATAGGCCAATTCTGGCTGATAGCCCGCTTCCACAAGTGTTTCAAAGCCTGCTTTTACAAGTGAAGTCAACCCGCCGCATAGCACTGCCTGCTCGCCGAACAAATCCGTCTCGGTTTCTTCTTTGAAGGTCGTTTCCAGTGCCCCCGCTCTTAAAGCGCCGATTGCTTTCGCATATGCAAGCGCCAGTTCTCTTGCCTCTCCCGAAACATCCTGGTGGACCGCAAATAACGCTGGCACGCCGGCTCCTTCCTCATAGGTCCTTCTGACAAGATGCCCTGGTCCCTTTGGAGCGACAAGCAATACATCACAATTTTCAGGAGGTACGATCTGGTTAAAGTGGACATTAAAACCGTGGGCGAACATGACAGCCTGGTTCGTCAGCTGGGGTTCGATCTCGTTTTTGTATACAGCTGTCTGGCGTTCATCAGGCAAGAGGATCATGACAACATCTGATGTAGCCACCGCTTCAGCAACAGCTTTAACTTCGAACCCATCTTGTACGGCGTTATCCCATGACTTACCCGGCCTCAAACCGACGACAACCTCCACGCCGCTGTCCCGAAGATTCTGTGCATGTGCATGGCCCTGTGAGCCGTAACCCACGACCGCCACTCTTTTCCCGTTAAAATAAGCCTCATTCGCGTCACCGTTATAATACATTTTTGCCATGTTCCCTCTCCCTTTCTAAAAGAAAATTTATTTTTAATAGAATCTATATCAAACAAATGAAAATGCTTTTTGCTGGCTGACACGCTGGTTTCCTCTAGGAAACGCGGTTGTTCCAGTCCGGGCCATTTCCTTTATCCCATAAGGTTTGATTAAGTCGATGAAAGCCTCAATCTTTTCCGTTTCACCTGTCAATTGGATAATGATGCTATCCTTGCTTACATCTATCACGGAAGCCCGGAATGGCTCGATGATCGAGTAAATTTCTGAACGGTTATGAGGCAGGACAGGTACTTTTACAAGAACAAGTTCACGGGCGACAATCGCCTGGTCACTTATATCAGCAACCTTGAGGACATCGATCTGTTTGTTCAGTTGTTTTGTAATTTGCTCGACCATCCTGTCATTTTCCACATGGATTACGCATGTCATTCGCGAAACTCCCTCTTGCTCGGTAAGCCCTACTGAAATGCTCTCGATATTATAATTCCTTTTTGTAAACAAATTCGTAATCCTGTTCAATACTCCCGGCCGATTCAACACTGTCATTGTTATGATTCTTTTCATTTCTTCACTCCCACCATTTCGTGGATTCCTTTACCTGTAGCAATCATCGGATACACATTTTCTTCACCATCGACCCTGAAATCGAGCAGCACTGGCTCATTGTCATTCAGCACCTCGTTCAAGATCGCATGTGCTTCTGCTTCAGTGTGGATTTCATAACCTTTTATGCCATAGGCATCTGCCAGTTTTACAAATGATGGCTGTACCGGGTTTTTGCTATGGGAATATCGGGCATCATAAAAGATTTCCTGCCACTGCCTTACCATCCCGAGCGCCTTATTATTGAAAATGGCAATTTTGATTGGAAGCTGATATTCTGCTATGACCGCCAATTCCTGAGTGGACATTTGGAATCCGCCATCCCCAAGTACCGCCACTACACAAGCTGATGGATCTGCGAACTGAGCGCCTATGCTTGCCGGGAGCCCAAAGCCCATTGTCCCGAGCCCACCTGAGGTAACCCAGCGGTCAGCTGTCTTGAATTGGTAATATTGTGCAGCCCACATTTGATGCTGGCCGACATCGGTGACGACAATTGCTTCACCTGCTGTTTTTTCAAAAAGAAGCTCCATGACCTTTTGCGGTTTAAGAAGATCCGTATTTTCATAGTGATATGGATAATCCCGCTTCCACGATGTTATCGTTTCTTTCCACTCATCTTGTTCCGGCGGATTGCCTACCTGCCTGATCAATTGCCGCAGCGCTTCACCTGCATCACCTACTACCGGAATGTGAGTCGGTACGTTTTTTCCGATTTCGGCTGGATCGATATCGATATGAGCCACTGTTGCATTTGGAGCAAAATGCTTTAAGTTGCCGGTCAGCCGGTCATCAAACCTGGCCCCTATATTAATCAATAAGTCACATTGATGGAGCGCCATATTCGCTGCATAACAGCCATGCATCCCCGCCATTCCGAGAAACAGTTCATGCCCTGCAGGAAAGCCGCCCAATCCTAGAAGCGTGTGGACAATGTGAAGCTTCTGCTGCTCTGCATATTCCTTTAATAAGGTCGACGCTTTGGCGTGGAGGACGCCTGCTCCGGCGAGAATTACCGGCCGCTTCGCCCTGCTGACTGCTTCTGCGAGCTTTCTCACCTGGAGAAAATTCGGCTCAGTGGTCGGCTGGTAGCCAGGCAGGAAAATATCCTGCTCAGCAGGCTCCTCCGACACTGCCGCTGCCAGATCCTTCGGAAAATCAATCACTACCGGTCCGGGCCTGCCGCTAGTCGCGATATAAAAGGCTTCCTTGATCACTCTTGGAATATCTTTCGTATCCCGGATTTGATAGTTGTATTTCGTAATAGGAGTTGTGATTCCGAGTATGTCAGCTTCCTGGAAGGCATCTGTGCCAATTACCCCTGTCGCTACCTGGCCTGTGAATACTACGAGCGGCAATGAATCCATCATCGCATCCGCAAGTCCTGTAATAATGTTGGTCGCTCCCGGTCCAGATGTGGCAATCACAACTCCCGGCTTGCCGCTGATCCTCGCATAGCCCTCGGCAGCATGGATTCCTCCCTGTTCATGCCTTGGCAGGACGTGAAGAATTTTAGAATCATAGAGTTTGTCATAGATCGGAAGGACAGCACCTCCTGGATAACCAAAAATGACTTCGACGTTTTCCTTCTCCAAAGCTTTAAGCAGCAAGTCCGCACCGCTTAATTCACTGGTTTTAGCCTTCGTTTCCTTCAAGGCAGCTTCCATTTATCGAACCTCCCATTTTTTAATGCATGGCGCATGGCCAATCTGACGCTTTTTTCAAAATAAAAAAGCCTGCTCCATCTCCATATGCCCGGGCTTACCAGGCAAAGGGATGGAATAGGCTTTATCTCCTGTTCCACGGTACCACCCTTCTTCACGCGATTACACGTGCACTCGTGGCAGCTGCTGCTGCCGGCTTTTGATAACGAGTGCCAATCACTCGACCAGTTTTACTAGGGTTCCTTTCAAACTGGCGCTCCAGGGTGAGTTCATTCAATGCGGCATCACCGGTTCTCAGCTATCCCGGCTCTCTGTCCATGCTGATCGCAAAAAATTACTTGTCCCTGTCTTCGCTTTCTCTTTATTCAATTAGCTGACTTGATGAGCTTTTTTTGGATATACCTGAACTCCTTCGGCGACGACTCTTGCCCTGAACTCACGCAAAATATTTTGTGTGTGGCTCCCTGGCACTCCTTCCCCTATCACTCTTCCGTCTACTTTTACTACCGCAATCACTTCTGCGGCAGTGCCAGTTAGGAAAACTTCATCCGCTGTGTAAACATCATGACGGGTAAACGGTTCCTCCTTTACCTCATATCCAAGATTTTTCGCTATTTCGATGACTGCATTCCTGGTGATTCCTTCTAACGCCCCTACATACCCCGGCGGTGTCATGAATACATTCCCGCTGACGATAAATACGTTATCAGCGGATCCTTCTGCAACATAACCCTGGTCGTTCAGCATCAGTGCCTCACTGACGTTTGCCAGATGGGCTTCAATCCTTACCAGGACATTATTTAAGTAGTTCAGTGATTTTACTTTAGGGCTCAAGACGTCCGGCCTGTTCCTTCTTGTCGCGACAGTCACGATTTCGAGACCTCGTTCATATAATTCTTTTGGAAAAATAGCCAGTGGTTCAACAATGATGACCACATTCGCGTTGGGGCACTTATAAGGATCCAATCCCAGGTCCCCAACACCTCTGGACACAACGATTCGGATATAAGCATCTCGCAATTGATTCCGTTCCACTGTTTCTACAACCAGGTCAGTGAACTCATCCTTAGAGTGTGGCATATTCAGCATGATCGATTTTGCTGACCGATAGAGTCGGTCCATATGTTCTTCCAGCCTGAAAATGTTGCCGCTGTATACCCGTACCCCTTCAAAAATACCGTCTCCGTATAAAAAACCATGATCATATACCGAAACCTTAGCATTTTCCTTGGTGACAAACTCACCGTTTAAGTAAATCCATTGATCGGGCACAATTTAACACTCCTTTAACGATTAGACGCTTTAAATTAATAAAATTAAGGTTTAAAAAAATACAATTTTATTCAATTTATAATTGATATAAAACTGTCTTTCATTTTGGCGGGGTGCCAACTTGTTTTTTTTATTTGAGGATTATCTTACGCCCCTATTTAACTCTCGTCAACAGCTTTTTTCCAAATTATTTGATAATTTAGATTAGTTTGTTTATTTGTATACGCTTACATTGTTGATATATTCACATTTATAAAAAACAAAAAAAAACAAAAAAAATAAAAAAAATGTTCTTCTTATTCGCGTTTTAGACGATCAGGATTTTAAGGAAACAAAAAAAACTCACCTTTCGAAAAAGGTGAGTTAAGGTATGTAGTTTAAATGGCGTCCCAGGAGAGATTCGAACTCCCGACCGCACGCTTAGAAGGCGTGTGCTCTATCCAGCTGAGCTACTGGGACATGAATGTTTTTTAAAGACAAGATTTATTATATTAGCCAAATAACTAAAAGTCAATAAAATAATTCATTCTTTTTTTGAGGGAAGTCGGTAAACTCCCCTCAGAAAAATATTATAGTTGTTTTATTGTGTTTTGTGAAGCGAAAATTCCTGCCTTAATCCGGTCATTTCTCCATGGCCATAGTCATAGATCTGCAATGTTGCTTTTTCCTCGTCCAGTTCAAGGATTGCATAGGTCCTTTCGGCCCTGCCACGTGGAAGCCGGATGCTGCCCGGATTGATAAACAGGACATCGTCTACCATTTCTGCACCGAGAATATGTGAATGCCCGAAACAAACGATATCAGCCTGCAATTCTTTTGCCTTGTAAAATAAATTCACCAGGGTTGTCTTTACTGAATATAAATGCCCATGGGTGACAAAGAATTTCACGCCATTTATCACATGCGTGTCATCCTCAGGAAATTTGCCATAGAAATCACAATTACCTTTAACGGACCTGAAATTTTTAATGGCAGCAGCATCTTCTTCAAGTTCGGAATCCCCACAATGAATCATCAATTCCACTTCATTTCCATGGAGTTTTTCGATCCCCTCCAATAGTTCCGTTGAACCATGGCTGTCACTGACTATCAAAACCTTACTCATGGCGATCTTCCCGCTCCTCGAGCACTACTTCCAGTTTTCTGATAGCATTTGCCCTGTGGCTGATCTTGTTCTTAGCTTCAGATGGCAGTTCAGCCATCGCCTTCCCTTCTGCTTCTACAAAAAAGATTGGATCATAGCCAAAGCCATTGGACCCTCTCCGTTCTCGCAGGATCCTGCCTTCGCATGTTCCAAAGACGGTCAGCGTCTCCATGCCAGGCTCCGCCATAGCCAAGGCGCAACAAAATCTGGCAGTACGCTCGTTTTCTGGCACATTCTGAAGCTCTTCAAGAACTTTGTCGATGTTCGCCTCATCATTTTTTTCGCTTCCGGCATAACGTGCCGAATAAACGCCCGGCCGCCCTTCCAATGCATCTACCTCTAGGCCGGAATCATCCGCAATTACTCGTACGCCAAGAACATTCGCGATTGTCTCCGCTTTTAGTACCGCATTCTCCTCGAACGTTGTTCCAGTTTCCTCAACGTCTTCAAGCTCAGGATAATCGAGAAGTGTCCTTACCGCCAGTCCCTTTGGCAAAAACAGCTTTTCAAATTCCTTGGCTTTCCCTTTATTTTTTGTAGCGATTATGACTGTGTCCATTTGAGATCTCCCCTATCTCTTTTTTGCAGCCTCAATCTTCGCTGCCAATTCCTCGCCGAGAGCTTCCTTCTGCATTTCAAAAAGTTCTGCGATGCCTTCTTGCGCCGCCTTTAATAGCTCCTGCAGCTGGCTGTATGAAAAAGTTGCTTCTTCTCCAGTACCCTGAAGCTCAACGAATTCACCATTGCCTGTCATTACGACATTCATATCAACATGGGCTGCGGAATCCTCTACATAATTCAAATCTACCACAGCCTGGCCGCTTTCCAATATCCCAACACTTGTAGCCGCAAGAAAATCATTCACAGGAAATGCAGATAGCTTTTTTTGTTTGCTAAGCTTGTAAAGCGCCTGTGCCATTGCCACATAAGCACCAGTAATCGAAGCAGTGCGAGTGCCTCCATCGGCCTGGATAACATCACAATCGATCCAAACCGTCCGTTCCCCAATCGCCGCTAAATTGACTACTGCCCTCAGTGCCCTGCCGATCAAGCGCTGGATTTCCATCGTCCTTCCGGAAATTTTTCCCTTTGCTGCTTCCCTGATATTCCTTTGCTCGGTCGCTCGCGGCAGCATCGAGTATTCCGCCGTGATCCAGCCTTTTCCTTCACCGCGCATGAAAGGAGGTACTCTGTCCTCTATGCTGGCTGTGCAGATTACTTTTGTATCGCCAACCGAGATCAATACAGAGCCTTCTGGATGCTTCAAATAATCAGTCTCAATATGTATTGGTCTTAACTGTAAGGGTTCACGCCCGTCAAATCGCATTTTCATTAAGCCCTCCTTAGCATTATGAAAGGCAGACGCATGATTTGTATCTGCCCGTTTGCCACAATAAATAAGAGGCAGCCAGATGCCTGCCTCTTTACATGTCTTTAATTAGTATACCAAAATCTTGCTATTAAAAACTACCAGTGTTAACTTTTTCAGGTCTTGTTACTGGTTCGGAAAGCTTCTCGCCTTTCTCTGTCACCACGTCCGTTTCCCCTTTTACAGTAAGAGCTACACTTTCCACGCCAGTCTGCTCAGTCAATGACAGCACAAGGGAGTTAAGAACATGCTCTGAAACCATTTTTTCTTCAAAGCTGCCATAAATCGATTCGTTAAAGTTCAACGTAACCTTTCCTCCCTCAAGCTTAGGAGCATCGAGCAGCTTTACATCAGGCTGGAATTCTGATAAAAGATTTGAAGCAAAGGCAGGCCCTTCGACCAGCTCGTTCACAATAGCAGTGATGTTATCTTTAAAGTCATTGCTGACACGGCGGGTTACTGGCACATAATAATATGCGCCTTCTTCACCGCCAATATAATAGACTGTCAACGCTTTTGTATTTGTAATGTCCACCACGTCTGAGTTATCCATATTAATGCCGTCAGCACGGCTAAGTTCTTCCCCTACCGGAGTGCCATTCACAGGCATCTCTTCAAGCGGTGTGCCATTCATCTGCAGTTTAACATCATTAACTGAGTCAAATTGCGTAAGCGTCCATGTCACAGCCTGCAAAATCTTTTTCTCATCTTCTTTTTTATAGTTTGCAAATTCCTTAGAGAAATCAACTGTAGCCGTTCCATCCTTGATGTTAACCGTCATTTGCGTATCAGCTGGAAGGACAGCCCGGAAGCCATTCGGAAGCATCTCCTGGACTGGTCCATCTGCAACTAGATACATAAGAGCCTGCTTGGCGACGCTCTCAGTTTTAGGGAGCTCCATAGCCTGTGATACAACATAACCATTTTTGTCGATCAAATACAGTTCTGTCTGGATTGTAGTTTCAACTGCTTCCTTTCCATCCTGCTTCGTTTCTGAAGAGACATTCTCATCCGCTGCTTTCCCATCTTCCATTAAGGTGACATCCTGCGGCGGATCAATTTTCTTCTTCTCCTCGCCTCCGAACAGCCCGCAGCCTGACAGGAAAACGGTAGTTGCCAATGTTGCTGCAGTAACAATCACAGCCTTTTTATTTTTTGACATATAAATCCCTCCAAAGACAGTTTGTACTATCATGTATACGAGCCTTTGGATATTTTAGACCGTCTTTGTAAAGTTTTTTTAACCTATTATTAAAACAAAAGACCTCCAATCCTGGAGGTCTGCCTTACCCTAATTTAATTTTCTCGACACCAACGATCGGCATCTCAAGCCACTGTGAAGCGATGCTGGAAAAAATCGTCCTGGAGCCGGTGATATAAAACGAATGCTCAGGCAGTTCATCCCGGTCCGCAAACACATCGTTATGGCCAAGGATTGTGCTGACCTCGCGCGCGGTTTCCTCTCCAGAGCTGATCACCTTGACTTCATTGCCCATGACCTCTTTGATTAAAGGCTCAAGCAGGGGATAGTGCGTGCATCCGAGTATCAGCGTATCCAGTCCGCGATTGCGCAGCGGCTCCAAAGTTTCGGTTACTACCTTCCTAGCAAGGGTGCCATTGTATTCCCCACTTTCAACAAGCGGTACAAACTTGGGGCATGCGAGAGCCTCAACCGCTGTTTTGCGGTTGATGGATTTCAGTGCATGTTCATATGCACGGCTTTTTACAGTGCCTTCTGTTCCAATGATGCCTATTCTATAATTGTCCGTAACCTTGATTGCAGTCCTCGCGCCAGGCTGAATGACTCCAAGAACAGGAATCGACAGTTCATTCCTGATTTCATCAAGTACGACAGCTGTTGCTGTATTGCATGCAATCACAAGCATTTTAATATTCTTATCAAGCAGGAATCGGGTCATTTCCCAGGTGAATCTTTTTACTTCCTCCACAGGCCTCGGCCCATATGGACAGCGCGCAGTATCACCTACATAAATGATCTGTTCGTAAGGCAGCTGCCGCATGACTTCTTTGGCAACTGTTAACCCGCCCACACCTGAATCAATGATTCCTATTGGTTGGTTCAAAAAACTCGCCTCATTCTCCACGCATTTCATGATGTAATTTCGATAAATTATTCTTCAGTGAGAGAATTTCCTCTCCGGAAAAATCTTTCAATACTTCCTGAAGATATAATTGGCGTTTCTTGATCACCTCATCAATGATCCTTTCGCCTTCTGTAAGAAGATGAATACGAACAACCCGCCTGTCATTCGGATCCTTTACCCTGACAACAAGTTCATTTTTCTCCATGCGGTCAACAAGGTCTGTTGTCGTGCTGCAAGCCAGGAACATTTTGTTCGACAATTCGCCGATTGTCATATCCCCATCCTCAAACAGCCATTGCAAAGCAACGAACTGGGGAGGTGTAATCGTGTAATTGCTAAGAAGCTCACGGCCCTTTTGCTTTATGATTCCCGATATGTACCTTAAATCTTTCTCGATATCAGCAACCGTCTCCAGCTCCTGATTGTTTTCGATCCCTTCAAGTTTCATCCGTAACAACTCCTAAAATAATTGCGTTCGCCAATTTATCTACCATAAAACTTGATTTACAAGCTGACATGACATTTTATACTATTGCCCTTATTTTCTACTTTTTTCGAGCAAATTTCAAGACAGAATTCATATTTAGGTATTGGCGGCATTGTTTTAACCCCATATAAACATCTTAACCGGCCTCCCAATAGGTCGGCCGGTCTAGATTAAAGTTCTAGCTCTCCCATACGCAGGAGCTCTACAACAGCTTGGGAACGCCCCTTTACACCAAGCTTTTGCATGGCGTTTGAAATATGGTTCCGAACCGTTTTTTCGCTGATAAATAATTCACTAGCGATCTCTTTTGTTGTTTTATCTTGTACTAACAGTTCGAAAACTTCTCTTTCGCGTTTAGTGAGTAATGGCTTGTGAGTATATTCATTTTCCTTCAAGTATTGTAACCCTCCTTGCCTTCGCCAGCTGTGAACTGCGGGGTGGGTATAAATTTAGTCAACATATCTTATGTGAAGGAAAGAATTGAAGTGACAACATTTAAAGGACTTCGTGCTGTTTTTTCATAATTTATTCCAAACCTTATTAAACTGCTGATTTTTTGCTTTTCGAAAACAAGTATCTCATGTCCTCCGTCCAAGCTGCTCCCTTGCCGGTTTTCTTGGAAATTTGCACGATCGTTCCCCGGCCAGCCAGGCAAATGGAACCATCAGATTTTTTTGCCATGTAATGTAAATCGACTGAGGAATTGCCGATCGTATCAGCTTTCACATAAATCTTCAAGTCTTCATCAAAAAATATCTGGCTTAAATAATCACACTGCAGGTCGGCAACCACAGGAATCGTTTCATTTTCCGGCTTGACCCAATCCTGCATGAATCCCTGGCTCTTGAAATATTCAATCCTCGCTTGCTCAAAATAAGTAAATGGTACAGTGTTATTTAAATGGCCGAACATATCTGTTTCAGAAAATCTAACTTTCACTTTATAAAAAAACTCAAACTCCTCTTCCCAGCTTGTGATTTCTTCAACGTATCCCATTTTCTTCATGATGTTACCTCCTGAAAAAATGAATGAACATTCATTGTTTTCTTTATTATAAATATATTTAATTAAATTTAAAATAAAAAGCGGCTATTTTAAATTCAAAAAAAAACAAAAGTACTTTGAGTGCCTATAAATTCAAAGAACAAAAAGCGCAAGCGCCTCGTTCAGCCTTGACAAGCGCTGGAGGGCCGACCGGTGAAGTCGTTCTTTGACTTCATTGGGCGGACCGAAGCGACTCGAGGGGCTAGGCGCTGGAGCTGGATTAAGAAGACTACATATAGTTCACCACAACTAAATAATTTTATAATTTCCTAAAGAACTAGAAAAACCAGCCAGAATTTTAGAACCTGGCTGGTTTAAGCAAACTTTTTTTGATATTCACTTGCCATCAGAAGTTCTCTTGGCATACATAATATACCTGTCCGGCGCATCCCCAACATAACTAAATGGATAACATGTTGTCAAAATCAGTTCTTCTTCTGAGTTTTGCAGGGTTATGATGCTCGTATCATCCGCACTGACAATTTTCGTTCCAACAATCTCGTATGTATATTCTCCATATGGCATTTTCATTGTAAGGACATCACCTAGTTCAAGTTCCCCAGCCTTTCGGAATACTGTATCGCGATGGCCCGAGAGGACGATCTGTCCATTTTCCTCTGGATAAAATGAGCCTTTATAATGGCCAACGCCTTTCTCCAGATCATCTGGATCGGTTCCCTCGACAATGGCTAATTCAGCATTGATTTTAGGGATGACCAGCAATCCCGATGCTTTGCCTGTTTCAGGCAGAAACTCTTCTTTTTTAACTTTTGGTTTATTTCCCTCAACTAATTCCTTCGCTGCTTCTAGCGATATCCGTTCCTGCTGTTTTATGTCCCAAAGCTGCCATAATCCGATTCCCAGAACCACTAACCCGCTAATGACAATTAATATCGCAAATATCTTCGTCACTCTCATTTTCCGCTCCAAATTTTGTCTTTTTTATCAGTATACCAGTACTTTTGCCCTGTTAAAAAGAACTAAATTTTTAGTTAGATTGACATCGCCATTCAAGAACAAAATTTTCATTCAGGCAGTTTTCGCATAGATTGTTGCACATAGTTACAACAGTTTCGTTTAAGTGTTTTAAAACCAAGAAATGCATCTTAAAAACAACTAATTTTTAACATGATTTTAATAAAGAAACCTCCTCTTCCGATTTGGAAAAGGAGGTTCCGTTTTTATTATACCTGATCGCTTCCGAAGAAGTTCTTGAATGCCTGAATGCTAGTATCGCGATTCAATGCAGCGATTGAAGTAGTCAATGGGATGCCTTTAGGGCAAGACTGGACGCAGTTCTGGGAGTTACCGCAGTTTGCAAGTCCTCCATCTCCCATGATTGTTTCGAGACGCTCACCTTTGTTCATGGCTCCTGTTGGATGTGCATTGAACAGGCGAACCTGTGACAATGACTGCGGCCCGATGAAGTCTGATTTGCTGTTAACGTTCGGGCATGCCTCAAGGCAGACACCGCAAGTCATACACTTGGAAAGTTCATAAGCCCATTGGCGCTTTTTCTCAGGCATACGAGGTCCAGGTCCAAGGTCGTAAGTACCATCGATTGGAACCCATGCCTTCACACGCTTCAGAGAATCGAACATACGGCTGCGGTCAACCTGAAGGTCACGCACAACTGGGAATGTTCTCATAGGCTCAAGCCTGATTGGCTGCTCAAGCTGATCGACAAGCGCGGAACAAGACTGGCGCGGACGGCCATTTATGACCATTGAACAGGCACCGCACACTTCCTCAAGGCAGTTCATGTCCCAAGCGATTGGAGTCGTAGCTTCACCCTTTGCATTTACAGGGTTACGGCGGATTTCCATCAATGAGGAAATGACATTCATATTAGGACGATAATCAAGTTCAAATTCTTCCTGATAAGGGGCAGAATCAGGAGTATCCTGGCGGCTTATTATAAAACGGACAGTTCTTTTATCTGACATGCTTCATTACTCCCCTTTCTTCTTCGAATAATCGCGCTTACGCGGTGTGATTAATGAAGTATCAACTTCTTCATAATGGAAAGCTGGCGCTGAATTTGCGTCAACAAACTTCGCCATCGTTGTCTTCAAGAAGTCTTCATCATTACGATCTGGGAACTCAGGCTTATAATGTGCTCCACGGCTTTCGTTACGGTTATATGCACCGATCGTGATAACACGTGCAAGCTGGAGCATGTTTTGAAGCTGGCGTGTAAACACTGCCCCCTGGTTGCTCCATTTTGCTGTATCGTTAATGTTGATTCGCTTGTAGCGATCCATCAATTCAACGATCTTCTCATCAGTTTTCAACAGTCTGTCATTGTAGCGGACTACTGTTACATTGTCAGTCATCCATTCACCAAGTTCTTTATGAAGGACATATGCATTTTCATTGCCATCCAGTGTCATGACGTTATTCCACTTCTCCTGCTCCTTCTGTACGTGCTCATCAAAAATTGCAGAAGATACAGCATCTGAACTCTTTTCAAGTCCATTGATGTAACGGATCGCATTTGGACCTGCAACCATTCCGCCATAGATTGCTGATAACAATGAGTTAGCACCAAGACGGTTCGCACCGTGCTGTGAGTAATCAACCTCACCTGCAGCAAATAGTCCAGGAATATTAGTCATCTGGTCATAGTCAACCCATAGTCCGCCCATAGAATAGTGAACGGCAGGGAATATTTTCATAGGAACTTTTCTAGGGTCATCGCCCATGAATTTTTCATAGATTTCAATGATTCCGCCAAGCTTGATATCAAGCTCTTTAGGATCTTTATGAGAAAGGTCAAGATAAACCATGTTTTCGCCATTGATTCCGAGCTTCTGGCTTACGCAGACGTCAAAGATTTCACGTGTAGCGATATCGCGCGGAACAAGGTTTCCGTACGCAGGATATTTCTCTTCAAGGAAATACCATGGCTTGCCATCTTTATATGTCCAAACCCGTCCACCTTCACCGCGAGCCGACTCACTCATCAGGCGAAGCTTGTCGTCGCCCGGGATAGCTGTAGGGTGGATTTGGATGAATTCACCGTTTGAATAATACGCTCCCTGCTGGTAAACGATCGCAGCAGCTGATCCCGTATTGATGACAGAGTTTGTTGTTTTTCCGAAAATGATTCCAGGTCCGCCAGTTGCCATGATGACTGCATCAGCAGCAAATGACTTGATTTCCATTGTTGTCAGGTTTTGAGCAGTAATACCGCGGCAAACGCCCGCTTCATCAAGAACTGCACCCAGGAATTCCCAGCCCTCGTATTTAGTAACTAAGCCGGCAACCTCATGGCGGCGCACCTGCTCATCCAATGCGTATAATAGCTGCTGGCCTGTAGTAGCACCTGCAAACGCTGTACGGTGATGCTGTGTTCCTCCGAAACGGCGGAAGTCAAGCAAACCTTCTGGAGTACGGTTGAACATAACACCCATACGGTCAAGAAGGTGGATGATTCCAGGCGCTGCTTCAGCCATTGCCTTTACAGGCGGCTGGTTGGCAAGGAAGTCACCGCCATATACTGTATCATCAAAGTGCTCCCATGGAGAGTCGCCTTCACCTTTTGTATTTACTGCACCGTTGATCCCGCCCTGTGCACAAACAGAGTGTGAACGCTTTACCGGCACTAGAGAAAACAGTTCAACAGGCGTTCCTGTTTCTGCTGCCTTTATTGTAGCCATTAAGCCAGCTAAACCGCCGCCGACTACGATAACCTTACCTTTACTCATCGTGACTCACTCCCTTAAATCCATGTCTGTCTTTCAAATCCGATCCGACGAATATCTCCTAGTAATTAATACATCTAGCAGAAGTTTCATGGATACCGTGCTCTTTTCACTATACAGATGAAATTCTTTTATAAATTAAAGGCTAAAAAGGACCTAATTCAATAGTGAATATGAAAAAAGCTTATACAAAAGCTAAAATTGCGCGAACTCCCACGATGGAAAGCGCAATGAATACTCCAATTGTAATGTAAGTAGAAATCACTTGTGAACGAGGTGTTACAGTGATGCCCCAGCTTACGAAGAATGACCATAGTCCATTAGCAAAGTGGAAAGTAGTCGAGATGACACCGATTAAATAGAACCATAGCATGAATGGGGAAGAAAGGATCGTCTCCATCATCTGGAAGTTAACGTCTGCACCAAATGCAGCTGCGATACGAGTTTCCCATACGTGCCATGCTACGAATATTAATGTGATAACACCGGATACACGCTGAAGCATGAACATCCAGTTCCTGAAATAGCCGTATTGACCTATATTGTTCTTAGCAGTGAAAGCAATATAAAGTCCGTAGATTGCATGGAATAATAATGGCAAAAAGATAATGAATATTTCTAGAAAATACCTGAAAGGCAGCTGCTCCATGAAATGAGCCGCTTTGTTGAATGATTCTTCTCCCCCAGTAGCAAAATGGTTGACTACAAGGTGCTGCATAAGAAAAAGACCTACTGGAATTACCCCCAGCAAAGAATGCAGCCTGCGCCAATAAAACTCTTGTTTACCCGCCATATGTATACCCCCCTTGAAATTTGGCCGTGATGTCAAGGCTTTTCTCCCCAACTATTAAATTAATAGAATGATTAAACCCAACATCATAAAACAAAGCAATTCTTACAATTATGTGACATGTTCATTTTACTCCCATCATATTAGAGCGTCAAGAAAACGTATACATAAAAATGTTTATATAAATAAAATTTTTAAAATATATTGATATTGTAAAAATCCCACTTTCTAATTATTTTAACGTTTTAAAGAGTATATTAAAATAATAGTATTGCCTATATATACATCAGATAAAAATTTCCCGTGTGATTAAATTTTTGATTCATCAAGTTTCGGGTATGGTATAAACATGGAAATGAATAATAGAATTCCTAATGCCAATCTAAAATTTAACAACTTTTAAATTGATAATCACAGGTTGTTTTTTCGGCAAATTGTTTATAATAGATTAATAGAAAGAGGGGAGAACATGAGTGAATTAACAACTTCAGAGCAAAAAACGGAAAGCGAGCCACTTTCTGTTTCCACTTTCGGATATGAATTGATCCGAGAAGTCCTTGTTCCAGAACTGCTAGGCAAGGACACCGCTGAAATCCTTTATTGGGCAGGGAAACGCCTGGCCCGAAAATATCCATTATCAACCCTGGAGGAGACCATCCGCTTTTTTCAGGATGCAGGCTGGGGCACACTTACCATCAAAGATGAATCAAGAAAAGAAATGGTGCTTGAACTTGGCAGCGAACTGATTTCCTCCCGACTTAAAAACAACCCAAACACCACATTCCAGCTAGAAGCAGGATTCATCGCCCAGCAAATGGAACAACAGAAAAAAGTAACAGCCGAAGCCTTCGAACACCCCAATAAAAAGGCATCAAGAATCCAATTCACAATTAAATGGGATAAGAATGATTTTATTAATGAATGATTTAATGCCGGCAATCGAGTTCCATATCTCTTTTGCTGCACATGAGCCTTTTTTGTAATCTAATCTCGCCACGATTTCTTTTGCAGGCACATACCAAAGAAAATATTGGCAAATAGCTGCTCTAAATGAAAAAAGCTTTCCAGGCTTTAAGTTTCAGTTCCTGGAAAGCTTTTTTCCTGCTATCTATTTCGTTCTCACTGCTTCTGAATATAGCTCGAACGCTTCGTGCAGGGATTCTACCGCGTTCACCATTTGTTTTTCCTCGATGACGGTAGAAACCTTGATTTCAGATGTGCTGACCATCTTCACTTGGACGCCGCTTCCTTCCAGCACTTCAAACATTTTTGCCGCTACGCCTGGGTTTGAAACCATGCCCGAACCAACTATTGATACTTTAGCAAGGCCAGTTTCTGATTCGATCGCTTTGTAGTTCAAAAGTTCTTTATTGCTTTCTAAAACGTCTAATGTTTCCGAAAGATCATTGCTCTTGATGGAGAATGAAATATTTGCGGAATCTGCTTCTGTCCTGCTTTGTACAATGATATCGACATTGATGTGATTTTGGGCTAATGTAGTAAAAATCGTTGAAAGCCCTTTTAATGAAGAGCTGACGCCAAGAACTGACACCCTTGTAATCTGGTCTTCAAATGCTACTCCGCGTACAATTAGATTCTGTTCCATTTCATTCTCCTCCTCGATGATCGTACCTCTTTCTTTTTCCATGCTTGACCTTACCTCGATTGGCACCCCGTAGTTCTTGGCGAATTCCACCGCTCGCGGATGAAGCACGCCTGCGCCAAGGTTTGCCAGCTCAAGCATTTCATCATAAGAAACACTCAACAGTTTTCTTGCGCTTTTTACATAGCGCGGATCCGTTGTGAAGACTCCTGTCACATCTGTATAAATATCACACTTATCAGCCTTTAAAGCTGCAGCCAGCGCTACTGCTGTTGTATCAGATCCGCCACGCCCCAATGTTGTGATCTGACTGTCTTCCGTTATTCCCTGGAAACCGGCGACAATGACAACTTTGCCACTGTTCAGTTCTTTTTCGATTCTGTCCGTATCAATGTCTATGATCCGTGCGTTTCCGTGGACGGCTTCGGTTTGAATTCCTGCCTGCCACCCTGTATAAGAAACAGCCTCTATCCCATTTTGTTGCAAAGCCAATGAAAAAAGAGCGATCGTTACTTGTTCTCCTGTGGTCAGAAGCATATCCATTTCCCTTTTTGATGGTGCGCTTGAGATTTCATTTGCCATGTCTACTAAATGGTCTGTCGTCTTGCCCATTGCTGAAACGACGACGACGACGTTATTGCCATTCTGCAGTTCTTCTGCAGTCCTGCTGGCAGCGTTCCTGATTCTCTCAACATTGCCGACCGATGTTCCACCGAATTTTTGTACGATTAATCCCATTGTTCGTTCCCCCTGCCTCATCCTTCAGTTTTTCGCCTCTGTAAGAGCTTCTTCATGGCTACGCCGCATATGTATCTTTCCCCAAGGCTTCCTAAGAATTTCATGCAATAAAAAGCCCTTAAAAAACAGAAAAAGCAATGAGAGTGTCTCCCATTGCTTGATAAACGTGTATATACGCTGCAACATGAGATAGCACTCCAAGATGGCAATCTTGACAATCCTGCGTTTATTCAACGAAGGACCAGCGAGAAAATGGATAGGCATTTCCCCACTTCGGCAAACATCCCCTTTCAAAGCCCATCGCTGAATCCTATAATTCTCCAGGCTTTTACTCTTGAAGTTTGCACCTCTATCTTCACTTTAATGCTCTAAAGTGATAGCTATATGAAATTTTTTTCTTATTATAGCATACTAAAATCTAGATAGCTATCATTAATTCTGCAATATATTATAAAGCTCTTGAGCGACAATTGCGGGCAGTCCCGATTCTGTCAGTTCTTCAAGAGTTGCTTCCCTCATTTTTTTCACAGATCCAAAATGCTTCAATAAAGCTTTTTTGCGTTTCTCACCAATTCCCGGTATATCATCCAGCAAGGATTGGAAAGCACTTTTCCCCCTCAGCTGTCGATGGAAGGTAATTGCGAAGCGGTGGACTTCATCCTGGATCCTTTGCAGCAGGTAAAACTCCTGGCTGTTCCTTGGCAGGCTGATCACCTGAAGGGGATTTCCGTATAACAGCTGGGATGTCCTGTGCTTTTCATCCTTTGCCAGGCCAGCAATCGGGATGTCGAGCCCGAGTTCATTCTCAAGCACGTCCCGGGCTGATTCGATATGTCCCTTTCCGCCATCGATAATAATCAAATCAGGCAGGGGCAGTCCTTCTTTCAGCACCCTGGTATACCTCCGCCTTACTACTTCCCTCATCGATTCATAATCGTCGGGCCCTTTCACCGACTTGATTTTATACTTGCGGTATTCCCTTTTTTCGGGCTTGCCGTCAATAAAAACAATCATCGCCGATACAGGGTCAGTGCCCTGGATATTCGAGTTATCGAAGGACTCAATCCGATGAGGAGTATAAATACCCATTTGCTGCCCGAGGTTTTCAACCGCATTGATTGTCCGTTCTTCATCGCGTTCAATAAGTGAAAACTTCTCAGTCAAGGCGATACCGGCATTCTTTGACGCCAGGCGGACAAGCTCTTTTTTCTGCCCACGCTGGGGCTGCAAAACTTTTACCTCAAGCAGCGCCTCGGCCATTTCCGTATTCACGCCAACCGGCACCAGCACTTCCTTAGGCTTGAAATGCTCATTCTTCGAGTAAAATTGTCCCAGGTAGGTCAGAATATCTTCTTCCGGTTCATTGTGGATCGGGAACATCGAAACCTCGCGCTCTATCAATTTTCCCTGGCGGATGAAAAAGACCTGTACGCACATCCATCCCTTATCCACCGCATAACCAAAGACATCTCTGTCGGTAAAATCAGTGGTTGTCATCTTCTGCTTTTCCATCGTTGCTTCAATATGAGCAATCTTGTCACGGAATTCCTTCGCCCGTTCGAAATCAAGCTCCTCCGCTGCGGCGGCCATCTTGGCGGTTAAGTCCAATTTGATATCTTTGAAGCCGCCATTCAGAAAGCGGGTAATCTCATCCGTGATCTGCTTGTACTCTTCCTTGCTTACATCCTTGACACACGGAGCGAGACACTGGCCCATATGGTAATAAAGGCAGACGCGGTCAGGAAGTGTAGAGCATTTCCTGAGCGGATAAATCCTGTCCAGCAGTTTCTTCGTCTCATTGGCAGCCTGTACATTCGGATATGGGCCAAAGTATTTACCGCTGTCTTTTTTCACCTTGCGCGTAATGATCAGCTTAGGATGACGCTCGGCTGTCAGTTTGATGAACGGGTAGCTTTTATCGTCCTTGAGCATGATATTATACTTAGGATCATATTTCTTGATCAGATTGATTTCCAGAACCAGGGCTTCCATATCGGAGGAAGTGACAATATACTCGAAATCTTCTATTTCATTTACGAGGCGCAGAGTCTTCCCATCATGCGAACCGGTAAAGTAGGAGCGAACCCGGTTTTTCAGCACTTTCGCTTTTCCTACATATATAATTGTCCCTTGTCGGTCTTTCATTAAATAACATCCTGGCTGGGCCGGAAGAAGAGCAAGCTTATTCTTGATCTGATCATTCATGTCGTTCACCTCCTGTTACGGTGTCCATTTATATAAGATAATTTCGTGATAGACTGGATCAAATATTTTATAAGAATCGAAAACCTTTACTTTCTCGATCTTTTTGCTGATGTCGGCTCCTTGAGACCGGAACCCCTCGGCCACACTGTCTGTCAAATAAATGGTCTTTCCCTTATATAAACCCTGGTCATGCAGAAAGACATTGTAGGTATACACTCTTTTATGTGGATAAGGCATTTTAAGATACTGAAGCACCCTTGTCTCTTCCCAGGTATATAAAACAAACTCTTCTTGCTGCTGCTCCAGAAAATGCGCAAGCTGATAGACTGCCGGCTCTTCAGAAGCCTGTTTTTTTACAATATTTGAAGAAACGATTGCCTGGGCAATTATGAGCAACAGGATGAGCAGGCTGGAATAAATCGTATTTTTCCTTTGAAAAAAAACTGCCAAAACGAGAAAAATCAGGATCAATGCCAGCGGCAGGATATGCCGCGGCTTATCGATATTCTGGGCAAACAACGCCCATAGACCGTATGCGCCCATCATAAAAGCACCTAAAAGAAAGGTGCTATTTTTATATGATTTGTCGTTGGCTGCAGGCAGAAAAAGAAAGATGCCGATAACTATATATAATACCATCAAAACAGTCGTTCTTGAAAATATTCCCCACCACAAAATGTTGGTAAACAAAAATGTTTTCACCCTGGCAATAATGGATAAATCATTCGATGCAGTAGTGCCGCCCCATTCCTGAAAATGGCCGCCCGTGAATCCAAAGGCAAGGTCAAAGAAATTCATGATGCCCCCTTCAGTCACGATCAGTGCACCAAGCCAGATCATCTGAGACAATCCAGCTATAAGGACATACTTTACAAGACCAAGGGCATCAATTTGTTTGTGGTTCCATTTTTTATACAAAAGGAAAATCAATCCGACTCCCATCGGAATATAGCTAAGCCGGATTCCCAGCAGCACACTGAATAAAAATAATGGCAGCAGCATCCATTTGCCTGCAGGCCTATCCACAGATGCAGCGATACTCCAGAAATACCACCAGAAAGCTGCAAGAGCAGCTCCCTCGGACATCGGCTGATTAACGATGATCAATGGGTAGCTCGCAGTATATATCACTGCCGCCACCAAAAAAGCATGCGGCCTTGATATTATTTTTGAGGCGAGAAGATACACCGGCAGAATCGCACTGGCATACACTAAAACATTAAAAAGAACTAATGCCTGATTGGGGGTCTCCGTCAGAATCCCCGTGAGCATTCCCCCCAGTATAAAATAAGGATATCCTGGGAAATGCGGCTGCATCGCTCTAATGTCATACCTGTCCAGCGCCAGCGAAAAATCAACCATATCCCATGAGGACACAAAGGGATTGAGTGACATCAGCTGTGATGCGAATACGTATAGGACCGCAATCGAGCTCACGCCTATAATAATTGCTCTTTTTGATTTTTCGGAAGTCATCAATTCTTCACCAACTAACTTTTTAACGTATGAAAAAAGTACAAGGAAATCCCTGTACTTTTTCTGGAGAGAGGATAGCGCATTATAAGCTATTTTTCGTATCTATTTTACTTGTGGATTCAGTACATTTACTTGCTTGTTTTCTGCTGGTTTGTTTTCTGCAGCCTTTTCTTTCTTAGGGCTGCGTGAGGAGGTCAGCAGGAAGATGGCTGCAAAGTAGCCGATATAGGCAATGACTTCTTCGATTGATGGCATGGATGAATATCCGAACAACGCCTTCAGAAAGATGCCTACATCACCTGAGATTAGCGGTGCGACACCGTTGTCTCGAAGATAATGCGCATAATCAATCGGGTGTTCCGGCAGGAGCCATGTAATATCGTAAACATGGTACATTACACTGCCAATCAAATTCACATCCTGCATCATCGAAATCGCCTGTACAAGCAATCCAGCTGAGATCAGAATGATGAAAGCGCCTGTGATTTGGAAGAATGTCTTAAGCTTAACTTTCATTGTACCTTTAAAGAACATGTAAGACACGACTACAGCAATTAGTGTTCCTGTAATCGCTCCCCAGCCCTGCATCGCAGCACCAATGTTTCCGCCAGTGATGGCAGCAAAGAAGAATACAGTTTCAATACCTTCGCGCAATACTACAAGGAATGAGTGAATGACCATGCCGACAATATTTCCAGTGGAAATGAACTTTTTCATTTTCCCTTCCATATTGCCCTTAAGGTCCTTGCTGTGGCTGGCCATCCAGAATACCATCTGGGTCAAGAGCACGGTCGACACGATCATGATGCCGATTTTCAGGTAAATCTCACTGCCCATTGCTGCAAATCCGGTGAACACTACTTGGAACAGGATTGCCACCCCAATACTTGCTAGAACGGCAAGGCCCGCGCCAAGCCAAACATATTTCGTATACTTAGAGTTATCCATCCTCTTTAAGTATGTTGTGATGATTCCGATGATTAATAACGCTTCCAATACTTCACGAAAAGTAATCAATAATGCTTGAATTTCCATTGCTGATTCTCCCCTCTCCAAGGTGTCATCAAAATTTTATGCTCTTCTTTTTCTAATTCCAATGAATACTACTGCCGCAATGACTCCAACAATCAGGATCAGCGGAATCCAGTTGCGGACATTAGATAAGTCTGTCCAGTCTTTTTTTCCAGTGCCTTCTTCTTCAGTTGCACTTTCTGTAAAGTGGCCTACTTCCAGGCTGGCAAGATTAAATTCCTTTTGCAAAGATTTCAGGATTTCTTCTTTATTATTTTTAAAAGCTTCAATGTCAGATGGCTTCTTTCCAACTCCAAAAAGTCCAGGGTTTCCTAATGCCGCCAGTGCTGCATCAAAGTCAGATTTAATTTGTTTGTCAGCTTCGGGGTTTTCTGCCTCAACCTTTGACGATAGAGCTTGATATGTAGCAAATCCTTTTGCGAGGAGTTTTTTAGAAGTGTCATATTCCTCGAAATTCTTTTCAATGCTTTCAAGCCTTCTCGCAATATTCAAAACAAGGAGTTTCTCCATATTTTCGAGTGTTGCTTCCTTATCTTCATCATTCAAACTCTTCATAATGACTTCCCCAGGCTCTTTTCCCATGTGCATGTCAATTTCTTCTTTGACCGTTTCGAACAGGGACTTGGCTGCCGAGAAGTTTGGAGGGTTCTCATCCAGCTTCAACTGCATTTCCTTGTAGACCTCCGCAACCTTTTCTTCATTTGGATCCCCATATGAATAGGCATTGGCAGGCTGTGGATTGCCGTTAATGAGAATCAATATCAGTGAAAAACAAAAAAATATGGCTTTTTTCATTCGTTGTTTCCCTCCTACAATGATAATGATAATGATTATCATTATTTATGTCAATCATATTTGAAAATCGTCACTTTTTTGTCACTATTTTTACTGCTTTTAAGTTGGGAACTCTCTCTTCCTGAACCACTTTTGGTACCGGCCTGGTCACCTCGCGAAAGACTGCTGGCACGACATTCGTCATATATTTTTTGAATGAAATAAAGGAAGTTCCCGTCGTCCTTACACGGTACTGGATTGGCACTTCTAGCACCCTGAAACCTTTTCGGACAAGATTCAGCGTCAATACTTGGGCATAATTATAGTCATGAATGATTTCGGCATGCTTGAGTACCTGACGTGAAAATGCCCGCATTCCCGATTGGCCGTCATATAGCCATTTTCTCAATAACAATGTTTGCAGAAAGGTGAAGAAGTAATTCCCCATCCTGCGATGAAACTTCATTCCTCTTATTGTGCCCATAAAGCGCGATCCCATTGTATAATCTGTTTCCCCATTCAGGATTGGCTTGACCAAATCGGGAATTTGCCATGCCGGATATTCTCCATCTGCGTCAATCATAACACCGACATCAGCACCCATACTGTAGCATTCTTCAATGCCTTTTCTTACCGCGGCACCAAGGCCGCGGTTCTTTTCAAAGCTTATGATATGATCTGCTCCTGCTTTTCTTGCCTCTGTTACTGTACGGTCTGTCGACCCGTCATCAATCACCAATACCTCAACAAGTTCAGCACCTGCAAATTTTCGTGGAATGTTTTCGATTACTTCTCCGATTGATTCTTCTTCGTTGTAAGCTGGTAAAAATACAATTACTTTACTCAATTCAGTTCTCTTCCTTCTCTACATTTATAGCGTCTATAAGTACTTTCCCCCGGCTGCTGCCTGGATATGGCGCACCCAGCAAATAGGAAATTGTCGGTGCCAGCGATACAAGGCTGTGCTTTTCCTGAACTTTAGTTCCCTTGGAAATATGCGGCCCATGCATAAAGAACGGCACGTACCGCTCCCCTTCATCCAAATGTCCATGTCCGCCTATTCCGTCGGCCTGCCCATGGTCCGCACAGATGACAAGGGTCGTATTTTCCATTTTGCCTTCACTTTCAAGCCACTCGACAAATTCCTTGATTAGAGCATCGGCTTCTTCTATTTTTTCAATATAGTCGTCATAAAGGACACCGCGGCTATGCCCCACTTGGTCGGTTCCGATCATTTGGACAACAAACAGGTCAGGGTCCTGCTCCTTCATGATTTTCCTTGCCTTTGCCAGCATATTGGGGTCAGCTTTGTCCTTATGCATGACAGCCGTCACTGTTTCCACATCGCTGCCCATCGCATCGACCAGATGAGCAATTCCAAGAAGCCTCCCTCTTTTTCCGACTTTGCGCAGCGAGTCAAAAATCGTTTCTGTCTTCACGCCCAGCCTATAGACCATATTCGATTTAATCCCGTGTTCAAACGGGTAAGTCCCGGTAAACATTGAGCTAAAGCAAACAACAGTCCGTGCAGGATATAAGGTCTCCATATTAAGGTACTCAGTTCCGTTTTCTTTCAATTGGTCAAGGTAGGGGGTATTCGCCTCATAAAAACGTTCTTTCCTCATACCATCAATTACAATGACAATGACCTTTTCTGACAACCCATTTTCCGGAACTTCGGGACCTTCGTTTTTAGTATAGCTTTCATATGCTTTTGGCTTCCAATCGAACAAGTAGCGGTGCAAAACATAAGCAAAGATCAAAATGAAACCATAAAAAATCGCTAAATCACTTATAGGGACTGCAGAATCTACCGTTAATGCTGTGTATACAAATTCCCAGATTGATAACAGCAAGAGTACTTTCGGCAGCTGTTCCTGCGCATTTCCGCTTGTTGAATCACTGTTTTTCAAGACGAGCTTCCAAAATCGTGTGAAGTTCAGCCACGATGTGCCAATCCTTAAATGGTAATAAAGGGTACCCCAGAAAAAGACTGTAAAGAAAAAATACAGTCCAGCCGCAAAAAATAGCAGATCGATATTAAGATCAGGCCAAATGACGATAAAAACGATAAAAGGAATCCATAAATAGTTTCTCAAAAACAGCGGAAAATCATAAATAAAATACATAACAAGCAGTGGAAGGATGGCCAGCAGCGCCAGGAAAAAATCCAACGTCCTTTCAGTGCTGTCCAAATCCCCGAGATGGAACAATACCATTGTGCCAACTGTGAAAATTGGCGTAAAAGGCTTTCCTTCATTAAGTAAATTCCAGCTCCGGGCCGCGAATTTTTCAAACTTAGAAGCACTCTTCATTACTCGTTGCCCCTTTCTCTAGTCCATTTCTTTAATAAATGCGTCGGTACTGGGTAAGCTGCAAAAGCCGCACCGCCGACAATAAATGTAAATATATATTTCAAGCCATGGGTAATGATTGCAGCGGAGTATGCGTTTTCCCCGGCAATCCCAGATGCCCCAAGAGCGAATACCATGACGGCTTCATAGCTGGCAATAGCACCAGGAGTGATTTGGAAAATCTGCCCAGCCACCGTGATGCTGTTGACCCAAATTGCTTGGATAAAACTGAACTCGCTTCCTCCATTTAAAATAACCCCATATACGACTGCTGCTTCGAGAATCCAGCTTGTAAAGGTTAAAGCAACGATATAAACTCCACTCCATCCTGAAAAAGCTTTTTTCATGATGGTTATGTGCCTGTCAAAAAAGGAACGGAACCGAAAAGAAATAAATATCGCCACTGTTGCTGCACCTGCAGCCAGCCATACAATTAGCATTGCGTTCATCGGAAGTTCAAGAAAAGCAAGACCCGTGAAAGCCATGCCAAACAAAATAGCTGTATCCAGCATCCGCAATACAATTACTGAATTAAATGCTTCATGTGAGGAGATTTGGGGTTCCCTTGCTTTCAAGATGCCGACTCTTGCAAAATCGCCTGCTTTCACTGGCAGCAGGTGGTTAAGCAAAAGGCTGTAGAACAGGCCGTACATGCACGTTTTAAGGCTTGTTTTATTTTTCAAATAGATTTTCCAGGCAATGCCTCTCGCTAAAAAAGCAAAAAAATAGCTTGTTAAAATAAACAAAATAACAGCCGGCCGGGATGCCAGGATCTTGATTTCATTCAACATGCTGCCAGGATCTAGAAAATAAAAAGTCAAAATCAAAAAAGCGGCGAGAAGAAGTGATGATACAGTCTTCCTGAAATACTTCTTAAAGAATTTTTTCATACTGATCAGCCCAGGCTACCGTTTCTTCAATCCCTTTGCTAAAATCCACCTTTGGTTCATAGCCAAGCATTTCCCTGGCAAGTGATAGATCTGCCCAGGTTCTTTCCACATCACCAGCTCGGTCACCCTCATGCCTAATCTTCATATCTGGAAAATACCTTTTCAGTTCGTATAGCAGCTGCTCCATTGAAATCGGCCTGCCAGAACCGATATTAATGATCGAGCTGCCCTGGAGCTTGTGCAAAGCAAGGCTTATCCCATTCACAATATCGCTAACATATGTATAATCACGTGAACCACCTTGTCCAAAAACCGTTATCTCTTCCCCATTCTTCAATTTCTTGATGAAATTTGCGATTGCCATATCTGGTCTGCCCCATGGCCCGAAAACGGTAAAAAAACGCAGGATTTTCATTTCCATTCCGTACAGATGCCCGTATACATGGCAAAATGATTCGGCAGCATATTTAGAAGCTGCATAGGGTGAAATAGGTTTGCCTGTTGCCATTTCTTCTTTAAATGGGATGTTCCTCATACTGCCATATACTGAAGAAGATGAAGCAAAGATGACTTGTTTTACGCCCGCCTGACCAGCACCTTCCAGCACGTTCACAGTGGCCTTCACATCATAGTCAATGTACTCCAGTGGGCGGAGAATTGAGTATGCAACTCCCGGTAATGCTGCTAAATGTACAACAGCATCAGGAGATATTCTTTTTATAATACCAATAGTCTCTTCGCGATTAAGCAAATCAGCTTGATAGAAATCAAAATTGCCGGATTGTTTTATTACTTCGAGATGCTGCTTTTTTCTCTCAGGAGAATAATAAGGATGCAGATTATCAATAATCGACACTTCCTGCTGTTCCTCGAGCATTTTTACGGCAAAATGGCTCCCGATAAATCCCGCTCCCCCTGTGATTAGTATTTTCACGGTAAACACCTCTTTCTTTCCTCAAGCCATTTTAGCATAGTTCAGAATAAATCTATTATAAAGCTTCTTCTATAAGGCACTATTTATAAATGTTATTGTATCTTACTTTAAGTCACCCATTCGACAAGGTGAGAATCCAATTTACTTGGGGTTAGAGGCCTTTATATGCCCTTTAATATAGGAGAATCTCTAACCTAAAAGAAGAGCCGCATAGCTGCGGCTCTCTCTTTTTATTGAAGCAATCCATCAACTGCAGTGATCACAGATTCACCTTTTGCTTTCGCTTCTTCAGGTTTGTTGCCAGCAATTCCATTAAACCAGGCTTCAGCGTCAGCAAAGACCATATTTGCTTTTTCTTCACCTAATTTTTCAGTTAGTTGTCCTTGCAGCATTTTCAGGAACATGTTTCCTTCCATAGCCCCTACTTTTGCTTCAACTGCATTGTTTTCTGCAAGTAATTGTGGTGCCTTTTCATAGTAGCCTTTGATTTTTCCTGCAATTGCTTTAGCAAATAAAGCGTTTGTTTCTGATGCTTTGATAGTTGCAGGATCAGTTTCATTTAATGTAAAGGTCTTGTCTAGCTCCGCAGCAGCAGCTTCATCTCCACCGCCAAGAGAGCCTTTAATTGCCTGGAAGAATCCCCAAGCTTCCGCTTGCATGATAGATAATTCTTTCGCATCTTTTCCTTCTTTTGCTCCCGCTTCAATCTTTTCACCATATGACTTAGCTGCTAAATAATAGCTTCTGTAAATCGATTTATCCGTTACCTGCAGGTATACTTGGAAATCTTCTGCATTATCAGCATTTAAAGCTTCTTCCTGGGCAGTCAAACCAGAATTGATATTTTCTACAAGACTAGAATCTCCACTTAATTCGTAATAGGTATCTCGCTTTTCAGCTGTTGGGATAAATACTGATTCAGCAAGGTGCTTAATTTGGATAAATGCAAGATTAGCTTCATCTTTTTTACCTTCTGAAAGAGCTGTTGCTGCTTCTTTTTGCAATGCTTTTTGGTTTTGATAGAAATATGATTGAGTCGTTTTATCGATTAATTGAACGGCAAGAATTGGTTCTAGTTCTCCGCCTTTACCTGCAGCGATAGCAGCCTCGATCGCCTGGTCAAATTCAGGGCTTGTTTCAGCTACATCCTTTTGAAGTCCAGCTTCATACTTCTGTTGAACAGTGTCCCAATTAACTTCCTGGTTTTCTTTTGCTTTTTCTAATTCAGATTTCATTTCACTGAAAACAACTGTCTGTTTTCCAGCATCCGTATCTTCAACCTTAACTTCCTTTGGTTCTTCTTTTTGATCTTCTGCTTTATCTTTTGTCTCTGTCTGCTGTTTCTCTTCAGGCTTCTGAGCAGTTTCTCCGCCGCTATTACAGCCTGCCAACACAGCGCTTGCCATTAAAAAACTTGCAAATATTATTTTCAAATTTCTCTTTTTCATTTTAAGTACCCCTCACTTGATAAATTATAAGTTTAATTGATAATGATTTTCATTAACTATGGATAGTATAATAGAGAATGATTATCAATGTCAACGGATAATTAAAGTAAAGTATGGCAAACTCATGAACATGATGATAATAGTAATAACCTCAAAACCAGATTTTAGACAAAAAAATCCGCTCTCCAAGTTGGGAGAGCGGATTTTGAATTACATGTGCTGTTGAAGTCTGCCAGCAAGTGCTTCTTTAGGCTGGAAACCAACTACTTTATCTACCTGTTGTCCATCTTTAAGGACAAGCAGAGTTGGAATGCTCATGATGCCGTGTTTTGCTGCAGTTTCCTGGTTATCGTCAACATCAAGCTTAACGATTTTCACTTTGTCGCCCATTTCTGCATCTAATTCTTCAAGAACAGGAGCGATCATCTTACAAGGTCCGCACCAAGGAGCCCAGAAGTCTACAAGAACTAGACCTGATCCTGTTTCGTTTTCAAAATTTGCGTCAGTAGCGTGTGTAATTGCCATTTGAATGCCTCCTAATAAATCTGAATAATAACGACAGTATATCATCGTTTCCCAAATGATGCTATTTATTTGCTCTTGTTGTAATTTACCCTTTTGACTAGTGAATATTCCTTAAATAGTCATTTAATTCGACAAAAAACGGACGTATATGACGTCCGTTTTTCCCGCATTAAACTAGCTTCATGCTCCTATGCAATAGAGCTTTACAATTACGCATTTACCTTAAGCTTCTTGAACTCTTCAGTAAGCATTGGAATGACTTCGAATAAATCTCCAACAATGCCATAGTCGGCAACTTTAAAGATATTGGCTTCCGGATCCTTATTGATCGCAACAATGACTTTAGAGTTGGACATACCTGCAAGGTGCTGGATTGCTCCCGAGATTCCGGCTGCGATATATAGATCAGGAGTGACGACCTTTCCTGTCTGGCCAATTTGCAATGAATAATCACAGTAGTCAGCGTCACAAGCGCCACGAGAAGCTCCTACAGCTCCACCAAGGACATTCGCAAGCTCTTTAAGCGGCTCGAATCCATCTTCACTTTTCACTCCGCGGCCGCCAGCTACGACAACCTTCGCTTCTGAAAGATCGACGCCTTCAGTCGCTTTACGGACTACATCCTTTATGATCGTTCTCAAATCCTTGATTTCAGCTGCAACAGCTGCGACTTCTCCGGATTTGCTTTCATCCTTTTGAAGCGGCGCGATGTTGTTTGGACGGATAGTCGCAAAAACGAGGCCGTCAGTGACAATCTTCTTCTCAAATGCCTTGCCTGAATAAATTGGACGTGTGAAGACTAGATTTCCGCCAGCTTCTTCAACTCCAATCGCATCTGAGATTAGACCGGAATCCAATTTGCTTGCGATTTTAGGCGCAAGGTCTTTTCCTAAAGATGTGTGCCCAAATACAAGTCCTTCTGGGTTTTCTTGTTCAATTACCGCCATCAAAGCTTGTGAATAGCCATCTGGTGTATATTGCGCAAGCTTTGAATCTTCTACCGCTACAACTTTGTCAGCGCCATAATGATAAAGTTCATTGCCTAAGGAACTGACAGAATCGCCAATCAATACTCCGACCACTTCTCCGCCCTCAGCAACTGTCTTAGCTGCTGCAATAGCTTCAAAGGAAACATTTCTAAGTGATCCGTCACGCGCTTCTCCCAATACTAATACTTTTCTCGCCATTTGATTTACCTCCTGCGTATTTATTCTTCCTTTTATGTCTTAAATGACTTTCGCTTCTGTATGAAGCAGGTTGACAAGTTCCTTTACCTGGTCGGCTAAATCGCCTTGAAGGACTTTTCCTGCCTCTTTTTTAGGAGGAAGATAAATTTCGATTGTCTTAGTTTTTGCTTCTACATCGTCTTCGTCCAGATCTAGATCATCAAGCTCAAGCTCATCAAGCGGCTTTTTCTTCGCTTTCATGATTCCAGGAAGAGACGGATAGCGTGGCTCGTTAAGGCCCTGCTGTGCAGTTACAAGAACCGGAAGGCTTGTCTCAATGACTTCGGAATCACCTTCTACATCTCTAGTAATCGTAGCAGTTGAACCATTGATTTCCAGTTTCGTAATGGTAGTAACATAAGGAATGCCAAGCTGGTCAGCGACACGAGGTGCTACCTGGCCAGAACCGCCATCGATTGCGACATTGCCTCCCAGAATCAAGTCAGCATCTTTATCCTTCAGGTATTCAGCAAGGATTTTCGCCGTAGTGAACTGGTCGCCATTTTCCACGTCATCCTCAATGTTGATCAATACTGCTTTGTCTGCTCCCATTGCAAGCGCTGTTCGCAGCTGCTTTTCAGTTTCCTCGTTGCCGACTGAGACAACAGTTACCTCTCCGCCTTGAGCGTCCCTTACCTGGATCGCTTCTTCAATCGCATACTCATCGTATGGATTAATGATGAATTCTGCGCCATCCTCATTGATCTTTCCATTTGCAATCGCGATTTTTTCTTCTGTATCAAATGTCCTTTTCATTAGAACGTAGATATTCATTAGTTCCCCTCCTAAGTATTCAAACATTTTAGCTGTTCTAAAGATTAAAAAAATTTATGATAAAAAAATTGATGCTAAAAGGTTTGTTTATCTGCCTTTGAAATCAGGAGTCCTCTTTTCGAGGAAGGCCTGGATTCCTTCTTGGCCATCCTCCGACAGGAAGACATCTCCGAAGAGCTTTGCTTCTTCCTTTACTCCCTTATAAAAGGAATCTGTCTTTGAATGATTTAGCAGTTTAATAGCCGCCCCGATTGATACAGGACTCTTTTTTGCTATTTTACTAGCCATCTTGTATGCGTTTTCAAGCAGCTCCTCTTCAGGGTATGCATGGTTGGCAAGTCCGTATTGAACTGCTTCCACACCTGTGATTGGATCGCTCGTGAACAGCATTTCCGCTGCTCTTGAAACGCCTACATATCGAGGAAGTCGCTGGCTGCCTGCAAAACCTGGTATTAATCCAAGCTGCAGTTCCGGTAAGCCTAGTTTAGCATTTTCAGCTACAAGACGGAAATGGCAAGCCATCGCAAGCTCCAATCCGCCTCCCAAAGCTGCGCCATGGATGGCAGCAATGATCGGTTTTGGATAATACTCCATGCGTTCGAATAAGTCCTGGCCATACTCTGCGAGTTTCGCAAAATCTTCGCCAGTTTTAATTGTGGTGAATTCCTTGATATCTGCCCCCGCAGAGAAGAATCTTCCTTCTCCATGGATCAGAACCACCCTGATTTCCTCGTTCCCCTCAATTTCATCGAGCACTGCTGAAAGTTCTTTCAGCAGTCCGGAAGCAAGGGCATTCGCTGGTGGACGGGCAATCGTAATCGTTGCAATCCTGTCCTCCGATGACCATTTAAGATACTCCACATTTTCCCCTCCTTTTACATGAAGGCAGATTTCGTATGTATGTCAGCATAGCACCTTCATACGAAACAAGCCTTATTACGCTCTCTTTTCATAGCCAATCCCCATTGGTCAATAAATCTCCATCCATAATGAAGATTTACGTTTTGTGAAAAGAGACTGATTAAAGGGCCGGTTTGGTGTCCTGATTACCACAGCCATTGATCAGCAGTTGGTGTACCGCTTTTGCAAGGTCTGGAAGATTGTATTTCTGTTCATTCATGACCCATGAAGTAACAGTTTCATCTACTGTCCCAAAAATCATCTGCCTTGCAAGACGCAAATCGAGGGAGTTCGAAAACTCTCCATTCTCTATGCCTTCCAATATGATCTTGTCAATCAGCATTAAGTAGCCTTTCAGCACCTCGTTGATTTTATGCCGGAGATCCTTATTTGACTGCCTTAGTTCCAGCTGGGTTACAATTGCAAGATGCCGGTCTTGGGAAAGCATCTTAAAATGCGTTTCCACCAACATGTATAATTTCTCTGTTGCTGTTTTTTTTCCTGCAATTTTTTCCTGGATATTTTCAACAAAGTAACCCATCTTCTCCTGGAACAGAGAAATAAGTATGTCTTCCTTATTCTTAAAATACAAATAAATGGTTCCATCGGCCACTCCAGCCTGCTTCGCTATTTTAGACACTTGAGCCTGGTGGTAGCCGTTTTCAGCGATAATGACTACTGCTGCGTCGATTATTTGCATATATTTCGGCCTGTTTTTCTTCATTTCTATCACTCCCGCTCCAGGAAAAGCACAAGCATTAAATGCTACAGTGGCACACTCCCGTTTACGATTTTAGTCTGCAATACTTTTTACTGAATGAATCGTCATTCATAATTTTATAATAGTATTCACTCACATTTCTGTCAAGGAAATGTGTTTCATTTGGACAACCCTTATATCCCAAAAAGAAAGAGCCGATTGAGGAGCCGGCTTCAAAATTAAGCTCGCTTCTGTTCGTCTTCCTGTCTTTTCGCTTTTTCTTCGTCCACCAATGCTCTTCGCAGGATTTTTCCGACTGCTGTCTTTGGCAGTTCTTTTCTGAATTCGTATAGTCTAGGAACCTTATAGGCTGCAAGATGTTTCCTTGAATACTCATTTAGTTCCTCTTCGGTAACTTTTGCGCCTTCCTTAAGCACTACATAAACTTTTACTGTTTCACCCCTGTATGGATCCGGTATGCCTGCAGCAACAACCTCCTGTACAGCTGGATGCTCGTAAAGCACCTCTTCGATTTCACGAGGATAGATATTGAAGCCCCCGGCAATGATCATATCTTTTTTCCGGTCGACGATGTAAAAATATCCTTCTTCATCCATATAACCAAGATCACCGGTCAACAGCCAGCCGTCTTTAAGGACTTGCTCTGTTTCTTCCGGCCTGTTCCAGTATCCCTTCATTACTTGCGGGCCTTTGACTGCTATCTCTCCGATTTCTCCCGGTGGCAGCGGTTCACCCGTTTCCATTGACAGGATGATTGAATCTGTATCAGGCCAAGGTACTCCAATACTTCCTTTCACACGTTTTTTATCCCAGAGGAAATTCGCATGAGTGACTGGTGACGATTCAGTAAGGCCATAACCTTCAACGAGCTTGCCTCCTGTTATCTCTTCGAACTTCTCCTGGACCTCAACAGGCAGAGGAGCTGAGCCGCTTATACAGGAATCGATGGAAGACAGGTCATATTTTTTCAAGTCAGGATGGTTCAGCAAACCGATATAAATCGTTGGTGCTCCTGGAAACAATGTAGGCTTCTGCTTCTGGATTGTCTTTAGGGTGGTTTCAGGATCGAATTTTGGCAATAGGACCATTTTCGAACCTTGCATTACGGACAGAATCAATACAGCCGTCATGCCATAAACATGAAAAAATGGGAGAATCCCAAGTACTACTTCTTCGCCTGGCTTGCATTTATACAGCCACGCATTGCTCATCGCCGCGTTTGCAACAAGATTTTTATGTGTCAGCATTACGCCTTTCGGGAAGCCCGTTGTCCCTCCCGTATATTGTAAAAGGGCCAAATCTTCTTCAAAATCAGAATCATATTCTTTAATTTTCCCAGCTGGCATTTTCATGATTTCAGTGTAAAGGTGGTTCTGGCCTTCATGTTTAACATTTACAATGATCCCGTATTGTTTTTTCTGGATGAAAGGGTAAACAAGGTTCTTAGGGAAAGGGAGATAGTCCTTGATAGCGGTTACAATTACATTCTCCAAATCCGTGTTCGCGATAACTTTAGAAACCCTCGGGAATAAAATATCCAAGGTGATGATTGCTTTTGCGCCAGAGTCCTTCATCTGGTATTCAAGCTCTCGTTCCATATACAGAGGATTCGTCTGGACGACAATCCCGCCAGCCATAAGAATTGCATAGTAACTGATGATCGATTGCGGAGTATTAGGCAGCATGATTGCAACCCTGTCCCCTTTTTCAATTCCTAATGCTTGCAGATAAGCAGCCAATTTTTTCGCATAATTGTATACCTGCTTATACGTGAGTTCCTTACCCATAAAGTGAATTGCGACTTTATCCGGGAACTTCTCTGCCGTCTGCTTCAGATAATCCTGGACCGTTGCTGCCTGAAGATCTAAGTGAGCAGGAATTTCCGGAGGATATTGCGACAGCCATGGCTTATGTTCCACCATCTTGTTACCTCCCTTATTTAAAATTTTTTGAAAATTCTTTGTTATTGTTCATTATAATATAATGGTCATTTTATGACAATTAGAATAGTTTTTTGTAGGCTTTAAGGACTAATTAATAGGGGATCTAAGAATGAAGGCTCATTGCAGCTGGCACTCTATACGAAAAAAAAACCGCCATTGGCGGTTTTTCACGTAAAGAACATCATGTAGACAAAGCCGACTAACAGGAATACTCCACATAGAATCAGCAATATTTTTGCCAGTGTTTCCATCTGATCTATCCTCCTGTTATATTCCTGCACCGATGATATAGGACAGCCCGATGGAGATAATCATGGATATTAGTCCAACAGCACGGTTGTCGTTTTCTATTTCGTTATCGATGTTGAATTTTGGTGTCAGGAATTCAAATATAAAATAGCCAATCAGAAGAAGGACAAATCCGAAGACTCCCCAGCTGACCATTGTTAGCAGTGAATCATGCTGACTGATGGAATGGCGAAAAATATTGGCTACACCGAATATTTTTCCTCCAGTGGCCATTGCAACTGAAAGATTGCCTTTCTTGATTTCATCCCAATTACGGTATTTCGTGACCAATTCGAAAACAGCCAGGAATACGACCATGCAGAGAATCGCTACACTATAATAACCAGCTGTCACCACAAATTCATTTTCCCAGAAATGATTCATATCCAATCTCCCTAAATAATTTAAAAACGAATACTAGACATATTATAAATCCATCAGCAAAGTTTTTAAATTGTATATTTAAAGCTCTTACCTTAAACTTTGTTGCTTTCACAAACCGATACGGGTTTTAATACACATCCCTGTTTAGAAACCTCCTCGAAAAGAGCTCGAAGTCAAGAGGAATCCTTGATGAGTACTTGGCTTGAAAAACAACGATTTATGCGAAAACAGTCTTATTTAAACTCAACAACCGTTACTCCAGTACCACCCTCACCGGCATCGCCGAACCTTATCTTCTTTACTGAACGGTGGTTCCGAAGATACTCCTGGACGCCTTGCCTTAATGCACCCGTTCCTTTTCCGTGTATGATGTTAACGCGGGGATATCCGGCCAATAGGGCATCATCGATGTATTTTTCTACTCTCATTAGTGCATCTTCATAACGCTCTCCCCTGAGGTCAAGCTCCAGGCTTACATGAAAATCCTTGCCTTTTACAGTCGCAATTGGTTTTGTTTCGACTGGCTTTGGAGAATTTATATATTCCAAATCGGATTCTTTCACTTTCATTTTGAGAATGCCGATCTGCACCTGCCACTCTTTCCCAGACACCCGTTCGACGAGGTGGCCTTTTTGGCCGAATGTCAATACCTTGACCTCATCGCCAGGCTTAAACTCATGCTTGCCTGGCTTTGCCTTGCCGCCTTTTCTTACCTGGTTCAGTTCAGGTGCCGCATCACTCAGGCGCTTTTTCGCATCGATTAACTCATGCTCCTTAATCTCAGCTCCTTTTTCAAGACGGAGCTTGCGAAGATCACGGATGATTTCCTCAGCTTCTTCTTTCGCCTTTTCAACAATCGAAGCAGCTTTTACCTTTGCTTTTTCTGCCAGCTCGTCTTTTTTCTCATAATAAGCGGCCATCTGCTTTTGCATATCCTGATGCAGGTATTCTGCATCCTTCAGAAACTGGTGGGCTTCATCTCGGTCTCTTTCTGCCTGCTTCCTGCTCGACTCTAGGGAAGCTATCATGTTTTCAACTTCATTGCTGTCCTCGCTTATATAGGACCTTGCCGTTTCTATGACTGATTCTTTCAGCCCAAGCCTTTTTGAAATCTCGAATGCATTGCTTCGTCCTGGAACACCGATCAATAGCTTGTAGGTAGGACTGAGCGTTTCTACGTCAAATTCGACGCTGGCATTTATGACGCCTTCGCGGTTATATCCATAGGCCTTTAGCTCAGGATAGTGAGTTGTAGCAATCACCCTTGCCCCGCATTTATAAACTTCATCGAGAATTGAAATGGCAAGCGCTGCACCTTCCTGCGGATCCGTTCCCGCTCCAAGTTCATCGAAAAGTACAAGGCTGTTATAGTCCACCTTGTTAAGAATCTCGACGATATTGACCATATGGGATGAAAAAGTACTCAAGCTTTGCTCAATAGATTGTTCATCGCCGATGTCTGCGTAAACAGATTCAAAAACAGCTACTTCTGATCCATCATGCGCCGGGATCTGCAAGCCAGCCTGGGCCATTAGCGTACAAAGGCCAACTGTCTTCAAGGTAACGGTTTTACCACCGGTGTTGGGACCAGTAATGACAATCGTCGTATAATCCTTCCCAAGAGCGATGCTGTTTGGAACTACTTCATCAATCGAAATCAGAGGATGCCTTGCCTGGAAAAGGTTGATGCGTCCCTCATTGTTCACGATTGGTTTCGAGGCCTTGATCTTGCTTCCATAGCGAGCTTTCGCAAACATGAAATCAAGTTCTCCCATGATGACGACGATTTCAAGGAGCTCATCATGGTGGTCAGCAGTCAATGCCGAAAGTTCCGAAAGTATCCTTTCGATTTCCTGCTGTTCTTTTACCCTGATGCTCTGAAGTTCGTTGTTCAACTGGACGACAGATTGCGGTTCGATGAACAGTGTTTGCCCAGAAGAGCTCTGGTCATGGATGATGCCGCCATAATGCGCACGATACTCTTGTTTGACTGGAATGACGAATCTGTCATTCCTGATCGTGATGATCGCATCAGACAACATCTTTGATGCATTTGAGGAGCGAATCATGCTCTCAAGCTTTTCGCGCACCCTTGCTTCTCTCGTTCTAATCTGCTGGCGGAGCGACCTAAGCGTTTCGCTCGCCCCGTCAAGCACTTCGCCGCCCTCATCGATTGCATTTCTAATTGATTCTTCCAAATTAGCCAGCACGATGATTCTTTCCGAATAGCTCAATAAAATCGGTACCTCTGTTAGTTCCTGCAAGTCTTCAATGAATCGCTTCATCTGTCTGCTCGCATGGACAGTACTTGCTACATGGATCAATTCATGCGGGCTCAGCATTCCGCCAATTTGGGCCCTTTTAACATGAGGCCTGATATCATGGATGCCGCCCAAAGGAATGTTCCCCTTGAGCCTGAGCACCTTTGCTGCTTCGTCCGTTTCGTCCTGCAGCCGTGCTACCTCATCAAAGTCAACAGACGGCACTAACGCCAGTGCTTTTTCCCGTCCCAGTGAGGATGATGTATGTTCAATCAGCTGGTTCCTGACCTTATCAAATTCAAGTGTTTTCATGACTCTTTGCTGCACAAAATTTCCTCCTTCTTCTCATTCGAAGGTTCTTTTTAGAAAAGCGCAAGCGCCTTGGTTAGCCCCGACAAGCGCTGGAGGGCCTGACAGTGAAGTCGTTCTTTGACTTCATTGGCAGGACCGAAGCGACTCGAGGGGCTAGGCGCTGGAGTTGGACATTTCTCGAAGTGAAATGTATATTCCTTCTAATTTATTGATTGCGGCCATGCAGGAAATCAAGCAATCCCTTCAGATCCAACGCATTCACAACAGTGGATTCCTTGATCCAGCCTTTTCTTGCCGCAGTAACGCCTATGCCCATATGTTCAAGTGTATCTACCTTATGGGCATCTGTGTTGATCACAATTTTCACGCCCGCATCCTGCGCTTTTCTTAAGTATTCTGATGCTAAATCGAGCCTGTTAGGGTTTGCATTCAGCTCCAGAGCTGTATTCGTATCCTTTGCCAGTTCAATCAGCATCTCCATATCCACCGAATACCCCTCGCGTCTGCCAATCAGCCTTCCGGTCGGGTGGGCAATGATATCGACATGGGCATTCATAAGAGCTGTTTTCAGCCTGTGCATGATTTTTTCAGTCGGCTGTGAAAATGAAGAATGGATTGATGCAATGACCAAGTCCAGCTCAGAGAGCAAATCATCTTCAAAATCCAGGCTGCCATCCGGTAAAATATCCATTTCAATACCCGTAAGAATCGTGAAATCATCGAATTTCTTATTCAATTCCCTCACTTCTTCAATCTGCTTTCGCAACCGTTCTGGCGTCAGCCCGTTCGCTACCTTCAAATACTGCGAATGGTCGGTGATCGCCATATATTTATAACCTCTCGCGATACATTCATTTGCCATCTCTTCAATTGAATGACCGCCGTCACTCCACGTAGAATGCATATGAAGGTCGCCTTTAATCGATTCCAGTGTGATGAGTTTTAATTCTTCTTTAAATAATTCCACTTCCGATCCGTCTTCACGCAGTTCTGGCGGTATGAACGGAAGTTCGAAATACTGGTAAAATTCTTCTTCGGATTTAAACGTTGTAACTTTTCCAGTTTCAACGTTTTCCACTCCATACTCACTGATCTTCTCGCCTTTTTCCTTCGCAAGCTGGCGCATTCTGACATTGTGGTCCTTCGAGCCAGTGAAATGGTGAAGAGCAGTCGCGAATTCTTCAGGATCAACGAGGCGAAAATCGACATTTACATCGTAATCAAGCCCCAGCGTCACGGAAACCTTTGTATCGCCTGCTGCGATGATTTCTTTTATTTTTGGCAGCTTGACCAATTCATCCTTCACTGAAGCCGGGTTTGAAGAAGCAATAATAAAATCGAGATCCTTTATTGTCTCTCTCATCCTTCTCAAGCTTCCTGCCCTGGAAAACTGATCGATATCTTCTATCTTTTGAAGATATGATTCAATTAATTCTGAGACTGGCAGCATATATGCTAATGGCAGCCGTTCCGGCCTTGTCCCAAAGTTTTGAATAGCTGCAAGGATTTTCTCTTCCGTTTTCTTGCCGAAGCCTGCAAGATCACGGATTTTCCCTTCCTTTGCTGCTTCCTCCAAGTCATGGATGCTTTCGACTCCAAGCTCCTTATACAGCTTGGCAATTTTTTTGCCGCCCATACCTGGCAGCTGCAGCAGCGGAATCAATCCACTTGGGACTTCTTCTTGTAATTCTTTTAGCTCGGTTGATTGTCCTGTCTCCATGAATTCAATGATGACTCCAGCTGTCCCTTTGCCAATTCCTTTGAGTTCAGTAGGGTCCCCCATCTCTGACATGCTTCGTTCATCGGCCTCAAGAGCAGCTGCCGCCTTTCTGAATGCCGACACCTTAAATGGGTTTTCTCCTTTTAGTTCCATATATATAGCAATTGTTTCAAGCAATTGTACGATATCTTTTTTATTTACAGACATAATGCCCACCTGCCTTTTAAGATCTTTCCAGCATACTTGCCTGGAATATTAGTCATTGTTATCTATTTTATAGAAAACAAGCGCCACTGTGAAATTAAATGAAGTTATATATGCTGAGCCTCGAGCTCTTTTCGAGAAATGCCGGTACATAGAAAGTATTGGTAACTGCAAACTTTTGAGTGTGAAGGCAACTATGTTTACGAAAAGAGCCTTTATAAAAGAAAAACTTCTCCGCAACAGAGAAGTTATGCAGCCATATATTCAATCCATAGTTGTTTAATTTGCTGGGAAAAAACAGGTGTATTTTTTATGATATTTTCGGCAAGAATTGAATCGTTCAGAGGTCCCTGGATTGCCTGGATTGGCAGTAATGCTGCTATGTACAGAACGATGAACAAAACAAGGTAAACTTCAACAAATCCTAACAATCCGCCAGCCCAAACGTTCAACTGGTGCAGTATTGGCAGGTTTGCCACAAAATCCAGCATCGACCCGATAATCTGGAGCAAAATTTTCACAGCGAAGAAAATCGCCGCAAACGCGATTGCCCGGTAATAAGCACCTTCTAGATTGGCATTTTCAAATAGCAAGTTTAATGTAGCATTGCTGCCAAGGTTAGGATAAGGTATCCACAATGTCAGCTTTGGTGCCAGCTGGTCATAGTATATGTATGCAACAATGAAGGCGGCGATAAATCCGGCTAAATGAATGGATTGCAGGATGAACCCCCTCTTCAGCCCCACGATAAAGCCAATAAGCAAAATAGCTAAAACTGCAAGATCAAGCATGAATAAGTTCAGTCCTTTAACCTTTTAATTTCCGCTTCGAGCGATTCAACACGATCTTTCATTTTTATGTAATCATTAACGGCATTTACAGCAGTTAATACAGCTAACTTACTAGTATCAAGTGAAGGATTCGCTGAGCCGATTTCTCGCATTTTATCGTCTACCATCGAGGCAATGAGCCGGATATGGCTTGTGCTTTCTGAGCCGACTATGACATATTGCTGTCCAAATATATCTACAGTCGAACGATTTTTTTTTATGTCTGACAACATTTATGCCCCCATTCGTAAGAATCCTATTTTATACTATAACATGAACGCAAATCACTGGGAAGTATTTGCCTGTCAGATGCATATGTTTTTTGGAAGATAATGTCTAACTTTGAAATGTAAAACAGGGAGTGTAATGCAATGGGAAATAGTGTCCTCCAGAAAAGTCCGGAAGAAATCAAAAAAATGAAAGAATATTATAGCAAGTTCCTTATTGACAAGCTTCCGCCGGGCAGCGTTTTTGCTGCAAAAACACCTTCCTGTGCGATAACTGCCTATAAATCAGGAAAAGTATTGTTTCAGGGAAAAGACGGGGAAACTGAGGCAGCAAAATGGGGAACTGCAGCTGCGCCTGCCAGTAAAAAAACCGCTGCACCTTCCATAGCATCACATTTACCGCGTAATATTGGGGAAATCTCCATCATCGGTTCTGATGAGGTCGGAACAGGCGACTTCTTTGGCCCAATAACCGTCGTCGCAGCCTACGTAAGGCGGCAGGATATTCCGGTCCTGAAAGAGCTTGGTGTGCAGGATTCAAAAAATCTAAAAGATGATAAAATCACTGAAATCGCAAAACAGCTAGTAACCTTTGTTCCACACAGTCTGCTAACATTACATAATGAAAAATACAACCAAATGCAGATGAAAGGAATGTCGCAGGGAAAAATGAAAGCCCTGCTCCATAACCAGGCAATCAATCATGTTCTTGAAAAAATCGCTCCCGAAAAGCCTGAGGCCATCCTGATCGACCAATTTGCCAAAGAAGAAATCTATTACGCCCACTTAAGAGGCCAGAAAAATATCATGCGAGAGAATGTGTTGTTCAGCACCAAGGCTGAGGGAATCCATCTCGGTGTAGCGGCAGCATCGATGATTGCACGCTATGCATTTGTCCGCCACTTTGAAAATCTCAGCAAGCGCGCCGGCTTCACGATTCCGAAAGGTGCTGGGGCTGCAGTAGACAAGGCTGCTGCAAGACTGATCCAGGAAAAGGGCATTGAGGTGCTGCCTGAGTTCGTTAAGCTTCATTTTGCCAATACGGAGAAAGCTAAGAAGATTGCGAGGGTATAAGTCATAAACCTGGATACAAACGAGTGCTTTTCTGAGTTGCGGGATTTCGACAAGAATTCGCGGAATAACGGGGAGTTCCCGCGGGATTTCGACAAGAACTTGCGGGATTTCGACAAAATTTCGCGGAATACTAGGAAGCTTTAGCAGGATTAACCCAGATATTCGCGAGGGATACTCGGTTGTTTTCGCGGAAAAAGTATCATGCTTATACGATTCAGCTAATATCATATTAAAAAGGCAGCCCGCGGGCTGCCTTTTTCCTGTTTATCCTCGTAAAACGGCTCCAGCCTGTTCTTCAAGGGCTTTAAGCACTTTAGTATGGGCTTTTGCAATATCTTCATCCGTCAATGTCTTTTCAGGGTCGAAGTATTTTAATGAGAAAGCAAGGGATTTCTTTCCTTGTTCCATTTTTTCACCTTCGTACAGGTCAAATACCTGTACTTCTTTTAACAGCGTTCCTCCAGCTTCGGTAATGACCTTTTTAAGGTCGCCAGCAGCAGCTTCTTTCTCAACAACAAGGGCGATATCCCTTGTGATCGACGGGAAGCGCGGAATTGCTGTGTATTGAAGAGGTGCCGTTTCAGCTTCCAATAAAGCCTTTAGCGACAGCTCGAATACATAAGTCTCTTTCAAATCGAGCGCTTTTTGCATAGTTGGATGAACCTGGCCAATGAAGCCGATCACATTCCCATTCAGCAAAATTTCAGCTGTGCGTCCTGGATGCATTCCTTCCATCACTGCCTTCTGGAATCCGAGCTGGTTATCGAGGCCAAGCTTAGCGACAAGTCCTTCAACGATACCTTTTAGGACGAAGAAATCAACCGGCTTCTTTTCTCCCTGCCAAGGGTGGCTTTCCCAAAGACCAGTAACCGCTGCAGCAAGGTGCTCGCGCTCTTCTGGCAGATCGTCATTGCTGTTCTTAAGGAATACTGCTCCAGTTTCATAGACAGCAGCGCTATCGTTCTGGCGGGCAATGTTATACTTCAGCACCTCAAGCAGCTGAGGCACAATGCTCAAGCGCAAAATGCTGCGGTCTTCGCTCATCGGCATTGCCAGTTCAACAGGTTCTCGCTGATCCAAAGCATATTGAGCAGCTTTTTCAGCACTTGTTAGTGAGTAAGTCACTGCCTGATACAGGCCGGCACCTTCCATGAAACGGCGGACAACACGGCGTTTTTTCTGATATTCAGAAAGATGGCCAGGTGTTGAAGCGCCAATCGGAAGAGTTGTCGGGAGGTTATCGTAGCCAAACAGGCGGCCGACTTCTTCAATCAAATCTTCTTCGATTGTAATGTCCCCGCGGCGAGTTGGCACTGTTACTGTAATTGTATTGTTATCCACAGATGTTTCGAACTTAAGGCGGGCAAAAATGTCTTCGACCTGCTTCATTTCAAGATCTGTTCCCAATACTTTATTGATTTTTTCGAGTGTTGTTGAAACAACAGCTGGTTTGACTTCAAGTGAATCTGCCTCGACAACGCCGCCAAGAAGTTCGCCGCCAGCTAGCTGAATCATCAATTCAGCCGCACGTTCAGCAGCAGGGCGCACTCTCTCAGGATCAACACCCTTTTCGTAGCGTGAGCTTGCTTCACTTCTTAAACCATGGTCTTTTGATGCCTTGCGGATGGCTCCGCCTGTAAAATAAGCCGATTCAAGCAATACTGTTGTAGTATCGCTTCCTACTTCAGAGTTCGCTCCGCCCATAACACCCGCAAGCGCTACTGGCTCAGTTCCGTTTGTAATCACAAGGTGCTCTGAAGACAATGTTCGTTTTGCATCATCAAGCGTTTCAATCACTTCTCCATCCTTCGCACGGCGTACAAGGATTTCTTTCGATCCCAGTTTATCGTAATCGAATGCGTGAAGTGGCTGGCCATACTCCAATAAAATATAGTTCGTGATATCCACGACATTATTATGCGGGCGGATACCTGCAGCCATCAGCCTTGTTTGCAGCCAGACCGGTGATGGGCCAACCTTCACATTTTTGATGACTTTCGCCACGTAGAGAGGATTATCTTCTTTTGCTTCAACTGTTACGTTAATATAGTCATTTGCTTGTTCAGAAGAAGTTTCCGGCTGCGGATTAGGAAGTTTAATGTCCTTGCCAAGAATCGCTCCTACCTCGTACGCAACACCAAGCATACTCATGGCATCTGCGCGGTTTGGCGTCAGACCTAGCTCAAGGATTTCGTCATCCCTGTTTAAAGCTACCAAAGCGTCCTGGCCGATTTCCGTGTCTGGAGTGAAATTGTAAATTCCCTCAGCATACTCTTTAGGCGCGAGTTTGCCTTCGATGCCAAGCTCCTGCAGCGAGCAAATCATCCCATGGGATTCTTCGCCGCGAAGCTTTGCCTTTTTGATTTTGAAGTTGCCAGGAAGAACAGCTCCAACCGTCGCAACCGCAACCTTTTGGCCTTTGCCGACATTCGCTGCACCGCAAATGATCTGAACCGTTTCACCGTTGCCTAGGTCAACAAGTGTTTTGTTCAGTTTTTCCGCATTAGGATGCTTTTCACACTCAAGCACATGGCCAACCATTATTCCGCTCATGCCCTCGTTTAACTTTTCTACCCCTTCAACCTCTATGCCGCTCTTGGTGATTTTTTCAGCAAGCTCTTCCGCTGATACACCTGATAAATCAATATAATCCTGAAGCCATTTATATGATACCAACATGGTTAAATCCTCCTATTCCTTTATTCTTCGACTGAAAATTGCTTCAAGAAGCGGACATCGTTTGTGTAGAAATGACGGATGTCGTCGACTCCATACTTAAGCATCGCGATCCGCTCTGGACCCATACCGAATGCAAAGCCTGTATATTTCTTTGAATCATAGCCCGCCATTTCAAGTACATTCGGATGAACCATTCCAGCTCCAAGAATCTCGATCCAGCCAGTTCCTTTACAAACGCTGCAGCCTGATCCTCCGCAGATTTTACAAGAAATGTCCATCTCTACTGATGGCTCTGTGAATGGGAAGAAGCTAGGGCGCAGACGGATTTCACGGTCTTCACCGAACATTTTCTTAGCAAATACTTGAAGCGTGCCTTTCAGGTCGCTCATTCTGACATTCTCATCGACTACAAGCCCTTCAATTTGCATGAACTGATGCGAATGAGTCGCATCATCGTTATCGCGGCGGTATACCTTGCCCGGGCAGATGATTCTTACAGGACCCTTCCCCTGGTGCTTCTCCATTGTCCTTGCCTGGACCGGGGAAGTGTGCGTGCGCATCAGGATTTCCTCAGTAATATAGAAGGAATCCTGCATATCGCGGGCAGGGTGTCCCTTCGGAAGATTCAATGCTTCAAAGTTATAATAATCCTTCTCGACTTCCGGGCCTTCTTCTACTGTGTAGCCCATGCCGATGAAAAGATCTTCGATTTCTTCAATGATGCTTGTAAGCGGATGATGACTGCCTGTTTTGACAGGTCTTCCAGGAAGCGTCACGTCGATTTGTTCAGCTGCCAATTGCTTCTGTACTGCTGCTTCCTCAAGCTCCTGCTGCTTCACTTCAATTTGCCCAGAGATAGCGTCACGGACCTCATTGGCAAGTGCGCCCATCATTGGCCTTTCTTCAGCAGATAACTTGCCCATTCCTTTTAATACTTCTGTGATTGGACCTTTTTTTCCTAGATAGGAAACGCGAATGTCATTCAATTCTTTAAGGTCAGCTGCTGCAGCGACTTTTTCAAGTGCCTCAGCCTGCAGTTCTTTTAAACGATCCTGCATTGGTAAATCCTCCTTCAAATTCTTCTTTTTTAAACACAAAAAGACCTCATCCCGGATAAAGGGACGAGGTCTTGGTTTTCGCGGTACCACCCTTTTTAACAGGCAATACAATATGTATTACATGTTCGCTTCATTGAGATAACGGCTTTGTGCCGATGCATCTTTACGCTTATAAAAGCGGTCCCGATGCCAACTCGGGAGGTGAACTTCGCTTGCCTGTTCCATAAAAATGCTTCCAGTCACCGGCATTTTCTTCCTGGATGGCCATCTTCAAGCTACTTTTCTCCGTCAGTGTTTTTAAAATATTAATTTTGGTGTTTATTATAGTATATTCTTTGCGCAGTATCAAATGGTTTTAAGAAAAATTGCGCCTATTTAGCGGTTTTCAAATAATATAGCAGGATACCTGCCGCTACTGCGACGTTCAGTGATTCACTGTTTCCGTAAATCGGAATATAAAGATTCTGCGTCGTTTTTGCCAGCAGCTCTTTGTTTACGCCGCTTCCTTCATTTCCTACGAGCAGGGCGAATGATTCAGCAGCTGCTGCCTCTGTAAAAACAGCTCCGTTTTCAAGAGCCGTTCCATAGACTGGGATATTTTCTGCGACTAGCTTGTCAATCCACTCTGTTAGATCACCACTTAGTACTGGCAAATGGAAATGGCTTCCCTGCGCTGAACGAAGCACCTTAGGATTATAAATGTCAACACTGCCCTTTCCGACAATGACAGCATCTAATCCTGCTGCGTCGGCAGTTCTTATCATCGTCCCAAGGTTTCCGGGATCCTGGACAGAGTCGATCAGCAAATATGTTTTCCCGCTTGTAATGGACTGCTTGGGCTGGCTGCAAACCGCAAAAATGCCCTGGGTCGTTTCAGTATCAGCAAGCTGCCTGCTGATTTCGTCCGTCACAACAGTAACAGGAATCGAGCCGTAGTCCCAGCCTGGCGGCATTTCTGTTTTTTCACTTAAAATGATTTCTTCCACATCTTCTTTCATCACAAGGGCTTCTTCTACCAAATGGAACCCTTCAACGAGATATGTACCTGACTTATCTCGCTCTTTGCGCGTCAATAATTTTTTCCACTGTTTAACTTGGGGATTTTTATCAGATTGAATATACTTCAACTCTGGCTCTCCTTTAATATGGCTTGTTCAATTTTACTATTATAGCTCAAAATGAATACATAATAAAACCAAAAATGCTAAACCTATAACCAGTAATGGAAATTTGAAAGGAGTTTGAGCAAGGATGAACCTAAACCTTAGAAATGCTGTCATTACAAATGTCGCTGGAAATTCACAGGATGAGTTGAAGGATACTATTGTAGATGCCATCCAAAATGGCGAGGAAAAAATGCTTCCAGGTCTTGGAGTTTTGTTTGAAGTGATCTGGCAGAACGCATCTGCTGAAGAACAGCAGGAAATGCTCAACGCATTGGAAGAAGGATTGAAAGGAAAGCAATAAAATTGGAAGGACTCCTTCATTTTGAGGAGTTCTTTTTTTAGGTTTCTAGGGTAGGATGCAGCGAAACGGCAAGCTCCTTTTTCCAACAGATGGAAAAAGTAGTGATGAGGCTCTATTTCGTAGTGATCAAGGAACATTTCGTAGTGATAAGTCACTTTTTCGTAGTGATCATGGATCATTTCGTAGTGATAAGCCACTTTTTCGTAGTGATCATGGGTCATTTCGTTGTGATAAGCCACTTTTTCGCAGTGATCATGGATCATTTCGTTGTGATAAGCCACTTTTTCGTAGTGATCATGGATCATTTCGTTGTGATAAGCCACTTTTTCGCAGTGATCATGGATCATTTCGTAGTGCTTGTGACTTTTTCCGGAGTGACTCATATTTATATGGTAGTGATTGTGGTCGAATACGCAGTGATTATATAAAGATTAACAAAAAATGTCCAGGAAACCAGTACTCAAACTGATTTTCTGGACAACCCTATCTTAAATCTTATTCAAAAGTAATCTTTTCAACTGTTTCTTTATCAAGACGCTTGATGACTTCAACGATCAGTTTCACTGCATTTTCATAGTCATCACGGTGAAGCATCGCTGCGTGTGAATGGATATAGCGAGTTGCAATGGTGATTGACAAAGCCGGCACTCCACGATGTGTCAAATGGATGGCACCTGAATCTGTTCCGCCACCCGCAACAGCGTCGAACTGGTATGGGATGTTCAACTCGTCAGCTAAATCGGTAACAAAGTCACGAAGCCCTTTATGCGAAACCATTGAAGCATCATAAATGATGATTTGTGGCCCATCGCCCATTTTGCTTAACGCTTCTTTTTCCGTAACTCCAGGAGTGTCGCCGGCAATACCGACGTCTACACCGAAAGCAATGTCAGGCTGAATCATTTGAGCAGAAGTCCTTGCACCTCGAAGACCAACCTCTTCCTGTACTGTTCCAACACCGTACACAACGTTTGGATGTTCTGCATCTTTAAGCCCCTTAAGGACATCGATTGCAATTGCACAGCCGATGCGGTTATCCCACGCTTTAGCCAGAAGCATTTTTTCATTGTTCATGACTGTGAATTCGAAGTAAGGTACGACCATGTCGCCAGGAGTGACTCCCCATTCCTTCGCTTCGTCACGGCTTGATGCACCGATATCAATGAACATATCCTTGATATCAACAGGCTTTTTGCGCGCTTCCGCAGAAAGGATGTGAGGCGGCTTTGAACCGATTACCCCAGTGATTTCCCCTTTGCGTGTAACGATTGTCACGCGTTGTGCAAGCATGACCTGTGACCACCAGCCTCCAACCGTCTGGAAGCGGATGAATCCTTTGTCATCGATGCTTGTTACCATGAACCCTACTTCGTCAAGATGGCCTGCGACCATAATTTTTGGTCCATTTGCATCTCCGACCTTCTTTGCAACCAAGCTGCCAAGGCCATCAGTAGTCACTTCATCAGCAAATGGAGTTATGTATTTTTTCATTACTTCCCTTGGCTCACGCTCATTGCCGGGAATACCTTTGGCATCGGTCAAATCCTTTAACATTGTGAGTGTTTCATCTAATTTAGCCATTATTTCGACTCCCTTAATATGTAGTTTCGAATCCTATTATACTAGACATGCAGTTTATTGTACAAAAAATTCTGCCTAATATCCTTCACGCTGCCTATCATAATTTACTTCATTTTTCGCAATATATGCCTGTTCAATTTGTCCAGCTGATAACCCGAGCAATTCAGCCAATTTCATATAGCTTTCGAACAACAAGATAAAATCATTTTCCGTGCGGCTTTTCCTGAACCGATGCACAGATTCGTACACTTCAAGGAACTGGCTGCTGGTATTTTTTTCTGCACTAGTTCCTGATGTTATTGAACTGAGACTATCATAACCACACTCAATTCCAAGCGACAGGATAAAGTGGACCCCGTCGACAAACTCCTCTAAAATAACCTGTGCTTCAGAGGAAGGTTTCAAGCTCCAGAACTTGAAGCATCTTGTCTCATTCGCAAGCTCGCCGATTTCCACCAGCAGCGCCAGGACCTTTCTGTCAAATAAGTCCTCATTCTCCAGCCTGTGTTGTGACTCAATATGGCTGTCCAGTTCTTTTTGCATATTAAAAAGCTTTTTAGTATTCATTTCTTAACTCCATCTGTTAAAATTTTTATCCGTAAACCAATCCCAGAGTATAAATTTACGAAATCAGTTAAAAAAAGTATAAATCAAATAGAAATTTGATGAAACTATTTAGAATCTCATTCGTAAATAAGGAAAGTGAGTATTGGAGGGGCAGTCATGATCCTGCTTTTACGTTTTATCATATTGCTTTTATTTATTTTTCTAATATACAGCGCTGTGAAATATTTATTCCATCCAAAAAGAAAATTGGAGCTCGCGCATGAGCAAAAACGATTGTTCTTCCTTGATGACCCAGATAATGTGCGGAAGAATTTCTTATTGACTTATAAGGGCGTTTTATTTGAAGGGGAAAAATATTTGGGTACCACTCAATCTGCTTTCGAAGTCGTATCGATTTTCATCTGGCCAAAAAAGACGGCTGAATTAAAGGGGCTTGTTCTTGAGGATTTCCAGTTCATCGAACGAAAAGTGCGTGAGAGCTACCCTGTAGCTAAAATCGATTGGAAAAGTCCGATCAAAGAATTCATGGCGAACCATGATCAGGATGATGAATCATAGTCGTGCAAAAGTACAGACCAGATAACTTAACCAAAATAAAGCGTCCGACATAGCCGGACGCTTTTTTACGTCGTTGCACCAAAAAATCCCCGTCACTTTATAAAGGATAACTGGCGGCGTAATAAAGAGAAATTAGCGAAATACATGAAACAGGATATACACACCCGGAGAATGCTAGATTCCTGACTCAAAAACAATCTGCAGTAATGACCCATCTCTGTCACATGCCCAGCAATTCTATGATGCTACTAAAGCATTTAAAATAGCCTGAGCCGTTCTACTAATAACGTAAAAACATACACAAAAATACCAGCCTCGATGAGTGCAAGCATAGGCAAGCCATATTTGAACTGAGCATGCTTAGTCTTATGCCTGTAATGCTTCATCCCGGCCCATGCACCAATCGCACCGCCCAAAAAGGCGACATTCCACAGAGTGCCTTCACTTATTCTATATAGATTCTTTTGCGCGCGTTTTTTATCTGCTCCCATGATGAAAAACCCAGCCATGTTCATGACCACGATGATTCCCAGCAAAATCAATACTTCCATTTCCCCACGTCCTTCTAACAGCATTAAAGTATGTAAAATGAATCTTATGGTCCATTATATCTTAAAAGAATTTCGTGATAATACAATAAGGTCATATGTATTGGCCTAAAAAAAGAAAAAACCATCCTCAGGAAGAGAATGGTTGATCTTTTTGGTTAATTACTTGTTGAATTGCTTTTTAGCCGTTTCAGCCAATTGAGCGAATGCATTAGCATCGCTTACTGCAAGTTCAGCAAGCATCTTGCGGTTTACTTCGATACCAGCAAGCTTTAAGCCGTGCATTAAACGGCTGTATGAAAGACCGTTCATGCGAGCTGCTGCGTTGATACGAGCAATCCAAAGTTTGCGGAAGTCGCGCTTCTTCTGGCGACGGTCGCGGAATGCATACATTAAAGATTTCATAACCTGCTGGTTAGCAACCTTGTATAATGTATGTTTGGAACCGTAGTAACCTTTTGCTAATTTAATGATTTTTTTACGACGCTTGCGCGTAACTGTACCGCCTTTTACACGTGGCATGTAATTTCCCTCCTATATAAATCGATCGCTCGAATTTACTTAATGTTGTCAAGCATGTGACGAATACGTTTGAAATCGCCTTTAGAAACAAGTGCAGATTTGCGAAGCTTACGCTTAGCTTTCGTAGACTTGTTAGCAAATAAGTGGCTAGTGTAAGCGTGTGAACGCTTAAGCTTGCCAGATCCAGTTTTCTTGAAACGCTTGGCAGTGCCGCGGTGAGTTTTCATTTTTGGCATTGGGGACTTCCTCCTCGTTACTTTTCTATTTTAGGTGCTAAAACTAGAAACATGCTTCGGCCATCCATTTTTGGATGTGATTCGATCGTCGCTACTTCCTTGCATGCTTCAGAGAAGCGATCCAATACACGCTGACCGATTTCCTTATGCGTTATAGCACGTCCTTTAAAACGGATTGATGCTTTAACTTTATCGCCTTTTTCCAAGAATTTGATGGCATTGCGAAGCTTTGTGTTAAAGTCGTGCTCATCAATTGTCGGGCTAAGACGTACTTCTTTGGTTGTGATGATCTTTTGGTTCTTACGTGCTTCTTTGTCTTTCTTTTGCTGTTCGAATTTGAATTTTCCGTAGTCCATGATCCGGCCTACAGGAGGCTTCGCATTCGGAGCCACAAGTACAAGATCCAGATTAACGCGCGCTGCAATTTCAAGCGCTTCAGTTTTGGTTTTAATTCCTAATTGCTCGCCATTTTGATCGATAAGACGAATTTCGCGAGCACGAATTCCCTCGTTTAGTAACATCGCATCTTTGCTAATAATTAGCCACCTCCAGGGTTTTATCGAATACATCGTCAAGGAGAAGAAGTACATTGCCAAGCTCCAGCCCGTCATCTTGCTCACACTATGACATACGATAGTCTTTTTTTATTTTGCAATAAAAAAAGTGCAGGCGACAACACCCACACTTACGAAAACAAAATAATCAGACGTTTACGTATTACCTGCCAACAGCCTAATGCGTCAGCCAGGTGAGAAGCGGGTGCTTCTTCTTTCCTAAAACTAGTATTCAGTTCACTTTTGCTAATATAACACAAAGAAAAAGATGTGTCAAACGAAACACTTGCGTTAACTGCAACAAAAAGTATTGTATCAAATAGAATTACAGCCTGCAATACTTTTTTTATAAATAATACTCTTTGCGGATAATTTTTTTTATTCTTAAGTATCTTTGGCTTTTTCGAAATTCACATGACTGAGAAATCCGTAAAAATCCTTTGAAGGCAAAATAACAAACAAAGCAATCGAAAAAAGCCTTTAAAATTAAAGTTCCAATCCTTAGCGAATCCTAATTTGGTATAATTTATTATAATAGTAAAATTAAGAAAGCTGGTGTAAATTTGCTAGTTGCCATCATGATCACCGGAGTTGTAACTGGTCTGCTTGCGGGCACTGCTCTAAAGTTTTTCCGGACAGGCTATGGATTTGCAAATGATATTGACAATAAGCCGCTGCTGTTGAAATCATGCATGCATTGCGGACAGAGGATCCAGCGCACCTATACGAAAAATCTGTGTCCATCCTGTTCGAAACCATTGGAATAAGGATATTTTGCACGTACATACCTATTCATACTTAAACAGCATAACAAAAAATAAGAGGAGCCAGATGGCCCCTCTTATTTTTATTTCTTCGCTTCTTTCCTGAAGGACTCCAGGAATTCATCGAATGAAACTGTCTCTGATTTCTGTTCACCGTATTTACGGACATTTACTGCTCGATCAGCCACCTCATTATCTCCGACTACGAGCATATAAGGAATTTTCTGCATTTGTGCTTCACGGATTTTATAGCCGATTTTTTCATCGCGGCCATCAATTTCGACACGGAAGCCTTCTGCTTTAAGCTTTTCCTGGATTTCTCTGGCATAGTCATAATGGACAGATGGAGATACCGGGATGACTTGTGCCTGGACCGGCGCCAGCCATGTTGGGAATGCCCCTTTGTATTCTTCGATAAGGAATGCGACAAATCGTTCCATAGTTGATACAACACCACGGTGGATAACAACTGGGCGATGATGCTTGCCGTCTTCACCGATATAAGTCAAGTCAAAGCGCTCAGGAAGCAAGAAGTCGAGCTGGACAGTTGAAAGAGTTTCCTCTTTGCCTAGTGCTGTCTTGACCTGGATATCAAGCTTAGGGCCGTAGAATGCCGCTTCGCCTTCAGCCTCGAAGTACTCAAGACCCATCTCATCCATAGCTTCTTTTAACATTGACTGTGCTTTTTCCCACATTTGGTCGTCATCGAAGTATTTTTCCTTATCCTCAGGATCGCGGTAAGAAAGTCGGAATGAGTAATTGTTCATATCAAAGTCTTTGTAGACTTCAAGCACAAGCTGTACGACACGCTTGAACTCTTCCTTGATCTGGTCAGGGCGGACGAAAAGGTGAGCGTCATTCAATGTCATGCCGCGCACACGCTGCAATCCAGCTAATGCTCCGGACATTTCATAGCGGTGCATTGTTCCTAGCTCAGCAATCCTGATTGGAAGTTCCCTGTAGCTATGGATGCTGTTTTTGTATACCATCATGTGGTGCGGACAGTTCATCGGTCTTAAAACAAGCTGCTCGTTTTCCATTTCCATGACCGGGAACATGTTTTCCTGATAGTGGTCCCAGTGGCCAGAAGTTTTATATAGCTCGACACTTCCCATTACCGGAGTGTAAACATGGTCATAGCCGAGGCTGACTTCTTTATCGACGATGTAACGCTCAATAATGCGGCGGATAGTCGCACCTTTTGGAAGCCAGAGCGGAAGTCCCTGTCCAACCTTCTGGGAGTTTGTAAATAAGTTAAGCTCTTTGCCAAGTTTGCGGTGGTCGCGCTCCTTCGCTTCTTCAAGCAGCCTTAAATGTTCTTTCAAATCTTCCTTCTTAAAGAAAGCAGTACCGTAAATGCGCTGCAGCATCTTGTTGTCGCTGTCACCGCGCCAGTATGCACCGGCAATGCTCAGTAATTTGAACTCTTTCAGCTTCCCTGTGGATGGGACGTGCACTCCGCGGCAAAGATCAACAAAATCTCCCTGCTCATAAAGAGTCACTTTTTCATCTGCAGGAATCGCTTCAATCAACTCAAGCTTATATGGGTCGCCGAGCTCTTTGAAAAAGCTGACAGCTTCCTCGCGGCTTACTTCTTTACGGATAATCTCAATGTTTTCATTGATGATTTTGCCCATTTCTTTTTCAATTGCCGGCAAATCTTCCGGAGTCAATGAGTGCTCCATATCGATATCATAGTAGAATCCGCCTTCGATTACAGGCCCTACTCCAAGATTAACGTTTTTATAAAGGCGTTTAATCGCCTGTGCCATTAAATGCGCTGAGCTGTGGCGCAGGATTTCAAGCGCTTCTGGATGATCTGGAGTGACGATTTCAATCGACGCATCCTCCTCGATCGGTCTCTTGAGATCATACGGCTGTCCATTCACCATACCGGCAATGGCTTTCTTCTTAAGGCCCGGGCTGATTGAGCTGGCAATGTCTTCAGTTGTTGTTCCTGCCGGAAACTCCTTTACTGCTCCATCTGGAAACGATATTTTTAACATGTCTGCCATTGGCTTTTCCTCCTTATTAGATATTGCGCTTAATTTAGCGCAAAAATAAAAAAACCCGTCCCTGAAACAGGGACGAGTTTGATCACACGTGGTTCCACCCAATTTTACATTCTCACGCGAAAAAAGCGGGAAAATGACTCTGGCTGCGATAACGGCTACTGCCGCCAGTCAATACTTGCCTTGGGCGTTCATGACTGAAGTTCAGAGGTGGTAAGCGTTTCTTTTTGTGTTAGGAAGTTTTCAGCCTTGCCTTCCCTCTCTGCAAACCTTTCAAGAAAGCCCATGTCCTCATCATTACATTTGATTGATTTATTATGTACGTAATTATAGTTTGTAATGTTTTGAAAATCAAGTGGGCTATCGTATATTTTCATTCTCTTTGCTGAAAAAGTTTATCTTTTCGTCTTCAAGTGCTGAGATTGTGCTGATTTTCACTCGTTCTTCAAAAATGTTAATGATGGTCCGCACTAATGGCTGCTGTGGATCATCTGTGTATAAGTAAATCGTATGAGGGGCGATTGACAGCAAGGGAGCAATCGTTCCCGAATCGACATAGACTGGATGGTTAACGAGAAGCTTGCGGTCAATTGCTTTAAAAAGCTCGCTCCGTTTCATTTCAATAAAATGCTGATTGTAAAAAACCATATTTTCATCGATAACGAGGTACAAATGAGTCAATAGCGGTTTCCTGCCCGCAAGGAAATCCCTAAGAGTTTGGATGAACACCTGGTATTCCTGCTCCATTTTATACTCATCGATCGCAATCTCCACCCATTGGGAGAGTTGTTCAACATAAACCTTCAATCTGAACATAACAAAGGAATCAAACGAGAAGGAAACTCTTTCGTTTAGAATTTCGTTGACGGCACACTCGATCAGACTGTTCTCTTCAACCCCCTCCATAAATGGAGCCAGTTCTTTTCGGTTTCCTTCAAGTACTGAGTAAATAATGTCCATGATGTGATCCTGCTCTTCCACATCGGTAAAAAGATAGGAATCCGCCAGAATTGATCTGAACCATTCATCACGTTTCGCTTTTACGATAAAATCATAAAAACTTTTTTTCAGTTCATTCAGCATTTCATCTTTATAATATTGTTGCGGAATAAGCACTCTATTTCGATCTTCATAAAGAAGAATTGAATTCGTTTCCTGCCACGAAGCAAGCCTGGTGATTAAATGCTGGTACAAATTCCAGGCATCCTGCTTTTTTTGGAAGATGATTTCAATCAACCATATCCCCCCTTTTTATATAATCCCTGATTATATATATGGGGTACTTGGACACTTTAGAAGTATCCAGGATACGGAAGGTTCGTTATCTCCACAAAAAAATTGGACGCAGCTTGATAGCCGCGGCCTTAACCTTACATTCTTCTGTTTTTACCCTCAACTTTTACCGGATCGGCAAGGTACTTGATCCGTTCCATGATTCTTGCTGCCTTTAATTGTTCTTCTTCTCCCCGCTGGCTGTGTGTAAGATGATGCTCCAGGCCTTTCAGGTCGAAATTAGATGTAAAGAACGTTGGCAGGTTCTCAAGCATGCGGAACTGCAGGATCGTCCCTAAGATTTCATCACGTGCCCAGCTGCTCATCGTTTCAGCGCCGATGTCATCAAGCATGAGTACATTTGCTTTTTTGATTGCTTCCAGCTTGTCGTTGACAGTATGGTCTCCAATCGCATTTTTCATCTCCCTGAAGAATTCAGGGACATAGACAATCAATGAGCTGACTTGTTTCTGTGCAAGTTCATTTGCAATCGCACCAAGGAGATATGACTTCCCAGTACCAAACGGGCCATGAAGAAACATGCCCTTTTGCTTTCTGCCTGGCTGGTAATTCTCGACGAAATCCTTGGCCATTTTAATTGCTTTGAACCTTCCCTGGTCATCAAGCTCAATATCACCGAATGAAGCCTTTAAAATTTCCTTAGGGACGAAAATGCTGTTAATCAATCGTACATGTTTTTGCTGTTCATCATGCATGACCTTTTTCTTGCATTTGTCATATTTTATATCAATATAATTTCCTCTTATAAAAAGCTTCGGTTCATATCCCTGTATCATGTTTTTGCATGCTTCAAGGCTTTTGCAGTCTTTGCACCCTTTGCTCTGGTTAGTGAACTCATACAGTTTCGTCATGCTCTGGTCAAGCATTTCCCGGGTGATATGCTCTGCATTCTCTTCAAGGAACTCCTTGACTCGCTTATCATTCATAACCTGCTGCCTAAGTGCTTCATAACGTGCCTGGAAATTCTGGTTGTTCGCCAGCTTCTTCAATGTTTCATTTATGTTTTGCATATGAGTCACCTCCCAGATTTAAATTTCTTGAGTTCCTCTTCAAGCTTTTTCTTCTCTATTTCAAAGTCAGGATCCATATCCGGTGACTCTGTTTGCTGTTCCGGTTCACCTTCACGCTTTTTCTCAAACCAATCAGGCAAAACTTCCTTGCGTACAGGTTTACGTTTGCCCTGAGAGGTCGGGGCCTTCTTGCCATCTGCCCAGTCAAGATATTGGCGGTGCTCGTTTTTAGCAAGCTGCATCGCTTCATTGACTGTCGAGATTTTCTTCCTGGACCAGTGGCTTGCGATTTTGTCTATATATCCCTTAGCAAGCTTCATATCTGTCTTCAGCATAACATACTGTACTAAAACGTTCACGACTCCAGGCATCAGCTTCTGCTTGAACATGACCTCTTCAATTATTTGCAAATCTGCTTTCGAAGGCTCAGCACCTCCTGAAATATCAATCAAGAGCTGACGGGGAGAAGTTTTCTCAAAGTAATGAATCAACTCTTCTTCCTTCGTTTTCGGCTTATCGATGTCTGCCTTGTATTGTGCCGGCTGCACTCGGTCCAGCAAGGCAGGAAGCTGATCCTGGTATTCGAATTGATACCAATCCCTCGCGGCCTTGCGCAATTCCTCGATATCTATTTCGTTTTCGGAATTTACGGCACTCAAGACAATATTTTTCATCTTAAGGGCATCTATTCCATACAGGAAGGCCAGGTTGCTGATTGCCTCCTTCACTCTCGCTGTAAAAGCTTTTTTTGGAATAAGCGATTCCTTCAGTCCGCCCAAAAGCAAATCAAAATTAAATTCTTCAGGATCAATCTGGATTTTAGACGGTTCAGTCCTGCCAATAAAAGAATTTCCATCCTCTGCCCGAAGATCGGAGGCTGAATCTGGGTTGTGTTTCAGTGCATCAGTAGGAACGGAAAGGAACACATCTTGAAAAGCTTTCGTGACTTCATCATAATCCGGTTTTGACGCTACAGATTTATCACTAAAAAATCGCTTAAGACGTAAAAACTGGTTCTTGCCGACTTTGCGATACAAATAGACATTCAGCATACCATCAAGAAAAAACTGTTCCGGAGTAAGCGGCGGCTGCAATTCATAAATAAATGAACGGCCTTCATCACCATTTTTGACATAGGTCTTGAGCAATCCCATACCTTCAAGCTTCTGGCGCGCATGGAAAATATCCTTCAGGTTCATATCCATGATACTCATCAAATTATGGTGCTTCACCGGCTCCGACCAGAGGCGATTTTCTTCCAATTCAGCCCATAGAGTCATATACAGGCTTAAACAAGCTGGCCCAATCAATGGCTGATACAAAAAAGTCAGCACCTTGCGATCATATTCATGCAACAGGCCGCCGGAAGCAACTATATATTGGTCTACAGGTAAAGTCTCCTGCCAATGCTGAGCCATCCCTATCCCTCCCAATCGTTAAGAAAAGCGCAAGCGCCTTGGTCAGCCCCGACAAGCGCTGGAGGGCCGACCAGTGAAGTCGTTCTTTGACTTCATTGGGCGGACCGAAGCGACTCGAGGGGCTAGGCGCTGGAGCTGGACAATTCTCGAAGTAAATTTTATACTTTCTTATTTAGTAAAAAAAGCTGAAGTTCCCTTCAGCCCCTTCAGGATTTCCCATGAAGTTCACCGGGAACTCCATGACTCCTAACGTTCTTTCTTTTAGGAGTTTTCTTTCTTTAATAGTTCTTTCAGCTCGTCAATAAAAACATTGATATCTTTAAATTGGCGATACACGGATGCGAACCTGACGTAGGCAACTTCATCGACCTTGGCCAGCCTGTCCATCACCATTTCGCCAACCGCTTCGCTTTTCACCTCAGATACACCCTGGCTGCGGAGCTCTTTTTCAACCTCGGATGTAAGATCCTCGAGTTCTTTTAGGGCTACCGGACGTTTTTCACATGCCTTTATTAATCCGCGAAGGAGTTTCTCACGATTGAATTCCTCGCGTGTACCTTCTTTCTTTACTACGATCAATGGGATTTCTTCCACTTTTTCAAAAGTGGTAAAGCGAAATCCGCATGCTTCACATTCACGTCTGCGTCGAATTGATCGGCTATCGTCAACCGGTCTTGAATCAAGAACCCGGGTAGAGTTATTTTGGCAAGTTGGACATTTCATTTCGATCAGCTCCGAATATTTGAAATCTAGATTGAGCGATGGACAATTCGCGTATTCCACTAAGTACGTCCACAAGTATTATTCTCTAGTATTATCTTATAAAAAAGATAGTATCTGGACAAGAGGAACTATGCATTTCCATATTTGCCTGAGCCAATAAATGTATGCGAACGATCCAATTTCTCGTAAATCTTCATCAATTCATATTTCAAAGCGGGATTGATGCCTGCCACAGAAAATTTTTCAGTTGAGATATGTAAGTCGACCGCCGTCTCAAAAGGCTTTGTGGTTATGACTGTTACCGTTAAAAAAGAAGGCACCTTCCCATTCATTTCGGCTGATATCTCACCATGTTCCTTTGATACGCTCGTAATCCTGTAAGTTGGTTCAGCCTTCAGCAGTTCTTCAACTGATTGGAACACCTGGTTGAAATTCGCTTTATAATAACGAGTCTTTAATTGCTCGTCCTTATTGTTTTCACTGGTCCCGCTAAATTTTTGATACCGTCCGGTAAGGGCTTTTAAAAAAGACATTAAAGGGCCTCCTGCACATTGTGATACTTACAGTGTACCGTATTTTTGCATAAATTAAAAAAGAGGTGTATCGCTACACCTCCTGTTAACATATCGTATTTAAATTATAGAGCTTTAGCCTGTGCTTGTTTCACATGCACTGGACCCATTCCGCGCGGGATTTCAATGTTCTCGCGAGTTTGAGCACCAAGAGCTTCAGCAATATAGTCAGCTGCAATATTAGGATTGAGATCACCGCATGTATAAACATCTATGCTGGCGTATCCATGTTCTGGGAAGCTGTGAATAGTTAAATGAGATTCAGAAATAATGACAACTCCGCTTACACCTTGTGGTGCAAATTTGTGAAAAGCCACTTCGCGGATTTCAGCACCCGATTTTAATGCAGCTGAAACGAAAGTTTGTTCAATATAATCCATATCATTCAATTTTTCAAAATCGCAACCCCAAAGTTCAGAAATTACATGACGACCCATTGTTTCCATATTCAATTTCCCCCTCTAACATTATTAGAATGAAGTCCTTAGTTTCAATGGTATCTTAACTACCACGGGGGAAAGTTAGTCCAGAGAGGTCCTAACCCTTTAAGTAGCCAATTGGTACCGTTATTAAGAAGTTCACGATGACTAGTATACTTTGTTTATATTTTTTTTGCAACACATGAAAACAAAATTTTTCAATGAAATTTTGCTATTGTTACGCACAGATTGATAGATACCTATTTAATAGGCTTTACAGTAATTTTACCGCGTAAAAAGAACAAAAAGCGCAAGCGCCTCGTTCAGTCCCGACAAGCGCTGGAGGGCAGACCGGTGAAGTCGTTCTTTGACTTCACCCGAGCGAACCGAAATCGAAATGTATAGCCGACTGTCCAGAAACGCAGAAACTGGAGGCTCCGACAAAGAAGCGCTTTTTGCTTCTGCCGGGGGAGTTGAAGTTTCGGAGTTTCTAGGAGGTGACACTAGACAAGCGTCTCGAGGAGTTAGGAGCCGCAGCTGGACAAGCGACTCGAGGGGCTAGGCGCGGGAGCTGGATTAAGAATACTACATGTAGTTATCCATAAGAAAATAATTTTATAATTTCCTTAAAAATAAGGCTGTGTTAAAGATCATTGTTGATTTTACGCTCTGTTGATTGCAGTGGAGGGCGCGAAGACTCCTGCGGGATGCATGGGCCAGGGGAGACCCCGCAGGAGTGAAGCGACGAGGAGGCTCCCCGGGGCGCCCGCAGAAAGCGAAGCGCATGTAACGGAAATCAACAGCCAAGTTTAACACAGCCAAACATAAAAAAGCTTGCCTGATCGGGCAAGCTTTTTTGCGAAATATCATTATCCAACCTTAACAGTTGCTGAATTAAACATTGTGTGGGCAACATGCATTGTCAAGTCTACAACCCTGCTTGAATATCCCCATTCATTATCATACCATGCAAGAACCTTCACCTTATTGGCGCCAATCACCATTGTCGACAAGCCGTCGACGATAGCTGAGTGTTCATTTGTGTTGAAATCAATTGAAACAAGTGGATCTGTCGTAATATCAAGAATTCCCTTAAGCCTGCCTTTTGAAGCTGAATAAAACGCATCATTGATTTCATCGATTGTCACTTCACGTTTCAAATCGACAACCAGGTCAACGAGCGAAACATTTGGTGTTGGAACCCTTAGCGCCATTCCGTGAAGCTTTCCTTTCAACTGAGGAAGCACAAGCGATAATGCCTTTGCTGCTCCAGTTGACGTAGGAATGATCGATTGTCCGCAAGAACGTGCCCTGCGCAAGTCCTTATGCGGATTGTCGATATTATTCTGATCATTTGTATAGGCATGCACAGTTGTCATCAAGCCGTTTTCGATGCCAAAAGTATCTTCAAGAACCTTTGCAACTGGAGCAAGGCAGTTTGTCGTACATGACGCATTGGAAATAATATCATGTTTCTCAATATTTAATGCGCTTTCATTTACTCCCATCACAATAGTGATATCTTCATTCGTACCAGGTGCAGTCAAAATAACCTTCTTTGCACCAGCATCAAGATGGAGCGCAGCTTTATCACGTGAATTGAATTTGCCTGTAGCTTCTATGACAATATCAATCTTCATTTCCTTCCAAGGTAGCTCGGCAGGATTTCGATTGCTTAATAATTTTACAGTTTTTCCGTTAACGATCAAATGATCGTCAGCAGGAATTACTTCCCCAGCAAATTGACCATGTGTTGAATCATATTTAATTAAATGCGCCAGAGTTTCTGCAGGATAGCTCGCATTAATTGCTACAATCTCAAGATTTTCTTCAAGAATGGCTCTTCTGAATACCATTCTGCCAATTCTCCCAAAACCGTTAATCGCTATTCTCGTCTTCATTGTACGGCCCCTTCCGAATTAGTGTTATACTTAATAACCCCTTTATATGGTATTAGTATAACATATTAAATTTTATTTGTGACTAATAAATGCACACATTTAAAATATAAAATAATTCTGATAATAGTAATCACCATGAAATTAAACAAATAAAAAAGGGCCTATTTGGCCCAAAAGATTCCCCATTTATTTAAAATATCGATTAGATGCTGCCTTGTTTGCTCAATGCTCCCGCCATTGTCAATCACTGCATCGGCGAGCTTGACTTTATCGTTCAGCGGCATTTGCGACTTGATTCTTGAAAGAGCTTCGGCTTCTGAAAATCCATTTCGCTTCATGAGCCTTTCCAGCTGTGTCTTCTCATCCACATACACCAGGATGATTTTTTCAACAAGTCCTGTCAGCTTGCTTTCGAAGAGTAGTGGTATGTCCATGACAATCGCTTTTTCATTTGCCGCTTCGGCTAGTTCTCTCTTTTGCGCCATCCGCTCTCGCACTGCTGGATGGACGATCGAATTTAGCAGCAGTCTTTTATCCTCATCGTTAAAAATAATTGAACCCAACTTTTGGCGATTAATCGCGCCAGCTTCTTCTAAAATTCCAGAACCAAAATGGCTGACAATATCATTGTATGCTTTTTCTCCTGGTTCAACAGCAAGCCTCGCTTCGATATCGGCGTCAATCACAGTGATTCCCATATCGGCAAACATTGCAGACACTGTGCTTTTCCCGCTTGCTATACCTCCGGTTAATCCAATAACTAATGACATCCTTGGCTAATTCCTTTCAAAGGACTGCTAAAGCTTCAGCAGCCCAATTATGATCAATAGTATCCCTGGTATAAACGAGAACTTTTGCATCCAGCCGCTATCCGAAAAGAAACTTCCCATTCTCATCCCGGCATAAACGAACAACGAACTCATACAGGCTGCTGTCAGCGCTAAGTAGCCCGGTGAAAACCCCAATAATGCTGCACCAATTCCTGCGCCGAAGGCATCAAGGGACAGGGCAAGCCCAAGCATGACTGCTTCGATTCCATTGATAGTGCCTGAACGGTCAAAGTCCGCAGTCATCGGCTTTTTCAAGATGTTGATGACAATGCCGAGTGATTTAATCTCAAAATTAAGAATGATTTTTTCGTGGCAGAGCAATTCTGTTTTGTCCGGGCGAAAAAATTGGTAGAGTACCCACCCGCCTAGTACGATCAAGACAGTGCCACCCAGCTTCTCTGCCAACTCAGGTGAAAAAAAGCTCTCAAGAAAACGCCCGATCATCATGGCAGCCACCAGGACGACGGCTGAACAAACCGCAATAACGGCAATCGATTTGATCGGGATCTTCATTTTCCGCAATCCATACGTTAACCCTACACTGAAACTGTCAAGACTGACAGCGAATGCAAGTAAAAGCAGGGAGATTGTTTGTGCCATAAACTGAGCTCCTTCCTGTCAATCGCTACGTTAGTATATGGAAGGAGCCTATTTATGGTGAGAGAATCAACAAGCCATTATGCTATTTAAGCTTCTGGCAGGCTGGACAAAAATGCGTCCCGCGGCCGCCAACTACTGTTTTCTCAAGCATTGTGCCGCAATCCTTGCACGGTTCATTTTTACGGCCATACACAAAGAGCTGGAGCTGGAACATGCCTATCTGTCCCTGTGAGTTCACATAAGAACGGATGGTGCTGCCGCCTTTCTCAACAGCTTCAGACAGGGTGCTGACTATTTCCTTGTAAAGCACAGCCTCCTCTTCTGGAGTCAATGAATTAGCAATTCTTTCGGGATGGATTTTCGCACGGAAGAGTGCCTCATCTACATAGATATTGCCCAGGCCAACAAGGATCTTTTGGTCAAGCAGTGCAGGCTTTATTTTTCTATTTGTTTTTTTAAGCTTATCGGACAGCCATTCAACAGAAAAATCTTCAGAGAAAGGCTCAGGACCTAAATCGGCGAGCGGCTGCGTTTCAAATTCTTTCCCTTTTTCATAAAGATGCATGGTCCCGAATTTCCGAACATCTTTATAACGTAATTCCGTTCCGTCGGAAAAATGGAAAATGACATGTGTATGCTTGTCTACCGGGTCTTCAACAGCAAATAGCCCGTACTTGCCTTCCATTCTTAAATGGGAAACAAGCGCAAATGATTCTGTGTAAAAGATCAGGAATTTTCCCCTGCGTCCAATTTCTTCGATCGTCTGGCCCTTGAGCGCATCTTTGAATTGTTCAGCCTCATCAGGCAGCTTGACCATCTTCGGCCAGAATACTGAAACATGTTTAATTTCTTTTCCTACTGCGAGCATCTCTAAGGTTCTCCGTACGGTTTCAACCTCTGGTAATTCAGGCATGAAATCCCGCCTTTCTTTATTGCCGTCTTCTTTTCAAGCTATTTTCGCAAAGATAGTTATTTTTCGAACTCATAGAGTCTCTTTTAATGAACTGAATGAGTGTTATCAAACTTACTTTGCGTCGTACCAGGTTGGGCCATATGAATAATCCACTTTTAGCGGTACTTTCAATTCAATGGCATTTTCCATTACGTCCGGCACAATTTTCTTCAGTGTATCAATTTCCTCCTTAGGAGCTTCAAAAATCAATTCATCGTGCACCTGAAGGAGCAGTCTTGTTTTAAGCCCTTCCTCCTTGAGTCTGTCTGCCATATCGATCATTGCTTTTTTAATGATATCAGCCGCACTGCCCTGGATTGGTGTATTCATGGCTGTGCGTTCAGCAAAACTCCTCAGATTGAAGTTCCGGGCTGTGATTTCAGGGATGTATCTGCGGCGATGCAGCAGAGTCTGGACATACCCTTTCGCCTTTGCATCCTTTACGATTTCATCCATATATTCTTTTACACCAGGATAGCTCTCCAGATAGCGTTCGATAAATTCGCCCGCTTCCTTCCTGGTGATGTTAAGGCTTTGCGATAACCCATAGTCGCTGATTCCATAGACAATTCCGAAGTTTACCGCTTTAGCATGGCGGCGCATATTGGAAGTGACTTCGTCTTTACCGACTTTAAAAACTTCCATCGCCGTTTTCGTATGGATGTCCAAGTCATTCTGGAATGCCTCGATCAACTTATCGTCACCGGCTATATGTGCAAGCACACGCAGCTCGATTTGCGAATAGTCAGCCGCAAAGATGACCCAGCCTTCCTCGGAAGGCACGAAAGCCTGCCTGATCTTCCGGCCTTCTTCAAGACGGATTGGGATATTCTGAAGATTAGGGTCTGTAGAGCTTAATCTTCCTGTCGCTGTTAATGCCTGGTTGAATCTCGTATGGACTTTTTCAGTTTCTTTATTGACTATTTTTTGCAAGCCTTCAATATATGTGGATTGAAGCTTCCCGAGCTGACGGTAATTAAGGATTTCTTCAATGATTTTATGTTTAGAAGCCAGCTTTTCAAGAACATCCGCAGAAGTAGAGTAACCCGTTTTCGTCTTCTTCGCAGCAGGCAGGCCAAGTTTTTCGAACAAGATGACCCCTAACTGCTTTGGTGAATTAATATTGAACTGCTCTCCAGCCATCTCGAATATCTTATATTCGATTTCTGTCAGGCGCCCTTTTATTTCTTCGCCCATTTTTTCCAGACGCTCCATATCAAGTTTAATGCCCAGGTATTCCATATCTGCCAAAACAAGTGATAGCGGCATTTCCAGGCTGTTGAACAGGTCATGCTGGTCGTTATCCCATAGTTCGTTTTCAAGTTTTTCTTTTAATGGAGATAATGCAGAGGCCTTTCGCACGAGATGTTCCCCGAGCAGTTTGTCATCAGGGATTTTCCGCTTTGCACCTTTTCCATAGACAGCTTCATCCGTCTGCACACTCATCAAGCCATGCTGCTTGGCAACAGCGGCTAAATCGTCAGGTGATTCGGAAGGATCAATGATATATGACGCAAGTGCCACATCAAAGTCTGCGCCTTTAAGGTGGATTCCATGATGACGCAATGAAACCTCAGAGCGTTTGGCATCATAGACTGTCTTTTTGCTCGTTTCATCCTCTGCCCATTTCTTGAATTCTTCAGATTCCAGTGCTGTTTTTACAGGCAGATAGAAGCTGCCTTTTTCATTCACGACCGCAAAGCCGACAATATCAGCATAGTGGTAGTTATCTTCAAGCACTTCAACATAAAAGGCGCTTTCTTTTGCAAAAATCTCAGGACCAATCGTATCCGGCTGTTCAAACTCTATATCCTCAAGCTCGATTGTGTCTCCAGCTTCGATATCTCCTCCGAGCTTGTCCAAAAGGGAATTAAAGCCGAGCTCTTTAAAAATCCTGACAACCTTCTCTTTCTCTGAACCTTCATATTCCAATTCACTCAAGCTTACATCAACCGGAGCTTCGCGGGTAATTGTCGCCAATTCCTTGCTCATGACAGCCTGGTCCTTAAATTCAGCCAGCTTTTCCTGCAGCTTTTTTCCGCTTACTTTGTCAATTGATTGAAGGAGGTTTTCAAGCGTTCCGTATTCCTTTAACAATTTGATTGCCGTTTTTTCGCCTACTCCAGGAACTCCTGGGATGTTATCCGATGCATCGCCCATCAGGCCTTTCATGTCGATGATTTGATCGGCCGACAGTCCGTATTTCTCCTGGATATGTGCTGGTGTATATTCTTCTATGTCCGTGATGCCCTTCCTCGTTATGCTGACCGTAGTCTTGTCAGAACTTAACTGCGTCAAATCCTTATCGCCGGAAATGACCTTTGTTTCGAAGCCTTCTTTCTCTGCCAGCAAGCTTAAAGTACCGATGATATCATCAGCTTCATAATTTTCAAGTTCATATTGTGAGATTCCATATGCCTTAAGCAATTCGCGGATAAACGGAAATTGCTCCGAAAGCTCAGGCGGTGTCTTTTGCCTTCCACCCTTATATTCACTGAAGGTCTTATGCCTGAACGTCGTTTTACCCGCATCAAATGCAACAAGAATGTGTGTTGGCTGCTCATCCTCAAGAATTTTCATCAGCATCATCGTAAAACCATAAACCGCGTTCGTATGTATTCCTTTTTCATTATTCAATAGCGGCAGCGCAAAGAAAGCGCGGTAAGCAATACTGTTACCATCTATCAAAACAAGCTTTTTAGACATGTAGTTTCTCCTCCTTATAAAAGCTAATGCGTCCAGGTAGTGTTTTAATCAATAAGGTTCTGTTGATCTTCTCTCCAATCAACATGAAGTTTTAAAGTAGCCTGAATAAAAAAAGACCGTTAAATTACTTCCTATTTTATCATGAGATAAGATAGAAAGAAAAATAACGGCCTTTTCAGGCTGAACCTATTTATGATTCGCCTACTTGCTCTAAAATTAGCAATATGTTTACAAGAGCATAATTAATTTGTATAGCCCATCAGCATTCTTGCATAAGGGGAATCTGATGGAAGGACAATGACGGTTTCTCCATTGATTGTCTTTTTATAGGATTCCAGCGTACGGAACATTGTATAGAATTCTGGATCTTTTGAGAAAGATTGGTTGTATACTTTTGCTGCTTCCCCTTCGCCCTCGCCTCGAATCGTTTCAGCATCGGCAGTTGCCTTTGCGATGATTTCCTGCACTTCCCGGTCAGTCTGGGCAACGACCCTGTTCTTCTCGGCATCCCCCATTGAGAGATATTCCTGGGCTTTCGATTCACGTTCCGAAATCATCCTTGTAAATACGGACATCTCGTTCTCAGCAGGCAGGTCTGTTCGCTTCATGCGGACATCGGTCACCACAACTCCGTAATTACCCCCAGCTAAAAGTTCATTTACCTTTTCAGTCACCCTGTCATTCAGGGAACCTCTTGAGGACTTCTCATCATTGATGATTTCGTCGTAATCCAGCTGACCAAGCTCTGAACGCACGACAGAATAGATGAATTCCTCCATTCTTGATTCTGCGCCCTCTAGAGTTCTTGCATTCGAAATCATCTTTTTAGGATCTTCAATACGCCAAATGGCATAGTTATCGATCAAAATTCTCTTCTTATCCTTTGTGTTGATTTCCGCCTGTGTAACATCATATGTCAATTGATACTTAGGCAGTGTAGTGACGCTCTGGATAAATGGCATCTTATAATTAAGCCCCGGTTCCTTAACGATCCTTACTACCTCTCCAAACTGGCGGATCACTTTATATTCTCCTTGTTTCACGATGAACACATTGGTGAAGATAAAGATTAGGAGGGTGATAAGAATGATCAGGAAGAGACCGAACTTCGAATACTTACGCCAATTGAATGAACCGCCAGTGCGATCATTCAAATTAATCACGTTTTGATCAGCCATTATTCTTTTCACTGCCTTCCTTTTCTGACTTCGGCTTTTCCGTTTCCAGCGGACGGATCGGGAAATACTTCATTGTGTTGCCATCATCATTCATGATATAGATTTCAGTTCCTGGCAGCACCTGTTCCAGCGTTTCAAGGATAAGACGCTGTTTCGTTATGTCAGGGTTCGCCTTATATTCAACATATAGCTTATTGAAGACTGCAACGTCTCCTCTTGCCCGTTCGATCCTGGAAGCTTTTTCACCTTCCGCACGCGAAATCAGGGCATCTTTTTCACCTTGGGCTTCATTCAGCTGCTTGTTGCGGTATTTCTTTGCTTCATTGATTTTCGTGTTCATTGTTTCACGGGCATCTGTTACGTCGGTAAATGCCTTACGCACTTCTTTATTGGGCAGTTCTACGTCTTGAAGTTTGACCCCAAGCACCGAAATACCCATATCATATTTTTCAATTAAAGTTGACAGCAAATCACGTACCTCGGCTTCGATCTCGGCTTTTCCTGAAGTCAATGCATCATCAATTTTCGAGCTGCCGATGATGCTCCTTACGGAAGCGGAAGTTGCATCATAAAGAATTTCTTCAGGGTTATCCGCATTGTATAAATATTTCGCCGGTTCAGTTATTTTCCACTGTACAACCAGGTCTGCCAACACAATATTCTCATCACCAGTAATCATTTTCGTTTCATCAGGAAACTCTTTAATTTCACCGTTTTTCTCCTCATAGCCAAACTGAAGGCTGAATGTTTCCTTAGATAGCTTTTCTACACTTTGAATTGGCCAAGGCAGCTTGAAGTGCAGGCCAGGTTCGCTGATCCCATCCTCAACCTTACCGAACGTCAAGATTACCGCTTGTTCAGACTCATCTACTGTATACCAGGTCGTAAACGCCAAAAGGCCTAAAATTAAGGCAAGAACGACAATTCCGGTGGTCACATAGATCTTTTTTAAGCTCACCATTTTTCTCCCCACTTTCTGTGCTTCTGTATATGTTTGTTTTTACGTATTAAGGAGCGTAAAAGTTTCAGAAGAAGCTTGATCAAAAAGTTATTTTATAGCAAGGGTGGTTTTTGCATGTGTCAAAACAACTGATCATGTGGAATTCAGGACTGCCAGAAGAAGTTTAGCGCAAATGAAAAAAGCACAAGCGGGGTCTGCTTGTGCTTTTCTCTAGCTCCTTGGATGAAGGGGTTTTCACTTATGATTGTAGCAACGGAGTGTTAAGGAAAAATAAATCCCTTGTTAAGGTAATGTAAATTTATCCAAAACCGATTCCCATCTAACGGTAGTTAAAGACAAGCTGGATTGCTGACAAAATTGTTCCTGATTTCAATATCATTTAACTTTTATCCTAAAAATAGAAAAAACCGGCCGAATAAATCGACCAGCTTTAACGAGGCAATTTTTTTAAAAGCTTAATTGTAAAGGTCGTTCCCCTGCCAATCTGGCTGATTACCTCAATATTACCTCTATGGGCTTCTACAATGTGTTTTACAATTGCCAGACCTAGCCCTGTACCTCCAGAGTTCCTGCTTCTGGCTTTATCGACCCGATAAAAACGTTCAAAAATCCGCGGAATTTCACTTTTTTCAATCCCTATCCCGGAATCCTTCACTTCTATCGAAACCGTATCTTTATGCTCGATCAAGCAAACTTTGACCGTTCCGCCATTAGGTGAGTACGTGATCGCATTGCTGACAAGGTTGATAAATACTTGCTTCAGCCTGTCAGGATCCCCTTCAATGACCACATTAGGGCTGGACTGTTCCAGTTCCAATGTGATATTTTTTTCATCCGCCTTACCTCTTAAAATCTCAAGTACATCGTTTGATTCTTTTAAAAGATCAACCTTGCCAATTGTCAACTTGAAACCATGCTGCTCAATTTTAGAAAGGTCCAGCAGTTCCTGGATAAGGACTTGAAGGCGGTCACTTTCTTTTAAGATAATCTCCAAAAAGGCTTCAAGTGTGGCTTTATCATGCATTGCCCCATCAAGGAGCGTTTCCGAGAAACCTTTTATAGAAGTGATCGGTGTCTTTAGTTCATGGGAGACATTCGCGACAAAGTCCTTACGCATTTGCTCAAGCTTTTTCAGTTCGGTGATATCGTGAAAAACAAGCAGGATACCTTTCCAGACATTGTTTGTCCCGATAATCGGCACTCCGTAAACTTCAAAATGGCGTCGTTCTATGTCCAAAGGCAAAACAACTTGTTTTCGGACTTTTTGTTCAGTCATGAAAATTTCTTCAACCATCTGGCTAATTTCTTCATGAACAAACACTTCATAATAAAGCTTATAGAGATACTCTGCAGATTCGACATTGAAAATTTCTTTGAAGGGTCTATTGATCAGGTTAATATAGCCCCTGCTATCAATAAGAATCAAACCGCTGCCCATATTTTCAATCAGGGTAGTCAGACGATCCTGCTGCGATTCCTTCAATTTCATCAATTCCTGGAGGTTTCTTGCAAGAATATTGATTGATGAACTGAGCATGCCTGTTTCGTCAATATGGTCCTCATATGTCCTTGCGCGATAGTTGCCCTTTGCAAGTTCAATGGCAACATTCGTCGCTGATTCGATCGGTTTCGTATAGCGGTTCGTTATCCTTGTCCCAAGCAGGATGATGACGATCAACGCCAGACCAAGGCTGATTGTCAGGATCCACCAAATCTGGCGATAAGCCCTTTGCAATTCATCAATTTTTGTTGTTAAAAAGACGTAGCCTTCCTTTTCACCATTATGAAGAAGCGGTTTCCAATAATAATGAAGGTCATAGCCACCGCCAATTTCTAGATCGCCCTGGTTTTCTGGAGTACCTTCGACGATATCGCCAATGATATCTCTATGCCTGCTGATTTTCGTGCTGGAAATTTCACCAGTATCATAATGGATTTCACCGTCAAGGTCGACGATTGTAATCCTGGCGTTGAGAAGTTTGCCCATCCTCGCAATTTCCTCGGAATTGAGTGATCCCAATCCGCCGTTTTGCTCAATATTGGAAGTAAGAAGATTCATCTCAATTTTCAGTCGTTCATTAAATGAATTAATATAGTAGTTCTTGAATAATTGCCCCAAAAGCAGGCCTAAGCCTATCAAGACGATGATGATCAGGGTAATGAGGGCAAATAGGAGACGTGTCCGGTACTTAGTCATTCTCCCTTTGGTTCCTCCAGCTTATAACCCAGGCCTCGGATTGTTTTTATATAAGACGGCTTCTTTGTGTTTGATTCGATTTTTTCGCGCAAATGGCTGATATGTACATCCACGATTCTTGTATCACCTGCAAAATCATAATTCCAAACCGCGCTGAGAAGCTGGTCGCGGGTCAGTACCCTTCCTTTATTCTTGGAAAGATATAAAAGCAGTTCAAATTCCTTTGGTGTCAGTTCAAGCAATTCACCCATGAAATAAGCTTCATAAAAATCAGGCATCATTTTCAAATCGCCAATTTTAATCTGGCCCTCATCCTCTTGCTTTTCATCAATAGGATCAGTCTGTGTCTGCACCCGTCTTAAAATCGCCTTCACCCTTGCAACAACTTCTCTGGGGCTGAATGGTTTTGTCATATAATCATCTGCACCTAATTCAAGGCCCAGCACTTTATCAAACTCGTCATCCTTTGCCGTAAGCATCAAAATAGGAACATTGATTTTCTGCTGGCGAAGCTGTTTGCATACTTCAATGCCGTCAAGCTTAGGAAGCATTAAATCCAATATCATTAAATCCGGATTTTCTTCAGCAGCAAGATTGATCCCATCCTCGCCATCCATTGCGGTTACCACCTTATATCCTGCCTGTTCCAGGTTATATTGCAGCAGTGTAACGATTGACTGTTCATCATCAACAACCAAGACCTTCTTGTTCATATAAGCCTCCAAAAAAGTTATTACCCCTGTTTCATCCAATAGCTCTATTTACATTATAATATCAACTCATCCATTAAAATCAAATTTAAGGTACAAAAAAGAGATGTACATTATCTGTACATCCCTGCTCTGATTAAAAATTATCCAGTGCCTTGCCATCCATGCGCTGGACTGGATACGGCGGGCATACTAGCAGCTTTCCCTTTATAACTGTCTCATCGTCTTCATTCTTTCCTGAAACAGAGATCTCTACTGTATGCTTGCTTTTGGTGACTTCTGTTACTTCAAAAAGAAACTGCACGGTTCCATAGTGGTAAACAGGCTTAACGAACTCAATATCCTGTTTCAAAATATGGCTTCCTGGTCCAGGAAGATACTTTGAAACAGCAGAAGTGATGATGCCATTAAGCATGATTGCCGGAACGATCGGCTTTTCATATGGAGTCTGCGAAGCATAGTCATGCTGGATATATAACGGATTAGCATCATTCGTCAACCCTAAATATAAAAGTAAATCCTTATCCTCGATTTTTTCTGTTAAAGTTAACTTTTCTCCGACAGTGATTTCTTCTATCTTCCTGCCAAGCTTTCGTTTTCTTCCAAGCAGCATAGCATTTACCCCTTTGCAATAGAAGTTCAGATACTTGTATTACATTCCCTTGTCCAAAAACAATATACTTATAAATTTGTGCAAAAAAATCGGGGAGCATTCCCCGATTCCTGTTTTTAAATAAAAATTTACTATGGATTAAGCAAGAACCGCCATTACATTGCGGACTGCTTCTGCCGACTTATCAAGTGCTGCTTTTTCTTCTGCAGTCAATTCAAGCTCGATTACTTTCTCGATACCGCCAGCGCCAAGGATTGTTGGAACTCCAAGGTAAATTCCTTCGTATCCATACTCTCCTTCTAGATATGCAATAGAAGGCAATACACGGCGCTGATCCTTCAAGATCGCTTCGCACATTTCAACCAAAGAAGCAGCTGGCGCATAATACGCGCTTCCGTTACCAAGCAGGTTAACGATTTCGCCGCCGCCTTTGCGAGTGCGCTCAACGATTGCATCAAGGCGATCTTTTGGAATAAGCGTTTCAAGAGGAATGCCTCCTGCATATGAATAACGCACAAGTGGAACCATGTCATCGCCGTGGCCGCCAAGTACGAAACCGGTTACATCTTTAACTGACAGGTTTAATTCCTGCGCCACGAATGTACGGAAACGTGCTGTATCCAATACACCTGATTGGCCGATTACGCGGTTTTTAGGGAAACCGGACTCTTTGAAAATAGTATACGTCATAGCATCAACTGGGTTAGTCAACACAACGATGAAACTATTAGGAGAGTGCTTAGCGATTTCCTGGGCAACACTCTTCATGATCTTTTGGTTCGTCTGAACCAGGTCATCACGACTCATGCCGGGCTTGCGGGCAATACCAGCTGTTACGACTACGATGTCAGAGTCTTTGGTATCTTCATAGCTTGAAGTACCAGTAATGTTAGCATCGAAACCTTGAACAGGGCTCGCTTCAAGCATATCAAGCGCTTTCCCTTTAGTAGGGTTTTCCATTTGAGGAATATCGACTAATACTACATCCCCAAGTTCTTTTTGCGCCAGTAAAAATGCTGTAGTTGCTCCAGTGAATCCTCCACCAATGACAGAAATCTTTTTGCGTTTCAATGACATAAGGCTTCCTCCTCAGAACGATTATATTTTTATGAAAATATAGAAATTCTTATATAAAGGCTATCCCATTAAAAGGATAGCCTTCGTACCTTAATTAGCCCATGTTCTTGATCAGTTCATCACCGAACTCAGAAGTTTTGACTTCTGTAGCGCCATCCATCAAACGTGCAAAGTCATATGTTACAACCTTTGAAGCGATTGATTTTTCCATTGACTTGACGATCAGGTTAGCTGCTTCAGTCCAGCCAAGGTGTTCAAGCATTAGAACGCCTGAAAGGATTACTGAAGACGGGTTAACTTTATCCAAACCAGCATATTTCGGAGCAGTACCGTGAGTCGCTTCGAAAATAGCGTGGCCAGTTTCATAGTTGATGTTTGCTCCAGGAGCGATACCAATACCGCCTACCTGTGCTGCAAGTGCATCTGAAATGTAGTCGCCGTTCAGGTTCATTGTTGCAACAACATCGAACTCTTTCGGACGTGTAAGAATCTGTTGAAGGAAGATATCAGCAATCGCATCTTTAACGATGATCTTGCCAGCAGCCTCTGCATCAGACTGAGCTTTGTTTGCTGCATCCGTACCTTGGTCTTCCTTAATCTTGTCATACTGAGCCCATGTGAAAACTTTATCACCGAATTCTTTTTCAGCAAGTTCATAACCCCAGTTTTTGAACGCACCTTCTGTGAATTTCATGATATTGCCCTTATGTACCAGCGTTAATGACTTACGGCCTTCTGTGATGGCGTAATTGATCGCTGCACGTACAAGGCGCTCTGTTCCTTCTTTGGAAACAGGCTTGATACCGATACCTGAAGTTTCAGGGAATCGGATTTTATTTACTCCCATTTCGTTTTGCAGGAATGCAAGAAGTTTTTTGACTTCGTCAGATCCGCTTGCATATTCGATACCCGCATAGATATCTTCAGTGTTTTCACGGAAAATAACCATGTCAGTGTCCTGAGGACGCTTTACAGGTGAAGGTACACCTTCGAACCAGCGAACAGGGCGCAGGCACACGAATAGGTCAAGTTCTTGACGCAATGCAACGTTAAGGGAACGGATTCCGCCACCGATTGGTGTTGTAAGAGGTCCCTTGATCGCGATTAAGTATTCATTGATCAACTCTAAAGTTTCGCTTGGAAGCCACTCACCAGTCTGGTTGAATGCTTTTTCTCCAGCAAGAACTTCTTTCCAGACAATCTTGCGCTCACCCTTATAAGCTTTTTCAACAGCTGCATCAAGAACTCTGACTGACGCTGCCCAAATATCTGGACCTGTTCCGTCACCCTCGATAAATGGAACGATTGGATTGTTTGGTACGTTTAATACTCCATCTTTTACAGTAATTTTTTCACCTTGCATTTTTTTCTCTCCCTCCAGTATCATTCGACAGAATCAAAGGTTAGCAGGCAAGCTTGCCCCTAACCTTTCACTTTGGAAGCGAAGCATCTACTTCACAGCACAACCGGAAGTGATGCTTAACTTCCCACTCTCCTATTACAGCAATTTTTCACTGAAAAGTAAAATATTGCTCTATTTTTCTCTAATTATCTTTCTTCGATTGCTACATATTCCTGTTTACCAGGGCCTGTGTAATCAGCACGAGGACGGATCAGACGATTGTTATCATACTGTTCAAGAATATGAGCAAGCCACCCAGATACACGGCTGACAGCAAAGATCGGCGTGAACAAGTCATGGTCGATTCCCAGGCTGTGGTATACAGATGCTGAGTAGAAATCAACGTTTGGCGGAAGGTTCTTTTCGCCTGTAACGATTTCCTCAATCTTTGTAGACATCTCATACCAGTGTGGTTCACCAGTAAGCTCAGTCAATCTTTTGGACATTTCCCTTAAATGCTTAGCGCGTGGGTCTCCCTGGCGGTATACACGGTGCCCGAAGCCCATGATTTTTTCTTTGTTAGCAAGCTTTCCACGGATTGCCGGCTCTACATTTTCAAGAGTGCCGATCTCAGTCAGCATTTTCATAACTGCTTCATTCGCTCCGCCGTGAAGAGGTCCTTTCAATGCTCCGATTGCAGCTGTTACACCTGAATATACATCCGAAAGTGTCGCAACACATACACGAGCTGTGAACGTAGATGCATTCAATTCATGGTCAGCATGCAGGACAAGCGCTTTGTTCATTGCTTCTACTGCTACCTCTTCCGGCTCATCGCCAGTAAGCATGTAAAGGAAGTTTGCAGCGAAGGTAAGGTCTTCTCTTGGCGCGATTGGCTCAAGGCCTTTTCTTACTCTAGCAAAAGCCGTTACGATGCTAGGCATTTTTGCCTGAAGGCGAATTGCCTTCTGGTAATTCGAATCTTTTTCCATAACATCTGCTTCATCATCATATAATCCCAAAAGAGATACTGCCGAGCGAAGTGCAGCCATAGGATGGACTTTGTCGATCGGGTACATCTTGAAATGTTCTAGTACTTCTTTAGGCAATGCCGCATTCTCTGCAAGCTGCTTCTTCAACTCTTCCAATTCAGCTGCTGTTGGAAGCTTGCGGTGCCATAACAGATAAATAACTTCTTCAAAACTAGCATTTTCAGCTAGATCATCAATGTCATAGCCAACATAAGTGAGCGTGTCATCAATAATAGAGCTGATAGAGGATGTTGTTGCCACTACCCCTTCAAGACCACGTGTTACTGTCATACTCAATCTCTCCTTTGTAGTTAATTTCCCCATATCCCATTTGTCTGTATGTTGAAAATGCTGTAAATGAACAGCTATCAGAAAAAAGAAATTTCTGACACTTTATAAGCCTAGAAGGCTACGGTAAGCCGGGCCAGGCTCCGGCGACAGACCAATTCAATTGGATGCCTTTATCTATCATAAAAAACTCTAAATCGAGCGCTTGCTCAGGCAATCCCCAAAAAGAAAATGCTTACATTTTATTTTATAAAAAACCGTGGATCCCGCTCTTTCTCCACCCTTTTTAAGAATGGAAGCAGTTACAAGTCCTATTATAAACAATTATCTGACATTTGTGAATGAAAACAACTTAAATCACTATAAAATATTATTTTGAAAAAAGACTACTTAAAGAATTCGAAAATTCTCATCGCCGCAAAGGCAATACCTGCTCCAATCAGCGGTCCTACTGCGACTCCCTTGAACAGTGATACTGCCAGGATTGTGCCTAGGACTAAGGCCGTTGTGATATGTGGATCTTCTGCAAGCAGGGTAACTCCACCTTTGGCTAGCAAGGCTACTGCCATTCCAGACACAAGAGCGATCCATGCATAAGGTGATTTGAACGCGCCGGACAAATCCTTAAAACCAATGTCTCCGCTTGCAATCGGTGCCAGGACAGCAATAGTGATAACCGTCACACCCCAATTGATTCCCTTGCCCTGGAGCAGCGAAAAAGTTTTTGCTTCGAAACCAACAATTTTCATTACTAGCAAAACGAGTACTGCAATGATTAATGACTGATTTTTGGCCAAGAAAGCAATTGCTAATAAAGTTAATAAAAATAGCATTGGTTCTAGCATTAAGATAGCCATCCTTCCACGATTAAAACTATTGTAACATAATTAAAAATATTACACCAAAAATAGCAGCAGCCTCGTATCATAGTATCTTTTGATTATACTCCAATATAGATTGTACCTACAAAAATGCCCATTTGCTTGGCTAATACGTCTCCATGGTAACTGATTTACTTTTTCAATTAAATGTATTTTTTGTTAAGCAAGACTAGAATTAAGCACGATTCCATTGAGCAATTTTAAGCCCTTTATATAGGAAAATCCACAAACCTTCCAAATCCCTTCCTGGTTTAAAGAGGATTTTTTATTTTCAGGTCGAATCTTTTTTACACATACACCGTATATTAGTGGAAACTTTTCCGATTGGCGGCCAGCTGTTAAGATATAAAATAGCAGATGTACCCAGTCAGTACATATTTCCAGAAGGAGGAACCTCTTTGAATCCCGTTTATCTTTACCGGACTTTTAGATTTATTTTAGTAATTGGTGCCATTGTTGCTGGCGCGCTGGCATTGTTTTATGTATCAAAAGTTACTTATCCATTCATCATTGGTTTTCTTATTGCCTTCATGATGAACCCGCTCGTCAATTTCTTTGAATCAAAGGCAAAGATGCCGAGGGCTCTAGCCGTGCTCGTCGCTTTGATCATGATCATTTCGGTATTTGCAGGGCTCATTACATTGCTTGTAGTCGAAATCGCCTCAGGCGCTGAATATTTAGCAAGGGTCGTACCGGATCACCTGGTGACATTGATTGATTACATAGAACATTTCTTTGCGGCACAAATTATACCGCTATATAACCAATTAGCAGGATTGTTCCAGAATCTGGAGGCAGGACAGCAAGATACGATTATGGATAATATCCAGAACGTCGGTGCAACAATTGGGACGACAGCAGGCAATTTCATCAAGAATCTGTTCGGCAACATCCCAAACATTATTTCCTGGCTGCCAAATGCAGCGACAGTTTTAATTTTCTCCTTGCTTGGAACATTCTTCATCAGTAAAGACTGGTACAGATTGTCCGCGATGGGTAACCGTATAATGCCGAATCGTGCCCGTACCAGCAGCAAAACCGTTTTTGCTGATTTGAAAAAAGCTCTTTTCGGATTTGTTAAGGCACAGGCTACATTGATTTCAATCACAACCGTCATCATTCTAATCGGATTGCTGATTCTACGTGTTGATTATGCCATCACAATCGCTCTTGTTACAGGTATTGTAGATATCATTCCATACCTTGGAACGGGAGCCGTCTTCGTGCCTTGGATCATTTATGAAGCCATCACCGGGGAAATGAGCACCGCGATTGGCTTGGGCATCCTTTATGTCGTCGTCCTTGTGCAAAGGCAAGTCATGGAACCGAAGATCCTTTCATCCAGCATCGGACTTGATCCGCTGGCTACCTTGATCGCCTTGTTTGTCGGCTTCAAGACAATCGGCTTTCTCGGATTGATTGTCGGGCCTGTCGTGCTTGTTATTTTTAATACATTGCAACGCGCGAATGTTTTCCGGGATTTATGGATTTTCATTAAGGGAAAAAATGAAGAGATTATTAAATAATTATCATTTTATGCGAAAATAGCCAATAAATTAAAACGCCAACCATGCCGGCTGGCGTTTTTATATTATCGTATTACCTTTATATTGCCTTTATTTATCCAGTTCCTAAATGCCTTCATCATTATAACTTTGAAAAATTTCCTGGTCGGCGGTGCCAACAGCAAGAAACCTAGAGTATCGGTTACAAAACCTGGTGTAAGAAGCAGGGTACCGCCGACCAGAATACTTACTCCATCAAGGATTGCATCTCCTGGCATCTCGCCTCTTCTTAGTTGCTCTTGTGTCTTTCGTATTATTTCAAGTCCCTGCTGCTTTGCCAAATATGCTCCAAGGAATCCGGTAAGGATAATTAACAGAATTGTAGTCCAAACGCCAAATGTCTGTCCTGCGTAAAGCAAGATTCCAATCTCTGCTGCCGGGACAAGAACTAAAAATAGAAAAATGTATTTCATCTTCCACCTCAATTTGTTGGAATAGCTTGTCTCTCTATTATATGTGCCGTTTCTGGGAGAATACAACTAATTGAATTTTCCGATGGTATTAACATGCGATTTGATTTAATATATTTATTTTTACATCCTTTTTCTTCCATTATTAAATGAATTCCTCGAAAGGAAGGGTTTTGACGCGATAAAGTCGAATATCAAAGAGATGTTTGTCATTACCAGTCTAAATTGACACCATTTAACAAACAAACAAATCCGCCAATCAAAGTTAGTCATCTAAATGAATAGACGAATAAGGAATTTCTAAGTTAAGTGAAGAACAGAATTAGTAAATTAATATGATTTGTTTAGTAGGTGAGAAAATGATTAATTATTCTGGAACACCAACCTTAGAAACGGATCGATTAATTCTAAGGAAAATTGAACTTACAGATGCTCAAAGTGTATTTGACCATTGGCTTTCGATGATCGGGTAATGGATAATCTTATAAAAGGAGCACACAAGTCTGTCTCGGAAACAATTGAGAGGGTAACAGAAATCGTAAATAAGTATGATACACAAGAATTCTGCTATTGGGGTATAGAACTGAAAGCAAGTGGCGAATTGATCGGAGCTATTGATTTGTTCAAATTCGATAACATGACTGAGAATTGTGATGTAGGTTATTCAATCGGTTACAAATGGTGGAACAAGGGGTATGGAACTGAGGCATTGAGAGCTGTCATTGAATTTGGATTTAGACATATGAAAATCCACAAAATATCAGCAGCACATAATACTGACAACCCAGCCTCTGGAAAGATTATGCGTAAAGTTGGAATGGAACATGAAGGAACCATTAAGCATATGATTCGCAATGCCAAGAATCATTATAAGGATTGTGCTGTATATGGGCTTCTTCAAGAAGATTATCTTAAAACTGAAGTGATTAAATAATTTCTTAAATAGTATTAGAAAATGGGTTTTTTACTTAGGTGAATAAGCATTAAAAAAGAGGGTGTCCCAAAAGATAAAAACTTTTGGGCACCCTCTTGTCTTTTAGCGGCTTGTAAAAATGGTCCGTTGATTTCCGTTCCAGGCGCTTTGCTTTCCGCGGGGGAAGAATTATGAAAAAGCTCAAGTGCCAGCTTTTTCAAAGACTAAATTCTTCTTGGCTGGCGCTGAGCCTCCTCATCGCTTCGCTCTTGCGGAGTCTCACCTGTCCAGCGGATCCCGCAGGACATTGATTGACTTCCTCGAACCAGCCAACGCACGATGGAAATGCGTTAGCATTTTCGGAGGAGTCTTCGCGCTTTCCACTCCAATCAACTCAGGTTATCGCAAAATAAAAACAAGAAAATCCCTCTTTTGTTATAAATAAGTCACCACAACCAACCAAACAAAAGGAGAGATTTTCTTGTACAAAAATTATAAATTAATGGCCTTTGGTTATAGCCTAACATTACAAAAAAAGTCACCAATTTGACCCAAAAACTGGATAAAACACTAAAAGAGGCGACTCTCAGGTTGAGTTTATTCAACCTTTTGAGTCAGCCTCTTTTTTAATACGCAAATATCAAAGTTTTAGTTTAGCAGAGCCTAAATAATAAAAAAGGACGAGGCATTAACCTCATCCTATCACTTCATTCAATTTTACAATACGCTGGCATGTCCTCTATAAATGACGCCTCTTGCAGAGTCAACAGTGATCTCCTGGCCGTCTTCGAATAGCTTCATTGCGTTTTCTACGCCTACGATCACAGGGATTCCCAGGTTCAGTCCAACTACAGCCGCATGGCTTGTCAAACCGCCTTCCTCTGTAATCAACGCACTGCATTTTTCAAGGGCAGGTACCATTTCTCGGTCTGAGCCGATTGTTACAAGAATGCTGCCTTCTTTCACTTTGCTTAATGCTTCCTGCGCATCTTTCGCGATCACAACTCTGCCATAAGCAGATTTACGGCCAATTCCCTGTGCCTTTGCAAGGATATCACCGACTACATGGATCTTCATCAGGTTTGTTGTTCCTGCTTCACCTACAGGTACACCAGCTGTGATAACAACTAGATCACCGTGTGAGACAAGGCCGCTGTTCACACTTTCTTCCACTGCGATTGCTAGCATTTCATCAGTCGTTTCTGCTTTCTGGCCAAGCTGTGGGTATACTCCCCAAACAAGTGCCAGGCGGCGAAGAACATGATCATTTGAAGTTGCAGCAATGATTGGCGCCTTAGGACGGTATTTTGAAATCATACGAGCAGTATGGCCGCTTTCCGTTGGTGTGATGATTGCATTCACTTCCAAGTTCAATGCTGTATGCGCAACCGATTGCCCGATAGCATCAGTAATGTTGTGTTCAGTGTCTTTACTGCGTGCTGACAACAATTCCTTGTGATCAAGGGCTTGTTCTGCACGGGAAGCAATGTTATGCATCGTTTGTACAGCTTCAACTGGATATTGTCCAGCAGCTGTTTCGCCTGATAACATGATTGCGTCAGTGCCGTCAAAAATCGCGTTTGCTACGTCACTTGCTTCCGCACGTGTAGGGCGCGGATTGCGCTGCATGGAATCCAGCATTTGGGTTGCCGTAATGACAGGCTTGCCAAGTGTATTGCACTTTTTGATTAGATCCTTTTGTACAAGCGGCACTTCTTCTGCCGGAATTTCAACACCAAGGTCACCACGGGCAACCATCAGGCCGTCAGAAACTTCAAGAATTTCATTGATATTGTCGACGCCTTCCTGATTTTCGATCTTAGGGATGATCTGGATATGGGAACCGTTGTTTTCTTCAAGAAGCTGGCGGATTTCCAACACATCAGTAGCACGGCGCACAAATGATGCTGCGATGAAATCTACACCTTGCTCAATGCCAAAAAGAATATCCTGTGCATCTTTTTCTGTAATGCCTGGAAGCTTTACAGAAACACCAGGTACGTTAACACCTTTTTTGTTCTTGAGTGTTCCGCTGTTCATTACCTTAGTCTTGATTTCGTTCTTAGCTTTATCGATGCTGATTACTTCAAGGCCGATCAATCCGTCATCGAGAAGGATTTTCGCTCCTGGGTGGACATCATCAATCAATTGGTCATAAGTAACAGAGAACTTTTCAGGTGTACCTTGAACCTCTGTCATGGAAACGATGCACTCTTGGCCAGTCTGAAGCTCAATCGCGCCATTTTCCATATCATTCGTCCTGATTTCAGGGCCTTTAGTATCAAGCAGGATACCTACCTTTTTCCCTGTTCTCTCAGCGGCTTCTCTGATATTCTTGATACGTGCTGCGTGTTCCTCATGATTTCCGTGGGAAAAATTCAAACGGGAAACATTCATGCCTGCTTCTATCAATTGAACCAATTTATCTACACTTTCACTTGCGGGGCCAATCGTACAAACAATTTTTGTTTTGCGCATAGCTCGCAACCTCCTGGTTTACTGTTAAGAGATTAAATAGATAATTCTTTTGATAATTTGTATAAGTTCAAGTCAACTGTATGCTGCTTTGCCAGTGCTTCAATGATATCATAATCTACCATTTCATTCTTTTCCATTCCGACAGCACGTCCACCCTTGCCTTCCAGCAAAAGTTCTACAGCACGCGCTCCAAGCCTGCTTGCAAGCACACGGTCAAACGCCGTTGGAGTTCCACCCCGCTGAACATGGCCAAGAACTGTTACCCTCGTATCAAAGTCCGTTTCTTCTTTCAATTGTTTTGCGAAATCATACCCATTCATGACACCTTCAGCCACGATGATGATACTGTGCTTCTTGCCGCGCTCATGGCCCTTTTTAAGTCGGTTAGCAATATCCTTCATATCATGAGGATCTTCAGGGATTAGGATTGTTTCCGCTCCGCCCGCTAAGCCTGCCCAAAGAGCAAGATCACCTGCATTACGTCCCATAACTTCAACGACAAACGTTCTTTCATGTGAAGAAGCCGTATCACGGATTTTATCGATCGCATCGATTACAGTGTTAAGAGCCGTATCAAAGCCGATCGTGAATTCAGTACCTGGGATATCATTGTCAATCGTTCCTGGAACACCTACGCACGGGAACCCTTGTTCAGTCAGAGCTTTTGCTCCTCTGTAAGAACCATCTCCACCAATGACAACAAGGCCATCGATTCCAAATGCTTTTAGCTGCTCGATTCCTTTTTGCTGGCCTTCCCTAGTCTTGAATTCCTCACTGCGCGCAGAATAAAGGAACGTACCGCCGCGATGGATAATATCACCAACTGAACCCAATTCAAGCTTTTTGATATTTCCGCTCATCAGCCCAGCGTATCCGCCAAATACACCATACACTTCAATATCATGGTAAATCGCTTTCCTTACAACTGCACGAACTGCAGCATTCATGCCGGGCGCATCCCCGCCACTCGTTAATACACCAATTCTTTTCATAGTCTTTCACCTCATTCGGTATCATCTATGTACATTTTTTAACATAGGGCTCTTGAAAAGAGCCTTTCTTAAAAACATAACTGTAGTATTCTGTTAGCTTGTCTTATTATAAACAGAATACCCGGGAATATTTCTAAAATAACACGTAGAATATCGTATCTCAACTGAATCCTTAATATTGACATAAAGACGGAATAATCATATAACTGCAAGCGCTTTAAAAGGGTTAAAGCTGGAAAAAAAATAAAACGTACCTGAAGGCACGTTTTATTTTACCCCTATAAATTCATTTGGAAACGAATACTCCCCAATTGCTTTATATTTTTCATAGCGCTGGTCAATCAGTGCATCTTCGCTCATAGCCAGCAATTCAGACATCGAATCCTTCAAGATTTTATCCATATATTTGGCCTGCTGGGCAACATCCTTATGTGCTCCCCCTTTGACTTCGGGAATGATTTCATCAATTATCCCCAAACCTTTGAGGTCAGGAGCTGTGATTTTCATCGTTTCCGCAGCTTTTTTTGCCAAAGTGGAATCCTTCCATAGAATAGCTGCAGCCCCTTCCGGAGAAATAACAGAGTACGTGGAATTTTCCAGCATATGAATGTAATTTCCGACTCCAAGTGCCAGCGCACCGCCGCTTCCGCCTTCGCCAATGACAACACAGATCACAGGAACCTTCAATCCGGCCATTTCAAACAGATTGCGGGCAATCGCTTCACTCTGGCCGCGCTCTTCTGCTGCTTTTCCAGGGTAAGCGCCCTTCGTGTCAATGAAGCAAATGATCGGGCGTTTGAATTTTTCGGCTTGCTTCATCAATCTTAATGCTTTTCGATAGCCTTCAGGATGAGGCATGCCAAAGTTCCTGCGGATATTTTCCTTTGTATCTTTTCCACGCTGGTGGCCTATGACTGTGACCGGATAACCGTGGAACTTCGCGATCCCGCCGACAATAGCTTCGTCATCACCGAATGACCTGTCCCCATGGCACTCAAAAAAATCAGTGAATAGTAAAGAAATATATTCCAGAGTGGTTGGGCGGCTAGGATGGCGGGCGATCTGTACCCGGTCCCACGGTTTCATATTTTCATAAATTTCGGATTCAAGCTTTTCTAGCCTAGCTTCCAATTTATCTATTTCAGATGTCAAATCAACGTCAGTATTCTTAGTGAATTCTTTTAATTCTCCAATTTTCTTCCTTAGTTCAATTACCGGCTTCTCAAATTCTAGTTCTCCTGCCATTCGAACGTCCCTCCTGGCTGATGGATTTCAAGTATTCCTGCGATTTTTTCCTTTAAGTCCACTCTCGAGATCACTGCATCAAGCTGACCATGCTTCAGCAAAAACTCAGATGTCTGAAAGTCTTCAGGAAGATCTTCACGGATTGTTTGTTCAATGATTCTTCGGCCTGCAAAGCCGATAAGCGCGCCAGGCTCGGCCAAATTATAATCTCCAAGGGATGCAAAGCTCGCAGAAACTCCCCCAGTAGTCGGATGAGTCATGATCGATATGATCAATCCGCCGTTATCACTGAATCTTTTTAAAGCGACGCTCGTTTTGGCCATCTGCATCAGACTCAAGACGCCTTCTTGCATTCTTGCTCCGCCTGATGCCGTAAAAATAATAAATGGAACAGAAAGTTCATCTGCTTTTTCAATAGCCCTTGTAATTTTTTCACCGACAACAGATCCCATGCTTCCCATCCTGAAAGTGGCATCCATGATCGCTATGGATACATCATATCCGTTCACACTGCCCAGACCAGTTACTACAGCTTCATTAAGGCCTGTCTTCTCGCGATCCTTTTCAAGCTTCTCGACATATTCGGGAAAACCTAAAGGATTGCCAGAGACCATTTCACGGTCTAGTTCTCGGAAACTTCCAGCATCCAGGAAGCTTTTAATTCGTTCTGCGGAGTCCATTTGATGGTGGTAACCACATTGGATACACACCTTGCAATTTTTATTCAGTTCTTTCGTATACATAATCTTTTTGCAGTTCGGGCATTTTGTCATGATCCCTTCTGGTACATCCTGCTTGGCTGCTTCAGAAGGAATCGTTGCGTACTTTTTCTTTTTCGTCTTCGTAAAAAGCTCTTTAAGCAAAGTATAACCTCCTCCGTATATTGCTAGTTGTAGTTTAAAATCCATTTTTTAGTCAAAAAGCACTAGTGGCCAGACCACTTAAGTAAAAAAGAAAGAGATTCTGCCATCCAGGTATCATAAGCATGTCCACTAGTATATAACATCCAGATAACAAAAGATGTTAGTTCATGTCGTCAATCTGTCGACATTTTCCGCAGCATGCGATACCTTTCCAGGATCAGTTCTCCTCTTCTGGTAGCCAGTGAATCTACGAGCCTGTGATATTCTTCTTTTTCAGCAGGCAATACCTTCAACTGGAGTGCATTATAATAATCATTCAATATATTCCATATGCGATAAAAAAGATGATTGTCAGCTAGTTCGGCGATTTTTTTGAAGAATTCTTCGTCCTTAAAGTTATGTTCATCAATCCAGACTTTTAGTCTTTCGAATTCCTCATTATGGAATTTTTCAGCTGCCAGGTAGAGACAATCTACCTCAATCATATTTCTAGTTTCGACAACGTCAAATTTAGCTTTTTCATCCTGAAGGATAAAGGTACTTAATAATTGGACGAGCTGGTTTCCACGGAAATCCCTGATAAAAGTTCCTTCTCCCCTTCTAGTCTCTATCAGGCCTAGAAGTTCGAGGGCACGCAGAGCCTCCCGAACGGAGGAGCGCCCTGCGTTGAGGCGCTCCGAAAGTTCACGTTCTGAGGGAATTTTATCTCCGGTCTTCAAACCGTCTTTCTCAATCATTTCCCTTAGCTGCCTGACTATTTCCACATATACCTTTGTGTTTTTTTCAGGTTTTGACACTAAGCGCTCACTCACCTTTTCCAATGCTGGCAAGGCGCCTTGTACGGTCTTTTACTTCTTCAGGGTCCACTTTTATGCGTGCGACACCCGTTTCCATCGCAGCATTCGCCACAGCAGCGGCTACTTCCGGCGCTACACGAGGGTCAAATGGGCCAGGGATGACATAATCGCTTGAAAGCTCTGACTCATGAATTAAACTAGCGATTGCGTTAACGGCCGCAACCTTCATTTTTTCATTGATATGGGTTGCTCGTGCGTCTAACGCACCACGAAAGATTCCTGGGAATGCAAGGACGTTATTTACCTGGTTAGGGAAATCTGAACGGCCTGTACCAATAACTGCTGCTCCAGCTGCCTTGGCTTCCTCTGGCATAATTTCCGGAACGGGATTGGCCATCGCAAAAATGATTGGATCGCTGTTCATTGTCTGGATCATTTCTGAAGTCAATGCCCCTGCGACTGAAACACCAATGAAAACATCAGCACCTTTGATGGCATCAGCAAGTGAACCTTCCACATTATCACGGTTCGTGAATTTAGCGACTTCTTCCTTGATCGCGTTCATCCCTTTAGGACGTCCTTCATAAATAGCGCCCTTGGTATCACACATAATGATATCGCGTACACCGTATGAGTAAAGAAGCTTAATGATTGCAATTCCTGCAGCACCAGCTCCGTTTGCAACAACTTTGATTTCATTCATTTTCTTGCCGACGATCTTCAGGGCATTCACAAGTCCTGCGACCGTTACAATGGCAGTCCCATGCTGGTCATCATGGAATACAGGTATATTTGTTTCTTTTTTCAAGCGCTCTTCAACAGCGAAGCAATTTGGCGCAGCGATATCTTCTAAGTTCACGCCGCCAAATGTTGGCTCAAGCAGCTTGACAGTTTCAACGATTTTATCGACATCTGTCGTATTCAGGCAGATTGGAAAGGCATCGACACCTGCGAAGCTCTTAAAAAGAACTGCTTTTCCCTCCATGACAGGTAGCGCAGCTTCAGGGCCGATATTTCCAAGTCCCAGTACTGCCGTTCCGTCGGATACGACTGCGACCATATTGCCTTTCATTGTATAATCGTAGACTGTTTCCGGCTTATCATATATTTCCTTGCAGGGCTCGGCCACACCTGGCGAATAAGCAAGGCTTAAATCTCTCGCATTCCTGACAGGCACTTTAGATTTTGACTCTAATTTACCTTTGTTTACACGGTGCATGTGCAAAGCTTCTTCACGTAAAGTCAACTTAGGTCCACTCCTTAGTAATTAAAGGCTTTTTCGTATTAATCATTATAATTCGTCTAAGGCATTATTCCCATATATAAATTGGCCTCGTGCTCTTTTCGAGTAGCCCATAATAAAAGACTTACATAAAACCGTAATTCTTTAGGATCTACTGGCAACAAAGCATACGAAAAGAGCCCATTTGAAAAAGTTGCCTTTTCCAGTGGTCTGACCACACATATCCTTTTCCAATATAACACATCTATTATACTTGTAAAGGACTAATTTTTCAGGACAACGTTGCTGTCACCCAATAATTTCTTTAATTGAACCATACTGTCAGCTTGAGTGCTTACATTGTATTCGTTTGTTAGCAGGACTGATTTTTCTGTTTCCTCATTATAGACAATAACAGGAACTGCTCCATGATGTTTTTGTAATAATGTTTTCAAATGATTCATTTTCTCTGCAGAATCGGTTCCCCTTGCAATCCGTAAATACAGGACGGGCTTTTTTTCTTTCACTTTCGCTGCTTCCGCTTCAAGATCAAGAACAGTTTGTACCACGAATTGGCTCTTGCCATCTCTTTCATCAAACTTTCCCTCTAACAGTGCCATTTTCCCTTGGACCAAGGCATTCCCGTATTGCTTGAAAACAGACGGGAACACGACCGCTTCTGTTTCACCGCTTGCATCGCTCAGGGTCAGGAAAGCCATTGCTTCTCCCTTTTTAGTGCGGATTTTCTTTTGCTCAGTAATATAGACACCAAGCCTGGTCTTCGCTCCGGCTGACTTGGAAGCAATGGTTTTAACGCCTGCAGCCTTGAATTCCTTTACGTGTATTGAAACTGGATGTTCCGAAAGATAAACTCCAAGCACTTCTTTTTCGAGGCTGAGCTTGTCTTCAACCCGCATTGGGTCAACTTCGGTGTATTTCGGCTTAAGCGAAAACTCAGCTTCTGCGAACATATCGATTTGCCCGGAATCATCGGGAGCCACAAGCTGTGCGTGTTCAATCGCCACATCAATCGTTGCGAGGAGGATGGCTCGATCCTGGCCAAATTCATCAAATGCACCTGAATAAATCAATGATTCCAGAACTTTTCTTGAAGCAGCCTTTTGCGGCACTCTGATACAAAAATCAAAAATATCCTTAAACGGCATACTCCTTCTTGCTTGGAATATATCCTTCAATGAGGCCAGTCCGACACCCTTGATGCCGGCCAGGCTGTATCGGACCGCGTCGCCTTCGGGCTGGAAGCTGAAGGTGCTTTTATTGATGGATGGCGGAAGCAGCTTGATACCCATTTGCTGCAATTCTCTTGCATACTGGGCTATTTTCATATCATTTCCAATTGCCGAGGTCAGGAGTGCTGCCATGAAATAGAGTGGATAGTTAGCCTTCAAAAATGCAAGCTGATAGGCAATCATACTGTAAGCGACCGCATGGCTTCTGTTAAAGCCATAATTCGCAAACCTGACGATCAGGTCATAAATAATATTCGCTGTCTCAATGTCATATCCTTTCCGCAAAGCACCGTTCACAAAATGCTCACGTTCCTGGGAAAGTACTTCCTTTTTTTTCTTTGAAACAGCTCGACGCAGCAAGTCAGCTTCACCGAGTGAAAAACCAGCTAATTTGGATGCGATTTGCATAATTTGCTCCTGGTAGACAATTACACCATATGTATTTCCAAGGATGGGTTCAAGATCCTTGTGATAATAGTCAATAGGCTGCCTGCCATGTTTCCGGTCAATGAACAAAGGAATATTTTCCATTGGTCCAGGCCTGTAAAGCGCATTGACTGCTACGATATCCTCGAACCTTGTTGGCTCAAGCCTGGTTAAAACCTTCCTCATCCCTTCTGATTCAAGCTGGAAGATCCCGGTAGTCTCTCCCCTTCCCAGCAGCTCAAATGTTTTTTGATCATCAAAGGGGATATCGTGGATATCCAGCTTCAGTCGTGTCCTTTGATAAACGGAATGAAGGATGGAATCGATCAAAGTCAAATTCCTGAGCCCTAAGAAGTCCATCTTCAACAAGCCGATTTCTTCGAGGTGATCCATCGAATATTGGGTCAGAAAAACCTTTGACTGACCTGCCTGGATTGGTACCACATTGGTTAACGGCTGCTCACTGATCACAACTCCCGCCGCGTGCGTGGAAGTATGGCGCGGCAAGCCTTCCAGCTTGATTGCCGTCTCCAGGATTCTTTTGTTTTTTACAGATTCCTCGATGAATTTTCGCAGGCCTTCTGATTCCTTGATCGCTTCCTTGAGTGTAATACCAAGTTTTGAAGGCACAAGCCTTGAAAGGCGGTCAAGCTCACTCGCATTCAAACCGAAAGCCCGGCCGACATCTCTAACCGCAGCCTTTGCTGCCATCGTTCCAAAAGTGGCAATCTGGGCAACATGGAGTTCACCATATTTCGAAGCGACATATTCAATCACTTCATCTCTGCGGTTATCAGGAAAATCGATATCGATATCAGGCATTGATATACGTTCGGGATTCAGGAATCTTTCAAATAGTAATTCGTGTTCAATCGGGTCCACGTCAGTTATGAATAATACATAGGAAACGATTGAACCTGCTGCCGACCCCCTGCCTGGTCCGGTCAAGATTCCTTTATCCCTGGCATATTTCATGAAATCCCACACGATCAGGAAATAATCACTGAAGTACATTTTCTTGATGACGGATAGCTCATATTTAAGCCTGTCCACGTGTTCAGGCGATGGTGTTCCATAACGCTCCTTCAAGCCTTTAAAGCATAACTCCTCAAGCATTTCATTAGCGTTTTGTCCATGCTCAACAGGATATTTAGGCAGATGCCTTGATTCGAAATCAAGCATGACATTGCAATTTTCGGCAATTTCAAGCGTGTTCTCGAGCGCTTCCGGATACTCTGAGAATAGCTCGCTCATCTCATGAGCGGTTTTAAGGTAAAATTCACTGCTTCCCAGTTTCTCACGGTCATCGTCCTTAAGCTTTTCGCCATTTTTGATTGCAAGCAGACATTCCTGGGCAAAGGAATCCTCCTTGTCCAAATAATGGACTTGATTTGCGGCCGTCAAGCGAGTATTGGTATCTGTTCCGAGCCTTGCCAGCTTGTCTATTAATTCCTTTTGGCCAGGAAGCCCTTGATCCTGCAATGATAGATAAAAGTTCTGCCTGCCAAAGATTTTCGTATATAACTCCAAAGTCCGGAGGGCATTTTCTTGTTCGCCGTTTGATAAGTAATATTCTATTTCCCCCTGGCTTCCCGGTGTCATGGCGTATAACCCGGAAGCATAATGCCTCAGCCATTTCACTGGTATTCCCTCTGGCGATTTCGTCTGTACAGCACTGGAAATCTTCATCAAGTTCTGGAAACCCTCGTTGTTTTTAGCAAGGAGTACAAGTGGAAATGATTCATGTTCGAGCGTTTCGCTTACAACGTCAACTGTCAGTCCAAGTAAGGGTTTAATGGATTTTTTCAGACATTCTTTATAAAACGCCACCGCACCATACATTACATTCCGGTCCGTTAGCGCAAGTGCAGGAAATCCTTTTGCCTCGGCATCGCGGACAAGCTGCTGTATTGTTGCCGTGCTCGTCAGCAGGCTGTATGCACTATAGACATGAAGGTGAATAAATGTCATTTCTCTCACACCCTTAAAGGTTCATCTTCTATTATTATAGGCTCTTAACGCAAAAAAAGAAAATATGTTCTCATTTATTTCGGGAACTTTAAACATATTAAAACCTGTTTGTCCATATGATGGATTACGAGGAAAAATTGACTTCTTATCAAAGGGTGTTTTCAATGAACCAGCCATTTATTCCACATTTATTCGAAGCTTATTTTATAGCGCTCGGTGTCTTGCTTGGAGGTTCGCTGATTGGCGGACTTGCATCTTTTTTAACTGGGCAGCCGCTGCTGACGGAAATAGCTCGCTTTTCTAGTTCGATCAGGATCTGGGCAATCATAGCCGCAATAGGCGGAACATTCGATACGGTTTACAGCTTTGAAAAGGGCTTATTACATGGGGAAACGAAGGATATTTTCAAGCAATTCTTATTGATACTTACAGCGATGGGCGGGGCACAGACCGGGGCGCTTCTAATCAGCTGGCTGACACAGGAGCATGTGTAAAATGAGAATCCCCCCTTATTACCATAGGCCTGAATGGCAGAGGTTTTTTTCAGGTATGGCTATAGGCGCTGTCTTGAGCTGGTGTGTGTTCCTGTATATCAATGGTGTATCCCTGGAAAAAAATGCGAAGACTATACATGAACAAAAGGATGAGATTGCTGAATTAAAAAGTGATATTCAAATCTGGATGGATGATTACGCGGAATTAAATAAAAAAAATCAGGAAAAACTGACCGTCCAGGAGATTAAAGTGAAGATTGTTAACGACCAAAAATATAAAAAATATCTTGATACACTCAGTATCTATGAAATCGAAGAGGAAACTAAAGCTCAGCTCAACATGCTGCTAGCGAAGGATTTGGATTCCGTTTTTAAAAGCAGGGATTTGATTACAAAGCTGATTGAAAACAAATCAATCAAGGTGAATGAAAAACGGTATAAACTTAAAATTAAATCGATGGTCATTTACACATCCGTCAGCATCCAGGTGGAGATCAGCTTGGATTAATTTTAAAAAAGCCCCGCTCCCGCATTTGAGAGACGGGGCTTTATGAGGTTAATCCTTGCAGGCGTCAATTAAATCATTGAGCACGTGATCGACATCGTCCCATGAATAGATAGAAGCTCCAGCTGCAAGCGGGTGACCGCCGCCATTATACTTTCTCGCAATGCTGTTGATTACCGGGCCCTTTGAACGCAAACGCACCCTGATCTGGTCTTCCTCTTCGATAAAGAACACCCAGGCCTTAATTCCGGCAACATTCCCCAGTTCACTGACAAGCAATGAAGCTTCCGATGGCTTAACCGAATACTTATCGAGCAGCTCCTGCTTCATCACTACTTTTGCAGCGCCATTTTCAAGCACTTCAAAATTCTGCAGTACGTAGCCATTCAATTTCACTACATTTGGAGCAAGTTCATACATCCGGTCATATAACTCTGTACGCGAGAAGTTATAATGGATCAGTTCCCCTGCATAAGCGAAAGTTTTATTCGTCGTGCTAGGATACAGGAAACGGCCGGTATCGCCGACAATCCCGGCATACAGCAGCCTGGCTGCCTCATCAGACATTTTCAATCCTTTATCCTTGAAGGAAAGATAGAATTCATAAATCATTTCGCTCGTCGAACTCGCGGTGGTATCAACCCACTGCAAGTCGCCGTATGGGTCTTCATTCGGGTGGTGATCGATTTTGATCAGCTGCTCACCTAAGCGGTAGCGATCATCACATATGCGTTCGGCATTCGCTGTATCACATACAATCACAAGTGCCCCTTTGAAAATCTCATCAGGGATCGAATCAAGCCTTCTTAAATAATTGAGCGACGATTCCTCTTTCCCAACAGTGTATACATTCTTGCCTGGGAACGAAGCTTTGAGGATTTCAGCAAGCCCTCCCTGGGAACCGTATGCATCAGGATCCGGTCTCACATGGCGATGGATAATAATCGTTTCATAATTTTCAATTGCTTCTAATATTTGCGCTTTCATCAACATGCTCCTTCAACATTTTCATATTTTAATTATGAACATATTTACTGGAAAAGAAAAGCAGAAGCATTTTATTGTTATTCCAGCTGGATTATCAAAACGGAAATTTTAGTTCGTGAATAATAGGTACTATTTTGCGGATTAATGAGTGGGGATCTTGTGGATAATCACACCTTCATGCAATGGTTATCCTTTTCTCAAAAAAACAGCCCAGAAGTGTACGTACCTATGAAGCTATTTTATCTTCACTAAAAGACCAAATGATTGATCTCTGGTATGGAAATCCTCTTAAAATAGCGGTAAAATAGGGGGGATTCTAAATTTGGAGGAAACGCAATGCCAATATTTGTGCTGCTAATTGTCCTGTCTTTCGTCTTTTATATCTTTTACAAGATTAAATATGTGCGCAGCAAACGCCCTGCCGAACGGAAATGGCTTTCTGCCAAATCCAGCATCGCATTAGGATTGTTCGTCGCTTTATTTGGTTTGAACCAGCTATTTCTTTTCCAGACAACTGTTACCTATATCGTCGGCGGACTATTTATTGTTATTGGGACATTGAGCGTCTGGGCTGGAATAAAAGCATATAAATTCTATCTGCCCCAAGCTGCTAAGGAAGCTGAAAATAAATAAGCTAAAAAAAGCCGATCCGTAGTGGATCGGCTTTTTCTATTCTTATAGTAGTCACAAATCAATGCCTGTCGATGAGCTGGCACATCATCATCGCTTTTCCTACTAATACTCCATCATTGAATGCTTCGATATCGACCTTCCCGAACTTCCTTCCTACCTCCAGCACTTTTGGATAAATCTCGATTACTCTGTCAATCTGGACCGGTTTAATGAAATAAATGGTCATATTCTCTACAACCAAATCTCCTTTTTTATAGCCCCTGAGTACCCGGTTAGCTGCTTCGGTAACGATCGTTGTAAATACCCCATATGAAATCGTGCCAAGGTGATTTGTCATCTGTGGTGTAACCTGGCAGCGGAAAATGTCCTCATCCTTTGTTTTCCCCTTTGCCAGCACCATCTGGTTTGTCACCGTATCATCCAGCGTCTCGCCCACCTGCGGCTGACGCTGTATCATCTGCAGTGCCTTCAAGACATCCTGCCTGCTGACGATGCCTTCAAGACGATTTGCGTCATCCACCACTGGCAAGACTTCAATGCCCTCCCAAACCATCATGTGGGCTGAGGAAGCGACACTCGTCGATCCACTGACTGACATCGGATTCTTCGTCATGATTTTTTCAATCAGCGTATCCTGCTCATGGCCCATGACATCCTTTGAAGTGATCATCCCAATAACCTTCATATTGTGATCGACTACCGGGAAACGGCTGTGGAGCGTTTCGTCCTTATGACGATACCAATCCGAGACACGGTCGTCACTTCTGAGAATGATTGTTTCCGAAACTGGAGTCAGGATATCCTCTACAAGGATGATTTCCTTTTTGATTAATTGATCATAAATTGCGCGGTTGATCATCGTTGCGACGGTAAAAGTATCATAGCTGCTTGAGATGATTGGCAGCTGAAGTTCATCCGCCAGCTTTTTAACATGGTCTTCCGTATCGAAGCCGCCTGTCACTAAAACAGCAGCTCCGGCTCTTAGCGCCTGTTCATGCGCCTTGTCGCGGTTACCGACGATCAGAAGGTTGCCTGCACCAGTATAGCGCATCATTGCCTCGAGCTTCATAGCTCCAATAACGAATTTATTCAATGTTTTATGAAGCCCCCCGCGGCCGCCCAGGACCTGTCCATCGACGATGTTCACGACTTCTGCAAACGTGAGCTTCTCAATGTTCTCTTTCTTTTTCCGCTCAATCCTGATAGTGCCGACACGTTCGATCGTGCTGACATACCCTTTATTTTCCGCTTCCTTTATGGCTCTGTATGCAGTTCCTTCGCTTACGTTAAGCGCCTTGGCGATTTGGCGTACCGAGATTTTTTCTCCTATTGGCAATTCATCTATATATTGAAGTATTTGTTCATGCTTAGTTGCCAAGACTTTCACCCTTTATCATCATTTTCCGTTCAATGTAGTTCTATCCATTTACATTATAAGGGGAAAGAAGCCTTGATTCAATCAAACCCTTCACAAACCTGGTCCTGACTCTGCCTATATAAACAAAAAAGGCAACCATATAATTTCTGGGTAATAAAAAAACTGGCTGATCATCTCAGCCAGTAAATACGCGTGATTTACTTTTCGGTATGCTTTCCACTCTGCCCCTGCCAGTCTGGGCATACTTTTTAGGTGTGTATAAAAAGGCTGCAAGGTTTCCTGCGAAGACTAGCAGTGCCAGGAACAGCCAGGAACCAGCGAACAGAGCTTCCTTGCCGCCTGTTGAAAATGATAGCTCGGGCATAGCTATATAAAACATTAATCCGCATAATAGCAAATATAAAAGATAGCGGTTCTTTTTCATTTTCCCCCTCCTATAGGTTGTCTTATTTTATATCTATGCCTGTTAGAGGAAAAAAAGCATTTTAAACACAAAAAAGCCGCACAACTTTTTGTGTGCGGTGTATTGTGAGTTACAACTCAATGGCCTCCCCTGCCTCCAGAACCCGGCCGTTGTTTTTCTTAAGAGATGCAACAAAGGCATGAGGATCCTGCTTGATTGGCGGGAATGTATTGAAATGGATCGGCACGACTTCCTTCGCATCAAGGAATTCTGCTGCAAGTGCTGCATCCTCCGGTCCCATTGTAAAATTATCGCCAATCGGCAGGAATGCGAGGTCAATCGGATGTCTTTCGCCAATCAGCTTCATATCTGAAAATAATCCCGTGTCTCCGGCATGATAGACCGTCTTTCCTTCTGCCATAAATAAGATGCCTGCAGGCATCCCTCCATAAATGATCTCATTATTATCGGTAATCATTCCAGTTCCATGGAAGGCAGGTGTCATCTTCACTTTTCCAAAATCAAATTCATAAGCACCCCCGATGGACATGCCGTGCGTGTTAAGCCCTTTCCAGCTTAAGTATGTAGCAACTTCGAAGTTGGCAATGACAAGTGAATCATTTTTCTTTGCAAGCTCCACAGTATCACCGAGATGGTCCCCATGTGCATGGGTCAGAATAATCACATCCGGCTTGACATCTTCAACCGTCAAATCCGTAAGGTCGTTGCCAGTGATGAATGGGTCAATCAGAATTGTTTTCCCATTCGTCTCAATTTTAACAACAGAATGGCCGTGATAAGATACTTTCATGTTATCGCTCCTTTCAATCATCAATAAATTATTTCAACGCTTTTTGTCTATCTCCTGCATCATTTTCTTTATACCCACGAAACCTCCCTAATAAAAGTTTTACTTTTCACCCTCGAATTGCTACTCTCATAATGAGATATACATATCAGAGGAGGAATAATGATGTCTGAAAGATTGGCTGCTTTATCAGGATGGATGAAAGAAAACGATGTAGATGTCACGTTCGTTTCATCCCCTGACAACGTTTTTTACTTAAGCGGATTTTTAAGCGATCCTCATGAACGCCTGCTTGCGATTGCTGTTTTCCAGGATGCTGACCCATTCATGATCTGTCCGGCAATGGATAAGGAAAATGCGAGAAACGCCGGATGGAATCTTGAAATTATCGGTCACAGCGATACAGATGATTCGATGGAGCTTGCTTACAATGCCATCAAAAAGAGAATTCCTTCCATCAAGAAGACTGCAATCGAGAAGGAACAGCTGAATGTAGAGCGCTATGAAAAAATGTCTGCACTTTTTGGAGGTTCAGCATTTGTTTCCGCCGAAGAAAAGCTGAGGCTGATGCGGATGGTCAAGACTGAAGATGAATTGCAGAAGCTAAGAAAAGCATGCGAGCTAGCTGATTTCGCGATTGAAACAGGCGTCAATGAGATTCAAGAAGGCAAAACGGAGCTCGATGTCCTCGCTGCCATCGAATATGAACTAAAGAAAAAAGGCGTTACAGAGATGTCTTTTTCAACAATGGTCCTTACCGGTAAAAACGCGGCTGCTCCCCATGGTACTCCTGGACTGACTAAAATCAGCAAGGGTGATTTAGTCTTGTTTGACCTTGGTGTTGTCATGGATGGCTACTGCTCTGATATCACAAGAACAGTTGCATTTGGCGAGATCAGCAAGCAGCAAGAAGAAATTTATAACACAGTCCTTAAAGCACAATTAAAAGCTTTGGAGACTGCGCGTGTCGGAGTTGCCTGTTCTGAGGTTGATTTAGCTGCACGGAATGTGATTGAAGCTGCGGGATACGGAGAGTACTTCCCTCACCGCCTTGGCCACGGGCTAGGCGTAAGCGTGCATGAGTATCCTTCATTAACAAGTACTAACTCTCTGTTAATGGAAAAAGGAATGGTCTTTACTGCTGAGCCGGGAATATACGTGCCTGGCGTTGCCGGCGTAAGGATTGAGGATGATGTGGTCATTACTGAAGCTGGAATCGAGATTTTAACTAAATATCCTAAGGAATTAGTATTTGTATCTTAATAATTTGGATTTTTAATAAATCCAGCTCCTACGGAAATCTTAGCATTTGAAAAGGCATTGTTAACTAACAATGCCTTTTTACTGCCGAATTACTAATATACTGTTGTCTCTATTAGTTTTGTTGCATCCTGATAAATTGTAGTACGTTCCTTCATCAGTTTCTTTTACAGTTATTGATTTGCAAGTTGCGGTACTAACACTTCCTTTACCAAATTGGTCTCTAGTAGTATCAGTGGTTGAAGTGATGATTTCCCCGTCGTATTCAAGGTCGTGCAACATTGGGTCTCCTTCGATTGTATATCTTACAACTCTAATTTGGTCTTCCTTACCTTGATTTACATTCTTAACGAATTCCATAAACTTTCCAAGGTTGGTTATTTCATCGTGCGTATCAACAATATCTTCATCAGAAGGATTATAACTACAACCTGACATAAGCAGAAGAATTAACATAAACCAAATTACTTTCTTCATTTATGGACCCCCACTAATTGATTTCCTTAGAAACATTATATCACCTAAAAGAATTACTTGTTATAAATTCCCAATATTTGTGTCGATGTAGATATGAGAGATTTCGTATCATTTTGTTAAATAGGGGTAACAAGGTTAAATCCTACTGAGTATAACTTTAGATTTAGTTTTTAATGAATAACCATAGCAATTGTATTTACATAAAAATTCGCAAGGTACTATAACCTCTGTCATCCTGCTGAAACGGTGCGAATTACAGGGCAAATTCAACAAAATTTAGTCCCTAAACCCTGTAAAATCAGTCAAACTGCGAATCAGATTATATAGGATTGTATTTTACCGTTTTGTACTCTGTTTTTTTATATTTGCTTAACTTTTTTAACATGAATTCAAATTTTATAGCGATATTCTAATTTTTATAGCGAATTACAGGGTTTTATGGTTCCGTCAAGAATTATGTGTAAGCATCCATACTCCATGAGTTATATTTGGAGGGGTAGTCAGGCAGCCGAGGCTGCCTGACTACCCCTTTTTGGCCATTGTATATCGTTGTTCAAACATTTTTAAAATCTTATCGTAAGCCAGTCCGAATCCTCCCAACCTTCTTCTTGCCCATCGCTCGTTATAGTCGATGGAGGTCAGGTAAATAATTTTCTCAGCTGCTTCGATATTAGGCAAACTGTTCATAGTCTTTAATCTCTTACGGACTTCCTTGTTCGTGCGCTCAATTAGGTTCGTAGTATAAATATACTGTTGGACCTCTTTAGGGTAACCTAAAAAAGTCAGGAGGACTGGCAGGTCTTCTTCCCAAGAGGCGAGTTCCCGGCTATAATTCTTTTTCCATTTCTTCTTTACCATTTCAAACACTTCTTCTGCTTCTTCATATGTGCTTGATGTGTAGACCTTTTTCAAATCGATACTTAGTTCTGCCTGATCCTTCTTTCGTGCTTTATTCATTGTTGAGCGAACCTTGTGTATGACGCAACGTTGAACATCTGCTTTTGGAAAGATGGACCTAAATGCCTCTTCGAGACCGGTCAATCCGTCAAAAACTCCAAGTAATACTTCCTGTACCCCTCTGTTACGCAGGTCCTGGAGGATTTCCTTCCAGCCATTTGAGGATTCTACTCCACCCACATAGAAACCAAGGATTTCCCTGTGACCTTCTGGAGTAATACCTAGGACAATATAGACAGCTTCCTTGCCGACTGTATCCCTGCGGACTTTTACAAATAAGGCATCAAGAAATAAAGCACAATAACGTTGATTAAGAGGACGATTCTGCCATTGTATGACGTCCTCCATTACAGCCGAAGTAATATTGGAAATCGTTCCTGGGGAGTATTGTTCGCCAAGAAGGCTTTTCATGATTTTTCCTACCTGCCGAACTCCAACCCCGTGTTGATAAAGCTGGACAACCAATTCATCTACGGCAACCATTCGCCTTTGGTAGGGTTCAAACATATTGGTTGTGAAGTCTCCCTTGCGATCCCTTGGAACAGAAAGATCGTCTACACGTCCATACATGGTGTCAAGAGTCCGAGGATAGTATCCGTTACGTGAGTTCCCATCTCCGACAGGTTCGTTTTCCAGGACACTCTTAATCTCCTCACGCAAGATGTATTCTATTTTCTCTTTAAGAATGTCCTGCATGGAGGCTTTTAGCATAGTGGCTAAATCTAGTTGGT
>NZ_JAMBOF010000029.1 GCF_023715485.1 Mesobacillus subterraneus | reverse complement strand
GTCTTCACGGTACTGGTATTAATATTTAATTCATTGGCAATCTGAGAATAAGAACGACCTTCCTTTTTTAGTTCAACAGCTCTGATTTTAACTTCCATAGTGTAGTTTTTATAGATTTGGCCTTTTTCCGGCATGTTAATCACCCCTTAAAATGGTTTCCAAACTAGTTGTTTTTCAACCTCTACTTTAAGGGGTGCACATCAAGTCCCTGTGTTTCCATAAAGAAAATGACCCTGGTAAATACCAGGGTCACTAATTAAACACTCAGCAACAATTTAAACTTCCATGAACAGTACTATTATCCAATCGAAGAACTCGGACCTTAAATTTTCCGACTGCGTTACTCAGCTATATAATACTCCACCACTCCATCAAATGCCGGGATTTGTTTATTGGTAATAAGCGTACAATCTTTCAAATCAAATGCTTTACTTAAGGTGCTTTTATTGAATTTTGAACTATCAGCCAGCACGTAGCAGTTTTTTGAGTTTGAATTAACAATTGTTTTCTTGCTGGCTTCACGGAAATCAGGTGTGTTGATGCCTACTTCCAAACCAAAGCCGCTTGTGCCTAAAAAGGATCTGTCGAAATTCAGGCTTCTTAAAGCAGCATCCGTCATTGGACCTGATATCGAATCTAAACTTTTGTTCACTTCGCCGCCGACAATGATACAGCTTTCGATCCCATTTCCGTTTATTTCATTCAATACCTGAATGTTCGAGGTGACCACCCGTACGCCTTTAGCCTTTATATACTTAACCATGGCAGAACAGGTTGTACCCGAGTCGATATAGATGACTTCCTCATCCTCTACGAGTGAAGCCGCATATTTCGCGATCCTCTCCTTGTCCTCTTTGAAAAGGAGTTTCTTTGTGCCCACCGGAATCTCATAAGCATCCAGCTTCAGCTTTACCGCTCCGCCCCTGAGCAAGACGATATAATTTTCATCCTCCAAGGTTTTCAGGTCCCTGCGGATAGTAGATTCGGAAACACCATCAAAGATTTTCAAAAAATCTTCGATATACATGATCTTTTTATTTTCCAGCTCATCCATGATTTTTTCGCGTCTAACATATGGAATCATAAATTCAAACCCTCTATAAACTAATTATTTGGACTCTCAAGTACTTCACTTAAAGCAGGCATCGCGTTTTGCGCCCCAATCTTCATAACGGTCCTTGAACTTACCAGCGAGGAAAATTCTCCTATTTCTTCAGGTGACTTGTTATGGATCAGCGAATAAGCCAGGGCACCTACGTAAGAATCACCAGCTCCAGTAGTCTCGACGGCATCCACTTTTTTCGATGGAATCCTGTATAGTCGATTTCCTGAATATAAAATACTGCCCTTGCCCCCGAGAGTAATGACTAATAAATCACTCGCAAATGGCGCTAATTGTCCACACACTGCTTCTGCATCCTCCACAGAATCAACCTTTTTCCCTGCATAGAACCCAGCTTCTGTTTCATTTACCACCAGGCAATCCACCATTTTCAAATATTCCTCATCAAGCTCGCTTGCCGGTGCAGCATTCAAGATTACGTAACAGCCATGCTTCTTAGCAAGCTTTATTGTATACTGTACAACCTCTTTAGGTACTTCTAATTGCAAGATGACAATCTTGCTTTTCTGCAGGACTGCTTCTGACCGGTCGATATCCTCACATGTAAGGTGATAATTCGCCCCTTTGGAGATGGTAGCGATAACGCTTCCATTTTCAAGCGCATTGATTACGCCAAGTCCGGTGTTGGAATCCGCTGCTGCAACATGGTCGAGATTCACTCCATAGCTTGACAGATTATGCAGCAATTCCTTGCCAAACGAATCATTGCCCACTTTCCCAACCATATATGTCTCCAAGCCTAGTTTGGCGCACTGGACTGCCTGATTGGCTCCCTTTCCCCCGCCACAAAAAGAAACACTGTCGGCTGAGTAGGTTTCTCCTATTTCCGGGAGTCGCTTCTGTTTGAAAATGATGTCGTAGTTGATACTTCCTACTACGGCAACTGTTTCATTTTTCATCATCAACTACCAGCCCTTCATGCGATTTTCTTTTTGGTGAAATTGATTTTTTTGACTTTATCCTGGATCACTTCAAAATAAGCAGCTATCACTATTATCGCACCTGTTGCAATATATTGCCAAAAAGTATCGACACCGACAACAACAAGACCGACTTTCAAAGTAGATAGTAAAATTGCGCCAAGCAGCGTTCCAATCATCGTTCCTCTTCCCCCTGCAAGACTTGCCCCTCCAATCGCCGCCGCGGCAATCGCATTCAATTCATACGTCTGGCCTGCAGCCGGCTCCCCGGAACCTAAACGAGCCAATAAAACCATCCCCGCAAGGGCTGCGCCAGTTCCTGAAATAGCATAAGCCAGCATTTTACTTCTATTGACATTCACGCCTGATAAAATAGTAGCTTCTTCATTACCGCCAATCGCATAAATATAGGTTCCAAGTTTAGTATATTTAAGAATGACATGCCCTACAACAGCAAATGCTAACAAGACAAAAATCGAAACCGGAATCGATCCAAATAATTTGGAGTTGAAAATGCTGCGAAAATTCGCAGGAATATCTAATACCGGCCATCCACCAGTAATGATGTAGGCGACCCCTCTGTACGCACTCATTGTACCAAGAGTAGCGATAAATGGCTGAAGTTTTAATTTGGAGATTAAGAGACCATTGAACAAACCTAGTAAAAATCCCAGGCCGATGCCGCATACGATCGCTATAACAGGGTCAACACCTCTTACCAGCAAATCACCGACAACGACAATGACAATCGCAAAAATAGAACCTACAGAAAGATCGATCCCGCCTGTAATAATGGCGTAAGTGATGCCAAGAGCAAGAAGGCCATTGATGACGCTTTGATCCATTATATCTAATAGGTTACCAGTACTTAAGTAGACCGGCTGGATGATTGAAAATACGATGACCATTATGATAATAGCAGCTATTAAGCTGAATTCACGATTGAAACCTGCTGATTTTAGCTTCATTGTTTTACCCCCATAGCGTACTGAAGAATATCCTCTTCTGTCAGGTTTTCGTTGATATACTCTTTTACTTTCCTGCCTTCGCGCATCACAATGATTCTGTCGCTTAAGCCAAGAACCTCAGGCAGTTCAGAGGAAACGACGATAATCGATTTACCCAATTCAAGCAGTTCCTCGAGTACACGGTAAATCTCGGCCTTCGCACCGACATCGACCCCTTTTGTTGGTTCATCGAGGATCAAAATCTCCGCATCTGATGATAGCCACTTAGCGATTACAACTTTTTGCTGGTTTCCGCCGCTCAAGTTTACGGTCATATAGTGCGAATCTTTTGGCCGCAAATTGATTTCTTCTGCGTACTGGTTGCAGTTATCGGTTTTCTTTTTATGATTTAACAGGCCATACTGAGTGAACTTCTCCATCTTGGTCAGGCCAACATTATTTGCATTATCAAAGTACTTTATAAAACCTTCTGTTTTACGGTTTTCCGGAATAAGCCCTAGTCCCATCTTCACTGCATGTTCTGGTGAGTTAATTTCGACGGGATGGCCATTTATTTTGATGGTTCCACCAGATTTTCGCATTACCCCGAAAATCGTTCTTACTACGTCCGTCCTCTTGGCTCCGACTAAGCCTGCAAATCCTAGTATTTCACCCTTTTTAAGGTGAAAGCTTATATCTTCAAAGACTCCATTCACAGATAAGTTCTCTACTTCCAAAACTTTTTTATCCGTTAATTCAAGCTTTTTGTTCCTGACCGCATAGGCAGATACGTCACGGCCAACCATCTTCTTTATTAACTCTTCCCTGTTAATATCACTTATTTTAAAGGTGTCAATATGTTTGCCATCTCTCAGGACGGTTGCCCGGTCGCAAATTTCAAAAACTTCATCCAGCCGATGGCTTACGTATAAAATGGTGATCCCGTTCTTCTTCAATTCTGTAATAATAGAAAAAAGCGTGCTTACTTCTTGATTCGTCAGTGAAGCAGACGGTTCATCGAATGAAATCACCTCGGCATTATGGTATAAGCCCTTTGCGATGGCGATCATCTGCATTTCTCCGGTGCTTAGTGTCCCTGCAAGATCCTCACTTTTGAAGTTGCAATTCATTTTTTCGAGGATGGCATTTGCTTCCTTATGAAGTGTTTTATAATCGATGAACATACCTTTTCGCGGCTCATTTCCGAGGGTGATATTTTGTCCAACAGTCAATTCAGGTATCAAACTGACTTCCTGGTGAACTTTTGAAATCCCGTCTTTGATCGCCTCATTGGCATTCTTATACGAAACAGCTGTCCCGCGGATTTCCACAGTCCCTTCATACTCTGAATTGACACCATGAAGGATATTCAGCAGTGTTGATTTTCCCGCTCCATTCTCACCAAGCAGAGCATGGACCTCTCCTTTTTCGATGCTAAAGCTTACATTGTCCAAAGCTTTAACTCCGGGGAAAACCTTTGAAATATTTTTAAAATGAATGATATTGTCCTTTTGATTTTCCATGATTGATTCCCCTTTTTAAGGCTCTTTTCGTATATTTTGTTGCTTTCTCAAACAAGAGAAACGAATTTCATTGCAAACCGGGTTCAGGAACTGCTGGTAAAGAGCCACGATTCCTAAAAGAATTCGGATTGCAGAATTTATTCGTAAAACAACAATCAATGCGGAAACAGGCTTTCTTAAAAACTATAGCCGAATCTTATGATCCGACTATAGTTCTAAACAAATTAAGGTTATAGCTGGTCGATTACTTGCTGATTTCAGGGTCTGTCCATTTAAGGATCTCTTCCGCAGGAGTTTCAACATTCGTACTGTCAATCAATGCCTGAGGTGTCCAGATAACTCGTGGCAATTTCTGACCGCCTAATTGGCGAATCGCCATTTCGACCGCAATCTGCCCTTTATATAGAGGGAAGGAGTCGATTGTTGCGTCCATCTCGCCTTTACGGATGGAATCATAGGCTTCACCAATACCATCCACACCCACAACCAGGATATCTCTGCCAGATTCATTTACAGCCTCCTGTGCCCCTAATGCCATGGTGTCGTTATTTGCGAAGATCGCATTCAGGTCGGAATGCTTCTTAATCCATGTTGCCGCGATATCCTTTGCCTTAGAGCGATCCCAGTCAGCGTTTTGCTTTTCTGCGATTTTGATATCAGGAGCATTTTCTTTCATCCAATTTTCAAAGCCCAGTGTTCGCTGTCTTGCAGCAAAAGCCTTAGGCATCCCTACGATAATAGCAACCTTACCTTTACCGCCAATCTTTTCGGAAATCCATTCAGCTAACAATTCTCCATTTTGGTCAGCTTTCGGTCCAACGAAATTAGGGGCTTCCTTGATGATTCCATCGTTAACATTGATTACGGGGATATCCGCTTCCAATGCACTCTCAACACCTGGTACAAGGTTGCTGTCCGAGATAGGAGACAGCAGCAATGCCGTATATTTTTTATTGATCATATCTTTTACAATCGATAATTGACCTTCTTCGTCAGACTCTCCTTGCGGCGACTTCATATCGACAGTAAGGTTATATCCTTGATCGCTGAATTTTTGGGCACCTGTTTCCATACCTTCTTTAAGTGTTCTCCAGTATTCATTTTCAAAAGCCTTTGCAACGCCGCCAAGCTTGATTTCGTCTGAAACCATCGGTACGGCTCCAAGGCTGCCTCTTACTTCTTCATATGTCTTCCCGTCTGCATTATCAGGGTTGAATGATTTATCGCTGCTGCTTCCACTGCCACCGGTGCTGCTGCTACATCCGGTAATCAGCAAAGATATCGCCAGAGCACTTGTTACCAATAATTTTTTATTGCCTTTCTTCATCTCAATTCCTCCCATTTCTATTTTTGATAGTTTTTGATTATCTCCCTGACCTGTTATTTCAAGCATTGGTAAAACAGTTCATTAACCGCCACTGCGTCATTTTTACCGATTGTTTCTTGAATCGATTCAAGACCAATACTATCGACCAGATCATTAATTTTTTGGATAACCTTTACATTCTGGCGGATTTCTGCGATTGGTTCTTCCCTGACCGGGAATGTATCAAAATAGATGACTCCCTGGTAATCGTACTTTTTCAGATAGTAAATGAATTCCAAGGTTTGCATGAATGAAACAGTTCCAACCATAAGGCCATCATCATGTGTACCGTATCCATCATTTATATGCACACCATATAGCTTTCCGCGATCCGCTGCCAGGCTTAAACCGTATGCCGGGTTTTCCCGTTTCATCAACATATGGCAATAATCAACAGTCACTCCTACATTTTCACGATTAACCTCATTGACCATTAACAATGTGGTCCCTATGCTGTCAATCAACGCATACGACCTTTCCTGATATGGCTTGTATTCAATGCTTATTTGCAGGTCGGGTGCGTAGTCAGCAAGAGCTGCTACATAATCCCTCACCTGTTTCCACGCATTCTGATAATCACTTTGGAATGGATAATCAAATCCGTCAAAACCCAGCCACAAAGTGATAACCTCTCCTCCCAGTTCACGGCAGGCATCTGCTGCTTCCTTACATAATACATAAGCATCTTCCGCGATTGATTGGTTGCTGTTGCCTAATTCACCGTTAATAAAATGATTTCTGAATCTCAACGCCAGCCCATTTACTTTCAAATTTGCAAGTTTCAGAGTTTCAAGGACATCACCTACAGAATACTGAGAAAAATGCTCTGGATAATTTAGGTCCACATGTGTAATACCTGAAATTTCTGATAATTTTTTCAGTGCTTCTATTATATCTCCGTTGACTGTGGGCAGGATTGAATTAATCCTAGTTGCGAGTTTCATGTCAGCCTCCCTATGTAATTTTGACTTCGTAAAGTAAATTTAACACCTAAGGAAAACGTTTTCAACAGTTTTTTTCATATTTTTTCAGTTTTTTTTATTATTTTTCATATTTTTTCATTTCTATTCATAAATTCTTTCCGCAAGATTATACTTTTAAATTGCTCTATTAAAAAGGCATTTCCCCACAGGGAAATGCCTTTTCAACAAGTGATATAGATCTAATTGTTACCTTTTCGGCGCCAATTCAACTGCTTGTCTCATCGCTTCGATCAAGCTTTTTTCATCGGCAATGCCTTTGCCGGCGATATCAAAGGCGGTTCCGTGGTCAACACTTGTACGGATGATTGGCAAGCCAACTGTGATGTTGACGCCTGCATCCAATCCTAGTACTTTTACCGGACCGTGACCCTGGTCATGGTACATGGCGACGACAATATCGAAGTCCCCGCGGACGGCGCGGAAGAATAATGTGTCTGCAGGAAGCGGACCTACTGCATTGATTCCTTCACCTTGGGCTTTTTCAACGCCTGGTACGACTTTCTCATCTTCTTCTCCATAGCCGAACAGGCCGTTTTCACCTGCATGAGGATTGATGCCGCAAACTGCGATCTTCGGAGATTGTATTCCTGCTTTTCTTAATGTGTCGTGAGCAAGCTTGATGACATGGTATACACGCTCAGGGTTGATCATTTTTACTGCATCAATGATGCCTACGTGTGTTGTCACATGGATGACACGCAAGTTCGGTGCTGAAAGCATCATCGAGTAATCCTGAGTGCCCGTCAAATCAGCTAAAATTTCTGTATGGCCAGGATATTTGTGGCCGCCCTTCTGAAGCGCCTCTTTATTCAAAGGAGCAGTGCAGATCGCATCGATCTTCTGTTCGTTGGCAAGCTCGATTGCAGTCCGAAGGTATTCAAAAGCAGCGTGGCCAGCATCTGGTGATACTTCTCCGACTGGCAGGTCACCAGGAAGAAGATTCAAGTCAAGGCAATGTACAGTTCCTAAATTATATTCAATTTCCCCAAGCTCTTCAGCAGTAACGGATTGGATTTCCAACTCGCTGCCGACAAAGCTTTTCGCGCGCTCAAGAATCTTGCTGTCACCGATGACAAACGGATTGCTGATGTTATATATCTCTTCAGTTGCAAGCGTCTTTAAAATGATTTCAGGGCCGACACCTGCTGCGTCACCCATCGTGATTCCGACTACTGGTTTAGTTTGTTTCATATTGCCCAACCTTTCCTGTCATGTATTCCACCGCTTTTACAAGCGAGTCTTCGTTTCCGAAGCCACCAGCCTTTGTAATTGCCCAGAAGTTCTTTTCCCCGCTCTTTATTCTGCCAAACGGCAGACCGGCTTCGACTTCAGAGTGGAGTTCCATTTCATTCACATTCAATTCGCCGCAAACAGCTTTCGCAGTGTCACCGCCCGTTAATACAAGGCCGCCGATATCCTGAACTTGATTAAGGAAGGCTTTTGCTGCCTTTGCCAGGCCATTAGCGATTGCTTCGCTTACCTGGTTGCTGCTATAGCCCTTTCTTTTTCCAGCTTCACGCGCAGCAACTCTGTTTGCTTCGGAAGAATCAACATAAATGACGTAATGGCTGGCGTTTTTACTCACTGCCAATCCATCCGCCACAAGTGTATCTTCAACCAATTGAACTGGATTTATTTCAATAAACTCAATTCCCTTTAATCCTTTTAAACTCTCAAGCTGTTTTTTCGTTACCTGGGAAAGGCTCCCGGATACGATAAGCGTCTGGTCGACTGATTTCTTTTTCAAATCCTGCCCTGCCTGAGGAAAAACCTCCAATTCAGCCGGGAGGTATTCGATCAAACCACCAGAGCCTGCCCAAACGATCTTCTTATCCAGCTTTGCGAAAAATGCAGCAATCGACTTCAGGTCCTCTTCTGTTTCGCTGTCGCAAACGAACCAGGATTTCCCGGCAGCCATCACATTTTCCACAAATGACGCCAATGTTTTTTTAGATCCACGGATGAGGTCTAGATTAATCAAAGTAATATCTTCTTCTACTGATTTTTTTAATAACGCAGGAATGAACCCTTCTGCAACAGGCGTTTTCGGGTCACGTCCAAATTCAGTTTCCGTAATCAAAGTCCCGTTCACATAATGGAGACCATCCACTGTGGTCCTGTTCACCTTTGGAAAGGCTGGTACAACCACGACTGCATCTGGCTTATAAATGTTCGCCGCGGCTGAAATTTCCGCAGCTACATTCCCCCTTAGAGTAGAATCGATTTTTTTATAAACATGTGAATAACCTTGCTGAAAAAGAAGAGAAGCAGCTTTAATCACTGCTTCGTGTGCCTCTTCTCCAGAAACTGCCCTGCTGTCTGTATCGACAACCAAAACATCAGGAATTGAATCAGCCTCTTGGATACCTTCTAAATTGAACACTACGGTTGAAGAAAATCCTTTTTTCGCCAATTGGACACCTGAGTCATTGGCACCTGTTAAGTCGTCTGCGATGATTCCGATTTTTCCACCCATGTGATCACACCCTAACTATCCACTTTCATGACATTTCCCTGCTGGAACGCGTACCCCTTTTTCTCAAGTCGCTTGACGAGGAATGCGATGAACAATGGCAATAAAATTGCTGTTGTAACCGTTGATGCCGCTACCTGAACCGTTGCCAGTTCAGCATATTGAGAGAAGCTCGCATTTGCAGCTGCAATCGCAGCCGGCGTCGCAACAGCATTGCCTGCTGTTGAACCTTCAGCAGCACCTACAATTGGATTCCATTTGAAAGCCTTGAATACAAGGTAGCCTGCAGTACCAGTGAAGAAAACTGTCATAACCCCTAGAAGAATTCCCGTAAGTCCGCCTTCGATGATGGCTCCGAAATCAATGCCCATACCTAGCGCGAATGCGAAGAATGGAATCAGCATTGAGCTCCCTTTATCAAGGAAATCACGCATTTCTTCATCTAAGTTACCTAATACCATACCAACTAGGATTGGCAGCAATACTGCGATGAATGACTGGATGGAGAACATTCCGTCAACAAAGCCCATAGCGCCGAAGATTGAAAGTGCCACCATCGTCAAGAATGGTCCATCATTCAAAGCAAGCAATGAGTAAGAAGCACGGTCTTCTTTATTTCCGTATTGACCAACTAAAGCAACGAACAATCCGCCATTACTGTTAGTCATTGCAGCAATGATCGCGATTGGTGCAAGCCCCAGCCACAATCCATTTTCACCAGCAAATAAGTAAGCTATAAGTCCGACTGCGGCACCGACGATCCACTTAACCCCAAGAAGTGTAGCGCCTTTCCCCAAAGAAACACCGAAAGATTTAACATTGATCTGTGCACCTGTAGCTAATAAGAAAAGTGCAATTAACGTTCCTGCGCCATTTACAAACAACGCTTCTGTAAAGTTGCCAATTCGCAACAGGTTCGGTGCAAATGTGTTCAATGTTGCTGCTAAAAGCAACGGTACAACCATCATTCCGCCAGGTATTCTTTCTAACCCTGCCTTTATTCTCATATTCTAGCATCCCCTTTTGTGGTGTTTCAAATTTAAACGATTCAGTAATCGCTTACATGTTTCATTTTAATGAAATCGGTTTATTTTTGCAATAGTTTTTTCGCAAAAAAGTTCAATATTTTGAAAGGTCTATAATAACTGTTGCATTTTTAAACAAAAATAAAAAGCTGAAGAATTAATTCTTCAGCTTTCTCCATAACGTTGAGCGATTTATATTTAACCTGTTTGCCACTCTTGTTTGATTGCCATCTTCCTGTTCCATGACCGCAAGGATGATTTTTTTTTCTATTTCTTCTAAAGTTCCCTGCAATAGATCTTCGGGGACTGAGAGTTCTCCCTCCATTTTCGGTTCAAGTAAGGAAGCGATCATCTCCGCGCTTAAAACATAGCCTTTTTCTGCAGTGGCGGCATCATAAATTAGAGCTTTTAATTCTGCAACATTACCTGGCCATTGATACTTTTCAAGTGTTTCAAGAGCTTCTTCTTTGATCTTGATCGGGGAAGTCCCATGTTGTTGCTGGGAGTCCGCGATAAAATAAGCAGCCAACGCCCTTATGTCGCTATTGCGATTCCGCAGCGGAGGCAAGTAGATCCTTGCAGTATGCAATTCAAAAGCCTCTTCATTTTCAGATTGCATGGAAAAGATGATGTCGGTTCCCCTGCTTGAGTAGTGGTTCGAAACTCGCTTTAGTCTGGCAACTTCAGACGAATCCAATGAATCTGCTCCCTGAAGGTATATCGTCTTAATATCCTTATCAGCATCAGAATCTAATTGCAGGAAATCGGGTGCTGACGCGACAGCAAAAAGCCCTTTCGCTTCATGTTTCATAAAATGGATGTACCTGGCTACAAGCCCTTTGCCAGTCCCGCTTTCACCAATCAGTGCCCAATTTGTTTTTTTCATATTCGCTTTAATGGAGGACATACAGTTCTTCATCTCTTCGCTCTCCTGGATTATTAGCGGGAGCTGGGACACATGTTCAACCTTCACAAAAGATTCCTCAATTGATTTCTCAAGCTTCGAAAAAGCATATAAATAGTATTTATCGCCGCCAATAGTATGGACAGATAGATTTATCTTTATTTTTTCTTTCCCAGAGTTAATGATACTCTTTGAATCCAGGTGCCCATCCTGTTCCATTGGCAAGGCAGCTATATCGATCAATGTCGGCGAAACCGATAGCCATTGTTCGTAGACAATAGTTCTTTCAGCATTAAGGACAATGAGGTCAGGTGCCGCTTTTTTCAAAATAGCTTTCATTAAATCAATCTCTGTTTGTTTTTTTTGGTAAAAGGAGTAAGTTGTCACAGCCCGATGGAATGCGTCATATATGGCCTCTCGCCCTGATTGTATAAGGATTCCCTCCATACCAAACCGGTCAGCATTATGCACGGTTACTACATCCCCCATGATCACACTGTAACCCTGGTCCTTAAGGTCCTTAATCAGCGGTCCTACTTCTTCTGCCCGGTCAACCGTGAAGACCTCAATCGGAATTTCAAGAATATCCGTAATCGTCTCCGCGCCTAACGTGATATTGGAAAAGCCAACAATCGCTTTTTTACCCGGAAATTCATTTGCGAGGGTCAGCACACGCAGCATATCATAACCGGAGACATGGATATCGATTACCGGAAGATTCGTTACTTCTTCTATTAATTTGGCAGTTCCCCCGCGGCTGATTATCACATCAAAACCCTCTTGTTCTGCCCGTTTAGCAAGAGGGACAGCGGAGCCAAGGTTCCCAATCTTTACAACAACCTCAAGAGCCCCAGCTTCTTTTTTGCATTCATCTATCAAACCAGCCATCGCAGGATATGGCGCAATAAACAGCACTTTTATCATTATAATCACCCGTTCTTTCCTTCTCTTCATAAATAGCACACCTGGAAGAAAAGCGCAATGAACAAAGGCATTTACAGCTGAATTGCTGTAAGAAAAGCGCAAGCGCCTTGGTCAGCCCCGACAAGCGGTGAAGGGACTGACAGTGAAGTCGTTCTTTGACTTCATTGGCAGGACCGTAGCGTCTCAAGGGGCTAGGCGCTGGAGCTGAACATTTCTCGAAGTGAAATTTATACTTTCTTATCTCTCAAAAAAAGCCTGTCCCTGCCGCTAAAACGCGGAAGGAACAAGCACTTTGTTTGCAAAAAATTACATTCTGCAAATAACTATCTGTTATTTTTCTTGGGACCCTTCTGCAGGTAGTTAATGAATGACTAAGTCACTTTACTCAAAGTGATTTTTGTTTCGATGATGGCAGCTGGATTGTAATGTGCGGCGAAAACGGTGTAATGATCACAAGCATGAAAGGAAATTCAAAAAACATATCCTAAACAATCCTTGATATACCAACTTAGGAAAAGTAAAGGATGCGTTGAAATGAGCAAGAATAAACAAGAGGTTATGAACTACGGGGAAGATGTTAATGATATCGATTACAGCGCATATGAGCATTTGAGAATGCTTCATGATCGAACTAACCTCGAGAACGTAAAACATGAACTTGATAAGGGAGAAAAAATTTTACTAACCATGTACGGTCTCATTCTTTTAAAAAAAGCGGAAGAGTTGGCTGAACATATTAGCAGCGTATATGATTTTTCACTTTCTGACAAAAATGGTATAACACTCGAACAATGGTGGTGGCATCTTGATAAAGTGGCCCATGGGAAATTATATGTAGAGTACAATTCTTCCGCAGAAAAAGTAATTTAAGAAGCCCAGGGCTTCTTTTTTTATTGGAAGAAACACACGGGGACGCTGTTTCTTCTTGTACATAAAAAGACCCTGTGTAGTAGACTTTTTTATAGGTGTCTACTACACAGGGTACAGTTTATTTCCCGTTTCTGTTTTTTATATTAATTTTTTTCATAACTGTTGTTACTTTTCTATATGATAAATTTCTTTATCTCCCGGGTTGAATCCAAACAAATTCATAAGGCTGCAAGACCAATTCCACAGCTGTCTCCTGGCCGGTTAGTAGGTTGACACCCTTGATGTCACGACTAAGTTTAACTGCTTCTGCAGTTACATTAACAACAAAAACAATCTCCTCACCGGTTTTAATATTGGTTCTCTTCAGAGCAAATACGTCTCGACCTAGATCCAGCACTTCCTGATCTGCAAATGGGGAAAAGGCTGATTGCTGCTGCCTGATTTCAATCATGTTTTTCAGTCCGTTAAATATAGCTGTGCGGCGCGGGTTGTCAACCAGTTCACGGGATATCCGACCAAACTCGAACTTTTCCCTATTGATCCGGCGGTTGATGCCAGACTCCTCTGCCCCTTTTTGGTCATTTTGCGATCCAAGCAAAGAATGATAGTAGATGGCAGGGACGCCGATAAAGGATAGAAGAATCGAATGTGCCGCAAGCATTTTCTGCACCTTAAGCTCCTCTGTCACGTCCTCTTCTTCATTCACGAGGGCATCACTGTAATTAATATTCAGCTCATACACCGATTGACTGCCGTCCGTATTGTTCTTATAAGAGGCACGCCCACCGTTTTCGAGGACTTTGTCAACTAGCAGCTGCTTCTCATCTTCTGTCAGGATTCCTTCTGTCGGACGCATGCCGATACCATCGTGGCTGGCAAGAAAGTTGAAGTAAGTTGCTGTTTCTGAAACTTTGTCAATTGTCTTAGCCCAGTCTGTAATCTTACCAGAATCATGGGTCGTCAACGAATAAAGGACAAGTGGCGGCAATGAAAATTGATAAACCATTTGCGCTTCATTAGAGCCATCCCCAAAATAGCTGACATTTTCTTTATGTGGCACATTTGTCTCGGTTATAATCTGTGTTCCTGGCTTAAATTCATCAAGAAGGGTGCGCCACATCTGAATGATTGCATGTGTCTGTGGCAAATGCATGCAGCTTGTACTGGATTCCTTCCATAAGAATCCGATCGCATCAAGACGGATACTTGTTCCGCCCTTGAAAGCATAGGTAAGCAGGATGTCTGTCATTTCAAGCAAAAGCGGAAAATACGCAATATTGACGTCTACCTGATCTTCGCTAAAGGTAGTCCATGCCGTTTTTAGCCCGTTCTTCCCCTCGTATTCATGGAATAGCGGAGATGTCCTCGGCCTAACCACCTGGCTTGCATCAAACTCAGGATCGTAGGGAATAAAATAGTTCTTATATTTAGGATGATCCTGCAAATACTTCTGGAACCAATCACTCGATTTAGAAATGTGATTTGCGACAAAATCAAACATCAGGCGATAATCCTTCGATAAGCCCTCTATATTGTCCCAATCTCCCAGTTCAGGGTGGATTTCCCTGTAGTCTGTTACTGAGAATCCATCATCCGAGGTGTAAGGGAACATTGGCAGAAGGTGTACATCCGTAACTATGCCTTTAATATACTCCTGTAAAAAGCGGTGGAGGGTCTCAAGGGTGGGTTTTCCTTCTTCATAAATGCTGTCTCCGTACGTAATCAAGTAAACATTCTTTTCGGAGATGGGCTCATTTTTCGGCCAATCGATAGCAGACCATTTTTCAATTAGCTCACTCGCCATATCCAAGTATCGGTCCTCGTACTTTTCCCCATATATAATTCTTAATTGTTGTTCGATTTTTTCGAGGAGTACTTTTTTCACTCTTATTCCTCCTTCAATAACTTAAGGGTGATATATCCCTTTGGCGGGATGGTGATGGATTCCATCTCCATTTCCTTTCCCTCATTTTCATAAAGGTCTGTCTCAATAGCTCTTGTATAAAATTCGCTTGAAACTTTAAATGCCTGCGGCTCACTAGCAGGATTGTAAAGTCTGACAATCAGGCTTGAATCTTCATAGGCCTTCTTGCAGGCACTGGTAAAAATCCGTTCATTATCAATATTAAACAGTGAATAGGTCGGAGGAGCCTCTTTAATCGGTTGAGGAAGCTCAAATCGTTCCAACCTCTCTTCAAAGGTGTTGTAGGATTGAAGCTGGTAGGAAGCATAACGGCCACGGTATAAATCTACTTCCTTAAACAAAGTTTCAGGCTCAAACTGCTCTTCTAGGTACACAAGGCCATAATGGAACTCCATTTTCTGCAGCATTTGCGCATCCGGAGTATGAACCACTTTGTTATTTATGCCTGATGCACGTCCAGGACGCCATGCCAGATTGTCGCGTCCGAGAAGACCAACACTTCTGAATAATGTTAGAGCGAATGTTCCTGTTTCCTTTATCACTTCATACTCTTTAATCCCCTTGGTAATGACCACGAAAGTACTGTCCTGGTTTGCAACGGCTGCAAAGTTTTCAATTGGATAATAAGGAACTGGCGCTTCCGCGAAGCCTTTTTCTTTCCAATCGGAAAGATAAGCGTTCACCGTTGTCCTCTCTAACACACTGAAAGCTTGGTCCCCATATGAGTACTCAGGGTTATCAACAGGCGTATCCAACAGGACACGGACTCGGTGGTCACGAATCTTATTATCAATTTCATGACTGACCCTTACCATATTCTCGCCTTTTCGAAGCTCAAATTTTGTCAGGATCTGAAACGACATGGTTTCAGCGCCGCTTTGCCTCTCTTCCAGATTTCCTGGAACTAGCGCTTCATGAATTACCGTCATAATTTCAGCCTGATCTGCCTTTTCAACACTGATCAGGGATGCAGTACCCAGAATTCTCTTCACATCACCATCTAGGGGTGAAAAATCATACGAATCCCCAGCATCAGCCATATTTTCGAACTTCACAAAGTCCGGCAAGGCTTTCCCCGATTTTTTGTTCTTTAATCCAAGCTTCCCATTTTCAAAACGCAACACATATAAATCATTTTCTATATGGGCTTCTGTGGAAGTTCGCATTTCTTTGCTGCCTTGTTTTCCTTCTTCTATTAACAATGCCTTATATCCCATTGCTGGGATTTCTTCTGCCTTGATCAGCACAACATTACGGTAGTAACCTGGCTGTTCCACTTCCTTTTCACCCTCGGCAGTAACGACAATGATTTTTCCGCCGCTGATGTACTCCTGGGCATTCAGGTCGAATGAGAGCTCTTTGCCATCTAAATCTGTAACAGCAAATTCCCTTTCTCTTGTAAAAAGTACATTCTCCACAATACCTCTATATGGAGCAGGGAGAGTATTGAAGATTACATTCAAATTTTCTTTTCCAATTTGCTTGCTGATGGCACGTGTAAGCTGTTTCTTCAGGATATTGAGTAGTCCATTTGCAATCCTGTCAACCTTTGTCAGACGCTCCATGATGTCTGCGTTCGTATCATCAGAGTTGCAGCCGCCAATGCTGTCATGGGCATGGACGTCAAAAAGCTGTTTCCACATTTGATTCAGCCACATTTCAGGATATTTCAGCCCGAGAGAGAGTCCAATCATCGCCATAGGTTCAAGTGTGTGAATGATTTTTTGCTCTACCTGGTCATTAAGCTTTTTAATGTCATAACGCTGTGAGCGGATTGTATTATGAATACGCGATTTTTGCGGCGCTATAAGCTCCCCTTCAATCACATTTTCAAAGTCTCCATTTTCCCAGGCATTTTCCATGAATGTTTCATAGTCAGAAAGGATATATTCATGGACAGGGTCAATTTCATTCAGCCTGGCAATCGTTTCCGGGAAATGCTCCCTAACAAGGACCTGGTCCCCTCCAGCTGGCAAAAGCAAATGGTCGCTGTTTTCATTAAGGTCCGCAAGCTTTTCAAGCATTGGCTGTAGGCGTTCCTCATAATATGCGTCATCAGCAGCGAGGAATTTTCCTGGCCCATAGCCGAAATAAAGATTGTTCGCTTTCACCGTTTTCCCATCTGGCGATTTCCATATGAAATTCAGGTCACCGTTTAGCTGGTCGGTGTAAACTCCTCTTTGCAAAATGCTGTTCTCGATTCCGAAGCCCGTGAAAATCGACGGCAGGTAAGCATTTTGCCCAAAAATATCGGGAAGATAACCTACTTCCATGCTATGTCCAAACTCATTGGCAATGCGAGTGCCATACAGAAGATTGCGGATAATGGATTCCTTGTTGACGAGCAATGTATCGGTCTGTGTATACCAGGGACCGATGAACAATCTTTTCGCCGTAACCAGTTTCTTGATCCGTTCCTTATCCTCAGGGTTGATTTTTAAATATTCCTCAATCACAGAAACCTGTGCGTCATATATATAGCCGTGATATTGCTCATCATTTTCAAGTACTGTCATCAAGTGATCGAGATTCTCGGCTAGCAGCACATTTGAATCTTCGATTGTAAAATACCACTCCCGATCCCAATGGGAATGCGGGACAACGTAAACATATTTTTGCTTATCCATCTGCCTGGCCTCCATTACTAAATTGTTGTAAGTTCTTCTAAGATGCTTGTTTTTCAGTTGGATAATAAATCAAGGTGCCTGCACAAAACAGACACCTTTTCTATTTTTACTTTGCTGCTTCTTGTCGTTTAATAATTGCAAAGCGAATGAAGATGTTGCTCAGGGCGATGAATAATGCACCGGCAAGCAAGCCGATAAAGTAAGCCCAGAAGTTTTCAACTAGCGGCCAGCCCCAGACTGCAGGCAGCGGGTACCATTGGACCGCTCCAAGGGCAACAGCTGTGACAGACCCGATGATTGCACCGATGATATTCAAAGGAATCGTGATCAGCGGGTTGCGCAGCATGAACGGAATCGCACCTTCACTGATCGCGATGAATCCTAATAATAAAGAAGTATTACCTGTTACACGAAGGTTTTCATCAAAAACCCTGCGGCCAACAACGTATTTATCGATAATGGTTGCTAAACCCAAGCCTATTGGCGGAATGACAATGGCCAAAACCCTTGCTGTCAGCGGGAAAATCTGATCGGCAGCAAGACCAATCGCAATTGCGCCCGCCGCTTTATTGATCGGACCACCAAGGTCAAAGGCAGTAGCTGCAGCGATGACAGCTGACAGGAACAATGTGCCTGAGCCTTGCGCGGATTCAATGTAATTTCTGATTGATTCATTCAAAGCTCCGAAAACAGGATCTACAAAATAAAAGTTCAAGAAGAAAATCGTAAGAACACTGATTGCAGGAATGATTAGCATCGGCTTCATTGCCTGCAGATTTTTATGCAGCTTAATTTTTTCATTTAAGAATCTTGAAACATAACCTGCGACAAGGCCAAGGATCAAGGCACCCAGGAAACCAGACGGGATGCCGCCTTCAACTCCCCAGAATGTATAGTGAAGACCTGCAGCGAATGATCCACCAATTAAACCGGAAACAAGACCTGGCCTTCCTGCCAATGAATATGCGACGAACGCGCCAAAGATTGGATACATGAACTTAAAGATCATTCCGCCAAACTTATCAAGGTGATGAAGGATGACTAATAATTCATTTGAGTGTTCGATATATTTCGGATCGTGAATTTCCCCTGCAAGACCGAATGGCATTGCACCAAGCTTTGCAATACCGATCATTAAACCGGCTGCAACGATTACAGGAATCATGTACGAAATCCCTGTTAGAATCGCCTGGGACATTTCCGCCCAGATACCTTGTTTATCACCAGAATCCATGCTTGAATCTCCATCTTCACCAGCAGCCTGGACGACACCATCAGGATTGTTCAAAGCACGATTGATCATTTCTTTCGCGCTCTTCAGCGGCTCGGCAACCTTTGTTTGAACATAAGGCTTGCCATTAAAGCGCTCCATTCCTTTAGGTGATATATCTGTGGCAAAAATAACTGCATCGGCTTCACGAATCAGCGCCTTCGTATGCTGATCCTCAAGACCGTTTGCACCCTGCTTTTCCGTCAGAACGCGGACACCCATCTCCCGTCCTGCTTTTTCTAACGCTTCTGCAGCCATATATGTGTGGGCAATTCCTGCAGCACATGCTGTGATTGCGACAATCGTTTTTGTGTATTCTTTTGACTCTCCTTCTTTTTCATCAACCTGGTCAATCGCAGCTAGAAATTGCTCGGCATTTGATGCGGTCATAAGACGCTGATAATAATTTTGATCCATTAGGCGTGTACTTAATTCAGATAGCAGACTTAAGTGGGTAGAACCAGCTTCTGCTCCAGGTATAGCAAGTAAGAATACTAGCTCTACCTGATTGTTTGGATCAATGCTTTCCCAGTCTTTTAATTTATTTTTCAATCTCGCTACGGCAAAGCCTGCCTTTTTAACAGCGGAAGATTTGCCGTGGGGGATTGCCAGACCCGCTTCAAACCCTGTTGGCGAAATCTGCTCCCTCTCTATTACAGCCTGATAATATTCTTCTTTTGAGCTAAGGTATCCGTTCTCGTCAAGTGCATCAACTAGATTACGGATGACTTGATCCTTTGTGCCCCACTCTACATCTAAAAAGAGCAGACCTTTATCAGTCATGTCTTTTAATTTCATCTCATTTCACTCCACTTCTTTATTTAAAGTGTTCTATTAAAAGCGCTTTCTAAAATTTCATCAATTTATGAAAGCCTTTTCTAAAATCGCTTACAATATATTTTTAACATGCTAACTATGCCAGCACTTATACTTTCAGCGTACAATTGTACAACATTGAACACTTCTTGAACTCAGCGCGTTTATATTTTGTCCAAATGCTATGATATAATCAGTGAAACGACGCCATACAAGGAGCAGACAATGGGAAAAATCATTGAACACTTTGCCCATGCGATACCATCACTTACTCATGCCGAAAAGCATGTACTCTACTATATTGAATCGAACCTGGAAAAAGCGAGGCAGCTTTCGCTGACGGGGATGGCCGAGGCTAACAGTGTCAGCACAACGACCATTGTCAGGATGTGCCATAAGCTCGGGCTAGAAGGATTCACGGAGTTGAAGTTTTTCATGAAGGGAATTGAGGAAGCCCAGCTGCCAGCAGAGAAAAATCCGCTAGAGCGCTACAGGCATGATTTAAATAATACTTTGTCATCCATTCAGTTGGAGGAAATCGACAAAATTGCCGATCAAATCGTTCAGTCAAGCCGAGTGATCATTGTGGCAGTTGGCCTTTCCAAAATGATGGGAGAGTATTTCAGCAAGCTTTTTATGCAGGTCAACAAGACGACAATTTATGTATACGAATCCCATATTATCGACATCCTTACTAACATGCTAGAACATAAGGATATGGTCATCTTCATCTCATCAAGCGGTGAAACGAAAACAATCACAAAAATCGCTGAAAAAGTAAAATACAAAACAAGGCAGACACTGGCGATCACGAATTCACCGGACAGCAAGCTTGCAAACCTATGCGAACACTCTTTAAGCGCAAGCGTCCAGCAGGTTACTTATGCTGGGTATGACCTAACTGCCCGTTCAACGCTTATTATGCTTATAGATCTCCTGTTTGAAGTTTTTTTAAAGAAAGAATTAGAGGCAAAAAAGAAAAGGAAATGACTTTAACAAGGAGCGGTTTAAAACTGAAAAAAACACTCTTATTTTCCAATTCGCTATAAAAATTGGATTTTCGCTATAAAATTTAGAATTTCGCTATATTAATTAGATTTTCGCTATTAAATTTAAATTTTCGCTATAAAAATCATATTTTCGCTATAAAAAGGTTCCGTCAAGAATTATGTGTAAACATCCATACTCCATGAGTTATATGTGGAGGGGTAGTCAGGCAGCCGAGGCTGCCTGACTACCCCTTTTTGGCTTTTGGATATCGCTGTTCAAACATTTTTAAAATCTTATCGTAAGCCACTCCGAATCCTCCCAACCTTCTTCTTGCCCATCGCTCGTTATAGTCGATGGAGGTCAGGTAAATAATTTTCTCAGCTGCTTCGATATTAGGCAAACTGTTCATAGTCTTTAATCTCTTACGGACTTCC
>NZ_JAMBOF010000028.1 GCF_023715485.1 Mesobacillus subterraneus | reverse complement strand
GATATTGTCTTTAAAAAATGTCTGGTGACGATAGCGAGAAGGTCACACCCGTTCCCATACCGAACACGGAAGTTAAGCTTCTCAGCGCCGATGGTAGTTGGGGGTTTCCCCCTGTGAGAGTAGGACGTCGCCGGGCAGTTTTAAATGGAGGATTAGCTCAGCTGGGAGAGCATCTGCCTTACAAGCAGAGGGTCGGCGGTTCGATCCCGTCATCCTCCACCAAGATTTTTTCACTAAGTGAAAAAATTCTATATTTAATGCCGGTGTAGCTCAATTGGTAGAGCAACTGACTTGTAATCAGTAGGTTGGGGGTTCAAGTCCTCTCGCCGGCACCTTTTGTACGAGCCATTAGCTCAGTCGGTAGAGCATCTGACTTTTAATCAGAGGGTCGAAGGTTCGAGTCCTTCATGGCTCACCAAAGTTTTTTGCACTAGCAAAATGACTTTCAATATAATATGCGGGTGTGGCGGAATTGGCAGACGCACCAGACTTAGGATCTGGCGCCGCAAGGCGTGGGGGTTCGACTCCCTTCACCCGCACCATTTTTTCTTCAGTAAAATAATTTAAAAGTTGCGGAAGTAGTTCAGTGGTAGAATACAACCTTGCCAAGGTTGGGGTCGCGGGTTCGAATCCCGTCTTCCGCTCCAAAAGTTCTTAAGCCGGGGTGGCGGAACTGGCAGACGCACAGGACTTAAAATCCTGCGGTAGGTGACTACCGTACCGGTTCGATTCCGGTCCTCGGCACCACTTTCAGTTTCAACAGGATTTAAAATATGCGCCCGTAGCTCAATTGGATAGAGCGTCTGACTACGGATCAGAAGGTTATGGGTTCGACTCCTTTCGGGCGCGCCATATATTTTCTCTATATCGGGGAGTAGCTCAGCTTGGTAGAGCACTTGGTTTGGGACCAAGGGGTCGCAGGTTCGAATCCTGTCTTCCCGACCATGCTACCAATATCATATGGGGCCTTAGCTCAGCTGGGAGAGCGCCTGCCTTGCACGCAGGAGGTCAGCGGTTCGATCCCGCTAGGCTCCACCATATGTTTTCAAATTAATATTTTGGCGGTGTAGCTCAGCTGGCTAGAGCGTACGGTTCATACCCGTAAGGTCGGGGGTTCGATCCCCTCCGCCGCTACCAATTTTAAAATCGGGTTGAACCTATTCAATCTTGGCTAAACATGGACCTTTAGCTCAGCTGGTTAGAGCAGACGGCTCATAACCGTCCGGTCGTAGGTTCGAGTCCTACAAGGTCCACCATTGCACTTGTTTTTACACGGAGGTATACCCAAGTCCGGCTGAAGGGATCGGTCTTGAAAACCGACAGGCGGGTAACACCGCGCGGGGGTTCGAATCCCTCTACCTCCTCCATAATTTCATTAACATTTTTATTGTCGCGGAGTGGAGCAATGAACGTTACTTCACTACATGAACCGTGAGGTACCGATCGAGCAGCAGCTTAAATAAGCTTACGGAGATCGGGACAGTCCATGCTCACTAAGAGCATAAACAAAATAATATGATTAATATTGTCGCGGGGTGGAGCAGCTCGGTAGCTCGTCGGGCTCATAACCCGAAGGTCGCAGGTTCAAATCCTGCCCCCGCAATCTGGTCCCGTGGTGTAGCGGTTAACATGCCTGCCTGTCACGCAGGAGATCGCCGGTTCGATCCCGGTCGGGACCGCCAGTTTGTGGCTCAGTAGCTCAGTCGGTAGAGCAAAGGACTGAAAATCCTTGTGTCGGCGGTTCGATTCCGTCCTGAGCCACCTTTAATTATTTAAACTAATTTATTTTTGGAATATGGCGGTTGTGGCGAAGTGGTTAACGCACCTGATTGTGGTTCAGGCATTCGTGGGTTCGATTCCCATCAGTCGCCCCATTTTTTTTTATTATTTAGCGGGTGTAGTTTAGTGGTAAAACCTCAGCCTTCCAAGCTGATGATGAGAGTTCGATTCTCTTCACCCGCTCCATAAGGGCCTATAGCTCAGCTGGTTAGAGCGCACGCCTGATAAGCGTGAGGTCGATGGTTCGAGTCCATTTAGGCCCATTTTTTTTATTATTCCGCAGTAGCTCAGTGGTAGAGCACTCGGCTGTTAACCGAGCGGTCGTAGGTTCGAATCCTACCTGCGGAGCCAATATGGGGAAGTACTCAAGAGGCTGAAGAGGCGCCCCTGCTAAGGGTGTAGGTCGGGTAACCGGCGCGAGGGTTCAAATCCCTCCTTCTCCGCCATAAGGCCCCTTGGTCAAGCGGTTAAGACACCGCCCTTTCACGGCGGTAACACGGGTTCGAATCCCGTAGGGGTCATAAGAAAAGCTGTTAGCATTTATGCTAACAGTTTTTTTTATGTTTAAGGAGATCCTGGCTTCAAGCAGACAGTTATAATAAATCTCTTTCTCAAACTAAGTGTAAGTTTAAATAAAGGAACATTAGGGTAAATGATATGAGGTTACGTTTTGTTAGATCATTGAAAACCTCTATTAAATAAAAAAACGTTACCTAGTGATTTGTTGTACCTGTTTTTTGTGTTATTGTATTTCTTTGGATTTATTTATCTTTAGAAAAGCATCTAGGTAAGTTTACTCATTTACAAATGAAAACGCTATCAATTGAATAATACTTTACCGCTATTCATTGCCTTCAGATATAATAAAACCAATCCTCCAACCTAAAAAAACATTATTCATTTTTTAATTTCCATCAACTTTTCTTCACCAAATTTCGCATAAATGGAAGATTTAGTACATTAAAGCGCTACCAATTGTCGACAATTGTCGTTATTCGTATTTTTTTAAGAATAATTGTCGAAATATTAAAAAAACGTTTACAAGGATTTAAGAATGGTAACTAGAATACTACTAAAAAAGGGATTATTTAAGTTTTACAAAGGCAGGTGGAAATGAATTGGTTATCAATCCGACAGAGTTTGAATTACATCTTTTTCATGAAGGCACTTTGTACCAGAGCTACAATTTATTTGGTGCGCATGTCATTAAAAACGGAACAGATACATATACTCGATTTTGTGTGTGGGCTCCTAACGCGTCCGCTGTGAGCCTGGTTGGGAATTTCAATCAGTGGGATGGAAATGGATATGAATTTCATAAAGTAAATAATGAAGGTGTCTGGCAGCTTGCCCTTGATCGTGATTTGACAGGTGCTGTTTATAAGTATGAAATCACAACGGCTGCTGGTGAGAGAAAATTGAAGGCGGATCCATATGGATTTTATTCTGAACATCGCCCTAATACGGCATCAGTTGTTCAACCACTTGACGGCTATGAATGGAATGATCAAAAGTGGCTGCAAAAACGGGAAAAGAAAAGCAGCCTTGGTGAGCCCATGTTTATATACGAGCTTCATGTGGGGTCCTGGAAAAAGCACGAAGATGATTCCTTTTTTACATACCGTGAGCTCGCTGATGAGCTGATTCCTTATGTACTTTCGCATGGGTACACACATATTGAATTATTGCCGCTGACCGAGCATCCGCTCGACATCTCATGGGGCTACCAATCTACCGGTTATTTTTCAGTGACCAGCAGGTATGGGACACCGCATGATTTTATGTATTTAGTGGATATGTGCCATCAAAACGGGATCGGTGTCATCCTTGATTGGATCCCTGGCCATTTTTGCAAGGATGCGCATGGCTTGTATCAGTTTGATGGCAGCTATGTATTTGAATACCCATATGAGAACGATCGGGAGAATCGGGTGTGGGGCACTGCCAATTTCGACTTGGGAAAAACAGAGGTTCAAAGCTTTTTAATTTCCAGCGCTCTTTTTTGGCTTGAGAAATACCATATCGATGGTTTTAGAGTTGACGCAGTAGCTAATATCATATTCTGGCCTAACTCAATCCAGTCAGCGAACCCTCATGGAGTCGAATTTCTTAAGAAGCTGAACAAAGCTGTAAAAGAATATGAGCCTGGTGTCTTGATGATTGCTGAGGATTCTACTGATTGGCCACAGGTGACTGCTCCTGTGGAGTACGGAGGCCTTGGTTTTACATACAAGTGGAACATGGGATGGATGAATGACACTTTGAAGTATATGGAGGCAGATTCAGATAAAAGGAAGCATATACATGATAAAGTTACGTTTTCCTTGCTTTATGCCTTTTCAGAGAACTTTGTCCTGCCTTTTTCACATGATGAAGTCGTCCATGGTAAAAAATCGCTTCTAGATAAAATGCCCGGCGACTACTGGCAAAAGTTCGCGCAGCTGCGGTTATTGTTGGGGTTCATGGCAGCCCATCCCGGCAAAAAACTGACTTTCATGGGAACGGAATACGGGCAGTTCTCTGAATGGAAGGATAAAGAGCAGCTTGATTGGCATCTGCTTGGTTATGACATGCACCAGAAGATGGACGATTATACGAAGGAAGTTGTCAAACTGTATAAACGTTCAAAACCGTTATATGAAGTCGACCAAAGCTATGAAGGATTTGAGTGGATCGACGCTGATAACAGAGAACAGTCGATCTTTTCGTTTATTCGCAAAGGGAAAAATCCTGAAGAGCTTCTCGTAATCGTCTGCAATTTTACAGAGAAGGTCTACAGCAATTATCGGATTGGCGTGCCAAAGCCGGGTGAGTATCGGGAAATTTTAAACAGTGATGCTCAAGTCTTTGGCGGATCAGGTGTGATCAATAAAAAAGTGATTGAAGCTAAAGAAGTAGCCTTCCATGGAAGGCCATATTCTATAGAGATGAACATTTCTCCATTCGGAATTTCGATTTTACGTCCTGTTAATAAAAGAAAGGGGAGAAACAATCATGCAAAAGAAGAAATGCGTAGCAATGCTGTTGGCAGGAGGAAAAGGAAGCCGCCTGCACTCATTGACCAAGAACCTCGCTAAGCCTGCTGTTCCTTTTGGCGGCAAATACCGGATTATTGATTTCCCTCTGAGCAACTGTACCAATTCAGGCATATATACTGTTGGGGTCCTGACGCAGTATCAGCCGCTCGTGTTGAATTCCTATATTGGAATCGGAAGCGCCTGGGACCTCGACAGGAAGGATGGAGGGGTTACAGTGCTTCCGCCTTATGCGGAAACCTCAGAGGTAAAATGGTACTCAGGAACCGCCAGTGCCATTTATCAGAACTTGAACTACCTTTATCAATATGATCCTGAATATGTGCTGATCCTTTCAGGCGACCATATTTATAAAATGAATTATGAGCTGATGCTTAATTACCATATCGAAAAAGAAGCTGATGCAACGATTTCAGTTATACAGGTTCCATGGGAAGAAACAAACCGATTTGGCATCATGAACACCGATTCGGATTTAAGGATTACTGAATTTGAAGAAAAACCAGAAGATGCGAAAAATAATCTCGCTTCAATGGGGATTTATATTTTTAAATGGAGCGTTTTAAGGGAATATCTGATAAGGGATGAACAAAATCCTGATTCCAGCCATGATTTTGGCAAGGATATTATTCCTCTATTGATTAAAGAAGATAAAATGCTATTTGCTTATCCTTTTAAAGGCTATTGGAAGGATGTTGGGACTGTCCAAAGCCTTTGGGAGGCAAATATGGATTTGCTGGACAGGGATTGCGAATTGAACCTTTTTGATCAATCATGGCGTATTTATTCAGTGAACCCTAACCAGCCTCCTCAATATATTTGTCCAGAAGGGGAAGTGACAGAATCGCTGGTTAATGAAGGCTGCAAGATTGAAGGGGCAGTTTCCAGGACAGTTGTATTCCAGGGTGTAACGGTAAAAAAGGGTGCTGTCGTAAAGGAAACGGTCATTATGCCTGATGCTGTGATCGGCCATAACTGCCATATAGAAAAAGCGATTGTTTCCCCTGGTGTTTACGTGCCTGACGGGACAATTATCAGACCAGGCGATGACAGCAATGAAATTACACTAGTATCGGAAGAAACAATCGGGGAATTGCAGTCCAATTGAACCGACTTCGGGAGGAAAGGTAAATGAACAAAAGATTATTGGGAGTAATAGACGCGACAACCGTTCACGAAGATCTCCATGAACTGGCTCTCCATCGCTCAGCTGCTGCGATACCGTTTGGCGGACGATACCGGCTGATCGATTTTATCCTGTCAAATATGGTGAACTCAGGAATTCAGAGTGTGGCGATTTTTCCTGAATTTCAATACAGGTCACTGATGGACCACTTAGGTTCGGGCAAGAATTGGGATTTGAACCGTAAAAGGGATGGACTATTTTTCTTCCCGACATCCAATCCGGATAAACCATATCCAGGTATCGGGACGCTCGACCATTTTGCGGACAACATCGACTTTTTCGAACGCAGTACTCAGGATTTTGCGGTGATTGCGAATTCCTATACTGTTTTCAATATGGACTTCCAGCCGCTCTTGGACTGGCATATAAAGTCTGGCTGTGATATTACAGAAGTGCATAAAAACGGAGCCACGCTTGGGATTTATCTCGTTAAAAAAACACTGCTGATGGACCTGATTACGACTCGCAATGAAACAGGCTACTCGAATATGAGGGATGTTGTGACCGATATTGACAGTCAGTTCAAGCTTTGTTATTACGACTTCGAGGGATACGCCGTTATGGTGGATACCATTGCGAAGTATTTCAACGTAAGCATGGATTTGTTGAAGCCTGAAGTTTGGAAGGAACTTTTCCCTAAGGAAAGGCCAATTTTAACAAAAGTGAAGGATGAACCGCCTACCCGCTATGAAACAGAGGCTTCCGTACGAAATACTATGGTGGCGAATGGCGGCTTAATCGAGGGTACTGTGGAAAACAGCATCATTGCCAGAGGAGTTAAAATCGGTAAGGGTACTGTAATCCGCAACTGCATCATCATGCAAAAAACGCAAATTAAGGAGAATTGTATATTGGAATCTGTGATCGTCGATAAAGATGCAAGAATTGAAGCAGGAACAGTCATAACAGCGCCAGCAGAATCACCAGCTGTCATCCGCAAGGGTACGGTCCAGGGAATGAGGACTGGCTCGTGAAGGTTTTATTTGCAGTTTCGGAGTGTGTCCCATTCATCAAGTCCGGAGGCCTGGCAGATGTAGCGGGATCCCTTCCGAAGGAATTGAAAAAGCTTGGTGCGGATGTCCGGGTTATTTTACCGAAATACGGCTTGATTCCTGAAAAATTCCGCACTGAAATGAAGAAAGTGAAAGAGTATTCGGTGCAATTAGGCTGGCGCTCGCAATACTGCGGTATTGAAACTCTGGATTATGAAGGCGTCACTTTTTATTTTGTTGACAATGAATATTACTTCAAGCGGGATAGCCTTTATGGGCATTATGATGATGGTGAGCGGTTTGCTTATTTTAACAGGGCAGTCCTCGACTTTATCGCAGAAACCGAATTTTACCCAGATGTAATCCATTGCCATGATTGGCATACCGGGATGATTCCATTCTTGCTGAGGACGGAGTATTATAAAAAGCCTGGTTATGGATTGATTCGTTCTGTGTTCACGATTCATAATCTGCAATTCCAGGGTATCTTCCCGCCTGCAGTCCTTGGTGAACTGCTTCAAATAGACAGCCGTTATTTCAATGAAGAACAGCTGGAGTTTTTCGGCAACGCAAATTTTATGAAGGCAGCTTTGATTTCAGCTGACCATATCACCACTGTAAGCCCTACCTACATGGAGGAAATCCAAACACCTTTTTATGGTGAAAAGCTTGATGGCATATTGAGAAAAAGAAGTGAGGACCTTTCAGGAATATTGAACGGCATTGATCACGATCTGTATAACCCAGAAACTTTTCCAGGGCTTGAGGCAAACTTCGGTACGGATACATTTGACAGAAGAGTTGAAAACAAGCTTCAGATTCAGCGTTCTTTTGGCCTTCCAGAAAGCGCGGGAACCCCGCTTATTGCGATGATCACGAGGCTGACGAAACAAAAGGGGCTTGATTTAGTCAGGGGAGTTTTCCATGAAATCATGGCGACGGGATCGCAGCTTGTCGTCCTGGGTACAGGCGATATAGAGTTTGAGCAATTTTTCAGGGAAATGTCAGCGCGCTATCCTGACCAGTGTGGTTCATATATTGGATTTGATGAGAATTTGGCCCAACAGGTTTATGCGGGCTCGGATCTATTCCTGATGCCCTCCCAATTTGAACCATGCGGGCTGAGCCAGATGATTGCGATGCGTTATGGCTCCGTACCTGTGGTAAGGGAAACAGGCGGACTGAATGATACGGTGCAGCCTTACAACGAGTTTAACGGGGATGGCAACGGATTTACTTTTGCCAATTTTAATGCCCATGACATGCTGTTTACGCTTGAACGGGCGCTGTCTTTTTACCATGAGCGCGAAAAATGGCTTAAGCTGGCGAAAAATGCTATGGAGACAGACTATAGTTGGGCGCAATCTGCTAAACAATACAATTCATTGTATTCCGATCTCATCTCAAGGAGTGAATCACATGTTTTCTAATGTTCCCAAATTCAAAACTGCTTTCTTGAAAAAACTCGAGATGATGTTTGGAACTAGCTTTGAAGAAAGCACGAGCCGGGAGCAGTTCCAGACTCTCGGGCATATGATCAGGGAGCATGTGAGTTCAGATTGGATCAAGACGAATGAACTTTACCGCGCAGGGGCAAAGAAGCAGGTGTATTACTTGTCCATCGAATTCCTCCTTGGCCGGCTGCTAAGGCATAACCTTATTAATTTAGGCGTCGAGAATGTGGTTTGTGAAGGACTTCATGAGCTGGGAATCGATCTGGACCAGCTTGAGGAAATCGAGGCGGATGCAGGCTTAGGGAATGGCGGCCTCGGCCGTCTTGCCGCCTGTTTTCTTGATTCGCTTGCCTCTCTTGATTTGCCTGCCCATGGCTGCGGAATTCGCTATAAGCACGGTCTATTCGAACAGAAGATTGTCGATGGCTACCAGGTGGAGCTGCCTGAGCAATGGCTGCGCCATGGCCATGTTTGGGAAGTCCGCAAGGGAGATGATGCGGTTGAAATACCTTTTTGGGGTGAAGTGGAGAGCCGGATGGAAAACGGCCGTCTCGTATTCAGGCACCTGAACGCCGAAACGATTATGGCTGTTCCGTACGATCTTCCTGTCATCGGTTACCAGACCAAGACGGTCAACACATTGAGACTGTGGAATGCGGAGCCATCAAGGTTCCCTGCGAATGCAGATATTTTTAAATATAAGAAGGATACAGAATCCGTTTCCGAGTTTTTATATCCTGATGATACACATGATGAAGGAAAAATCCTTCGCCTTAAGCAGCAATATTTCCTTGTATCTGCGAGCCTTAAGGCGATTGTGCAGTCGTTTAAAAAGAAGAATAAGAGCTTGCTAGAGTTCCATGACTATGTCAGCATCCATATCAATGATACCCATCCCGCAATTGCTGTTCCTGAGTTGATGAGGATTTTGATGGACGAGGAAGGACTAGGCTGGGAAGATGCCTGGCATATTACGGTCGAAACACTCTCTTACACAAACCATACGACACTGGCAGAGGCATTGGAAAGATGGCCAATCCGGATATTCAAGCCGCTGCTTCCGCGTATTTTTATGATCATTGAGGAAATCAATGAACGCTTCTGCAAGCAGGTTTGGGAAAGGTATCCTGGTGATTGGGGCAGGGTCGAAAATATGGCGATCATCGCTCATAGTGAGGTAAGGATGGCTCCATTAGCGATTGTCGGCAGCCACAGCATCAATGGGGTAGCAATGCTCCATACCGAGATTTTGAAAAATCGTGAAATGAACTTGTTTTATCAGTTTTATCCTGAGCGCTTTAACAATAAGACGAATGGAATCACTCACCGTCGCTGGCTGCTTAAATCAAATCCGGGATTATCCGGATTAATTACAGATTCTATAGGCCCTGAGTGGGTTTCGTCGCCTCAAAGGCTTGAAGAATTAATGCGCTTTAAAGATGATTCTGCATTCCTGGAAAAAATGCATGCTATTAAACAGAACAATAAAGAAAAGCTCGCAAAACGAATACTTGATAAAACCGGGCTGAAGGTCGATACTGAATCAATCTTTGATGTTCAGGTAAAAAGGCTTCACGCCTACAAACGGCAGCTGCTGAATGTCCTCCATATTATGCATTTATATAATGCCCTTAAAGAGGACCCGGAAGCCTTGCTATATCCGCGTACATTCATATTTGGAGCTAAAGCTTCTCCTGGATATTATTTTGCCAAAAAGGTCATCAAGTTGATTAATAGCGTTGCAGACAAAGTGAATAATGATCCTCAGACAAATGAAAAGCTTAAGGTTGTTTTCCTTGAAAATTACCGAGTATCACTTGCTGAAGATATTTTTCCTGCGGCGGACATCAGCGAACAAATATCAACAGCAAGCAAGGAAGCTTCGGGAACAGGCAATATGAAATTCATGATGAATGGCGCTTTGACGCTGGGTACGCTCGATGGTGCCAATGTGGAAATTACAGAAATGGTCGGCAGGGAGAATATCTTCCTGTTCGGTTTAACCGCAGAGGAAGTACTAGATTACCAGAATAACGGCGGTTATCATTCATTGGAGTACTATCACCATGATGAGCGGATCCGTGAAGTTGCCGATCAGCTCGTGAATGGATATTTTCCTGATACCGAGAATCATTTTACTGAGATTTACGATTCTTTGCTCGGCCACAATGACCAGTATTTTGTCCTTCGTGATTTCGCCTCTTATGCGGAAGCACATCAGGAGGTCAGCCGTAAATATCTGGACCGCAAAGCCTGGCTGCAAATGAGCTTGGTCAATATCGCGAAGTCCGGTTATTTTTCCAGTGATAGGACCATTATGGAGTATGCCGATCAGATCTGGAAGGTTAAGTCTGCGTTAAAAGTGTAAATGTTCAGGCCAAATCGAAGACGATTTGGCCTTTACTTTGCGTTTTTAGATTATGAGCAATGCTGTACCAAATGTAATCAGAATTGCTCCTGCAACCGTAGATTTTGTTGGCTTTTCTTTTAAAATGATGAAGCTTAAGATCATTGTAAGGACGACGCTGAATTTATCGATCGGATTGACGACACTCACCTTGCCAAGTGCAAGTGCTGCAAAGTAACATAACCACGAGAACCCTGTAGCTGCACCGGAGAGAATCAGGAATATATAGGATTTTCTTGAGATCTTCTTAAGTTCCTTCAAGGTTCCCTGAAAGATCACGATACCCCAGGCAAATATGATGATTACAACTGTCCTGATAAAGGTGGCAACATTAGAGTCGACATCTTCAATACCAATCTTAGCAAGGATGTTGGTCGCAGCAGCAAAGACCGCCGAAAGGACCGCTAGAAATATATATGAATTTGTGTTAAAGACCTTTTTCCCCTTACTTTTCTTCTTATCTTTTCCGATCAAAACGAATGTCCCAATTGAGATAATGACGCCTCCTGCTACGATGGATGCTGTTGCAGGCTCCCTGAGGATAATGAATGATAGCAGGATGGTTAATACGACACTGGCTTTATCAACCGGGACAACCTTAGAAACATCCCCAATCTGTATGGCTTTAAAAAAGCAAATCCATGATAATCCCGTCGTCAATCCTGAGAGGATCAGGAAAATGAGTGATTTCGATGATACTGTCATGATGTTTTCAGTTTGACCGGTTATTACAACCATGAGGAAGGCCATGATTACGACTACCACTGTCCTGACAGCAGTAGCCAGGTTCGAATCGACATCCTCGATGCCTATTTTAGCGAGAATAGCTGTGAAGGAAGCAAATAATGCAGCCAGTAAAGCTAAGATAATACTCATTGTCTATCTCCGTTTCTTATAGGTTCATACGCTTAGTTTGGAAATCTGCCAATAGATTATTCTTGAGTACGTTTCTGAGATATTGGCATATGATAACTTGGAAAAAATTTATGAAGGGAATGAGTGAATTGTATAATGTTCCTCCAATCTATCCCTATCCATTTTATGTAGACGAATCCTCTTATAGCCCAAGCTTAATGATGAGAAATCCTAACAATCAGCAAGTCCTGGGAGCTCTGCTTGATGGAATGAAAGCAGAAGCATCAGCCATCGATTTATTCAGTCGATTAGCCTACTTAGCGCCTGACCACGAGCACAGAAATGTCATTCTGCATGCTTTGGAGGACAAGAAAAAAATTTGGCGCCATTTTACCGATACGTATATCAGCCTGAGCGGAACTCAGCCGTTCTACCAGATTGATCAAGTTACATTCAATACCTATAGAGATGGCCTCGAAAAAGCATATGAAGCGGAACTGAATAATTGTGATGATTATCGGAATCATTACTTGCTGACGCAAAACACACCAATTAGCCAGCTTTTTTTCCAGGCATACAACGATGAAAAACTACATGCAGCCTGGTTTGGACATTTACGTCACGAGACAGGACCTCGCTTGGAGGACCAGGGTGGAGAACCATTCGTGATCGATATAGAAGAAGCTGCTGTGCAAAACGAAACTTTCCGTACAGCAATTTGGACAGGAAACAAACTTCAGGTAACTGTAATGAGCATCGATGCAGGGGATGACATCGGATTGGAAGTCCATGAAACAGGCGATCAATTTATCCGTGTTGAAGAAGGCGAAGCGCTTGTTCAAATGGGTGACAGCAAGGATAATCTCACTTTTGAAGCCAATGTCTCAGATGACTTTGCCATCATGATCCCTGAGGGGAAATGGCATAATGTAACCAATATTGGCGATAAAAAACTGAAAGTATATGTGATTTATGCCCCGCCTGAGCATCCATTTGGTACCGTTCATGAAACGAAAGCAGATGCAATGGCAGCTGAAGATTAGAAAGGATTGGAGAGGGTTGGCTGTCTCCAATCCTTTTTTTATGTTATCAAACAAATATCTGTATAGTTTGGACGATTTTTGGGCACTAATCGTGATAGTATGAAATCTTCGTAGAGGGTGTTTTAATTGAAAAAAGAAAACAAGAATTTATTTATCGCCGGATTGATCCTCGGTCTAGGGTTATTAGGAGCAATCGATGGCATTGTGTTCCATCAGCTGTTGCAGTGGCACCATATGATTCTCAGTCCGAATATCAAGCTTGAGATTTTTACAGATGGATTATTTACTGCTTTATTTTCGGCCAAGCTGATTTGGGGAGGCGTGAAAATTTTTCAGGACGCACGGAAAAATGAACTTGGAACAAGCTGGAGAATCTTCCTTGGAGGGATTTTCATAGGCGGTGGCTCATTCAATCTCGTTGAAGGGATTGTTGACCATCATATATTGCAAGTGCATCGCGTCAAGCCATTGGCCGAAAACCCTTTGATGTATGACCTGACATTCTTGGCAATTGGTCTTCTGCTTGTGATCATCGGTATTATGATCAAGCGGCTTGAAGCGAATGCGTGAGGGTGAGGTTAGAAAATGAAAAGGTTCAGGAGTTTTTTAATTTTTTTCATACCTTTTATAGCGTTCTTTTTCTATTTTACAAATCAAAATGAACACAATCACTCTACTGCTAATGCATCGAAAAACCACACCGACCATGGTTATGTGGAGATCCCAGAAGGATATCATGTTCCCGTGGTGAATATGAGCGTTACTCAAGACCAATCCGGCACCTGGCTTTTAAAAGTAGAAACCAATCATTTTGCCTTCGCTCCCGAGAAGGCAGGCATGAAATCACCAAGCTACAACGAAGGCCATGCTCATTTATACATTAATGGCAAAAAGATCAATCGGCTATATGGAGAATATTATAATTTAGGCACTTTACCGAAAGGAAAGAATGTAATTAAGGTAACCCTGAATTCCAACAATCATGGAGCATTGGTTTACAAAGGGCAGCCAATACAAAGCAGTATAGTTGTGGATAATCCATCATGATATAAAAGGTATCGCGAACGAAATCCAGGACTGGAGAGCGTTTAAGAAATTCAGCAGTTGGATTTTTATATAGCTTTTCAGATGGTGAGTACATAGTATTTTACCCTAAACATAAAACAGCAAATAGCCAAAAAACAGCCACGGTTCAAAAGTAAATGAACCGTGGCTGTTAACTTTATTCCGTATCCTTCTTCGTGTCCTTTTTCTCTTCTTCAATATAACTATCTCCCTCTTTATAAGGGATATCGCCAAGCTGCGATTCCATGCCTGCGTCATCAAGCATTTCTTCGTACTTTTCTTCGGTTTCACTTTGGAACACTTGTCGATCATCGCCTTCAATGTCAGTGGCGCTGAAGGACTCGTAGTCTTCAGTAAAACCTCCTTCTTTTTCATTATTAATATAGAGTTTATTGTAATCTTCATGATCGCCAGTGAGGTCAGACGGAGTTTCTGATGTACCGAATTCTGCTACATCGTTAAAGCTGTTCCTGTTATCAGTCATTTCTTCGTTCTGTCTGCGATCGAAATCGGTATTATGAGTCTGCTCAAGAACCTCTTCTTCTGCTGGCCTTTCATCTGAAAGCTTCTGTTCTTGAGCATGCTCGACGCAGTATAAGGTATACGGAACTGCTTCAAGGCGCTCAAAAAGAATTTCCTTCCCGCACTCGGCGCATTTTCCGTAAGTGCCTGCTTCAATCGCCTCCAAGGCGTTATCGATTTTTTCAATCTGTGCCTCATGATGCTCGTCCATCGCCAGGTTCTTGGTGCGCTCAAACAGCTCTGTTCCGCTGTCGGCAGGGTGGTTATCGTAGGAGGAAAGTTCTCCGGTAGCCTCACGCTGGCTGCCATTAAGATATCCCTCCTCTTCATTGCCTTCTATTTGTGAGTTAAGCATTTCTTTTTCATCTATAAGCATTTGCTTTAATTTGTTACGCTGGTCATTTGTCAGCATATTTACACATCCTTAGGTTTGATTCGTGTCATATGTACTAAATACCCGCTGACAATTTTAAGAAACATAGAAAAAGCTTCCGCCAAAGGCAGAAGCTTCTCAAGTTAAATTAATCCGATGAAAATTCCTATTGATAAAAGGAAACCAAAGATTGTGTTTGTCTGTGCAGTTGCTGCCATTGCGGGCATCATTTGGATTGGGTTTGATTTACCGATGAAACCTTTAGTCGCTTTGACCGCTTTTGGAATACTTAGTGCAACGATCGCCAGCCAAGGCGATACGATGCCTGCGAAAATCAGCGCAATCACCCATAAATACGATACGATGAACATTCCGGCTAGCAGCCTGATTGCGCCTCTGCGGCCTAGAAGGATTGCGAGTGTCCTGCGGCCAAATTCCTTGTCGCCATCAAGGTCACGGATATTGTTGGCAAGCAGGATCGCGCCGACTAGCAGAAAGCTTGGAATCGAAACAAGTATGCTAGTAGCAGTGACTGTACCGGTCTGGATGTAGAATGAAATCAGGATGATCAGTACACCCATGAAGAAACCTGCTACAAGCTCCCCGAAAGGAGTATAGGCGATTGGCAATGGACCGCCTGTGTAGAGGTAACCTGCTGCTAGTGAAACGATCCCAACTGCAGCGACCCACCAGCTTGTGCTCATGCAGATATATACGCCAAGAAGGACTGAAATTCCGTAAAGGCTGAATGCCAGCTTTAAAACTGTTTTAGGCTTGATGCCGTGACGGACTATTGCACCGCCAATCCCAACAGAATGTTCGTTATCTAAGCCGCGTTTAAAATCATAGTATTCATTGAACATATTGGTTGCGGCCTGAATCAACAAGCTCGCAATCAACATTGCGAAAAATAATCCCCAGTGGATCCCGCTGTTTTCCATTGCTAATGCAGTACCCAGAAGGACAGGTGCAAAAGCTGCTGTCAAAGTATGCGGGCGTGTAAGCTGCCACCAGACTCTCCAGTCTGAGCCATTTACTGCTGGGGAAGAACTAGGCTGTAGTTGTGGTTGCATATCTAATTCTCTCCCTTTATATGAATATACCAAACCTAAATATTTTATCTAAATGAACCAAAATTGTCAAAAAGAGCTTTAAAATATAGGCTGATTTACCTTACAATTATAAGTGTAGATATTCACATATACACTGTCAATTAGTATTTTGGTGTTTTAAAAGGTTTAAATTTCCAGCTTGAATAGGATTTAAACTGTTAAATATATAATAAGGAAAATACTAGGTGTGCAAAGCCCGCCATTATTGACATAGTGATTTATGAGGTGTATCTTAAAATAAGCTTTAAAACGTGTGATAACAGATGAGAGGCTGTTATTGGGGGGATTTTTTTGGTTGCCATTCAAGAAACGGAACTTAGGCAGGGAATTCTTGATGCGATTGAGCGGGCCAAACGACTATCTCAGTCAGTGCTGGTCAGCGAGGTCCATAAAATAGATAAAATTGATCCTTTTTATTTCTTTGCTTCGGGCAGGGAAAAGTTTTTTGGAGAACGCTTTTTCTGGAAAGATCCTGAAGGAGATTTCTTCATAGCAGGATTGGGTATATGCGGACAAATCCAGTCGGATCAGGGAGCTGACCGCTTTTTTCATGTTGAAAAAGAGTGGAAGCGCTTCACGGATCAGGCACTTATTTTTAATAAATATAGTCAAAACGGTACAGGACCAGCCATGTTCGGAGGCTTTTCTTTTGATCCGATGAAAGAGAAAACGGCATTATGGTCAAAATTCTCAGGAGCTCTATTCCATATTCCTAAGTACATGCTTAGCATCAATAAGGGTGAAGCATATTTTACGACGAATGTGGTCTGCACACAGCATGATGATCACTCCTTATTTGATAAAATGATGAAAGAACGGCAGGAGGTGCTTGTGCAAGCGCTTCGCAAACCTGCTCCTGCTCAGCTTGAGCTTAAGGATATTATCGAAATAGATCCCGAGGCCTGGAAGGAAACCGTGTCAGAAGTAGTTAACGGGTTAGAGCACAGCGATTTGAAAAAAGTTGTGCTTGCAAGGGAGCTGCGCCTTCGTTTTACAGATGTCATCCAGGCGGAAAGCGTACTGGCCAATCTTCTGAATGAGCAAAAAGATAGTTTTACATTCGCATTTGAGTCCAATGGCGACTGCTTTATCGGAGCTTCACCAGAAAGATTGGTGAAGAAGGATGGAGCTAGCCTGTTTTCGGCATGCCTCGCAGGCTCTATTGGCAGAGGAAGCACGCCTGAAGAGGATGAAAAACTAGGGAATGAATTATTGAGCGACCAGAAAAATTTAATTGAACATCAATATGTAGTCGATATGATCAAGGAAGCTATGAAGGAAACCTGTGATGAAGTTATCCTGCCAGATCAGCCTGCTTTGATGAAAATGAAGTATATCCAGCATCTATATACGCCTGTGATTGGGAAGAACCGCGAAGGAACTTCATTGCTTCATTTAGTGAACCGGCTTCATCCAACTCCTGCTCTTGGCGGACTGCCAAAACAGGCAGCAGTCGAGAAAATCAGGGAAGTGGAACAGCTTGATAGAGGATTTTATGCCGCGCCTGTTGGCTGGATGGATTATAAGGGCAATGGGGAATTCGCTGTAGCAATTCGGTCCGGATTAATCCAGGGCAGTGAAGCTTCACTGTTTGCCGGCTGTGGAATTGTGGCAGATTCAAATGCCGATAGTGAATACAAAGAAACTAGCATCAAGTTCCGGCCGATGCTTGCAGCACTTGGAGGAAAGAACTAATGACCCACCAGGAAGATTTAACAGCATATATTGCAGCATTTGTTGCCGAATTGTCCAAAACAGGAGTGAAGGATGTCGTCATCAGTCCTGGTTCAAGATCCACACCAATGGCAATGGTAATGTCTGAGCATCCAGACCTGCGTATCCACGTTCAAGTTGATGAACGCTCAGCTTCATTCTTTGCCCTCGGAATCGCGAAAGCAACAAGCAAACCTGTAGCATTGCTTTGTACTTCTGGTACGGCTGCAGCGAATTATTACCCTGCGGTTATTGAAGCTAGCATTTCCAGGGTCCCGTTGATTGTCCTTACGGCAGACCGTCCACATGAGCTGCGTGATGTTGGTGCTCCGCAGGCGATTGACCAGATCCATTTATATGGAAAAAACGTTAAGTGGTTCGTTGAAATGGCACCTCCGGAAAAAACAGAGGATATGATCCGTTATGCCCGTACAGTTTGTGCAAGGGCAACGGCGACTGCTTCAAGCTATCCGGCTGGTCCAGTCCACCTCAACTTTCCTTTCAGGGAACCATTGATTCCGATCATGGGAGAAGGTATGTTTGAGTTAGTGGATCGTGCTGGTGGTTATGTGGATATCCAGACCGGCCATTTGAGTTTGTCAGATGAAACGTTTGAAAGAATTGGCCAGGAACTTATATCATACCGAAAAGGGATCATCGTTTGCGGCCAAATTGACAGCAGCGAATTTGCTGATGAAGTGATTGCGCTCGCTGATAAACTTAAGTTCCCAATCATAGCTGACCCACTGTCGCAATTGCGAAGCGGGGCACACGATGGGCACTATATTATAGATGCATATGATGCTTTTTTAAGGAATGAAGATGCGAAGGAATCATTGAAGCCAGAAGTGATCATCCGATTTGGCGCTATGCCGGTATCCAAAGCACTGACCATTTTTATCAAAGAGAACCGGAACGCGCGCCAATTTATTGTAGACAGCGGCGCTGGCTGGAGAGAACCTTCAATGTCTGCTTCTGATATGCTTTATTGCGATGAGGCATTTTTTTGCAAGCAGGTAAAAAGTTCGGTTGAGCCAAAAAATGATTCTGCATACTTTGATAAATGGTTTGCAGTGAACAACCTGGCTAAAGACCAATTGTCTGCCGTTTCGATTGTTGAAGAGTTAAGTGAAGGAAAGCTGTTCCATCAGCTGGCTGAAATGCTGCCAGAGGGGGCGACTCTGTTTGTAGGCAATAGCATGCCGATCCGTGATCTTGATTCATTTTTCCTGTTCAATAATAAAAAAATCAAGGTGATGGCAAACAGGGGAGCGAATGGTATCGATGGTGTGGTGTCAACTGCCCTTGGGGTTGCAAGTGTGTCCCAGCCATGTTACTTAGTGCTCGGCGATCTCACCTTCTATCATGATCTTAATGGGTTACTGGCTGCTAAATTATATAACCTCGATATAAATATTTTACTAATCAACAATAATGGCGGAGGAATCTTCTCATTCCTGCCGCAAGCAAATGAACCGAAGCATTTCGAAAAGCTCTTTGGTACACCACTCGACCTTGATTTCCGCCATGTTGTCGAAATGTACAAAGGGAAATATGATCTAATTAAAGACTGGAGCCATTTTTCCACTGTTTTTGCCGAAAACCAAATAGTTGAAGGTTTAAAGGTGATGGAAATCCAGACAATAAGAGACAGAAACCTGACAGAACATCGAGATTTGTGGAAATCTGTTTCCCGGGAAATAACTACTAAGCTAAAAGGTGACATTCAATGAAAACCATAATTAACGGCGTCCGATATAATATCGAGGAGTGCGGTGATGGTTTTCCACTCGTTTTGCTACATGGTTTTACAGGCGCGGCTTCTACTTGGAAGCCGTTTTGTCCTATGTGGGGAAAACATTCGAGGCTATTGATGGTCGATCTGATCGGGCACGGTGGGACGGATTCACCTGCCGAAGCGGAACGATATGATATTATCAATGCAGCAAAGGATCTAAAAATACTTTTGAATCAATTGGGAATCCTGAAAACCGATATGCTTGGTTATTCAATGGGCGGGCGAGTAGCAATTACCTTTGCCAGCATGTATCCAGAAATGGTCAGGAAACTAGTGCTCGAAAGTACCACGCCGGGACTCAGAAATGAAACAGACAAGACAGCTCGTATCCAGCAGGACCACAATCTTGCTTCCAGAATTGAAACTGGGGGATTGGAGAAGTTCATTGAATTTTGGGAGTCGATTCCGCTTTTTCAATCACAATGGAATTTACCTTTGGATGTAAGGGAACAAATAAGGAGTCAAAGACTCCAGAATAACCCTCAAGGACTGGCGAACAGCCTGCGAGGAATGGGGACAGGAGCTCAGCCATCATGGTGGGACAAGCTTTCGAATTTCCAATTTGAAACCTTGCTGGTAACTGGGACACATGATGAAAAGTTCTGCAAAATCGCAGGAAAAATTCAATCAGAGCTTCCAAATGCCAAGCATTTGTCGATAATTGATTGTGGGCATGCAATTCATGTGGAAGAACCTGAAAAATTTGGTACAATAGTAAGTGAGTTTTTGTCGAATACATAATAGGAGGTTTTCTTGATGACAGTTGAATGGGTTTCAGAACGCAAGTATGAAGATATTCTTTATGAAACATATAATGGAATTGCGAGAATCACCATCAACCGCCCGGAAGTGCGCAATGCATTCCGTCCTAAAACGGTTATGGAACTGATTGACGCTTTTGCATATGCACGAGATGATTCCAGTGTTGGAGTTATTGTATTGACAGGTGCAGGCGATGATGCATTCTGTTCAGGCGGAGACCAGAGAGTCCGCGGACATGGCGGCTATGTGGGTGAAGACCAGATCCCTCGCTTAAATGTCCTTGACCTTCAGCGCTTGATCCGTGTTATCCCTAAGCCGGTAATCGCTCAGGTAAAAGGCTATGCAATCGGCGGCGGACATGTACTTCATGTCGTATGCGACTTGACGATTGCAGCTGACAATGCAATCTTTGGACAGACTGGACCTAAAGTAGGCAGCTTCGATGCTGGTTACGGATCAGGCTACCTTGCAAGAATCGTTGGACACAAAAAGGCTCGTGAAATCTGGTTCTTGTGCCGTCAATACAATGCTCAGGAAGCTTTGGACATGGGTCTTGTCAACACAGTTGTACCTCTTGACCAGGTTGAAGAGGAGACAATCAAGTGGTGTGAAGAAATCCTTGAAAAGAGCCCTACTGCACTTCGCTTCCTGAAAGCAGCAATGAATGCTGATACTGATGGACTTGCTGGACTTCAGCAAATGGCAGGGGACGCAACATTGCTTTACTACACAACCGAAGAAGCGAAAGAAGGCCGCGACGCGTTCAAGGAAAAGCGCAAGCCAGACTTTGGCCAGTTCCCAAGGTTCCCTTGATCATTTATTGCTTACCAAAACAGCTTGATGGATATCCATCAGGCTGTTTTCGTATAGAAAGACTTGTGAAAGAGGTGATAATAAAATGAGTGAGGGCATTCCAAATTGGCTTAAAAAAAGGGCTGATTTATCTCCTAATCAAGAAGCATTAATTTTTGAGGAAAATACATATACGTTTAAAGAGGTTTTTGATAAGGCCAAGAAGATTGCCAGCAAGCTGACAGCCCTCCAATTAGGAAGAGGTTCATCAGCAGCTGTGCTATTTACAAATCATGCAGATTCCGTATTCATCCTTTATGCTTTGCAAATGGCAGGAGTAAGGACCGTCATCCTGAATAATCGCCTTACTGCAGAGGAATTATCATGGCAGCTTAACGATTCAGATGCAGAAGTTCTGATCCATGAAGCAAGTTTTACCGATAAAACAGCATTAATCGACTATAATAAGCGAAGGGTTTGTACCGATGAGCTGGATAAAATGGACGAAGCCGATCCTATTATCCTCGAAGAATACGAACTGCAGGAAGTCACTACAATTATGTATACATCAGGAACAACAGGGAATCCGAAGGGTGTCATGCAAACTTACGGGAACCATTGGTGGAGCGCAACTGCATCTTCTCTCAATCTTGGCCTGCACGAACAGGATAAGTGGCTTTGCACTGTACCAATTTTTCATATCAGCGGCTACTCTATTTTGATGAGAAGCCAGATTTACGGTATGCCCGTTATCCTGCATCGGGGTTTTGAGGAAAAAAAGGTGATTGACGATATACGAAAGCACAAAATTACAGTTATGTCAGTCGTTAGTACGATGCTGAGGAGAATCCTGAATGTGCTGGGAACTGAAAAGCTGCCAGATACTTTCAGATGCATGCTGCTTGGCGGCGGTCCTGCGCCTCTCCCTTTGCTTGAGGATTGCTTAGAGAAAGATATTCCTGTATTCCAGACGTATGGCATGACAGAAACATCGTCACAGTTTGCGACTCTGTCGCCAGAGTACAGTATCAAGCGTCTCGGTTCAGCCGGCAAAGCATTATTTCCTAACCAAATCCGGATTGTTGATGCAGACGGGAACGAACTTCCTGCGCAAACTGAAGGGGAAATCATTGTAAAAGGTCCAAATGTTACGATTGGCTATTTGAACAGGGAAGATGAAACGGCTGATAAAATCCGCAATCAATGGCTGCATACAGGAGACATCGGCTACTTAGACAGCGATGGTTTCCTTTATGTCCTCGATCGCCGGTCTGATTTGATCATCTCCGGAGGCGAAAATATCTATCCTGCCGAAATTGAAGGCGTCTTGCTTTCACATCCAGGGGTTGCCGATGCAGGAGTAATCGGTACAGAAGATGAGCAATGGGGCCAGGTGCCAGTCGCGTTTATTGTAAAAAATGAGGCAACCGTTCTATCCGAGGAAGACCTGTTAGAGCTTTGCCAGCAAAAACTTGCCAAGTACAAGCTTCCAAAACAAATCTATTTTGTTGACAGCCTTCCAAGGAATGCAGCCAAGAAATTATTAAGACGTAAGCTGCGTGAGTGGCTAGAAGCGGAGCGTGGCAGCCATGAACATTAAGTCAGTCAAATTATCTGTCGTAAAAATGCCATTGAAGCACGCGTTTACTACCCACTTAGGATCAGTCACAGAACGGGAAGCGATTATCGTTGAAGCAGAGGACCAAAATGGAATTCTCGGACTCGGTGAAGGAGTAGCCTTCTCATCACCGTGGTATACAGAAGAGACAGTAAGGACATCCTGGCATGTACTGAAAGATTTCCTTGTTCCTCTTTTAAAGGAAAAGGGAATTTCGCATCCTGATGAAGCATTCGGATTATTCCGTTCCGTAAGAAGGAACCATATGGCAAAGGCAGCGATTGAGACAGCACTTTGGGATTTGCAGGCAAAACAGGAGGGAATCCCGTTGGCAAAGCTGATTGGCGGAACGATGGACTCGATTCCTTCAGGTATTGTCGTCGGCAATCCTGACCTTGCAGAAGCAATTAAGCAAATTGAAGGCTATCTTGATCGGGGCTATAAAAGGGTAAAAGTAAAAATCAGCCCCGAAAACGATATTCAGTATATAGGGGAGATCCGCAGGCGGTTTCCCAATTTAGCTTTAATGGCGGATGCCAATTCGGCCTACTCCTTAGAAGATGCCGACCGTCTCAAGGCGCTTGATGAATACGGTCTGCTGATGATCGAACAGCCATTGGAATATGATGATATTGTTGATCATGCGAAACTCCAGTCCCAAATTGCTACACCGATTTGCCTTGATGAGAGCATTGTTACGTTTGATGATGCCCGAAAAGCGGTCGAGCTTGGCAGCTGCAAAGTAATCAATATAAAAATTGGCCGGGTAGGCGGCATAGGTGAAGCGAAGCGGATCCATGACTTTTGCGCATCACAAAGAATTCCAGTCTGGGCCGGGGGCATGATTGAATTCGGAGTATCCAGAGCGCATAATATTGCCTTGGCTTCAATGCCCGGATTCACGATTCCCGGTGATATATCTGGTTCGGATCGCTATTGGGAAGAGGACATCATTCAACCGGAAATTAAAGTCCTTAATGGTTCGATTAAGGTGCCTGACCGTCCAGGCATTGGATTTGAATTGAACAGAAAGCGTTTGAGTGAAGTAACAATTTTTGAAGAAATAATTCATTTTTAGGACTACAGCACTGTTTAGGCAGTGTTGTTTTTTTGTGAAATGGAAAAAATCGCGGAAAATTTCCAATTCGCTATAAAAAAGTAAATTTCGCTATAAAAAATAGATTTTCGCTATAAAAAAGGTTCCGTCAAGAATTATGTGTAAGCATCCATACTCCATGAGTTATATTTGGAGGGGTAGTCAGGCAGCCGAGGCTGCCTGACTACCCCTTTTTGGCCATTGTATATCGTTGTTCAAACATTTTTA
>NZ_JAMBOF010000027.1 GCF_023715485.1 Mesobacillus subterraneus | reverse complement strand
AATATGGAGTATAAACCTACTCCTCTATTTAACTATGTCTTCACGTAGCCATTTGTCCAGAATCCACTCCTTTTAATTTAGAAATATATATCCATGGAGGATGAAATCCTGCGAATAAGCGAGCATTAGTGAGTAAACCGTATTAAACTGAGGGAGTTGAATAAAGAAAATAATATAGATGGCGAGTAACCGAACTAATTCTCTCCCGTCTAATTTTTAAGCAAAAAATTTTAAGGGTGGTACAAAGTGACTAAAAGACAAACCATAATTATTGTACTTGTTAGCTTTTTGTTAGTAACTATGACTCCAATGATTTTACCTGATACACCTTCTCAAGTATCACCTAACGCTTATAAATATGAATTCGGATTTCCGTTTCATTTTATTGAACAAGAAGTAGGTATAATCGTTAGTCACGGAACCGTAGAAACTCTTGAAGTATCAGATGTTTTATTTAACCCTTTTGAAATCACACCAAATTTATTAATAATAAATTATATTTTATCTGTACTAACATTTGGGATAGTTATTTATATCTTTTATTTTGTTTTTAGGAAGATTACAGGTGGTGCTTTGAAATAAGGGGAGCTATTTGAAAACGGATGTGTAAGTTAAGAAAACCAATATATTATGGAAAATACATCTATTGAGCTAAAGGAGCAGTTTAGTTGAAGAAGAATATGTAGGAAATGAAACATATAATCAGTAACCGTGTTATGCTTTTTGTGGGGGAGGATAGTTTCTATGTCTAAGAAATTAAAAATTATCTTATCTATAACTGTGGTTTTATTTGGGATTTATTTTATAAACTTAGCATTAAAAGATGATGTTCGAGAAATTAAAAAGGCTATGTACTCATTAAACCAACCCATGACGAACATTGCTCATATTGAATTTTTGGATAACAATCAAGCAATTGCTTTTTATGAATGGGGTAATCAAGAAAATCTCCATTTTGGAAGTGTTCTCTTTAAGAAAAACGCACTTGGATGGAAACTTGTTAGTAGTAGCACTGGAGAACTTTCTCATGGATATAAATTAGATTGGGGTTTTTCAAACTTAGAATCTCACTTTTCAGATTATACCGATTTAATCAGAGGGAAGATACTTGACTCTCAAATAGAAGAAGTAAACGTTAAAACAAATGGTGGAAACGAGTTTAAAGCCAAACTAATTGAATATAACAATGACGAGAAGTTTTGGTTTTTAGTTACTAATGGAGAAGACCTTATAGGCTCTACTATTACAGGTTTGTCTTCAGACGGAAAAATAATTGAACAGATAACACAATAATTTTAACTCTCTTATTCAACTAACGGGTGCTTTAGTTAAATTACGCTAAGTAGGAAAATTGCTCAGCTAGAAGCAAAAGGGGGGTACCCTTTGCGTCTTTGAAGAGTTTTGGTTTAGGACAAAAGTAATGAGATCAACTAAAGATTTTATTAAGAAAACAGAAGCATAAGATGCGTCCCCATGATTCCATGAAATTACTTTTTAAAAAAGGTTGATCAAGGATGGGGAATTTTGTTCCAAGAAGGATTAATGTACTTATTGTTGAATTTACTTTGTAGATAATCAGAGTGCCAAACGGGTGAGGATGTTATGGAGAAAAATTTAGCTTTTAACATATCGACATATACATGCGGGGATTCAGCCATCCCGAAACCAGATATTGATAATTATAATTATTGGATTTCACTGATTAATTATTATTTAAAAAAAGCAGACACAATTGAGATTCATTGCTGGAATGAGGAAATTGAGACAATAGAAGAACTTGACTCTCTCAACCTTGAGATGGTTAATGAAGAAAATATCACTATATTTAAGGGAAAGAAAACCCCAGTTCTTTCAAACTATTTATTGAATAGTTATATGAACAAATTTAGAGAGTGCAAGTGGTTCACAGTTAATTTAGAAAGTGGTATGGATATAGTGATGCACTCGGGACACTGGGGAACTGAGTTTGTGATACCTAATCCTAAGGAAAAAGACATTCAATTTATCAAAAGTGTGGTCCCTCCAGAAACAAGTTTTGAACAACATGAATAACATTCTTCAAAAGGCTGCTTTCTTTAAAAAAGAAGGCTTTCGTTAAAAAGAAAACCACCCATATGATGGTCACATATCAAGTCATAATGGAGAAGCAAGTGGACACACTCTTAACTTATTTGAAGAGTTGTAATTCAGTACAAAAGTAAAAAGATCAACGAAAGATTTTATTAAGAAAACAGAAGCATAAGATACGTCCCCATGATTCCAACTAATTGGTGCATAGATCCAGGCAGGACTAATGAATTTGCCCTTTCATTTAGCTTTACCTGTGGAGTGATTAAATGACTGGATTATGCTTCTTGAAAATAGAATAATGACAACTCCTTACACGAATTGCTTTGTTGAGACAAGAAAAATTAACGCCGTACTTAAAGGCAGGTTAGTATAAAAAAATGTGCTCATTTTTGGAGTATTATGCTAATTTTTTTTGTGGGGGTGATCATAAAGTGACAATAGAAAAAGTAAAGGCTTTTGTTATAATTAGCGTCTTATTAGTGTTGTCAGGAGTTATTATGATCTTTAATAGCGTTAACTTTGGGACATCAATTGCTGACTCTTGGTTAGCTGATCGGGGTGGGGCAGATACAGAATTGTACCATTTAATTATTAATGGTTATATCAACAGTTTCTTAGTGTCCGGAAGTATTTTATTTGGTTTTGGACTTATTTTTCTTAGCCTCGCTTCTTATAAAATATTGAACTTGAAAAATTAATATTTTAACCCGTTTGCTGCCAACCCAGGTGGCATTTTTTGTTTTAACGTGGTAGAAATGTTGAAGTAAGATAGAGAAGTCGCAGGTTCAACTTAATAAGAACTAAAAAGCATTATAATGCTTTATGATACAATGTCGGAGATGAGAATTAGTTGATCAGACAGCCGAGTAAAGCTATCTGTAAATACGTCAGATTGAAATAACGAGTATGGGAGTAGCTTGATAAGAAAATGAAGAGATATAAGCTAAAGAATAATTTTAAAGGGTTAAAAAAGGGAACACAATTCTATTTGATTGCTGAATCTGAATTTATAGGAATCAAAGATTTTGTTTTACGAACAAAAGACTTATCGATCAGGATATCGATTAGTGAAAGGGAATTGCTAAGACATTTTACTTTATTGAACTAATAAAAATTTTAATAGGGGAACTTTTCAATGGTGAAAATAAGACTTCCTAATGGTATAACAGGATTTCATAATTCGACGAACAATTTGCCTCCTAAAGTTGATGGACGGCAATTTAAATCGGTTTGTGCTGCAATCGTAAATCGTAGTGGTGGCAAATTATTAAAGTTCAGAGAACCGCTATATCCACTGAACTTCTATGAAGCAGAAGTTAAGGTTAATGATAACGAATTTTATATATTGCTTAATGAACACTATCCATATATAGCTTTTGCTTCAGTTGTTGAATTTGGAAAAATAGACTTTATTAATGCATCCGAACTACTAACACAGTTTAGCCCATTTTATAAAGTTTTGAGTTTAAAGGAACTAAATGAACCTTTAAATATAAAGTCGGATTCAATTAATTTGAATAGTGCTGAGTTGGAGCAAATTTCATATTGGAAACCCAAAACAATTGGTGAAGTCATCTTTAATTTTTGGGATTAATTTCAGGGCAACAATTTTTTTTGTTAAGCTAAACAAGGGCGTTAATCCGGGAAGGAAAAACGCCCTTTTTAATTGACCAAACGGCAGTTTAGTTAAAAAGTTTTTTCGGACCTTTGATCAAAAATGGGTCATTTAAATAAAAGAAATGTTTTAGTATACATATATTTCATGCAATTAGTCAGCATGGACCAAAGTACATTCCCTTAATAGGTGCATAGGATATTTTTATAAACTGTGAAGGGATTGAAAAAAATGTACTATGTTCCAAATGGGTATCCAAATCAATACCCTTATTATGTTAATGGACCAATGTATAACAATAGGGGTCAGTCTGTCCACTGGGCTTATCCTTATGGAATGGAGCATGCAAACAGGTATAATTATTTCTGCCCATCCAACGGCAATCGAAGTGACGTGTTAAAAGATTATGGACCGAATCCCTATGTCGTTAATATCAATGAAGCAACGAAGCAAAACAATACGTATCGGACTGCTTTATGGACAGGAACACATTTACAGGTAACGTTGATGAGTTTAAATGTTGGCGAAGATATCGGTTTGGAAATGCATCCTGACGTTGATCAATTCCTGCGTATTGAACAAGGCCAGGGGATTGTACAAATGGGCAAGACGAAAGATAATTTAACCTTTCAAAGAAATGTCTTTGATGATTCTGCAATCATGATACCTGCTGGAACATGGCATAATCTAACTAATACAGGTAATATTCCGCTTAAACTTTACTCGATCTATGCTCCTCCAAACCATCCATTTGGTACTGTTCATGTTACCAAAGCAGATGCAATGGCTGGGGAAGCAGGCGGCGCTCAAGGTAATGGAAATACAGTTGCTTTTGGCAAGACTCCAGACGAATGGGTACGCTATACCGAATTTTTGGTGAAGGAAGGACTAGAGGACGTTAAGAGAGGAATAAACGCCACCCACATTCTTCAAGAATTTATTCTAATGGGAGTACTTGTAGGGAAAGGGTATTCTCCTGAAAAAGCATATGAAACAGTGGAGGAATGGGAACGTACAGGAGAATCCAAACTTCTTCAGCAAAGCAAAAATATGTAGGAAGAGATTAATAGCAGTTATCTTAGATAGTAAGAATCGTTAAGGGATTTTGTCAAAATGGCAAATCCCTTTTATTTTTACAAGGATACATTGCAGCCGCCATTTTCATTGAGCAAGTTTCTGGATTAACACAGATTGTGAATTAACGGGAAAGTGGAAAAGATTTACGAACCCTCTTGAGGAACTTTTTGAATAACTGCGGCAAATTGTACTTGCTATGTGAACGGGGGTTAGTGAGTGAAGTTATTCTAAATATTTATTTTTGGCAATAATAGGATAATCGGGTGTGAAAGTAGAAACATTAAACAGGCGACAAAAACATGGAGGCAGATATGAGCAAATTCAGTTTGTTTGGTAAGTTTACTGTACAAGAAGGCGAACGGGAAACAATGGTTGAAATTCTACTTGAAGCTGCAGAATCAATGAGAAATTTAGATGAATGCGAGATTTATCTTGTTAATATTTCTGAAAACGAGCCAAATGCTGTTTATGTTTATGAAGTGTGGAGTAATGAACATGCCCACCAAGCATCTCTGGCTCTTGAAGCTACACAAACATTAATCAAGCGTGCAAAACCAATCATAACTGGAATGGAGAGAATCAGTACCCTAAAAACAAGGGGAGGGAAGGGGATTTCCCCAAGTTGATTTCCGTTACGAACGATACCATGAGATTGCGATAAATTATGATAAGGCCTCTTTTGAATCATAATCCATTGAAGAAACAGCAAATTTTTTTAGCGTATTGGTCCTAACTTGTATATTTTATGAATAATGGAGCAGGTTCAACAAGATGCTGGGCATACTAAGCAAAAGAATTGTAAGGGTTGCTTTATGAAACAATTTCTTTTGCTTAATTTTTTTATTGCACTTATCACGATTTTTCCTTCCGAAACAAATGCAATTCAAATGCCTTGCAGTATGGTGCTGGCTCCAGCAGATAAAGATCTGAAAAATGCAATGGGAACAGCACTGGTTTACAAAGTTCAATTGAACCCACCGAGTTTTGCACGAACGAACGTCAGTATTATTGCTATTCATCTTCCAGAACCCAAAACTTATGGAAATTACGATAGTTACGAAGGATTTGCTTTTAAGCCAAACGAAATAAGCTGGCGTTTTCAACTATATCCAACGCCAGAAAAAGATAGTCCAAGTTGGGCTGGGAGATTCGATTTAATTACAGCAGCAATGGAAAATGTACAAGTTCAAGTTCGGCTTTCTAATTCAAAGACAGAAAAACTTGGTCCGAGTGTATTAGGGAGTCATATTAATTATTGTAAATAGCCTATTCAACAGTTGGGTTAATCCAAGATGGATTAACCCGCTATTTTGGTGGATTTTTCTGATGGAACGGGGAGGATAATAGAATAAGTAAGTATATTTTTATAGAAATATAGATTTTAACTAAAAACTGGAGGAATCTTATTGCAGTTCTCAGAAATAGTGTTTTTTGGGATTGTTTGGGGAGGGTTAATGATTTATTTCCTAACGCCATTTAACAAAAAAACAAGTATTGAAATTCAAGAAAGCACTGATGTGACATTCTCAAAAGCATTTAAGAACAGTTTAACTAAACTTTTATTTCACAATAAGGCGATACTTGCTCTATTAATGTTAATGATAACTTTAATTTATATCTGGATGTATTACACATCAATAGAATGGTATTTCAGAGTACACGGAGAAGTCGTACAATCAATTAACCCAATGGAACGGGCTTTTTATTACATGATAAGCATAATATTGTATACTGCTTTTCTATATCTCTTTTTGGCATTTAGAAAGACAATTAAATTATTAAAAAAGCCTAATTGAACTACTGGCTGTGGTTGTCTAAGGAGGATTAATTAAAATAAAAAGGAAAAGTGTTAGAAAACCGATGAGAAGTTTATGAAAATTTATTAGAAATTTATTATTATTGTTTATCCTTTCAATATAGATTGAAGGGGAGGAACAAATATGTTGAAGTTATTTAAACTGTTGAAAACAATCATTGTGATAATCATTGTAATTATAGTTGTTCTAGTAGGGGCAATTTTTACTTATCATCAATATCAATTAAGCCGTGAGTCTAGTTTAATTCAAAATAAGGGAACAATCGTTGAGTTTGGTCAAAAAAAAATCAATGTGTATACCGAGGGGGCAGGCGAGGACACTTTTGTCTTTATGCCGGGTTCAGGGATTGCTGCTCCTGTTTATGAAATGAAAGGACTTTATTCGAAATTCTCGAGGAATCATAAGATAGTTGTCGTAGAGAAGGCAGGATATGGGTACAGTGATGTTTTTAATGATGATAGAGATATAGATACTATATTAGAGCAAACAAGAAAGGCATTAGCCCAAAGTGAAAATAAGCCACCATATATTTTAGTGCCTCACTCCTTATCAGGTTTAGAAGCGATTTATTGGGCACAAAAGTATCCGCAAGAGGTTAAAAGCATTGTCGCAATAGATATTGGTTTACCAAATGGATATGCCAAGCATAAATTTGACTTTAGTGATAAGGTAAGCATAAAAGCAATGAATCTACTTACAAAACTTGGTTTTCAAAGACTTTTACCCTCTGCTACCTATGATCCTCAAGTTATCGATCAATCCTTTTTATCTACGAAAGAAAAGGAAATATTCAAAGCAATATCGTATAAAAAGGCTTTTAATGATGACATCGAAAAAGAACTTCTTGAGAGCAACACGAATGCTCAAAAAATTAGCCTGCCACTTCCGAAAAATACACCCATTTTGCTTTTGTCGGCTTATAGCGACCAAAACGAAAATTCCATAGGGATTAAACAAAAAAATAAGGACTATAAAGAATTTGCCGATAACATTAATAAATCAGAAGTTAAAAAAGTGGAAGGAAAACACTCACTATATTTATATGCTCCCGATAAAATATACCAACTTGCTACTGATTTTATCTACGGCAATTCCAAATAGATAGAAGGTTTCAATAATGTATACGATTCTCATAATAGAAGACGATTTGATGATCGGCGACCTCTTACAAAAAATATTAGCAAAAGAAGGCTACAATGTAATCTGGAAAAAAGATGGTGAGGGAGTTCTTAATCTAATCAATGAGACCGATTTAGTCGTAATGGATGTAATGTTACCAGGTGAGGATGGCTTCAAAATAACCTCGAAAATCAAGAACCTTGGCTTAAATATACCGACTATTTTTCTCTCGGCTAGAAAAGACATTGATAGTAGACTTCAAGGCTTAACAATAGGTGAAGATTATATGATAAAACCTTATGATCCACGCGAATTAATGCTAAGAATCCAGAAATTATTAAATCAGTATTACGGTCATTTTGCCCAAATCAAGCATCTGTTTATTAAGGGAGAAACAAAGCGAGTTTTTAAGGGAAGTCTTCACGATGAAGTTGTCTTTACCCCGATTGAGCGGAAAATCTTTTTTTATTTGTATAAGAATCGCGGTAAAATTCTAACGAAAGACCACTTTTTTGAATATTTATGGCAGCTGGAAGATCGGAACCCAAACGTGATAAATGTTCACATAAAAAAGATACGAACTAAAATTGGTGATTCCAACGGGGATATTATCGAAAATGTATATGGAGAAGGGTATCGACTTAATACCCATGTGAAGAGATGAAATTAAAGAAAAAGTATCAGTTGACCTTGGTTGCAGTCATCATAAGTGTTCCAATATCACTACTTTTGATTAACCTCCTCATGCTGGGGTTTTATAAGGTTGTTTCTAAAATTAGGGATACTAACACTCCCTTTCATGAATCATTTGCTTACCCGACTATGCATGTACTATTTCTTCTGTCTTTTTTATTGTTAGCCATTGTTTTCTCTAAGACCATTCATTCACTCCTGAAGAACATAAGTACATTGAATTCCATTATTTTAAATCTGGCGAGCAATGAAAGGGTACCAAATAAAATAGAAATAACAAGTGAAGATGAAATTGGAGAGCTCACAAACTCTGTTAACCTATTGATTGAAAGAACAGCATCAAGAGAAATGGAACTGAAGCAGCAAGAGGAGATGCAGCGAGAATACCTAAATAAATTAAGGCACGATATAAATACACCCTTAACTGCGATTCGGTTGCAATTATTTTACCTGGAAGGTGAGAACACCTCTCTTCCATTAGAATCCCTTTATCAGCAAATAGAATATATCGCGGATCTAACCAATGAATTCAATAGAGATTCTATCGATTCAATGGACTCTTCTTATATTTTATATACTGAAGTAAATATCAGTGATTTGATGAGAGACATGATAAAAAAATGGGATTACTTGTACAGGATTAATCAGATTAAGTTGCAATACCATCCACATGAAAAAAATTTAGTTTGGAGCAGTCACAAACTATTGCTCCAAAGGTTATTTGATAACGCCTTTCAAAATGCACTAAAGCATTCTAAAGCAAATAAAATGGAGATTACAATTAATGATGGTGTGGTTTCAATGAATGATAACGGCCAAGGATTTGCTCAAAAAAAGCAAATACAGGGACTTGGATTAAAAGTCATTGATGATCTTGCAAAGATACTTAACATAAAATATACATTACAAACCTCTGCTGAAGGAACTGAGTTTACTTTTATTATAGATCAGAACATAGAGTGTGTAGAAGATTTGTGAAGTGTTTGACTTAAACTAATGGACAAATTAGCTGTAAAAGACCAACTGATGAAATATAACAATAAATAAAATTTTAAAGGTGTCGCTAGTAGGAACAACGGTTTTATTTAAGGATGTGAGACTATGATAAATTCCGGAAAATCAGTTTATCCAGCATTCATACAACAGGAGGAAGAAGGAATGTTTTGTGTGTATTTCCCCACTCTGTTTCCTGAAGCTGGTTGGGACTATCCTTTATCTCGAGGAGAAACAAAACGTAAAGCGATAAATAATGCAAAAAAGGATTTAGCTTTTTCTTTGGCAGGCATTTTATATGATAATGAAGATCTCCCTGAACCTATTCCTATTCAAAGTAATCGCCTTTCCAAAGGGATGGAATTAATCAATGTAGAGACATCGTTTGAGCCGTATGCCGACGAAATACAGGAACATTTAAAAGGACGCCATTGGCATATTGGCTATTACGTAGAAGAAAATGGTGAATATATTGAAGCCATTGGGTTTAAAAACGACCAAGGAATGTGGGATATCTTTTTTGAGGATTATTCTGAGGAAGAGGAAATTAAATCCAACGGTCCTGAGTATCCAGAAAAGACTTTACTTTTCACTGTCAAATTTCATTCCGAAGCAGAAGAGAAATTTAATCAATTTGTTGAAGATGTGGTTCTTAAGCGCCGTGGTTATAAAAGGAAGAAAGATTGACTCGAATAATCAGGTATTTAAGAAAACAGATCGTCAAGAAGCACGGGACGTTACTTTGCTTTCTGATTCCGATTTATTATAAATCAAATATTGATATATACTTAAACTATTAAAAGTAAAAACAATAAAGGGGTAACCATATGACAGAAAATAATAAATGGGAGCTATCATTTGAACAGCGTGATGAATTACTCAGCACTTTAAAAACTCGTTTTGAGAAAAACATGAATCGCCATGAAGGTCTTGAATGGGATAAAATCCAGGCAAAGCTGGAGGCAAATATGAAAAAACTGTGGTCCCTCAATGAAATGGAAAGAACTGAAGGTGAGCCGGACGTTGTTGGATATGATAAACAAAAGGATGAATACATATTTTTTGATTGTTCAGCGGAAAGTCCAAAAGGCCGCAGAAGTGTTTGTTACGACCGTGAAGCCCTGGAGTCCAGGAAAAAACACAAACCAGAAAAAAGCGCTATTGATATGGCAGCTGCCATGGGCATTGAACTTTTAACGCAAGAGCAATATCGTGAGCTGCAGAAACTGGGAAAATTCGATGTGAAAACGTCTAGCTGGGTGGAAACGCCGTCTGATATTAGAAAACTTGGCGGGGCCATCTTTTGTGATTGCCGCTACGACACTGTCTTTATGTACCACAATGGCGCAGACTCCTACTATGCTGCAAGGGGATTCCGAGGCTCGCTAAGAGTATAGAGTTAAAAAGGCTTTAATATAAATCATCAAACTATCGGGTGCGTTGATCCAACAGAGATTAACGCACTTTTTTTGTACTTCTCATTGAAGTCAAGGATCAGTTAATATTGAACAGATGGCTGAATTAGCTCAACAAAGTACCTACCATTTTATAAGATCCTTTAAAAAATTTACAAAGCTTTCACCTCATCAGTATATTTTGACATTAAGAGTGGATAAAGGAAAAGAGCTTCTTTGCCATTCTACTAAAACCATCACAGAAATTTCCTATGATGTAGGGTTTTCTTCGCCAACTCACTTTTACCGTAATTTCATCCGACTTATTGGATGTACTCCTAAGTAGTACAGGAATAATATGTAAAACGGAAGAAGCATGGGGACGTACCCTATGTTGGGAAATTTTCAAATTAATGGTTTCTTAACATTCTGTCAATATTGGTGTGGTAAGTTAGTAAGGAAAACACCAATAAGGAGTGAGAAAATGTTCCGTCAAAAGTTTTCTGTTTTTGCCTTGATTTTGATGCTGCTGTCTCCAACTTTGTTTCATTTCCCCCCCGAAGTGTCTGCGGAAAATGCGCTTGACCAGGCACCTGAGCTTCAGCCTTACGGAATTGCGAATGGCAAGAGGGTGCTATTCGACAATACTCATGGCCAAACAGCAGGTGCTGCCGACTGGGTTCTCGATGGGGCCTTCTCTGATTTTGCCAGCGCCCTGGCGAATAAGGGATACTATGCGAAAGAACTGAGGAAAAACACTTCCATTACGTACGAAGATTTGAAAGCCTATGATGTCTTTATCATCGGCGAAGCGAATATACCATACAAATCGTCTGAACAGGCTGCGATGCTCCAGTATGTGCAAGATGGCGGAAGCATTTTTTTCATCGGTGATCATTATAATGCGGACCGAAACAAGAACCGCTGGGATGCTTCTGAGATTTTTAACGGATACCGCCGCGGTGCTTACTATGATCCGGCAAAAGGAATGGGTTCAGAGGAAGCTTCATCTTCAGCCATGCAGGGAGTCACGGGTTCTGACTGGCTTGGAGACAACTTTGGGGTGCGATTCCGCTACAACGCAATTGGCGACGTAACGGCGAATGACATTGTTGCGCCGAGTCAGGCGTTCGGGATTACATCCGGAGTCGGGGCTGTGGCGATGCATGCAGGGTCAACTTTGGCGATTATGGACCCAAACAAGGCAAAGGGTGTTGTCTACTTGCCTCAAACTACAGCGGCCTGGACACATGCTGTTGACCAGGGTGTCTATAATGGAGGCGGCAGGGCAGAGGGACCTTATGCAGCGGTTTCCAAGGTTGGATTAGGGAAGGCTGCGTTCATTGGGGATTCTTCCCCGGTAGAAGATTCAACTCCAAAATACCTGCGTGAAGAAACGGGCGGTACGAAAACTACCTATGATGGATTTAAAGAGCAGAACGACAGTACTTTGCTTGTCAATTTGATTGACTGGCTAGCCAAGCAGGAAAATTATACTTCTTTATCACAGGTTAGCGGATTGCAGCTTGATCAGCCAACAAATCTGTTAGCGATGGAAACACCTGAGACTTCCACTGAACCAGAAGCGGAGCCTTGGTCACAGCCTTCAGCGGGCTACAAGTGGTATGACCCATCAACCTTCAAGTTGGGATCATATGGTTACGATGATGGCGGCACTGTGGGACCAGCAGCAATGGATGAGGATTTTGAGTCAGGGACAAAGGGAGCGTATTCTGCAGGGAATGTGTCCCTATCAAGTGGATCCTGGTATTTTGACAATGCGGTGCTTGGCAATTTATCCAGTGATAAGAAAAATGGCGTACAGTCTGCGCGCGTCCGGTCATATGGGACCCTTACAATGAATTTTGATGTAAACGGTGCAAAAAGTGTACAAGTTTCCCACGCGAACTTTGGAACCGACACTGGTGCCTCATGGCAGCTGCAAATGTCGACGAATGGAGGAACGTCTTGGACCAACGTCGGCAGCTCGAATACCAGCGGATCCGCACTAGCGGTTAAAACTTTTACATTAAACCTAACCTCACCTGTAAGGTTCAGGATCGTTGTTTCTGGAACTTCCGGAAAAAGGCTCAATTTCGATGATATTGTGGTCAGCAATTAAGTTTTTGCATCCGGGCTTGCCTTCCAATTGAGGAGGCAGGCCTTTTTTTGTATAACCTACAATGTCAATTACTTTTCCAACCTCACCGTAAGAATGTCTGAAAATTTAAGTACACTACCGAAAATTCTAAAGACGGATAGTTTCTTCGGAGGGGAGGGGCTTAAAAATATCTTGATGAGTGAGGGGATTACGATGAAGAAAGAAATCAAAGAATTGTTAGATGATCCAAATACTTTTGCTCGACAAATTGCAAATATAGAACTATCAAATTTATCATTTGATGTGCATGAATATAGAGATAAATTTGTAAAGCAAGTAGACATAGTATTTGCTGAAAAAAGTCAATTTAATAATATTAAAGAGGCATTCTCTGCAATATTTAAAAAGCAACTATTCGATGGAGAAGAATGGAATATTAACGAAGAGCCAAAAAATACTGATGAAGTATGGATAAAAGCACTAAAAAATTACTTTATTAATGATTATTACCCAAGAGAAATAATTTATATAGAGTTAGTAGAGAAAGATGATTTTATAAATAGATTTAAAAGGGATTTATCTGATGTGAATGTACAAGAATCGGTTATTGAAGGACTTTTAAGTCGTTTAAAGGACATAGAACCAATACAAGTAAAAAAAGGCCATGTTTATGATTGCATATTCGGCCAATCAGATAGCCATTACTTTTTGTACGAATGGGGTATCTATAATTAGCATTCTTAATGCTACCCAGAAAAATGTGAAGTTTTTCACTTAAACTATCGGGTGCAAGAGTTCAAAAACAACGCAAATTGCGTTGCTTCTTCTCATTGTTAGAAGTATTTCTGGTAAAACTCCTGTCTGAGCCTACCACTTAATTGAGCATATATTCGAGTGGTTTCACTTTTCTCGTGGGCCAAAAGACTCTGAATGACTTCTACTGGTGCTCCATTATTTAATAAGTGGGTAGCATAGCTGTGTCTCAATTGGTGTGGGTGAATTTCCTTATCTATGCCGGCACGGGCTGAGATTTTCTTTATGTAATACCTCATTTGCGCAATACTCCTCCTGTGTGGCTGCCTCTCCGTTACAAAAATGGCTGGATCCTTATCCTTGCGGCTATCGATGTATCGCTTGAGCCATAATTCTGCTCGAATATTAAAATAGACTTCACGTTCCTTATCACCCTTTCCCCTGACGATTGCGGAACGGTTAGACCAATTAATGCAATTGCGATCTAGAGCAGCGATTTCACCGATTCTCAAGCCAGTTGAAAACATAAATTCGAAAAGTTCCTTTTCCATAGGACTTAGACATGCTTCACGTAAAAGTTCAATCTCCCTTTCTGATAGAAACTTTGGAATTCTCTTGCCCGCTTTAGGCTCCTTGATCTTTGCTGCTGGATTAAGGGGTATATGCCCTTCCTCGTGACACCAGCGAAACAATGACTTCATAAATCGAATCCTGTGAGCCATACTAGAGGGTTTTAAGTCCTTACCTTGAGTAGCAAGATATTCCTTGAACCTTTCTGTGTCGAAACTATCAATATTCGGATCATTAAAATAACCAATGAGCAGCTTTGCTTGGATTCCATATGCTTTTAAAGTATATGGAGAAAAGCCTTCTATACGTTTATCAGCTTCATAGGATTTCCACGCAGTTGATAATAACAAACAAATCCCTCCCATTTAATTGGATACTAAGAGGAATTATTGCCTGTTTTATAGAAATTAAGACTCAAGGTATTCAATAGTGTAGAAAGATTTATTCCAAGACTATTAATGTAAAGATAACTAGATAGGTAAGGAGATTTTGTAATGACCTACTGGGAAACGAAAACAATCAATACCGCACGGGGAAACTTTGAGGTCTTTGTAAAAGGAGAGGGCAATCCAATTTGCGTCACTCATCATTATTCAGAGTTTAATCATACAGGTGATTACTTTGCAGATTCTTTGACAGAGAATAATACGGTCTACCTTGTGAATTTAAAAGAAGCTGGAAATTCAAGTGAGGCTCAAGAGGCTCATGAGTTAAGTATGTTTGATGCTGTTTTTGACCTTGAAGCAATCCGAGAGGCGTTGGGTTATGCCAAATGGACCTTTGCCGGGCACTCGACAGGAGGTATGATAGGAGTCATCTACGGTATTCATTTTTCTACGTCTCTTACTTCACTAATAATTGTGGGGTCAGCTGCCAGGAAATATGCTAATTCATCCTCTGAATGTATCTATCATCCCGACCATCCACACTTTGACCGAATGCAGCAACTTATTGAGACTTTAAAACGCTTTGATTTAACACCTAGTGAAAGGGAGCGTTTCTCAAAAGAGAGAACGAAACTGTCTTTATTTCACCCGGATAAGTATGATGAATACTTTTCTTTAGGCATACATAAAAAGATGTCTGCTCCAAGAATGAACTTTTTTATTAGGGAAGAAATGATCTTTGATGTAACCCGTGAGTTAGAAAAAATCTCAACTAATACTTTACTATTGAGTGGCCGTTACGATGTACAATGCCCGCTTTCTTTCTCCGTAGAAATGAATGAGTTAATACCAAAGTCACAACTATTTGTTTTTAATGAAAGCAATCATTACCCTTTCCTTGAAGAAAAGATGTTGTTTAGACAAGTCATCTCAACTTACTTAAAAGAAACGGTTCCTTATTGAGCTATAGGTGCAGGATAGTGGAGCAAGGCTATAGCAATTTAGGGGGGGAACGATGCAAGTACACAACGGACTGAACTCTTTTTTAAATGTCATTAAAAACTTGGAAAATAACCAAAGTAAAGAGGAAGCTTGGCTGAACTATTACAAAGAGTACAGAGAAATCTTCGATACTATCTTTGCTAATTTGTATATGACAGATATAGAAAAAAAAAAGCAGTATATAGTTCCCCATATTGATTTTTATTCTTTAGCTGAACAGGCAAATAAAAGTTCACAGGTTATAGACCAAGCAGAGGTAACTGAAGTACTGAAAAAGGCTGCTGATTACTTTAAATTTACAAAAGAATTTGATGTTTATATGTTGGTCGGTTTTGGACACATAGATGGAACGGCATTGCCCGCTGCATCCAGACCATTTTTATATTTAGGTTTGGAAAGACTGTCGAATATAGATATTGAGAGATTAATACAGCACGAATTTAATCATCTGGTACGTTTTGATTCCTTGTTAGAGGATAATTTGACGGTAGGGCAGTTAATTATAGCAGAAGGTCTTGCAACTTTAACTCCCTTGATTATGAATAAGATGGATTTTTCTCATAGTAATCTTCAGAAAATGTTGTTTTTAGATGACCAACAATACAATCTTCTAAAAGAAAACATTCATTTAATTGAGCAAGATATTAAATTAGATTTCGAGAAAAATATAACTCCATCTCTTATGGAAAAATACTTTATGCTGAATGAGAATTTGAAATTCGGCAAATCCGGCTACTTTTTCGGGATGCAAGTGTTACTAACACTACTGAAAAACGGATGGGAGCTAAAGGATTTAACCCTTTTAAATTCAAATTTAATTTGGAATGAATATCAAAAATTGAGATATTAAATGACTACTTAAAGCATACACGATGTCCAAATCACAGTATCGGCTTCTTTCACTAACGATGCAGTTTAGTTGAATAATGATTCTTTAATATTATTAAGATTAATTAATGTTCGCCGTACACACATTTACTTATTATGGAACTTTTTAACGTGTTATTCGTATTAAATATTAGCAGAATTTTATGAGAAAGGAGACTAAATGAAGAATTACTTACATTTTCTTAACGTGTACATATTATCAAAAGGAATTAAACTCTTCTTAAAAGTATTATTAGTTTTTCTTACCGTACTTATGTTGGCTTCTATGAAATCACTAATTTACAACCAAAACATTTTGGGGTTTTATCCATTCGAATTTTTAAATACAGTTAAAACTACTTTCGGAAATATACTTTCATTAAAAGATGGGTTAATACTTATCCCTCACATGGTTAAAACAATCTCAGTTTTTAATTACTTGCCAAAAGCGTATAGCTACTCCATGACAGTGTTGTTTAGCGCATTATTACTTGGCGTTATTTTTGCATTTACTTTTGTTTATATGTACCTCTGGTTCCCTATAAAAGCTAAAAGGTTAGTTAGAAAGTTTATTTCTATCCTTGAAACTTTGCCGGATGTATTTATTATCATGAGCTTTCAGTTTGGAGTAATTTATTTGTATAAAAAGACGGGGCTTAAGTTTTTACAAATATATAGTTTAAACACGGAAGTGTACATCATGCCCATTATTTGTCTCATGCTGGTACCTCTTTTTATGCTGATCAGAATCATGATTACTTTGTTCGAAAAAGAATACGAAAAACTGTATGTAGACTTTGCAAGGGCTAAGGGGCTTAGTCAACTGGAAGTATTCACAAAACATGTAGTTAGAAATATCATATATTCTTTTTCTCAATATTTATCGCTCATATACTGGATGATGATTACGAGTTTGATTTTAGTAGAATACCTATTTTTGATTGATGGTTTCACATTATTGCTTTATAGGTTTGTTTCGCCTGAAATCTTTATCCTTGCCGTTGGTTTGATTCTCCTTCCTTATGGCTTAATAATACTGTTAATTAAACTTATAGGAAGAAAAATTGGGGTACCACAGCATGAATAATTTTAAAAAACCATTGTTGTTAATCATAGGACTATTGCTATTGGTGTTGTTTGTTAGCGTGGTATATTCATCTATTTTTAAAACAGATGCCGAACCAGAACGTATCCGTTATAACGACAGCGGTGAGGTTATTGGGAAGGCTCCATTCCCACCTTCTTTAACTCAACCAATGGGAACTGATAAAGTTGGGAACGACCTTGCTGTTAGAATGATAGAAGGTGCAAAATATACAATCCTTTTTATTACCGGAGTTTCATTCTTAAGAATTTTAGTCAGCTTGATAATAGCTTATTTTCTCGTTTTTCCATTCAAAAGAATAAGTGAATGGGTTGAAACGGTCTTCATTCCTTTTAAATATATACCTGGCCTTATCTTAGTACTGCTCTTATCTCCTGATTTAAATGAAGCGATTGTTCAAATGGGCTTCTGGAAAATCGTGCTATATCAATTTTTCCTGTTTGTTTTCATTGGGATCCCAATACTCTCTGCTGTACTGACAAAAGAATCTCGAAATGTATTGAAAAATGAATATATTGAAGCTTCCAATCAATTAGGGGCAAGTAGTTGGCGTATTTATACTAAGCACATTATACCGGTTTTAAAAGACAGGCTTATCGTTACATTTCTTCAGCAATTATCAATCAATTTGTTGTTGCTTATTCAATTAGGGGTTTTTCAATACTTTATCGGTGGATCCAAGCCAGGAAACATTGCAGCAGCAGAAGAAGTAGTTCCAAAGTATTTGTCTGAATCAGGTGAATGGGCAGGCATGATAGGTCAAGGAAAGGATGAATTCTTGACTGCACCTTGGACCTTCTTTGGTCCGCTGTTAATATCAGTAGTTTTCTTGATTTTGATTAAATCACTTGTGAACAAGGTTGAAGATGCTAACCGAAAAATATAATTAAAGAAGGGTTGAAGTGCTAAGTAATAGACGTTACATTATCATCATTTCTTATTGAACGAACGGTTTAGTTTAAAAATTTGTATTAATGGGGTGTTATTCAGAAAAGATTAACGCCCTTTTCTTGAATTCCTTATTGAACAAACGAAGCAGGATATTTCAATAAAAGAATTACCATTTATTTGGATAATAAATCTTAGATTAAGTAAATAAAAAGGGGGATAATTAGTGGTCCAGGTAAAACAAATAACTCCAGCCGAAAGCTTTTACTAATGGTCCAGGCAACGTAATTATTGCGATACCTCCTCGACCAGGTGTTGATTTTCTTCAATATTTACTAGCCCACGAATGTCATCATGCGAGTCCTGAAAACCCTATCTATCATTTATCGTTAAGCACATTTAATTTAGAAGAGTGGTATAAAATGGAGGGAACAGCAGAGTATTTTGCTCTTTTTTTGTATCCTGATAAGAGATGGTGGAAAGATAACCTTCCAACTGGGATGGAGTCAACATTGGAAAAATAGCACTCGTCTGCTTTAATACATAGAAAGAATAAATTGGATTAGTTGGAACGCCGTATGCGGTGAAAGTCGCACGTACGGTGTGAACAGGGGGAAAAGCTAGCGATAACTTCAAATGCTTACCTATCTGTATGAAGAAGGAAAATAAAAAGATGCTGTTGAATTTTATAAATAGTAATATTTTTCAGTTCAAGGAACACAGAAAAAAGGGGACCACTATGAAAAAAACGGTCATTAAAGTATGCTGGACCATTATATGTATTTGTTTAGTAATGAAACTCATTTTTGGAGATAGTTTTATATCTTTTATTTTCACTGTTATAGGATTTTTTACTTTTGCCACATATGCGATTGCTGTTTTAATAAATGAGGAAAAATAAGGTTATTAATTGTAGTACATCATTTCCTTTTTATATAAGTAACAGGACAAGTATTTAAGAAAGAAATTACTGCGGTGCCTCTTTTTTTCTTTTCAATGAAAGGGTGCGTTGATCCAGGAAGGATTAACCGCCTTTTTTGTTGAAATCCTTATTGAGCTAAAGGAGCAGTTTAGTAGAAGAAATACAGCTGTGATATTAAAAGTAAATTTTGATGAAGGTGATACTATGATTTGGATCTGGGCAATTCCTAATACATATCCTAATAAAAGAATAGGTGAATACATTCAGGATTCTGGTACAGATAGGTTTGTTTTTAGACAAGGTAAAGTAATTAGCGAAGATGTCATTTATCCAAAAATCGTGTTTGAATATTCGGAAAAGTACTTGTCAGATGTACTGCCTAATAATGGTCAATTAATAATCGTTTCCAAAAAGGTTTTAGAGATAATGGAGGATGTTTGCCCGCAAGATATACAGGTTTTTGATGCAAATGTTTTTGTAGGAGAAAAAAGAATTTCTAATTATTATTTAATAAATATTGTTAACGCTGTAGAGGCGATTAACAAAGAGGCATCGGAATTTACAAGTATTAAAGGAACGGATGCAATCCTTAATTTCAACAAAATAGTTTATAAAACAGACGATTTAGGAAAATATAATTTAGTTAGAAATGCCGACTATCGTTCTCATATCTTGGTTTCTGATTATATAAAAGATAGATTTGAGAAAGAAAATATAAAAGGGGTGCAATTCAACTAACAGTTGCGTTGATCCAGCAGGATTAACGGCCTTTTTTGTTGAATTGCTTATTGAACAAACGATGCAGGTTTGTTGAAGAAGGTATTTGTAATTGAAAATTGAATAATTAGTTACATAGAGAAAAAAGGTAAAACTATTAGATTTGAGTTAATCAATAAAAAGGAGAAATTAAATTGAGCGAACTTAAACTAATTAAGGCTTACAAAAACGAGCTTCAAGATTACTCCTTGGAACAGCTAAGATATAAATCTGAAGAAGCGGTTTGGTCAATTGGGCAAATGTATGACCATTTAATCCTTGTTGCCCATGAGTATCTAGATAACATGGAAACATGTTCCACTTTAAGTAATGAACAGCCCCTTGGGAAAACAGAGTTTGGTCAGCATTTATATAAGATTGGAGGGTTTCCTCCAATAAAAATTAAATTACCGGATGAACTAAATACTCCACCTAATAATTCAGATGGTAAGGACGATCTTATTAGCAGAATGGATGAAGTAATTCTAAGGTTAAGTCAATGGAATTTGAAAGTGGATAAGATAAACCCAAATTATAAAGTCGAGCATGGAGGGTTTGGATGGCTCAATGCAAGGGAATGGTATGATTTGGTTGGTATGCATTTTCGTCATCACTTGCGTCAAAAAGATGAGTTAGAACAAAGGCTTGATAAGTGACGGGTGTTTAAGTTGAGGATAGTTGTTTTGGCGAGCCTGTTTTCTTATTCAAGTAACGGGTGCGATGATCCAAGAGGGTTATCCACTTTTTTGTGGAATCCCGTATTGAACTAAAGAAGCAGGATAGTTGAAGAAGGAAAATGGTTATTCGGAAGCGAAAAGGTAGTTGAAAATAACACTACATATATGTGAGGAGAAAAAATGACAGAAAAACCGATTGTTTTAGTTGTTAGTGTTTCAATAATTAAAGGTGAAGAAGTTTTAATGATAAAAGAAAACAAATCAAATGTAATAAATAAATGGAATTTTCCAAGTGGACACATTGAAATTGGAGAAGACATTCCTTATGCAGCTATTAGGGAAGTGAAAGAAGAGACGGGACTAGAAGTAGAACTTACATATACAACTGGTGTTTATAACTTTATAAGTAGTTATCAAGACCAAGTTATTATGTTTCATTTTGTAGGGCGGGTTGTTGGGGGTTCAATATATCTTGAAGAAGATGAAATTATAGACAGTGCCTGGATGAAGGTGAGTGAATTAGAAAAGGCTAATGATGATGAACTTCGCGATCCGAGTGCTATAAAACAAATAGCAAATTGTCTTGTTAATAAAAATTACCACCCCATTAATGTATTCCATAAACAAATTAAGTAAGAGTCCTTGTTCAACTAAAGGGTGCTTTAGCTAAATAACAAGTCCATCAAAAAAGATGGTCTATTTTTGTTTATATTACCAGCATCAATATACCTTTTGATTTGGTAATTCCCCAAGTTTTTTACTGATAAAGTGAAAGTAAAGAATTAAGAAAATAGCCGCTACGGGGTATACGGGAATGGAATAAGAGAGCTTCCAGCCGGTATAAACCAAAGCTTTATTTTTTACGCTAATCCATTCGTATAATATGGAGAATGCTGTCCAAAACAGAATGTACCAGGCTGTTTTTTTGCCGTAAAGTTCGAATTTGTCGTAGAAATACAGGAAGACTAATGATGCACAAGGGTACATGAACAAATGGAATAGAGCGCCGGACAATTCATATGTTGGATTATCTCCAAAATAATAAGCTTTAAAAGGAGTCGCAATTAGAAAGTAGTCGATTGTTGAAACAAGAGATAGATTGTAGATCCAAATAAGGATGACTGTAGTAGGGGTGAAGTATTTTCGTATAGGCAAATACGATAATAACGCGACAATGGAAGAGATTAGAAAGAACCACTCATTCCAGTCATATTTTACATTCATCTATTTCGGCCCCTCGATATAAAATAATTCGGAATACCTTCATAAAACCAATCATCAGTAAAAGCCCCCCAAACCAAATGGAAGGAGACCACCAAACCAAATGGAAGGAGACCACCAAAACTTCCAGTTCACATGGATCAATACACCTAAAAAATGATTGAACCATTCTATACTTGTCAGAATAGCTACAAATACTAATATCAGCAGGCCCTTTTTTACCCAAGTAATGGTTACAGAATAATAATCCAAAAACAAAACCATGATCAGTGGATAGAGAATCGTTCGACTAAAAAAATGGGAGAATTCTAAAGGTAATTTTTCAGGTATATATAATGTTTTAAAATTCATATAACATAACGCTGAAAAATTTTCGGCTACGTAAGATCCAAGCAGCCAATATGCTATGATTTCAAGAATGTGCAAATGTTTCTTTTTCTTAATGAAAAAAGCAAGCCAATCCCGTTCATTAAGATATTAATGAATAAAACCATTTCCTGTTCTCCTCACCGATTGGGTGTGATTTACTTAGTGATTTTTGCGGCATATTCTATTTTTCCCAAATGCTATTTCTGTATGAAGATGTTATTGTTCGTAATCGCCGCGAAAGGTAAAAACTTATAGAAATCTAACGGATTACTTCATGCAGGAAACGACAAAATCCTTACAATGCTTCCTTTATAGTAGGAAATATAACTACTTTTTAAGGGTGATTTTGCTTTGACTTCTTATATCACTGTCCAAGATCTTTTACAAAGAAAGCATTTTGAAAACATTGAAGTAGTAGCAGGACATCGAGGACTTAACAGGATGGTGAAGTGGGTCCATGTTGTCGATGTAACGAAAATCAAGAATCTTTTAAACGGCAACGAATTGATTTTATCGACGGGGCTGGCCTGGAAGGAGGACAAGGCATTATTCCTATCAGTTGTTGAGCAATTGATTGAATCAAATGCGGCTGGGCTTTGTATTGAAATCGGCACATACACAACACTTTTACCACCGGAAATCATCGACCTTGCCAACGAGCACCAGTTTCCTATCATTCTTTTTCAGCAAGAGGTTCCGTTTGTGGAAATCACCCAGGATATCCATACTCTCCTGATCAATCACCAATATCAAATGATTTCTGACTTAGAAGGCTATTCACAGGCATTGAATAAGAAGCTTTTAACGATTGAAGATCATAATGAAATCCTCACTTTTATCCAACAATACCTAAAACTTCAGGTTGTCACCATTTTTAGCAATCACGAAATAAAATTCACCCCAAAGGTGAGTGAGAATGAGCAAGATGAGCTGCTGAATATCATTGAAAGCCATGCTATCGGTCCAGCCTCGCCATTGGTTGCTAGTATTCCGATCCAGCTGCTCGGTGACAATCATGCCGAGCTCATCATTTTATCGAAAGACAGGGCTATCACAGATTTTGATCAACTGATTTTAGACAGGACCGCAACGGCGCTCGCCCAGTTTTTATTAAGGAAGCATTATGTTGAGGAAAAGCGGCGTGCTGAGGAAACGGAATGGCTGACGACCTGGCTTGAGGGAAAATACAGCGAGGAAGCGATTCAGGAATATCTTGCGTATCATACGCCGGCAGTAAAGCCGAAGGGGGCTTTTGTCTGCCTATGCAAGCTCAATCCATTCGAGAATTATTCAAATTTGGATTTGACCTATTTTAAACTCTACTTCAGGACTGTTTTTGAACAGCAAGGCTTTACGCTGTTTTCGGTTGAAAAAAGAGATTCACTGATCTTCATCTTTTTGAATAAAAGAAACAATTCCACCTGGAAGGAGCGAATGAAGGAAGGAATCCAGAAGCTCGTGCAAAACGACCTCAAGGTAGGTAAGCATAAGACCAAGCCTGTCCTCGGAATCGGGAGATATGTTAACGAATTGAAGAATATTCATCTAAGTTATCAAACGGCGATTGAGACAATTCGGATCCAGAATCGCTGCAGCCAGCACGAGGCCAGTTATTTTTACGATGACTTACATATATACAGGCTTATTTCCAATTTGAATCGTCATTTGGACCTGAATGAAATTGTTCAGGAATACCTTGAGCCAGTGATTACCTATGACAAAAAGTACAATGGCAAGCTAATGGAGACATTGAAAACGTATTTGGCATGTAATGGATCGAAGCAGGAAACTGCGAAGAGGCTGTATGTTGTCCGCCAGACTCTCTACCATAGAATCGAAAAGCTTGAAAAGCTGCTCGGGAACGATTTTATGAGCCATGAAAAGCGCCTTGCGATTGAATTTATGCTCCATTCCTATGAATTCCTGCAGTCATCGAAGCAGATTAAAGGAGTGGAACAGGAAACGTTGTAGTTACTTTTGCATTCTGAACCTGCGATAATGTTAGGAACATAACGGACAATAATCAAGGTATCCAGCCTTGTTTCGGCGGATACCTTTGTTGATTTTTTATTGCTGCATGTGCAGAACATTGTCAGGTGAATTAAGCCTTCTGTGATCTTAACTCATAAACCACCCTAATGTGTGTTTTCGTTATCATCTATAAACACCATCACATGTATTAGCTATAGGTTCGTAATAACAATGCTGTTTAAATTGACCAGCAAACGGCTGGTTGTACCAGGTAGGAGGACATGGAGCATAAGGATTAAAGTACCAAAGTGCATACTTGGACGGATGTTGTCTCCAATAGTCTAATGTTTGTTTCGCTAATCTTTTTTCCACGCCTCTTGCTCTGTTATAAAAAACATTCCCTTTTTGAACTGCTTCAAAAGAATAATTTCCTCCTTGAATCTGAAAAATCACCTGCGGTATTGTCCTTAGATCTTTAAAATCTAAACAATTCGCGTTAAGTCGATTCACAACTACATTACCAACCATAAGCATCCCCATTTTACCTTCACCTTCAGCTTCTGCCCTCATCATCCTTGCCACTAAAGCAACATCACTGTCGGTATATTTTACTCTCGGCATTTTTATCACCTCTATATGAATTGTATTAAAAATAGCCTGCAAAAATGTTTTTTCTTGATTGGATGATGATTACGATTCATTTTCGATTATTTGGGTGGTAGGTGTTTATGTGCCCGAAAAAGCGGAGAATTGGAGACTACGGTCACATAAAATGTGTTTATGTGCCCGGAAAAGCGGAGCATCAGAGATTACGGTCACATTCACTCCACAAAAAACAGACAGAAATGTTTCTGTCTGCTCTGTTTCTTAAAATGAGTAAGATTCTCCGTCATTTGGCACGAAAACACTCGAGAAGATTCCTTTTTCCTCAATAAATTCCTTTAACTCTTTCCTTGATAATGTCCAATGATTCACAGCTTCCATATGGCTTGCAATAATTTTGGCGTTAGGGGCAGCCTTATGGACTTCATAAACATCATCTATTCCCATTACGAGAGAACCGCCTTCCTGGAATTGATTGTCTCCCGCATTTACAACAATGATTTCTGGAGTATGTGTATCTATTACATTTTGAACACCTTCATACCAAACTGTATCTCCAGCCACATATATGGTTTTCTCCTTGTGGTGTTTAAAAACAACACCACACACTTGACCAGTACGTTTTAATATTTCCCCTCTGCCATGTTCGCCGTTTGTTTTAATTAAGCGGACCTCTGCAAAGACTGTGTCTTCTTGTAAAACTTCTACATTTTGAAACCCATCGTCTCTAACTGCTTTGGCATCTTCTTCATTTTGTACAAACATTTTTATATCCTTTGGCAGTGCTTCTTTGGCTGCATCATCATAGTGATCTAAGTGTAGATGAGTAACAATTACAGCATCTACATGATTGATAATATCCTCAATAGAGAAGGGTAATCTGATTAAAGGATTATTTTGGTCTTGCCTTAATGAATTTGGAAAGGGCGGATAAGCACCCTTTTTAGCCAAAAATGGATCTATTAAAAACTTCTTCCCTGCATATTGGAGAACGATTGTTGCATTTCGAATTTGTTGTATATTCATATTTATTAGCTCCTTTTCTATAATGTATATATAGTTTATATTAAGACCACTTTTGACTTACATAGTTAAAATCAAGTCTTTTTGCTGTTTTACTTGATTAATGAAAGGATTTGAAAAAATGCTGGATCACACGGATAGGCAAATTATAAATGAACTGTCAAAGAATAGCCGGATTACGATGAAGGAATTAGGTGAGAAAGTCCATTTAACTGGGCAGGCCGCTTCAGCAAGGGTTGCGAAGTTAGAGGATCATGGGATAATTGAGGGGTATAGCATAAAAGTCAATCAATCAAAAATAGGTTATTCTGTTCACGCAATTATACATATTTATACGAAAAGCACGAATCATCAACCTTATTTGTCATTTATAAAAAAACAAGAAGAATACGTTTTACACAACTACAAAATCAGTGGGGAAAGTTGTTATCTTCTCGAATGCAAATTTCAGTCGAATGACATATTAGATGAATTTTTAACAACCTGAGCAATTTAGTGAGCTATAAATTATCGATTGTCATTAGTAAATAGTTTGGGCTGTCAGTAACTAGATGAAAAATCCGTAACGGTAAAATGATTGCTTGGAGGGTTTATATGGACGATACAAGAAAGGTTATTAGACAAAGTAAAACGCTTAAGGGTCCTTTCCCAGGATTCAATATTAGCGCGGCACCTGAGTTGCCATATCAACTTTTCTTAGAATGGTTCCAGGTAGCAATAGATAACGGAGTACATGAGCCTCATGCAATGACTCTTTCAACAACAGATGAAAATGGCGATTCGGATTCTCGTGTTTTGATTATAAAAGATGTGGATGAAAATGGATGGTACTTTGCATCAAGCTCTCTGAGCGAAAAAGGCAAACAAAGTTAGGTTACCATATCGCTTTTTTGAACTCGAGAGCCATTTCGCGAGTTTTTTGGTGTCCCGGCATGTTCATCAAATTGGCGGTGAAAGTCCGCTATGGGCGTTGAGAGATGAGAACCATTAGCCAAAGGAAAGAATGTCACTGGCGACGGGGAGTGTATGTTTTACATAAAAACAGATTGTTTGGCAACTCTATAATTGAATTAAAAATTAGGAGGAACAAACATGAAGTTAATTCGAAGCTTGTCATTTAGCTTATTAATAATTGCTTTGAGCACTGGGTGTGCGATGAACAACGGAGCTAGAGAAGATGTAAATGATAACAACAATACAAAGGTTCAAAATTACAATCAAACGGATAGAGGCGCAAGAATTCTTGATGATAATCTAAATAACAATGATAATAATGATAACAGGCAAATGCGAGTTCACGGTGAAGTTAAAAACAGTATTGAGGATCTAAATGAAGTAAAAAGAGCACATGTAATTGTCACGGATAGCACTGCTTATGTGGCAGTAGTATTAAACGATGACAAGACAGGTAATATCAGAAAGGATATCGAAAATAAAATTTCTGATAAGGTAAGATCCACTGATAAAAGTATTGATAATGTCTATGTTTCAAGCAACCCTGATTTTGTTGACCGCATGAGCGACTACGGCAATAAAATCGAAAACGGAAAGCCGATTCGTGGCTTGTACGATGAATTTAGTGAAATGGTTCAAAGAGTTTTTCCAACATCAAGATAAAATTTTTTATAGTCCTTATGTAAAAGCTCAAGTCAGACCTTTAATTAAAAAAAGTTAATTTAATCAAGTGAGTGCGTTGATCTTTTAAGGATTAACGCCTTTTTTTATTGAAATAAACTCAGCAAAGATATGCGGAGTTGTTTTTATAAAGGCTCTGTTAAAGCTCAATGTTGTTATTTAACCCTGTTGATTGTAGTGGAAGGCGCGAAGACTCCTGCGGGATCAGCTGGACAGGTGAGACCCCGCAGGAGCTTGCGACGAGGAGGCTCAGCGCCAGCCCCGCGGAAAGCGAAGCGCCTGGAACGAAAATCAACAGACTAATTTAACAGAGCCTTTTTAAAAAAGAAGTTAAAACAGAATTGGCCATTCTTTTATTCATTATGTGTAATTTTCAAATCCAGTTATTTTACACAATGTCTAATGAAAGCTTGTTGAAAATCAAAGATAATTTTACTATAAGTAGTTTTTTAAAAATTTAGACAAAATAGGAGGCGTGCGTAAAATATGACAGTAATCAAAAATGAGACAGCTGTATTGAAGAACTTTATTAATGGAGAATGGGTGAAGGCGCAGACTTCCGAAGTTCTTGATGTTCCGAACCCGGCAACAGGGGAAGTATTGGCGAAGGTTCCTATCTCTTCAAAAGCAGATGTAGACCTTGCTGTAAGCGCTGCCAATGAAGCGTTCAAAACGTGGAAAAACACTCCGGTACCGAAAAGGGCGCGAATTTTATATAAATACCATCATTTACTCACAGAAAACCACGAGAAGCTTGCGAAGCTGATTGTTCAGGAGAATGGCAAAGCGTATAAGGAAGCCCACGGGGAAGTCCAGAGAGGAATCGAGTGTGTTGAGTTCGCGGCCGGTGCTCCAACATTGATGATGGGTGAAAGCTTATCGAATATCGCCGAGGACATCGACTCTGAAATGTTCCGTTATCCTATCGGGGTGGTCGGAGGGATTACACCTTTTAACTTCCCAATGATGGTTCCATTGTGGATGTTCCCGCTGGCGATTGCATGCGGAAATACATTCGTGCTTAAGCCTTCTGAGCGTACGCCGCTTTTAGCAAATGAACTGGTTGAGCTGTTTAATGAAGCTGGCGCACCAAATGGCGTACTGAATATCGTTCATGGTGCCCATGATGTCGTGAATGGCTTGCTGGATCATGAAGATGTAAAGGCAATCTCATTCGTTGGCTCACAGCCCGTTGCAAAATATGTATATGAGAGAGCTGCGGCACAAGGGAAGCGTGTCCAGGCATTATCGGGAGCGAAAAATCATCATATCGTCATGCCGGATGCCGACATGGAAAAGGCGGTTACCCATATTGTCAGTTCAGCATACGGAAGTGCGGGCCAGCGCTGCATGGCATGCAGCGCCGTTGTGGTTGTCGGAGATGGAGATCAATTTGTCCAGGCGCTAAAACAGAAAGCAGACGAGCTTGTCATCGGAAATGGCATGGATGATGAGGTGCTGCTGACTCCAGTGATCAGGGACTCCCACCGTGAAAAGGTGTTTGGCTATATCGAAAAAGGTGTGGAAGAAGGGGCGACACTGCTTCTGGATGGCCGGAATGAGTTGGATGATTTCAAGAATGGTACTTTCTTAGGCCCTACGATTTTTGACCATGTAACTCCAGAAATGACAATCGCGAAGGATGAGATTTTTGCGCCGGTATTAAGCTTGCTGAGAGCGGAGGGTTTAGATGAAGCACTTGAGTATATTCGAAAATCCCGTTACGGAAATGGTGCGACCATTTATTCAAAGGATGCAAAAGCCATACGACAGTTCAGAGAAGAAGCAGATGCAGGAATGCTGGGAGTCAATGTTGGCGTACCGGCAACAATGGCGTTCTTCCCATTCTCAGGCTGGAAGGATTCCTTTTACGGAGACCTACACGTGAATGGCAAGGATGGCGTCAACTTCTTTACTCGTAAAAAGATGATCACTTCCCGTTTCGATTATTAGAACAGGAATGCAAATTATAATTGAAAGCTTAGGAGGAGGGCAGGTATGACAAAGATTAAGCAAGGCGAGGATTTTCTCACGAAGGATCGGGATTATGTCTGGCATTCGATGAAGCCATACAGTCCTGACAGTACCTTGATTGCGGAGAAAGCTGAAGGATCGTGGGTTACCGACCATAATGGAAAAAGGTATTTGGATGCAATGGCAGGCCTATGGTGCGTGAATGTCGGCTATGGGAGAACAGAGCTGGCGGATGCGGCTTATGAGCAGTTAAAGCAAATGGCTTACTTCCCGCTAAGCCAAAGCCATATTCCGGCGATTAAGCTGGCGGAAAAGCTGAATGAATTGCTTGGTGACGAATATGTGATTTTCTTTTCCAACAGTGGTTCTGAGGCGAATGAAACAGCGTTCAAGCTGGTTCGGCAGTATCACCAGCAAAGAGGGGAGCATGGACGGTACAAATTCATATCTCGCTATCGTGCTTACCATGGGAATTCAATGGGAGCCCTTGCCGCGACAGGCCAAGCTCAGCGCAAATATAAATACGAGCCATTGGCTCCAGGTTTCTTGCATGTTGCGCCGCCTGATTTATACCGAGGTGGTGATCAGGTGGATGCAGATGCTGCGGAGCTTCAGTCCGTGCAGGATATCGACCGGGTTATGACCTGGGAGCTTAGTGAGACGATTGCCGGAGTCATCATGGAGCCGATCATAACAGGCGGCGGGGTGATTGTTCCGCCTGATCAGTATATGAAGGGTGTAAAAGAAGTTTGTGAAAAGCATGGGGCTTTGCTGATTGCTGACGAAGTCATTTGTGGATTTGGCAGGACCGGAAAGCCTTTTGGCTTTATGAACTACGGTGTTAAACCGGATATCATCACGATGGCCAAGGGAATTACGAGCGCTTACTTGCCTTTGTCGGCAACTGCGGTTCGCAAGGAGATCTATGAAGCTTTTAAGGGTACAGAAGAATACGATTATTTCCGCCATGTAAATACATTTGGCGGCAATCCAGCGGCATGTGCCCTGGCATTGAAAAACCTTGAAATCATGGAGAATGAACAGCTGTTTGATCGATCAAGGGAGTTAGGTGACTATTTGAAACAAAGCCTGGCTTCCCAGCTGGCTGACCATCCTTATGTTGGAGATGTGAGGGGAAAAGGACTGCTGGTCGGAATTGAGTTGGTTGGCGATAAGACTTCGAAACAACCTTTAGGAGTTGAGCTTGTAAATAAAGTGATTGGCGGCTGTAAAGCGAAGGGCTTGATCATCGGTAAAAATGGCGCGACCGTTGCTGGCTACAATAACGTCCTGACTTTATCTCCGCCGCTGAATATTGAAAATGAAGACCTTGATTTTATCATTCAGACGCTGACGGAAGAGCTGAAGGCGATTCTGTAAGGAAAACTGAAGAAGGTATCTATGACACTCGTAATCCTTTGAAGTTTATCGGATTACGAGTGTTTCGCACAATGCTTTCACTATTTTACCTGGGGATTTAAGGAGGCATTTTTCATGACGTTGCAGACGTTGACTATAAACAAACAGCGCTTGGAGGAGCGAATCAATGAATTAGCGGAAATCGGCAAAATTGGCGAGACAGGTGTTTGCCGCCTGACGTTGTCAAAGGAGGACAGGCAGGGAGTTGAAAAGGTTAAGAGTTGGATGGAGGAAGCAGGCCTGACAGCAAGAATTGACCACTTCGGGAATCTGATTGGCCGCCTGGAGGGGGGGAATCCAGAAGCGCCGATATTGATGCTCGGTTCTCATATCGATTCGCAGCCGTATGGCGGCAGATTTGACGGAGTGATCGGAGTGCTTGGTGCCCTGGAAGCTGTCCAAACAATGAAAGAACAAAATCTGCTGCCTAAAATGCCGATTGAAGTCGTTGCTTTTAGCGATGAGGAGGGCTGCCGATTTAATAAAGGTTTGTTCGGCGTACGAGGAATCCTCGGCAAACTGGAAGATGGCGAGCTAGACCGTACGGATAAAGATGGAATGACTAGAAGAGAGGCGTTGATCGAGTTCGGGTGTGACCCAGATAGGCTAAAGGAATCCGAATATCCTAAGGAAAGTATCCGGGCGTTTCTTGAATTGCATATCGAGCAGGGGCCAGTGCTGGAGAAAAACAATTTGGCGGTCGGAATTGTCACCGGGATTTCTGGTCCGTTATGGCTAACTGTTGAATTAGAAGGTTTCGCTGGACATGCAGGCTCTGTTCCTATGCCGATGAGGCAGGATGCGCTCGTCGGGGCAGCAAAGGTTATTGTTGCCCTTAATGAACTTGCTGGTGAGGATCCTGATGCTCCCACAGTAGGAACTGTAGGAAGTTTAAAAGTTTTCCCGGATTCTCGAAACATCATTCCTAAAAAAGTAAGCTTTACGGTGGATTTAAGAGATATCGATATTAATAGAAGACACCGGATTGAAGAAAGATTGCGAGCGAGAATCACAGAGATTACTGCTCAGCATGGCTTAACATGCAAAATCTCTGAGGATACAAATAGCGAGCCGCGCTACTGCTCTCAGGAAATCATGAACGTCATGAGGGAAGAAAGCCAAAACATTGGCATCAATACGATGGAGCTGATGAGCGGTCCGTTCCATGATTCGCTTGCGATGTCCTATGTTTGTGACTATGGAATGATCTTCGTTCGATGCAAAGATGGAATCAGCCATAATCCAAAGGAGTTTTCGACTTTCGAGGACATTTCTTTGGGAACTGAGCTGCTATATCGGACGGCTGTAAAGATGGCAGGAGTAGGATGATTTTAAAAATGGATTAATATCAGAACAAGCCGTTCAGCTATGAATCGGCTTGTTTTTTGTGAAAAATGATGACAATTATTTTCTTACTATTCAATATAATTTTGCTATTCCGGATATAATGAAAGCGCTTGCTATGTGAAACTATTCACATGTATAATAAGGATGTGATAAAAAATTAATTTACCCTATCTGGGAGGAATCGCAATGTTTACTGACTTTATATTAGATTTTAAAAATTGGTGGATCGGTGAGTTGCCAAAAGTCGGAAACGAAGAATTTGAAAGAATTGAGTCAAAGCATACAAGAGTTCATCATGATGAAGATATATATGAAGTAATTCGAGTGCATTAAGTATAGAAACGAACAAATTGTCATAATGGTTTAGAAATGCATGATAAAAAAATCTCCCGAAGTGTAGGGAGATTTTTTTCAGTTGAATTGGTAATTTTCGCGTGGAATTTCCAATTCGCTATAAAAAGCTGAATATCGCTATAAAAAAGGTTCCGTCAAGAATTATGTGTAAACATCCATACTCTATGAGTTATATGTGGAGGGGTAGTCAGGCAGCCGAGGCTGCCTGACTACCCCTTTTTGGCCTTTGTATATCGTTGTTCAAACATTT
>NZ_JAMBOF010000026.1 GCF_023715485.1 Mesobacillus subterraneus | reverse complement strand
TGTGTTAAAATTGGACATGGATAAAGTACTCCTCTCAAAAGGTTATTGTGGTGATAACTCAGAGAGTACTTTGTCCTTTTTTCTTTGTCTAGAAAAAGGCCTTACACATACATTTATAAACCATCATTTTATTGGCGGAGTTCACAATTTTATTGGCGATTTTATAATTTTATTGGCGAACTGGAAAAACCCCGGCACTAATAAAAGTGCCGGGACATCAAATCATCAATACAGCATCGGATCTTTCACACCATTCTGGCTCAGCATCAATTCATCCAGGCTTTTGAAAGTGTAGCCTTGTTCCTTTAAATCCCTGATGACTTTTCCGAGTGCGTCAGCATTGTCCTTCGACACGGTGTGGAGCAGCAGGACGGCACCTGGGTGGATCTGGGTCATGATTTTATCGTAGGAATATTGCGCGCCCTTTTGCTGATCGGTATTCCAGTCGACGAAGGCGAGCGACCAGAAGACATGCGTGTAGCCTGCTTCTTTGGCTACCGCCATTGTTCTTTCGCTAAAAATTCCCCGGGGCGGGCGCAAGTAGGACATATGCTTATTGCCGGTGATTTTCTCTGTTTCAGCCCGCACCATTTCCAATTCCTTTTTAATTTTTTCATCGCTGATTTTCGTCATATCCGGATGGTGCCACGAATGATTGCCTACAATATGGCCTTCATATGCCATACGTTCGACTAATTCTGGAGCACTTTCGAGATAATGCCCGGTCACAAAAAATGCTGCCGGCACCTTTTCTTCTTTCAAAATATCAAGAATTTTTTCAGTGTAGCCATTCTCATACCCATTATCAAAGGTAAGATATATGTCTTTTTTATTTTTGTCGCCTTTATAAACAGCGCCTTGCTCTTCAATAATAACTTCAAACATTCTGCCAGCATCAGCTTGCCTGCCGTTCCGGCCCTTTTTAAACCCCCAGTGCAAAGGGGAGTTCGAATATTCTGCGTGAACAGCCGCAGGCAACGTTGTTAATATGAGCAGGTTGGCAGCAAAGATTATTTTAAAAATCAGTTTCATGATGTTCCTCCCATGCTGTTTTCCTTATTGTTTGTCAGGGAGAGAAAAAAATTCTCCTCAGTATAGATAGTTATTTTTAGCAAATAGTATTTATATATATGAATTCAAAGGAGAATGACATGACTGAAGAACAAAAAATCGATTGGACCTCCGGCGAAATAGGAAACCTGTGGAATATATACATGGCTAATTCGATGGTAATCTGTATGTTCCAGCATTTTTTACTGAACGTTGAGGATGAAGAGATTAAAGATTGCCTTGTAACAGCAGACAATCTGAGCAAAAAGATCCTAGCCGACTTGAAAGATAAATTTGCAATTGAGGGAGTTGCCATACCTCATGGCTTCTCTGCAGATGATGATGTGAATGCAGGCGCACCAAGGTTATTTTCTGACAGCTTCTATCTTAACTATCTTGATATGATGGTTAAATACGGAGCACTTTATTATAGTGTCGCCCTGCCCTCCTTTTCTAGGATGGACATGAGGAATTACCTGACAGAAATCAATATTTCAACCCTCAATCTTTCCAACAAGGTTACTGAAGTAATGCTTCAAAAGGGTTTGCATATACGGGCACCCTTCATCCCAAATCCGAAGAGGGTTTCTTTTATTGAAAAGCAAAGCTTTTTCAATGGTTTTTTTGGTGATAAAAGACCATTTACCGCTATGGAAATTTCCCACCTATTTCAAAATATCCAGGTGAATGCAATTAAAACTATTTTAGTGATGGGATTCAGCCAGGTAGCTAAGAAAGGGGAAGTACGGAATTATTTTTTGCGAGGAAAAGAAATCAACATCAAGCAGCATAACGTTTTATCGCAGCTGTTGAACAAAGAGGACTTGCCAGTGTCAGTCCCGAGCCAATTCAAGATAACCGATTCAACTGAATCGCCTTACTCTGATAAATTAATGCTATTTCACATTTCTAATCTTTCATCCGCAAAGGTCCGTAACTTTGGTGACTCAATGGCTGTCAGCCCGCGCCATGACCTGGGCGCGACCTATATGAGATTCTTGTTGGAGACAGCAAATTTTGCAGAGGATGGCGGGAACATCCAGATTGAGAATGACTGGCTGGAAAGACCACCAGGAAATGTGGACCGAAACCAGCTGGCAAAACAGAAGAAAAATTAAAAGGAGGCTTGCCGTAAAGCGAGCCTCCTTTGTCTATTTTATTTATAAACTCTGTCTGCAAACTGTGCCAATTTTTCAAGAGAGGATTTTTCAACGTCCTGGTGGAGGCTGTTACCGTGGGAATCCATTGTTACAACCGCTGTAAAACCTTCTACATTCAAGTGCCACATTGCTTCAGGTATTCCGAAGTTCATCAGGTCTACACCCTCTACAGACTTAATGCAGTCGGCATAATACTGTGCAGCTCCGCCGATTGCATTCAGATAAACGCCGCCGTGTTCGTTTAAAGCAGCCAGTGTCTTCGCGCCCATGCCGCCTTTACCGATTACAGCACGGATTCCAAATTTTTTCATGATATCGCCCTGGTAAGGCTCCTCACGAATACTTGTTGTCGGCCCTGCAGCCTTGACATGCCACTTGCCCTCATCATCCTTCAGCATAACAGGTCCGCAATGATAAATTACCTGGCCATTCAAGTCGACTGGTGAATCATGGTCGGATAGATATTTATGGATCGCGTCACGGCCTGTGTACATCATACCGTTGATTTTTACGACATCCCCAACCTTGAGCTGGCGGATTTGCTCTTCTGTGATTGGAGCTGTTAAAGTTACTACACCTTCTTCAGCAGGTGCTTCAACAGTCGCTGCGATTTCCTGTGCAGCCGGCTGGGCGAAGTCGATTTTTTCTCCCTCCTGGTACATCCAGTCCTGAATTTCTCCAGTTTCAGGATTCACCGTTACGCCCAGGCGGCGGTATGCCCAGCAATTATAGGCAACAGAAACATAAAAGCTGGCAGGAATACGGTTCATGACACCAATCTTACAGCCAAGAAGAGTCGTTTCCCCACCAAAACCCATTGTGCCAATTCCAAGCTTGTTGGCATTTTCCATGATATAAGCTTCAAGGTCGCGCAAATCTTCATGCGGGTTCACGTCATCAACAGAACGGAATAACTGTTCCTTTGCAAGGTCGTATCCGGAAGAACGGTCTCCGCCAATTCCAACGCCGATGAAGCCAGCGCTGCATCCTTGTCCCTGAGCCTGGTAGACAGAATGCATGATGCACTTGCGGATGCCGTCAAGGTCACGGCCAGCACGTCCTAGTCCTTCAAGCTCTGTTGGAAGACTGTATTGAATATTTTTATTTTCACAGCCGCCACCCTTTAAAATCAGGCGGGCATCGATATAATCTTTTTCCCATTGGTCAAACTTAATGACAGGCGTTCCGCCGCCAAGATTGTCGCCGCTGTTTTCCCCAGTCAGCGAGTCAACAGAATTCGGACGCAATTTGCCATCCTTTGTAGCCAGTGCAATTGCGTTATAAATCGCCTTTTTCATTTCTATCTGGTTAGCTCCAACTGGCGTCTTAATTTTAAACGTGGGAAGTCCAGTATCCTGGCAAATCGGCGATACATTATCATCAGCCATTTTGATGTTATTCGTGATGGTTGCCAGGCTCATGGCTGAACGGGTTCCCGCATTTTCGCGCTCTGCCGCACCCTTTATTGCCCTGCGCACATCCTTTGGCAGGTTAGTGGATGTTTCAACGATCAGCTGGTACATGCTTTCCTGAAACTTTTCGATATTCATTTTCTTACCCCTCTCTCTGCTCCCAATGTTCGTTAACGTCAATCTCTTATATATGTGAAAATTTTATAACAATTCCAGTATCATTATACTCCTATCATCTCTTGATTTAAAGATGAAAACTGGAATCGTTTACAAGGAAAAATGTGCAAAGTTTCATTTGGATTGAAGCAATGAAAGAGATTTGATATCGCACCTTTAATTCAAAAATCACTAAAAAAAGAGACCTCATCAATAAGGTCTCTTACGAGTCGCGATTCTTGAACTCACGGCATTTAGCATCCATCTCTTCGACGATTTGGATCATGCGGTCGATATCCTCTAAATCAGCTTCTTCAGGATCAATTGCGTCAAGCAAATCTGCAAACATATCCAAACGTTGCTTCAAAAACACAACCTGAGTATTCTTTTCATTAATCGGGTTTCCCAAACTGCTCACTCCTTTTACTATCGTTAACATCCTACCGAAAAATCCATTTTTCTGCAATAACAATCGCATCTATCAACATTATCTGCTCAGTAATAGTATTCCCTTTTCCTTGGGATAACAACACATTTGCTTTTCATTAAGGCTCTGTTAAACAAGGTTGTTGATTTTCGTTCCAGGCGCTTCGCTTTCCGCGGGGCTGGCGCTGAGCCTCCTCGTCGCTTCGCTCCTGCGGGGTCTCATCTGACCAGCTGCGCCCGCAGGAGTCTACGCGCCTTCCACTACAATCAACAGGGTTTAAAATCAACAATCAGCTTTAACAGAGCCTAATTTAAAAATACAAAATATGAAGCAGACTGTTTGTGACCAGCCTGCTTCTGTTCTGCTTATTTATTTAGTTAGCGTATCCCCATCATTCATCAATTCCAGTTGCTTTCCCTTCCCGGCTTGAATCAGCCGCTCCGTGCAACAGGCCTTTTTCGTGATCAATCTGAATGGCTTGAACATTACCGATTGGGAACGGCCCATCGGCGAATTCATAACCCATCGCTTCCATCTTCCCTTTGCTTTCCATGCTGATACCAGCTTCCCAGCCAATCAATGGGCCTGAACTGTTGAAAATTCTCGGCTCTTCGATTGCTTCTTTAACGTCCATGCCAAAATCAAGGATATTAACAATTGTTTGGAAAACTGAACCAACGATCGTCGGGCCGCCTGGCGATCCCAGCGTCAATACAGGCATTTCGTCCTTGAAAACAATAGTTGGTGTCTTACAGCTGACAGGCCGCTTCCCTGGCTGGATTTCATTCAATCCTCCGGGTACAGCATCAAAATCGGTAAGTTCATTATTTAAAACAAACCCATAATCCTTAACCATTATGCCTGCCCCGAACGGGTGCTCAACTGTAGAAGTACACGCAACAATATTGCCCCATTGATCGACAACGGTAAAATGGGTTGTTTCACTTCTTTCTTTTTCTGCCTCAAAAGGCTGCCTAACCACATTGATTTCTTTTCCATCGGAATATGCCCATGGGTTGCCGAAATCAACTGCATCGTTTCTTCGTTCAAAATTAATCAAGTCTCGACGTTTTGCCAGATATTCCTCATTCAACAAACCTTCCAAAGGAATATCACTAAATTCAGGATCACCAGAAAAGGCAATTTTATCAGAAAAAGCAATTCTCATTGCTTCGGTAAACAGATAATACTTCTCCCATGATTTCACATCGTATTTGCTAAGATCAAAGCCCTCAAGAAGCTTTAAAATTTGCAGCATTGTTGTCCCGCCTGCGCTAGGCATATTGGAAGACGCAACTTTATACCCTCGGTACGTTCCCCATACAGGCTCGTCTATTGATGTCCTATAGCTCTGGAGATCTGAAAGTTCCATGATTCCGCCAAGTTCTTTTAAGGTAGAAATAATGGCTTCTGCTATTTCGCCCTCATAAAACGCTTCGATTCCATCTCTTTGGAGGATGCGGAATGTCTTCGCCAAGTGAGCTTTTTCGTAGACGTCACCTTCGCATAGAAACTCCCCCTCAGGGATAAAAAGTTCCCTTGCATGATCGCCTAGTCTATATTCGAAGTTCTTCAATGACTGGTCCATCACCCAGTTGACCTCCACGCCTTTTTCGGCGGCCTGTGCTGCAGGCTCGATCAATTCAGAAAGTGGCTTTGTCCCATATTCTTTTCTGGCTTCTTCCATTGCTTTTAAAATACCTGGAACCCCAACCGCTGAGGCGTGCGTCGACCTTTTGCGAAAAGGTATCACTTCATCATTCTCATCCAGGAATAATTTTGAATGCGCGGCTGCTGGTGCACGTGTATGTCCATTAAATATTTTAGTGGTCTTGCTCTCGGCATGATACACCATGAAAAATCCGCTGCCGCCAATACCTGTCATCATCGGTTCACCGACATTGAGCCCGAATTGGATTGCAATCGCAGCATCAATTGCATTGCCACCGTCGCGGAGGATTTTCTCTCCGGCATCCGTAGCGACTGGATGTGCCGAAGCGGCCATTGAAATTTTCCCTGTTGCTGTTTCTCTATCGTAATCGCATCTATTAGAGCGTGTTTTGAATTCCTTCCCCATTATATGTTCAACCTCCCAAAGTCTCTGACTATCAGCTTATATATGTAAATTACCCCTTTGTTCTCTTTAAGAAACAAGCAAAATAATGGGATTGACGTTTTGTCGAACGTTTTTCTGCTCCTAATATCCTCATAAGCCCACAAAAAAACCAGCCCTGAGGACTGGTCTTAAATTTTTGTTGTTAGCGATTATTGTCATTGTTCTGGTCTTCAGGAGAAACTGCGAATGCATTTGATGTGTTGCCTAAGCCGGTTGTATCAGACGGCTTGCTGGCCATTCCAGTTGCATAAGCTCCTGCTGCATTGGTTGAGCTTACTGTTGAAGAACTGCTTGATGACGTACTTCCTGAAGTGGGTCCAGATGCAGAGTTCACGACAGGATTATCCATTGCAGTTGAACCTGCTTCCTTCACTTTCGAGCCTACTTCCTTTAAGCCATCTGTCGCCTGTGATACTGTGTTCATTGCTTCATTGGATAGTGACTTCACATCACCCATTTTGCTGAACACATCTTCATTCAGGCGCTGGTAAAGGTTCTGAGCGTCGCTGATTGCTTCTTTCAGAATGCTGGAAGCTTCCTTGAAGCTGCTCATCATTTGTTCCTTTACATCAGTTGGGTTGTTTTTAACTTCATTGATTACATTCATTGAAGTATCTTTTACATTCACTGCTGTATCCTTCACCTTTGTACGAGTGTTGGAATCAAGCATTGCTAATACGCCGCCGATTGTCGCCCCGATTAAAAGACCCTTCATCAGCTTGCCATTTGAGCTGTTTGAGCTGTCTGTTGCAAAGCTGCTGGAGTAACCGCCCATTGAAGAATTGTTAGAGTAAGAATCATTTGATGCTGTGCTTGCGTAAGTTGTTGTACCTGTAGTTGTATCGTATGTCGCGTTTTCAGTTGCTGAAGTGTAAGTGCCCGTTGTGTTGTCCATTGAATTTCCGTTAGGTAGAATATTCTGTGCCATGATTTATTTCCTCCTTAAAATTATAATTGTTTTATTGTTATGCCTATTTAATTCCCGGGTTTGCCAAGAGATAAACAGGATTTATATACCATTTGTCAAGAGGGAAAAATTACCTCTTAAAGAATGACCCTTGAAATGTAATTGGCCTGATCCCCTAAAAGGGAATCAGGCCAATTTGTTCATATAATAATTAGGTGTTATCTCGGCCTCTCACTGGCCACAAAACCGAAGCTTACGTGATCCTGAAGAGGTATCCACGCCCCGATCCCCTGTGAGACGACATTTTTGACGACGATGAATTTCTTATTGCCCTTTAGCATCAGATAGACTTCGCCATATGTTACCTTGCCCTTTTCGTTGATGGCAGGTGCGTATGCGTATAAATAGCCTAACCGTTTTGGCTGGATATTGTAGATATGGTCTTTCTTCGTACCGGCACCGACGATTGTTTCGAACGCTAGCGGGAGACCAGTTTTTTGGGCTGCTTTTAATAGCATCATTTTCTGAACGTCTTCGGCATTCTTGATTTTCGCCGTCAGTCCGCCCTTTACCACCTTTTGCTGCTCCTGGACATAATGAATTTGATAAATAGCATTGCCCCCGCGGTTATCATAATAGTTCGTATTGATCTTCTGGAACTCCCAATTTGGCGAAGTTTCAGTTGATTCATAATTCAATGGCCATTCGCCAAGATAGACAATCGCCCGGTATCCAATTGCAAATGGAGTGCTGTTGATCGTCGTTTCATTCATCATTCTGATCAGATCAGGATTTTCAATCTTCACTTTTGAAGTTTCAATCAGACTCTTCGTGAGCTCGCTTGGCTGAAGAAACGGCAAGTCCTCCGTAGGATTTGGATACGTATTATCCTTTGTAATATTCATTACTGAACCAGGAATCGTATACTTTGCTTTTTCCTCCTGTTTTGGCAGTGGAGCTTTTTGGGCTTTGCCTTCCTCAGCAAATCCAGGCGTCAAAATGGACATCATGAAAACCATCGTCATCAAGATAGCTGCTGTTTTTTTCATGGTGTTGAACTCCTTTCACTACAAGAAACTTATAAGTTTGCTTATAGTGTTTTCGGAGTCGCACCACTTTATCCAAAGATTAAAAATTTATCGGCAGTAATTTTTTAATCTCATTCATTTATCTGACTGACAAAACAAGCTTGTTTAACAATTTTTCAAAGAACGGGAAGAAAAATTGAATAAGCGGGCCAATAGCGAATGTAACAATCAGCGTTCCGATGCCGATTGGTCCTTTAAAAACGAATGCCGCTGACAGCGCAATTACTTCGCCAAGCGTTTTCGCCACCATTAAATTCAAGCCAAACCTTTCCCGTAAGGCCATCATAAAATTATCGATTGGAATAAGCGGAAATTTAGCTTGAAGGTATATTGCAAGTCCCATGCTGAGCGTGACCATCCCAAGCATGAATACAGCAAATTGCCTTACATAGCCTGTAACAACAAATTCATCAAACACTCGTAAAATCCAGAAATCAATTAACGCACCTGTGATGAGCAGCGTGATGACTGCAGCAAAATCAGGACGTCTTTTTACCAGGGCAGAATTGACAAAGATCAAAATGATCCCAACGATGACTACCCAGCTTCCGGGTGTTAGCCCGACTGTTTCTGACAGTCCCACGTTGAGGGCATCCCAGGCCCCTGTACCTAATCCAGCTTTAATGGTCATTGATACTCCGAAAGAAAGAATCGTTAACCCAATGATGAAAAAAAGAGTGCGATAAAAAAAAGCCATTAAAATTCTCCTTCTTCTATAACTGAACTTACTTTAACACCGAAAAAAGAACCCTGTCCTCTCGGAACAGAGTTCATTGTTACTATATATATTAAAGCAAGTAAAATCCAATACCCATTATAACATAAGCGCCCAAAAGTGTAAGTCCCTCAAACCAGTTCGTTTCGCCGTCATTGGCAATGCTGATTGCTAAAAGTACCGCGACTGCCATCGAGATCATTTCAGGCATTGAGAACACGAGCGGCATCTTTGTTTCAAACATCAATGAAATCAAGACAAGCACTGGAGCGACGAACATCGCAATTTGCAACGTGGAACCGATCGCGATTTCAACGGCGATATCCATCTTATTTTTGTATGCCATGATAATTGCTGAAGCGTGCTCAGCAGCGTTACCAACGATGGCTACAATTATGACCCCGATAAACAATTCTGACCAGCCGAACGATTCTCCGACCGCTTCGAATGTGTGTACCAAATTCTCGGCAACATAAGCAACTGCAATTGTCGCTGCCAATAAAATCAGCATCGCCTTGCCTTTGCCCCATTCTGGTTCTTCTTCATGGTGCTCGGTTCCACCTTCAGTTGAGTGCTGATAAACGCCTCGGTGGGTGACTAGCTTAAAGAATAGTGCTGCAAGATATAATGCGATCAGGATGATTGATATGCCGACACTAAGACTGAGAGTCTTGCTTTCGTTCATATCCATTGCAAACACTTCAGGAATAACGAAAGCAACGATAACAGCAAAAATTAACAATGCTGAATTATGTCTTGCATCAAATACGTTGAAATGCTGACGTTTGAATTTCAATCCGCCTATAAAAAATGATAATCCCGCTACAAGAAGAAGGTTGCCTAGTACAGAACCAGTCAGTGACGCAAGTACGACACCAATCAAGCCAGCTTTTAATGCAAAAATAGAAATGATAAGTTCAACCGCATTTCCGAAAGTCGCGTTGAGCAAACCGCCGATACGCGGCCCTGTTACGATTGCCAGGCTTTCTGTCGCCCGGCCCATATAGCTTGCCAGCGCGATAATTGTTAAGCAGTAAATAATAAATAATGAGATACTTGGCCAATGCATCAATGTCCCAATGACAGACAGCGGAACACCGACAAAGGTCAAAATCATGAAAATCTTATGCACCATGTTTTTAATCCTCGCTATTCTTTTTAAAATTCCCTTCAAACATAAAGGCTTACCCGCCTACGATTTCGAAGGTTTCCTCCACTTCGATACTGCCGATCACGGATTGGACCATGGAACAATTTTTTCTTGTCAGAACCATGGCTTTCTCAATTTTCTTTTCGTCCAGATTGTCTCCCTCAATACGGAAGTGCACAATAATCTTGCTTACTCTGTTCGCTTCTTCTTCAACACGTTCTGCAGCGGCATGAATATGTATGTCCTTTATTTCCATTCTCATCTTTTCCAAAACCTTGCGGAGAACTCCCCCACTGCATACCGCAACCGAAGAAACGAGCAGCTGGTAAGGCCTGAATCCAAACTCATCGTCGCCTGCTACATCCAGCCTTCCAAAACCCACCTCCGTATAAAAGCCTACATCCGGTTTCATTTTAAATTCCATATTGCCCACACCCTTAATACATATTGCTCTGAAGAAAAATAAATTAGCAAATTTTTCCGCAATTAGCTATAAAGAGATTACACTATTTTTTCCCTGATTTAAACTAAAAAAACATTGCACATAAAATTTTGTTTCTATACCATTGAAATGCGACAGCACCTTTTTCAGCTCCATCTCCATAAGACAATAAGCGAAGAGGCAGTTTTCAGCCCCCCACAGCTTGAAGGCTTATAACCCGAGGAGCTAGACGCTGGAGCCGGACACATCTAAAGAGTACTAAAATGTCAGGAGATTTTTTATATGAATATCAGCATAATGCTTCGTTTCTGGATCCTGGTCAGTATTGTTGCCATATCAGGCTTTTCGCAGGGAATGCTGCTGCCGTTAATTGCGATTATTTTTGAACAGGATGGCGTGTCCTCATCAATGAATGGTTTGCACGCCACAGGTTTGTATATAGGTATATTGATTGCATCGCCCTTGATGGAAGCCCCACTAAGGCGTTTCGGCTATAAACCAATCATTTTAATTGGCGGATTGGCTGTAGCCGTCTCCCTCGCGCTGTTTCCTTTATGGAAGTCATTCTGGTTTTGGTTTCTATTAAGGCTTGTGATTGGCATTGGAGATCATATGCTTCATTTTGCTACACAGACGTGGATCACTTCTTTTTCTCCAAAAGAAAGAATTGGCAGGAACATTTCCATTTACGGATTGTTTTTTGGACTTGGTTTCGCAGCAGGGCCATTAATGACAAGCTTCGTAAAAGTCAATACAGCCCTGCCTTTCATCATCTCCTCAGTGATCAGTCTTGCAGCCTGGCTGACAGTCTGGATGCTGAAAAATGAACATCCTGAACACGGTATGGACAGTACGTCCTTTTTTGGGACAATGAAACGGTTTGGCAAAGTTTTTAAATATGCATGGGTTGCCTTCCTCCCTCCATTCGGCTACGGCTTTTTAGAAGCAAGCCTTAACGGCAATTTTCCTGTCTATGCAATGAGATCGGGAATTGGCGTCAATGCGGTTGCGATTCTGCTGCCTGCTTTCGCAGTAGGCGGCATAATCTCCCAGCTGCCGCTTGGCATATTGAGCGATAAGCTTGGAAGAAGAACAGTATTAATTGCGATTACACTTTCCGGCTTCATTTGTTTCACCGCCGCAGGACTGCTCGAGAATTCTACCACCGGACTGTTGATTTGCTTCTTTTTAGCCGGAACACTTGTCGGATCTACTTTTTCACTGGGAATCAGCTATATGGCCGATTTGCTGCCAAAAGAGCTGCTGCCCGCCGGCAACTTGATGTGCGGCATCTTTTTCAGCTTTGGCAGTATCAGCGGCCCGTTCATCGGGGGCGTGGCAATCGAATTATTAGAAGGAATCAGCTTTTTCTACGTGATCAGTACAATGCTGCTGTTGATTTTCATTGCACTAGTGGCGGTTCGGTCTGAAGGGCCATCCCAGCGTGAAGCAAGATCAGCATAATTAAATACAGAAAAACAGCCTCCCTATTTCGATGGGAGGCTGTTTTTTGTGTTTTTTCGTGCTGGCCGGTTTACGAGAACGATTCCGGCAACAACAAATATTAATCCAGCTATGACAAAGTAATGGAGCGGTTCATTGAGAAGTACCGACGATAAAATCACACCGAACACGGGCACTAAAAAGAGATACAGCGAAACCTTGCCGACCTGGTTGTATTTCATGACATTGTTCCATAAAATGAAGCCTGCAGCCGAGAGGAACGCCAAATAAACGAGCATCAGAATCGATTTAAGATCAAAATCGAAAGGAATAAGTCCCACAGAAAACGCACCTATCGCAACAAGCCCAAGTGATCCCAAAATCATTTGATAGGCAGTCATATAAATGACTTCCATTTTCGCACTGCCTTGCTTGGCAAGAATATTTCCATACGCTCCGGCAAGCATTGCCAGTATCAATAGAATTTCACCGATCCCAAAATGGATCTCATATTCCCCATTCGGCCAGTTCGCAAAAATAACCCCGGTAAAGCCGATCATCAACCCAGCTACCTTCAGACGGTTCATCCGGTCATCAGGATAAAGGAAATGAGCCAGGAGGATTTGGAAAAAGGAGGTCGTTCCCGCGATGATCGAACCCTGGATTCCCGTTGAATAGCTTAATCCGATATAAAATAATACGTATTGAAGGAAAGTCTGGAACAAGCCGATTTTTAATAAAGGCATTGTTGTTTCCGGCCTGAATTTCATATTCCTCTTCATCAGCAGGAACAGAATTAGGATCAGCAGCCCGGCAAGCAGGAAGCGGTATCCGGCAAACAGCATCTGTTCACCTATCTCCTCAGGTCTGATATCAAGGCTTTTATAGCTTAATTTTATAAACGGAAAGGCACTTCCCCATAACAGCGTGGCCCCCGCTGCCGATGCGGCAATTCCCAGCGGATGGGTAAAAAAGTCTTTAGTTTTCATCAATCTGTCTCCTCATTCAAACGCATAATTCTTTTAAAAAGCATATATTGTATGGTAACATAATAGTGAATACAATATGTATCTTTTGCTTTGGCTTTTCGCTGTCACCAGTCTGGTGGCAGCTTTCGTGTTTTTTAAGGGTATTGATTGTGATTATTACTATCAGTTAGAGATTGAAAGAGGAGGAGAAAACGATGGCCCAGGGAGCGAATGCTTTAATGAAACAAAAACCTGTTCCTGAATTAAGTTTTATCGAAAAAATAAAGCCGCACGTGGAATTGATCGCCGCAATTTTCAGCGGTATCCTGATTGTGGCCGGCTGGATTCTCAGCAAAGGGGAATCCGAAACGGCCTCTGTTGTTGCTTTTATCCTCTCATATGTAATTGGCGGATTCGCAAAAGCCAAGGAAGGCATCGAAGCGACGATCGAGGAAAAAGAACTGAACGTAGAAATGCTGATGATTTTTGCCGCGATTGGCTCGGCTGTCATCGGATACTGGACAGAAGGCGCTATTTTAATCTTTATTTTTGCGATGAGCGGTGCGCTTGAGACGTATACGATGAACAAAAGCCACAAGGAAATTTCCTCGCTAATGGAGCTTCAGCCTGAAGAAGCGCTGAGGATTACGGACGGCACTGAGGAAAGAGTCCATGTATCAGAACTTGTGATTGGCGACATGATTTTAGTCAAACCAGGTGAAAGAATTCCATCCGACGGTAAAGTTGCCAAGGGACAGACGACGATTGACCAGGCAGCCATTACCGGTGAATCAATCCCCGTTTCCAAGGATACAGGCGATGATGTTTTTGCCGGCACCGTCAACCTGACTGGCTCACTTACAGTCGAAATCACAAAACCAAACAATGAAACACTGTTTCAGAAAATCATCCAGCTCGTCCAAAACGCACAGAGCGAGAAATCTCCTTCCCAGCTTTTCATTGAGAAATTTGAAGGAACATATGTGAAGGTTGTTCTTGCGGTAGTCGTGCTGATGATGTTTGTCCCCCATTTCCTGCTTGGCTGGAGCTGGACTGAAACCTTTTACCGGGCAATGATTTTGCTGGTGGTCGCTTCTCCTTGCGCACTGGTCGCATCAATCATGCCAGCAACTTTATCGGCCATTTCGAACGGAGCGAAGCACGGTATCCTGTTTAAAGGCGGTGTCCACTTAGAAAATCTCAGCCACTTAAAAGCGATTGCTTTTGATAAAACAGGCACGCTGACAAAGGGTAAACCTGAAGTAACGGACGTTCTTGTAGCTGATGGACTGGACAGTGATGAAGTGCTCCTCAAGGCGGCATCCATTGAAAGCCACTCCAACCATCCTCTTGCCAACGCGATTGTAAAATACGCAAAGGGTCAACTTGGCAAAGAGCTTATACATCCAGAAAGCATTGAAGATGTTTCCGGCTGGGGCGTAAAAGCACATTATGAGAATGAGGACTGGAAAATAGGCAAAGCCGATTTTGTCGGCAGGCCAGCTGCAGAAGCATTTGCTGATGGCGCCGCATTGACACTTGCTGCAGAAGGAAAAACGATTGTTTTTATCGAACGGAATGGCCAGCTCGCAGGTTTGCTGGCATTGAAGGATGTCGTACGTGAAGAAACGAAGCAGGCAATCGACCTGCTGAAATCAGAAGGCATATACACCGTCATGCTGACAGGCGACAGCAAGAATACTGCAAAAGCGATCGCTTCTGAAAGCCATGTAGACGGACATATTGCCGAATGCCTCCCTGAAACGAAGGTCGAAGAACTAAAGAAACTGAAAGCACAGTATGGCAATGTCGCCATGGTCGGTGACGGCATCAATGATGCTCCTGCACTGGCAACGGCAAACGTCGGGATTGCGATGGGCGAAGGTTCCGATGTCGCACTCGAGACAGCAGACGTCGTGCTGATGAAAAACGACCTGCCGAAGATTGCAGAAGCCATCAATCTCTCCCGACGGATGAACCGAATCGTCAAGCAAAACATCGTCTTTTCGATTCTGGTGATCATGGTGCTGATCGCCTCAAACTTCCTGCAGCTGCTCGACTTGCCATATGGCGTCATCGGCCACGAAGGAAGCACGATTTTGGTTATTTTGAATAGCTTACGATTATTAAAATAATAAAACTCCCGCTGGATGTAATTTCGGCGGGAATTTTTTATATTGGCGGGTTGGTTGTTATAGTTGGATTCACTATTTCTTTCCGGCATGGTTCTGAAAGCGAACACAATTTTTTTCATTGATGGCACAATTACGGACATTTCATTTCCGGACTTTGAAAGAGTTTTGTCCATATCCTTCCTCAAACAAAATGTAGAGGCTGACTCAAAAGGTTTCTAAACTCAACCTGAGTTTAGAAACCTGAGTTGATTGGAGTGGAAGGCGCGAAGACTCCTGCGGGCTCAGCTGGACAGGTGAGACCCCACAGACGCCAACGGCGGCGAGGAGGCTCAGCGCCAGCCCCGCGGAAAGCGAAGCGCCTGGAACGGAAATCAACGGACCATTTTTACAAGTCGCTAAAAAACAAGAGGGTGCCCAAAAGTTTTTACCTTTTGGGACACCCTCGGTCTTAGTGATATCCGTTTGATCCGTTTGCTGAGCCTGATGTTTTTTGCTTAGGGTTGCTTTTATTCCCCTTTTGCTTTGTGCCGCCGTCTTTTTTCGTTTTCTTTGTCATCCTTTAATCCCCCTTGTTATAAGTGAGGTACATTCCTCTTTATTATCTTCCGCAAAAAAACGGACCGCTATCGAGGAAATTACAGGATATCGATTAACAGGGAACGGCAGCAGCTTTCCTTACTTGCCACTTAACGTATCATATATAATTCAGCAGCCAGCTTTCTTTTCACTGAAGTAAGCATTGATTTCGCCGCCAATGATGATGATATAAGCGGACAGATAAAGCCAGATCATCAGCACGATGATGGCGCCAATGCTTCCGTACGTGGCAGTGTAAGAAGCAAAGTTGCTGACGTAGTAGGAGAAACCGAGTGATACAAGCACCCACCCTCCTGTCGCAAAAACCGACCCCGGGAGGCCGCTGATGCAAGTCAGTTTTTTATTCGGGGCAATCCAGTACAGACCAAGGAAAACAATAAAAAGAATCAAAATACTGATCAGCCAGCGGAACATATTCCAAACAGAGATAAATTCTTCCTTCAACCCGAAATTAGCGAACAGCCAGATCCCTATTTCTTTTCCGAACACTGGAAGAATTAACGCGACCAAAAATACGAAAATCATCGCGAACGTCAATATGATCGACATCCCTCTGCTAACGAAAAAAGATCTCGTCTCTTCGACTCGATATGCCCTATTAAAAGCTCTTACGATGGCATTTATTCCGTTAGATGCTGACCATATTGTCGCTATCAGGCCGAAAGATAATAATTTACCGTCTTTTTTCATGATATCCTCAAGGCTGTTTTTGATTAAGTCCATCGAATCTCCCGGTGCGTAGTCATCAAAAAAGCCCAGGATATCGACCTCGGTGATTGGCAGATACGGCACCAGTGTCACCAGGAAGATCAATAGCGGAAACAAGGAAAGCAAAAAGAAGTATGCAAGCTGGGCAGCAAGTGCCGGAACATCGTCTTCCTGTATCCTGTGCCACATTTGCCTGAAAAATGATAAATCAACCATTGATCCACCTCTTTTTGCTTTAGGAATCTTTGTTGCTTTTACAACCAAAAATAAGAATAGCCATCTGATTTTCAGCTCTTTCAGAAAGCTTCTCGAAACAAGCTACTTACATTTAAGTAAGGGCTTGTCTACAATTCATTTTCATCTATATGCGGCTGCTTATTGTCCGATGCCGCAATTCTTCTTAATGTTTCTTTCGTCCCTTTTACAAGCTCGGTAACTTGTGGCGGAACGTCTCTGACTTCCTCCACTTTTTCGGTAATAAATGCAACATCCTCTGTTACTTGTTCCACTGTTGAGCGGACTTTATTCGCAGCGTCCTTTATGTCTTCAATAAAATTTTCTGGATTTTTCACGACATACGCAACACCATTGGATACCTTACTAAAATCTTCTTTGACAGACTGGCGGGTCGCTTTATCCAAAAGGCTTACTGCTCCCCCTGCCAACGCGCCTAAAACCATGCCCATCCAGAACTTCTTTGAACTGCCCATTTTTTCTCCTCCTAAATTCATCCTTCTTAAAAAGTTCAGGCATTCAATCCTGCCTGCTTCTACCTAACATTTTCCACGATTACCATCACTTCATGCAAGTTTAGAACATTTTTTAAAAAACTTATGAAATAAAAATATTATCTAAAAAGCCTTTTATAATCTATGGTTAATGCATTTTCTAACATTTCCCTAGTGGATATTGCTTGACTCGGGAGTAATTATCAGAATATTCTTGTTGGAGAACATTTTTCGACGATAATATTTCTTAGGGGGAGCAACATGACATTTGAAGATTGGATTGGAAAAATCAGCGGCTGGGTATGGGGACCTCCTCTGCTTATTCTGCTTGTCGGAACGGGAATTTATTTAACTGTCCGAATCGGCTTTCTGCAAATGAGGCTGCTGCCATACTCACTTAAGCTTGCTTTTACAAAGCAGCAGGACAAAAAATCGGAAGGTGATATTTCCCATTTCCAGGCATTAATGACCGCTCTTGCTGCCACCGTGGGGACGGGTAATATCGCAGGTGTCGCAACTGCCGTATTTACCGGTGGACCAGGTGCTGTTTTCTGGATGTGGATCACCGCTTTCTTCGGTATGGCAACAAAATACGCAGAAGCTGTATTGGCTGTTAAATACCGGGTTGAGGACGAAAATGGTGAAATGTCCGGCGGACCGATGTACTATCTTGAAAGAGGTCTGGGACAAAAATGGCTTGGTGTCCTTTTTGCTTTATTTGGCGCAGTCGCGGCTTTTGGAATTGGCAATCTTGTTCAGTCCAACTCTGTTGCCAGCGTTGTACAGTCCACTTTCTCGGTTCCCGCCTGGGTGACGGGGATTGTGCTGACAATCTTTACAGCTCTTGCTATTCTTGGCGGTATCAAGAGTATCGGAAAAGTAACGGCCTTATTCGTGCCGGTTATGGCACTCTTTTATCTCGTCGCAGGTCTTGCTGTGATGATCATGAATTTTGACCTTGTACCTGCAGCTATTGCACTTATTTTTACTGATGCTTTCACAGGCGAGGCAGTTGCCGGCGGTGCACTTGGTACGGTTATCCGCATGGGTGTCGCCCGCGGGGTTTTCTCCAATGAAGCAGGCCTTGGTTCTGCACCGATTGCTGCAGCAGCGGCAAAGACTGACCTTCCTGGTCGCCAGGCTCTTGTATCGATGACCCAGGTATTCATTGATACAATCGTCATCTGTTCGATTACGGGAATCACGATCGTAATGGGAGGCTTGTACACAGGAGATGTAACAGCTGCTGACCTGACTTCAGCAACCTTCGCCAAATTCCTTGGCCAGTCAGGATCTATTATCGTGGCCGTGGGACTGCTGTTCTTCGCATCCTCGACCATCATTGGCTGGTCTTATTACGGGGAGAAATGCTTCTCCTACCTATTCAGCAAGAATGTCGTAATTTATTATCGAATCGCATATGTCGTGGCCGTCTTTATCGGAGCAATTTCCCAGCTTCAGATTGTTTGGGGCGTTGCCGATATCATGAATGGCCTGATGGCATTACCGAACCTCATCGGCCTTCTAGGCTTGTCCGGTGTGGTCGTGATTGAAACAAGGAAAATCCTGAATGCGATCAAAGAAGAAAAAAATGAAACAAAAACGCTAAGTGCTTAATCCACTGGTCGAAAGTTAAATCTTTCAAACGAACAAAAAGCGCAAGCGCCTCGTTCAGCCCCGACAAGCGCTGGAGGGCCGACCGGTGAAGTCGTTCTTTGACTTCATTGGGCGGACCGAAGCGACTCGAGGGGCTAGGCGCTGGAGCTGGATTAAGAATACTACTTGAAGTTATCCACAACTAAAAATTTTATAATTTCCTAAAGAATTAGATAATCCGGCGGTTTTGGGCGCCGGATTTCTAATTGACTTTTTTTTGCGAACGTGGAAAGATGATTGTACAACCATTGAGAGGATGAACGGAGTGGACTTAACTAAACAATCACCTGAAAACGTGGATTTCATGATTGAAAAAATCAAGGAAAAACTAAATGTCATGAATCTTGGCGCTATCAAATCCAGCCATTTTGACGGCGAAATGTATGAAGAACTGGTAGAAATCTACGAGATGATCATGAAAAAGAACAATTTCAGCCCGAACGAATTGCAGGCAATCGCAGAAGAGCTTGGCAATTTGCGAAAGCAATAATGGAATGCAGGTACTTAACAAGTGCCTGTTTTTTTTTATTTTGAGAAAAATGTCAAAATTTTTTGGTTTCCACTATTCATATATTGTTATAAGATAGTGATATTACTTTTTAGGGGAGTGAGAACCGTGAAGAGGCTGACTGTTTCTGCCCTTAGCATGTTTATGTTATTTGCTTTTTTGCTGGGCACCGGGATCCTTCCTGCTGAAAAAATAAAAGCGCTCGATCCAAAATCGAAGATGATCCTCCCTGGGGACCACGTTGATGAAAATCTCCCTGGACCTGATACAGACGATAAGAAAAACACCTTCATCTCACACACTTTACTCCTTATCACTCTAGTAAGCCTATTTCTCATTAAGGATTACCCAAGTAACGCTTTTTCTGCATTGTTTGCCTTCCTGACAGCCGTCTTCTTCCAGTCCAATTATGTGATCAATCCTCTTTGATTTTACTAAATAAAAATCAAGGAGGAATGGATATGTGGTTTCGATTCCTGATGATTGGTTTCTTTTCCCTGACTGCAACGAGCTTTATGCTTTACCAGGGCTTAGAATTTTATCATGCGTTTATCGATTTATTCAAGCAGAGTAAATAGCACTGGTGAAACTAGCCAAATCTGTAACAAGACGGTCCCCAATTTATGAGGACCGTCTTGTTTTTCATCCCAGTCAGGATGTTTGAATATGATCAGTTACGCTGCGTCCACCCAATCTTCACTCATCAATTCTGCGTAAAATCCGATGAATTCTTTGAAGAAAGAGTGCTTCACTTTTTCCTCAGCCTTCTCAAGCATCGGCTGGATGACAGGCTGGATGTACTGGCGAAGCACGTCCGCTTCGAGTTCTTCAAGCTGTTTGAGATACTCACTGTCCCCTTCTTGCTCTGCTTTGATTTCTTCCTTGATCACGGAGCTAAGGAAGGCAGTCAGGCTGCCGAAGTGATCCGGGAATCTGTCCTTTTCAAGCGGATAAAGGAAGCCGGTCTTTTCGTAAAGGCCGATCAAGCATAGCAAATCATGCCTGCGGGCGTCTTCATCTTCCCCATTTTTCGTATAAGAGGAAAAGTAAGGGGAGACAAAATGATCTCCAGGTATGAAAAAGTGATTGTCATGCCAGAGCTGCACTTCATCCCGTTTGTAAAATGAATGAAATGAAAGCTCAGCCTTTACTGACTCAGGTACTTCCTTCATGATTTCTTCGTAGCGGTCCCAGTCCCCGAACCAGATGCTTGTCATGATATTTGCTAGTGCGAGCTTTCCATAACGTTCTTCCATCATTGTCTCCACCTTTATTTCAAATAATTTCCAGGGATTTCTCCCTGATGATATTAAGCCTTTTCGATATCAACAAATACGTCTTGCTGTGCTGGACCTCCAACTAATAAATCTGCGAGATAGCCTTCGAAGTAGCTGCCGTCCCTGTCAGATAGTGCATTGACGGAGAATCCGAGTCCTCGCGGTTTTGCATATCCGGATTCTTCATGGAGCGGTTTGTTGAATTCATAGCCAGTATGGCCGTATGCTCCGGCTGGCTCGATCGTTTTGCCATCTACTTTAACTGCTTTTGAGCCGTATGCATCATGCCCGAAGCTGAAGTTCGCACCAACGACCCCCGGTTTGATTCCAGGAGTGACAAGCGCCCTTCCTTTTACCTTGGCATTGTTAGAAACGATGTAAATCTCGTCATCGGTTTTGATGCCTTTTTTACCAGCATCGACCGGATTGATCCACAGATAGTTCTCCGGTTTGATTTCACGAAGCCAGGTGTTGCCTTCGGTTCGGTGCGTTGCCATATTCCTTGATTTCCAGTTGATAAATTGCAGCGGTTTGCTTGGCTTGTAAACTTCGCCATCATATGTCTTGATTTCCTCAGCCACCGGAACGCCCTCAAAGAACTTTCCTGAGTACGCGCTCTTGAATCCTGCAGCTTTTTCATCGTAAAAATAAACCTGCTTTGCCCACTGGTACTTAAGCTTGTTGCCAATATACTCATCGCCCGCTGCTTCAAAGCGGCCGCCTCTGTTCAATACATAGACGACTTTCTTCCATTCTTCCGGTTTGACGGCATTTTTCAGCTTCTGGATATCGAAGTATTTGCCTAACGCCTTCTGTCTTGCTTTTTCAAAAATCGCCAGCTCTTCAGCATTCGCATCCTGGACAGGTTTCTTGCCGTCAAAGGCGATGTTCGCGATTCGTTTTAAATAATAATCCTCGGGATTGTTCAGCGCAGAGCCATCGGCGAAAGCCTTATCTCCGACACCAGGAAGTCCCATTCCTGCAAGTAAGTCAATGTATACTTGTTCGGTTGGACGTGCATCAGAGACGACCCTTGTCACCGGCTGGATGACACCTGCGAATTTATATTTCAAAATCGGGAAGATGTCTTCTGAATTCCAGCTTTCAAGGTAGGCAAGGTCCGGTAATATGAAATCTGCGTACTTTGATGTTTCACCGATCATTACATCTGAAGAAACAACTAATTCCACCACTTTTGGATCTCTGATGAACTTGGCTTGCATATCAGAGCGAGGCGCTGCCATAACTGGTGAAGTCCTGTTAATAAGCAATGCGCGGATTTTGTATGGATATCCTTCCGCTGAACTTGGAAGTACATCGTGAATTAATTTATTTCCTAACGGATACCATGGACGTTTTGCCGGATAGCCATCTTTTGCGAACAATGACGTCTTTTCATAAGGAATTTTATGCCGAGTGACCGGGATGCCCCATGCTTTGTTCGCATTAGGTACCGTCGCAAGGTCATAACGTCCTTCGGTTGCTTTGAACTTTGCGCCTAATACCGTGTCGCCACCCTTCCAGTCGTGGTTTCCAACCAGGTGGTTCAGCATGTTGATCGCACGGACGCTATAATAACCATTTGCGTGCATTGCAGGTCCGCGATAAGCATGGATGCCGACCTTCTTGCCATGTGAAGTGAATTCACGGGCAATCGAGATGATCTGGTCTGCAGGTACGTCCGCAAGCTTCGCGTAATCTTCGATTGATTTTTCCATCACCTTATCTTTAAAAATCCTGAAAACTGACTTCACTTTCATGCCATTAATTGTTGTATCGACATCGATCTCGCCGTTCGCTGCTTTCTCATGTGAAACTGGCTTGCCGTTCTCAATGACGACGAATTCTTCTCCGCCGATTCCGAGATCTTTTGCCCTTACGAATGGGCGTTTCTTGTCACCGACGTTGACCAGGAAGGAAGCGTCGCTCCATGTTGTTTCATTATCCAAGTTTGCCGCAGCCTGGTTCGGATTGCGCAGGTAGATGTCGTCGTAACGGTTATTTTCAATGATCCAGCGGCACATCGCCATTGCAAGTGCTCCGTCTCCGCCTGGCTTGACCGGCACCCATACATGCGCTTTTTCAGCTGTTTTACTGAATCGAGGGTCGATGACGACAACCTTCATGCCTCGGTCAATCGCATTTGTGATCTGCGGAGCAAATGTGGTCGGCCCACGGTTTGCGACCATCGGGTTTGTGCCCCAGATGATGACCATTTCCGCATTATCATAATCGGGAATCATCCGCTTTTTCGGTTTTTCCGAGTCGTGTGAACGAGCATTACCTTGTACACTTGTGATTCCGCAATATCCGCCGTGGTCGTAGAAGTTTGCTGTACCAAGGCTGCCAACCGCAAGACGCTCGATGAATTCACGTCTGTGGCCAGCCATTACGGCGATCTGGTTTGCTTTTGGACCAAGGTCAGGATGATTCGTATCGATCAGGATATCCTTATACTTTTTATCGAATCCCGCTTTCGTCATCTCGCCTGCTTTCAGCTTATCCCAGTCAGCCATGACCGCCGCTTCAGGCACGTATTTCCACATTTCCTTCAAGCCTGGAGTCCCCAGGTCCTTGCTGCCTTCGAGGATTTCCTTATAAGCCTCATCCCAGCTGACAGTTTTCCACATGCCGCTTCCACGCTCACCGACACGCTTCAAAGGTTTTTGAATCCGGAATGCATCGTAATTCGTCTGGATGCCAGCCTGCCCTTTTAAGCAGGTACGCCCGCCGCGGAGACCACGTCCCATTTTTGCCACGTCACCAGTTCCCTTAACAGCTTGTGCTACCGGTGTATCATAGTTGATGTGGCCGATTTGCACCATATTGATTGGGCTGTACTGATTTCCTGCAATCTTGCGGACGATGGAGGAATAGGCTCCACCAACTGCACCTGTAGTGATATAGGTTTTGATTGTACATGTTGCGTTACATTGCTGGCATGATGTGAAAATGACATTTTCTGCTGTATAGTCCTGGTAGTCTGTTCCGGCACCATGTGCTTCATCAATCCAGACACCATTCATCACCTGCTTGATTGGCCCGACGAACGCTGGTCCTACAAATGCGACTGCCCCAAGCGTTCCGAGCGCTTTTAAAAATCCACGACGTTTCATCGGTTTATTTTCCATTATGGCTCACCTCGTCAGAAGTTTCTTCAATTGGCAGCAGCAGCTCGCCGAATGAATAGATTAACAGCCCCATCGCGACTACGCCGACGCTGACCATCCACTCTTTTATCGTTGGAGCGTAATTGCCCCATGGAAGTTCGTGGAACACTGGCACCACAAGCGGCGGTACGACAATGTTGAATCGGACGCCTATGATTCCAATAACGATGAGGACAGCTGCTGCCAGTAAAGCATTGATGTTTTGGCTTGTTTTTTTCCAGAAGACAATCGTAATCGGTACGACTGCACCTAAGAACATTTGTACACCCCAGAACGACCAGGCTTTCTCGCTTGCCATCATCGTCGCCAGAGAATCCAGATGTTCTGCCTCAAGACCGTACCACCCAATCAAATATTCATAGAATTGGAGACCAAGGTCGATAATCAGGAATCCGACCATCATCTTTGATAGTGACACAACCATTCCCTGGTCGATTGGCTGCTTCTGGACCTTTTTCTTGATGATGTACATCGCGAGCAGAAGGGCGGTACCCGAAACCATCGCGGATACGACGAAGATGATTGGGAATAAGGCTGTATTCCATGCAGGACGTGCTTTTACAACCGCGAAAATCGTGCCCGTACCACCGTGAACCCCAAGGATCGCAAGCGGGATGCCGATCGTGCCAAGGATTTTCATCCACATATGATCACGCTTCTTGGTAGCTGCATTGATTGTGGCATTCTTGAAAGTTATCAGTCTTGCGACAAAGCCCTTCAATGTGTTCATTTTTGCAGCTCGGACAAGGTCTTCCCTCATCGCGATGTATAGTTCAGCCGTTAAAAGCCCAATGTACACCATGTAAAAATGGACTTCCCATGCAAGCGGAGAAGTGACGTTCCAGAAAATAATCGCGTTGAGTAAACGCTCCGGACGGCCAAGGTCCATCAGGACAAAGGTAAGCGCCACGATCATACAGACAATCGCTGTGAATAGAGCGGCCTTTCCTACCCTCTCATATTCTTCCATCCCGAAAACGTAAATTAACGTGGACAGCAGGAACGAACCGGCGCTCAACCCTACAAAGAAAATGTAGAAAGCGATCCACGCTCCCCACGGTGTGATGCTTGATAGATTCGTAGCTGCCAGCCCGGTGATGAAGCGTTCAACGATAAAATATCCGCCTATCAAAAAAGCAATTGTCAGCGCTGAAATCCAGATTTTAAATGCTTTCGAGACTTCTAGATTAATTTTTGTCTTTGAAGTTGTTTTTTGTTTTAAATCAACAGCGAGATTAGACATCGCAAGTCCCTCCTATCGTAAGTAAATGACATTTGGATGCGTTCCTAGCTCTTCCTTCAGACGGAATGCTCTTGGGCTCGCAGCCAGCTTCGATACAACACTGTTCGGATCACTGATGTCGCCGAAGAAGCGCGCATCGCCTATGCATGTTTCCACGCATGCCGGTTCTTCACCTCTTTGCAGACGGTGGAAGCAGAAGCTGCATTTACGGACCGTGCCGATCGGTGTTTTGCCTTTTTCACGGTTGCCGCGTTCTTTGCCATACTCAGGGCTTGTGACGTCGTTGTAGCCAACCATTTCCTGCTCATAGCTATCACCAAAATCGAATGAGCGTGCTCCATACGGGCAGGCAACGATGCAGTAGCGGCAGCCGATGCAGCGGTCATTGTCGATCGCAACGATGCCATTTTCCATCTTGTAAGTCGCTCTTGTTGGACAAACCTGGGCACAGGCCGGTTTGTCACATTGCATGCACGGCCTTGGCAGGTTCACTGCCTTGATGTTCGGAAACTCCCCTTCAAGCGATTCCATGACTACGTTATAGGAAATGCCCGGCGGCGTCCTGTTCTCAGCCTTACAGCTGACCGTACAAGTATCGCAGCCAACACATTTTTTCAGGTCGATAACCATCGCCCATTTCGGCCCGTCACTCTTTTTCTTTGTGTCAGGTGTTTCTGATGCATAATAGTTTCCGAATTCCTTAGTCAGGGAAGAAGAATAAACTTTGTGGAAATCCTCGATCTTCAATTTTCCGCTGATGACTTTTCTGGCATCGCGAGCCATATTCAGGCCAAGCTCTGTATCATACTGTGATTCATCCAATTCTTTTCTTGCATCTGGCAGCATTTTATCGACTATTTTGTCATAATCCACTTTTTTCTCATTTGAAAATAGACCCATTATTAGTCACCTCTTTATGCATTTATAATTCCTTTTTGATTTCCTTAATGTCTTCTGCAATATCGTCTGTAATATCGCTTGTCAATTCTCTTGTTGATTTTTTGAATTCCTTCAGCGTCTGTCCAAATGCCCTGCCGATTTCCGGGAGCTTTTTAGGACCGAAGATGATTAATGCCAGAGTCAGGATCAAAATCAAACCAGGTACGCCAATATTGGATAACATGATGCCACTTCCTTTTTATTTTTTCTTGCTTATTTATAATGCAAGCTGCGTGCCAACTTTTTTGGCACGGTGAATTTCCTGGTGATAGGTGGATTGGATTCCTTGCAGGAGTAAGGCTCCGGCAGTTAGTGACACTTCTGTGAACAAAAAAAGCAGCTGGTATCGAGGTTGATGCTCGATAACAGCCGCTGGGTTGCGTGTCATTTTGTCATGGTCTTGCAAATTTGGCATGTGCCATTTTGTCAGGGTTTGCGGGAATGTCTTCATTAAAGAAATGCTACACATCACAAAAAAATGAAGTTAATCCCATAAACGAAATGTTTTGCCTGGACTATAAACTCGTCCTTTCTTCGAACCAATGGTGTCCAAGTCGATTGAAGAGAGCAGCCTTTTGGATTGGTGGATCGAGGAGATTCCGAGGAAATCACTAAATTGCCTGCTCGTAATGGCAGGACCAAAAATGTAGAAGTAATCTTTGAGTGCATCAATATGAGCATCCTTTGAAAGATGTCCGCATTGTTTACAGATCCAGCTGCCATGTATCTTCATCATTCCAATATGAACGCATTCCGGACATTGGACTCCTTTCTGAATATGGTCCATTGGCGGCAAATTCATAGAACGAATATCTGGAATATACGGCTCATGACTTCTCAAAAGCAACTTCACTATTTTCTTAATTTCTTTTGTTGATAAAAAATCTTTATGGTATTTCTCATTCAAGGATTGAATTTTATAAGCTACAGCAGGCGTCTTGCAAACTCTCTTGCTTACCTCTTTGTTGTTGGCAGGATTTCTAATCATCGCTTGGGAGTTGCTGATGGAAACGAGGAATTCGATTGGCGGCGGGGAAAACTGATTCTTTATTAGAAAAGATTTGAGTTGGGAAGCTTGGATTTGCGTTTGCAGGATAGGGTCTTGGTATACTTTTTCGATTCCATTTAACGTTTGGACCAATTGGTTGAATTCCGGATTAAAATCGAGAACTCCGGCGTAGTTTTTTGAATCAATTGGAAGTAAGAATGTGGCTGATACCAGCAGGGAATCGATTTGGAAGTGGGTATTATTGTGGGGAATCCTTAAATCATGTAAAATCTTAAATTTTGTATGGTCCATTTGCGAAAGATGGTAGTCTAGTTCCTTTTCCCCTTTATAGCCCGCTAGTTTTCTGGATAATTTGTTTTCAAGTTCTGCTTTGCGCTGAGGATTTAGCATAAATCTCCTCAGGATTGCCTTCAGAATAGTAATTTCTTTTGGAAAATCACGATTTTTTTCAATCAAGCACATCACTCCTTTATGTTTTTCCACTAAAACAGTTCTATTTTCAGTTTTATAATTCCTCTTTTTCTGTTTGAAAAAATTTTATAGCGAAAATCTTATTTTTATAGCGAATTTCATAGTTTTATAGCGAAAATCACTTTTTTATAGCGGAATTTTAATTTTCATAGCGAAAATAGATTTATTATAGCGAACTGGAAATTATGAGCGTTTTTTTCCAGTTCGCTGTTTGAACAAGCACACTGCTTCCTACTCCTTCAACCCATACTGATCGATTTTCCGATAAAGATTCCGCACGCTGATGCCGAGGACCTCGGCTGCTTTTGTTTTGTTCCAGTTCATTTGCTTCAAGGCATTTTCGATGTGGATTTTTTCCACTTCTTCAAGCGAGCAGAGCGAGGGGAAATTTGCTTGAACCGGCACGTTAACGTTTTTAGCAGCATGCGGTAAAAGTAAATCCTCCGCTTCGATTAAACTTCCCTTGGATAAAAGCACGCCGCGTTCGATTAAGTGGCTCAGCTCCCTTACATTGCCGGGGAAGTCGTATTGCTCAAGTGCCGCCAAAGCGTCTTCGGAAAGCCTTTTCGATGAATCCTTCGTTTTGCTGATAAAATACGCTATCAACTCCGGCAAATCCGCTTTCCGTTCGCGCAAGGGCGGAATCGTCAGCTTTACCACATTCAATCGATAATAAAGGTCTTCACGGAATCGCCCTTCGGCGACTTCTTTTTCCATATCACGGTTCGTCGCGGCGACAACACGGACAGTGACGTGGCGCTCCCTGACGTCGCCGACGCGGCGGAACTCGCCTGTCTCGAGGAAACGCAGCAATTTTACTTGAAGAGCGAGAGGCATTTCGCCTAGCTCATCAAGAAAAAGCGTTCCGCCCTTCGCTGCTTCAACCAGGCCTTTTTTATCCTGGCTCGCTCCGGTAAAAGCACCGCGGGCATGTCCGAATAACTCGCTTTCAAGCAAATGCTCAGGCAACGCGCCTGAGTTCACGGGGACGAAAGGTTCATCCGCACGGCTGCTCCAGTAATGAAGAGCTTTTGCGAACAGCTCCTTCCCGGTCCCGCTTTCTCCCTCGATCAGCACAGGGACCTCGCTATCGGCAATCCGCCGGGTCATTTCGAGCACTTCTTTAAAATTGGCACTTTCGCCGATAATGTTGAATTCATTATGCTTGGCGATGATTTTCTTCATGCTGGCATTCTTTTCTTTCAACGCTTTATTTTCTGCTGCCTTTCCTATCGTCATTTCAAGTTCAGATAGGTTATATGGCTTTGTGATATAGTCAAATGCTCCGACCTTCATCGCTTCAATCGCCGTATCAATTGTGCCGTGGCCAGTCAGGATCAGAACTTCGGTATCAGGCTGCACCTTCTTGGTTTCTTTTAAAAGCTCAATGCCATCCATGTTCGGAAGGCGGATATCGTAGACACCGATGTCATACTCGTTCTTTTTCACAAGTTCAAGAGCACCCTCCGCCGTACCGGCACTGTCGACATCAAACCCTTTCCGCCTCAGACGCCTTACCAAAAGTTCTAATAAATCCTGTTCATCGTCCACGACTAACAATCTCGTTGCTGACATTGTCGCCCACCTCCATTGATTCATGTACCGTCAGCTGGATTTCCACCGTTGTTCCTTCTCCTGGGTTACTGTCTACCTGGATATTCCCGCCGAACTGCTGGATGATGCCGTAGCAAACAGACAAACCTAGCCCAGTTCCCTTGCCAATAGGCTTTGTAGTGAAAAACGGATCAAAAAGTTTATCCATTGCTTCCGGTGGGATGCCATGACCTGAGTCGGTAACCCTTATGGAAATTGCCTCACCAATTCGTTCAGCAAAAACAATGAGCCTGCCCTCGCTTTCCATCGCATCGACCGCATTATTGATCAGGTTGACAAGCACCTGCATAAGCTTCAAACCGTCACCTAGTATAGCCGGCAAAGCATCACCCACTTGAAGTTCAAGCTGGATCCGCTGTTTTTTCAGCTGGTGCTCCACCAGGCTGATGCTGTTCTCAATGATTTCCTTCACCTTGATGTGATCCTCTGTCCAATCATTTTTTCGGGAAAAATTAAGAAGGTTTCCTGTTATACGTTTGCACCGCTCAGTATTTTCTTTAATTTTCCGGAGATAATGCCCCATCTCATCCTCATCAAGATCCTCGTCCCTGGCCTCGATCCGATCGATCAAATCCTCTGCATAAACATTAATCGTTGCCAGCGGATTGTTCACTTCATGGGCAAAGCTTGATGCCATGATGCCAAGCGCACTAAGCTTATCCGTCTGGATCATCGTTTCTTCCATTTGCTTTTGCTCGGTAATATCCTCCAGCACCACAAGGTATTCGCCTTCTTCTTCAATCGCGTGGTTCAGTGGGAACACCCTGTGCCTGAAGATACGTTCGCCATTTGCGCCATCCTTGAACTTCATTACTTCATCGGCAATTTTACCGAGATCCGGACAGGTAATCGGACAATTCAAACACGGAGCATTTTCGCCGCCTATCACTGCATAGCACGGAAGCGACAGTCGCTCTTCCTTTAACCACCCTTTTAATATTGGATTCATCCAGGTAATGCGGTATTCCTTTGTAACTAGCGCAAGCCCTGCTCCAATTCCGTTCACGACCACATTGAGTCTTTCCTTCTCCTGCTCAAGAAGCTTTGATTTTTCAAGTAGTTCCTTGCTCATCTCGTTAAAAGAGTCGGCAAGCTTGCCAAATTCATCGGTCCGCTTCATTTTAATCGGGCTGATTTTGCGGCCCTTCTTCAGATTGTTCATCTCTCGGTCAATCAAAACGATAGGCCGTGTAAAATAAAGCCCTGCCCAAACACTGATTAAGCTGACAGTTAAAATCACGAGCGCGACTGCACCGATGCCGTTTTGCAGCATCCTGTTAATCGGTGCGAAGGCTGTGGTTTTTGGCTGCTCCATTACCAGCACCCAGTTCAAGTCGTCTATTTTAGCTGTTACGCCAATCTCATCGCTTCGCTCACGTGAAGACTGCTTTTGCCAAAGCTTGCTGTAATCCTGATGGGCAATAACACGGTCCTTTTCATCTAAAAGATAAATATAGGAGGAATTGTCCTGCCTCATTGATGAAATTTTGCCAATCATTTTTTGCAGTTGGACAACAACTCCAAGCGCTTTTTTTGTGTCATTTTCATAAAACGGAATCGCCAGCTTCATGACCGGCTGCCCGTATTGATTGAATTCTACCTGACCAAATACCTTGTCATCTGTTTGCAGGTGGAACCACATTTCATCCGAGAACCACTGCTCCTTGTCACCCGCAATGTTAAGCTCATATCGCGAAACCCGTTTTTCAACGAATCCTTTGTCATCTGCGACGATAACTTCCTCAATCGAGGCGTTTTGCTGCAATAGCTCATACAAAGCGCTTTTTTCTTTATTTAATTGATTTAAAGATGCCAGGACATGAATCCGCTGGAACGTTTGGTTAAATTCAAACTCGATTTCCCGTGACAGGTTTTCAAGCACTAAATTTTGTTTTTCAAGGATCCTCGATTCCAGGTCTGATTTTACGAAAGAATAGTAATATAAGCTGATTAACAGCAGCGGGATCGTGGACATGGCCACACCGAATACAAGAACTTTATTCCTGATTGTTTGGGAGTATAAGAATTCAAGCAGAGCTTTCATCGCTTTCGCCCTCCCTGTACCTCAGGGTGTATCAAATCGGCGATATACAGTAAATCCTCGTTATAAGTAACCCCGAGCGAATCCTTCGTCTGCTGGTTGATCACAAAACGGATGCCATCCGGCAGCTCTACCGGCAAATCCCCCGGATTGTTGCCCTGAAGAATCAAGCTGACGAATCTCGAAGCCTGGTAGCCTTGCGAATAAAAGCTTGCACCATAGCTAGCAAGCAGCCCCTTTTCTGCCTCAAAATCGTATAATCCCATGGATGGGATTTTCTTTTCCTGGGTGAGCTTCACAAGTTCATCTGTCAGAGTTTCGATTCTAAAGCTTGGTAATACAAGGATTGCATCTTTTTTCTTAATCGACTTCCACAATGTATCCATGCATTCCTTCGTGCCGACATCGCACGGAAATACTGAAACTCCCAATGTCTTCGCCGAAGCCTTTGTTTCCTTCAGGCTTAATTCGCTGACATCAATCTTGCTGTCATATATCACATGAACCTTTTCAATATCAGGCACAAGCGAGGTCAGCATCTCAAGGCGCTTGCCGGAAATGCTTGCATGGTAATTGTTGATACCTGTATAAAGTCCGCCAGGAGCCTTGTAATCCTTTATCAATCCGAGTTCCTTTGGCGCAGCAAGCCCAGCGAATACCACAGGAATTTTAATTTTCCTCGCATCCATTTTTCCTTTTAACCGCTGAGTCTCGATTCCGCCTAGCGTAACAATTAAATCTGGTTTACTTCCAAGCAGCTCGTCGATTTGAGTGTCGAGGAGAACCTCCTCATTATTGGCATTTTTCACTATATATTGGATTTCTTTATTGCTGTATCCTAGGTCCTCAAGGCCGGCTTTTAACCCGTCGAACTTTTCATAACGGTTTTCACCGATCATCAGGACACCGATTTCAACCGATTCTTCATCCTGAATCCCAAGCAATGCATATATGACAGCCGAAACGGCAATCGTCGTCAGAAAAAAGAAATACCACTTTGTTTTCACGGCCAGCGCCCCCACTTCCAGTCTTCACTTCCACTATAACGGAAAAAGCAACGTAACCATCTTGCTAAAAAGGATAATTTTATGAACGTATTGGGGTATTTTTTTACATAAAAAAATACTGCCTCTATATTAAGCAGACAGCATTCCAAGAAAAGTATTTAGATATATGGAAGTTTTTCATTAAGGCTTGTGTTCGAAATGATTGTTGCTTTTCGTGGCGCTTCAAGTTAAATTCGGGGCTTTGTTTTCTTAACTCACAATGCCATAAGATACGTAAAAATCAAAGTTTACGAAAATCAACTTTACCTGACTAAAAAGATCCCCCTCATCAAGAGGGGGACTGAACCTGAATCTTAGTCTTCTTTTCGTTCAACAGCATGCCCGCCGAATTCATTTCTCAATGCGGCTACGACTTTACCTGTGAACGTATCGTCTTCCAATGAGCGGTAACGCATCATCAGTGACAGCGCGATTACAGGCGCTGCAGTTTGCAGGTCAAGCGCAGTTTCTACTGTCCATTTGCCTTCACCTGAAGAATGCATGACACCCTTGATGCTTTCGAGCTTAGGCTCTTTTGAAAATGCATTTTCCATCAATTCCATCAGCCAGCTGCGGATGACTGATCCGTGGTTCCAGACGCGTGAAACCTCTTTATAATCATAATCAAATGGGCTTTTCTCAAGGATTTCAAAGCCTTCAGCGATTGCCTGCATCATACCGTATTCGATGCCGTTGTGGACCATTTTCAGGAAGTGGCCGCTGCCAGCCTTGCCTGTATAAAGGTAGCCATTCTCAATCGAAATGTCTTTAAAAATTGGCTCTACATGGGCAAATACTTCGGCATCGCCGCCGATCATTGTGCAGGCACCATTGCGTGCCCCTTCCATGCCGCCGCTCGTTCCTACATCCATGAAGTGGATGCCAGCTGGAGAAAGCTTCTCAGCACGTCTTAGAGTATCCTTATAATTTGAGTTTCCGCCGTCGATCAGGATATCGCCTGCCTTTAAGTAAGGAGTGAAGCCCTCGATCACCTGATCAATAAGCGATCCAGCCGGGATCATCAGCCAAATCACACGAGGCTTCGGAAGCATTTCTGCCATTGTTTTATAATCTTGTGCAATCTCTGCACCTTTTGCTTCGATATTCTGCATTGCTTCAGTGTTAATATCATTAGCCACTACCTCATGGCCATTTTCCATTAAATTCAATACTAAATTAAAACCCATTTTACCAAGGCCAACCATTCCAAGTTTCACGTAGATGCACTCCTTCTTCGTTATATCCAGATAGTATCAAATATTTTTTCGTCTGTATATGTAAAATATGAAAATAATTTTCATCAATATCTTTTAATCGCGATCGCTTCCCTGATTTTTTGCAGATTCCCAAGTGTTTCTTCCTGCTTCCTTACTGAAACTGCCACATGTAAAACGTCAATCAAACTCAGCTGGACAAGCCTTGATGCCAGTGCCTCGGAGCGAAAAAAAGTTTCACGCGAAGTGGTATATAGGACAAAATCTGCTTCCTTCGACAAAGGAGATTTATAGTGATTTGTGATCGCAATGGTCGCTGCCCCATTAGCTTTTGCAATCCGAAGCGCTTCTGTGACATCTTTATTGCTGCCGCTGTGGGAAATCCCGATTGCCGCCTGCCCAGGAACGAGCAGCGCTGCCGAGATGATCTGCTGATGTCCGTCGCTGTGCGCATTGCAGTTAATGCCTGTCCTTAAAAATTTATGGTAGGCATCGAGCGCGATGGCTGACGATCCGCCTGAACCGTAAAAATCGATTCTTGAAGCCTTGCTAAGGATCTCCACGATTTCTTCGAGCATCTTTGCATCCAATAGATTGAGCGTATCCTTGATTGCCTCGATATGGCCGGCGAAGACTTTTTCAGCAAGTGTATGGACATCATCCTCTTCCTTGATTTCTTCATGGATATTCTTGATCGGTTCCACGACTTCGCTTGCAAGGGCAATTTTGAACGCCTGGTACCCCCTGAATCCAAGACGCTTGCAAAAGCGGAAAATCGTGGCTTCTGCGACAGAACTGTATTCAGAGAACTCGGTAATTGAAAGATGGATGATTTCCTGTGGATTATTCATTATGTAGTCAGCTACTGCCTTCTCCTTGGATGACAAGGAGGAGTGGATTGCTTTTATTTTCACGATGACATTTTGTCCGTTTAGTTCGCTTGCCATTTTGCCGCCCCCTTTTTAACAGTGTTATTGTATCAAATTATTTTTACGTTTATTTATCAATCATGAAAATTATTTTCATCAGCAATAAAAAAAAGAGCCAAACTCTGTTCAGCTCGATTTTCTCATCATTCCTGCTCTGTCAAAATAATGGGGCCATCCTTGGTGATGGCAATAGTGTGCTCATACTGTGCAGACAATTCTCCATCAACCGTCCGAGCTGTCCAGCCGTTATTATCCATCTTTGTTTTCCATTGGCCGATATTGACCATCGGTTCGATCGTGAATACCATGCCTTCCTTGATTCTTGGTCCTCTTCCTGGCAAGCCATAGTGCGGAATATCCGGCTTTTCATGGATGACTGCGCCAATGCCATGGCCGATGAATTCACGGACAACCGAGAAGCCTTCAGCTTCAACATAGGACTGGATGGCGTGGCCGATGTCGCCAATGCGATTGCCGGGTACAGATGCAGCAATCCCGCGGTACAAAGCTTCTTTAGTTACATCAAGTAATTTTTGAGCCTGTTCACTGACATTTCCTACAGCATAGCTCCATGCCGAATCCGCCAGTGCGCCATTCAAGTTCACAACCATATCTACTGTAACAATATCGCCGTCCTTCAAAGCTTCTTTTCGCGGAAAACCGTGGCAAACTTCATCATTGATGCTCGCGCAGGTCGCGTATTTATAGTCCCGGTATCCCTTTTGCTGGGGAGTTGCTCCATGCTTCTTTAAGTAATCTTCTACGAACTCGTCAATTTCCAGGGTTGTCACCCCTGGCTTGATCAATGAACGAAGCTTTTTATGGACAGAAGCAAGCAGCTTTCCAGCTTCCCTCATGTTCTCAATTTCACGTGCTGATTTTAAAACGATCATTCCTTCATCTCCCTGATTCAAACCTCTTTCTCTATATTATCTTATACAAAGGCTTTAGCAAAATGAACAGGAATGCTTGAAGAGGATTATAAATCACGTTAAATTGAGTGGGGTTCATGATATTTTCAGTAAAAAAACTTTTTATTATAAAAATGTAAATCCCACTCATGATTTTTTTATAGCGAAAATCATTTATTTATAGCAATATTTCCTTTTTATAGCGAAAATAATTTTATTATAGCGATTTTTTCTTTTTTATAGCGAAAATAATTTTATTATAGATGGTTTATAAATGTATGTGTAAGGCCTTTTTCTAGACAAAGAAAAAAGGACAAAGTACTCTCTGAGTTATCACCACAATAACCTTTTGAGAGGAGTACTTTATCCATGTCCAATTTTAACACAGACCAACTAGATTTAGCCACTATGCTAAAAGCCTCCATGCAGGACATTCTTAAAGAGAAAATAGAATACATCTTGCGTGAGGAGATTAAGAGTGTCCTGGAAAACGAACCTGTCGGAGATGGGAACTCACGTAACGGATACTATCCTCGGACTCTTGACACCATGTATGGACGTGTAGACGATCTTTCTGTTCCAAGGGATCGCAAGGGCGACTTCACAACCAATATGTTCGAACCCTATCAAAGGCGAATGGTTGCCGTAGATGAATTGGTTGTCCAGCTTTATCAACACGGAGTCGGAGTTCGACAGGTAGGGAAAATCATGCAAAGCCTTCTTGGCGAACAATACTCCCCAGGAACGATTTCCAATATTACATCGGCTGTAATGGAGGACGTTATAAAATGGCAGAATCGTCCTCTCAAGCAACGTTATTGTGCTTTATTTCTTGATGCCCTATTTGTAAAAGTCCGCAGGGATACAGTCGGCAAGGAAGCTGTCTATATTGTCCTAGGTATTACTCCAGAAGGACACAGGGAAATCCTTGGGTTCTATGTGGGTGGAGTAGAATCCTCAAATGGATGGAAGGAAATCCTCCAAGACTTGCGTAACAGAGGAGTACAGGAAGTATTACTTGGAGCTTTTGACGGACTGACCGGTCTCGAAGAGGCATTTAGATCTATCTTTCCAAAAGCAGATGTTCAACGGTGCGTCATACACAAGGTCCGCTCAACAATGAATAAAGCGCGAAAGAAGGATCAGGCAGAACTAAGCATGGATTTGAAAAAGGTCTACACATCAAGCACATATGAAGAAGCAGAAGAAATGTTTGGAATGGTAAAGAAGAAATGGAAAAAGAATTATAGCCGGGAACTCGCCTCTTGGGAAGAAGACCTGCCAGTCCTCCTGACTTTTTTAGGTTACCCTAAAGAAGTCCAACAGTATATCTATACTACGAACCTAATCGAGCGTACGAACAAGGAAGTCCGTAAGAGATTAAAGACTATGAACAGTTTGCCTAATATCGAAGCAGCTGAGAAGATTATTTACCTGACCTCCATTGACTATAACGAGCGATGGGCAAGAAGAAGGTTGGGAGGATTCGGGCTGGCTTACGATAAGATTTTAAAGATGTTTGAAGAGCGATATCCAAAAGCCAAAAAGGGGTAGTCAGGCAGCCTCGGCTGCCTGACTACCCCTCCACATATAACTCATAGAGTATGGATGCTTACACATAATTCTTGACGGAACCTTATTATAGCGATTTTCTCGTTTTTATAGCGAAAATAACTTTTTTATAGCGAACTGGAAAAAACACGCGTTTTTTTCCAATTCTGTAACTATCCATCAATAAAAAAACCCTCTTGCCTCTCAGCAAAAGGGTTCAGCTAAATATTATTGCAGCACTTTAAGGGCTTCGCGGTTGAACGCTGGTATGTCCTTCGGTTCCCTGCTTGTCACGAGCTGGTTGCAGCAAACGACGACTTCCTTGTCCATGTATTTTGCTCCGGCATATTCCATGTCGACACGGATGGATTTATAGCCGGTGGCTCCTCTGCCTTCGAGTGTTTTTGCTGTAAGCAGCAGCTGCGGTCCATGGCAAATCGCGAATACCGGTTTTTTCTCATCCATGAATGCCTTGGCAAACTGGACAAAGCGTTCATCTTCACGGAGCAGGTCAGGTGAGAAGCCCCCTGGAATGAAGAGAGCATCGAAATCTTTTGGTTTGACGTTATCGATGCTCTCATCAATTTTAACCTCTGCTTTTTCCTGCTTGCCTTTGACAGTCTTTCCTTTTTCTTTTTCAATTGTCATTACTTCATGGCCAGCTTCGGTAAAGGCTCTTGAAGGTTCAAGATATTCTATATCCTCAAACATATCGGTTATTAAACAGGCAATTTTCTTAGCCATCGCATCAACATCTCCTTTTCACAAAAATTCTCCACTATTAAAGTTCCCTGTCTTCCGTTAGCGAAACATTTATATCACGTTCCATTTTTTAGAATAAACATATGCGAAAAGTCCCATCTTAAAACGAAAGCAAAAAAAACATTTTATATTTCTGTTATTCAACTATAATTTAATTTAGGACATCAATAGGGAGAGAAGAATCACCATGAATATTAGCTATGTCAATGTAATGGAAGAAGTGGTTTCCACTCTTGTCAATGTTTTGATGATGAGCCCTGATTACCAGACCTTCTGCAATTGCCAGAAGTGCAGGAATGATATCATCGCCATCAGCTTGAACACTCTTCCAAGTCACTATGTCACAACCGAAGATGGCCGAAAGATGGTATTCGAACAGCTCAATACCCAGGAAAACAGAGCCTGGATCAATAAAAGAATCATCAGTGCCATCCACCTTGTCGGAAAATATCCGAAGCATTAAACCACAATAAAAGCTGCCAATTTGAACTGCACCTTCAATAGCTAGACCATGTGTCTATCTATCAGGGCAATCCAAACCTGGCAGCTTATTTTTTCTTATTGTGCAGAACGATAGATTACAAAGACGGCGTATCCATGCGTCTTGCAAAGTCGACAAACCGGAACTTATCCGGGCGGTGTCTGGACTCTGTATATTGGAACAGCGTAGCGTCATCGAAATAAATATAATTTTTCACGACTACGATGGCATGGAAGCCCTCCATATCGAGCAGCATCCGGTCCTCTGCGCTCGGTTCCTCGACAGTGAATTCTTTTTTCGCGAAGCTGATCTTCTTTTCGAGCTTCTTTTCAATATATTCAAAGATCGAGTTTTCACAGTTTTCCTTTGTCAGCCCCGGGACATGTTTTTCGACGAGAAAATCTTTATCAAGAATCACTCTTTCGCTATCAATATGCCGCACCCTTTTTACTTTCCATGCCAGTTCATCATCGTCGACATTCAATTCCCTTGAGATTTCCCGCCCAGCTTGCTGAAGGGTAAACTCCTCCACCTTCGTTTCCGCCTTCCCGCCCATGTTCTCTGCCAATTCCTTGAAGCTGACCAGCCCGGAAATCGGAAATTGATGCCTCTTCAAATCGAGCACCAATGAGCCCTTCCCGCGGATTTTTTGGATGAACCCATTTTGCGCCAGCAGATTCAGCGCTTTGCGGATCGTTTCTCTCGAAGTCTGATAGCTGTCGGCAAACTCATTTTCCGAAGGCAGAATCGTCTTTGGTGCGAAATGCCCCTCTTGGATCTGTTTCGAGATTTCTTCGTATATCAACAAATACTTTTTTTGCATCATCATCACCCGTACCTCGTCTGAATGCTACCATTTTACCTTTTTTTCAGCATTTTGAACACAAATGTGAGCCTGGCGATGGACTGGCTGCCTCTTAGAGGGAACTAAATAACAAGTTCTAATCATAAAAAATTTAATTAGAAGCCAATATGTATACATTCAGCACCAATTTTCCCAACTCGTTCTTAGCAATATTTTTTTAAAATACACCCATACAGGAGCTGAATTTGGATATAATCGTTCTATAAGCTGTTCTTAATATGGAACTATTCCATGTAATTTGTTATTATATAAATATAAATTGATAAGGTGTGTGGATAACAGTGATTGGTGAACGCGTAAAAAAACTCCGGCAGGAAAAGAGAATGTCCTTATCTGAACTGGCAGAACAAGCTGGCGTTGCAAAATCATATTTGAGCTCCTTAGAGCGTAATCTTCAAACTAATCCATCAATCCAATTTTTAGAAAAAATTGCGGCAGTTCTTAATATACCCGTGGACCATCTGATTCACGAACAGCCAGACAAGGAAAATATGGATAATGATTGGGTTAACCTTGTAAAAGAAGCAATGGATTCAGGCATAACCAAAGATCAGTTTCGTGAGTTTCTAGAATTTAATAAATGGCGTCTTCATAATAAATAATTTAAATGGATAGCGATGCTGTCCATTTTTTATTTTAGTACGTTAAACTTAGCTGTGATTTCCAGGTCTAAACAACCATAACCCTTAATAGAGCCCTATTTTAAAATAAATTGTGTTTTGCGCTTATGAGAAATAAAAAGCACCTCCAAAAGAGCTGCTTGATCATCTTCACTATTATCTATGTAGGTATTAAATCTTTGTACCAATTTGCTGGCCGTTGAAGTTTGTTAAAAACTCCCTGATTTCTTCTTTGTTTATTCCCATTTCCAGTGCTTCCATAATAAGCTGCATCCATTCCGTATCTAGTTCTTCGAAAATTGCCTTTTCTTTAATCAAGTTCTTCCCCCCAAAATACATTTGGTATTCCAGGCAGTCCGGCCATCATAGTACATTGCACCTTAGATCCGTGACTTTGCGTCCTAGTTTTTCAACAAGTTTGCCTTTTTCTGTGCCTTTTTCCTTATCTTTCATTCCCAATTTCATTGTATATGGTGCTTTATATTTATATTGTAATTATTTGTCGGGTACGTCTTATAGATTATTTCTTTTTTCTTCCAAAGTATTACAAAATGATTGTACAAAAAGGTATTTTTCTGAAATTTCAGCTATTTATAGTGAGATTTTTGTCAGATTAAATAGCTAATTGTTGAACTCTTTTTTAAAATTCACCCCCATAAATTTGATGACGGTTTTTTATATGCAGGATCTTTTCTATAGACATCCTTTTTCCAGCGAGGTAATATTGCCACTTTCTCAAGACTTACAGAGTTAAAGAAAGGATATCCAGTCATATCTTGACCGCATACAGGACATAACCACTCTCCTATCTCACTGCTGCTATATGAGGGTCGATTGCATCGGTCACAGTTTTTTCTATACATAGCATCTATACCTCCTTGCATTTCTCAAATTCCTTTATTTTCTTACATTTTTCCTTTCGAGTATAGTCCATTGGAATCATTTTTAAAAAACCTAAAATCAGCCATATATTCTTAAAAAAGAACCATAATCGTTCTTTTTTAAGAATTTACTCGGTTTATCTTACTTTCTTGTATTTTTTAAAGAATTAATTGTTCGTTATAATGAATTAGTGTATTAATTTTAAGGAGATTACAAGAATGATGGTTGGAGAGAAAATCAAAAGTTTGAGGATACGAAAAAAATACTCTATTACGGAACTCTCTGAAAAAGCGAATGTATCAAAGTCCTATCTTAGTTACATTGAAAGAGGGATTCAGGAGAATCCTTCCCTCCAGGTTTTATCCCGGCTGGCAAATACCCTGGATACAACAGTCGAATACTTAATGGGCCGAGAGACATTTGTAAATAACGAGGGAGTGCCGATCGATCAAGAATGGATTCTTCTTGTTGATGAGGCTATAAAAAACGGAATCAGCAAAGAAGATTTTGCATATTACTTAGATTTTATGAAATTCAAAAACACCAGAAATGAAAAAAGCACTTGATTCTTTAAAAAATCTAGTATAATTCCTCAGTCACACTTGCTCCTCACCCTCTTAGGTAACCTTTTTTATCGTTATTAATAATAAATACAACATTATATTTCCATTTAGACCACAAAAAATAAAAAGAACCAGCCTAAATGGCTGATTCTCTATCTGACAAGGCTGGCTGCAATCATTGCTCCAACTCTCGCATTATTTTTGACGAGCGCGATATTGGCAACAAGGCTCTTTCCTTCGGTTAGCTCTTTCACTTTCCCGAGGAGAAATGGTGTAACCTGTTTGCCTTCGATTTGGTTTTCCTTCGCTTCAGCCAGTGCCTGATTGATTACTTCTGAGATAAAACTTTCTTCGAGTGCGTTTTCCTCTGGAATTGGGTTTGCCACTACGATACCGCCATCCAGTCCCAGTTCCCATTTCGTTTTAATCATTTCAGCTACTTCATCTGCCGAATCGAGACGAAAATTCACATTAAAAGGGCTTGTCCTTGTATAAAATGCCGGCAGCGTATCTGTTCCGAAACCAACAACAGGAACTCCATGTGTTTCGAGGTATTCCAATGTCAGACCTAAATCAAGGATGGATTTAGCACCTGCACACACCACTGCCACATTCGTTTGTGCCAGCTCTTGCAGGTCTGCCGAAATATCCATCGTTGTTTCCGCCTCACGGTGGACCCCGCCAATTCCGCCAGTTACAAACACTTCGATTCCGGCAAGCTCAGCACAAATCATTGTCGCTGTCACCGTTGTCGCTCCATTTTTCTTTGTTGATAATAAGAATGGGATGTCACGCCTGCTTGCTTTTTCCACATTTTCGCTCTGCCCGAGATACTCCAAGTCTTCATTTGAAAGGCCAATCTTTATTTTTCCATCAAGGATGGCTATGGTCGCAGGAACCGCTCCATTTTCACGGATGATTTCTTCAACTTCCCTAGCGGTCTCTACATTCTGAGGATAAGGCATACCATGTGAGATAATCGTAGACTCCAAAGCTACTATTGGTTTGCCTGCTTCTCTTGCTTCTATTACTTCTTGCGAATATTCAAGCCACTTCTCTAGCATGCTATACCTCTCTTATTTAAAGTTTTGTTTATAGGTGTCCAACAGATGCTTATTATTTAATACCGGGTTCACAGTTTCAATTGTCTGCAACGTGAGGATCGAGCATGCCATGCCAATTTTGCATGCATCCTCTGTCTGGATTCCATTCAAATGAGCATAAATGATTCCTGCTACTAGGGAATCTCCTGCTCCTGTGACATCGATTACCGGAATGCTGGGCGGGATAAGGACGCCTGCTTCTCCTTTTATTGTAAAATAAATCAGCCCTTTATCTCCACGGCTGATGACTACCTTCTCTACACCCTTATGTATGATCATTTCAGCTGCCTTGAAGTAGTCGCCTTCATTTTGGATGCTGATTCCTGAAATTGCTTCTGCTTCATCTTTGTTGGCAATCAGCCAGGTCACGCCTGATAAATCCATTGGCAGCTTTTTTGCTTTGGGCGATGAAACTGGAGTGATACATAGCTGGATATTTTGTTTCCGGCAGCGTTCAATAATGCACTCAAGGACATCCGCAGGGAAATTCGTGTCCAGCATAATGAAATCGGAGGAAGCAAAATAGCCCCATTTATTATCAATAAATTCAGGAGTTATAGAATCATAGATTGACATTTCGGCCAATGCTACGGTCATTTCGCCTTCATGGTCCAGCACCGCTGTATAGGCCCCGGTTGAATGACCTTGTAGAGTTTGTGATGGACTCACATCGGCAAAAGCCTTAGTGTACTCCATCAGCCAATGCCCCTCATGGTCATCGCCAACGACTGTCAGCACGCTGACATCGCTGCCAAGCCGTCCCAGATTCTCGCCGATATTCCTGGCAACTCCGCCGCATGATTTAGAGCTTTCCGCCGGGTTTGATGTTCCCAGCTCCAGCTGGCTTTTCGACCAGATTTTCCTGTCGACATTCGCTCCGCCTACACACAAGACCTGGCGTTTTTCTGGCAATATGTAAGCCCGACCAAGAATCTTTCCTTGCTTTATTAATGTTGAAATGTAGCTGGCAACCTCTGAACGTGATAAATCAGTTTTCGCAGCCAGGTCGTTCAGTGAAATGAACGGATCCTCTTTTATCAATTTTAAAATCAGTGCCTCTTTTTCGTTCATGTGGCGCACCTCGCTACTTCCAAATTATAGCTTATATTTAAATCTTAAACCTTTGTCTGAATATACACAACTTTATTATAAAACGGTTACATTTTTGATAACTCAACTTTTACTTTGTATAAGAAATTGATTTATAACTTGTCACAAAATCGTCAAAAAAAACAAGCCCATCTCACGCTTTCCACACGGTTTTTTCGCAATTTAATCACAACTCCTTGATAGGATTAAATTCGATTAAAGGAGGGAACTTTAATGAAAAAATTATTAGCTATTATGATGGCATTCTTTTTAATGATAATCATTTCGGCATGCGGTGACGAAGCTGCAGAAAACAAGGATAAGCAGGAGGAAGGAATGACTGTGGCAACTGAAGAAAAACATGATGAAAGCGAGCATGCAGCTAGCCCACATGAACCAGGCGAGGAAGATGTCTGCGCCTTCTGCAATATGAAGGTCTATACAAAAACCGATCCAATGGGAGTATTCACGGCCCAGGCAAAAACGAAGGGCGGGGAATATGTCTTCTTCGATGATTCGGGCTGCCTTTTGAATTACCAAAGAAGAGATGAAGTGGAATACGAAGAGAAATGGGTTCGTGACTATGTGACGTCTGAATGGATTGGTGCTGATACTGCGGTGCCGGTAAAAGCAGAGATTAAAACTCCTATGAAATACGGCTATGCATTTTTCAGTGACAAGGAAAGCGCCGAAAATTTCATTTCGGATAATGGTGAAAAGAATCCAGAGATGGCTGCATGGCAGCAAATCGACCAAATTTCTAATGAACGATACATGAAAAAAATGAAAATGAACGGCGGCAGCATGGATAAAAAGGAGGACGGCAATATGGACGAGGATGAAAAAGAAGAAAGCGGACATTAATGATGCTAGCACCGATGAAGAAGGTCATCCTAAAAATGTTGTCCTAAGGGAAAGATCTGTCGCTGAAAAACACATTTAGTAGAAGCAACTCCTTATAATTCAAAAATCCCGGAGCGAAATTTGAACCGCACCGGGATTTTTTTTCGATGTTTTTGACATTAATTTTTGTTATTCGGATTAGTCCATACGGCTCGTATTCTTCTTATTGAGTTATTCCTGAACCTGGATCTAAATAATTTTGAGTATAAAAGCAAAAAGACCCTATTTGAAGAATACCTTCTCAAGCGGTGTATATACGCCGTTTTTTTGTACAAGCGTGTCGACAGAATCACAGTAATGCATTTTTCCTTCCTGCATGAAGGCTGCTCTGTCAGCCAGTTCCTCGACAAGGCTTAGTATATGAGTTGTGAAGAAGATCGTCCTCCCCTGCCGTTTCTCCTCTTGAATAATTTCTTTAAAGCGGAATACCCAGAATGGATCAAGTCCGTTCGTGGGTTCATCGAGGATTCTTAGCGGAACGTCTGGCATAAGCGCCTGCGCCAGCGACAGGCGTTGCTGCATCCCTTTTGAATATTGCTTGATCGGCATTTTCCGTACATCATACAAACCAACCTGCTGCAGGACTTCGCTTACTTTTCCATCACTTATTCCTCTTAATCTCGCAAAAAAAGCCAGCACTTCCAGTCCCGTCAATTGACGAGGGAGCAGCATTTCGTCCGGCATATACGAAAACAGTTTTTTATAGTCGAAGCTTTGCGGGTCCACTTCTTTTCCATCCAAGAAGATCCTTCCCGAAGTCGGCTTCGTGATTCCGGTCAGCATTTTAATCAATGTGCTTTTGCCGGCACCGTTTCCCCCGCATAGCGCGAAGATTTCAGGCTTCTCTATTGTAAGGCTGATGTCGGTGATTTTTTTCTCGTCGCTATAATGTTTGGCTAATCCCTCAAGCCTGATCCATTCGTTGTTATTCATCAACTGCACCTCTTTTTATCCTGCGTACCGAGTATAAAACAGGAAGTACGGTCCATAGGAAAACAGCAACTGCAAATAGCACTTTCCCCGCGCTTCCATCCGCCCATATCGTCAAATCGTATAAACGCGGTCCAAATACAGATGCTCCATCAAGCGACAGGATCGACTGGACACGTATTAGTTCGACAGGATTGAGAAATATCGAAGCCGTCAGCATTGGCAGAATCCATTGCTTCATCATGAACATGCTTGCTCCCATAATGATGAATTCGTAAAAAAGCACCAGGAATGCCCAGACAATCAAGCTTACTCCCAGAGCCTGGAAGCGCGATTTGGCCATTATGCCGATCATCATTGCCATCGACAGGAAAATTGCCGCCAGCAGGACGGAATATAAATAGAACAGCAGCAGCAATGATACCGAGACACTGCCGCCAACAAAGAAGATAACGAGCAATGCTGCACCGTAGCCGAATGTTAAAACCGACCAGACAGCAGCAAACAGTCCGGCATATTTTCCAAGGATGACTGCCCATGGTGAAACTGGATAAGTCAGCAGCAGCATCAGTCCCCTATCCTCTTTATCACCCGACAGGAATAAGCTGCCAATCAACAAGGACAGCAATGGAATCAGCAGCAGGTTTACATTCAGCAAGCTTGCCGTCATTCGATTAAATCCATCAAATCCCGTCCCGCCCGTGTTTCCTAAAAACGCCACCATTACGGCGAGTGATGAGAACAGCAAGCCAAAGCCGGCAAGCCAATGGCTTCTCATAATCAGTGTCATCTGCTGCCTGGCAATATGCATCATCGTTCCCAGCTCCACTCATGTTTTAGCAACGCCTGATAATCAAGGATTTCTCCCATTTCCTGTTCATCCACATACTTCTCAGCACTTTTTTTATCCTTGAAGCTGACGACACCATTAGCCATCGGCGTCCAGAATTCAGGGTGGTACGCATGGTACGCTTCTTCAAGCTCCAACCATTCCCCTGTTTCCATGTCCCTTACATACTTCTTCGCAGCTCCTTCTTCCTTTAGGCTGGTTTCCAATTGCAGGAATTCCTCCATACAGCCGATATCATCAAATTTATGGATATCACCGTCCTTAGTGACAACCTCGGCCGCAAAATGTTCATGGGCAATCCCCATATTGCAAACCTCACATACGTCAATTTCCGGATTGATCTCCTCAGGTTCCATCGTATTGTTCTGGCAGCCGCTTATTACCGCAAGCGACACCATCAAGATTCCAAGCTTTTTGATCATAGCAGTTTCCTTCCTTTCACAATGACAAGTAAAGAGAATAAAATGAAAAGTGCCCCGGCTGCTCCTGGAAGCAATGGACGTTTGCTCTCTTGCTTTGTTTCCTGCAGCTTAACAGCAGGTTCAACGAGCGGCATTGCATCATATACATTGGCCGTCCCGAAAGACGGGAATAAAGATTCCGCCTTAGTCCACAGCTTGATCGATGGACTTTCAAAGTAGAATTGCCAGTAAGGCTGCGTTTGCAAAAGTCGGTCATACAGGGATCCTGCTTTATAAGCCTCTTCCCCAATTCCATCACCCGATAAATCGAAACTGCCGTAATCATCCCAATAGTTCCCCTTCTCGCCATTATCGAGCCTCATATTTCCCCCAGAGATTTTTGACTGGACGACATTGCCGATAAAATTATTTTCCGAAAAGATGTTTTGCTGATTTTCCCCTCTGAATTCAAGACCGACCTGGTTTGCTGCAATGATATTTTTGCTGGTCAAAGTGTTTGCACCATTTTCCAAGGACAACCCCGTGCTGTTCCGCAGGATTTCATTTCCTTCAACAAGAACATCCTTCGTTTCATAGATAAGGATGCCAAAACCCCGGAAATGGAAATGGTCGGACACCCTGTTTCCGATGAACTCAATCCCGCTCGAATCCATCACCATTAACCCCGTGATATTTTTTTCAACCTTATTCTTTTCCGCTGAAATTTGCTCACTGAACATGAAGTGCATTCCATAGCGGGAATGAAGGATATGGTTTTCAGCCACTTGTACGCTTCTTGTAAAATCGAAATAAATGCCATCCTGGACATCGGAGATCTCATTTCCTCTAAGCAGATGCCCATCCCCCTTGAACAAGTGGATGCCATTTCCGCGTTTTGAAAAATGAGATTCATAACTTGTGATGCTGTTTTCAATCAGCTGGTTATTGTTGCTGTTCGCTATATAAATTCCGTTATGGACGTTTTTTAATTTGTTCTTTTTTATCCCGTTATCGTGTGCTTTTTTGACATAGATCCCGCTGTCCTCCTGCTGAGTACCGCTGTTCTGGATGGTCAGGCCTTCGATCAAGGTATTTGAAGCAGTGATTGTGATGACACTCCCTTTTGCTCCGCCATCAACAATTGCTCCCTCTTCCCCTATGAGTGAAATTTGCTTATCAATGACTAAATTCTCTTTGTAAATTCCTGGCCCAATGCCGATGATATCCCCGCTATTCGAGCGATCGATGGCAGCTTGAATGGATTTGCCTTTTTCTACCTTGATCTCTTCTGCAAATGCGTCGGTACTTCCCATTGTGAGAAACAGGATTGTATAGAATAAAATTTTTACCGGCGTTCGCAAATTTCGGCTGAGCGTATTCAATCGTTCCATAACTGCCCTCCCTTGTAACGTACCTCTTTAAAACTAGCAAATAAATGTGAGGAAAACTTGAAATTAATGTGGGGAAAAGTTGAAATTATCTAGATGATGACCAGTAAAAATCACAAAAACAGGGTGAAGTCTAGCCATTTTTCTAAAATTTTCTGAATTATCTAAATTAAATGTGTCTATTTTGTGACTTTTACTATATAATGTAAATAATATGAATACCGTATTAACTCGAAGGAGGATATCGACATGACCATTGTCCATATTTTAAATTTCTCCATTCCGATTGCCATGATGCTCGTGATTGGTTTTACTGTAGATAGAATGTGTAAGCCAGATGCTCCAAAGCAGGAAGTGGAATAATTCCTCGGAATTTCCTTTTAATCGGTAAAAATGTAAATTCAGACAAGGAATTTCCAGTTCGCTATTAAATTTGGATTTTCGCTATTAAAATAAGATTTTCGCTATTAAAATTATTTTTTCGCTATTAAAAGATGGTTTATAAATGTATGTGTAAGGCCTTTTTCTAGACAAAGAAAAAAGGACAAAGTACTCTCTGAGTTATCACCACAATAACCTTTTGAGAGGAGTACTTTATCCATGTCCAATTTTAACA
>NZ_JAMBOF010000025.1 GCF_023715485.1 Mesobacillus subterraneus | reverse complement strand
AAACCAAATAGTCTGGTGGCGATGGCGAGAAGGTCACACCCGTTCCCATACCGAACACGGAAGTTAAGCTTCTCAGCGCCGATGGTAGTTGGGGGTTTCCCCCTGTGAGAGTAGGACGCCGCCGGGCTGTTTGAACAATTTAAATGGATTACTAATATTATCGACGCGGGGTGGAGCAGCCCGGTAGCTCGTCGGGCTCATAACCCGAAGGTCGCAGGTTCAAATCCTGCCCCCGCAATAATCCATCTTTTCTTTACATAATGGTCCCGTGGTGTAGCGGTTAACATGCCTGCCTGTCACGCAGGAGATCGCCGGTTCGATCCCGGTCGGGACCGCCATTTTTTTAGATTAATAGAATCATCAAACGAAACATGGTTTCGTTTTTTTTATTGTCTAAAAATGAAATTCGGCTGGTTTTTTTGCCCGTACTGCTTAAATCGTGTACACTACATATAGAATCGTCATCCTTAGGAGGCATCCTAAGGTTTTTTTATATTTAAGGATTGAAACATTCAGTTATATAAAGCAAAGGTGATAATAGATGGCCACTTATCAATTAATATCTGAACAGCCTGAGCAGACGAAGGATTTTGCCAAGAGGCTTGGGGGTTTATTAAAAGCCGGTGATGTGATTGCACTTGAAGGTGATTTAGGTGCGGGAAAGACTACTTTTACAAAAGGGCTTGCCGAAGGCCTGGGGATTACTCGCAATGTGAATAGTCCAACGTTCACAATCATTAAAGAGTACCAGGGAAGACTTCCACTGTATCATATGGATGTATATCGCGTGGAGGATGCGTTTGAAGATCTTGGATTTGAAGAATACTTTGAAGGTAATGGTGTGACTGTTGTTGAATGGGCTCATTTGATTGAAGCACAATTGCCTGAAGAAATCCTCCTTATCCAGCTTTATTTAGAGGATAATGGGGCAAGGAAGATCGTTGCTGAGCCAAAAGGCGAGCGGTATGAAGAATTGTGTAAGGAGATTTTTTAAATGAAAGTATTATCGATCGATACGTCCAATTATGTTCTGGGGATTGGCCTCTTGGATGGCGAAACCGTGATGGGCGAGTATATTTCTAATATAAAGAAGAATCATTCCGTCAGGGTCATGCCTGCGATTCAGACGCTGATGAATGAATGTGGCATCAAGCCTGGTGATTTATCTAAAATTGTTGTGGCAGAAGGTCCTGGATCATACACAGGTGTCCGCATTGGCGTGACGATTGCTAAAACATTGGCTTGGACACTGAAGATTCCTTTGTCTGGTGTATCGAGTCTTGAGGTCGCAGCTGCATCGGCAGGGCGTTATTTTAATGGATATGTTTCTCCTTTCTTTGATGCGAGGAGAGGGCAGATTTATACAGGGCTGTATAAGTTTGAGGATCAGATTTTACAGGCGGTAAAAGAAGACCAGCTTGTCATGTCTGTTGATTGGGTGCAAACGCTAAATGAAATGAATAGCAAAGTTTTATTCACAAGCAATGATTTGCATTTGCATGAAAAGGTCATAAGTGAAGGATTAGCTGACAAAGCTGTTTTTGCTGCAATCACAGAGCATAACCCAAGGCCAGCTGAATTAGCGTTATTGGGAAGGGATAAAGAAAGTGTTGACTTGCATACATTTGTCCCTAACTATATTCGAATGGCAGAAGCTGAGGCCAACTGGCTTAAATCGCAAGAGAATAATAAATAAGTGGGAAGATGAAATGAATAAGACAATAACTTTCCGTAAAATGACCGTAGAGGATCTTGATGATGTAATAGAAGTAGAAGTAAATTCCTTTGCGACACCATGGAGCAGAGAAGCCTTTTTCAATGAATTGACGAAGAATCAATTTGCCCAGTATCTCGTTGTTGAAGTCGACCAAAAGGTAGTTGGCTATTGTGGGGTTTGGATCATTGTCGATGAAGCGCATATAACGAACATCGCACTCTTGCCGGATTATCGGGGGATGAAGCTTGGTGAAGCGCTTATGGAGAGGGTAATAGAGCTTACACGTGAACTGGGAGCTTTAAGGGTTACTTTGGAGGTCCGTGTGAGCAACGAAAGGGCACAGAAGCTTTATCGCAAGTTCGGATTTGAAGCTGGTGCTTTACGGAAGCAATATTATACTGACAATATGGAAGATGCTTTAGTAATGTGGGTGAATTTATAATGACAACAAAAGACCAATTAATAATGGGAATTGAAACGAGCTGTGATGAAACGGCTGTTTCAATTGTTAAAAACGGCCGGAAGATACTTGCCAATGTGGTGGCTTCACAGATTGAGAGTCATAAAAGATTTGGCGGGGTAGTTCCAGAAATTGCTTCCAGGCATCATGTAGAACAAATTACAATCGTATTAGAAGAAGCTTTGGCGCAGGCAAATATTGAATTAAAAGATTTGGATGCCATCGCTGTAACGGAAGGTCCAGGACTTGTAGGTGCCTTATTGATCGGGGTAAATGCAGCCAAGGCGCTTGCTTTTGCTAATGATATCCCGCTTGTGGGCGTTCATCATATTGCTGGGCATATTTATGCTAACCGACTTGTAGCGGAGATGAAGTTCCCGCTGATCTCTCTTGTTGTATCAGGTGGCCATACAGAACTAGTCTATATGAAAGAGCATGGCCACTTTGAGGTAATAGGCGAGACACGTGATGACGCGGCAGGAGAAGCGTATGACAAGGTCGCGCGCACATTGCATCTCCCATATCCGGGTGGACCTCATATCGACAGGCTGGCACAGGAGGGACAAGCAACAATCGACTTGCCTCGTGCATGGCTCGAGGAAGGTTCATATGATTTTAGCTTCAGCGGATTGAAATCGGCTGTCATCAATGTTGTGCATAACGCACAGCAGCGAGGGGAAGAAATTGTCCCAGCCGAGCTGGCGGCGAGCTTCCAGGAGAGTGTTATTGATGTGCTTGTGACAAAAACGCTGAAGGCTGTTAAACAGTATGGCGTTAAGCAAGTACTGCTTGCAGGGGGTGTTGCAGCGAATAAAGGGCTTAGAGAGGCCTTATCCACAGCATTCGTTGATTTGGATGTTGATATTGTCATCCCACCGCTAGCTTTATGCACGGATAATGCCGCTATGATTGCAGCTGCAGGAAGTGTATTATATGAAAAAGGCGAGCGCGCAGATTTAACTTTAAACGGAAATCCCGGTCTAGAGATAACTATCCACAACGATAGTCGGAAGTAAAAAAGTAATTTTTAAATTGATCTGTGGATATGTTAGCGTTTTTAACATGATTCTGTGGATAGTGTGGATAAAAACAGCTTATTTTGTGGATAATGTGGAAAAGTCTATGGATAAGCTATAAAACAGTCTTTGGTATGTGAATAAGTTTGTGAACAAAAAGTCCCGGATTTAAACCGGGACTTTTTTTGTGGATTATTTTGAGTATAAAATAGGTTTTTGAGCTAAATTGTTTAGTTTTTTTAACTTTTAAGAATAAATTAGGATTTTGAGAGGGAATTTCTATTTAGAATTGAGAAGCTTAAAGAAGAATTTAGAGTTGAATTATTTTTTATAGCGAAAAAATGAATTTAATAGCGAAAAACATTTTTTTATAGCGAAAAATCAATTTTTATAGCGAAATCAGTACATTTAATAGCGAAAAATAAAATTTAATAGCGAACTGGAAATTTCATGCCCTTTTTTCCAGTTCGCTGATCCAAAAACCGGCATGATGCCCGGTCCAATGTCCAATCTAAGCCCACTCAGTCCACTCTTCCATCAATTCATCGAGTTTCTCTTTGGCTAATTCAATCTTGTTATTAATGTCGGCTACTTTTGCGTGGTCTTGGAAGACTTCCGGGTTACATAGCAGCTCCTCGTATTCTGCGACTTCGAGTTCCAGCTGTTCAATAGTTGCTTCGACTTCCTCCATGCGCCGCTTGCGCTGGCGTTCGAGCTTTTTGGCTTCTTTGTCCTGCTGGTACGAGTTTTTATCTTGCTTTGAGGAGTCTGTAACGCTCCCTGATGCTTTAGCTGCCTGTTCGGCCAGTGCCTTCAGCTCTTCCTGCTCGAGTTTCTTTTCCAGGTAATAATCATAATCCCCTAGATATTCCGTTGCTCCAGTGCGGTCAAGTTCAATCACCTTGGTGGCAATTCTGTTAATAAAGTAACGGTCATGGGAAACAAAAAGGATTGTGCCTGGATAATCAATCAATGCGTTTTCAAGGACTTCCTTGCTGTCCAAGTCTAAATGGTTGGTCGGCTCGTCTAAAATTAAGAAGTTGGATTGTTGCAGCATCAGCTTGGCAAGTGCCAGCCGCGCTTTTTCGCCGCCGCTCAGGGTTGAGACGATTTTGAGCACATCGTCTCCAGAGAATAGGAAATTCCCCAAAACGGTACGAATATCTTTTTCTGATTTCAGCGGATACTCATCCCATAGCTCATTCAATACTTTTTTGTTAGAGCTCAGTTCAGCTTGCTCCTGATCATAGTAACCAATCATTACATTAGAGCCATAATGGATGCTGCCAGCGATTGAAGGAAGCTTTTCAACAATCGTCTTCAGCAAGGTTGATTTGCCAACCCCATTAGGACCGACAAGGGCAGTACTGTCACCGCGTGAAAGATGAAAAGTGATATTCTCGGAAACCACATCCTCATGGTAGCCTACGGCGAGTGAGGATGCTTTCAGGACATCGTTGCCGCTCTGGCGCTCAATCTGGAAGCTGAAGGACGCGGATTTTTCATCACCAAGGGGCCTGTCCATCCGGTCAATCTTATCAAGCTGCTTTCTGCGGCTTTGGGCCCGCTTGGTCGTGGAAGCACGCGCAAGGTTCCTCTGAATGAAGTCCTGCAGCTTGGCGATTTCGTCCTGCTGCTTTTCAAACAGCTTCATGTCACGTTCATAGTTCTCGGCTTTTTGATCCAGATAGGAGCTGTAGTTGCCAGGGAACTTTGCCAGCTGATGACGGGAAATTTCATATACCTGGTTGACGACCTTATCAAGGAAGTAGCGATCATGGGAAACAATCAGGATCGCGCCTGCGTAGCCCTGCAAATACTGTTCAAGCCAGGAAAGTGTGTCAATGTCCAGGTGATTCGTTGGTTCGTCCAGGATTAAAATATCAGGACGTGTCAACAACAGTTTCGCCAAAGCAAGCCTTGTTTTCTGTCCACCGCTTAAAGTCGATATTTTTGTGGAATAATCAAAAGAATGAAAGTTCAGGCCGTGCAGGACGGAGCGGATGTCGGCTTCATATTGATAGCCGCCTTTGTCCTTGAATTCGACCTGGAGAAGGTCATATTCCTTCAATACCCTGTCGTATTCTGTCTGGTTTGTCAGTATATCAGGATCCGACATTTTTTCTTCAAGCCGGCGCAAGTCCCTTTCCATGCTTTGAAGATGGGCGAAAACGGCGAGCATTTCTTCCCAGATGCTTTTCTCAGACTCAAGTCCGGTATTCTGTGCCAGGTAGCCGATCGTCGTTCCCTTAGGGCGGATGATCTCTCCGCCGTCATGGGATTCGTAGCCTGCGATGATTTTAAGCAAGGTGGATTTGCCTGCACCATTCCGCCCGACTAGCGCAACTCGGTCGTTGGTCTGTATTTCAAACTTAATATTCGATAAAATAAGATCAGCAGCAAAATATTTTGATAGCTGATTAACTTGTAATAATATCATTATTTTTCACCTCAATAGCCTTAGGAATAGTGTAACGCATTACTATAGGCACGGCAATATATGCGGGCTTTCCAGCAGGTAAATGGATTGATAAGTTATTTGTGAAGATAGAAACAAAGTTCACACACAAATTTCACAAAATAGTGTATCATTTGGTTGAAAGGAGCTTGAACATGGCAGAATTTACGCATTTTAATGAAGAAGGCAGAGCGAAAATGGTTGATGTCAGCGACAAACCTGAGACGGTTCGCACGGCAATCGCCCATTCAAGCATAACTGTGAATGAAGATATATATGTAAGAATCACTGAAAACAAAATGAAAAAAGGGGATGTGCTGGCGGTAGCGCAGGTAGCCGGAATCATGGCAGCCAAAAAAACATCGGAAATTATCCCGATGTGCCATCCACTTCCATTAACAGGCATTGACCTTTCGTTCGATTGGGAGCAAAATGGAAATGACTATAGTTTAAATATCACGGCATCTGTGAAAACAAAAGGGAATACAGGTGTGGAAATGGAAGCGTTAACAGCAGCTTCAGCATGTGCGCTGACTGTTTATGATATGTGCAAGGCCGTGGACAAAGGCATGGTGATCGGCAAGACGTATTTAGTCGAAAAAACCGGCGGGAAAAACGGCGATTTTAAGAGAGAAGAGAAGCTGAAGTAGAAATTTGGACAGGGTGGAGGATGGAGAATGACGAACGAAACTATGAAGATTCCGCAGGCAACCGCAAAACGCTTGCCGCTGTATTACCGATTTTTATTGAACCTGCATTCTTCAGGAAAGCAAAGAGTGTCATCTGCAGAGTTAAGTGAAGCGGTAAAAGTTGATTCTGCGACAATTAGAAGGGATTTTTCTTACTTTGGGGCCTTGGGGAAAAAGGGGTATGGCTACAATGTGAATTATCTGCTGACATTTTTCCGGAAGACATTGGATCAGGATGAGCTGACAAAAGTGGCGCTGATTGGCGTCGGAAATCTCGGCACGGCTTTTTTGAATTATAATTTCTCGAAAAATAATAATACAAAAATCGAGATTGCTTTTGATGTTGATGCGGGAAAAGTAGGTACAGTAATGGGTGACGTGCCTGTGTATCACATGGATGAGCTGGACAAAAAGGTCGTTGAGGAAGGAATCCAGGTGGCGATCCTTACCGTACCATCTGCGGTAGCACAGCCTATCACCGACAGATTGGTTCAGGCGAATATTAAAGGAATCCTTAATTTTACACCTGCACGATTGAATGTGCCAAATTCCATCAGGATTCACCATATTGACCTGTCTGTAGAGCTACAGTCATTGATTTATTTCCTGAAGCATTATCCAACTGATACTGAAACGGAAGAAGCATAAGAAATAGCCCCTTCTTAATGAAGGGACTATTTTTTTTGAATTTGTTTTAGTTTGAAATGGAACAAGATCATTCGGATACCAGAACCAAAGTCAAATGTGGCAAGCGCAACGAGCAGATAGGAGAAAAATCCCCAGCCTGACTCGTTTACATTCTGGATGGCGAAATAGGTGAATAAGCTGCCTAGCAAGATGTAGACAATGCCTGAAAATATAGGCGATTGCTTCATAACTTAAAATTCCCCAATAAAGCTTTGAATTTTTTCTGCTTCTTTTATCATTCTCTCAATGTCTTCCCTGAATACGGATTGAAGCAGGACAACCATTGTATTCATCGTAACATGTGCAATAATCGGCACGATGATCCGCTTCGTTTTCACATATAGGAAAGCAAAGGTAAAGCCCATAGCGGAGTAAAGAATCACATGCTCAGGTTCAAAGTGCGCCAGCGCAAAAATTACGGAACTAATCAATGCCGCAAAAAAGAAGTTCATCTTTTTATGCAGACTGCCGAAAATGATTTTCCTGAAGACGATTTCTTCTAAAATTGGCCCGATGATCGAGCTGACAAGGATGACAATCGGGAAATTTTCAATCAGTTTAATTATTTCCTGTGTATTTTCAGAGCCCATTTCAATTCCGAGCATATTTTCAATGCTTGCAGCAACGGATTGAGCCATCAAGGCAAGAAATACACCGGCTGCTGCCCAGGCAGCTGAGCTTGCCGGGGTTGCCGCACCGCGCAAATCAGCCTGCAATTTGGACTCCTTCCTTAATATCAGCAGAACGATCAGAAGTGTTAGAGTGAAGCTGATCACAAGCCAGTATGGAATCGAGAGTGTTTCCATTTCCTTCAGGCTTTTCCCCATTGCTGCCCCAATGAAGGCTACGAGCGGAATGCCGATCAGGCTAGAAAGCTGCATGGCAATATAGGCAATAATGACGTACCAGTATTCCTTCTTCAATATGATAATCTCCTTTGATCAGATAGGCTCTATTTTATGAATATGCGTCACAATGATTAATGAATGCTATCTATCCATTTTACTAGTAAACATCTTAAAAGTTCAAATCGGAGGCTGCTTGGGTAAAAATTAGTGGTTAAGATTCCGCGTATGCAGCATACTCTTTAAGGTGGCTTTTTTTAGCCTGGCCCTAATAGAAATCTGCTGTCGAAGCAGAGAGGTTTTTTACGAGAAATGCCGGTTAATGTCACTATATTGGTGGCCAGAATTAAAGAAGCATTTTTATAAAAAAATTTGGACTTCATGCTTGCAAAAAAAATCCAGATTCATTAATATATAAATTGTGTTAGCACTCGATTGAGGAGAGTGCTAATAAAAAACTAATTACATATAATTTGAGGAGGTTGATTCACTTGATCAAGCCATTAGGTGATCGCATTATTATCGAGCTTGTTGAGTCTGAAGAAAAAACTGCAAGCGGTATCGTTTTACCCGACACAGCGAAAGAAAAACCTCAAGAAGGTAAAGTCGTAGCTGTTGGAACTGGCCGTGTCCTTGACAACGGAGAGCGCGTTGCTCTAGAACTTACAGTTGGCGACCGTATTATCTTCTCAAAATACGCAGGTACAGAAGTGAAGTACCAGGGAACTGAGTACCTGATCTTGCGTGAAAACGACATTCTAGCAGTAGTGGAATAATCACTGCGATCTTAAACGGAACGTTATAAAATAGTTAAAATTCGAGGAGGTTTTTTTACGATGGCAAAAGACATTAAGTTCAGTGAAGAAGCACGCCGTTCGATGCTTCGCGGAGTTGACGCTCTTGCAAACGCAGTAAAAGTTACTCTTGGACCAAAAGGACGCAACGTGGTACTTGAGAAGAAATTCGGTTCTCCACTAATCACAAACGATGGTGTGACAATCGCAAAAGAAATCGAGCTTGAAGATGCATTTGAAAACATGGGTGCTAAGCTTGTTGCTGAAGTAGCAAGCAAGACAAACGATGTTGCTGGTGACGGAACAACTACTGCAACTGTTCTTGCTCAAGCAATGATCCGTGAAGGTCTAAAGAACGTAACTGCCGGTGCTAACCCAATGGGTATCCGCAAAGGTATGGAAAAGGCTGTTGTAACAGCCGTTGAAGAATTAAAAGCGATCTCTAAGCCAATTGAAGGCAAAGCATCAATCGCTCAGGTAGCATCTATTTCTGCTGCTGACGAAGAAGTTGGCCAATTGATTGCTGAAGCGATGGAGCGCGTTGGCAACGACGGCGTTATCACAATCGAAGAATCTAAAGGCTTCACAACAGAATTGGACGTTGTAGAAGGTATGCAGTTCGACCGCGGATATGCATCTCCATACATGGTAACTGATTCTGACAAAATGGAAGCAATTCTTGAAAATCCATATATCCTGATTACTGATAAGAAGATTGCAAGCATCCAGGAAATCCTTCCTGTACTTGAGCAAGTTGTCCAGCAAGGCAAGCCATTATTGATGATTGCTGAAGATGTTGAAGGTGAAGCTCTTGCTACATTAGTAGTCAACAAGCTTCGCGGAACATTCAATGCAGTGGCTGTTAAGGCTCCTGGCTTCGGTGACCGCCGTAAAGCTATGCTTGAAGACATCGCTGCATTAACTGGCGGTGAAGTAATCACTGAAGAGCTTGGCCGTGACCTTAAATCTGCTACAATCACATCTTTAGGACGCGCTTCTAAAGTTGTTGTTACTAAAGAGAACACGACGATCGTTGAAGGTGCTGGAGACAGCGCTCAAATCGCTGGCCGTGTGAACCAGATCCGCGTTCAAATGGAAGAAACAACTTCTGAATTTGACCGTGAAAAATTACAAGAGCGCCTTGCTAAGCTAGCTGGCGGCGTTGCAGTCATCAAAGTTGGTGCTGCTACTGAAACTGAATTGAAAGAACGCAAGCTTCGCATTGAAGATGCATTGAACTCAACTCGCGCTGCAGTTGAAGAAGGTATCGTATCCGGTGGTGGAGTTGCACTTCTAAACGTATACAACAAAGTATCTGAAATCCAGGCTGAAGGCGACGAAGCAACAGGTGTGAACATCGTCCTTCGTGCAATGGAAGAACCAGTTCGCCAGATCGCTCACAACGCAGGCCTTGAAGGCTCTGTAATCGTTGAGCGCCTAAAGCGCGAAGAAGTCGGCACAGGCTTCAACGCTGCTACAGGCCAGTGGGTAAACATGATCGAAGCTGGTATCGTTGACCCAACTAAAGTTACTCGTTCTGCACTTCAAAACGCAGCATCCGTATCTGCTATGTTCTTGACTACTGAAGCAGTAGTTGCTGACCTACCAGAACCAGCTGGTTCAGGTATGCCTGACATGAGCGGTATGGGCGGCATGGGTGGAATGATGTAATAAATGCTAATAACCTTTATTTATAAAGGTTTATAGGCCCTGATGCTCTTTTGAGTGTCCAGAAAAGTGACCGATATAATTATCATAATAACTGGAAAGAGACCTTTCATAAGTTACTGAAACTTAAGAAAGGCCTCTTTTTTTATGTCTATCTTAAGCTTTGTATTTCTCCACATAAAACCATTTTTATCTATTTCTCACTTCTTTGGTGTCAGGTACATAGAAAAAATCATAAAAATTAAAATTAGTGCAGGAAAAGTAATATTGATGTAGAATATAGCAAAGACAGCAAGAGTAACTTCTAGAATATATAAAGTAATCCTAGGAGATATAAAAGTATGTATAAGTTTAATCTAAGACTAAATAATAAATTCACGCGTGAAATTCAAAGCATTTTATTACGTAACAATATAATCGTTCGTCATGTAGATAAGGTTTTGCGCGATTTAATCATTGTTGAAACACAACAAGAGATGAATTTTGCTCAGTTTGCTTTTGTTAGGTCTGTAAAAAAGACAAGAATAGGTAAGTTGTTAGATATTCCTAAAACTAATAAGTCTAACTTAATGAAAGCAATTCCTTCTCCTAATATTGATCTTAGTAGCCTGCGTGAAAGAGGTATTTACGGTTTAGGGAGTAAAATAGCTGTACTTGATTCAGGACATGATATTGAGAGTTGTGGAGAAGTTGAAATGGCCAAGAACTTTACATCTTACTCGAATTACTATGACACTTGTGGTCATGGTAGCCTTGTCATAACGTTAATAAAACAAATAATACCCGCAGCAATGATTTATTCCGGTAAGGTTTGTATAGAGGACGATTTTGTAGATGAAGAAGATGTTTTTAGAGCGTTAGATTGGATTAGGGAACTTCCTGATGTTAAGGTGATTAATCTATCTCTTGGAATGGATGCTAAGTGCCAAGGAGATTGTGATTTAGCAGAAAAAATAAATGCAATGACTGAACTTGGATATATTATTATAGCTGCAATGGGGAACAAAGAAAATAGTACAGCGCATTGCCCAGCATGTGCCGAAGGTGCTATTTCAGTTGGTGCATTAGATCAAAAAGGAATAAAAGTGGCATCGTTCAGTTCTGTAGGTCATATAAATTCTAATAAACCTGATTTAGTCGCACCTGGTCATGGAGTACAATCTTTTTTAGGACGTACTACCCCATATTTTGGAACTTCTTTTGCGGCCCCAGTTGTAACAGGAATTTTAGGTGCTACATATAATATGTTTAAACCTAGTGCAAATGTGAAACAATATATAATACAAAGCTGTGATAATTTAATTGACGAGCCTACTATAAAACAAGGTTACGGAAAGGTTAACCTTCCAAAATTATTGGAGGTAATAAAACATGAAAAAAATGAAGGTAAAGGTTAATGATTTAGGCAAAGTATATTTATTGGAGGATTTTGGGCAAATAACTTATGTGGACAAAATGGTAAAAGTAGTATTTATTTTATTAGAAGAGAAAAATATCGAAAATGTAAAAGAGTTACCCTTTGTCCTTAGGGTAACCGAGAGTAGGAATGGAACATTATTAGCTGTGTAGCACCCCCCTCCAAAAAGGAGTGGGGATTTTTATTTCCCCCTATTTTAAAGAGGATATTTTGCAGATTAGTCAATAAGATGTAATGAGAGGTCTTTCATTAGATTACAAAACCTATTAGAAGCCTCTTTCTTTATGTTTTTTGTCATATGGGCATAAATATCCATAGTAGTATTAATGTCACTATGTCCCAGCCTTTCTTGTATTTCCTTAATATGGACATTTGCTTCAATCAGTAAGGATGTGTGTGTGTGTCTAAATGAATGGGGCGTCACTTGCTTATTAATTGTTGTTTTCTTTAGAATTCGCTGCATTCTGATTGATAGATGTTTAATAGTCTTTGGGTATCCTTCATTATTGGCAAAAATAAAACCATTGTCATTATAAAAATGCTTTTTATCTTTCATAATCTTTGCTTGTTCTTTTTTATGTTTTTCGAGCAAGTTTACCACTAAAATGTCGATTGTTATGGTCCGAATTGAACCTAGAGTTTTAGGTGTAAGTAATTTGAATTTTGATTTGTTGTTAGTTGGGTTGTAGTATGTTTTAATAACCCTTAATGTATGATTTTCGAAATCGATATCAGACCATTTTAAAGCAATCATTTCACCTATCCTTAACCCTGTATATGCTAACATTGTAAAAGCTAATAAGTCACCTTCTAGGCCATCATTCTTTGTTACCGTAAGAAATTCTTCTAGCTCTTCTTTTTCAAGAAACTTATCGAATAATGAATCCCCTTTTTCGAGGTCAGAAACATTTATTTTTTTCTTGGGTAATTTGATTTCTTTGGTAGGTATTTCACTAATCAATTTAAGGGAAGATGCGTATTCAAAGACCATGTTTGCTGACGTATGGATACTTGAAATATAATTAGAACTAAATTGATTTGAAAGTTTATCGATTGTATCTTGATATGATTTCTTAGTGATCTTTTGGATGGGGATTTGCCCATACTCCTTAATTATATGTTTTAATGCAATACGTCTTGCTCTTAAGCTGCTCTCTTTTGCATCTTGGCTATAATGCCTTTCCCAGTCATTACAAACCTCTTCAAACAGCATTTTTGAAGGTTGGATATATTCGTTCTGGTGTATCTGCCTTTCAAATAAAGCTGCAGCAAGTTTTGCATCTTTTTGTGTAGAGAACCCTTCTTTACTTTTCCGTATATCTTTCCCTGTTATAGGATCGGTACCTACATAAACTCGATATCCCCAGCTAATCCCTTTTTTATTTTTTTTCTTGTATATTCGAGCCATTCCTTCACCTATTCAAAAAAAGTTTTTAGTAATGTTTTAATTTTTTCTTTATCTTGTATAGAGAGTACTCTGTCTTTGTAAAATAAATCTATATCTGATTCAATAAGTAAATGTAAGTCAATATGATCCTTATTTGAAATGGGACTAGAAGATTTGATGTTCTTTAAAGATTTTAGTTGTGCTCTTTGTTCATCTAATTCTTTTAAAGTGAAGCTATATTCTTTTATTTTCTCTGCTTTTTCCTGGAAGGATTCATCTGAAGGCTTATCTTCATTTTCTAAATAACCTGCTAAAAACATCAGGTCGGAATAACTAACCTTATAAAATCTTGCAAGTTTTTGTAGAACTTCTGGATTCGGCTTTCTTTGTTTTTTTGTTCTGGGATCATAACCTTTTTCTAATGTACTTAAGTAAGTATGGCTTATACCTGTTCCTTCTTGAACCTCTCTTAAGGAAAGATTTCCGCGTAAATCCTTTAAAAAATCACCAAGGTAATTCATTTTATCCCCCTTTTCATAAGAATCGATACCCTTATTGTACATCATGGTTGACAAAGAAGCCAAGTTCATTGTACATTAGTTTCAGATATTTGTAAATCATGGTTAACAAAAAGGAGGAGGATGGGCATATTTAAATTGTATACAATACTCTAATCGAAGAATGAATAAGGTTTACACCTTTTATTTTTTAAAAAATATGTAAACCATGAATTACTAATTGGGAGGGTAAGGTGGAATGTTAGATATTAAAGTTGATGAAAACACTATTAAAATGTTAGTTGAAAAGGCAATTAGTGATCGAGTAGATGAGATAGTAAAACAAAAGTATTTTCTTACCTATAATGAGTTATCCTCATATTTAAATATTAGCAAACCAATTATTGAGGAGAGGTTAATAAAAAGCGGCCTTCCCTATTACAGGGTAGGAAGTAAATATCTATTCAAAAGAGATGAAATAGATGATTTTTTAGATAATATGACCGCTATGATGACTACAACTAATAGAGATATAAAATTTTTCAATAAGTTAGTAGAAAGTACTACTGGAGAAAAAAAAGGGTCTTCTGCTGAGAAAAGAACTACATTTAGTAGCTTAGCACTTTAATGTATGGAGTATAAGCAGTTGGAGGTGTGATTATTGCAGGCTGCTATTTTACAAGATGAGAAAAAACTGAATTCTTTACTAGTGGAAACGAAAAATCAAGAAGATTTTGATTCAGAAGAAGGCATGAAAATCCCTAAACCATTTGTTATTGTGAATGGATCACTTTACAAAAGAGAGATAAAAAGAGAAGAAACTTTAAAAATGATTTCTCGTAAAGTGCCTACTATTACAAAGGAATTTCTAAATATTGAAAAACCACATGTAATGTATGAAATTGAATGGAATGAACGCAATAAAAAAGTTAAGGAAATTGTACCGGCATCTACAATAGCAATTAAGAAAGAATTATTAGAATTAAGCTTAAAAGGCTTTTCAGTTAATGAAAACAATGCTAAACCGCTAATTGAATACTTAGATCTCTTTTTAAACTGTAATGTAATAGAACAGTATGCTGCGGTTGAAAGATTGGGTTTGATAAAGAATCACTTTGTTCATCCCTTGTTAAGAAATGATATTGAAGTCGTAGCGGGGGATGAGGGAGACTACCAGCTTAAAGATGGATTCGAAATTAAAGGAACGAGCAATAGTTGGAAATTAGAAGTGTTCGAACGAATAAAAAAATATCCAAAGGCGGTTTTTTTTGTACTGGCTAGCTTTGCAAGTGTAATTATTAAAGACTTAGGTATTCAACCATTTATAGTTGATTTAAGTGGTGCTACGTCACAAGGTAAGACAACTACTTTAAAGGTAGCAGCTAGCGTTTGGGGTAATGATGGGTTAATAAATGAATGGAATGCGACTAAGGTGTCAATAGAACGTAAAGCTGCCTATTTAAATAGCTTTCCATTACTTATGGATGATACGAGAAAGGCAGATGAAAAAGTATTGAACATAATTATTTATCAATTTTCGGGAGGGAAGTCTAAGGGAAGAGGTAGTTTGAATGGAAATCAAAAAGAGTATACCTGGAACAATATTTTATTGAGTACAGGAGAGGTTTCATTAAACGAGTATGCTAAAAATCAGGGCGGTGTAGCAGCCAGGGTGATTCCGCTAGTAGACCAACCATTAAAAAGTAACCACGCAGATATTATGCAATTAGTGGAGGGAGTAAGAAATAATTATGGGGCAATCGGTATTGATTTTTTAATACTATGGTTGAAAGAAAAAAAAGAATTAATACCTGAATATCATAAGGTTAGAATGCACTTTATTAATAGAGCAAAAGGAAATGAAGTGCTAAATAGGTTGGCTGGCTATTATGCAGCGGTGTACTTTACGGGTAGTATATTAAAAACTAATCTTGGAATCGATGTGAACTTAGAAGAGCTATTATATTTATTTGAAGAAATAGCGCACGAAAATAAATCAATTGACATGCCAATGCAGTTTTTTGAAGAAATATTAACAGATTTAGATAGTAATAGAATAAGTATTTATTATGCAGGCTCTTACAAACCTAATGTGATGAATGCTATATATAGAAACAATACACTATATTTACATCCAAAGTACATTAAGGGCATGTTAGCGGTAGAAGATAGACAAATAAGAAGGGAATGGTTAAAACGCGGTTTATCCATTGGGAAATTAGAAAAGGGATCTTTGGTTGATTACAAAGCAATTAAACATGAGGGACAGACTTACCGAGTTGTTGAAGTAAATATGGATTATGTGAAGAAATTGGGATTCGATTTTAATGATGATAAATACGGAAGATAATAAAAAGCTAATTTATAAGTGGTTACAATGGTTACAAGTAGAATTAGAATTTGTAACCAGGTAAATATATTGATTAGCATAAGCTTGAAAAGGAGAGGTTACAAAGTTACATGAAAGTAAATACAGTCTTAATAAACATAATCAAAAAGATTTTTATAAAGATATAAAAATTAATCTTATGAAAATGTGTAACTTTGTAACCAATAATGAACAAACAGTTGATAAATCAAAGGGAATCTGAGTTACGTATATTTTTTAGTTTTGTATCTTTTGTAACATTTCATCGATTTAATTTTATGAAAGAACAATATACGAAGTGATTTATTTCTAATTAATTGAAGGTGTGAAAATGTTGATAATTAATTGATCACGAGGTCGGTAAGAAGACGGAGTGCCCATTTATACACTGACAGTTGTCAGTCAGTGCAATGGGTTTTTTCGTAAACGAAAAAGGGACGTTCAGCTTGCTGAATAACCTTCGGGAAAAGGAGGATAAAACAATGAGTGAATTTCCAAAACTACTAACGATATCAGATTTATCTACAAGATGGAAAATGCCACGACAAAGTATACACGATAGGATAAACTATAGAGATTTTCCTGAACCAGTAATGTTTGTATCGAACGGAAGAACTGCGATATTTTTAGAAAGAGATATCTTACTATTTGAGCAGAAAAACCCATGGATCACAACACCGGAAAAAAGAGAAAGACGACAACGTTTTATTTATTCTTTAATAAATAAGTAAACAGGTATGAACGAAATAGATTGGTTCAATATATTAAATGCTATGTACTTTGCATCCTCATAGTCTATTGAGTCCAAAAGAAATGCAGGGACTTTGCTTATGGTAAAGTCCTTGGATTGAATACAGCCAAGAGATTTCACCACCTTTGCCATCTTTTTTACCACTTTACGCCAAGGATTTTACCAGGCTACGCCAATGTATTTACCAATAGAAGTATGTCAATGGTATTGAAATAAAAAAGCCTAATCCTCCATATTCTTACCGAGGAAATAGGCGTAGGTTTTACACAATCGTACTAATTATGGAATTATTTTCAATTGAATAGTTTCGTTGTGTTATGCAGTAAGAGAGTTTATTTTTTCTCCTTTAAAATTATTCTATTTAATAATAATATCTCATTTAAGAATATCAGATTAGCGGACTTATATGTAAATTAAACCCAAACATCTCCTCCGGCTTCTAATTCCTTTATTCTATAAATTATTCTTTTTGCCATCAAATCTGCTCGTCTCTGTGTAATAGTTATAATGTTTTTAATACACTCTTCTATTTCTTCGTTTTTTCTAGGAATTGGATATGACAATTTTTGGTTTTTGAACAATGGTTTCCCCTTAATTCTTCCCTTTTCATAATCTATAACATAATAATCTTCAAGGAAATAATTTTTATAATTAACTTCAAACCATTCTTTCCATTCTTTTATTGTACATAATGAAACCTCATCTTCTTCCCCATTAACAAAATATTTTAAAGGCTGATTACTATCAATACACTGTTGAATTTTATCAATCATTAATGGTAGATAGTCTCGTACATCAGCCAAAATACCTTTTAATTGATTATAAGATTTTTTTCCTTTCTCATATTTTGAAGGGCAAGGCATAAAATTAGCAGCACTGTGGCATAATAAAGCAAATTTATTTATATATTGAATCTCTCTACTTTCATTTATAATTTTTATAAAATCTTGATTCAGCTTATCTTTTCTTGTTAAATATTCTTTGGGGTATGTTCGCTTATTTTCACCTTTGGAATATTTTGGATACGGTAACCTCGGAAGATTATCTGTAAATTTATAATGGTCCTTAAAGTCCTTACTCCCAGTGTTAACTATTGAACAAGCAAAAGTTATCCAAAAAGAATTAATAACATCATAGTAGTTTGAATTCCAGCCTAGCTTCTCATAGATCGCTTTAGCAACGGGCCTATCCTCCAAATCTTTGTTATTAGAGTCACTTGCAAAAAAATACATTATCCTATCAAAAGAATCACTAGGTTTGCCATAGAAAAGCTCTTCAATGAATTCTTTGTGATCTCGAAGTAAGACTGAGAGCCAATAATTATATGAGTGTTCCTCTTGAAAACGGAGAATCTCATTTTTTTCATTTATTCTTATTTGCATTATAAAATCGTCCTATTCATTTTAAATAATCAACCTTTTTTTATGAATATACCATAAAACATATTATTTAATATCCAAGATATTGGTACGCAGTCATGTAGTGGTAAACAGTCTGTCATTCTGTGGTAAATAATATGTCACGGGTGACATTTCAATGGCTGTAATCACTTGGATTCTTAATTATGTGTGTAATCACTTTTCCTTAAGCTCCTTGGAATTCTTTTTCTAAATAAACTTCACTGTCCTTTTATCTAATAAAAAATTTTCTGAAAGATACTTTCCTCAACACATTTTTTTCGATTATATCTCCTGCATTGAATAACATATACTAATTAAATAATGTTTATGTATAGAAACCTTTAATAAAAGTAGAGATTTTAAAGATTTGTACTTATTAATGCTAAATCTGTTTAGGGTTGTGTATTAAAATCATCAAATAATTCATGTTATAATATTATTACCAAAACCCTCCAATTTTAGAGCGCCTCTAATACATTGAGAATAATAGGAGTGGTGGTGAATTTATTTTCTATATCAAGTTATAAATCTGTTTTTCGTATCATGAAGGAGGATATCATGAATAAAGTAATTGATATGGATCTAATCCAAATGAAAGAGCTTTGGTTAAATCCAATGGTTAGAGAAGAGTTGGAAAAGATAAATAGATATAAAATGGCACTAAAATCATTTTATGAGGATCAATACCATGTTGGTGTAGATACAAACATACTCTTAGATTTTCCTATCATACTTTTCTTATATAAAAATATCTCAAAGCTTTTAATTAGTAGAAAAGTTTATGAAGAACTAGATCGGTTAAAACAATCTAACGATGAGGTAGGAAAAAAAGCAAGGTATGCCCTAAAAAAACTCGAGGATGCTCAGTTATCAGGGATAAAATTTAACCTTGTGTCTAGTGACTTTGCATATCTAAAAAGTATCAATCTACAGCCGGATACTCCAGATGATGTTATTATAGCTAGTTATCACAAAGAACATTTTATTAATAGTAAGAAGGTAGCTTTTCTTTCAAATGATAGAGGAGCAAGAATTATTGCGAGAAATACAGGAATGGAAGTAATTGATTTCAATGAACTATTACAAATTCCAACTGAATTAGAAGAAATAGCTCTTCTTGATTATGGTATGCTTAAAAAAAAATTTAACAAAACTATAAAAAAAGATACAGGGTTACCAATGGATTCTAATATTCATGAAGAAGTGATAGACATGGATTTCTTCTTACAATATTATAAGAATTTTAGATTTTCGAATCAGATTACATATAGAAAGACAATCCATGAAATTTTAAATTTAAATAAAGAGGATATTAAGAATAAAATTAAAGCAGAGCTGTTTGGGAAAAATCATATTGAAGGATATTATGGAAACTGGTTGAGAATTGATAAACAATTTCAAACAAGCTTTCAAAAAAAGAACATTAAATTAGATTACTCTTATGATGAGAGTTTTGTCTCAGCTTATGAAGGTATTATGAATATGAAGTATAATTTAGAAGCCCAAGGCGGCATCTCTGCTCTTGAAGAAGTTGAAAACAATCGTAAGTTCCTATTAGACGTCACTACCAATCATGGGTATGTTGCATTAGATTATCAAAGTACAGATAGCTTCTTTAATCATTTATGTGCATTTATTAATCAAGATAGAATTTTAATAAGTTCCTCTATCAAAGATAAAATGTCTCAAGAAGATGATAGGCGTCACGAAATGATATTCGAATATGGACCTAAGTATGCTGGGCATAATCCAAATGTTGTTGAGACTCAACCTAAGTTGGTCAAAAAAGGACTATTTTCAAAGCCAACATATGAAGAGTTAGTTGTGTCTTCGTACTTACCATATAAAAGAAATAATGTAATGATTTTAATAACAAATGATGAAAAATTCGAAAAAATCGGTCGTGATAAAGGGCTTAAAGTTATGAAGGTTAGTCCAGAATTAATGAGCTTCTTTGCATGGTCCGAGGATGAACTAAGAGCCATCCTTACAAGTGACTTATACGTGGAACCCACTCTATATGAAGAATTGAAAAGTAAGATTAATCCCTAAATAAGTATAAAGAATGGTAGATTCAGTTCGATGGTGGCAAGCAGAGTGAAATTTGGTTTTTGGGAAGGTTTTGTAGTTGGACAATTTCTTTTTGGTAAAAGAGAGAATGATAAACATCAAGGGTCTAACGGTGGATGTTGTAGTTTAATATTATTGACCTTAGGGATGGTTGGTAATTTACAGAGACTTCTATGAAAGATGGGAGTCTCTTTTATTTTCTAAAAAAAGTTATCAGTTTCCTAGTAAGATTAAGTCTAATGAAAAGTCCACCAATGACATTCTATTTACCACCTAATGACAAGAAATGTTCTAGCAAATTACAGGTTATATACCACTTATAACCGTCAAGTATTTTTGAACAATTTTCGCCCCCGAAAATTGTGCTTATGTGTTTGATTCTGTGAGTGGAATTACTTAATTGAATCACTTCCACTCTTTGGGTCCGGTCTAGTGATCGTTGATGACTTTAAGTACCTGACTATGGATCAGCGAGAGGTAAATCTGGTCTTTCAGCTGTGAACAGCCTTTATGAACCAGGTTTGATTCTTTTTAGCTGCCTTTGAGCCTTTGTTAACTTCTGTGTAACAATTGAACGAGCTCTCACATATTTAAGAAAGAGACCTTGAACCCTTTTTCAATGGCTTCCAAGCCTAATCCCAATATTCATAAGCCGCCAAGTATGCTATGACGGCTTATTATTTATGTGTAAAAGCTCATGTTAAACAATAGGAATCTCTTCAACTTGGGTTAACTTAAGAATTTTGACCAATTCAGGTTGATTTTCAAAAAATTTATTTTCAAAATCAAAATTAACAGGGCCATCAAAAGCTGCATAAATAATATCTTCTTTTCCTCTATAAAACCCCAACATCCTGAGGCCAAGTTCCTGGGATCTGGATTTTACAAAGCTTTGCACTATAGATTCAGGAAAATAGTTATTGATCAACTTGAAACGTGTATCATAATAAATATCATGATCTTTTCCGTTTATTAAATCAGAAAATAAAGCTGATTTTATTGAGTTCATTAATTCAGGTGTAGGATTTGTGTCAGTTTTGTTATTAGTTTGTGCATCTTCAACTTTATATAAAATTTCAATCAAGTTTGAAAATCCACTATCCATGGAAGACCGAGTGTCTTTAATATCTTGTTTTATAATGTTTATTTCTTCTGCGCTTTTACTAATTTTATGAAGAGTTTCAGTTACTATTATTGACTGCTGTGATGATTGCTCTCCTTTAACTATAGAATAAAAAATAGCTATTACGGATAAGAACAAAGAACTTAATCCCATAGCAAAAGTTATTTTATCGAGTAATTCCGTAGATGTATCAATTCTGATGGTCCAGCTTAATATTAACGCAAATAACAAAAACGCTATCCAATAGATATAGTCTTTCTTCTCAATTCTGTTTAAGAAGCCTTTTACACTTTCCATACTTATCCTCCGTTAATAATATCTTTAGTACCTTTTATTCTACTATAACTATCCATTTTTAAATTATCTAGGTACTAGTTATCCCGCTAATAAAATAATCAACATAGGATTTTTTAGTAAAAGATAAAATGTAGGCTGTGAATAGTTTGATATAATGATAAAAGAGTTATGTAAAGTATTGGAAGATGCATCTTGGGAAAGACATCATATAAATAATAGAGTAATAGGAGTAGGTAGGTATGGATTTAGGTTTTTTTGAAGGCTTTAAAATGGGGTTAGACTTACTATGGTCTATGTTAACTGCCGAACCTTTATTAACACTAGGGATAATAGTATTTTTTGGTGGTCTCCTAATAATTTCGTTAATAGTAAATGTTCTTAGAGAACAAAAGCTCAGGAAGTCAGGTATTTTAGAAGTTGATAAGATGTCAGGAAGGAAGTTTGAAGAATATCTTCAGGCTTTGTTAAAAACAAAAGGCTATTATGTGCAATTAACACCAGCAAGTGGAGACTATGGTGCGGACCTTATTTTATCAACAAAAGATATGAAAATTATTGTACAAGCTAAAAGGTATAAGAAAAATGTTGGAGTAAAAGCTGTACAAGAAATAGCATCAGCTAAAAGCCATTACAAAGCGGATGAGTGCTGGGTGGTTACCAATAGTTTTTTTACTGAACAAGCTAGAAAACTAGCAAGCTCAAATCAAGTTAGGTTGGTTGATCGTAAACAATTGATGGATTGGATGCTAAAGGATAACAAAGGCGTATTGTAGGTCAAGTTATTTTTAATGGGGTGAATCCAATGGGTAGCAAAAAACTTACCATTCAGGAAATGCAATTACTTGCGTTTTCACGTGGAGGAAAGTGTTTATCAAAAATATATGTAAAAAGCCGAACCAAACTGAAATGGGAATGTGCAGAAGGTCATAGATGGGAGGCTACTCCAGCAAAAGTTAAGTTCGGTCAATGGTGTCCTAGTTGTGGTGGTAATAAAAAGAAGACAATATTTGATATGCAAAAACTTGCGGAGTCTCATGGTGGTAAGTGTTTATCCGAAAGATATCAAAGTAATCATAAACCATTAATATGGAAATGCGATAAGGGCCATATATTTGAAACATCTTATGTAGGAATTCAATCGGCAATTGCTAAAGGTGGATTTTGCACAAAATGTGGGGTCTTAAGAAGTGCAGAAAAAAAGAAGTTAACGATTGAAGAAATGAGAGAATTAGCAGCCATTAAAGGTGGTACCTGTATATCAGATAAATATGTAAATGCTCACCACAAACTAACTTGGAAATGTGTAAATGAACATATATTTGATATGAAAGCAAATGTTGTAAAAAATGGCCATTGGTGCCCACATTGCCACTTTTATCTTAATGAAAATAAGTGTCGATATATTCTGGAAAAACTTACTGGGGAAAGATTTAAGAGTACGAAGAAAGTTTTAAATGGATTAGAATTAGATGGCTATAATAGTGAGTTGAATGTAGGCTTTGAGTACAATGGGATTCAACATTATGAATACATAGAGTTTTTTCATAGAACATATGATCAATTCTTAAAAAGACAAAAATATGATGAACAGAAACGCCTTTTTTGCAATGAAAAAGGAATTAAATTAATTGTCATACCCTATACAATAACAGATGATACTGAACTAGTAACCTTCATTTATAATAGACTAATTGACTTTGGTATTAGTCCAAATATTGAAGTAAAAAATTTTCACTTTAAAAGGTTTTATCGAAAATCACCCATGATAAAAGAACTTTCTGATATTGCTACAGTGAGAAATGGAAAATTACTTTCTAATCGATATCATAACAATAAAACAAAGTTAGAATGGGAATGTGAGTATGGACACCATTGGGAAATGCGCCCCAATGATGTTAAGAACGGACAATGGTGTCCAACTTGTAACGGAAATCCTAAACTATCGATAAAGGAAATGGATCAGATCGCTAAAGAGAGAAATGGAGTTTGTCTTTCGGTAGCTTATATTAATAATAAGCATAAATTAAGATGGAGATGTGCCAAGGGCCATGAGTGGAATGCTGCTCCTGATATGGTGAAACAAGGTACTTGGTGTGAGAAATGTTCTAAAAAAGAAAGTGGGAAAAACCGTAGACTAAAAATAGAAGAAATGCACTCTATTGCTAAGGAACGGAGGGGTAGGTGCCTTTCAAAAGAGTATGAAAATAATAGGACTCGATTATTGTGGGAATGTTCTAGTGGCCATACTTGGATGGCCAATGCAAACAACATTAAAAGCGGAACGTGGTGTCCGCGCTGTAAAAATAAAAATGCCAAGACAACAAGTAAATCAGAACAGTTAAGTTTGTTTTAGTAGAGGAATCTATAGGGGGAAATTTTAGTGGGAGTTAAATTTATACCGGAAAGTATAGAAAATGAAATTAGGGACTTATTGACTTTTTGTAATAATTACAAGATTGAGTATGATTTTGAACATGGGTATGTATTTGATGAGGAATATGATTACACGGAGGAAGATGAAGACGAGGATATAATTATTAATAGTGAAATTGACTTTAATTTATATCTACCACTTTCGGATTATGAAGAAAGTACATTTACATTAGAGGAAGTCCTTGAAATGGCAAGAGAAGCAAAAAACTGCATAAGGGTAGATGAAGAAGGATTTGTCGGTAAAAAAATAGCTTTAGTACGAATTGATAGTTATCATAGAGAAGTTTTGACAAGAATAAATGATGAAAATCCTCATGTTACTGCTCTTACTGAAATAATCGATGACCAAGAATATATGTTAAATATTGTTGAAGGGATAACAAGTTATGGCCTAGCTTTAACAATAGAGAATAAATATAACAAATATACCCCGCCAGTTGATTATGATGATATGTTTATTGAAATCCGTGCAGAAAGTGATTTGAACCATAATATAATCAATAGCCTTGTACAAGCCTATATGTTTGAGATTAAATCTTCATTAAAGGTTGAAATTCATAAATCTCCACGCCCATATTATGATCCTTGGGAAGTTGATGAAATTGATATCTCATCAACTCCTCTAAAATTAAGGCCTTTGTTAAGAGGTAAGGGGATAAGTGAATTATTAGATTTATATAATTCAACTTTATCCACCCAAAATGCTGAGATATTATTACTAACCTATGTAAAAGTAATAGAGTATGTTTCGCAAAGTGTTATCCAGAAAGATCTTATTGCAACTACACTAACCAAATTGTCTAGTCGAAGAGCGCTATCACCAGATGCTACATATATTCTAGAATTGAATAAGATATTCGATAACCACAGAAACAATAAAAAAGACCATCAGGCAATAAAACTCACAATTGAAACTTGTTGCGATATTCATGAGATTGTTCCCTCTGCTCCCGAATTTTTAAAAGTAACAAATCGACTTACAGTAGATAGTAACCAAGATGTTAAACAAAAGGCAATAGAAGAAGTGGCTTCTGCAATTAGTCAGACGAGAAATATGTTTGCCCATGCAAAAACTAATTATGATCATAAGGGATTGGAATGTCCAGTTGACCAACTATATGAATTTGCTGAATGTGTAGATATTCTAGCACAACAAATAATCAGATGGTTTGCTAGAGAACATGAGGATAATAGGGTGGTTTAATTTAAGGTAATCTTTGAGCCGGAAATTCTTAGAGGGAGGTATTTGTGAAAAAATGGGGCATTATGCTACATTGTCTGTAAATAGCTTTGCGCTTTATTCATCTAAAAGCTTTGTACATCCCGAACTCATGACTTTGTTTAGGGAATCAGATAAACAAATACAAAACTGGATAGACGAAGATAATGAAGAATTTGTTTCCTATAGATATATTAATTCAGTAAAAAATATCAAGTTGCGTTTAGATATTATGGGATTTAACTTAAACAATTCTCATAATGATTTTATAACGAATAATGACTATGAGTATTATGTACCCGTTTTTGAAGTACAAAAAATAGATGATCAATTGCTTTTGGGGTATACATTTGATAGCTGGCTAAAAGCAATGGAAAGGATTATTTTTAATAAGCTCAGTATTTATGAATTAAAAGATAAATTTTGTAATTATAAAAAGAACAATAGCCCTATCGAAACCTATATTTTGAATGAGCATTTTGATGGTGAATCATTTTTTGGTTTTGAATCATCAGATATAAGGTTTGTAATTAGAAGTCTATTGGAATTATTCAGCGACCAGGATAAATTTATTTTAGATTATACTGATCTTATAGATGGTGGATATTGTGATGAAACTGATGAGCTTAGTCAGGAATCAATAGATTTATTATCTAAATCTTCCTTAGCTAATCAGAAGACCATTATAATAACAGAAGGATCTTCGGACATAGCAATAATCAAAAGAACGATGAAGGTATTGTATCCGGATGTTTTAGATTATTATTCCTTTATGGATTTTAGTACCCCAAAAGCATCGGGTAGTGCATCATCACTTGTAAATTACCTAAAAGGATTTATCGGTTCAGGTATTAATAACAAAGTTATTGGTCTTTTTGATAACGACACTGCTGCAATTGATGCAGTAAAAAATCTAAAAAATATTAAGATACCCTCAAATATAAAAATCTTGCATTACCCAGAGTTAGATTTAGCAAACCACTATCCTACATTAGGACCCACCGGAACTATAAAAACAAATGTCAATGGTTTAGCAGGTAGTATCGAATTATATTTGGGGACAGATATTTTAATGGATAATCAAAATAATTTTACGCCTATCCAGTGGAAAGGGTACAATTCATCATTGAATCAGTATCAAGGAGAAATTGTTGATAAGGAACATTTACTAAAGAAATATTATGATTTACTAGATGATATAGAAAAAGGTAAAATACCTAATTTAGAAATACATGATTGGTCAGGAATGGAGAAAATCTTTGATATGATATTTAAGGCATTTGATTAAGTGTAATGAATATATAATAGCTCGTCGCTTTTATTTGCTTATTTTTTGTCCTTCTTTAAATACTTCTACACCGCATAGTAATCAAAATTGCATTTTGAAGATGACAAAAAGATAAAAAACGGTAATTTTGCACAAGATTTAGGGTTTTAAATTTGCAGAGAATCTAAACAATGATTTATTATCTTTTTGAATCAACGGGGAGGAACCAGTTACTTATAGCAGGACTGGGCAGGATATTTATGAAGGATCTGGAAAGATAGTCTTGGATTATTTCATTAACTTTCTAAGTGATTTATCAACAATAAAAGCCTCACAAGATTCCTTAAATGTTAGTCTGTAGGGCTTTTTTATTCATTGGTAAATGTGTTAGCGTAACCTGGTAAATTCCGTGGCGAACAGGGGTAAAAAAGATGGCAAGGGTGGTGGAATCTCTTGGCTGTAATCAGGTATAGGGGTAAATGAAAAGGGTTATGTTATTAGTAGGCTTTTGAAGATATCACATAAGTGAAAGAGGAGAACAGATGTTTATAGGTATGAATGATATTCATAAAAAATATCTGAAGGGAAAGCTAATTCTCGATAATCAATACAGATATGATTTTGTGAATATTGAAACCTCAGGAATTCTTACGATTGAATCTAAAGTTGCAATAGCACCATATTTTTTTGTATTTACCACATACCAGAATCATCCGTTTACTATCTCCCTTAATATACTACCTAACTCGTGTCTTGATCCTATTCAAATTACTTACCATAAACAATGTTATTTTCATTATATTTCTACCGCAGCAGTACATATAGAACCATATAAGGTCAATAATAATTTGACTATATATAAAAAAGCTAGTGAGGTATTCGTAACCTTGTCTAATCGAAAATATTGGAATGTTATCAAAGGTGAAGAAGAGTTAATATCAGAAATGAGTTATCTACTGTTTTTTAAGTCTATATTTACTAATGAGAAAATAATATTAGCAGAAAGATTTCTTTTACAGTTGAATATAATAAAGAAGATTCTTAATTTTAATGATATAAGTTGCTGTGATTACAATTGTCTAATGGAAAAATTAGATAACATTTTATCAGAAGATAAATATATCCCTATTTGAATAGACATTAAAGAAATACTCCCCGATAAAAATAAGTGCAATTGCAATTAAAATTATTGATGCGAAACCGTTGAAACCTAGAGCGTTTTTTTTAGTTAAAAAATCTGTACATTAAGACAGTGTTTTAAAAAACTTCCTTAGATACCCCATATCAGTTTTAATCATCCTTTTATATTTTATAAGAAGTATTAACCAGTTCAAGAAAACTATTATTCAATAGGTATATTATACCGCTTATGTTTTTTCTGGGCACTTCAACATGAGTAGGATTTGTTTAGTTCTTAATCCCTTTACCAGAATGGTTGATACATTAGTAATTTTAGGCTAGATACATTCTATTTTTAGTGACCGATTAGTGTCCGGAAATAATTAGAATCAGTGATTTTTATTTAAGTAAATTTGAAGAAACATTGGATTTTCAGCATTATTAAGTTGCATTTTTTTGTGTTGATAAGGTTATTAAATGGGCGGAATGATGTAATAGCTGTTGAATCCCTTGGTATATAAGGGGTTTGAAAGTGATTTGCAACATAATGCAAATTTAAAGAGGCTTTCTCATTAGTTGAAAAACTTTTGGGAAGCTTCTTTTTTCATTTCTTGCGTTTTATGGAGATAGACATTTTTTGTCATTTGGTCATCTGTATGACCAAGGAAGTGGATCTCTGCTGAGACAGAGATTATGGCAAGAAACAAAAATATGAGTGTATTAAGCTTTACGGCTGTTCAATCATGATATAAGCTCCTAGCGGAAGTGAGTTTTAAATGAAAGCAGTTTAAACCGCTAAACAAAGAAGAAAGACCAGATTCCCCAAAAGCAGAATCTGGTCTTATATTTTTCCTGCAAAAAATCCATTATAATTTTGCCATTAAACGTTTTTTGATTATTTCATAATCGTCCCTTGTAATACCAGGAGCAAATTCTTCAGGTAATTCTTCTAAGTCTGGAATCGGTCCGCCTTCAGGAGTACCTATTTTCACTTCAAGCGGTTGCCCATTTTCCGGATTTGTTCCTTTCCAAATCATTCCGATATCCCTGTATTCTGTTTCGCTCCATGTGAATAGCACATTGCTTAAGCCTTTTTCTATGAACGGTCTTGCATAATCAAATTTAGAGTTATCAAGATTTGGAACTGGAAGCATTTTCGTCAAGTCTACCCCTGTAGCAATTTCGATTGCTTTCGCATAGGCGAGGATATGTGTTCCTCCACGAACAAGTAAATACCCAATCATGGTTCTAGCAACTGGGTTATCAGTCATCTCATAAACTCTCATTTTATGTGTACGTGCACCAATCTCTAGAAAAAAGTTATGTGTTAAATCTAAAACCAGATTACCACTATTAAAAACATTATCACCAGTCCAAGGTCTTCCCATTGAATCACCTGGTATAGCCGTTTGAGCTGTAGAAATAAAATGGTGGGTGTTTCTTGCATCCTTCCCATTTTGAAGTGGAGTGATATCCGGATCCCCAGGGAAAGTATTACCTACCGATAACAAATTAATCGTATTAGAAACAAGTTCTACATGACCAAATTCTTCTGCTGTAATGCTTGCCACTAACTCATAGAATGGCTTTAGCTTTTTTTTATTTCTGAAGTTAAAAGACTGAAACATATAGTTATTTAAGGTAGACATCTCCCCAAACTTGCCACCCAGGAGCTCTTGTACTGCTGCTGCAGCATTCATGTCGCCGTGTGCGGGTATAGGAAGTTCAATTGCCAATTTATTTATTCTTTTAAACATTATCTCCCCTCCACTTCTTTTTTTGTTAACCAGGAAAGACCCAAATAATTTGCTGGGTACGAATAAAAAAGGGAGTTCCGTTAGATTCGACAACAATGTGATCTGGCAATACATTTTTCAAGGAGCCACGAACGCTACCTCTTATGGTTTGAACAGTAACCATATTACCAACAATGGTTGCTAATGTCTGATAAACATAGGGATCATAGAAGCTTAACAGGTCGTTGTTTGTCATTTATATCCTCCTATATTAAAGTCATTCTTACCGAGTATATGATTCTCGATATCAAAAAAGACTGACAAACAACTGTTCAATTTGATTCTTTTTGTTAAATACTATTCTGAAAATAATAAACGGTAATAGCACTTTCTTGGCAATACGAAACTAGACCTAGCAAAATCAAATTTATAAAATGGACCTAGGCATGACTAGGAATTGTGGAGTATGTGACAGTCTATTACAGACTGTCTGTTTGAAATGCTAACATTTTGCTAACACAATCAAATGAAAAATGGTAAATATCCGTTAAAGATGTTACAACTACAATATGCTGAAACCTTGATATACAACATTTTTAGCACACATCGTTAAAGATATTACACACTCTCACCTTACGGGCGGAATGATGTAATTCCGCAAAATGCACTTATAAAAGGATCTGTCCCTTTTGGGATGGGTCCTTTTTGTATATAAAAAAGGCAATTACTTAAGGACGGAGCTATATGCCCGCTCAAATGATATGGAGAGTAGTTCGGATACCATTGATTTTAGAAATAGGAAATACTAACGGATCTATCCCTTTGGGGATGGGTCCTTTTTGTTTTGTTCAATAAGGCATGAGGATGGAGGACATTTTTATTAATGAAAGCTCGTTAGAATCTTTGATATTATAAATCCTTTTGTTGATTTTAAAAAATTAGGTTTTTAAAGTGTTGACAAACAACGTTTACGGTTGTAAACTAAAAACATGAATTGATTACAACTGTAAACGATTTAATAGAGGTGCTGTTATATGACAAATGAAGAAAAGTTTGAAATAACCGATTCTGAATGGGAAGTCATGAGAGTGGTCTGGACGCGCACGAAGGCAACCAGCAAAGAAATCATTAATGTGCTGCAGGATAAGAAAGACTGGAAGCCGGCGACTACCAAAACATTCATTGGCCGCCTCGTCAAAAAAGGTGCGCTGAACACAGAGACCGTAGGGAACAAGTTTATTTACACAGCTGCTGTCACTGAGGAAGAAAGCCTAAAATCGCTGAAAGCTGGATTATTTAATCACATCTGCAATACGGCGGTGGGAAAAACAATTGCTGATCTGATAAAAGAAGCGACGCTGAGCCATGACGATATTGCGATGATCGAGGAAATTTTAAAGTCGAAGAAAAAAGATGCTGTAGACGTAATTGTCTGCAATTGCGTTCCAGGCCAGTGCCATTGCAAAGAAAATCATAATATGAATTGTCATTAAAGGAGTGTTTATAGATGGAAAAGATCGTATTAAAGGTAAACGGAATGACTTGCGGCCATTGTGCAGGGAAGGTGGAAAAGGCTTTGAAGTCGCTTCAGGGCGTAGAGGTAGCTAAAGTTGATTTGAAAAAGGAAACTGCAAAAGTGAAATATGATGAATCAATACAGACAATAGATGGTTTGAATGAAGCAGTTCGTGAAGCTGGTTATGAATCAGAATCAACACATAAAAGGTGGCTGATATGATATGACTGAGAAAACCTTGACGATTGAAGGGATGACCTGCGCATCCTGTGCACAGTCTGTTGAAAAAGCGACGAAAAAACTTCCAGGCATGCAGGAAGCAAGCGTGAACCTGGCCACTGAAAAATTAAAAGTCAATTTTGATGAAAATATTTTATCGATAAAGGAAATCCAGGATGCAGTCGAGGAAGCAGGCTACAAGCCGATCACCGATGCTGTTAAAAAGAACTTCATCATTACCGGCATGACCTGTGCTTCCTGTGTACAATCCGTTGAGAAGGCGACAAGGAAGTTAGATGGTGTCATTGAATCGAACGTAAATATGGCCACTGAAAAAATGGTGATTCAATATGATTCAACCATGGTGACGGTTGCAGACATCAAGAATGCAGTTGCAGATGCCGGCTATGAAGCTCAGGAAGACGTCGAAGCCGGGAATTCTGTTGATGAAGACAGGGAAAAGAAGGAACTGCATATCAAGGAAATGTGGCGGCGTTTCTGGATTTCCGGTGTATTTACTATTCCTTTGCTGCTCGTTTCGATGGGGCATATGCTAGGGATGCCGCTTCCGGAAATGATTGACCCGATGCATAATCCGGCTGCATTTGCGATAGTCCAGCTGATCTTGACGATTCCAGTTATGTATTTAGGAAAGCCGTTTTTCACAGTTGGCTTCAAGACATTGGTCAAACGCCACCCTAACATGGATTCACTGGTCGCGCTGGGAACAAGCGCAGCATTTCTCTATAGCCTGTTCGCAACCATCATGATCACATTAGGAAATTATGAATATGCGGGCAAGTTATACTATGAATCAGCGGCAGTTATATTAACGTTGATTACGTTAGGAAAATATTTCGAAGCTCTGTCGAAGGGGAAAACGTCTGAAGCAATCAAAAAGCTGATGGGGCTTGCTCCTAAGACAGCGACAATTTTAAAAGACGGAGAAGAAGCAGCAATCTCTGTTGACGAGGTGCAAGTTGGTGACATTGTCATCGTAAAACCAGGCGAAAAGATGCCTGTCGATGGCGTTGTTGTTGAAGGAACAACTTCTGTAGACGAAGCGATGCTGACTGGGGAAAGCATCCCGGTAGAAAAAACAGTTGGCTCTAAAATCATCGGAGCCAGCATCAATAAAAACGGCACGATCCGCTACGAAGCTACCAAAGTCGGAAAGGATACAGCACTGTCCCAAATCATTAAGCTGGTAGAGGATGCCCAGGGATCCAAAGCTCCGATCGCGAAAATGGCGGATATCATTTCAGGCTACTTTGTGCCAATCGTCATCGTGTTAGCCGTTCTTACCGGCTTTGCCTGGTACTTTGCAGGGCAATCGGGTCTGTTCGCCTTCACAATTGCGATTTCAATTCTTGTCATTGCCTGCCCGTGTGCGCTTGGATTGGCAACCCCGACAGCGATCATGGTCGGTACAGGTAAAGGCGCAGAGAATGGCGTACTGATCAAGAGCGGCGGAGCCCTTGAGACAACGCATAAAGTCGATACGATTGTATTTGATAAAACAGGTACCATCACTGAAGGAAAACCGAAAGTAACGGATATTGTCACTGCGAACGGAATCTCTGAGGAGGAACTGTTAATTCTTGCTGCTTCTGCTGAAAAAGGTTCTGAGCATCCGCTGGGTGAAGCGATTGTCAGAGATGCCGAAGAGAAAGGGCACAAATTGTTAAAAACTGAAACCTTTAACGCAATCGTCGGACACGGAATTGAAGTTGCAATTGAAGGCAAAAACCTGCTGCTGGGAAACCGTAAATTAATGGATGACCGTGGAGTCGAACTTGAAGGCTTGGCAGAAACATCTGATAATCTGGCAAACGAAGGCAAAACGCCAATGTATATCACGATTGATGGGAAAATTGCCGGCATTATCGGGGTAGCAGACACTGTAAAAGAAACTAGTCTCAAAGCGATTGAAAAGCTCCATAAAATGGGCATTGAAGTCGCCATGATCACGGGCGACAACAAGCGCACAGCTGAAGCAATCGCCAAGCAAGTAGGCATTGACCGCGTATTAAGCGAAGTTTTACCGGAAGACAAAGCAAATAAAGTCAAGAAGCTGCAGGATGAAGGTAAAACGGTAGCGATGGTAGGAGACGGCATCAATGACGCTCCAGCCCTTGCACAGGCCGACATTGGAATCGCGATTGGCTCCGGCACAGACGTTGCCATGGAATCTGCAGACATCGTCCTGATGAGAAGCGACCTCATGGACGTACCAACTGCAGTTCAATTAAGTAAAGCAACAATCCGCAACGTAAAGCAAAACCTCTTCTGGGCTTTTGCTTATAACGTAATAGGAATTCCGATTGCGATGGGCGTCCTGTACTTGTTCGGCGGACCATTGCTTAATCCAATGATTGCAGGTGCGGCCATGAGTTTAAGCTCTGTTTCTGTATTGCTAAATGCTTTAAGGCTGAAGGGTTTTAAACCTTCGAAAATCTAAAATTTTGGACCTGTCCTTTGGGATGGGTCCTTTTTAGTCTAAGGGAAGACCTCCAAGTATGTGATGCGGAATACAATGCCATTACTATAGGGTGGGTCAAAGTGGCTGCAAGCGATATGGAGTGTATCGAGAAATATCAGCACCAGGATTTATTTGGGCGATATGACTCTTGCAAAAAAGGTTGAAAGCCTTCATATTTAAAGGACAGGAGGTGCGATATGCGAAACGATATACAACCGAATGAACGGGCTTTTTCTACCAAGGAAGTGGCTGAAGAAGTGGGAATTGCAACTCCCACAGTTCGAAAGTACGGCCAAATACTAGAGCGCAATGGATATGAGTTTATGAAAGATGGCGATAGACGCATCTTTGTTGAATCTGATATTAGAGCGCTTATAGCGCTGCGCGATACGGACAAGCCACTGGATGATACAGCCAAAGACCTGGTGGATCAGCAAAAAGAAAGAATAGAAGGAACTAATGGAACAGAGATAGCGACCAGCGATACATATGGAAATTTGCCGCAGGACCCTGATCAATTAAAAGAGGTCTTAATGTTTTTAGCTAATGAACTGGCAGCGACACGTGAAATGAATGTCCAGCTGACAAACGATATGTCCCAGCTTAAAACGAAGGTATCCCAGCTCCAGCAGGACCATCATATTATTAGTTCAAGTATTGGGAATTCAGCGCAAAGAACGAATGCTAAAATCGAAAGATTAACTGAACAACAAAACACTCATTATGAAAACTTGCTGGAACAAGAAAAGCAAAGAAGTGAGCTCTTGCAAAAAGAATTGCAAAAAATGCAGGACGAACTGAAAAAAGAATGGGTTTCACAAAATGAGTTTAATAAACGTTTAGAAGAAGAGATTGAAAAACAAAATAAAAAACCGGGATGGCTTTTCTCCTTGTTCAAAAAATAACGGGGACAGGTACAGATAATTTTCCAAAATATTAAGCGATATACATAAGGGTGAAATGGAAGTCAGTTCAGTATTAAATACTAAAAGTTTGATTAACTTTGTATTATGCGGCGTATCGCCCGGCGATATAAACTTATTTAATGAACAGACGAGCACCATCTTACATATCGCTCAACGATACACCAATCAATTTATAGGCATGAAACCTTTTTATCCAGAATCGCCATCGCTAATAGCGTCAGGCGATATGGAAGGGCATTGAGACGATATAATCAAATACCTAACAACGAAAGAAATGATTAGCGGGGCAAATGCGGCTTAGCTAATCTCCTTTTGTTCTGCCTTTTCCCAACTCCTCATTTTTTCAACATTTAACATTTCCCGAGAAATATCGACAAAATCCATTTAGAAATCGACATCCTAATCGATACTTTGATTTTTATTAGATTTTGAGAACACTAAATAGCTATTTTATTAATATAAAAAAACACCCCGTAAAGCAGCCGTCTTTCAAAGGCTCTGCTCCATGGGGTGTTTGTTAATAACGATATTCTATAAAGCTCTTTTCTTAATGCGTCCCACAAGCGGCACAACAATAAGACCAGCTATGACAACCTGCATAATGTTGCCCGGGATAGATCCGAATGGCTGGACCCAGTTTCCGTAAAGGACGACTTCGGCGAAATAATAGCCTACGACTTTAATAAGAGTGGCAACGACCACAGCCACTGAGAAGACCATCACTTTTTTGCCAGGCATCTTTTCGGCTAGAAGTCCGGCTACATAACCCATTGCACCGACGATTACAAAGGTGAATGGAGCCCACAATGCCCATCCGGAAAGGATATCAAACAAGCCCATACCGAAGGCGCCAGCAATCGCACCTGTTTTCCTGCCGAACACGAATGCTGCGATAAAGAGAGGAACATTCCCCAAGTGGATCAGGCCACCGTTCCCCATAATCGGGAGCCTTATGTTAATGAACATTGTGGCTACAACTGTCAAAGCGATGAAAAGCGCATTGATGACTAAAGTTCTCGTTTTAGTCGATTCTTTTGCTGTGAATACTGCATTCATAGATAGATAAACCTCTTTCTATTTTTAATATTATGATACTTCTTATTTAGTATTTAATAAATATGTATTTGCTATATTTACAATGGTATTATAAGTAACTTTTTAAAGAATCAGTAATTTTGGTGATAAATCCCTAAATTCTGCTATTGTCCAAGTTGGTTGCTCGTGTTAATATCAGAATATTAAAAATAATATAAAAGATTTAACTTAAGGGGGATAGTCTGATTTTCCATTCAACAAGACGATACATAACGATTTTCGTGAATTTGGGGAGGATGAAGGATGAAGAAGAGGTTGGCGGTATTAATAAGTGGCGCGATGCTGCTGCTTGCTGCGTGCGGCGGCAGTGACCAGGCGAGCGGAGAGAAAAAAGAGAAGACGGTGAAAATCGGGATTACCCAGATTGTCGAGCACCCATCACTTGATGCAGCAAGAGAGGGCTTTATTGCCGCTCTTAAGGATGCTGGCTATGAGGAAGGAAAGAACCTGAAGCTGGATTATCAGAATGCCCAGGGTGACATGAACAATAATGCGTCGATTGCGCAGAAGCTGGTTTCGGACAAGAATGACCTGATTTTAGCGATTGCGACACCGAGCGCCCAGGCAGCTGTCCAGGCAACAAAGGATATTCCAATCTTGTTCACTGCGATTACGGACCCGGTTGGGGCTGAACTTGTCCAGAGTCTTGAAAAGCCGGGGAGCAATGCTACTGGAACATCAGATACACACCCTGATGCGATCGAGAAAACAATCGCTGCGATTAAAACCTTTATTCCTGATGCCAAGAAGGTCGGTATTATATATAACAATGGGGAACCAAACTCTGTCGTGAATGTTAAAAATGCGAAGGAAGCGCTTGAGGCTGCTGGACTGGAAGCAGTTGAAACAACGATTTCCACGAGTTCTGAAGTGAAGCAGGCAGCAGAATCCATGGTAGGCCGTGTTGATGTTCTGTATATTCCAAAAGACAACACGGTTGTTGCGGCTCTAGAGTCGGTTATAACAGTGGCCAATGATAAAGATATTCCAACTTTTGTGGGGGAAGGTGATTCTGTAAAACGCGGTACTTTTGCGTCATACGGATTCGACTATCATGACCTTGGCTACACGACCGGTAAAATGGCTGTAGAAATTCTCAAAGGCAAGAAGCCAAGTGACATGCCTGTGGGCTTCCCGGAAAACCTTGAACTGATCGTCAACAAAAAAGCAGCGAAGGAGGAAGGAATCACCTTAACCGATGAGATGCTGAAGGACGCAAAGATAGTAGGAGAATAACAGGAGTAACCTGCTGATTTTTTGGCAGGTTATTCTTTTGGATTTTTAAAGATAATACTATTTTCTCAATCTAAATGAACCTATTTACCCTGCATACTATTCAAGAGATTTAATACCTTTTAAAGATGGCTAATAATGGGGGGATGGGTTTGCGGAGGAGTAAGAGAATAATGTCTTTATTATTTGTTTTATTGCTGATGGTGCCTGCTGCGGCAAGGGCGGGTGATTTGGGCGGTGGTTCTTCCGGGGTTCCGGGTACGTGGTATTCAGGGGCTGATCCGGCATATATTGATCCGGGAAAGTCACCGATTGTCTTCATTCATGGGTATAACAGTTCGGCATCTGTGTGGTGGGAAGGCAATGATATGTATGAAACCGCGCTTGCGAATGGCTACCAAACTGCATTTATTGACTTGTACCCGGAAAGGGATATGTGGGACAACGGGGCAATGCTGGCTGGAAAGCTGAAGGTAATCTATGAGTATTTCGGAAATAAGAAGCTGGTGGTCGTTGGCCACAGTAAAGGCGGGGTGGATACGCAGACCGCACTCGTCCATTATGGTGCGCATCAGTATGTATCAAATGTCATCACTCTGTCATCACCACATCATGGGACACAGCTGTCAGATCTTGCCCATAGCAGCTCGGCTTGGTGGCTGGCAGCGCTCCTTGGCAACAATAATGATGCGACGCGTTCGCTCCAGACAGGAAATATGAGTTATTTCCGCAGCATTACGGATTCTCATGCAAATGCCAAGTTGAATCGCTACTATACACTTGGCGGAACCAAATGGGGTTCGTTCGGCAGTGCCCTTTATTGGGGAGGTCTGTATTTAAGCAGCTATGGAGCGAATGACGGAGTGGTAACTGTCGCAAACTCTCGTGTCCCTGGAGGAACGATTGTCCGGGAAGCATCATGGAACCATACAATGATCCGCGAAGGCTCCTATACATTTTCAGTTTTCAAGCCATACACAATGGCAGCACAGCAATCTGTCGCCGCAATATCATCTAGTTTTGCCACCGTAACAGAACCAGAAACAAATCAAATTGTCAGAGGCGGTAAAGGTGAAAAAGCAATAAAGGATAGCTTTGTTGTTGAAGACGGAGCCGATGGGTTTAAGCTGGCATTCCTGAGCGACCGGCAATTGCCATCACTTAAGCTTAAAGGGCCTGATGGTAAAGAGTATGATGTGCAAAAAACGGAACAGGATACAGGTGAGTTTTTCAAAGGTGCCTGGGTACACCAGTTCGAGATTGGCCAGCCTCAGGCCGGGAAGTGGACGGTGACAGGCCCGGCGGCAGCCTATTTATATATTGTCGGCATCGATAGCCCAATAGGAGCGGAGCTGAAAAAGGAAAAAAACAAGAATCTTAAAGCATCCTATAAAACAAAGTGGGTCAAATTCAGCTTGGATTCCCATAAAAAACTCAAGGAAGCAGGCAAAGGGTCTAAAGCAGGACTTGTGTCCGATGGAGATTTTACCGATGCAGGAGTCTACAACCTGACGACGGAAGTGTCTGGCTTAGGCGTCAATGGAAAACCTTTTGAACGAACAATCATTGAATCGATCTATGTGGATGAAACAGGGAAGATTCATAGATAATGATGAAGGCGGCTGCAAATTTTATTCTCAGCCGCCTTTTTTTTAGCGTTAGTAACGCCGCTATAGTAACGTTAAACGGACTTGATGATCGCAAAGCTGTCCCAAGTTCTATTGAGACGCGTAAATGAATCATTGAGCGAAATATTCCTGCTGCTGGGCACCAAACTAAAAACGGGACCAATTGAACTGAATTTCCTATTCATAAGTCTAATTTACTAATTTTTACATAGACTGTTGAGTGGCTGGATTCCTTACCGATATAGAAGGTAAGCAGATATGTACATCAGGAGGAGAAGGCAATGCACGTATTGGATTTGGTTGCTAGAATTAACAACAGTGTCGAGGAGCTCGACTTTGCTGCTGCGAGAATGTATATGGAAGAGAACATTGAGATTCTGAACAAGAATCGGAATTATTTAAAGACGAATGCCAGGGACTTGCTTGAGTTTTTAACGAAAAGAATGGAAGCCGGGCAGCAGCCGCTGACGAGAAAAGACATGGCTGTCATCAATGCGGTGAATAGCTATGCCTCTAATTTTGATTTAAGAGGTTTGAAGGTTGTCATCAAGGACCACTCACTATTGTTTTTACGAAGTGATATTGAGGCGTATTTGAATTCGGATGCACGCATTATTTTAGAAGGCATGGGCGCTATTCCGAAAGCAGGCTAGCTCCTTTTTACGGCGGTACTCAAATAGATTAATAGTCCGCCAATCAGCAATGCGGCAACATAAAAAAGTTCTAGACCAAGGTCTGCGCCAGCTGGAACAGCACGTTCGGTGGTTACACCGAAAATAATCATGCCAATCATGATTCCAATCCCAGAAAATAAGAGGGTCCATCTAAGGAATTTGTTCAATATACTCACTCCTTTTCTTTTCTTCTATATTACCATAAAATTACAAATAAATAACAAGCGGTGTCCAGAAGGAGACCGTATTTTTTATGGGCTGAAACCTTTCCAGTTAAATAACGTCTATCTCAAAGCGGAAATATTTTCATACAGAATATTACAGGGTTTTTACAGAAAATAGCGAATATAACGTATATTAGCGTAAAAATACCTAATTTAATAGATAAATAGAAAAAGAGTTTAGGGGAGGAAAATTCCATGAGGAACCAAATGAATCCAACTGTAGAGAGAATTTTAGAAAATATTGATAAGGTCATGACCGGTAAGCGGAATGTTGCCGAATTGAGCTTGATCGCATTGCTGGCCGGCGGGCATGTGCTTCTTGAGGACGTGCCGGGTGTGGGTAAGACGATGATGGTCCGGGCGCTTGCGAAGTCTGTCAGCGCCCAGTTCAGGAGAATACAGTTTACACCGGATTTGTTGCCTTCCGATGTTACAGGAGTATCGATTTACAATCCAAAGGAAATGCAATTCGAGTTCAGGCCGGGCCCGATCATGGGCAATATCATTCTTGCCGATGAAATCAACCGGACATCGCCAAAGACACAGTCTGCCCTTCTGGAAGGAATGGAAGAGCAAAGCGTTACAGTCGATGGCGTGACACACATCCTTGAAAAGCCGTTTTTCGTAATGGCGACACAAAACCCGATTGATTATGAAGGAACGTATCCGCTGCCAGAGGCGCAGCTTGACCGTTTCTTGTTAAAAATGAAGATGGGCTATCCTGCTCTCGATGAAGAGATGGAAGTGCTGAACCGTGCCCAGCGAAACCTGCCAATCGAAGACCTGCAGCCGGTTGTTACCCTGGAGGATCTTCGCGAATTGCAGCGGGATATAAAAGAAGTATACGTTGATGACACAATCAAACGCTACATAGTTGAGCTTGCCAGCCGGACTCGTGGTCATGCAAGCGTATATCTGGGAGCGAGCCCGCGTGGTTCGATCGCCCTGATGAAGGCAGCCCAGGCATATGCATTTATTTTCGGCAGGGATTATGTCCTTCCGGATGATGTTCAGTATCTGGCTCCATATGTATTCGCCCATCGGATTATTTTGAAATCTGAGGCCAGATTTGAAGGGATCACAGCTGAGGATGTCGTGAACAGAGTGTTGGCGAGAGTGCCAGTGCCGGTGCAAAGGCTTGTGAAGTAATATGAGAACATATTTCCAAAAGTTCAAAGAAATTTGGAAGCTCATCGTTTTACTATTTTTAATTTTAGTAACGTTCTCTTATGCGATGTTCCAGGGCGGCTTTGTCAGCTGGTTCCTGTTCTACAGCTTTGTGCCGTTTGCGCTGTATGCGTTGGGCCTTGCCTTCTATTCAATTAAAGAAATAAAGGCTGAAAGGGTTTATACGAAACAGGAGTACAATGCGGGTGAAAAGTTTAAAGCAAGTATCATGCTTGAGCGGAATTTTCCATTCCCGCTTTTCTATGCGATTACTGAAGAACAGGCTGGAGAGGCGTTGGCTGGGAACAGTGATTTGCAAAAGGCGAAAACGATGCTATTTCCCGGCTTTAACCGGGTGTTCAGTTTTGACTATACGATTGAAAACCTGCCGCGCGGCGAGCACCTTTTGTCCGGCATCAAATTGAAAACTGGCGACCCTCTCGGCTTGATAGAAAAAGAAAAGGTGCTGCCAGCTGAAAACAAGATCCTCGTTTACCCGGCATACCAGGAGATGGTCTATCGTCCGGTTGCCCATCACTTCGATCAGGGGATGACCGCTTCGAAGGAACGGGTACAGCGTGATACATCGATGGCGATCGGTGTCCGCGAGTATCAGCCGGGTGACCGTTTTTCATGGATTAACTGGAAGGCGACCGCAAGACGCAATGATATAATGACCAAGGAATTTGAACAAAGGCAGTCACATGATGTGACACTCTTGATGGATTGTGCTCCTGATGGCCGCTTTGAAGTAGTCGTCTCTTTTACAGCTTCAGTCATCAGGGCGATTTTGCGGAAAGGTGCCCAGGTCGGCTTGCTGACTTCAAGTTATGAAAGGACAGCATTTCCGGTCCGCGGCGGAGATATCCAGCAGCAGCAGCTTCTTTACCATCTCGCTAAAATCCAGGATGACAGTCCGGTCTCCTTTGACAGGGTGCTCGAGGCTGAAACCTTCTTAGCGCAACAGAACAACTCAATCATGCTGATTACCGCTCAATTGACAAAAGAACTAATTGAAAAAGCAGCTTTTTATAATCAAAGAAATGGGTCGGTAAGCATTTTCCTGATCAAGAATGAGCAGGAATCGCCTACTAAGGCTGAGCTCACTTTAAGGTCATCGGCAAATGCCAGAGGAATCAGGCTTGTCATGGTGCATGAGGGTCAATTTTCAGAAGCCTTCTCGGAGGTGAACAGACGATGACGATGGATAAACCTAAAAAAGATGGCACCTTCTTTTTATTGTATATATTCAGCTTTTTGTTACTGTGGGAGTGGCTCCGTCCATTAAAGGAGCTGACTGACACCGGTCACTTAAGTGTCTTTCTGGCCTTCGTCTTTATCTCGCTGATGATGTCGTTTTTCAGCATGCCTGTCCTGCCGGCTGCTTTGATCAAAACGATCATTATCCTATATTCGGTTCACTTCATGTATTATGAAGGGACTTTTTTCAGCTCTGAATGGTTCGGGCAGCTGATCAATGAAATGACCGCGAATGCAGGATTCCTGCTCGATTCCCAGTGGACAGAGCTTTCGAATGTGTTCCGGACGCTGCTTTTCTTTGTCCTGCTGTGGCTGATGGCTTATTTGATCCAATATTGGCTGATTAACCGCAAACAGATTTTTGTGTTTTTCTTCATGACGATGATTTATATTACAGTTCTTGATACGTTCACGCCTTATGAAGCAGACGCAGCGATTGTCAGGACAGTCATTGCCGGCTTTGCAGTGTTGGGAATGCTGGCGTATTACCGGATTGCTGACAAGGAGGTCATGAAAAAAAATCTGGACAGCGCAAAAAAATGGATGGTGCCGCTTGTCGTCATGATCGCCTTTAGTGTTGGGATTGGCTATGCTGCTCCAAAGGCAGACCCGATTTGGCCAGACCCGGTTCCTTTTATAAAGTCTTATAATGAAGAATCCGGTGGCGGCGGCGTTAAAAGAGTAGGATATGGAAATGATGATTCATCTCTTGGCGGGCCATTTGTCGGCGACGACCGGGTCGTGTTTGCTGCAGAAGCAGACGGACGCCATTACTGGCGAATTGAGACAAAGGACGTCTATACGGGGAAGGGCTGGGTGGCAGAACCGGGAACAACAATGCCAGTGGAATTTTTACCGAAACAAACCATACCGATGCAGCCATTCGAAGCTGGCGTCAAAACAGAACAGCGAACGAGCAGGGTGTTCCCTCAAATAGGTTACCCGCACATTGTTTACCCTTTAGGAGTAAAACAAGTCGATGCGCCGGTGGGTAATACATCTCTTGAATTCAGTCTTGATCCATCAACGGAGAAAATCCTGTCGGTAGCTAATGGGACTGCAGGCTCAATTGGTCCATATTCGGTCACGTTTGATTATCCTGTATACAGTGTCGAAAAACTGAAAGCTGCCGGTCCTGAAGGTCTGCCGGCTGATAATTCTGCAAACACCCAATTCACCTCGAAATATACTCAGCTGCCAGAAGGACTGCCAGAACGGGTTGTAGACCTGGCTGAAGAAATTACAAAAGATGATAAAACGTGGATTGATAAGGCAAGAGCTATTGAGAGATATTTCCGCTCAAATAATTTTGTGTACGACCAGAACAGGGTGGCCGTACCTGAAGAGGATCAGGATTACGTTGACCAGTTCTTGTTTGAGACGCAACGAGGCTACTGTGACAATTTCTCGACTTCAATGGTCGTCATGATGCGTTCCGTTGGGATCCCTGCCCGCTGGGTAAAAGGCTACACAGAAGGCGAATATAAAGATACGCTGGAAGATGGCCGCAGAGTTTATGAGGTCACAAATAACAATGCCCACTCATGGGTCGAAGGTTATTTCCCTGGGGTAGGCTGGGTTCCTTTCGAGCCGACACAAGGCTTCTCAAACAATGTCCAATTTGAATATGACACTAAAAACAACACTGACACACAGACAGAGGAAGACGATAAAGAGGATACTGCACCTGAAGCTCCAAAGAAGCCAGAAACTCCGGAAGAGCAGGCAAAAGTCGACCAGTCGAAGATAACTTTTTCGGATGGCCTGAAAAAAGCGGGTGCCTTCCTGCAGGAAAACCTCAAGAAAATAATCCTGAGCCTGCTTGTGTTAGCTGGGTTTTCAGCTATTATGTATAAACTGCGGGCTAAATGGCTGCCGAGCTTTTACATCCTTCTATATAAGTACAAAAAACAAAACAAGTACTTGGAGAAAGCATATATCGCCCTCCTGAAGCAGTTGAATCGCTATGGCCTCAAGCGAGAAAACGGACAGACGCTGAGAGATTACGCTAATTACGTGGATCAATTTTTCTCAACGAAAGAAATGAGAAGGCTCACGACCAAATATGAAGAGTATCTCTATCGGGGCGATATGGATGAGAAAATGTGGGAGGAAGCGAAAAAGTACTGGGAATTCATGATCCGTAAAGCTGGTGCTTGACCGCTAAAATATTATACTGGTACAATGTTTGAAACTATATAGAATAATCCTTCATATATCCTCGATAATAAGGTTCGAAAGTATCTACCAAATCACCGGAAATGATTTGACTATGAAGGCAGGTTCTTTTCGTTCGTCCAGGGCTGGAATTCTGCTTTCCTTTTATTTGAGGGGGGAGAATTCTGGCTTTTTTTATTAGGCTCTTTTTCGTAGAGTTTTTTGTATTTGCGACTGCCATTTTGATGAATTCGTCGTTAAAATAGTACGGATTCATTTGAAATTAGGGAAGACTTTTTATATGCAGCCAAACATTTTACGAAAACAGCCTATTACTATTAATGAGGTGACATGATGAAAACCGAACTGCAAGACCAGGAAATAATTGTTGTATTAGATTTTGGCAGCCAGTATAACCAATTAATCACAAGACGCATCAGGGAATTCGGCGTATACAGTGAGCTTCATCCGCACACAATCACTGCAGCGGAGATCAAGCAAATGAATCCTAAAGGAATTATCTTCTCTGGCGGCCCGAACAGTGTTTATGATGAAGGGGCTTTCCGCTGCGACGAAGAGATTTTTGAATTGGGTGTGCCGATTCTTGGAATCTGCTACGGAATGCAGCTGATGACGATGCATTTCGGCGGAAAGGTCGAGAAGGCGAAAAACCGTGAGTATGGGAAAGCATTGCTGACGCTACATAACCAAAATGCCTTATTCGGAGGAACGCCAGAAGAGCAGGTGGTCTGGATGAGCCATGGAGACCTGGTGACATTGTCACCGCCGGGCTTTTCGGTTGACGGAATCAACCCATCCTGCCCGATTGCGGCGATGAGTGATGAGAGCCGCAAGCTTTATGCGGTCCAGTTCCATCCTGAAGTGCGTCATTCTATTTATGGAAATGACCTTTTGAAAAACTTTGTCTTCAAGGTATGTGAATGTAAAGGCGACTGGTCGATGGAAAACTTCATTGAGATCGAAATGGAGAAGATTCGCCAGCTGGTAGGAAATAAGAAGGTTCTTTGTGCACTTAGCGGCGGGGTAGATTCCTCAGTTGTTGCCGTTTTGATTCATAAAGCAATCGGCGATCAGCTGACATGTATTTTCGTGGATCACGGTTTATTGCGGAAAGATGAAGCAGAAGGCGTCATGAAAACATTTGCTGAAGGCTTCAACATGAATGTCATCAAAGTCGATGCAAAGGACCGATTCCTCAGCAAGCTAGAGGGTGTATCTGATCCTGAGCAAAAGCGTAAAATCATCGGAAATGAATTCATTTATGTGTTTGATGACGAAGCGGTAAAATTGGAAGGCATTGAGTTTCTGGCTCAGGGTACTTTGTACACCGATATTATCGAAAGCGGCACGGCAACGGCACAGACAATAAAGTCGCATCACAATGTCGGCGGCCTGCCAGAAGATATGCAGTTCAAGTTGATCGAGCCACTAAATACATTATTCAAGGATGAAGTAAGGGCGCTTGGCAGCGAGCTTGGTATTTCGGATGAAGTCGTCTGGCGTCAGCCGTTCCCGGGACCTGGTCTGGGAATTCGCGTTCTTGGCGCGATTTCTGAAGAAAAGCTTGAGATTGTTCGGGAATCAGACGCGATCCTGCGCGATGAAATCAAAAAGGCGGGACTTGACCGCGACATCTGGCAATACTTTACCGTCCTGCCAGACATTCGCAGCGTTGGTGTAATGGGAGATGCCCGGACATACGATTATACAATCGGTATCCGCGCTGTTACTTCTATTGATGGAATGACATCCGACTGGGCCCGGATTCCCTGGGATGTTCTCGAAGTCATTTCAACAAGGATCGTTAACGAAGTGGACCATGTGAATAGAGTTGTATATGACATTACAAGTAAACCGCCTGCAACGATTGAATGGGAGTAAAATACGAACGATTTAAAAACGAACATGAAAAATGTTCGTTTTTTTATTGACGAGGGCAAAAAGTCCTGTTAGAATAAAACTGAACTTAATAATTTGTCATAATTCGTCGTATAATCTTGGGGATATGGCCCAAAAGTTTCTACCGAGCTACCGTAAATGGCTTGACTACGAGGTATATAAACCAGGACTATTTTTGCGTTCATTTCTTATTCCGTCCTGTGTTCTGTTTATTGCCTGCAGTCAACGCCCCGGTATCCGTGGCGTTTTCTTTTTGGCCTTATTTCCTGAATTCATTTCAGGGGGAAAGAAAAAATGAAGAAATACTTTGAGTTTGAAAAGCTTGGCACGAACTACCGCCGCGAATTCATGGGCGGAATGACAACGTTCCTTGCGATGGCTTACATTTTGATCGTTAACCCGATTACACTTACACTTGCAGACGTCAAAGACCTGCCCGATGCATTAAGAATGGATTACGGTGCGGTGTTTGTTGCAACTGCGCTTGCAGCTGCTCTGGGCTCAATCATCATGGGTCTTCTCGGTAAATATCCAATCGCCCTGGCGCCAGGTATGGGCTTGAACGCATTCTTTGCTTACACTGTCGTATTAAGTCACGGTGCACCATGGCAGCACGCCCTTGCAGCAGTCTTCATTTCCAGCGTGTTCTTCCTATTGCTTACAATCTCAGGGTGGCGGGAAAAAATCATCAATGCCATTCCGGTTGAGCTCAAGCACGCAGTTGGAGCAGGTATCGGACTATTCATTACCTTTATCGGTCTGAAAAATGCAGGAATCATTGTTGATAATCCAGCGACACTTGTTGGCCTGGGTGACTTGACGAACGGTAATACCTTGCTTGCCCTTTTCGGATTATTGATCACGATCATCATGATGACAAGAGGAATTCACGGTGCTGTATTTTTCGGTATAATCCTAACGGTCATCGCCGGAATGATCTTTAATCTTATTGATACACCAGATCGAGTAGTTGGAGCAGTGCCAAGCATGGCGCCGACGTTTGGAGCAGTTTTCACGGCTTTCGGTGATCCATCCTTCTATACAGCAACTATGCTTGGAATTATCCTGACATTCTTATTTGTAGATTTCTTTGATAATGCAGGTACACTTGTAGCGGTAGCAAATCAGGCTGGCTTGATGAAAGACAATAAGCTTCCACGCGCTGGCCGCGCATTGTTTGCCGATTCAATCGCATCACTTGTTGGCTCTATTTTCGGGACATCGACAACAACATCCTATATTGAGTCATCCGCAGGGGTGGCTTCAGGTGCGCGAAGTGGATTTGCTTCCCTTGTGACTGCAGGATTTTTCTTGCTAGCATTGTTCTTCTTCCCGGTATTATCCGTTGTAACCGCGCCCGTAACAGCACCTGCACTGATTATTGTTGGTGTATTAATGGTTTCTTCTCTTGGGAATATTCAATGGAATCGCTTCGAAATCGCTGTTCCCTCATTCCTGACGATCATTGCCATGCCGCTTTCATACAGCATCGCGACAGGTATCGCAGCAGGCTTTATCTTTTATCCAATAACAATGCTGGTAAAAGGCCGTAGAAAAGACATCCATCCGATTATGTACTTGTTCTTCGTTATCTTCGTACTTTACTTTGTATTTTTAACAGAATAGCAGATAAGGTCCAGCGACTTGCTGGACCTTTTTCTATTCCCAAAATTGAACAGAGTGTAATTTGTGTTTACAGATTGACTTCTATTTTGACCTTATATACGATATTCCCATAGAACAACCTGAAAACGGGAGGCATCATGGATAAAATCGAAGTGAAAAAAGGATTGAACAATAATGTCATGATTGCTGACCATCCTAAATTCGGGGAAGTCATCCTGATTGGCAAAGGCATTGGCTTCAACAGGAAACAGGGAGATTTAATAGAAGAAGGACAGGCTGAAAAAATGTTTGTCCTGAAGGATGAAAAAGAACAGGCAAACTACATCAAGCTCCTGCCATTTGTAGAGAATGACCTGCATGAAGCCATCATTTCTTCTATTGAGTTGATCAAAAAGAGGACAGACAGCCAGTTGAACGAGCACATCCATGTTGCCTTGACTGACCACCTGATGTTCGCGGCCAGCCGGATGGCAACGGGCCTTGAGTTCAAGAATCCATTTTTAGTTGAAACAAAGACGCTCTACCCGACTGAATTTGAAATCGCTAAAGACGTGGTACAGCTATTCAAAGATAAATCAGGCATCGAGCTTCCTGATGGGGAAACAGGCTTCATCGCCTTGCATATCCACAGCGCTGTTATGAACCGGAACCTTTCTGATGTTAACAGGCACTCGCAGCTTGTGACAAAATTGGTACAAATGATTGAGGAGAATCTGGATATTGTAATCGATAAAGAGGGCATAGATTATACTAGGCTCGTGCGCCACATGCGTTTTACGATCGAAAGAGTCAATAGCGGCGAGAAAGTCGATGAACCAGAAAAATTTGCAACTCTCTTGAAAGAAGAATACCCAGTGTGCTACAATCTTTCATGGAAACTCATTAAAGTGATGCAGCAGACCTTGAAAAAACAAGTATGCGATGCTGAAGCCGTCTATCTGACGATGCATTTGCAGAGGCTTCAGAAAAAAGTTAAATAGGTTATTATTTTTTACGTGTTACTGATTCGATCAGGCATGAGTAAAGAATGTAATTGAAACGAAGTTTTATGGGTAATATATCCGTATGCTTCTTTCGGTTCATCTTTCTCATGCCTTTTTTATTTGTTTTTTTAATGTTTGTAACCGCTTTAGGAGTAAAAATTTACAGGAGGTAATTTCTATGTTTAAGAAAGCTTTTGGTGTTCTGCAAAAAGTAGGGAAAGCGTTGATGCTTCCAGTTGCACTATTGCCAGCTGCAGGTATCCTGCTTGCTCTTGGTGCTGCGCTCAGAAACCCTGCTTTACTGGAGCTTGCTCCATTTTTAGATAATAGCGGCGTCGATATGGTAGCTGCTGTTATGCAAAAAGCCGGGGACGTCGTCTTCGGTAACCTGCCGCTCTTGTTCGCGGTTGGTGTCGCTGTTGGTTTGGCTGGCGGAGAAGGAGTAGCCGGTCTGGCAGCAATTATCGGTTACCTGATCATGAATGTGACAATGGGTACTGTTTTAGGTATTACTCCGGAAGATGTCAACGGACTGAACTACGCAAATATTCTTGGTGTCCCTACCCTTCAGACAGGGGTGTTCGGGGGTATCATCGTTGGTATCATTGCGGCAGCTCTTTACAACAAATTTTACGAAATTGAATTGCCTTCTTACCTTGGGTTCTTTGCAGGTAAGCGATTCGTGCCAATCATTACTGCAGGTACAGCGATCCTGCTTGGTTTAGCAATGCTTGTCATTTGGCCTCCAATCCAAACTGGCTTGAATGCTTTCTCACAAAACATGGTTCACGCAAACTTAACTCTATCAGCATTTATCTTTGGTGTAGTTGAACGTTCATTAATTCCATTTGGCTTGCACCACATCTTCTACTCACCATTCTGGTACGAGTTTGGTCAATATACTACATTGGCAGGAGATGTTGTCCGCGGTGACCAGCGTATCTTCATGGCGCAAATCGCAGATAATGTCCAGGATCTTGAGGCAGGTACATTCATGACTGGTAAATTCCCATTCATGATGTTCGGTCTTCCTGCTGCAGCTTTGGCTATTTATCACGAAGCACGTCCTGAAAGAAAAGTGGTTGTCGGCGGTTTGATGGTATCAGCTGCTTTGACATCATTCTTAACAGGTATCACAGAACCACTTGAATTCTCATTCTTATTCGTTGCTCCTGTATTGTTCGGGGTTCACGCGATTTTCGCTGGCTTATCTTTTATGACAATGCATTTATTAGATGTAAAAATCGGGATGACATTCTCAGGTGGTCTAATCGACTACATTCTGTTTGGATTGATTAACCCGCAGACTAATGCTTGGTTAGTAATCCCGGTTGGTTTAGTATTCGCGGTGATCTACTACTTCGGTTTCCGTTTCGCGATCCGCAAATTCAACCTGATGACTCCTGGCCGTGAAGCGGTTGAAGAAGATCAGGAAGAAGGCAGTGCGAAAGGCAATGCCGGCGACCTTCCGTACCAAGTGCTCGAGGCTATGGGTGGACAGGAAAACATCGCACACCTTGATGCATGTATCACTCGCCTTCGTGTATCGGTAAATGACATTAAGAATGTCGATAAAGATCGTTTGAAGAAACTTGGAGCTGCTGGTGTACTTGAAGTCGGCAACAACATCCAGGCAATCTTTGGACCTCGTTCAGAAACAATCAAGGGACAAATGAAAGATATCATGAGCGGCAAGAGACCTCGTCCGGTTGAAACCAACCAGGCTGAAGAGGTTGAACAGCAAATTGAAGAAGTAAATCCAGAAGCTTTGCAAACTCATCATGACCACGATGCAAGTGCAGATGTGTTCGTTTCTCCTATTAAAGGTGAAATCAAACCAATCACTGAAGTGCCAGACCAAGTGTTCTCAGGTAAAATGATGGGTGACGGCTTTGCGATCGTTCCATCAGAAGGAACAATCGTTTCTCCGGTTGATGGAAAAATCATCAACCTATTCCCAACGAAACATGCGATTGGAATCCTGTCTAATACTGGACGCGAAATCCTGATCCACGTTGGTATCGATACGGTTAACCTGAAGGGGCAAGGCTTCGAAACGCTTGTTTCTGAAAATGATACTGTGACTAAAGGGCAGCCATTATTGAAGGTTGATCTTGATTACATCAAGGAACACGCAACTTCAATCATGACCCCGATCGTCTTCACGAACCTAGCAGCTGGCGAAAGCATCGTCATCAATAAGCAAGGCAATGTAGATGTAAAGGAAGAGAACATCATTAAGATCTCAAAGTAAAATAGTAAATAGGCCAGTCCCTCGTTTAAGGGACTGGCCTATTTATTTGTTAACACTTATATAGGAAAAACTAGCGCAAACCACTGTTACATGATTGATAACTCACTTGCTAACTTCCATTTTTTACAATGTTTAAAGGTGTTGACTCTGGGAATGGGCAGTGATAATATATAGAAACAGTCGCGAACAGGTTAACAACATTTTAATTATGAAAAAGAAATTGAAAAAAGTTGTTGACATTCGATACTGTAACGTGATAAATTATTAAAGTCGCTTCTGAGCGGCGCACACAAATTGCTCTTTGAAAACTAAACAAACAAGCGTCAACAAACAATATTTTATAGTGACTTCTATTAAATAGATGATCACTAGCCAACGTTTTAACTTTATGAGCTAACTCATAACTCTTTATTGGAGAGTTTGATCCTGGCTCAGGACGAACGCTGGCGGCGTGCCTAATACATGCAAGTCGAGCGGATCTTCA